>NZ_JBNRIL010000001.1:2460281-2680499 GCF_053557995.1 Bacillus sp. XB1 | reverse complement strand
GATCTGTTACATGTTTTTCAGATGGATTTTAGTTTCTATACCGAAAGTATAAAAGTTTTAGGCTTATTAGGGAATTCTACTCGATTATCAATTGTTTGTAAATTGACTACATATGGATCGTTGTCAGTTTCTGATTTAAGTAAGCAAACAAAAATTACAGAAGATTTGATTGTACAACATTTGCGTAAATTAGCCTCTGGAAATATTGTAATTAGTGAACGTATAGGGAAAAGGCTTTATTTTAAAATAAAAGATAATAAAACAATTGAGATTATTAGGGTATTAGGGTTACAAAGTTAATATTAATTACTTTCGATATAAATGCTTTTGCTATAACTTAATTGTGTAAAATCACAAGTAGTCCACCTAAGGAAATAGGTGGGCTTTAAATTCATAAAAAAAGACCCCTAAAGGTGCCTTCCTGGGACTTGAACCATCTTAATTTTGAAAAATGGCATTGAAGGAATTTCTTTATTTATAACTATATTAGGGATGTTAATAATGGTATTTTATAGTGATATGAAAAAATTAATTATTAATGAATTTAAAATAAAAAGAAGACCGAACTAGAATAACAATCTAGTTCGGTCTTCTTTTTATTTGTTTACTTGTTTTCTTGGAAAACTTAATTAAAGTTTCTTAATTATTACTTGTTCGCCATCCTTCATAATGTCCTGTCCATGAATTTTTACTTACTTCAGTTGCTCCTTTTAAATACCAAGTCACTCCATCCCACTCTTTTACAGTAGGTATTTCCCCTTTTGATTTGTAACCAGGAAAGTCTTGTTTTTCTTTTTTCTTAACAAAACTTTTTTTATTATCAATCGTTTTTAATTTTACACCTGTATCAGTAGGTGTTTCCGCAAATACTCCTCCAGCACCAGATAACATAATTCCAGTTGCTAATGTTCCAATTATTACTTTCTTGAACATGAAAAATCCCCCTTTTTTGGAATGAATATTACATAAATAACAATACCATATTATTTGTATTTTCTAACATTTGAATTTATTTATAAATATTTAATTGAATATTTAAACTATACAATTAATATGAAAAGATTTAAAAATAATTAGTTCTATTAGTAGTGAATCTCAAGTCAATGATTGGAAGAAAACTAAATTATTTATGGGGTAAGAAGTATAGAACTCAAACTTTTTTTTGAATTTATATTCAAAAGTTTACTTTCAAATTAGAAAAGGCTAGTCCCTCGATACCCTTTTTGGAAATAAAGAAAGGACACCCTAAGGCGCTTTACTCCTCCTTGGACTATCCTTTATTACTACGGTAACAATTAATAAATTAAATTATAAAAATAATTTGTTATACTTCTATGTACCCTAGTTGGTATAATGTATAAGGCAATTATTGGTTAATTAATAACGAACATATATTAGGGAGGTATACAAGTCATGGAACTAATAATTTTTTCATTTGTATTAGTGGTAATATTCTTTATTCTTTCAATAACTTTAAGTGGTAAAGGTCAGCGAATAGCAAAAGAAGTTTTAAAAGAGCTTATTAATGGTCCTGAGGGAAAAATGTTGGTAGGTTTTTTTGGAACTTTAGCAGTTATAGGAGTAATTTTTATCATTTGGTTTTTATTGAACTAAACATTCCAGTTACTCAGGCTGATACAAGGTGCAAGAAAATTACTAGATAATTAAAGGTACATATATATTAGGAGGTACATAAACCATGATAGAGTTAGTTACGGCGTTTTTCTTACTAATTCTCCATTCCATTGTTTATCTCTTTTCAAGTGGAGAAACTAAGCAAATAGCAAAAAAACATATAAAAGAAATTCTTAATAGTCCTGATGGAATAATAATATTAGTCTTTGCTGCGGCACTTTTAATCGGGGGGATATATTTATTAACATTATGATTTCAGATATCTTAGTTTAAAACGTATAAGGAAATTAATAGCACGCATTAGGGAGGTACATAAGTAATGATAGATATAATATTCTCATTCTTCTTAGTGGTTACTTATTTCATTATTTATCTTTTTTCAAGTGGAGAAAAGAAACAACAAGCAAAAGAAAATCTAAAAGAAGTTATTACAGGTGCGGATGGTAAACTCCTATTAGTTACTGTTATGGGAATTCTAATCATGGTAATCTGGTTATATTTTTATGTTTTAGGTTTATGAATATAAACTAAAATCATATCCAAGTATACGAGATAATGGTTCACCTGGGAAGTATGCGTATTATGGTGGAGAATAGGACACTGGTGGTCTTTTTGGAGAAGCTAAATGTGTTATGAAACTGATGAACCGGATAATAGGTAGTATATAAAGGTCTTATCTTTTTTATAGGAAGATAAGGCTTTTTTATGCATAAAGAAAAGACACCCAAAGGTGCCTTTCTCCGACTTGAACCACTTTAATTTTAATAATATGTATTGGACGCCAATCCAAATATTATTTTACCATGTTAAGTTGTATTGTACATTGAGAAATTTGGTATACCTCTTTATTTGAACGTAAAAAGCCCTAGAGGGGCTAGGACTTTTTGACAGAATGAAAATGATTCAAAAAAGGACTTATATAACGTAACATATGAATGTTTCATAAATGTATCGTAAAAGTGAACAAAATCTATATTTTGTTATTTTACTCCATCTCTTTCTAATGCTTCTTTTAGCATTCCTTCAGCTTCTTTTCTAATTTCTTCAGGTGTCATCTGGTCCACTGGTTTATAATTACCGTTTTTATCGTAGTCGGCTGTGTTAGTTTTTGGCTCATTTGTAGATGGCGGAACAGATTTATTAGGGTTCTCGTGTGTTATAACTTGAGATGCAGGAGATCCCTCTGTTTTAGACCTGTTTTGCTTTGTTAACTCTTCTTCTAACTTTTTCACTTGATCATCAAGAGCTTTATTTTCTGTTTCTAATGTTTTTATGTTTTTGTGAAGTACCTCATTTTCTTCAACGATTTGTTCATTAAAGTTTAGTCGGTTCATAGGTTCTTTTTCTGGTGATATACCTACTATAATAATTGCCATTAACATTAGTAATCCTGAAAAAACGAAATGATTTTTTGCTGTTTTTTTTAATAAGAGTTTAATAAATCCTTTAATTAAATAATAAATCCCGATAATTATAGTGTAAGTGAACGTCATAAACATGGTATGGAAAATCGTTCTAGATGTGAGGCTTGGGAATTCTCCAATTGTTTCATAAAGCGCACCATATGTAACCATCAAAATTGCAGCATACATTATCGTCAATATTAAGACGACAATTAAAAATTTTTTAAATAGTGTCAAAGCTATTCCTCCTGTAAATCTTAGATGTATTAGATAATTTAATAAAAAAATAAAAGTACTCTTTTGAGTGCCTATTTTAAGCAGATACAGTAGCTTTACCTTAACCTTTACGGAAGATACCCATTAATCCACCGATCATTAAAGCTATAAACGCGAAAATAAGGCCAAAAATACCATCAATAAGACCTAATACAAATTCAGTTGTTCGTTTCATTATAATCTCTTTAATTATGTAAAATGTAAGATTTCCGAGCTTATCATAGCAAACAATCAATTCTAATATTGTCATATTATGTCGAACGGAAACAAAAAAGCACTCATAAGAGTGTTTATCCTTAAATCTAATGTTTTTTACTAGATTTTTTATGTCCTTTATTTCGTTCACAAGCTACACCATCGCCATCACGATCTAAATGCGAAGCATAAGCTGGGCTATCTGGAGTTATATCGTAGTAACCAGCATTATTTGCATCTGTACAGTTTGCAAAGTGAACTTTCTCTTGTTTAGGTGCAGCTTGTTGCTGAGGTGCTGTATTAGCTGCAGCTTTTTGTTGTTCCTGTTCTTTTGCTCTAGCTACTTCTTGTTGTTTCTTTTGTTCTTCAGCCTTTTTCTGTTCTTCTAACTTCTTTTGCTCTTCAGCTTGTTTTGTTCTTCGGCTTTTTTCTGTTCTTCTATTTTCTTTTGTTCTTCGGCTTTTTTCTGTTCTTCTATTTTCTTTTGTTCATCTTCTTTTTTAGTTTCTTGTTTTGGTTCTTCTGATGTATTTGCTTTATCATTTGAACCACAAGCAGCCAATCCCATAAGTAACACGCTGCATGCTAAAGCCATTAATAATTTTTTGCTCATAATTTAATTCCTCCAAGATATATATAATGTAATATTTCTGGACAATCTTATTAAAATAAACATCTGTATATTGTCATATCGTGTCGAATGGGAATAAAAAAGATAGCCATAACTCTCAATGGAAAAATGATAAGAATTTACCGATGGATATTAGAGCAATATCCTCTATTTTTTACTAATATTAAATAATAGTTTTTATCAAATCTATCGGGAGATGTGGTTTTAATGTGGGGTAGGGGTGTGTATCAAAAGGTGTACCTTTTGGGAATGTTAAATTTTATATTTTTATAAACTTAATACCATATTAAGGTGATAGTAGATTGTAAGAGTGATAATAGGTGTAGATTTAAAATAAAATTCGATTATTTATAATAAAGATAGATAATTTGTAATAAAGATTGATAAAAGAACCTGTGTTGATATGATCTTAGGGTCATCCAAATTGCGTGACCTCATTGATAAAAATAAATAGGTTAATCATTCGACACTTTTATTGAAAGGAGAGAGAATTATGTTTTTTATAGCATATTTGCCTATTTTTTTGTACTTATTATTAGAATTTTATAGAAGTTCACCTGTTAAAGAAGAAAAACAAAATAGTGGTTCTAGTTTTTTTATCGGAGCAGTTTTAGCCTTGATGATAACCATTCCAGAGATTATATATTTCTTTACAATAAATAAGGTTAATTCATTTCTGTTTTTTGGTGTTATTGTTGGGCTAATTGGTGTATGGATTAGATTTTCTTCAATGAATACATTAGGGCGATTTTACAGTAGGAACGTCGGAATGCAGGGAGAACATAAGTTAATTCAAAGCGGTCTGTATAAATATATTCGCCATCCTGGTTATTTAGGTTCTTTTCTGACCTTTTTAGGGTTTGCTATATCTTCATCTTCGTTCATTGCCATTATCATAAATATCTTTTTATTTTTTCTTGCGTATTCGTATCGTATAAAAGTTGAAGAGAGAACCCTTGTTACACTATTTGGTGAACAATATAAACAATATCAGTCCAAGACTTGGCGAATTATTCCGTTTCTATACTAGAAATTATAGGAGAAAGTTCAAAATAAGTTACTAAAGTCATTTTTCCTTATTCAGCTAACGGGTGCGTTAGTTCCAAAAAATAAGATGATTCCCTTGTATTTTTACACTCCTTTAAATAATCTAAACCTATGTTATTTAACATCTATTATATTAGAAAATTGCAGTTTTATCTTGTTATAAAAAGCATCGGTACATAAAACAGCGCTATTTGGTGGATCAATATTAACAACAGTCATATAGCTAGAGAGTAAATAGCCATCTTCATAATATGTAATTAGTATTTCTTCTTCAGATAATAAGGAACATAACAACATGTTCTCAATCAGTTCTTTTTCTTCAGCGGTTGAGATTGGACGGGGTACCCTATACGTTTCTTAATTATTTTAATTGTACTAGAAATTGTGAATAAAAAAAGAGAGCCGAAGCCCTCTATAATAACTACTAATAACCATGGTCACTACTCTCATAGTAATATGAATTTGATTCACCACAACAAATACATGTTGTTTGTTGGATAAATAATGGACTAAGTTCAGCGTTAGCTGTAGTGGCATTTGAGAAAGTAATACTTTGAACATCCTCAAATAAGAAAGTTTTTCTATCTCCTGGTGTTAATGTAATTGTTTGTGGGGTTGTGGAATTAAATGTTCTAATAGTCAATGTAACAAACGAAGCAAATACAGGGCTAAAACTAAAACGAATTAGAGTTTTATTGTGATTAGTTGTAAAATTTTCAAATAGGGTAATTGTAGAACCGGGTGGGATTTCAAGACTTGTAGGGGTAGTTTCAGAGCCGAAAATTGTAAATGTCTCTATGAAACAGTTACTGGAGTTTGAAGAGTTACATGATTTATCTTTTTTCTTGTAATATTTCTTTCCATCTTTACAGAAATAATCTGCCATATCTAATCATTCCTCTCAAAAAAGAGTTTAAGGTTGTCCCATATTATATTATGAAGGTTGTATAAAAAGGTTCTAGTTTAAAAGAGTAAAAAAAAGAGAGCCGAAGCCCTCATTGGATAAATTGGTAATGTTTTGCAAAACGGCCTTGCTGCCGTCCGTCTAGCCCCTCATAAGCTCGTTGGATGTCGTTGCAAAATTTAAAACTTATTGCTAATCATAAAAAAGACACCCAAAGGTGCCTTCCTCCGACTTGAACCGCTTTAATTTTAATAATATGTATTGGAATCCCATCAAAATAGTATTTTACTACGTTAATTAATATTGATCATTGAGAAAAAATAAAAGTACTCTTTCGAGTGCCTATTTTATTTAGATACAGTAGCTTTATCTTTACGGAAGATACCCATTAATCTTCCGATATCAGTAACAGTCATTATTAATGAAGTTTTATTAATGAATTTAACCAGCATTTTTATGTGAATCAGAACATGTGAGTGGATTTGATTTTGGAAAGAAGAAAGGGACACTCTATATTCAGTTAGATATGGAAGAACTCATCAATCAATTGTCCCCTGTTCAAACAACGGAGATTTCAGAGGCACACATTGGACAGTATCAAAAATTACCAGCTCGTGTTATTATTCATCGATTAACAAAAGAACAAACAGAGAAAAGGTTGAAGGAACAAGCAAAAAAAGAAAAGAAGAAAAGAAGAAAGGTATTACCTACAAAGAACGAAGTAAACGGTTGAGTGGGATCAACGTGTATATTACGAGTCTTTCTACAGAAAATGTTCCAACGGGACATATCCATGACTTGTATTCATTACGCTGGCAAATTGAAATTTTGTTCAAAACATGGAAATCTTTTTTTCAAATTGACAGGTGCAAAGAAATTAAGAAAGAACGCTTAGAATGCCATTTATATGGGAAACTCATTAGTATTTTACTCTGTTCATCGACGATGTTCAAAATGCGTCAGTTACTCTTGGATAAGAAAAAGAAAGAGTTAAGTGAATACAAATCTATCTATATGATAAAGAATTATTATCAATTGTTTTATGAGGGACTACAAAAGAGCATCCATGAATTATTAAAAGTTTTGCTGCGTTTGTTTTACCTTTTAGAGAAAAACGGGAGAAAATCTCATCGGTATGAAAAGAAAACCGTTTTTGATATTTTAGGTGTTGTGTATGATTATATGTTGTCAAAAAGTTTCAAGGTTGCATAATATTTTTTAAAATGCCCAGTTAATAGGTTTATTTGTTATGCCTATCTTTAGAACAGTCGTAGAAATTTAAAGGAATAATCCTCACATATAACCTCTTAGCGCCCTAAGGTTGATGGCGATGTGGCGGCATCCCATTGCTATCAACCTAACAGAACAGGTTGATAGCAAAAGTTTTTTATACAAAATAACATCAAAAAATACGTCTTGAACAAGCTCTAAAAAAGAAAGCTGAAGGGCAAGTAATCCTTTTGGAATCTTTTTAAGAGAAAATGATACAATGAAGATAATATTGGGGAATTATGGGGATGATTACGTTGCTTACTTTGATAAAATTTGTAGTTAGTTATGTTGCAAGTCTGTTTGCTTTTATTTTTGGATGGTTCTTAATTTCATATATTTTTAATCCTAGCTTTATTCACCCGGACGTTTTACATGGATTCATAAAAACTATCGTCACTTATGGTAGTATACCAGCTCTCATAGTTTGTTTACTTGGGGAAGTTTTATATAGGAAAATTAAACGATGTCGAGAGTTTCAATTTGGAATTCCTTTATTTATAGGACTAGCAGTTATCTATACACTTATACCATTTCTTTTTCTTTTTACTTTTACTTTTTCACATTTCTTTGACTTCGTTGCACCTGTTATTATGGGTTCCTTAGCGTTTTATTTAGTACGTAGAAAAATATAATTCTCGTTTTGGTGCATTATAATAGCTATCTCTGAATCACTAGTTTCAAAAAGCCTTCACGCAATAATGATTGCATGAAGGCTTTTGATGTTTGCTTATTTTTTTGTCTCGTTAACCCATGTAATAATGTCCTGGATGACGTATTCGGGAACGTTAGCAGGGATTTCATATTCACTAGGGAGGCTTAATTCCCCGTCACCCTCCGTGAAGAAATGATTCAATTTCGGATATTTTTTGAACTGAACATTCCCGCGGTTTGAAAGTCCTTTCTGCCATTTTGTATATTCATCTTTTACTGTTACTTGATAATCACGTGCTCCTTGCAGAATGAGTAAAGGCTCTTTTCGTGATTTTGCCTCTTCAACTGGACGCCACCTAGAAACATCATACATAAAATGAGGTGACCCAAAATTGTAGCCAGCTGGAGGATGATTGGGATTGAAAGTAGGATCCTGAATAAAAGCGACCTGTCTTTTTAGTTCATCGATTTCTTCCTTTGACGCCCCAAGGTATTGAGAATGATCAATAGCAATGTCAGTCAAAGGGCGTGCAGGTGGTGCGAGTAAGATGCTTCCTCGGACAAGTGTGGAAGGTGCTTTGCTTAGTATACGTGGCATTGTGCCAGCTCCTAGGCTATGTCCAAGAATGAAAATATTATTTGGATCAATGCCTTCCTGCTGCGCTGCTGATTTTGCTGCAAATATAGCATCATCTGTAGTGTCACGGTCTAACGTAACAGGTTCTGTACTCATCTTTAATGCATGTTCTAAGGTGCGTTTTTCATAGCGCAACACTGCAATTCCGTTGGATGAAAGGCCCACCGCAATGTCTCGTAAGATTTTTGTTCCCATATATGTGCTATCGCGATCATGGATGCCAGCACCATGAACAAGAACAACTACGGGCAGTTTTTCACCACGCTTATGTTTCGGAACTGTTAATGTCGCTGGTAACGGATAGGTAGAATTTCCAATGACGATTTCACGTTCTTGATAGGAGTCAGGTTGATCATAGCTAGGATGCGGGATAGTATAAGATTCCTCGGGTGGCCTTTCTCCAATTTCATCTACTTTCCCGCCAGGTGTGAATTTAAGGAGTAGCGGTATGGTAGTTCCTTCGGTATCTGCTGGAATTTCCACCGTCTGATGGACCAAGTTTCGTTCTTTTATCACGGGGGTTCCCATACTTTTTATCCCGCTCCAGCCACTTTGTGTCCACCAGTTTTGTAATGTGGTTGCTGTAAACTTGGATTGAAAAGCAGCAGACGTCAACTGTAGTGCCTCTGCATACTTACCTTTCTGGAGATATTCAAAAAATAATGATGTACGCTCCGTTAAAGAGACTAGTTTCTTTTCAGCAGATTGTTCCTCATGTGTATCTGCGTGAATAGTTGTTGTAAGCGGGAAAGATGAAACGCCTAAAGAAAAGAGTAGGGTAAAGGTAAGGACTGATTTTTGTATTTTCTTTTTTTTATTCATGTTTCAACCTCCAATATGTGATGGTACAAAACAGGTATGGTAATTAGAATTCTGGTGCGAAAACTTCAAAATATTTGCAAGCAATCTCCAAAACTTGGACATACTAATATTATTATTCTAAAAAAATGTAGATTTCTTCTCTTGTTACATGCATATTAATCCTAGAAATCATCTTTCTTCCTTCGCTTTATATTTTGATTATACGAAGCAAAGCTCTCGTTTTTCTTACTTGATACTTACAAATTCCTTAAGTAGAGGATATTTAAAAATTTTAGCTGTATGAATATGTAGCGGTACTCCTATGTTAAGAGATAGCTTAAGGAATGAGGATTATATTGTTTTTATAAAGAGTTGATGTTATGTTTGTTTTGTAACATATGGTGTTTTATGCATGTAGGAGGATTTATTGAAGAAATTATTAATATTGTTTTTATTAGCTACATTTTGTCTACAGATTACAGGATGTTCTAATAATATGGGTACACTAAGGGAGAAGTCTAAAACTTTAACAACTGTGAAGTCTAAACGCATCAATAAAGGGTGGTACAAACATATGTAATAGTTTGTATCACCCTTTATTGATGTTAAAAGTCATAAGAAAAAGGTTATAGATATTTTTCATAAAGAAAAGACACCCATATAAGAGTGTCCTTTCTAATAGTTTTTTAGCAGAAGCAACTGCATCCGATAATGATTAATAGTATAAAGAGTACAACAAGCAAAGCAAATCCTCCAGCAAAACCACAGCCTTCTCCGCAACTGCCACCATAGCACATAATAGTTCTTCCTTTAGGTAAGAGGATTAAAACTAAGGTTCATTCATGTATTTTAACGGGTTCACTTTACTTTATGTTTTTAAGAATGAATGGAGTAGGTTCTTTTGAAAATAAAGAAAAGCCCCCCTAAAGTGCCTTCCTTCGACTTGAACCATCTAATTTTAATAATATATTGGACTCCCATCCGAATACTATTTTACTATGTTAATTTTTTTGTTCATTGAGGGGTACCGCCACATTGCTATCAAGCTAAGGCTAAGAAAGGTCAGTTTCAGAAGGGATTTTTTCTTATTCTAAAAACCAGTGCAAATCATTGGGGATTCTGCATATCAAATAAATCCTAACGGGTTTCATTTTTAAAATTAAGCGGCTTAATTATCAGACATGGTCCAATTGTAAACGACACCTAATATATTAAAGACTGTTTTCTCCCTGTATCGATGGGGATTTTCGTCCGTTTCGCTGTAAGAGTTTCAGCAGGCGAAGAAGAATATTTGAAAATCTAATATTTTTTAGAATCGTAACCTTTATAGGTGGAGTTGTATTAGTAAATTCATGATAGCTATAATAAAAATTTTTAAACAATACCAATTAATTTTGTATTTTAAAATTAATACTTGCAAATCCAATACGCCTCGTATACAATCTGCATACGAAATGTATACGAAATGTATACGAATTGTATACAAAATGTAACGAGAGGTGAAAATGATGGCAGAAACATATCGTAAAGCTAAGGTATTAAAATTTCTAGACAAATTACGTGAAATGAAAGAGATGAATATAAAATATTCACAAATGTATTTGATAAACTTAAAAGAATTAATTCCTCATATGGAGAATGATATGTTTTTTCTAGAAAATGTAGAAGAAATAGAAGATATTTTAGAAAATCTACAGTTTAAGAAAGAGGAAGAAAATATTGTTTTATCAAGAGAGCAACTCATGTTTTTTAAGGAAGCAACTAATGCTATAACAACAATTAAAGATATCAATATTATTTTAGAAGAAGCTGGAGAGTTTTTTGACTTAGATATTCCTGAAAGAAAAGTGAAATCTGGAATGGTAAATTACAAAATCCAATCCATTGATCCAATGGATATGACTGGTATTAAAAAGCAATATTATATTATGTTAGGGGAAATTGGTGTATCATACCCTGATGGAACAGGCGATGAAGAATTTGTAGCGGCTGCAAATAAAGTATTTCTGGAGTATGTTACACATAATGATATTACAAAAGTAGATGATGGTTTTATTGTTTCGCTACCGGTATTTGCTTCTCATCAAGTGATAAAAGATTTAACGAATGCAGATTTAACAGTTCTTGCAATGATTCCTATAAAAGAAAAAGAATAAGAAGTCATAGAAAATAAGTAAATGGCTGAATTAAAAAATCAAGTATTAGAGAGTTTAGAGGAAATATGTGAAACCGATATAATAAAAGAAAATCCATAAAAAGCTTTGAATTTCTTGAGCAAATAGTTATAATTCATCAAATACAGAAATAGACATACAAAAATACCATCCTTTCCTATGATTCTACAGAAAGAATAGCGTATTTTTTATTTTAGGGGGGATTTTTGAAGAAGGAATTAATACAATATGTAAAAATACTCTGCTATCTAGTGAACAGTTTTATACTTTCCGAATAATAGTCAAATAAATGGATGATACTATACTTATATAATCATTATCAGGAGAATCTGCAGATTTGCAGATCCTTTTTTATTTTATCGAAAGTAAACTTTTAGCCAGCAGTTTATTTTCCTACTATTGATTTTTTATACGTATTTGGTGAAAAATCAAGGAGCTGCAAAAAAATACTATACCGAAAGTTCGGTATAGTAACGTGCATATCAAAGATTCCACGTTGGTATATCTCCAAAAGAGTCATAAAAATCTATGTTTTTTTAATTCAGTTGCAAACTACAAAACTTCTTTTTAAAGAAATGTATGTACATACAAATTATATTTTATTCCATAACTCTCTAACTTTTGTTCATGGTAGTCTGATATTGAAAAAATATAATATTTGGTACGACATCACTTTGTTTTTTTATAAAGTTTTGTAATTAAACTATAATATTGTATTTTTTTTGTATTATTGAAATTAGTAATAATAAAATGTATTATTGAAAAGCACAATTTATAATTCAAGTAATCAGGACTATGCGCCCATTATAATTTGAACATTCAGAAATTATAATATTGTCTAAAAATGAGGTGAGATTCATAGAAACAGTACATATTAAATGGTATGGAATGTATAGTATAAATGATTTTTATAATAGGGAAGAAGCTTCTAAGAAGGGGATATTTGCAATCTCTAGAGTATGTGCTAAGAGTGTAACATTGCTATATATAGGACAAACCAAAAGAAGCTTTATACAAAAGATAAGGGAACTTAATAAGGAGTGGCCTTTCGATGAGAGCGAATTAAAGATTACATTAGGAATAATAGAATTCCCTAGTGGTGAAATTTACTCTGAAAAGAAGGTAAAAGAGATAAAATCCCTTTTGATTTTACGACATACCCCATTAGAAAACGAAACATCTTTATTATACTATAGAGGGAAATTTAATTTAAAAATTATAAATAAGGGAAGAAGAGGTTTAATTGTTAAAAAGCTTTCTACAGGAGATCTAATATGGACATAATTGGAATCACCTTTGAATAAAATTGAAGGTTTCTTAAGTGCAGAAGCTTATCAATTTTTAATGTATTAAACTATTTTGAATAACATATGTCAGATACTTGAAAAAACACAAATTTTATTATGATATGAAATCCTGTATGGAAAGTGTAGTTTATTTCTATTGTTTAATAAAAATATTAAGAATTTTAGGGATAATACATAAAGAGTAGAGGAGAAAGTAAACACGGAGGTTTGAAGAATGGGACAAGTAAGCAGATTTCAAGAAAAACAACAGAATCGTCGTCAAAAGGCAATTTTTAATATTGCATTTACTTTGGTATTAGTGACAGTTGGTATAGTGACATACCAATTGTTTACCCCTTCTAATACATCAACGAAAGCAATTGCTCAAGAAAAGAAAGTAACAAAGATAGAAGAGAAGAAAACTGAAGATAAAGAAACAGCAAAGATAGAAGAAAAGAAAACTGAAGATAAAGAAACAGCAAAGATAGAAGAGAAGAAAACTGAAGATAAAGAAACAGCAAAGATAGAAGAGAAGAAAAATGAAGATAAAGAGGCAGCAAAGATAGAAGAAAAGAAAAATGAAGATAAAGAGGCAGCACAGCTAGAAGAGAAATCAAAAACAGAAAAATCGGTAAAAACGAACGGAACTGAAAATAATGAGGAAGAAAAAACGGCATCTCAAGAAAAGGGTTCTCAAACTAATCCTTCTTGGAAGCCAATTGGTACCGAGCAAGGAGCAAAACCTGAAATGAAATTTAAAGAAGGAACAGTAGATTGGAGTGAGATGAAAAAAGCAATTTCTTATGCTGTTGATGTTCCAGAGAGCCAATTGATTTTCGATTTTATTGGGAATAATGGTAATAATAAAGCCTACGGTAATGTACGAGATAAGCAAAATAATAAAAAATATAAGGTTAATATTGATTGGGTAGAAAATCAGGGGTGGAAACCAGTATCTGTACAAGTGGTAAGATAAATAATAGAAATGTAATGATGTAAATCAGCTGTCCATATGGACAGCTGATTATTTTTTTTGCTTAGCGTATTTTTTTGAAAATGCTGGTGGTACCTCGTTGAGAAACAGGAATTAAATCTATATTTTGTTTTATTTACCTCACTACTTTATCCATAACTTCTTTATATTTATAATAGTAATTAGTTTCAAATAAATAGTTGTACGGAAGAAAATGTTCCTTGTAAGTAGTAAGCATCCTTTGCAATTTTAATTTATAATTATTTATAAAAAAGAAAAGACACCCTAAGGTGCCTTCCTTCGACTTGAACCATCTTAATTTTAATAATATATTGGACTCCCATCCAAATATTATTTTACCATGTTAAATTGTTTTATTCATTGAGAAATATAGTTTCATTTTATATTTAAAAGAATTCTATAGGCTAGAACCACCTATTAATTAGGGGGAACTGACATGTTAAGCTAATATTATAATACTTCTAGAACGGAAATTTTGAGCAATATGTATACGAGCCACATATTAAAAAAAAGACACTCTCAAGAGTGCCTCTCCTTAGCAGCCGAATCCGCCGCCCCAACAGCTAGCGCCAACGATGATTAATAAGATGAAGAGCACAACAAGTAAGGCAAATCCGCCGCCGAAACCACAGCCTCCACCACAACTACCGCCATAGCCCATATTAACTCCTCCTTCCATAAAGACCATTTATTAATGGATTTAATTTACTTTATGTTTTTAAGGATGAATGGAGCAGGTCCTTAAAAAAATAAAAGGACTTTGGAAGTTAAAAAGAGTTGACGACCTTATTTTTGTCACCGGCATTTCGTCTTCTACATATTGTATTTTATTCTGTGTATTGGGGGAAGGAGGATCTTATGGCTAATTCTGAGATGATTTTACGTTTACTTACGGATTTAAAGATTGAACAACAATTGCTGAAAGAACAGTTAGAGAAAATGCAAACAGCTGTGACTATTCTTGAAGAAAAATCAGTGACGCTTAAAGAAAAACCAGCGACGCTTAAAGAAAAAACAATGACTCCTGAAGAAAAACCATCTGTTACAAAGCAAAGAGCTTTTTCTGGACGCCCAACATCTTTTCGTGATTGGAGAGCATCTAGTCAAAAAAATTAGGGAATGTTATGTGAAATAAAAAATAAAAAAGTACAGTCTGCTGTAGAAAAGACTGTACTTTTTTATGTTAGTAGAGAATGTTAAGGAAGACGTATTTATTTTGCCTATTCCAATTCCACTTTTAATTGGAGCTCTTTATCTAACTTATCATTATTAAATTTTAAAGTTAATCCTCGCGTGTTTTTCGGTACATCGAATACAATGTTTCCGTCCGAATGTTCATCAGGGCTAACAATACCAAATTTAAATGTAGAGGTATTTGCAGCTTTAAGTACGGATTGATATTCATTGGAAATGTGATATTCTCTTCCAAATCCATCAATTAATTTAAAGTTGTTAATATCTAGTGTAATGGGTTCTTCTTTACGATTATAAACTGCGATGTCTAATACTTTAAAGACACCTTGTGCTTTAACTTCTCCAGTCCCTATAACATCTAATGACTCGGCAGATCCCATTGACATGTATACATCAGAGGAATCTACATTGGTAGGAAGTTCTTTTTGCGAATCCTTGCTGCTAAGTTTGTCATTCTCTGTTTTTTTAGAAGTCGCCTGCTCATTTTTCGCAGGCGCATCATGTGAACCGCAAGCTGATACTCCAAACAAGAATGTGCTACATAATAATGGGGCTAATAACTTTTTGTTCATCGTTTCTTCCTTCCAAAATAGAAGCACTTTAATGAGTGCTATATATTTGTCTTTATATGTATTACATTTTATATCTTATTATATTAATTTTGGAAGGAAAAGGGAAAATATTGTGCATTTCTCTGATTCGAGTTATTTATCCGTCTAAAAGTTGAAATTAAAATGAGCCCCATAAATGATAAACCATTCCACTAACAAAAAACACTAATCCTAAAAATAAAACAATTAAAGCAAGTATTCCATTTTTATTATGTTCCATAAAATTAGCTCCTTTTTCATTTACTTACATACAAAAAGCCTTTAGTCGTAATTATGGCTAAAGGCTTGGATCTTCATACTTTGTAGTTTATAAAAAAGTTGCACTGCTGTATTAATTTGGAATATGATTATTTAAAGAGAAGGTGATGAGTACATGCAGGACAAAAAACAATTCCCGCTTATATCTGGAAATCTCTCATTAGATTTAGTAAATACAGAGCTAGTTAGGCGTGGACAACGTTATGATTTATTAATAACAAATGAAGATGTATTAGAATGGCTACATGTAATAAAGGTTAATCTTCCTTTTTGGAATGAAAAAACATTTATAAGGATTCAAGAGCGCACGAATCAAGTTACATCTAGCATATTAGAGGTAAGAGAAGTACTGAGAAAACAGTTTGAGGCAATTGCTGATCAACAAGAGATTTCTAATGATTTTATTACGTATTTAGAAAAACAAATTGAGAAGGCACCATTTACATATAAAATCATTGAACAACAGCTAGTATCTATCCCGGTTGGAGAAATCGAGGATATACTCGCATCGTTAATTGCATTTGATGCTTTAACGTTAATAGCAGAAAATAAGCTTATTTTCCTTAAAAGGTGTTCAAATCCTGACTGTGTTTTATTATTTATAGATAAGAGTGGGAAACGAAAATGGTGTTCTATGAAAATATGTGGGAACCGGAAAAAGGTAGCAAAATTTCAGGATCGAAAATTTGAAGAAGTCTAGAGAATCAACTTATAACAGTTGATTCTTTTTTTATTCTTTAACTAACCTCTAAAATTGATATTTACAGGTTAGTTATGTCGAGTTATAATTGTTGGTAAATAAAGGAGGAGAACGATGGATAATATAACAGCAACTAAGCAGAAAGATCCTCAACCAATAAGTGTACGCTATTTTACAAAAATGAAAGGGAAAGGAAGAAGTCCATTACAAGTAAATATAAAGGACTCTTTAACAGGACTACTAGGGGGATTTTTAACGATTATTACTTTAACATATTTAACGAGCATAACCTCTACAGAATTATTAATGGCTCCATTTGGGGCGAGTTGTGTATTAGCATTTGGAGTTTGGAATGCGCCATTATCTCAGCCGCGTAATATTATTGGAGGACATTTGATTTCAACTTTCATCGGTCTATCAATATATCATTTGTTTGGGAATGAATATTGGACAATTGCTTTAGCAGTGGGGATGGCAATAGCCGTTATGATGTTAACGAGAACGACGCACCCTCCGGCAGGCGCCGATCCGATTATCGTAATTTTAGGGGCAAATAGTTGGAGTTATTTAGTAACACCAGTTTTAATTGGCTCCGTTGTTATTGTAGTTATTGCTTTATTCATTAATAATATGAGTAGTAAAAGAAGTTATCCAACTTTTTGGATGTAGTTTGTGAAGTGAAAAATAATTTAAGTGAGTATTCTATTCTTACTATGTTTTATTTTTTATATAGTAAAAGCCTTAGTCGTAATTGCAGCTAATGACTTGGGGCCTCATACTTTGTAGTTCATAAAGAAAAGACACTTTAAAGTGTCTTCTACAGATTTGAATTATTTAATTCATGTAATTAATATTCGTTAGCATAAAACTCTTTTATTAATTTTATTTCATTTGTATCTGGATTAAACTTAAATATTTTAATTTGATTCGATTCGTCTTTGTATGCAAATGTATTCTCACCAACTTGGGTCATATTGCTGGTGTTTAAGATAGGATCGCTACCGTGATCAGTAATTTCCACAGTTTTCTCACGATCCCAGAATGCAATGACAATAATCAAAATGATAAGACATACCCGTATAAAACGTAATTCTCTTGCAACAGGATGTTCCATCTGTTAGTCTCCTTTACTGTTTGATAGAGTTTGTTTATAAAAGAGATAATTGCAATGAATATAAATAAAAAAGACACCGTAAAGTGTCTTTTTTATTTTAGTTATGCGCATTACTTAATAAGACGCTAGTTCCTCAGTCTGGCTATGAGTAACTATGTAGGGTGATTCCATTATAACATTTTAACCAGTAATGGGTCTATATGGAATTTAATTGATTTTCTTTTTGATTATTCAGAATCACTTACCAAGTATTTGGATGAGGAAAGCAGTGAGACAGAAGCGACTAAACTTGTTTTAGAAGAGTGTCTTCTTTTTTGTATCATTGTGAGTAAAGTGTAGAGCTATATTTCCCTTTACACGAACATAAAGGTATAATATAGTTTAGTTAAGTTAACTAAACTATATAAAAGCGTGACTGGAGGAAGAACGCTATGACGAGATCATATAAAGAAGTAATTAATGAAATGAATCGAGCCTACACGGAACTCTACATTTTACTATTTCAAGATTTAAAGGATGAGTTTGGTCTTACTGGACAGCAAGAGAGCATGCTATTTCATATTCATTTAAATGAAAACACGACAGCAAATAACATTGCGAATACGTTTAATATAACGAAAAGTGCGGTGAGCCAAGTTTTATCGAAATTGGAAAAGCAACAGATGATTTCAAAACAAGTGAATCCGAATAATAAAAGGGAGTATTTTCTTACACTTGGTCCAAACGGTAGTAAGTATATGGAGCAATTGTCGAAGTTAGATGATGTATTAATTGAGAAGTATTTCTCGAAAATTGATATTGAAGCGTTGCAGCAAATGACAGAGACGTTAACGAAAATAAATAAAGTGATATTGGAAGAAAAGCAGAAGGATCTTGATTGTAATGAGTAAGAACTTAGATGAAGCAATTAGTAGAAAGGAGGAGAAGCATGTGATGAGTTACATACCAAATATGATTACGATAGCAAATTTTGTGTGTGGGCTTTTGGCTATTCATGCTGTTTTCGTTGACGATATGCATGGTGCAGTTATGTTCATTATTACAGGTATGGTATTTGATCTGTTTGATGGTATGGTCGCTCGGAAACTAGATGCTGCTTCGGAAATAGGCGGAGAGTTAGACTCATTTGCGGATTTAGTGACCTTCGGTGTGGCACCATCTATTCTTGCCTATAGTGTCGCTTTAAAAGATTTGCAGTTTATCGGGATGATATGTGCGCTCGCTTACAGTATTTGCGGAATGCTTCGGCTTGCGAGATTTAACACACAGCAAAGCAAACTCCCAACATTCATCGGAATGCCCATTCCATTCGCGGCGATGTGTCTCCTCATTTTATGTCGCCTAAATAATCCAGTTTCCGTGGCATTTGGTACAAGCGTACTCGCGTATTTAATGGTGAGCAAAATCAAATTTCCTCATTTTAAAAAAGATATAGCTGAAAGCTTGGATTCTGAAAGCTTGGATTGATAATACGGAATTACAATGAGAAAGATAAAGGAGAATAACATGATTCGTATGGCATTAAGATCATTCAACATACAAATGTATTGTTTGCTAGGCGTAATGTTATTGGGATGGCTCGTGACACCTTTTTCAGCCCAGTTTGTCGGGATAAGCATTGGCCTTTTGGTGAGTATGTACTGCGCCTGGATTTTAGGAAGGCGTATTGAAAAGTTCGGAGATAGCATTGTAAAAAAAGAAAAAGCACCGATGCTCGGAATGATAAATCGGTTCGCAGCCGCAATACTCGGCGCGATTATTATGTATGAAATTGAACATCATGAATTCATGTGGACATTTGCAGCTGGAATTATGGGTGGGTATTTCTTGATTATTATTAATTTGGGGTATTACAGTATGAGGGATGAGAAGGGATAGATGGGTAAACTCTCAAGTATAGAATGATATACTTAAGAGTTTACTCATTTTAAATTTATCTATTACTTGTTGTAACATATCCATTAGAAAAATCCCCATTGCTGTACTGTTTAGCTTTTTCAGTACGTCTAACAATATAACATATATATTCATTATTTTTGGAAATCTTAATCTATTAAATGTCCCTTTTTCGGAGGTCACTTCATTTCGCTAGAAGGCTTTTTTATTTTTCCCGAGAATGAACAGTAATATATAATCTAATTTTCGTGAATGTAATGGGGAGGCAGTAAAATATGAACAGAAAAATTTGGTTTGTATTCACTTTTTTTGCTCTTTTAGTATCTGGTTATATTGTTGTCCAATATTCTATTATGGATGGATTTCAAACAGGGCTTGTAAAAGCGAAGCTTATGTTTGGATCTAAATTAAGTGATTTCTGGTATAGTATGTTATTTATACATATTACGACTAGTATAGTAGCATTAGTAATTGGTCCTTTCACATTATCCACTAAATTTAGAGATAGGAATATCAACCGTCATCGAATAGTTGGGAGAATCTACATGGTTGGTATATTATTAGGAGGCGTTTCTGGACTATACCTATCTTTTTATGCTACGGGAGGATTGGTAGCGAAGCTAGGCTTTGGTTTGTTATCCATACTTTGGCTAGCATCAGCATATCAAGCATTACATAGAGTTAAGAATAAAAAAATTAAAGAGCATCGGAACTGGATGATTAGAAATTATTCTTTAACCTTTGGAGCAGTTACATTAAGAATTTGGCTACCGTTGTTTATAGTTCTATTTGGAATAGAGCGGTTTGAATTTAGTTACGCTATTATTGCTTGGTTAGCATGGGTACCTAATTTAATTTTGGCAGAATTATTCATAAGAAAAAGACTTAATAAAGGAAAATACGAAGGAAATGAGGATTTACATTTTTGATGTGAATCTGCTGTTATATTGAGGACAGAATTCTTCAGTAATTCAATACTTTTATAGGTGTAAGCATGGCGTTACCTAACAACGAATAGCGGATTCCTAATAAGAGTAATAATAAAAACTAACATAAAATTTAAGAAAAATTTTATATTTACCCTACTTTTTATTTTAAAAGTTTTTCCTATCCTATAAACAAGTTACATCAAGGAGGAGACTGAAAATGAAGGAGTGGGGATTTTTTATTTTTAGTATATCCCTGATATCCGAAGACAAAGTAGAAGATTAAATATATGAACAAATTACCAGTTCTTAAATAATAGATGAAAATGTAAAGTTAGGGGATTCCACATGCATACAGGAGTTTTGATTAGTTATTTGTATACGTATTTTTTTACTATAATTTTTTGTATTTTGTTTCAAATTAGATTTTATTTTAAAGCGAAAAGAAACATATCTATTCGGCATTTTCTATGGGTATATATTTTTCTATTCTATCTTTCGCTAGTGTATAAGGTGACGCAAATCGCGACTGTATGGGATATAAGTAGATATGAAACGTGGATTCGTGTAAGTCAAATCAACTTGACTCTATTTGATACGGCAGGTAGTACGACGTATCTTTTAAATATTGTACTGTTTATGCCGTTCGGCTTTTTATTACCGACTATTTGGCCGCAGTTTAGAAAAATGAAAAACACCGTATGCGCGGGATTCCTTTTTTCATTGGCAATTGAGTTAAATCAATTACTAAATAATAGAATTACAGATATTGATGATTTATTTACGAATACCCTCGGAGCGATTGTTGGGTATGTATTATATAAAGTATTATATACAGCGTTATTTAAATTGATATTGAAAAGAGAGGAAAAAGAGTTTGATACGAACTCTCCTTTAGTCATAAAATACGAGGCTGTTTTTTGTTTAGTGTGTTCATTTGTAGGTGCAATGTTAATTTATCATCCAGCTTTATTTGGAAGACCTGTAATCATCCAGTGAGGTAATTACGAATTTCTTTTGAACGCTCGTGCGATATTTCAATTTGTAAAAAGCCTTTAACTTGTTATAGTTAAAGGCTTTTATCATCATAATTTTTACTTACCAATTACCCACTCTAACATCCACCTTCAACCACTTCACCCAATCCAAATCCTCTACCTTAAGCAAACTAAGCGAAACACCCTTCATATCTAAAGAAGTTAACAGTGTACCAACTTTTACGAATGTGACTTGCAATCCTTCCAGTTCAAACAAACGGCGAATGTCGTTTGCGAAAATGTATTGTTCCATTAATGGAGTTGCGCCGAGTCCATTAATGAGGATAGCGAAGTTGTCTTCTTTTCTCCAGCGATAAATGCTTTTAAGTTTGTTCATTAGTTCGATTGCTAATATTTCAGAAGAGGATAGTGCTTCTTTACGATATCCTTTTTCTCCGTGAATGCCGACGCCGTAAAACACTTCATCGTCATTTAATGTGAATGAAGCTTTTCCTTTTACTGGATCGTTGGCAGGGGAAAGGGCAACTCCTAATGTGTGTAAGTTTTCAGTGATAGAACGGCCAAGTGTTGTTAGTTCTTCTAAAGAATGGCCTTCAAGAGCGGCCGCACCAAGTATTTTTTGAACGAAAACAGTACCAGCGACGCCGCGTCTTCTTTTATTAAAAGAAGCATCATCTTCAATTGAAACGTCGTCATTTACGATGATATGGTCAATTTTTCTTCCTTCTTCTTTAGCGATCTGCTCAGCCGCTAGAAAGTTCTCAACGTCATCTTTAAAGTTTTTAATGATGAATAAAATACTTTTATCTTTTGGCATGAGGCGAGTAGCCGCTACAATTTGTTCCACTGTAGGCGGAGTGAAAATGCTGCCGTTTACTGCCGCTGTAAGCATACCTTTTCCTACATAGCCAATATCAGCGGGTTCATGTCCGCTACCACCGCCGCTTATAATCGCGACGTTTTGCTTTAGTTTTTCGATATCCTTTACATAAATGATGTTATTTGTTTCGTCGTAATTTACTTTGTCGTTATGTTCAAAATAAAAGCCATGCAGCATATCTTGAACGATATTTTGTACATCATTCATAATCTTTTTCATTGCTTTTGCCACCCTTTAATTACTTTGCTGATTGCTCAAGTAATAGTAGTAATTGATTGTTTATCATATTTTTCATAAGAGAAGACATAATGGAAGGATCTACTTCGCACTTGCTTTCAATCCAATCTTTTATTGTTCCAACGAAGCCGTGACTATAAAAGGAGGCAATCGTATTTTTTGTCTCATCAGAAAGGCTGAATCCACAGCTTACAGATAGTTCATCAATAATCTTCATATATAAGTTTTTCGTATGCTCAAATAAATAGTGATTAAACGAGTTTTGCTCAATAACTTTAAAAGCATTTCGGTAAAATTTTTGATTTTCATAAAAGTAATCAAATAATAAATCAAAAATGTTTTCCCATTTTTCATAATCGAGAAAGTCTATAATATTTTCTTTCGTTTCTTCTCTATAAATCCAGCTTAATAGTTCAAATTTATCTTTAAAATGATAATAAAAAGTTTGCCTACGCATTTGACAGTGTAACATAATATCGCTCACTGATATTTTATGAAACGACTCTGTTTCCATTAAATATTTCAATGAGTTCGCGATTATCTTTTTAGAAATTATAGAAGAGGTCATCTGAATCATCCCTAGAATGTTAGTAATATAAAAATCCTATCTATAAATGAGAGCGGTGTCTTTAGACAGATTGTCCATTTTGTCCGTTTACTATAAAACGCTTTCATTTTAACATGAGTAGTAAGAAGAAGATTTCAAATATATCACAATATATTAAAGGAATTGAGGGATAATCACAATGAAAAAGATTATAAACAAACCAGAAACATTAGTAATGGAAATGTGTAACGGAATGGTTATGGCTCACCCAGAGCTTGAACTTTTGAAAAAATATAAAGTTATTAAGAAGAAAGAAATGAACGAAAACAAAGTAACGTTAATTAGTGGCGGCGGTAGTGGCCATGAGCCGGCACATGCAGGATTAGTCGGAAAAGGAATGTTAGATGCGGCGGTGTGCGGAGATGTTTTTGCTTCTCCTTCACAAATTCAGGTATACCAAGCAATTAAAGAAACAGCTAGTAAAAAAGGTACGTTATTAATTATTAAAAATTATAGCGGCGATATTATGAATTTCAAAAACGGTGCGCATTTAGCGAAAGAAGATGGAATTGAAGTCGACTACGTAAAAGTGGACGATGATATTGCGGTAGAAGATAGTCTGTATACAGTAGGACGCCGCGGCGTTGCAGGAGTTATTTTAGTTCATAAAATTGCCGGCGCAGCAGCGGAAGCAGGTATGGATTTAGGAGCGGTGAAAGCTGTCGCAGAAAAAGCAGCGGCTAACGTGCGCACAATTGGTTTAGCGTTAACGTCTTGTACAGTTCCAGCGAGCGGATCACCTACTTTCACACTTGCGGAAGATGAAATGGAATACGGCGTAGGTATTCACGGCGAGCCAGGAATTAAGCGTGAAAAAATGTTGTCAGCAGATGAACTAGCGAACCGTATGACAAATGACCTTGTAAAAGATTTAGGAGTAAAAGATGGCGAGGAAATCGCACTTCTAGTTAACGGTTTTGGCGGAACACCACTGCAGGAACTTTACTTATTTAACAATGCAGTGACGCGAGAATTAGCTGCTAGAAACATTAAAATTAATAGAGTATTCGTCGGCAACTATATGACGAGTATCGATATGGCTGGTATGTCTTTAACTGTAATGAAGTTAGATGATGAGTTAAAAACATTACTATCGAAAGAATGTAACACACCAGCGTTTAAAGTAGATGGACCAGTTGAAAGTGTAGAGTATGTAAATGTACTTGAAGAAACAGAAGAGAAGGAAGTTTCATTTGAACTAGAAACGGCGGAAGAACACGCTGTTATTAAAGATAATGTCATTACATTAAACAACATGATTTATCTCGTTGATAAAATGAGCGATATTATCATTAAAAATGAAGTACCGTTCTGTGAGCTAGATACGCATGCAGGTGATGGTGACTTCGGAATGAGTGTTGCAAAAGGATTTAAACAATTAAAACGTGAGTGGCATTCTATTGTAGAACAAGAAAATGTAACGATCGGATCATTCCTTGACGGTTGTTCTATGATTATTATGGAACATTGCGGCGGCGCTTCTGGTCCAATTTGGGGCGGTGCATTCCGCGCTGCTAGTAAAGCAGCAGGCGAGAAGCGCGAGTTAACAGTAAAAGAATTCGCTGAAATACTGCAAGCAGCACTGCAAGGCATCCAATCTATCGGTGAAAGATCATTCGGCAGAGGAGCAGTAGTTGGTGATAAAACACTTGTTGACGCACTTGCTCCATGTGTAGACTCTTGGTTAGATAGCGCCTCAAACGAAGTAGACGTAAAAACTGCCTTTGAAAAAGGTGCAGAAGCAGCGGTTAAAGGAGCAGAGTACACGAAAGAAATCGTAGCTCGCATGGGCCGCGCTGGTACAGTTGGCGAAAGAAGTTTAGGATACCCTGATGCAGGTGCACATGCGCTTGGAGTTATCTTTACGGAGATTGCGGGTAGTTTGAAATAGGAATGAGAAAGTCCCTCTGTCTTAAGACGGAGGGATTTTTATATAGTTGATATGTAGAAGACTTCTTTCGGTGCTCTCCCTGTAAAATATGAGTTTGTTACTATTTTTGATAAAATCTTATTTCAAAAATACAACTAATATTTCTCAACATTAATATATTGAAAATAGTTAGAATATTTAAGATAATCATTTGTGAAGAAGTAAATTATAAAAAAAGGGGGAATTTATTTTGTTACGTCGTTTATCTATTTGTACAGTACTAACAGCTTTTATATTTACTTTATTTACATTTAACGGCTCTGCTTTCGCAGCTACGAATACTACTGAAAATGAAACAGTAGTAGCAGCTTGTGCAAAGGGAGGTACGGTAGGTGTATATGGTGCAAAGATGCGCAGTGGTTATACTGTCGATTCACCTGTCTTACATACATTTAATGATGGCACGAAAATTACTGGAACATGGGTAACTGGTGAATATGTTCAAGGTCATTACAGTAATTCTAAACAGTGGTTAAAAGTTACATATAAAGGGATGACAGGTTATGTATCCCATACAACACTATATAACGTTTGCTCATAAAACTATGTACTATAATAGCTTTGGATATATTGAGCTAATCTCTTCTAGAGATTAGTTCTTTTTTATCTCTTAGTTTTTAATGGGGCATTTTTTGAAAAAGACCAACGATTCATTAAATCGATGGTCTTACGTTTATATAGTATTCATTTGTATCTATATCAAATTTTTCATTGCTTTTTGCTTATTTCAGATTTAGTTTGTTTGTGATTGCAGCTTATCAATTTTCCAGTATGTTTGTAGAGGGTCTAAAGAGCTTTCAATATAAAACATATATTCATCTGCGGTACGTGGTACTTCAAAAGCTATTTTCAATTCTACCGTTTCATTTGGTTTAACTTGTATATCAGAAGGGTTTTGATCAAGCACCTTTCCTTTATAGATCTTTCCGTCTTTTTCATCTTTTAAGTTATATTTTAATTCTGATAATCCAATCGTTTGACCTCGTACATTTTTTACAGAGACATTAACAATGACGGAATCGTTGCTAGCATTTAAATATGCACTTTGAACAGCGGTCAAGTAATAGCCTCCCTTAACACTCTCACCAACTAATAAAATACCTTGTTCCAAGCGGCTTATCTCTTCTTTTTCTTCAAAATTTATTAATTCTTCATTTTCATTTTTTGCGGTTGGTTCTTCTATTGGACCATTTTCAACGGCACTATCTGTTTTATCTTGTGTGCAAGCAGCCGTAATACTGACTAATACTAGAATGAAAGTAAGTAATATAGATAATTTTCTCATAAAATTTATCTGTCTCCTTAAGTTTCTCAATTTTGTGCAGCTATACATATAAGATTAACATAATGTCTCATTATTGGCTCAAAATAGGGGATCTTTTAGACATCTTATTCTTTTTACTTTTAATATACATTCGATTGGTTCTCGCGATATTTGTTAATCTTTTAAAACATTGGCTTAGTAATACCAAGGGTTATTATAGATATATTAATCATATAATTTGTCCATATCAAAATGAACGTTTTTTGCATTTAATATATTGTAAATATATTTTATTTTGGAAGGATCTGATTATATGGCTCATAAATCTACTGGAGTGTTTCGAGTTCCAGTTTCTGAAAATGGGATTATTCCAACTGCTCTCAACATTATGTTAAACAATGATTCACGCTGCCATACTAGTAATGTAACGGTAACTGTTAAGAGAAGTCGAAACACCTTTTTCCCAACTCAAAATGAATTAGTTGAAATCTCTCGTACTTTTGTTTCTTTAGAACCAAACAGAACAACTAAGATTGTGTTGTTTACTCCAGAATTTCAAGTAGAAGATTTCCTTGATGTCATCATTAGTGGAAATAAAGAGGATGTTAAGGATGTTCTTGTATATTCTTTCTTAGCAGATTCAGTAGGTCACAATCTGCCATCTACTGTTTTCAGAAATGCAGAATACACTTTTGCTTGCTGACACTGTGATGATGTATTCTTTCCTGTCGTATATCTGAATTGAAATGTTACAAGTAGCACTTCACGGCATATAATCTATCGGTGAAAGGTCATTCGGCAGAGGAGCGGTAGTTGGTGAAAGAAGTTTAGGATATCCAGATGCACATGCGCTTAGGGTACCTTTACGGAAATTTCGGGTAGTCTGAAATAGAAATTAGAAGATCCCTTCTACCTTAAGGTGGAGGGGGTTTCTTAATATTATTTTTTGATATATATTGCTAAATATGTTCCAATAATTCATTCTATTGTATTGAGAATAATGTCATCTACATCAAAAAAACGGCTTATAAAAGGAACTGGTATTTGAAGGAGTTCCACCTCAAACATACTCCAATGCATATAAATATGTTTGAGGTGGATTTATTAACGAATTTTATATAGCATGAATGAAAATGGGATAAATAAAACAATGTTTCTTAGTATGTTTTTAAGAATTAATTGAGCAGGTCCTTTTGAAAATAAAAAAAGACACCCTAAGGTGCCTTCCTCTGAATTAAAACAATAATATGGTTCTAAGTTTAAAAACTATTGGGATTTTTCCTGTGAGTTTTATAAGTAGTTTTTAAGAAATTATGAGTGGTTATTTTTGTTTTCGAAATATTCTTCTTTAATTATTTGTAATTTTTTTTCGTTTTTTGTTAATTCAAATATAAATAATGATTTTCTCATGTTATTAGCAACATCTTCTTCATTATATTGTTTAAGCTTTAATAAATTTGAACCTTTTCCATAGTATAGTTCACCCAATAAGTAAAAAGTATTTAGATTAATAGCTAATTGGATACCCTTATCAATGTATTTTATTGCTTCTTCGTATTGATATGTGTAACTTAAATTTTTTGCTAAATTATAAATGATTTTCAATTTAATTTCTTTATCTCTAGGAAAATCTAATTTGTTAAAATTATTTAAACATCTTTTAAGGATAGTAATACTTTTTTTGTATTCTTTGTTTTCTGCATGAAGTATAGCCATTGTATGTAGAATATCTATTTCTCTCTCTGATAAAAAATCAATATTGGTTACAGTTAGTTTTAGTGCATTATTTAAAAGAGTTAAAGCCACTTTTGTTGAGTTATTCACACAATATATAGCAATTGCTTCATGCCATATTAGAAATTGTTTATCTTCTTTTGTTTGAAAATTATTTGTGTATTTTTCTCTTGTTACTATTTCATAAAGCTCTTTATATTGATGTTGCCTTATGCAATCCCTCATTACGTATTTTACATTTTCTGTATATTTTAATTTCTTGTTTTGAGTTAGTGCAAATATACTATTTGGATCAACACCGAGTCTTTCTGATAATTGATATAACAATATGCTAGATGGATAAATCACACCTTTTTCGATCTTACTAATTTGACTTTGTGAACATATTCCGTGACATAAGTCGGATTGTGATATATTTTTTTTAATTCTAAGTTCTTTAATGGTAATACCCAAATCGTTAAATTCCATTTTTTCACCTACTATTTAGCACTTTATTAATATAAGAACATTCTCTAACCTTAATGTAATGTAAAGTTAATATAGTTGCAATTATTGTTTTAAAGGGCTTATCGTTTCTATAAGATGGTAAGATTTTTTTATGTACAAAAAAGACACTCTAAGGTGCCTTCTTGCGATTTGCTCCATTGTAATATGGTATTGGATGCCAGTCCAATTATTATTTTACCACGTTAAATAGCTTCGGTTATTGAGAAAAAAGACAATTCAAATAATGAATATGATTTAAAAAAGGACTTATATAACGTAACATATGAATGTTTCGTAAATGTATCAAAAAAGTGAACAAAAGCGTTAATTTAAATAAAAAAGCTCCGCGATAAAAGCTGCGGAGCTTCATAAGGTCGAGTTATGTCGTACTCACAAGGGATTTTAACATGAATGTTGTGGTAAAAATACTGGTAAATTTATCCCGTAAAATCCCGATTGGTTTAACTAATAATCAGTGGGGGATGAATAAAACTCCCACTGATTAAAGTTTCACTTCATTCGAAGGAATTCATGTTTTATAAATTAGATTATGAGAGTTGATATTCTCCATATTGACCAGAAAAGAACTAAAAATTCTAGTGAAATTCCAAGTGTTCGTTTCCTAGTTTTTTGAAATTCTTTTATTAAATAGCCAACAGCACTAATTGCTATAAGAATGAAAAGAATAAATTCGAGTGTAACTGGCATTTTATCTACCCCTAATACTGTAATTTATTATATAAAGATTATAAGATATTTTTGTGGCTAGTGGTGAAAAATTCAATAGAACTATTTCTAAATGGAGTAAACCTTTCAACGGACCAAGCAAAGGTCAATACAAAAAGTGTTATACAATATACGCATGGAGAGCCGTGGGGCTAAAGAAATATTGGAGTATAAAGAGTTGTTAGATCAAAGGATTATTACAGAAGAAGAGTTCGAAGTGTAGAAAAAAGTAATTATTAGGTATATAGATGAAACGCTCAAATGAGCGTTTTTTTATTTATATATTCGCAAGTAAAATAACATAATATTACTATGAATCCTTATAACAATATGAATTTTTGCATATTTTAAAATTTAATATATCCCTTAAAAAGTTTTAATTGTATAATATATTTTGTCATATTTTTAGATTTTTCGACATAAACCAACAAAAATAGAGAGCGTATTGGGAGAAGACATTATGTATACAAAACTATTAAAATCAATTACATCATTATCACTTATTGGTGGTGCGTTGTTATATACAAATGGCAGCGATGTAAAAGCTGCTGAAGTGGGTGTTTTTTCTGATGTGCCGACATCACATTGGTCATATCCTGCGATTAAAGATTTAGCGAGTAAAAATATTATTTCCGGTTATGGAAATGGGATATTTGGTTTTGGAGATGTTGCGACAAGGGAGCAAGTTGCGGCTTTAATTTATCGAGTGTTAGTACCGAATAAACAAGGCGGTTCGTTTAGTAATGATGGAACTCGTTACGTATTAAAGGATGGATCTACGTTTAAAAATCCTTACGGTGATATTAATCAAAGTTCTACAATGTTCCCAGAAGAGGTATTAACTTTAACGAATTTAGGAGTTTTTAAAGGTGATGAAAATGGCCAATTTAGACCGAAAGCTTCTGTGAATCGTGCGGAAATGGCACAAATTCTTACGAATGCTTTCCATCTTGCGGCAAAACAAAAACATACCTTTAAGGATGTTCCAAATCCATTTTGGGCAGAAAATGCAATTAGTGCAGTGCAGTCAAATGGAATCGCAGATGGCACAGGGAATGGGAATTTTGAACCGTATGGCACAGTAACACGTGAACAGTATGCGCAGTTTTTATATAAAACTTTGAAGTATAAAAATGCTGATGTGAAAGATACAGGGGATGCGGCATTATTAACAGCGTTTAAAGAGGAAGTACAAAAGCGTATTAATACATACGAGACAAATATTACACTGCCATATAAAACGAAAAATAATAATACAGACGAAGTGATGAATACACTTTTTAACGCATATAAAGAAGTGGCAAGTAAAAATGAGTATACAAATAATAATAGATCGAATGTTTCATATGGACTTTCTGGATCACCTGGAAATTATACGTTTACGCTTAAGATTACATATCGTGAAACGAAAGAACAGACGGAATATGTCATGAAACAAGCGAAAGCAATCGTTTCTTCTATCACTCAAGTTGGAATGGATGATCACGAAAAAGTGAAGGCGATTCATGATTACGTAGTAAAGCATGTTTCTTATGATACGTCTTATAAAGCTTACACAGCATATGAAGCACTTGTAAATCGTTCTGCGGTTTGCCAAGGTTACGCACTATTAACTTATCAATTATTAAAAGAAGCAGGAATTGAAAATCATTTCGTGACAGGAACTGGGGACGGACAACCTCATGCTTGGAATTTAGTGAAAATCGAAAACAAATGGTATCACCTTGATACAACATTCGATGATCCGGTTCCAGATGAGCAGGGCCGCGTAACGTATTCGTATTTCAATTTATCAGATGAACAAATCGCAAGAAATCATGAGTGGAACCGTGGAGACTATCCGCAAGCTACAACAAATTATTATAGTACACTGACAAATAAAATTGCGGCAGGTAGTACGAAAACGTCTGCATATCAGCAAATATTAAAAGATACAAAGTTAAACTATTTAGGAAATGAATATATTGCAAATAACTATACTGAATTAAAAAATAAAATGCAGCAGCGTTATAGTGCAAAGCCAGAAAAGATAGAAGTACTTTATAAGCAATCAATGAACGGTGCGCTGCAAGATGTGAAAAATGCAATTGGGGAAATCGGTTATCCGCAAGGGTCCAACCGTGTTTCTTATAAAGCGGAGCCTTACAATGCGAAAGAAGGGTATTCTTTAGTGACGATTACGTTTACGTATTAAAAACAACCTAGATCCTATAGGATCTAGGTTGTTTTTTATTATTCTTCGACAAGACATGACAATATAAAGATAAATTCTTTGCTACTATGAGATGAGAAATCTTACATTAAAAAAACTGTTTAAAATAACTAATACAGATAGGCGGAAAAAAATGAACCGAAAGTTACTAATGGTATTAACATGCGGTACATTGCTTATGGGAATGGCTGCTTGTAGCTCAAATGAGAAGACTACAACTGAACCAAAACCTAAACAAGAAGAAAAGGTTCAGGAAAAACCGAAAGTTCAAACCATTCAAAAGCAGCAAAAAGATAGTTATGTAGTAAGTGAAGATGAACTCTCTAAAGCAGCACAGTCGATTGGTGAAATCCAAAACGAGCAAACTATAAATGATATGATGATACATATGTCTTTACAAAAACTCACATTCAATGGGAATAATCTTCATGTTTCCGGTACCCGTGATGTAGGGCGATTTCAAATGACGAAAGAAAACATTCAATACTTAAAAAACAACTTAAATGTTATTAATAATGATGAAAAACCAAAATATGAATCTATTCTGAACAAATGGTATGATGGAGAGTTCGAATCTGTAGTTAAAGACTTTGAAGAAATTCATTATTTACGTTCAGGAAAAAAGCAAAGTATGGAGGGATCTAAACTGGCTAAAAAAATTGATAGTGATGAAAAAGAATTTATTCTCCATTTCTTTGGTCAAGAAGGATTAGATATCCATAATAAAGAGTGGAAACAGGGCGAGTTATAGAAGTAAAACTGAATTTCTCTTCACTAGGAAGTACAATGTTTTACGGAACAAAAAAATAATGAAATTCCCTTAAATATAGTCCCATCCGGAGGTTGTCTATACTGAGATTCAATAGATACACAGTAAGGCTTATTTTTCTAGCCATTGGCACAAATGCTGCATTATCTATGTGGATTAAGCAGGGACTTTTAGGTGTCATCAATGCTATTATTTTCTTGTTAACCGCTGCACGGAAGTCCAATACATATTATTAAAATTAAGATGGTTCAAATCGGAGGAAGTCACCTTAGGGTATCTTTGCTTTTTTATAAAAAAAGAAAATTGTACGTTTAGACGCATTTTAAATACAAAATAACCGATTCCTTATACGTTAAGAAACCGGTTATTTATTCCCCCACTTTTTTAGAGGGCTTTTTCTTATAATGGTCTTAAATCATAAATAAAATATAGAGTAAAAACTATATACGAAATAAATGTAACGAAAACAAGGAAACATATAAACTGAGAATTAGATACATATTGTTCTATTCTTTTTTTCATGTTAATTCGTATTATTTTTCAAATGTGAAGTATCAATTGGAATTTGAGCTTTCCAAGAACCAATTACTTTTCCAATTCTAGTTATATTTACGTCTAAAGTAAGAGGCTGTTTAAAAACGTCTTTTTCTTCAGTAGTTATAACAAATGTAGCAACACCTTCAGGTCTATCATTATCACGAATGCCTATTTTATCTAACTTTTTACCTGCTGCCATAAGTTCAAAAGGAAGATAATCATCTGAATCATGGATAAATGATAGTCTCCCGTCATTTTTAATCTCAGGGTTTTCCTCTTGTTGCCCATCAATTTTACCATCATTCTCAAGATTTAATCCTGATGTATCAAATTCAAATGGTACTAAACTTCCGTCCGCTTTTTCCATTCTATAATGAACTGATATACGTGAATCTGCGATAAATACTTCTTTGAGATGTACAGTAATACCTTGATCTGTAATTTTTTCATCAATAGGAATATATTTACCATTCTTCATCATATCTTGTGTGATACCATTTTCATCTTTTATTCCTTCATTTACAACTTTATCATTTGTAATTGCATTAGAAAAATAGGAAGCAACATTTGTAGCCGCCACTTGTACTTGTGGAATCATTGCTGCTGTAAAAAGTGCTGCTGCAGCTACTGCTGTATAAATGAAACGTTTTGATTTTTTACTCATGTTTGTAAAGAGTCCCTTCTTTTGTTGTTTTTTGTGATTTATATTAGAAACATTGTCTAACTTGGAACGACTTTCAAATGTTTTCCATGCTTGTTCTATATCAATTTTGATTTCTTGTGGTGAATTTGCAGATTCTTCATCTAGCATTACGTTTTCCCATTGATTTAATTTACTAATTTCTATTAATAAATCTTGGCATGCTTCACATGTATCTAGGTGTTTTGTGAATTCCTTTCTTATATCATGAGAAAGTTCTCCATCAATATATGTTTGAATAAACCCGATATCATAACATTTCATTTGTTATGCCTCCTCCATTTGTTTATAAATCTTGCGAAATTTCATTTTGGCTCGGACCAATAATGTTCCAATAGAAGATATTTCAATTTGAAGTACTTCTGCAATTTCTTTATATTGAAAACCAGAGAATTTCATTAGTAAAAGGGTTCGTTCTCGATCATTCATTTTATTTAGTATCGTTTGGACCTTTGTAATTTCTTCTTTTCTTATCCAATCATCGTCTAATGATGAAACATTTTGTACTTCATGGTATTGTATTTCTTTATCAATCTTCGCTTGCTGCCTTTTTTCAGATCGAAAATGGTTATAGGCTACATAAGTAGAAGATTTAATCAACCATCCAGGTATGTTTTCAATTCCTTTCCAATCACTACGATATAATTGTAAAAATACTTCTTGTGCTAACTCTTCAGCGATAGATTGATCTTTAACGATCCAGATGATTTGTTTCACAGCGTAAGCATAGTACTGCTTAAATAAATCTTCAAAGGTCATATCAGAAGCATGACTTTCTTCATTTTCTATGGTTAACATGTTCGTTTAAACCTCACTTTCAATTTGATACCTGTATTATAGAGAAACCAGAAAAACGGATTTTGTGACAGTTTTTCTGGATATTTTTTATTATGTACTAAAAAAAGCATTCGTCTAATTAAAAGAGAAATGCAAAAAGGAAATGAAAACATAAAAACTATAACTCTTGCAGTAGTTGTCTATTAATGCACAAGAAAACAGTTAGTTTGTTGCCAAACTGTATCTAAACGTACAATTTCACTTCTTCTATTTTCATGAATATGTATAATTACATAAAATTTCAAAGAAAAAGAGAGTATACTTTCATATTGTGTAATAAAGATAAAGCCCGCCTACGGAAATAGGCGGGCTTTTTTTACTTATAAAGAAAAGACAACCTTTAAGGTGTCTTCCTTTTGAAATCTAGGTTGTCCAGTTTGTTTTACTTTGGTGCAATAGCAATATTGTTTGGAATAAAGTTTCACCATATTGCTATTAAACTAAAATATTAAGATTGCACTTAAACGAAATTTATAGCATTGAAGTTCATTTTGGAGGGGAGAATGTAATACTACATTTTTAAAGTACTCGTTACACTTGAACCTCTGCACATTGCGTAGAGCTTTTTTCATGAAGAAAGGACACTCACGTGAGTGTCCTTTCGATAGTTTTTAGCAGAAGCAAGCAGCTCCAACGATGATTAATAAAATAAACAATACAACTAATAAAGCAAATCCTCCAGCGAAGCCACAGCCGCCACAACTACCACCAAAGCCCATAACAGTTCCTCCTTTAAATAGGAGGAGAAAAACAAAGGTTCACTCATGTGTTTTAACGGATTCCATTTACTTTATGCTTTTTACTAATAAATGGAGCAGGTCCTTTTCAAAATAGATTTATTCTTAGCAGGAGTTCAAAGGAAAAACAGGAGAATCCATATTATTCTTTAAGAGCGAATAGATAGAAATCCGCTTTTATACCTTTCATTAAAATAATACTAGCATTATATATTATAAGGAATACTTGTCCTTAATTGTAAATGAAAGGGGGGAATTGATATGAGCTATGGCTATGGTCATCCTCCTGGAAGATGTCATAAACATCACAATGAAACTTTGTCAACGGGTGTATTACGTAGACATTCCGCTACGTTATTTCTTACTGTTGAAGCTATGAATGTTGATCCAGATGATACTCGTAGAGTAACAGTTGAAATGTTTGATTGGTCATCTGGTTCTCCGGTATTGTTACCATTAATAGACCCTTCAACACAAACATTGCCACCTAATCGATATGTTACTTTTCGTTCAGCAGCTCTTCCTCCAGCACTTTTTGCTTATGAAGTAAGAATCATTCGTCCGAAAGATAAAGATGTTGTTACGAATGTTTTTGGTCTTAGTGCAATCGTATTTAACCCACAAGAAGGAAACAATGTTTTACAACATGATTTAGCAAAATTAGACCTTAAATAGATTTTATAAAGGTCTATTTATTGAGCATGATTAAAAAAAGAGTAGGATGTAATCCTACTTTTTTTTAACGTTAATTAGAATTTTAAAAGAAATCCTTCATTATTTTAGCATCTTTAATATTCACTATCACACCTTCTACCTTATCTTTCTTCTCATCTTTAGCAATCGAAATTTGCTCCTTATTATCAGCCCACACAAGAAATTCTTCTTTTGAGTCATCTTTATATGTAACAGTAATAGTAGAATGTGCAGATTCTCTCTTTTTTTGATCTAGTGTGATTTGTTTAGGAGTGCCTTTTTGGACTGCTGAAACGATAGATTGTATCATTTTTTCGTTGTCTGTTTGAGATTTGGAAGTAGTATGATTTGTTGTTTTCAGTATTTCAATGTCTGTAATATTAGCGGAATTTAATTGAAAGGTATTTTGTGTATGTTCTTGCTTAGCCTGCGAAGCTTTATCTGTAGCCGAGGTGCTTGTACAACCTATTAAAGTGAAAGATAGAGCGGTTAGTGCGCATATAGATATGATTTTTTTCATAGTATCCCTCCTTAAGTTTAATTATATTAATTTTCTGTTAATTTAGGTAGTTATTGTAAGGAGAAGGTGTTTTAAAGTGGTAAATGATGATGTTCATTCTCTATTAAAATCAAAATTCACATAACTTTTTTCATATTTTATGTTTAACATTTCGAAAATGGGTGTACTACATATAATATAACAAATAATTCATTTTAAAGGAGGAAGTTAAAGATGGAAACGAAGTATAGTAAACCTTTTGTATATGAATTTATTACGGAGAAAGAGGTCATGAATGCGGCGAATGATCTCGTGAAAAAAGGAATAGACCAAAAAGATATTTACGTATTAACGCATGAGAAAGATAGGACAGATAGAATTGCGGACAATGCAGACGTGAATACAATTGGGATAAAAGAGGAGGGACTTGGGACAAGCATTATTAACGTCTTTCAAAAAACAGGAGATCAGTTAAGAAATAAAATGCAAGAGTTAGGGCTTAATGAGGAAGAAGCGAACTTTTATGAAGAAAAACTGGATGAAGGGAAAATCTTGTTATTCGTTAAGGATTTAGAAAGAGTCGGTGAATGGTTACAAGAAAGAAGATGCATGTATTCTATTTAAATTTGTATCCTTTAAATCTATAAATCTATTACGAAAAGGAGATTGTAAATATGAGTGAGAACGGACTAAAAGAACAAGTTAAAGGTAAAGTTGAAAAGAAAAAAGGACAAGTAAAAGAAGGAATTGGTGAAGTTACAGAAGATAGAGAGTTGAAAAATGAAGGTAAGTGGGAAAAAACGAAGGGAACGATAAAAGAAAAAGTCGGAAAAGTGAAACAAAAGATAAGTGATGAATTGGATAATAAAGAATAATATATGTTCATCAAGCTTTAGTTACATACTAAAGCTTGATGAATTCAATATAAAACGAATATAGGAGGTTTAATTGTGGGACTTATTATTACGTGTATTGTAGGTGGACTTATTGGTGCGTTAGCTGGAATGATTACAGGAAAAGACTTTCCGTTAGGTATAGTTGGTAACGTGATTGCCGGATTAATCGGATCTTGGGTAGGTAGTGCGTTATTTGGTCATTGGGGTCCTGAATGGGGAGGCATCTTTATTCTTCCGGCGTTATTAGGTGCAATCGTCTTTATTTTAATCGTTACATTCTTCTCTAGAATGCTGCGGAAAGCGTAAGTATGATAATAAATAGTAATATTAAGTTTATTATATATAGTTATAAAGTTAATGAACTGATAAAAATACATAAAAAAGCATCCAATTAAAATAATTGGATGTTTTTTTATGTAATCTGCATAGGAATAAGCGGGGGATGAAGGCCCCCGCTTATTAAAATTACACTTTCTATCATGCCTTTCGAGAGGACTCCCACTTCTAAACGTAAGTGAAGGTGGTGAGGTGAATCGAAAGAAATATTTTATTTTCAAGAAAACAAAAGAAACATACGTTCTGTTTTTGCTATAATATCCTTAACAAGGAGGTGAATAAAATGACAAAGGAAAATCCGTCAAACTATAAAACTCTTCAAATTTGGATTAAAAAAGGGCATCGTATGTATTCTTATTTTCAAGAATGTTGTCATAACGCTAAGAACATGTACAACACCACAAACTTTTATATACGCCAGGTGTACACTGGATTAACACAAGAAAAAGAGTTGCAGCCTTTGCAAAAAGAAGTTCTGGATAATATTCATAAAAATATTGGTAAGATGAATGACACACAACGTCTTGCCTATCAGAAGAAATTGGAAAAAGAGAAAGTAAAGCCTAAAGAAGAACAGAAAGAGATTACATGTAATTTGTTTTCAGAACCTAATTTTGAAAAACCTTATGTAGATTACAACTTTCTAGATGCACTATTTAAGGCTATGATTCAAAATGATTATCGAGCTTTGCCTACGCAATGTAGCCAGTCAATCATGAAAGGTTTGTTCCAAAATTGGAAATCTTTTTTTGCTAGTTTAAAAGACTATAAAAAGAATCCAAACAAATATGCTGGAATGCCTAGGATTCCAAAGTATATTCGTTCTTCTGAAAAAGAGATTCTGTATACAAACCAAGATTGCATCATTAAAAACGATAGATTTTTAAAGTTTCCAAAGACGAAATTGCAATTAAATATTGGGAAATTAGGTTTCACTGAAGGTAAACTGAAACAAGTTCGTGTGATTCCAAAATACAATGAATATGTAGTGGAATTGGTAATTGATGTTCCTTCTGAACAACAAATGATTGAAGAGAATGCTCGTTATATGAGTATTGATTTAGGTATTGATAACCTTGCAACCATCGTAACAAACACAGGTATAAAACCTGTACTTGTTAAGGGCAAACATATCAAAAGCATAAATCAAAATTACAATAAAATGAAGAGTCATTTTACAAGCATTCTTAGAAATGGAAAACAAACGAATGAAGGACCTTTTACTTCTAAAAGGATAGAAAAACTTCATCAAAAACGTTACTTGAAAATAAAAGACGTCTTCCATAAAGTTAGTCACCGTATTGTAAAACTAGCTCAAGAAGAAGAAGTTTGTAAAATCGTTATTGGTCAAAACAAAAGCTGGAAACAAAAAATGAATATGGGAAAAAGAAATAACCAATCGTTTTGTCATATCCCACATAGTTTACTGATTCAAATGATTACATACAAAGCAAATGCTGTAGGCATTCAAGTTGTTGTAACTGAAGAATCATATACATCGAAAGCAAGTTTTCTGGATAACGACTTCATTCCAACGTATGGAGAAAATGACCAAAATACAACTTTTTCAGGAAAACGAATAAAGCGCGGTATATATCGTTCAGCAAATAAAACTTTAATTAATGCAGATGTAAATGCTGCGGCTAACATTTTACGAAAAGTAATCCCAAATGCATGGACAAATGGGATAGAGGGGTTAAGCGTGAAACAGCTCGCTAATGTGTTAACTCCCCTGACGTTAATCGTCCGTTAGGTCGAAACGTTAGAAACCCCCACTTCAAGCTTTGCTAAGTGGGGGAGTGTTCATTATGTATTAAACCATCGTTACCTTTTTACAATTATTTATTCTTACGACTTGCCTTGGTTCTATATGAGATAAGTCCTCGCTATTACTTATATCAACTACAATTGTATTCGTTAGTATGTTAATAATGGAACCAACTAATTTTGTAGCATGATCGTGTCGATAAGAAAATTGAACGAAATCTCCCTTTTTAAAGTTGTGCTCTTCCATAGATAGATCCCCCTAAAAATAATGTTTATACATTATACATACACAAAATTATAAGTTTTAAACATTTATTAGTACGATTTAAGTGTTAAGCCGAGAAAGGTGTAGAAAATTTATTTATAATGAAAATCAAAAAATATGTTTAAAACTAATTTTTATGGGTAATTAAATAGTAAAAGTTCGAGATAAGGGGGCGGAAATGATGAATTTGGCAATAAATATTTTGCAAAATGATGTAGGTTATACGGTACAACTTAATGGTGAGATTGATGCGTATACGGCATCAGATTTAAAAAATAAGGTAATGCCTATTACAAGCGAAAAAGAGGTTCATATTGTAGTAGATTTTCATAACGTAGATTATATGGATAGTACAGGCTTAGGAGTTTTTATAGCTTTATTAAAAGCAGTTAAGAAAAATGATGGGAAGCTAGAGTTTACTGGTGTGTCTAAAAGGCTAAAAAGATTATTTGATATTACAGGGCTAACAGAAATATTAAATTTGAATTCCGATTTTGAAAAAGTAGAAAGAAGGTGACTAGGGATGATGGAGAGATTTGAAAAGATAGAAATGAAAATTCCTGCAAAAGCAGAATATGTCGCTATTATTCGTTTAACAATGGCTGGTGTTGCGAATCGAATGGGCTTTGCTTATGACGATATAGAAGATATGAAAATTGCTATTAGTGAAGCTTGTACAAACATTGTACAACATGCATATAAAGAAGACGTTGGAGAAATTACAATTGTCTTTGGCTTATATGAAGATCGATTAGAAATTATGGCTGCGGATAATGGGGTTAGCTTTGATTTTAATAGCTTAAAAAGTAAAGTTGGTCCGTATGATATTAATAAACCAGTAGAACATTTGCCAGAAAATGGTTTAGGTTTATATTTAATCAATACGTTAATGGATGATATACAAATTATGCATGATGAGGGCATGACAGTTTTAATGACAAAATATATACAAAGAGAGCAGGTGGAGAATGATGGAAATCCAATCTCAACCTACAAATCTTACTAAAGAAGACGTTATTAAACTAATTGCAGACTTCCAACAAAACCAATGTGATGAAGCACAGGAAAGATTGGTTAATCACTATAAAAATCTTGTATACTCCATTGCATATCGCTATTCAAAAGGTGGGCCGATGCATGAAGATATTATACAAGTAGGAATGTTAGGGCTCTTAGGTGCAATAAGAAGGTATGATTATTCGATAGGGAATGCTTTTGAGCCGTTTGCAATACCTACAATAGTAGGCGAAATAAAGAAATATTTACGTGATAAAACTTGGGGTATTCACGTTCCAAGGCGAATTAAAGATTTAGGCGGGAAGATTAAACTTGCGATAGAGGAGCTAACAGATCGTTTCCAGCGTTCACCGAAGATTATAGAGATTGCAGATCATTTAGGACTATCCGAAGAGGAAGTGCTAGAAATTATGGATGCGAAAAATAATTATCGCGTATCTTCCTTAGATGATGTAGTTGAAAATTCATCTGATGGCAGTTCGGTAGCGAGGATTGAATCTGTAGGTGAAGTAGAGCAAGGATATGAAGAGACAGAAAGGCGTCTCGTTTTAAAGGATATTTTCAACGTATTAAATGACACAGAAAAGAGTGTTATTCATTATATATTTGGAGAAAATTTAAATCAAAAAGATACAGGGGAACGGTTAGGTATTTCACAAATGCACGTTTCTCGTATTAAAAGACAAGCGATAAGTAAATTGAAGCAAGCAGCATTTTTAGATACATAAAAATTTAAAATCATTATGTTTAAAACATGAGAAAAGGGGTAGTTATTAAATATAGGAGGAGATATAAAAATGTCACACGATGTGAAAGAACTAATCGAAGGATTGAATGAAGATTTAGCAGGAGAATACTCAGCAATTATTATGTATAACCATAATGCAGCTACAGTTTCTGGTATATATAGACAAGTGTTAAAACCTTTCTTTGAATCTGAAATTAGTGATGAACAAGGACATGCCCTATATTTAGCGGAGAAAATTAAGACGTTAGGTGGTACACCTACTACAATCCCTTTACCAGTGAAACAAGTAGAAGATGTTAGAGAAATGTTAGAGTCGGCTAGACAATCAGAATATGAGACAATTAAGCGTTATGAAACGAGAAAAGAACAGGCAGCGAAATTAAATATGACAGAGTTAGTTGTAAAGTTAGAAGATATGATTGCAGATGAAACAAATCATATGGAAGAATTAGATCGTCTTTTAAATGACAAAGCAATGGTGTTAAATTAATAGTGGAAATTTATAGAATGAAAGAACAAACTCTCATTTCTGGGGGTTTGTTCTTTTGCTGTATAAAAATTATGTTAGAGTAGGAAATTTTCATTTTGTAACTGAGTATGCAATACTAGAAAAATAGAAAATGATAATAGATTTACATTTTAAATAAGAAAAGGGGAAATAACTTGTGTCCATTTTAATTGTCGATGATAATCCGGTTAACATCTTTGTAATTGAAAAAATTTTAAAACAAGCCGGATATCAGGATCTTGTATCGCTGAATTCTGCACAAGAGCTTTTCGAATACATTCAATTTGGAGAAGATTCTTCCAGATATAATGAAATTGATTTAATCTTATTAGATATTATGATGCCTGAAATTGATGGACTTGAAGTTTGTAGGCGATTACAAAAAGAGGAGAAGTTTAAAGATATTCCTATTATTTTTGTTACAGCTTTAGAGGATGCCAATAAATTGGCCGAAGCTCTTGATATGGGGGCAATGGATTATATTACGAAACCTATAAATAAAGTTGAACTATTAGCACGTATGCGTGTAGCGTTACGCTTGAAATCGGAATTAAATTGGCATAAAGAACAAGAAGAAAATCTTCGGAATGAATTAGATTTAGCTACGCAAGTACAAAGAAACTTATTAAGTAGCCCATTAAGAGAAGATTATATAAAAATTGAAGCAAGTTACTTACCTTCATTTAAATTAGCTGGAGATATGTATTATTGGTATAAAATCGATGAAAACCGCTACGGTATTATATTATTAGACGTGATGGGACATGGTATATCTGCTTCATTAGTTTGTATGTTTATTTCGTCTGTATTACGTGAAACGATTAAATCTTTAATCGATCCAGAACTTGTCATTAAAGACTTAAATAAATATATGACTCTTTTACATAATGAGAATGACGATATTCCATATTATTTTACAGCGATATATTTAGTAGTAGATACAGAAAAGAGAACGATTGAATATGTAAATGCAGGGCATCCTTCTGGATACGTTTTAGTTGATGAAACAAATATGGTTGAACTAAATCGCGGGAGTTGTGCGGTAGGATTTTTTGATGAAATAAAAGTTAAAAAGACAGTTATACCTTTTGAGAAGAACGCTCAAATCGTATTGTTTACAGATGGTGTTCTTGAAGCAATTGCAAATGATGAATTTGAGGCTGAAGAGAAATTACGTACTTTTACAGAAAGAAAATGGGGAGATTTAGAAGGCGAGATAGAAGGGTTTTACAAGGAAGAACAAAAGAAAGCGCAATCAGATGATATGTGTCTAATTATGATACAAACGAATGCGAAATAAAAAGCGTATGAAATCCAAACAGAGGATTTCATACGCTTTTTATTGTATTTTTTGATAAATTTGTTCGCTAGGATTAAATTGGGTATAATGCGGCATTATATTTGAAAAACGAAGAGTTTCTTTATTTCCTAAACATAGAAAACCATTGTGACCTAAGCTTTCATAAAATAGTTGCTGCACTTGATTTTGAAGTTTACTTGTAAAGTAAATTAAAACGTTACGACAAAGTATAATATGAAACTCGTTAAAAGATTGATCGGTTACTAAATTATGCTGTGCAAAAATAATGTTTTGTAAAAGTGATGGATTAAAATAAGCAAAACGATTATCTGTTGAATAATAGTTAGAAAATGCTTGTGTACCGCCAGCTTGTAAATAATTTTTCGTATAAGTTTGCATTTTATTTAACGGGAGGATAGCTTGTTTTGCTTTTTCTAACACATTTGTATTCATATCTGTTGCGTAAATAACCGACTTTTCACTTAATCCTTCTTCGTGAAGTAAGATGGACATTGATAATACTTCTTCACCAGTTGCGCATCCAGCATGCCAAATTCTAATTTCAGGTTGCTTTTTTAATTCAGGAATAACATGCTCTCTAAGCGCTTTAAAAAAGGCAGGGTTACGGAACATCTCAGTTACATTAATCGAGAAATCATTTAATAACTGTTCTAAAACCCCTTCCTCGTGAATTACTTTTTCAATTAATTTTGAAATGGTAGGGATATTAGAGAGCTGCATTCTATTACAAATTCTTCTATAAATAGATGTGCGAGCATATTGGCGAAAATCAAATCCTGATAGTTTAAATACCGCTTCCAATAGTAATTCAATTTCTAAGTTCGTGCGCTCATCCGTATCTACTGATGGATCAAAATTATAATACTTATTTTCCACTCCAACTAAACCTCACTTATTTTATTAACCATACACTCATTACCGAATAGAGTTGATGTAGATTTAATGGTTTACTTATATAATCTGAAGCGCCAGCAGATAAACATTTTTCCTTATCATTTGGCATTGCTTTAGCAGTTAATGCGATAATAGGTATTTCATTTAACCCTAAGTTCATTCGGATATTTTCCATCGTTTCATAACCGTCCATATTAGGCATCATAATATCCATTAAAATAAGGTCAATATTTGTATTACTTTTTAGTATTTCTAAACACTCTAAGCCGTTTTGGGCAGTAATAATGTTGGCATTTTGTTTTTTTAATGCGTTTTGTAACGCAAATATATTTCGATGATCATCATCGACAATTAAAATGGTTTTCTCTTGGAAGACGTTATTTGTTTCGGGAGTAACGATAGTTTCTTCAACAACTTCAGCAGGAATAACATCTTCTATCGTTGCTGCAACTTCTAAATTGGATAACTGTATATCATGTAATCCATTTGGCAGGTTAGGAATATATACAGTGAAAGTACTACCTTCTCCTACATTACTCTCTAACGTAATCCAACCACCTAACAATCTAGCAAACTCTTTACAAATAGATAAACCTAATCCTGTACCACCATACTTCCGAATCGTTGCGCCATCTGCCTGTTGAAAGGCTTCGAAAATAAGTTGATGCTGTTCTTTAGCGATACCAATACCAGTATCTTTTACTGAAATTGTAATCCAATCTTTACTTATAGACTGCATATCATGACTTAAATTACTTGTTTCTATCGAATCGAAATGTAAAGAAACGGATCCTTTTTCTGTAAATTTAAATGCATTGGATAATAAGTTTTTAATAATTTGCTCAATCCGTTTTGCATCTGTATAAAACAGATCAGGAATCGTATCACTGTCTTCAATAGTAAATTCGACATTTTTTTGTGCAGCTATATGTAAAAAGTTTTGATGCATATTGGCTGCCATGTCACTTATGTTCGTTGCTTCAAAAATGATGTCTAGTTTGCCTGCTTCTACTTTAGATAAATCGAGTATGTCATTAATTAAAGTAAGTAAGTCTTTCCCTGATGAATGAATGACAGTTGCTAATTCAATCTCATCGTCGGATAAATTGTTATCATGATTTTCTCTTAACATTTCAGATAATAGTAAAATACTATTTAACGGTGTGCGTAATTCATGTGACATATTTGCTAGGAACTCAGATTTGTATTTTGAGCTGCGTAACAACTCGCTTGCTTTTTCTTCTAATTCTGATTTAGTAATTTGTAAGTCAGCTGTTTTCTGCTCAGCCTCTTCAGTTCTAGACTCTAATTGTTCATTCGTTGTTCGTAATTCTTCTGCTTGCATTTGTAGTTCTTCCGCTTGCGTTTGCAATTCTTCTGATTGAACTTGTAACTCTTCTGTCATTGCTTGTGATTCATGTAAAAGAGTTTGAATTCGCATACGTCCCATAATGCTATGGATTGTTAAACCTAGATTATCAACGGTTTGTTGAATTAAATCTTGATGTAAATCTGAAATCTCAGTTACACTTACTAACTCCATTACTGCGATCACTTTATCCTCAAATAAGATAGGGATGATTAATAGATTTTTAGGACGTATTTCTAATACTCCGCTAGTGACATAACGAAACTCTTCGGGTATATCCCTGAGAATAAAACTTTTCTTTTCTAAGGCAGACTGTCCAATAAAACCTTCACCCATTTGAATGGATTGTTTCCCAATATCAGCACCTTGATCGGCGAAAGAAGCTTTCTTCACATAGTAGACAGTGTCTTCAATTTCTTCACGTACATAAAATGCTCCGCAAGAAGTTTGCGTTTTTTGTATAATTCCACTAAGAATTTTTTTACCTAACATCTCAATAGAAGATACACCTTGATACATTAAAATTAATTCTGCAAGCTCAGTTTGTAACCATTCTCTTTTCGATATTTCGTCTAGTAAGTGATTCGTTGTATGAGCAAGATCTTTTATTTCATCACGTGTGTTTACATGAATTCTTTCCGTGATTTTTTCTTTAGAAGAAATGGATTTAATAGCTTGAATTACATTTTTAATCGTTTTTGTAATGGAATTCGAAATATAGAGTGAAATGATAATAGAAATACAAGAAAGTAAGAACAATAAACTGTATAACCAAATTTCTAATTTATTATTTTCAGTATCTAATTGTGCTGCTCTTTTTTTCGTTAATTGCTCCTCAGTGCTACGGAAGTTAGTTACCTGTGACTGTAATGACTGAATTTGAGTCGTGTCGATTGTTTGTACATTATTACTATTATGATTTGCAATTAACGGGTGAATCTCTTTATTTATCCAACTAATAATATTTTCGTTAATCTGTTTTAATTTTTCTTGCTGAGATGGGTTATCCTCTAATAATGAGAAAAGATCTTGATAATGCTTTTCGTAATCCTTTTCCGCAGAATTAAGAGATTGTACGTAATTTGGATTATTAGAAATGATAAACCCTTTCGCTTTATTTTCAATTGTTAGTAAATCTTTCTCCACTTGATTTGTTAAATTGAGAACTTTAAAATCGTGATCAATAATAAAATTACGAGATTTTTGTAAATTAGAAATCTCATTGTTCAACATAATGAAAGAAACAAGTAAGAACAAAATGATAACTAAATAACCAGCCATAATTTTGTAGCGAATACTAAATTTTGCTTTCGAGTTCATTAAAAATTCCTACCTTCAAGGTTATTAAAACTTTTCTATTTTAAAGAATGAAAAACGTAATATATATTATATCAGTTTTCATAAGGCTAAACTAGAAATCCCCCTATTGTATTAGGGGGTTCTTTTTTAATAGGGGAAATCATTTTGAAATATAAAAACATATATGAAAGGTAGTAAACGAGGGAATAGAGGATAACAAATATTCTAAGAAGGGAAGAGTGTTCTTAAAGCTCTTTTTGCATCTATTCCTTCAAAAATAAATAATACAAGATCTCTCTTTTTTACAGTAAGGAAAAAGGATACTAGAGTGCTTAAGTTTTTAATAGAAGTAAGTGCTCCGTGTTTACCTATAAATACATTCGTTTGAAATGTTGTCATTAAAGCATAAAAATGATGAATCTGCGTTATTGTAGGTATTTCATTATAAGAAATAGTAGTAGAGTGAATGGCGTTCATCGTAATATTCCTTTCCATATAGTAAGCATAACAATATAAACATACCCGTTTTAAAAAATGTTAAACATATAAATAAGAAAAAATATAATTATAGTTTTTACGTTTAGAAAAGGTTAGGAAGGGTATACATATACTACAAAGAGATTGACTGAAGATGAATTGTAAGATGTCTATGTTTAGTAGATTAGTCTATCAAAATATACTTTTACTTTAAATAAAAAGGAGCCTGGTATACATGAATGAAATGATGATTAATATTACATTTGATTTAATTTACTTGTTAAGTAGTTCACTTGTAGTGCTTTTACTATTCGCTTTTTTCATAAATGGTTATGTTAATAAGAAAATTAGTGTATACAGAAATGAAGAAAAATAAAAATACATTATATAAAACTTTAGGAGGTTAATAGTTATGAATGTAGATAGAAAAATAGTAGGTGTTTTTAGAACAATTGATGATGCAGCACTCGTTATTAATGAATTAAATGATAAAGGATATTCAGCAGATAACATTTCAGCTATTGCGAAAGATCAAAAGGAAATTGAACATCTAGAAGAAAAATCGGGTGAAAAAGTGAATAGCGAAACTGCACATAAAGCAGATATCTTTTCAGCGACAGGGCTTGTAGCTGGAGGAGTAGCAGGCGGGCTCGGTGGTTTATTAACAGGTCTTGGTATACTTGCCGTATCTGGAATGGGTCCAATTGTAGCAGCAGGACCAATCGCAGCAGCTATTGGAGGAGCCGGTATTGGCGGAGGAGCTGGAAGTTTAATAGGAGCATTTATTGGCTTAGGAATCCCTGAAGACCATGCTAAAAAGTATGAAGAATATATTTACGATGGAAATATATTAATTTTAGTAGATGCAAAATTAGATGATAAGTTAGAAATCTATAAAATATTTGATAAGCATAATGCCTATAACTCTGATTTCTTTAAATAAAATGTAAACAAAGTGAATATCGTTTTTGATCTTACAACTTTGGCGCGGCCGAGGAGTCGTATGACTATAAGAGAGGAAGGGCTTATAGTAAAAGATCAAGTCCTATTATGATATTGAGAAGGGAAGAGGTGTCTATTCGTGATTGTAAAAATATTAAAGGATAGTAGCAATAGTTTCCTTTGCACAGTTCAAAGTAAAAATGGAGATCAGTATGTGAAAAAATGGTTTAGTAAACATGAAAATAATAAAGAATTAGGGCGACCAACTTTTAAAGAAGTAGAAAAGGATTGGAAAGAAAATAGAGACTCGTTTATGTATCCTAATGTTAAAGCGCTTTATTGAACATAATGGGGGTTTTATTCTTACAAAATTGTCACACTCCTGTAAGGTAATTCAATAGATTAGATATTTTTTCTGTGTCATAATAAAGACATAAGAAAGCGCATTAAAAAACTACAACTTATTAGGAGAGTGTCAGTCATGATTGTAACAACAACGTCTGGAATTCAAGGTAAAGAAATTATTGAGTATATCGATATTGTAAATGGTGAAGCTATTATGGGTGCAAATATTGTCCGCGATTTATTCGCTTCCGTTCGTGATGTTGTCGGTGGTCGTGCTGGTTCTTACGAAAGCAAGCTAAAAGAAGCTCGTGATATCGCAATGGATGAAATGAAAGAACTTGCAAAACAAAAAGGTGCGAACGCTATCGTTGGTATTGACGTAGATTACGAAGTTGTTCGTGATGGAATGTTAATGGTTGCTGTAAGTGGTACAGCTGTACGTATATAAGTAAATAAAAAACAGGCTCCCCCTTGAAGTTTATGCTTTGAGGGGGTTTTTTGTTTTTAAGTTGTAGAAGTAAACTCCAGTTACAAGGGTAAAATGAAAAAGAGACAGTGATGCTACATATATGTAATGTGAGTGCAAACTTTATAATAAAGTTGTTATTTGAGATGATGGAAGAATTAGTGGTATAAATAACTTTATAGATAATAATCAAAATAGAGAAGACAGAATGTTCATGGATGGAATGGTTAAGGGAATTTTCCAATCTGTAATAAAAAACGGAGGTACTGAGAACGTTTTACAGATGTCTACTACATAAAATTTATAATGGATTGGGGGCAATTTTTATGTTTTGGTTAGGATGTTTTTTAGGATACATTGTAGGTTCTATTATTACATGTGCGCTACTTTACTTTGGTTATAGATCCAATGAAAATAAAAAAGCGGATATGCAAAAGGTGGAGGAGAGGAAAATCAATAAAAAAGGTGTATAGTAGGCGAAAGGTAAGGTGATAGTGTTGATACAAAAATAAAGGACAGTACATATTGTATATGACTACTATGTACTGTTCCGCTTATTCTTTTTGGATTATGAGAGGTTGTTTCCTGTCTTGCTATAAAATTTATAGGCAAAAAAACCAAATAAATAGCCTATTCCGGATCCTAAACTAATTGAAAGTAGTGAGAAATCTGGGGAAAACATGCCGAAAATCAAACCAATTACACAGCCGACAAGCATTCCTATAGGTATGAAAATGTCTAATAAGTTTTGAGCTTCTTTTAATTTTTTCTTTCCTAATGTTTCTTCTTTATATTGACGTTCCATTCTCTTCATTACAAATACTACAATTCCACCAACTATTACAATAGGTGCGAGTGCCGAAATGAACCACATGTTAGAAGTTCCTTCGTTTTTTAATTAAATTATGCCATATATTAACATTTTAAATTTAAGCGGAGAGAAGGTCTTCTGCATTTCTTCTCCTTTTATTCATGACTAAAGTTAATAGGAGTAAAATTAAGCTTAAAAGTGCCATTATAATAAAAACTTGCGTATAACTATCAAAATAGTCACGAGCTATCCCAGCTAGGACAGGAATGAATCCGCCCATAATATATCCTCCTGATTGCATCATAGCAGTCCATGCACTTGCATCTTCTGAAGTTTTTGTTTCATATAGCGGCAGCATAAGAGCGAGTGGAAATACGCCGCCGAGCCCGATACCTAGTAAAATAGAAGGGATCCATGGTGTAGTTAGTGGGTAAATCATAAGCGATAAACCTACGATTACAAAGCATATACTCCCTAATAACCAAAGTGCTCTGTTTTTATAAATATCCGCTAATGTCGGAATTAAAAAGCTACATATCATTTGGATCACGGTAAAAACAGTTATAAGAGTACCTGCTTGCTCACTACTCACACCCATACTTTGATTTGCCGGCGCAAGCCAAGTCGTAATGGAATAAAAGATTCCTGATTGTAGCCCGAAAAGGATTGTAAATAACCATGCTTTTTTATTTCTTAAAGGCAATTTATTATTCTTTTTATTTTGTGTGCTCGTCTTCTTTTTTCGTTTCATAACAGGATACCAAAACATAATAGCGATAATAGTTAGTGCACCCCAAAAAGCGAGTGCCATATTCCAAGATCCTTTTAATACATGTTGTAAAGGGATTGTTAAACCTGCACTTAAAGAAGCGCCAGTTCCCATACCTACTGAATATATGCCAATCATTAAGCCAATTTTTGTAGGGAATTTTTCTTTAATAAAACCTGATAGTAAAGGACCTGCCAGTGCAATTCCAATACCGATAAATAAAGAACTCGCGAATAATGTGGAAATGGAAAAGGTAAAAGCTCTCATACATGTTGCCAAGCCGATTAAAATAAGACAAGTCATAATTGATTTTTCTGCCCCGTATTTTTTAATTACCTTCCCAGTCAGTAAGGCGAATGTCCCCATACAAAAAACAGGAATAGCTGTTAAAAAACTAACGGAAAAATTGCTTATATTTAAGTCTTGTCGGATTGTTTCTAATAAAGGTGAAACAGATGTAATTCCGATACGTAAATTAATGGAAACAAAAAATAGTGCTAGTATATACAAATAAGTTCGTTCTTGCTGTTTCAATTTCATTTTCTCCTTTCTTAAACATCAGATGTTATTGAGTATATCATCTGATGTTTTTGTGTAATAGATAAGGAGCTTATTTCAGCTCCAAATTTTGAACAGCGTATGTTCGCGCCTCTTCGGTATTTTGCTTTAAAATAGCTTGGAATAACTTTTCATGAATGCCAGAGTTGTCTTCATAGTTCGCTGTATGTAATATTAATTGACTTAAAATATGGCGAAGGGCAGGTACGAAAGATTGATACAAATCAAATAGAACTTCGTTTTTACTCGCCTTTGCAATGGCTAGATGAAACTGAATGTCTGCATCTATGTATGCTACATAATTTCCTTCTTGAAGGGCATTTTTTCTTTTATTCAAATGTCCTTTTAAATATAAAAGATCCTCTTCGCTTCGGCGTTGTGCCGCTAACATTGCTACTTCTTTATCTAACATATTTCGTGCTTCATACACATGATTTATATTAGCTGCTTGCAGTCTTTTTTCAAATGAATCTTGCGTTGTATTTAATGAGACAATACGAGTGCCTTGTCCTTGTCGAACTTCTAATACGCCAGCATGTACTAATATCTTTATACTCTCTCGCAGCGTTGAACGTCCTACCCCTAGCTCTTCCATTAATTGCGGCTCTGTAGGGAGGCGATCACCAACTTCATACTCGCCAGAAAAGATTTTCTCTTGTAGACGTTCCAATACTTCATCGACTAATTTTCGCCTAGAAACTTTTGAAAAAGATTTCTTTTCGTTCATATTCATCTGCTCATCTCCTGTTATGTTCGCTTTTATGATAACCAATATAAGTGCTGTTGACAATGTTATTTTTAGGTAGTTGAAGCCGGGATATCAAAATTAGGTTTATAAGGCATAAAAAAATCAATCAAAATAGAGTCTTCAATTGCATTCAATAACTCGTCAAAAACACTTTTCCTTTCGTTTTCTCAGCAGATTGCACAACATCAACTGCCGCTTTCACATCTGCTAAGTCATACGTAGAATGTACCGTCATAAAACACAATTGCTTATTTTCTACTAAACGAATTAAGTGACGAAACGTTTCTTGCCATTTATATGGTGACACTTTATTATTCCAATGTCGTAAATGAAATATGTTCGCGTGCACTTTTGCTTTCGTGACAATCTCTGCCCAGTTAACTTGTACACCTGATAGAAGACCGATCGTTAAAAAGTGCCCGTTTGGACGTACTGAGAAAGCTAATTCATTTCCATCCGGTCCCCCGATAGAATCAATTGCAGCATCCGCGCCGAGCCCGTTCGTTAATTCCATAACGGTTTCATAAAGCGGGGTAGTGGAAGTATCGATTACATATGCAGCACCTAGGCGCAGTAACTCCTCTGTATGCTTATTATTTCTTGTCACGGCAATGAGTCGGAAGTTTAAAATTTGTGATAACTGCGCAAAAAGATGACCAATTGCGGATCCACAAGCATTCACTAATAAAACATCATTATGTTGTAAGTTTAGCGTTTCTGTACATGTAACCCACGCCGTAAGAGGATTAATATACATTTGTGCCGCTGTGAAATCATCGATGGAATCAGGAATAGGAACTACAAAGTCAGCTGATGTTTTCACATATTCTTGCCAAGTACCTTCCCCGCGTATCGGTAACACACGTTTACCGATAAGCTCTCTAGAAACAAAAGCTCCTACATCTTCTACAATACCAACACCTTCATAACCAGGTATGTTAGGTAAAGGGATTCTATGTGCGTATGCTCCAGTGATGGGAATTAAGTCAGATGGATTAATAGGTCTAACTAGCATACGGACGAAAACTTCATTATCTTTTAGTGGTTCTATATTTTTATATTCAACTTGTAATACGTCTTTTGGATTGCCAAACTTGTGAAATTGAATGCATGTTCCGTCCAACATAAATGTTCCCCCTTAGTTTGATTGGGTTTATTATAGCATTTTTGGTTTGGGCGATTATTTTGTTAGTGATAAATAGGGTTTTTAATTTACGTATTTATCGGAATTTTATAAAATGTTTATAGAACTATAAAATGGGGGGATTTCTTCATGTGTACTAGTTTGACGTTACAAACAAAAAATTTCCAACATCTTTTTGGGAGAACAATGGATTTCACATTAGATATGAATCAAGAAGTAATAATCATTCCTCGGCGTTATCAGTGGAACAATATAACTGGTGAAACGATCCGAGCGAAAAAGGCTGTTGTCGGAATGGGAATTAATTTTGGAGGAAGGGTCATGATGGCGGACGGAGTAAATGAAACTGGTATGACATGTGCAACTCTCTATTTCCCAGGATTTGCTACTTATAGTAATCATATAGATAGCAATAAAACGAATATAGCGCCATTTGATTTTGTGACTTGGAGCCTCACGCAGTTCAATTCTGTTGAAGAATTAAGAAAATATATTGATAACATTGCCTTTATAGATGTGCCATTACCAGTTTTAGGAATTACGCCACCGCTACATTGGATTTTAGCAGATAAATCGGGAGCGTGTATTGTACTTGAGCCGACAGTTGATGGAATAAAAGTGTATGACAATCCAATAGGAGTAATGACTAATAGTCCCGAGTTTAATTGGCATTTACAAAATTTAAGACAATATATTGGACTTAAATCGCAGCCATTTGCGCCAACTGAGTGGGGAGATGTACCATTAAGTGCTTTTGGCCAAGGTTCAGGAACGATGGGACTTCCTGGAGATTTCACCCCGCCATCAAGATTTGTACGGGCAGCATATGGCAAACAAAACATTCAAAGTATAGAGAACGAAGAAGAGGGGATATCGGCTATTTTTCATATCTTATCAAATTGTGAGGTTCCTAAGGGGGCAGTAATAACAGAAGACGGTATATTAGATAATACGATCTATACAAGTGCAATGTGTATGGAGTCTGGAACATATTATTACCATACTTACGATTGTAGACAAATTATAGCCATTCATTTATTCAATGAAGATTTAGATACAGCTGAGATTAAAACGTATCCGTTCCAGCGGAAGCAAAAAATCTTTTATGAAAACTGATAAAAACACCTCCATTGAATTTGCATACTTAGTATGCGAATTCGGGAGGTGTTTTTTATCATATACCACTATTCGTGTTCACTTCATTTTTTACTTTTCTATTAAGCCGAAGCTCTCTTCATTCTCTCAAGTAAACTAGACAACACATGCGTACGATAAGATTCTAGTTTTTTACCTTCATAAGTACGGATACCTAATTTTTTAAGTTCTTTTACATACCAACCTTTGCTTCCGAAATACATGTGATCGCTCCCCTTCAACTTTGTTTTTATTTATCCTGATTGCATATGGAGGTACAGGAATTATAATGAAGGAAATGAATTTCGCGCGAAAATGGTTAACTTTGTTGCAAAAGACATATATACTAAAGATAGTATACAACGAGGTGGACAAGACGTGATTATAGAGAAGCACGAAATTCAAATTGACCAAATTACTAGCGGTAAAGTGAATATCTTTACTTTCTATCGAAATAGAAAGCAAATTGATGATCATTTTTTACGATTGCAAGAACCATCGCTTACAGCAAACTACTTCTTCCATTTTCATTTTGATGCAGAGAGCTTGCATCTACTGCAGAAAGAGTTTCCGAGCGTATATCCGTACGACGGTAGTGAAACGATTCACGACTGGACGGAAAAGATGAAAGCTGAATTGCAACATCAGATCCAAACAGGTAAATGGAATAAACGCGTACGTATCGGTAATCGCATTCTAGATGTGGTGTTTACGTGGTGTGACGAAGATATAGTAGAGTGAAAAAGAAGCGGATGACGCTTCTTTTTTTTAGCGCTGGAATAAAACGAGCTTACCTGCAGTAGATGTACAGCGATGTGTTTTTTCATACAATCCTTTTTCTTGTAAGATAGATTCACCTTTTGCTTTTGCTTCTTTTTCAGTTGCCGCCTCGAATGATTCGTCTAATGCTTTTGAACCATCTTTTTCAAAGACTGTTAGAACGTATACTCCCATGAAAATTCCCTCCAATAATTAAAATCAGAATCTTATAATTATTTTGACATAAAATGCTACAATATGCAAAGAAATATATGACATTGCGTGGTAAAATAGAATGAAACTTTAATCATCGAGAATATTTTTATTCTCGATGATTATTAGTTTTCAGCGATTTTAATTTTGATAAAATGAAACTTTTGAAAGATAGGAAGGATCGTTATTTGTGAAACAAGTAAAGTTTATACATGTGGCTGATTTGCATTTGGATAGTCCGTTTAAAGGGATGGAGATGAATGTTGCGCAGTCTGTTTGGGAGAGAATGAAGCAAAGTACGTTTGAATCATTTGAGCGTATTGTTGATAAAGCAATTCAAGAGCGCGTTGATTTCGTATTACTAGCTGGGGATTTGTACGATGCGGAGACGAGAAGTTTGAGGGCGCAAGTGTTTGTGCGTGAGCAAATGAAGAGACTTTCGCAGTACGATATCCCTGTTTTTATTATTCACGGTAACCATGATCATTTAGGAGGAAGCTGGGCAGCAATTGAGTTTCCGGAAAATGTTCATGTATTTACTGAGCCTTATGTAGAAGAGAAATCATTTTATAAAAATGGTGAGCTATTAGCTTCTATTTATGGTTTTAGTTATTTGCAGCAAGCGGTAACGGATAATATGACAGCGCAGTATACGAAAATGAGTGATGCGCCTTTTCATATTGGCATGCTTCACGGAAGTGTGGAAGGAGATGCAGAGCATAATCGCTATGCACCGTTTCAAATTCGTGAGTTGAAAGAAAAACAGTTTGATTATTGGGCTCTTGGCCATATACATAAACGTGAAATTTTATCAGAAGAACCATGCATTATTTATCCAGGGAACATACAAGGTCGTCATCGTAAGGAAACAGGCGAGAAGGGTGCGTACCTTATTGAACTTACGAAACAAGGAACGCAGTGTTCATTTTTCCATACGGCAGATGTTGTATGGGATGAAATCGAAGTTTGTATTGATAGACTTGAAACTGTTGATGAACTTATGACGAGCCTATCTACTGCGATGAATGAATGCCGAAGAGAAGAGGAAGGTACGCTATTAACTGTCGTATTCACAGGACAAGGCTCACTTTCCCCTTATTTGCGTGACGAAAAGCGCGTGGAAGAGATTTTTCACATTTTAGCATCTAGCGAAGAGCGAAAAGATTTTGTATATGCGATGAAGTGGAAAAATGAGACGGTTTCTTTTGCGGAAATCGAACGTTTGAAAGCGGAAAATCATTTCATAGGTAGTGTGCTAAAGGAGTTAGAAGCTTTCAGCAATATGGACGGAGTATTGCGCACTATTTGGACATCTCCTGTAGCGCGTAATAGTATTGAATCTTTTACAGAAGAAGAGAAGAAAGAGATTCAAAAGGAAGCAGAAAATATTATTTTAGAGCAATTATTCCAGCAAGAGAGGGATAAAAAATGAGAATTGAAAAACTCCATATTTATGGGTACGGAAAATTAGAAAATGTGGAAATGGATCTTTCCTTGCTGACGGTGTTATACGGTGAAAATGAAGCGGGGAAATCGACAATTCGCTCATTTATAAAAAGTATTTTGTTCGGTTTTCCGACGAGAGGACAGCGCCGTTATGAGCCGAAAGAAGGCGGGAAGTATGGCGGTGCGATGACTGTGCAAACAGAGCAGTACGGTCGTTTGAAAATTGAGCGATTGCCAAAGACGGCAGCTGGCGAGGTGACCGTTTATTTTGAAGACGGGAAAACGGGCGGAGAAGAAATTTTAAACGATATATTAAGCGGGATGAATGAAAGTTTATTTGAATCTGTCTTTTCATTTGATATGCATGGCCTTCAAAACATTCATCAGCTTGGCGAAGCGGATATTGGCAATTATTTATTTTCGGCAAGTGCAGTCGGAAGTGATGCGCTATTGCAGTTAGATAAAAAGCTAGAAAAAGAAATGGACCAGCGCTTCAAGCCGAGTGGTCGTAAACCAGAAATTAACGTGTCATTGCAAGAGATGAAGAAACTTGAAGAGAAGATGAAAGAGTGGCAAGGGAAAATTGGCACGTATGAAAAACAAGTGGAGCAGTTAAAAGAAAGTGAAGAGAAGCTTGCTTCTGTTCGCGGGGAAAAAGAGAGTGCAGAAAAGCGAAAGCAAGATTATGAAATATTAGCAGCGCTTGAGCCACTCGTTATTGAAAAACGTGCGCATGAGAAAGTGTTAGAGAACGAGAGCGGGCAGTTTCCTGTAAACGGAATGGCGCGTTATGAAGCAATTAAGGCGAAAATGGAGCCGCTTCAATTACAAGTTGATTCGCTCCACAAGAAAATTGAGACAGTGCAATCGGAAATTGCTTCGATTCAAATAGATGAAGAGTTTTTACAAAAAGAAAGTTATGTAGAAGAACTTCGTATGCAGCATATGTCTTACGAAAATGCACGCCAAGAAATGCGTGATATGAGCGGGAATATTACGAATATAAAAGAAGAAATCGCAGAACTAGAACAACAAATTGGTACTACTTTTGAAAAGGAAACAGTTCTTTCATTTGATATGAGTTTGGCAACGAAAGAGTTAATTACGCAAACAGTGCAAAAGGCGCGCGAATTAGAAACGCAAAAAGCACAGCTCGATGATCGTTTTAAAGTAGCGCAAGAGCAATTAGAAGAACAAGAAGAAAATATAAGACAGATTAAGAAACAAATGTTAGTGGATGAAGAGAGAAATGTGTTAGTTGAGAAAGAGAAATCGTTCCAAGATGCGGCGTTTATCGGTATGGGCGCAGAGAGAATGAAGCGCAAGTATGAAGAGAAAACAGGAGCAGCTAAGCAAAAGAAAAAGCAGTGGCAAAGAGTTTGTCTTCTGTTACTCCTTATTAATACAGGCATTTTATTCACAAGCTTATTGATAGACAATCGCCCGCTCTTATTTATTAGTGTCATCGTATTTGTAGGGATTGTTCTCGCCCTTGTTTTATATAAAGATCCATCAAGTGGATTACAAGAAGAGCTCCTTACACTTCAGCAAAGTGCCGGCGGGAGACAAAGTGAAGAAGCGATGTCTGTACGCTATCAGTTAGAAAAAGATGAAGAGATACGTAAATTATTTGAGCGTGAGTCTTATAAGTTACAGCAGTTGGAGCGAGCGTATGATAAAGTCGTTTCATCGTATGAGGAATGGGAGAGAGAAACGTTCCAGGCGGGAGAACAAGTCGATGCATATAAAACGCGCTATATGTTTCCTGAATTTTATACGTATGCACACATATTGCCGGCGTTTGAGCGTATTGAAAAAATGCAGCAATTATATCGGGAGTTAGAGAAGCAAGGTACGCGAAAATCTTCATTATATGAAATGATTTCGCAATTTGAACATAAACTAGAAACTGTTATCGGTAGTGCGGAGTATAGTAAGCTACACGAGGCACAAAGCCGTATGCAAAATGAGAAAGAGAAGCGCCAAACTTGTAAGCAGTTAAAAGAAAAACTGGCGGAATGGCAAGAAGAATATGAGTTTATGCAAGAACAATTAAAGCAATTACTAATAGAACGAGATGGTTTATGGCATATTGCAGCGTCTACAGATGAAGAGATGTTTTTAGAAGCAGGTAAACTGGCGGAAAAACGTGAAGATGCAGAGAAACAAGTGGGGCGTTTATTGCCGCAAATTGATCTGTTAGAACAGCGTTTAACGAGTTTATCATTAGCTGAACATTATGAAGCTGACGGTTATGAAGAGAAATTAAAGAGAGAAATGACAGTCGTGCAAAACTGTCTGGCGCAAGAGAAAGAACTGACAGAGCGTATTGCGAAACATCGTATGGAAATTGCGAATTTAGAAGAAGGTAGTACGTACGGTGATTTAATGCATGAATGGGAAATGAAAAAAGCGCAAGTGCGTGAACAAGTGAAGAAGTGGGCTGCTTATGCGGCCGCAAAAACGGTGTTAACGAAAACGAAGCAATATTATCATGAAGTACATCTTCCTCGTATTTTACAAAAGTCAGAAGAGTATTTCGTCTATTTAACAGGCGGACGATATAGTAAAATCTTTTCACCGTCAGAGTCAGAGCCGTTTATTGTAGAGCGTAACGATGGTATGCGTTTTTACAGTCATGAACTAAGCCAAGCGACAGCGGAGCAGTTATATTTATCGCTGAGATTTGCACTAGCAAAAACATTTGAGCATGATTATCCATTTATTATTGATGATAGTTTCGTGCATTTTGATGTGGTAAGGACGAATCGTACGATTGAACTTATAAAGGAAATTGCAAAGGATAGACAAGTCATATTCTTTACATGTCATGCGCATTTACTCGCGTATTTTACAGAAAAACAGATTATAAAATTAACACATATGCGTAAAGAAAATGAGTTGTAGTGTGCTATACTAAAAGTAACTGATTTGGTGGAGGAATTCGAATGAAAAAGAAAATTGCAGAGTATGAAGTTGGTGAACAAGTCGATATTTTCTTGTTAATTAAAACAGCGACAAAAGGTATCGCAAGCAATGGAAAGCCATTTTTAACAGTAATCTTACAAGATCCAAGTGGAGATATTGAAGCGAAGTTATGGGACGTATCACCAGAAGTTGAGAAACAATATGTAGCGGAAACAATCGTGAAAGTAGCTGGAGATATTTTAAACTACAAAGGACGTATTCAATTACGTGTGAAACAAATCCGTGTTGCGAATGAAAATGAAGTAACAGACATCTCAGACTTCGTAGAAAAAGCACCAGTGAAAAAAGAAGATATGGTTGAGAAAATTACGCAATACATATTTGAAATGAGAAACCCGAACATTCAACGTCTAACAAGACATTTATTAAATAAGCATCAAAACGAATTTTTAGACTATCCAGCAGCGACAAAGAACCATCACGAGTTCGTATCTGGACTAGCTTATCACGTTGTATCAATGCTTGATTTAGCGAAAGCTATCTCAAATCTATACCCATCATTAGATAAAGACTTACTATATGCAGGCGTTATTTTACATGACCTTGGTAAAGTAATTGAATTATCTGGCCCAATTTCTACAACGTATACGTTAGAAGGAAACTTACTAGGCCATATTTCGATTATGGTGAACGAAATTGGTAAAGCGGCAGACGAATTGCAAATCGATGCAGAAGAAGTATTAATTCTTCAACACATCGTCCTTTCTCACCACGGAAAAGCAGAATGGGGTAGTCCAAAACCACCATTAGTAAAAGAAGCAGAAATTCTGCATTACATCGATAACTTAGATGCAAAAATGAACATGATGGACCGCGCATTAGGACGCACAAAACCAGGCGAATATACAGAGCGTGTCTTCGCTCTTGATAATCGTTCGTTCTATAAACCGTCGTTCCATAATTAAAAGTGTGAATAAAGTGGCCTCATTAAGTTTTAATATGCTTAGTGAGGCTGTTTTTATAGGAAGTAAATAATATGATACAAAAAATATCTCGAATTTGAGATAAATCACTTGCTTTTTAATCACTTGAGGTGTAAAGTGATAGTAACGAAAGCGATTGAGTCATATGAAAACATACACTCAGTTGTTTTTGATTAAAACAAAGTAACTTATACAGTAAAAACTAAGATGAATTTACAAAAATATAATTAAGAATAAATTGAAAAGCTAAAAACCATATTAGTTGTGGGAAATGTTATTTTTTTAGTTATCACTTGACTAGTAAAACGAAACGGAGGAATAACCAATGTATGAAATTAAAGGGCATCATCACATTTCAATGGTTACGAAAAATGCAAATGAAAATAATCACTTTTATAAAAACGTGCTTGGCTTACGTCGTGTGAAAATGACAGTAAACCAAGATGATCCGTCAATGTACCACTTATTTTATGGAGATAAAACAGGAAGTCCAGGTACGGAATTATCATTTTTTGAAATTCCATTAGTAGGAAGAACATATCGCGGTACGAATGCGATTACTCGAATTGGATTACTCGTTCCTTCAGAGGAAAGCTTACATTACTGGAAAGAACGATTTGAGAAATTTGATGTGAAACATAGTGAAATGACAACATATGCAAATCGTCCTGCTTTACAATTTGAGGATGCTGAAGGTCTTCGCTTAGTACTACTCGTTTCAAACGGAGAAAAAGTAGAGCACTGGGAAACTTGGGAGAAATCAGAAGTTCCTGCAAAGCATCAAATTCAAGGAATGGGTTCTGTAGAAATGACAGTGCGTAGACTTGATAAAATGGCGAGTACACTTACAGAGATGTTCGGTTATACAGAGGTTAGCCGAAATGATCAAGAAGCAATTTTCCAGTCCATTAAAGGAGAGACTTTTGGAGAAATCGTTGTGAAATATTTAGATGGTCCTACTGAAAAGCCGGGCCGAGGCAGCATTCACCATTTAGCAATTCGCGTGAAAAACGATGTAGAGCTTGCCTATTGGGAAGAACAGGTGAAACAAAGAGGCTTCCATTCTTCAGGAATCATCGACCGTTTCTATTTTAAAAGCTTATATTTCCGCGAATCAAACGGAATCCTATTTGAAATTGCGACAGATGGCCCAGGATTTACAGTTGATGGAGATGTGGAACATTTAGGAGAAAAACTTGATTTACCACCATTCTTAGAAGGTCAGCGAGCAGAAATTGAAGCGAATTTAGCACCTATTGAAGAGAAGTAATAGTAGAGAAAAGATAAAATAAAATTTAAAACTATTGGAGGAATATAAAATGAACCAATTAAAAGGAATTCACCACGTTACAGCGATTACAAGTAGTGCAGAAAAGAACTATGAGTTTTTCACTCACGTTTTAGGGATGCGTTTAGTTAAGAAAACAGTAAACCAAGATGACATTCAAACGTATCATCTATTCTTTGCAGATGATAAAGGTAGTGCAGGAACAGATATGACATTCTTTGACTTCCCAGGTATTCCAAAAGGAGTACACGGTACGAATGAAATTTCAAAAACTTCATTCCGCGTTCCGACTGATGCAGCATTAGAGTATTGGGTGAAACGTTTTGACCGTCTTGAAGTAGAACATACAGGAATTAAAGAGCAATTTGGTAAGAAAACTCTTTCTTTCGTTGACTTTGATGACCAACACTATCAATTAATCTCAGATGAACTTGATAACGGTATAGAATCAGGTACACCATGGCAAAACGGACCAGTTCCATTAGAATACGCAATTACTGGTTTAGGCCCTGTATTCATCCGTATTGCAAACTTTAGTTTCTTCAAAGAAGTGTTAGAAAAAGTTTTATTATTTAAAGAGGTTGCGCAAGAAGGAGAATTCTATTTATTTGAAGTGAATAAAGGTGGAAACGGTGCATCTGTCATCGTAGAACATAATACAGTTCTTCCTGAAGCACAACAAGGTTTTGGTACAGTGCACCATGCGGCATTCCGCGTAGAAGATCGCGCTGTATTAGAAGAATGGATTGAGAGAATCAGTAGCGTAGGGCTTCCTTCATCGGGTTATGTAGATCGTCACTTCTTCGAGTCATTATACGCAAGAGTTGCACCACAAATCTTATTTGAATTTGCAACAGACGGCCCAGGATTTATGGGAGATGAGCCATACGAAACACTTGGCGAAAAATTATCTTTACCTCCATTCCTAGAGCCAAAACGTGAAGAAATTGAAAAATTAGTTCGTCCAATTGATACAGTAAGAAGTACGAAGGAATTTATTAAAGAGTAAAAATAGAGCAAGTAGTTTTAGCGGAGTGCTGGAACTGCTTGCTTTTTTATTTATTCTAGTGATTTTTCTGACAATTGTTTCTCAAGTTATTAAAAAGGAAAACTTTGGTATAATTAATTTAAATATTTAATTTTCTGATAATTATTTTTCAATACATAGAAAAGGAGTGGTAATATACAATTTTGATAATTGTATAAAAATCCTAATTTTGTAATTTTGGAGAAAAGGGGATGCGAGTGTATGGGAGCAGATGTAGTAACGCGGGAGCAAATGAAACATTCTTTAGATGATTGGTATCGTGTAATGTTGCAGCAAAACATAGAGAAGGCCACAGAAATGAAAGAGGAGATTGAAAGTAAGATTAGTGGGTTGGATGTGGATCAGGAGGTATCTTTGTATTTTACTTTATTAGATTTTAGATATAAAATGCTGACGGATTGGTTGAATATAAAAGAAAATAGTTTTGAGAGAATAGAATCTTTTGAAATTCCAACTGAAGGGTTTTTAGCATATTATTATCATTTCTTTAAAGGGATATATTGCACTTCAATGTCTAGATATGGCGATGCAAAGGAAAATTATGAAAAAGCAAATGAACTAATGAAATATGTTTCGCACTCTTTAGAAAATGCAGAATTTGATTATCGTATAGGTAATTTTTACTATCAGACATATCAACAAGTTAATGCAATTGATTATTTGAGAAAAGCGAAAGAAGAGTTTAAAAAACATATAGGTTGCGAAATAAATATAGCGCTATGTGAAAATGCTTTTGGTCTGTGTTGTGTAGATTTGAAAAATTACGAACTCGCGGAAGAAAGCTTTAATGCTGCTATGGATATTTTCCAAAAGGTAAATTATGAAAAATATATTTTAATGGTGCGTCATAATTTAGCCTTTTTGTATGCTAGTCAAGATTTATCGGAACTTGCAGTTCGCCATGCATCCGAAGTTACAAAAAAACAGCCGAAATTTTTTAAAGCGCTATTTGTTGAAGCGCGTGAATGTTATAAATTAGGGCAATATCAATTGGCAGCAGATCTGGTTGAAAAAGGTTTGGATATTTGTAAAGAATTAAATAAGGAAGAGTTTCAATATCGTTTTATGATTTTGAAAAGCGTAAATGAAAAATCACCTACATTAAGTTTAGAGCCAGTAGTTTTAGAAGGTATTACTTATTTTGAAAAAGAAGAGCTATGGGAGTGTATACAGGAATACGCTGAAATGTTGGCCTTAAGGTTTTATAAGGAAGAGAATCACGATAAAGCTAGTCATTATTTTTACATGAGTCATAAAGCTCAAAAAAAATTGTTAAAAAAAGGAGCGCTAAAATAATGAAAAAGATTCACTTTGGAATGTTAGGGATTGCGTTAGTAGGTGTGTTATCAATTGGAGCTAATAGTTCATTTACAAATCAAGCCTTAAATATAGGAGAGACAGGAGGAGCACCAGCAAGACCAGACTATATTAGCTTCAATAAAGGAGATACTGGTGGAGTACCAGTAAAACCAGACTATGCTAGTTTCAATAGAGGAGACACGGGTGGAGCACCAGCAAAACCAGACTATACTAGAGGCGACACAGGAGGAGCACCAGCAGATAATAGAGGTGACGGTGGCGGTATTAGCAAACAAGACTCACACGCTGATCATTTTTAAATTAAATAATAACAAAGAAAGGGATCTCACAACGAGGTCCTTTTCTTTGTTATTAGGCCATGTAGAGAAAAGAATTGACTTACTTTAAATTTGTAACTATAATAGTTACAGAATAACCATTAGTAATAGAAATGAGTTATATTTTTTTAGTATAATTGTAACTGTTTTAGTTACAATTAAAAAGAGAACATAAAATAACCAAAAAATGTAAAAGCTTTTAAATAGCAACAAGAGAAAGGAGACGGGAACTTTGAAAAGGTTTAAGTTTTATATGATTAGCGGTATTGTGCTCGTTTTGTTAATTGTTTGTAACTTCGTTGAGAAGCCGATTGCGAAGGTTGGCGAAGTGAAAGATACTGTTATGATGAAGCTGAATACGAAAGAGAGTATGGCGCAAATTGACGGGCAGACGATTTATTTTAAGCAAATTGGTGAGGGAAAACCCCCGTTACTCATGTTGCATGGGTTTGGTGGTTCATCTGATGGGTTTAGTGATATTTATCCGGAACTAGTGCGAGATCATACGATTATTGCGGTTGATATTTTAGGGTTTGGGCGTTCTTCTAAGCCGGTTGATTTTCAGTATTCGTTTCCTGCGCAAGTGAATTTATATTATAAGTTAATGAAGAAGCTCGGATACGATCAGTTTGCAGTGCTCGGCCATTCGATGGGCGGAGAGATGTCCCTTAATTTAGCGTATTTATATCCGGATGCAGTGACGCATCTCATCTTGGCGGATGCTACAGGGATAGAGTCTTTCCAACAAAAAGAAAGTTATGAAGTACCACCGCTATCGACGGACTTACAAACTGTAACTGAGATTACGAAGTATAATAAAAATGAAGTAAAAAATAGTCGTGATGATAAAGAGCATTATGATCAGCTTACGAAAATGAGAGAGCGCCGCATTGCGATGGAAGCTGATAAAATTAAGGTACCGACTTTAATTATATGGGGACGACATGATAAAAGTGTTTCTTGGAAAAATGGTGAACTGTATCATGGGCTATTTGCAAATAGTACGTTTCATATTATTGAAAAAGGATACCACGCACCGTTTCGTCAGGAACCAATTGAGTTTATGGAATATGTACAAGCATTTTTCGCGAAGCATCCACAATAAAAATTTTAAGCATAAATCCACTTCTTTCCTCATAAAGTGAAACTAATAAGGCTTGTCTAAGGAAAGGAATGAAGTGATTTGGAAACTTTACCATGGTGGGTGTATCTTGTAATTGTCGGGATTGTACTAAGTGGCTACATGGTTTTATATACTTCGAAAAAAGAGCAAGATATGGATAATGAGTTTATCGAAAAAGAAGGCGAAGTGTATATGAAGCGCTTAGAAGAAGAGCGCGAGAAACGTAATCAGGATAGTGATAAAGATTCGGTATTGCTTTAATAGAAATTTTGAAAGGCTACCACCTAGTAGGATTTTACATCTAGGTGGTAGCTTTTTTCTTCTGGGGGAGCAGTATATGTTCATCAAGCTAAGGTTATATTAGTTTAATTTTACATGTATAAGAGAGTCATCATAAACTTTTATTGATGGCATTTATATATATTTTTCCTCATAAGAATGGAACTAGCGGGGATTTTACTGGGGGGGATTAACAATGCATAGGGATGAAACTTCATTACATCCTGATACAGGCGTTACGTCTGTAATGTTTGTTGAGCGTTCATTAAATGAAATTCGTTTTTGGTCTAGAATCATGAAGGAGCATTCTTTTTTTCTTCGATTGGGATTTAGATGTGAGGATACTCAATTAATTGAAGAGGCGAATCAATTTTATCGGTTGTTTGAACATATTGAACAAATAGCGCATTCCTATACAAATGAAACAGATCCTGAGCAAATCAAAAGGTTTAATGCAGAAGTACAACAAGCCGCAACTAATATTTGGGGATTTAAACGAAAAATTTTAGGATTAATTCTCACATGTAAATTGCCAGGACAAAATAACTTTCCACTTTTAGTTGACCATACAAGTAGGGAAGCTGATTATTTTAGAAAACGTTTAATACAATTAAATGAAGGTAAATTAGATGCTCTTCCTGATGCTATTATTAAAGAAAATGTTTTCTTTTTAAGGATTATGGCAGACCATGCTAAATTTATTGGCCATCTTCTTGATCCATCAGAAAGAAAGCTTGTAGATACAGCACGGAATTTTAGCAATGATTTTGATGAATTGATGTATCAAGCAATTGACTTAGAATCTATGAAACCACAATCCCAAACAGCTCCTCTTTTAGATCAATTTTTAGATCAAAATCGCGTGTCAGTTGCATCTCTTCGGGATTTTAAGAAAACAGCACGTGATTTAATTGAGCAATGTAAAATAAAGAGCATCATTCATCCATTATTGGCAGACCATGTTTTCCGTGAAGCTGATAGATTTCTTGAAATCATTGATATGTACGATGTTCATCTTACAAATATTCAATCACAACCTAGATATTAGAAGATAAGGAAAGATACTATTTTTCCTTAAGCTGAGAAGTTAACAATTTATTGTTAGCTTCTTTTCTTTGTGATTAAAATTTTCTTTTAAGGACTACATAAATCCTTTTGACCAAATATGTAATTCTTTGTAAAATGTTATATATGGAAATATTATGAATATACAGGAAATCTATGGGTAGTAGATTTTAATAAATTACTCGGGGGAAATTTATTAATTAAGTATATTAACTTTTTCACATTAAATTTTACAACTAAAGGGGTAGCAGTAATCATGAAGGCAAAGAAATTAGTAAGTTTAGCATTACCAGTTATGTTATTGAGCGGTTGTATTACAATTGAAACTGATGGTAAGAAAGCTGAAACAAAGAAAGAAGAGACGCAAAAGGTAGAGAAAGAGAATAAGACTTCTGAAAAAGAGAGTAAGTCAACTGATAGCAAGAAAGAGGATAGCTTATCTGTAGTGAAAGGTGAAGGTACAAACAGTAGTTCATCAAGTAGTCAACCAAGTTCTTCTTCAAATAATTCAACTTCTTCACCTGGTAAGGTAACTGGTTCAGATGTTGAAAGGTATAAGGCAGATATCATAAACAGTGCTACTCAAATTGAAGATACAATGAAATTAATTGAAGGAATAGCAGATTCAGACGTAAAATCATACAAACAAAAGAAAAGTGAAGTACAACTAAGTTTAGGTGGAGCAAAGGCAACAACGAAGAAACTGAAGAATTTACAAGCGCCCCCTGAGTTACAGGGAGAACAGGCGAAGATAAAGCAATCGATGGAACTGTATGCGGATTGTTTTCAACTTCTCTTTGATGCATTGGACCAAGAAGACGAAAGTAAAATGCATCAATCAGTAAGTAAAGCACAAGAAGGTTCGAAACTGTTTGAAGAGGCAGCGAAGAGTATTGGTAGTAAAACCAACTAAGAATAAATTATTTTAAGGGGTACTTGTGGGTGCAGTTGGTGCAAGTGAAGAGTTAGGAATTAGTTATGGAAACACATTACAAATTTATCAAATGGACGATAATGTTCGTATTCGATATGTAAAACAATAAATAATTGGTGAAAAACTCTGTAATAAATTTTACAGGGTTTTTTGTTAGTTCTAGTTTATTTTTTTGTCTTCCTAAGCGCTAAGCATACTAGTATAAGTTGAGAAATGAACAAGAAGATTTGATGGGGAATATTGAATTTCCGATAAAAAATAACAATAGTAGACGCGTTTTTTTCACGGTTTAAATCATAGTAACTGTAACCATCTAAAGCCCAATTCATACACTATGGTGGAGGATTTTCACCTAATAACCGGATGAAAAAGGAGTGTAATCATGAAGAAACGTACTGTTAATGAAGCGGGAGGGAATGTGCCACAACCAATCCGCAGCGACGGAGCTGGTGCGATTGATTCTGGACCTCGTAATGTTATGCGGGATATTCAAAATCCGAATATGCTTGTTCCGCCTATAACGGATGCAGGGTTAGTTCCTAACTTGAAGTTTTCATTCTCGGACACTTCTATGATTTTGAAACAAGGCGGGTGGTCTCGGGAGATTACTGCTCGGGAACTACCGGTTTCGACGACGATTGCGGGAGTAAATATGAGTTTAACGGCCGGTGGAGTACGAGAACTACATTGGCATAAAGAAGCGGAATGGGCGTATATGCTTTTAGGACGGGCGCGCATAACGGCTGTTGATCAAAATGGGCGTAATTTTATTGCTGATGTTGGACCAGGTGATCTTTGGTATTTTCCGCCTGGTATTCCGCATTCCATTCAAGGATTGGAACATTGTGAATTTCTACTCGTTTTCGATGATGGGCATTTTTCTGATTTATCTACTTTAGCTATTTCTGATTGGTTTGCGCATACGCCAAAAGAAGTGTTGTCGGCTAATTTCGGAGTACCTGAGAGTGCTTTTCGTTCTATTCCTTCAGATCAAGTTTATATTTATCAAGGAGAGGTGCCAGGTTCGCTTGAAAGTCAGGAAATTCAATCACCGAAAGGAGAAGTTCCTTTAACATTTAAACATGAATTGTTAAAACAAAAGCCGATTAAGACGCCTGGTGGTAGCGTTCGAATTGTAGATTCTACAAATTTCCCTATTTCCAAAACAATCGCAGCAGCGCTCGTTGAGGTTGAGCCTGGTGGAATGAGAGAACTTCATTGGCACCCGAATAATGATGAATGGCAATATTATTTGACAGGGGAAGCGAGAATGACTGTGTTTCTTGGAAATGGTACCGCTCGTACATTTGATTATAGAGCTGGCGATGTCGGATATGTACCGTTTGCGACGGGGCATTATATTCAAAATACAGGTACCGAAACATTATGGTTTTTAGAGATGTTCAGAAGTAATCGTTTTGAAGATGTATCGTTAAATCAATGGATGGCACTGACTCCTAGAGAAATAGTGGAGAGTAATATACATGTTGGCCCGCAAGTAATGGATTCCCTGCGTAAGGAGAAGAGGCCTGTTGTGAAATATCCGGGGTTTTCATATAGTCCGAAAAATGATGAGTAAAAATGAAAATTTGCGTTATTCTTTCTGGAGACTGATAAGAAGGGATGGCGTATTTTTTATGCCTAATCTAGTCTTTATCGCGCTATTTGCCGGGCAGTAAGACCCCACCTCAAAATTCAGCGGAAGCAAAGAAGTTAGGTGGGGGGCGGGCTGTCCGTAAAAGTCCGATTGGTGAGGGTTGATTAAAGTTTCACTTTATTAGTATCCGTTCCTTGTATTATTGTTCGGGAAATTATTATTGGAGCATAGTATAGGGAAGATACATATAAAAGAGCGCCATTATAAGCTGTAACGCATAAGTTGCGCAGGAAATGCAACGATAACTAGCTTTACTCTTCATCATTTATTTGAACATAATGGGCATAGAGAGGTGATAAACACAGTATGATTTTTAGTGAGCGTTTAAAAGAAGAAAGGGAAAAAAGAAATTGGTCGCAAAATGATTTGGCTGAAAAAATTCATGTGAGCAGGCAATCTGTTTCGAAATGGGAGACGGGAAAGAACTATCCGAGCATTGAAATTATTATTCATTTAAGTGATCTGTTCGGTATTACAATTGATGAACTGCTAAGGAGTGATGAAGAATTGACGCAGAAAGTAATTGAAGATAGTAAGCAATTGGCATATCCAAAATGGAAGGTATTTTTTGATAGTCTATTTATGATAGGAGTATTTTTGTTTATTGCAAAAATCGTTGTATGGATGCTAAATAAGTTTGCTGGAGCAAGTATTACAATTGTAGCAGATGCGCCATATGTAATGAATCTTTTGCCCCTTGTATTCATGATTATAGGTGGTATAGGTTCCGATAAGTTGAAGAAAATATACAGATAAGAGAAAGATTTGAAAGAAATCCCCGACACTAGCTGTTCTTTTCACTTAAATTGTGTACTATAAAGGATAGGATGACATAAAGAAGGGGACATATAGAATGGAATTTCATGAACAGAAGATTTTGCCGGCAGTGAGGCAAATTAAAGATTTGGAAAAGCTATTACATAGTTCGTATGAATATATCGTTATTTTAGATATTCATGTCGGTCAATTGAAGAGTGTTATATCACTTGCGAAGCAATATTGTAAAAAGGTGTTTTTACATGTGGATTTAATTCATGGTTTGCAGAGTGATGGGCATGCGACGGAATATTTATGTCAGGAGTTTAGACCGTACGGGTTACTTTCAACAAAGGCGAGCGTTATTATGAAGGCGAAGCAAAAAGGTGTTGTGGCAATACAACGCATCTTTTTAATCGATTCGAGTGCGATGGAGAAGAGCTGCAATCTTTTAGATAAGACGAAACCGGATTATATTGAGGTACTTCCTGGAGCAATGACGGATATTATCGCTGAAGTGAAAGAGCGTACTGGTGTACCGATTTTAGCGGGTGGTTTTATTCGTACTGTAGAAGATGTGGAAAGAGCTTTAAACGCTGGTGCGACAGCAATTACGACATCAAAACGCGAACTATGGAAACATTACCAAAAAAAGTGACGAAAATGTGAATTTTTTCGTTGACACCGCTTTCATTTACGGTTAACATTATAGACAAGTTAATAAACGTGACGGAGAAAAGTAGAGATCCACATTTCATTGTTTCTATATAAATTTATATAGAAGCGTGCAAGCTGTGGGTCTTTTTCTTTTGACAAAAACGAATGGCCATTCATTTTACCTCTATCACATTTGGAAGCGTTTAAATTGATTGTGGAGGGATACTATGTCAGCATTTTTAGGAGAGTTAATAGGGACTGCGTTGTTAATCGTACTTGGTGGCGGCGTTTGTGCTGGTGTAAGTTTAAAGAAGTCGTTTGCGAAAGATTCTGGTTGGATTGTAATTACAATGGGCTGGGGCTTAGCGGTAGCGGTTGCAGCATATGCGGTTGGATCAATTAGTGGGGCACATTTGAATCCAGCTTTAACAATAGGATTAGCATTTAAGGGAGCGTTCCCATGGAGTGACGTACCTGGTTATATCGCAGCACAAATGATTGGGGCAATTATCGGGGCAGTTATCGTATATTTACATTACTTACCACACTGGAAAGAAACAGAAGATCCAGGAACAAAGTTAGGTGTATTTGCAACAGGTCCAGCAATTCCGAACACATTTGCAAACCTTTTAAGTGAAATGATTGGAACATTCGTTTTAGTATTTGGTATATTAGCAATTGGTGCAAATAAATTTGCAGATGGATTAAATCCATTTATCGTAGGTTTCTTAATCGTAAGTATTGGTTTATCATTAGGTGGAACAACAGGATACGCAATTAACCCGGCTCGTGATTTAGGTCCGCGTATCGCACACTTCTTCCTTCCGATTGCAGGAAAAGGCGGTTCAAACTGGAAGTATGCATGGATTCCAGTAGTTGGTCCAATTTTAGGTGGATCACTTGCAGGTTTATTCCATCAAGTTGTATTTGAGGGAAAACAAAATTCAGCACTTATTTATGTGATTATCGCAACTGTGATTGTACTAGCAATCTCTTATATGACAAGTAAAAAAAGCGGAAGCAATACAAATAGTAGAAAAGTAGCATAAGGGGGAAACCGATATGAAAAAATATATTCTTTCATTAGACCAAGGAACAACAAGCTCACGCGCAATTCTTTTCAATAAAAAAGGTGAAATTGTTCATTCAGCTCAAAAAGAGTTTACACAACATTTTCCAAAGCCGGGCTGGGTAGAGCATAATGCACAAGAAATTTGGGGATCTATTTTAGCAGTTATCGCAACTTGCTTAAGCGAAGCGGATGTAAAACCAGAACAAATCGCTGGTATCGGTATTACGAACCAACGTGAAACAACGGTTGTATGGGATAAAACAACTAGTAAACCAATTTACAACGCAATCGTATGGCAATCTCGCCAAACAGCTGAAATTTGTGATGAGTTAAAAGAAAAAGGTTATAGCGAAATGGTTCGCGAAAAAACAGGTCTTTTAATTGATGCATACTTCTCTGGTACGAAAGTAAAATGGATTTTAGATAACGTTGAAGGTGCAAGAGAGAAAGCAGAAAACGGCGATCTATTATTCGGAACAATTGATTCGTGGCTTGTATGGAAACTATCTGGTGGTAAAGCACACGTAACAGATTACTCAAACGCATCACGTACGTTAATGTTTAACATTCACGACTTACAGTGGGATGATGAGCTTCTAGAAATGTTAACAGTACCAAAGAGCATGCTTCCAGAAGTGCGTCCATCATCTGAAATTTACGGAGAAACAATTGATTATCACTTCTTCGGCCAAAATGTACCGATTGCAGGTGTAGCTGGTGACCAACAAGCAGCATTATTTGGACAAGCTTGTTTCGGTGAAGGTATGGCGAAAAATACTTACGGAACTGGTTGTTTCATGTTAATGAACACTGGTGAAAAAGCAGTAGCTTCTGAGCACGGCCTATTAACAACAATTGCATGGGGAATAGATGGTAAAGTAAACTACGCATTAGAAGGAAGTATTTTCGTAGCAGGTTCTGCAATTCAGTGGTTACGCGACGGAATGCGCATGTTTAAAGATGCAAGTGAGAGTGAAGTATATGCTTCTCGCGTTGAATCAACTGACGGTGTATACGTTGTACCAGCATTCGTAGGTTTAGGAACACCTTATTGGGATAGTGAAGTACGCGGCGCTATGTTTGGTGTAACGCGCGGTACGACGAAAGAGCATTTCATTCGTGCAACGCTAGAATCTTTAGCTTACCAAACGAAAGATGTATTATGCGCAATGGAAGCAGATTCAGGTATTGAGCTGAAAACATTACGCGTTGATGGCGGAGCAGTTAAAAATAACTTCTTAATGAAGTTCCAAAGTGATATTTTAGATGTTCCTGTAGAGCGTCCAGTAATCAACGAAACAACGGCTCTAGGTGCAGCATACTTAGCTGGTCTTGCGGTTGGATATTGGAAAAACCAAGATGAAATTAAAGAACAGTGGCATATGGACAAACGCTTTGAACCAACGATGGAAGCGAAAACAAGCGAAGAGCTATATGCTGGATGGAAAAAAGCAATTGAAGCAACAAAAGCTTTCAAATAATCATAAACAGTGTTATAATGGTGACAAGTTAATAATTCGGTAGGAGATTTGGAGAGACCACAACGCGCTATAGAGGCGAAATCTATAGCGGAGTTTGTGGTCTCTTTTTTCGTTATCAAAGGGAGGAATTACCATGAAATTTTCAAGTAAACAACGTAAAGACGTATTAAACGGAGTAAATAAACAAGAGTTAGATGTGATCGTAATTGGTGGAGGTATTACTGGTTCTGGTATTGCATTAGATGGAGCAACACGCGGGTTATCAACAATTGTGTTTGAAATGCAGGACTTTGCAGCAGGTACATCAAGTCGTTCAACGAAGCTTGTACACGGTGGTCTACGTTATTTAAAACAACTTGAAGTGAAAATGGTAGCAGAGGTGGGGAAAGAGCGTGCGATCGTATATGAGAACGGTCCCCATGTAACAACACCAGAGTGGATGTTACTTCCGTTCCATACAGGCGGTACGTTCGGATCATTTAGTACATCAATTGGTCTTCGTGTATACGACTTCTTAGCAGGTGTAAAACGAAGCGAGCGCAGAAAGATGTTTAACCGTGAAGAAACGCTAAACAAAGAGCCTCTTGTAAAAAAAGAAGGATTAAAAGGCGGCGGTTACTACGTAGAATATCGTACAGACGATGCGCGTCTTACAATTGAAGTAATGAAAGAAGCAATTGAGCATGGTGCGAAAGCTGTTAACTACGCAAAAGTAGACAGTTTCTTATATAAAGATGGAAATGTATGCGGTGTACGTGTAATCGATTTACTAGACGGTGAAGTGTACGAAGTTTACGGTAAGAAAATTGTAAACGCAGCTGGTCCTTGGGTAGATACACTTCGTGAAAAAGATAACTCGAAAAAAGGAAAAGTACTTCAGTTATCAAAAGGTGTTCACTTAGTAATTGATCAAAAACGTTTCCCATTAGGTCAAGCGATTTACTTCGATACACCAGATAAACGTATGGTGTTCGCGATTCCTCGCGGCGGAAAAACATACGTAGGTACAACAGATACGTTCTATGATAAAGATGCAGCTGTACCACAAATGACGACAGAAGATCGCACATACATCATTAATGCGATTAACTACATGTTCCCAAGTGTAAAAATTACGGAAAAAGACATCGAATCAAGCTGGGCTGGTGTACGTCCGTTAATTTATGAAGAAGGTAAGAGTGCATCTGAAATTTCTCGTAAAGATGAAATTTGGACTTCTGAATCTGGTTTAATTACAATCGCAGGTGGTAAATTAACTGGATACCGCAAAATGGCTGAAATGGTAGTAGATTACGTAACGAACTTACTACAAAAAGAAGGCCATAGTGCATATCCGAAGAGTACAACGAAACATATGCCAATCTCTGGTGGACATGTAGATGGTTCACACGGATTCCCAGCATTCGTTGCGAAAAAAGCTGGCGAAGGTACGAAATATGGTTTAACAACAGCACAAGCAGAAGAATTCGCGAAATTCTACGGCTCTAACGTTGACGTACTATTTGATTTAGCGAAAAAACATAAAGACGAAGCGAAAGAATACAACATGCCACTAGACGTTCTAATCCCGCTTGTATACGCAATGGATTACGAAATGACAGCAAAACCAGTTGACTTCTTCGTACGCCGCAGAGGCGCTGTATTCTTCAACATCCACTGGGTATACGAGTGGAAAGAAGCAGTAATCAACTACATGGCTGCGAAACTAGGCTGGAGCAAAGAAGAGCAAATGAAATACACAGCTGAATTAGAAAAAGCATTAACAGACGCTGTCATTCCTGTAGATCAACAAGAACAGGCAGCTGCGTTAGCGTAAAATAGAGAACCACCTGAAGGGGAGCCTTTAGGTGGTTCTTTTTTTTATGGAATATTCTTCTAACTATATTGCATAACGACATATGTTGTTATACGATGTATATAAGGTGGTGGTATTGTTGGACAAAGAAATCTTGAAGGGAAGTATAGATATTTTATTACTTTCTATCATTGCAAAACGTGATACATATGGATATGAAATAGCTCAAAGTTTAAAGGATGCAAGTGAAGATTTGTATAGTATAGGGCAGGGAACTTTGTACCCTGCTTTAAAGAGATTAGAGAAAAAGGAGTTTCTTGAATCTTATTGGAATGAATCTGAGAATGGGATGAAAAGGAAATTCTATACTATTACAGATAAAGGGAAAAAAGAATTGCAGAAGAAAGTGAACTCTTGGGAGAGTGTAACAGCATTAATTCAAGCTTGTCAGAAAGGAGTTATTTATGAGTGAATTTGACGAGTATATTAAGTCTATTTTAGCCTATTCAGAACTTAGTGATATTGAACAGGATGAGTTATTTCTAGAAATGTATGATCACTTGAACAGTTTGAAAGAAGAATATATGGAACAAGGTATGAATGAAAAAGAAGCGATTTATAAAGCGATTCAAAGTTTTGGAGAATCAAAAGTTATTGGCGTAGAGATTAATAAATCGGTATACGAAGTTCCTAGGCCATTAAAGGTATTATCAAAAATTTTATGTATTCCTTATATAATCATTTGTTTTATTGTCTTTTTAGGAACATTTATTTCAACTTCTACATTTGACTCTGTTCGCAGTTTGACAGGTGGGACTGTCTATCATCCCATTGAATTTTGGCAGCAATTTTTACATATATCTGATTTAGAAACGTTATTACAACTTTTTGGAATAACACTTTGGCAAGTTAAAGATTTTATTGCACATCCAGGTCCTTGGGGAAACTCAACTTATTGGTTAAGCGTTTTACAACATATAATATTAGTAGTTCCATTCGGATTTTTCGTTCCAGTGCTCATTAATAAAGTGACTAATTATAAGAAAGCTCGTAAGTGGTATGTTATGACCTTTCTTGTTTGGGAGATATTACATTTACTAACTTTGTCTGATGTTTTTGATGTGTGGCGGATTGCTATAAATATGCTCGGTGCGTCGGTAGGATATCTTTTATTTATAAGCATAATGCAACTGGATAATAAATTTAGGGTTATGCGAAAGAAGATATTTGAAAATTAGCTCGCTATTCTGTAGTTTAAATTATACAAATTTAATTTGATGGTAATAGAGTATCGCTGAAAACATAGGTACTATGTAGTGAGAGGATTTTTTATATTCGTAATAGGTGTTGTTCCTTGTTTAATCCTACTGTTATGAAGCGGGTCCATAATCCGTCTTTATTGGTGCTATAAATGCTGAGAGCGGCAAAGCTGAACTAGAAAAAGTCTAGATCAACAAGAGCAAGCTGCGTTAGCGTAAAATAGAGAACCACCTGAAGGGGAACCCTTTAGGTGGTTTTTTCTCTTGACTAAAAATAAATAAAATGTGTTACAATGATGATAGAGTATGTAGTGTGAATTTTGCATAAAATAAAAAAGACAGAAGCCTGAGAAACTTCTGCCTTGTGTAACCTAACTTGCTATTGTGGTGGTAGTAGGTGCGGTTATAAGACAATTACATTAACGTTTTAGCCGAGAACCGCCCTTACCTTTTCCACGAAGCAGGGTGGTTCTCGCTTTTTTGTATACAGAAATTAGCCACGGACCGACGTATCTTCTACCGATGACAACGCCAGCTCCGGTTAGGATACCATACACTAATTTAATTACAAACATCGCGATTATATTATCACCTCCCCCTTTTTTCAAAATGGAAGAGATGATTGCCACACCTACTAGTTATAGCTTATTAAGTTACGTATTCATTGTATTATGTTTTAAAATAGGGAACAAGATATATGGATGAAAATTCCTGTTTTTAAGCAGAACATTAGTGTCAGGGGACAAGAAGTAAATAAATATTCATAAAAAAACGGTATGGACATTACCATCCGTATTTTTTTATGTATTTATAAAACTTTTCCATACAGTGCGTCGTCTAATATATGGGAAGGAGGAAATGATGTGGATGAATTAACGATAGAAGCGTTTGAAATAGAAGATAAGGAGGACCTTATCGACGAAATAATGAACAAGTATGGACAAGAAGTCCTGCAGCTTGTGTATTCGTATGTGAATAATAAAGAGGTTGCGGAGGATGTAACGCAAGATATATTTGTGAAATGCTATAAATCTCTTCATACATATAAAGGGAAATCGAATGTGAAAACGTGGTTATGGAGAATTGCGATCAATCAATGTAAGGACTATATAAAAAGTTGGTATAACAAAAAAGTTATCGTTACAGAGGGTGACTTTACGTATATGGAGAGTCAAAAAGAAAGTGTCGAACAAACTGTTATTCAAAATGCAGAGGATAGTAGGCTTGCTTCTGCGGTAATGAGTTTACCGATAAAATATCGAGAAGTCATTTATCTATTTTATTATGAAGAATTATCAATTAAAGAGATTGCTATGGTAATAGACGTAAAGGAAAATACGATAAAAACGAGACTGAAAAAAGCGAAGGAACTTTTGAAGGAAGGATTGGAGGAATAATCAAATGGAAGATCGATTAAAAGGCTTGCGAAAATCAATGGAGAACACAACGTTTAAACATTTGAGTTTTTCTGATCAACACCAGAAGCAGGTGCGCGAAAAAATTAAGCAATCGTCCGAAAAGGAAGAAGATATCCTTTTAGCAGTGTTACAACTTCTTATGAATGAAAAAACAGGTTATGAATTGATGCAGTTGCTAAGAGGGAGAGGGATTCAAAAATTCGAAGGTGATGAAGGGTCTCTATACACTTTATTACATCGTTTAGAACGGAATCGCTTTATCCAATCTAGCTGGAATCACGCAGGAGCTAAATATTATCAATTAAATGATAAAGGAAACAAGATGCTGCGAAAGGCAGAGAAGAATGCTACGAAGGCACGATTTATATTAAAAGGCTTAGTACAGGAGTGAGAAAAAATTGAACAAAAAAGGGGAGCGTTTTTTAAAAGAAGTTACGAACCATATTAAATCAAAAGAAGCGAAGGACTTGGTAGCAACGGAACTAAATTTTCACTTAAAACAGACGAAGAATATGTGGATGGATAAAGGGTTAAGTGAGGAAGTTGCTGAAGATAAGGCTGTTGAACAAATGGGGAGTCCGATTAAACTTGGCCGGGAACTTAACAAACTTCATAAGCCAAAGGTGGATTGGTTCTTACTTATTTTATTAGTAGCTGCGATGGGGCTAGGGTTTTTGCCAATAATCGCTCTTGGGCATACGAACGATTTATTAATGAACAAATTAATTTTTGTTATTCTTGGCATTGCAACAGCTATTGGGATCATGCTACTTGATTATCGGAAGTTAGAGAGGCTCGGGTGGCTGTTTTATACAATTGGTGTACTTATCTTGTTAATGATAAAATGTTTTCCGACTGGTTACGTGATTGGGGAAGCAATAATAAAAATTGGCCCCATCAAAATTGACTGTTTAATGACGATGCCATTCTTCTTTCTAGCTTGGGCTTCTTTTTTCAATAATAGTAGGTTAAAGTTTATGCATCTTCTCATGTTGTACGTATTTTCTTTATATCTATTTTCGACTATATCAATTCTTTTACCAATTTTCATCTATATTACGATGGTATTCGTTATGCTTTGGTGGAGTAAGCTAGGAAAGAACACGGCCTGGCTCATTACAATGTTACCGATTTGTTTCTTTATTATTAGGGATTTATTTTCCTGGTCTGCCGTAAAAGAATACCGGATAGCTAGAATTTTAGGGTTTTTAAACCCAGAGCATGATCAATGGTATTTACGTTTAAAAGAGGCAATGGCATCGGCAGGTTGGTTTGGTACATATGGAAATATAAAGTCTATCCCTGCTACTCATACTGATTTTGTATTTGCAAGTTTGACTTACTATTATGGATATGTGCTTGCGCTAGTTCTTGTCTTGATTTTGTCTCTTTTTGCAGTAAGAATAATGAATATAGCTTATAAAATAAATGATGGTTATGGTAAATTACTCCTCGTTGGTGGAGTAACTCTTTTTGTATTCCATTTCGTTTATAACGTTGGCATGATTCTTGGGATATTACCACGTGTCTCTATATCATTACCCTTTATTAGTTACGGCTTGATACCAACTCTATTTCACGCATTTATAATGGGAATCGTGCTAAGTGTATATCGACGTAAAGATATTCCTTTTAGAATGAGAAAAACACCTTGATGATTATCAAGGTGTTTTCATTATAAGCTCAAAACTCTCCGAATCAGCTCCAAGTATAAAAGGACTAACCTCGCCAACGCTATAAAGTTGCAATTCATGCATTGCGCGTGTGCAAGCAGTGTAGAACAATCTACGAACGCTCTCATCGCTGTACACATCTTTAGAAGCATTGTAAATAATAACAGCATCAAATTCAATACCTTTCGCTAAGTAAGCAGGGATTACGACAATGCCTTGCTCATACTCGGCTGAGTTACTCTTCACGAGTTTAATATTATCGATATGATTAAGTGCTTCGTATGCAGCTGCGCTTTCAGCTGCAGATTTACATATAATTGCGATCGTATTGTGCTGCTCTTTTTGTAGTTCAGCAACTTTGGCAGTAATACGTTCGTGCAGTTCGTTGACATTCGATACTTTCGTCACTGTAGGTTTCTCGCCGTCACGTTCAAAGGCGTGAATGTTCTTGCCTTCCGGTACGAGAGCACGTGTAAATTCAATAATCGGTTTTGTTGAGCGGTAGCTACGAGTTAAGTTAATGCCGTTTGTTTCGTCTGGACCGTATAAATTTGTAAGTGTATCGAAATTAACCGTTTCACTCGCATGAGCAAATATCGCTTGGTTAAAGTCTCCGAGTACAGTCATTCTTGCAGCAGGGAAGAGACGTTTTAAAAACTCGAACTGAAACGGCGAATAATCTTGCGCTTCGTCTACGAGTACGTGTTTAATCGATCTGTTCGTTTGGAAGCCTTCAATTAATTCTTTTAAAAGTAAGAATGGAGTCGCATCCTCGTAATATAGTTTTCCTTCATCAAGCATGTTTACTGTTAAGGAGCAAATGTCATCCCACTCTTTCGGTTTTTTCTCAGTAACCCATGATGCATCTGTGAAAAGTTGTTTATATATGCCTGTGAAATTGATAAAGCGTAATGTTTGAACGCCTTTACGCAGTGGCTTCAATTTTTTACGGACAATCATACGTCCAAGTACTCTCGTTTCTTTTTCAAAATCATTAAAGGAGTTGTCGTCAAACTCGCCTTTTTTCTGTAAATATTTATAAGCTTTTTGGTATTCATCTTTACTAAGTAATTCAATTTCTTCTTCTACCCAAGGCTTTTTCAGTTCTGCTTTTTCAAGTACATCTATTTGCTTATTTAGCCAATCCGTTAACTTCTCAATTCGACTATGGAAGCGGAGGGAGGAGTCGGTATTGTAAAATTGTTCTGTAATTTCTTTCGCAGAAACAATCAGTTTTCCTCTAAATTTCATTCCTCTAAATAGCATGCCTGAAGATTCAAGAGATTGTCTGTACGCTCTAATCATCTCGAAAAATTGAGTGGATGCTTTAAATCGGATGCTCGCATTTCTCGTTTTATAGGTAGGATTATTCGTTTCAGTTAACATATATTCTAATTGTTCATAAGGATCTTCAACTTCAAATGACTTACTTAGTCTATGATTTAAATATTCTTGGAATGTAACTTGCTGCATATTTTCTTCGCCGAGTTCAGGTAGTACGTTAGAAACGTAGCTATTGAACATAGAGTTAGGAGAGAAGAGAATAATTTGATCTGCTTTTAGCCATTCGCGATATTTATATAGTAAGTAGGCGATTCGTTGCAATGCAGCTGATGTTTTACCACTACCAGCGGCTCCTTGCACGATAAGGAGTCGGCCTTCATCGTGACGGATAATTTCATTTTGCTCGCGCTGAATCGTAGCAACGATGCTTTGCATATGTTTGTTCGTGCCTTTTCCAAGCGCTTGTTGCAAGATTTCATCACCAATTGTAAGGCTCGTATCGAACATAGAATCAATCTCGCCATTTTGAATAATGTATTGTAATTTTTTCTCCACATTACCGTGGATTACGCCGCCTGGTGTACTGTATTCAGCAGGTCCTGGTGGATAATCATAGTACACACTCGAAATAGGTGCGCGCCAGTCATATATAAGGAAGTTTTCTCCGCTTGCATCAGTAAGTGTAGCGACGCCGATATAAATTTGATCCGCGGCAGATTCTCCTTCTTCTTTGAAATCAATTCGTCCGAAATAAGGTGCTTTATGCATGCGTCTTAATGCGGCAAGTCGATTAAAGGTGTGCTTATGGGTAATTTGTGTGACAGCTAGTGACTGAGCTTGTTGTCTTAAGTTGATAACTGTTTCAAGATAATCATCGAAAGTATCAGTATTCACTTTCACATCATCCCAAAAGTGTTTACGAATATTGATTACTTCTGCTCGGCGTCTGCCAGTTTCGTTTTCCAGTTTATCAATTTGCTCCGTAATTGTTTCAATTACGGTATCCAATCTTTTTTGCTCTAGATCAAGTTTTTTGTTCATACGGTAAGCACTCCTTTAAAAGTGAAAAATAGAGGTTGACTGAAGATGTGTTTTGGTGTAAAATTAAGATACGGATAAATACGTTCCTTTTGTTTTATAAAACGTGTTTCTGTTCTAATTTAACATAGTTTTTTCATTTAATCAATGATAATAAGATAAACCTTGGTTCTACGTGGCGTGGATCAAGGTTTTTTTGTGTTTGAAGAGGAGTCACGCTTGTTGTCGTTTTTTGTCGGTAAGTCGATATATTTCGAAAATCGCTGATATAATTGGAGTTGCGCTGATATATTTTGAAAATCGCCGATATAATTGGAGTTGCGGTCGATATATTTGAAAAATCGCCGATATAATTTCATTTACCGAATCTAGATATAACTACTGAGAGAAGAGGAGATAAAAAAAGCTCGGGCCGAAGCCCAAGCTTTTTTTACTTCATTATTTCTTTTCGTCTTTCTTAGCGTCAGTTTTCTTCTCTTCGAAAAGATCTTTTAAATCTTTATCGTCAACTTTTACGTCAGCTTTTTTGATTTCTTTCATCATAAGATCGTTCATAAATTGAGCATCTTGTGTTTTTTCTTGAACTAGTGATTTTTTAATATCAGCTTTTGCTTTATCGAAAGTTGCATCTGCGTGATTATCAGTTACTTTAATAATATGGTAACCAAATTGTGTTTTTACAGGTTCGCTTACTTCACCTTTTTTCAACTTTTGAGCTGCTTCTTCAAATTCTTTTACCATTTTCCCTGGTCCGAAGAATCCTAAGTCGCCACCTTTTTCTTTTGAGCCTGTATCTTCAGAGTATTGTTTTGCTAATTCTTCGAAAGATTTACCTTGAGCAAGTTCATCTTTCACCTTTTTAGCAGTTTCTTCATCTTTTACAAGGATATGACTTGCTTTAATTTCTTTTTTATAATCCTCGAATTTTGCTTTTACATCTTTATCAGTAATCGATTGTTCAACCGCTTTTTCTTGAGCTAATTGAGCACGCACACTATTTTTAATAGTTTCTTCTTTAATACCTTGTTGTTTCATTAGTGTATCGAATTGATCACCGTATTGTTTTTTCATTTCATCGAACTTTTTGTCTACATCTTTGTCTTCAACTTTGTAGTTTTTAATAAGTACTTTTTCCATAACCATGTTGTTTAGTACTTGTTTACCAGCTTGTGTCTTCATTTGATCGTAGAATTCTTCTTTTGTAATGTCACCAGCTTTAGATGTAACAATTTTGTCTGATGATGATGTTCCACATGCTGATAATGCGATTACACTTGTTGCGGCTAAGGCAAGCATAGCTTTCTTCATTCGATAAACACTCCTACTATTATGTATTTTTAATTTATCCTACACCAATGAATTTTGATTCATAAGAGCCCGATTAAGTCTCACTGATACTTTTGCTTTTTTATATTGGTAAAGCGCGCTTAACAGGGCTTACCGTGGCTGAGGATAAAGTTTTGATGAATGTTTTGTTCTATAGTATAAGCAATATGTACAAAATTTAATATATCATATTTCGACGCGTTTTCATATTGATAAAGAAAAATTAACCAGCACGTGTCAGATTTTGAAAGTGTGCCATATTGGGCGTATGCCGCATATACAGAATAGAGGAGGGGATGGGGATGAATTCTCAACTTATTTTATTACTTGTACTGTTTATTTTATTGGTTATTGTAGGTATAATTTGCTTATAGAGGAAAAAAGTGAGGAAGGGGCTTTCCTTCCTCACTTTCCATGAAATATAATTTCTATATAACTAGAAATTAATAAAATTGTTATACATACATTAATAACCCGAAAGACACCGGGCTGGCGGCTCGCAGCTATTTGTTTTCGTTCACACAGTGTATGTGTCATGAAATTCGTGTAAAATATAACAAGAAGTGCGAATGCGACAAAAACAACTGTTATAAGTGTCATGAGGCGAGACCTCCTTTTGGCTAAAATACATATACATATATTGTATCACACGATATTTTGTTCGTGTTACAAAATTCAGAAATAGAAGACTTTGTGTTAGAAAGTGAGGGAGAAAATGGACGTTGTTAGAAGATTAGAACAAGCTGAATACTATGTAGACCTACTATTTAAAATGATTGATGAAGAGAAGTGTCCATTTTATTCTTTGATCATAAAGAAAAAAGCTCGTAAAAAAGATATTGAACGTATACTAAATCTTTGTGAAAAACTGAACGAGCAATATGTAGTGGAGAAAGCAGAAGGGCTTCTTTTGTTCGATGCGCTGTTAGATCAATTTGAAAAAGCGCTTCCACATCAGCTCGAAGTACACGAAACTGCGGAAGCGCTAGCAAAACAAGGTTTATTTAAGCCGCTTATGAATGAATTCTTAAGCATGATTGCGAAAAAATAAATAGATTATTTCTTAACTAACTTTTGATCGGATTCTGTAAAGTTCTCTTCAATATCTTCTAATGATTTCTCAAAAATATCGATAAAGTCTTGTCCGTAAATGTTACGCAGGATTGCAATCAGTTCGATATTTTCTGGGAACTTCCCATAAAAATTACGAAGTGCAAGAGCCCCATTAAACACTGAATTATTTTCAGGATCATACTCTTCCATTAAGCGAAGTAGTAATTCTTCCCCTTTGTCTGTAATTTCAATGTACGTATTTCGTTTATCATCTTCCTTTTTTGAGAATACAAGATAGCCGCGTTCTTCCAGCTTTTTCGAGAAGTTAAACGCTGTTGATACGTGCATAACTCCAAACTTAGCAATCTCAGAAATAGAAGCCCCTTTTAAATGATAAGCGATTGTTAAAATATGATGTTCATTAATATTTAAATCGTAAGGTTTAATCCACTGCTGCCAATCTTTCTCTACACATTTCCATAACGCTTTCGATAATTGAGCAATGCGTTGGCTGAAAATCATCGCTTCTTTTACCGAGTAATCTTTTTCTCCACTTTTCATTTACTCACCCACTTTAACATTCTTTTTTCATTACTATCTATTATGCCAGTAAAATAAAAATTAATAAAGTCTTTTTGTGAGAATTGTGAAAATTTTTCGGAAAAATGACATTCTATACAAATCATGCATAACTATGGAAGCGTTTTATGAGTCGTGAATACATACGTTGTCCTTACATGTTAAGTGATAACATATATTGTAAATGCATAAAAACACGGCATATCTATACGATATGCCGTGTCAAGGTCAATTTATATAAAAAATATTTGTTATATGCAAAAAACTAAGCAGGAATTTGTTTACGCTTTTTCTGGAACAGCTTCTTGTAGTTTCTCAATTGACTTTTGGATGTCCAAAATTTCTTTCTCAATATGGCGCTTGTTTTGAGAAATATCTTGCTTCCAGTTAGAAAGCGTGTCTTGCATGTCATCTTTTAATTCTTGAAACACTTCTTTACCTTCTGAAGCAGTTTCAACAATTTGACGCTTTAATAATTTCGTATCAGCTGTAATATCAGCTAAAGTCTTTTTAATATCATTTCCTTTTTCTTTTAACTTGCCGCGCATGTCTTTACCAGAAGAAGGAGTTGAGAAAAGAACAGCTAGTCCAGCAACTGCTCCGCCGCAAATAACACCTGTAATAAAGGATTTAGCTTTTGACATAAAAGGAGACCTCCTTATTTTTTGTTCGTATTCATGATGGGAAAAATATGCATATCTTTCTTATATGTGCTATGCACAAACAATCATCCCTGAGCATTTTAAGTAAAGAAACAAGCCATGCGGAATTTGATGACTTCAGGGAAGTGGCTTGTTATGTATTACGCCTTCTTATAGTGTCATTATTTCACACTATTTGCAATTGTACTTGCGATGTTTTGTAAATTTTCCATAGTGTATTCATTTTGATGTGATTTCCAAACAGCACCGAAACCATCTTTTTCACCGTAGCGTGGAATTAAATGAAGGTGGAAGTGGAACACAGTTTGTCCAGCTTTTTCACCGTTATTGTTAAGTAGGTTAAAGCCAACTGGATTAAACTCTGCTTTAATCGCATTTGCGATTTTTGGAACGACAGAAAAAATGTGTGATGCGATTTCTGACGTTAACGCAAAAATGTCTTGTTTGTGAACTTTCGGAATAACAAGAGTATGTCCTTTTGTTACTTGACTAATATCTAAAAATGCAAGCACATGTTCATCTTCGTATACTTTTGAGCAAGGGATTTGCCCGTCAATGATTTTACAAAAAATACAATTGTCTGCTGTATGATTCATTGATCTCATCCTTTCAAATATCCTTAGCCGTATTTTACCATAATTACATAAGAGAACAAACACGAAAAACAGGAAGCTGACTCAGCTTCCTGTTTTCTGAAGAGGGATTGAAAAAGCATTATCGTAATTTACGTTTCGCAGACACCTCATTTATTTAAGAAATGCACGGTAAATCGGCTAAAGTTTCTGCCGTAGACACCCCATTTTCAAGTGAAATGAATTGCAATCTTTTTTAAAATGAAATTGTTTATTTTTTAAAACAGTATATGCTCTTTCAGAGACACCCCGTTTCGAAAATGAAACAAATGATCTGGTTATGTGTAAATTTCATTGTCCAACTTGGACACCCCATTTCATGATGACTTCACTATGTTGTTGTATTCATCAATTGGTGGTTGCTTTTTCAATGTGTTCCTTCTTCAATAATTATGATGTCCGCTTTCGGAAAAATATATGCTAATAAATTTAAAAATTTTTTTTGAGTACATGGATACTATGTAGTACAGCATAATTTTTGGTAAGATGAATATAGAATGAATACTAATGAAGAAAGTGGTGTCGTATGAGCGAGTTATTGCGTGTAGAAAATGTTACAGGAGGATATACGAAACGACCTGTATTAAAAGACGTTTCGTTCTCTGTTAATAAAGGCGAACTTGTCGGCTTAATCGGTTTAAATGGAGCTGGTAAAAGTACGACGATTAAACATATTATCGGTTTAATGGAACCGAAAAAAGGAACTGTCACAATTAATGGGAAAACAATTCGTGATGATATGACAGCGTACCGTTCTAGCTTTTCATTCATTCCGGAAACGCCAGTATTATATGATGAATTAACGTTAGAAGAGCATTTGAAATTAACAGCTATGGCGTATGGCGTTGATGAAAAACAATATGAAGAACGTGTAGGACAACTACTACAAGAGTTTCGTATGAAAAATCGTTTAAAATGGTTTCCATCTCATTTCTCAAAAGGAATGAAACAAAAAGTAATGATTATGAGCGCATTTTTAGTGGAGCCATCTCTTTACATAGTAGATGAACCTTTCGTTGGATTAGATCCGTTAGCGATTCAATCCCTTCTTCAAATGATGGACCAAATGAAAAAGAGTGGTGCCGGTATTTTAATGAGCACACATATTTTAGCGACGGCAGAGCGTTATTGTGATTCGTTCATTATTTTGCATCAAGGTGAAGTAAGAGCGAAGGGAACGCTATCTGAACTGCAATCACAGTTTAATATGCCAGGTGCAACGTTAGATGATATTTACATCGCGCTAACAAAGGAAGAAGATTATGAATAGCACAGCGTTATGGAAAGAACGATTTCGTCACTTTCTAAAAGAAGTTCGTACATATAGTAAATACGTATTTAATGATCATTTGAAATTTATTTTCGTGTTCATCATTGGTGCGGGAGCGTATTATTACCAGCAATGGTTACAAACGTTAACACCTTCGTTTCCAACTGCGCTCGTAATGGCAGTATTAATTGGACTCGTGTTAACGGCTGGATCCATTCAAACGTTATTAAAAGAAGCGGATCTCGTTTACTTACTGCCAGTTGAAGAAAAGTTAAAACCTTACTTCACAAAGGCGTTTCTTTTTACGTTTATGATTCAGTTGTACATAATCGCAATTGTAGCGGCAGCGCTTGCTCCGTTATACTTCCAGCAAATGAAACAAACAGGAGCGGCTTACATATGGATCGTACTTGCATTTGTCATCGTAAAAGCGTGGAACTTATTTGTAGCGTGGGAAAAGTCATTTTTAACAGATCAAAATATACAAAGAGCGGATTGGTTCATTCGTTTTATCCTAAACGGTTTATTTGTATATTTCCTTGTAGAACGTACTTCAGTTCTTTTCATTGGTGGAATCGTCCTTCTCATGGTGTTATACCTTGCTATCATGCATCAAATGGTAAAGGGAAAGCCACTAAACTGGGAGTATTTAATTTCTGAAGAAGGTAAGAAGATGATGCTGCTGTACCGCATCGCGAACATGTTCGTTGATGTACCAGCATTAAAAGAAAGAGTAGCACGCAGAAAATGGCTCGATTTCATTCTTTCGATAATCGGTGAAAAGCGTACATATTTATACTTATATACGAGAACGTTTTTAAGATCAGGTAACTATTTTGGATTATATGTGCGTTTGCTCGCTCTTGGAGGAGTTATTCTTTACTTCATTCCATTTTTATACGGGCGATTTATCGTAAGTTTTATTTTCCTATACTTAATCGGCTATCAGCTATTAACTTTATGGAAACATCACCGCATGAAGATTTGGCTTGATTTGTATCCGGTAGGGGGAGAAGAGAAGAAGAAAGACTTTCTTACTTTATTAAACGCGATTCTAATCATAGGGAGCGTAATCTTTACAGTTATATTTGCACTAGCAACGAAAGATTTCATGATGACAGGAATTTTACTTATCGTAAGCATATTATTTAGTATCGGTTTTGTTTACCAATACGGGGCGAAGCGCATTGAGCGTTTAAATTGAAAGGAATGAACCTATGATTACATACGAAGAGAAGGTTATAAAAGAATTGGAGCAGTGGAAAGCTACATTCATGAAAGATTCTTCTATGATGACACGGTTCTCCAAAAAAGTGCAGACGAAAGTGCAACAGCTCATTCCGGCGAAAGTACAAAAAGTGCTAACAGAGACGATCCGGATGATGGTGCAAACGATCAGCGCCGGGTCAAACTTTATAAAGCCGAAGCTAAAAGAGACGACATGGTCACTGCAAAGACGTGACGATGAAGTACGTAAAAAAATGGATGAGTACAAAAAAATAGCAGCGGCAGAAGGGGCTGGGACGGGGGCTGGCGGTATTCTCCTCGGTCTTGCTGATTTTCCGCTTTTACTCGGCATTAAAATTAAATTTTTATTCGATGCAGCGACATTGTACGGATTTGATACGAGCAACAAAGAAGAGCGCCTTTTTATCCTTCATGTTTTTCAGCTTGCCTTTTCAAGTGATGATCACCGAAAAGAAATATGGAAAGCAATCGAAACGTGGGATACAGAAGAAGAAAATCATATGGACTGGGAAAAGTTCCAAACAGAGTACCGAGACTATATCGATTTAGCCAAAATGCTGCAGCTCGTACCAATAATCGGTGCCCCGGTAGGCGCATATGCGAACTATCAACTACTGCAAAGACTCGGAGAAGTGACGATGAATTGTTATCGTATGCGATTGCTGAATAGAGATTAAAAACAAGGCGTCCTACATGTGTAACGTAGGACGCCTTTTCTTAGAAGCTAAGTCCGATATAGCTAATTCCAGCTATAATCAATACGATAAAAAGTACAATGATTAATGAAAATCCGCTCTTACCAGCTTGTCCCGCTTCACCGCCGCCATTACCACCACTACCGCCATTACCACCAAGTCCCATATGATATCCTCCTTATTCTTATATGTTGCTTTTACTTTATAACTTTCTATATTTTCCAATAAATACCTTCTGTAGTGCTAACTAAATTGAAAATCATTTCGTTTTGTTTTATAATTTACTTACCGACCGGTAAGTAAAAATAAGTGAGGTACAGTATGACGAAGAATTTACAAACATCGCAAAACATTGTAGAGGCTTCATTTAAACTTATGGCAGAACACGGCATTGAGAAGATGAGTCTTTCCATGATTGCGAAAGAGGTAGGTATTTCAAAACCGGCTATTTATTATCATTTTTCTTCTAAAGAAGCGTTAATCGATTTTTTATTTGAAGAAATTTTCTCTGGATATCATTTCGTGAGTTATTTCGATAAAGAGCAATATACGAAAGAAAACTTTGCAGAAAAGTTAATTGCTGATGGTTTACATATGCTCTCTGAATATGAAGGGAAAGAAGGGATATTACGCGTTATCAATGAATTTATCGTAACTGCATCGCGAAATGAAAAGTATCAGAAACGCTTATTTGAAATACAAGAAGATTTCTTAAATGGTTTCCACGATTTATTGAAGAAAGGCGCAAGACTTGACGTAGTGTCACAACATGAAACGGAAGAAAATGCTCATACGCTAGCACTCGTGATTGATAATATGAGCAACTATATGCTCATGGGATTCCAGTTAAAGTATAAAGAAATTTGGATTCGAAATGTGAAAAACGTCATGAAGGAGGAGTAAAGATGAAAATGCAAAAAAACTGGTGGCTCGGTTTTCTTGGATTTATTGGGGTTTATAAAATACCAGGTATGATTGAAGCTTTTCAAGCGGATGGAAATTGGATGAAGTTAATCGGTTTCATTTGGCTACTTTGGTTCGGATATTTTATTCCTGAGAAGAAAGAAGATTGAATTTCAATTTTCTGTAAAGTTACGTAAAATATAGATTGAGAGTATTCATATATTAGATTACTAGATTTGGAGTGGTTACATGGATCCATTGAAAAATGAAATTCACCCTGACATGGTCAAGGTGTGGAAAGCGCGTTCTTTAATTGAGCTAGGAATCAGTATTATAGTCATTTTGGCATATCTTTTCTTTATGATTAAGTTTAATTGGTGGGCTTGGATTTTCTATGTGCTCATCGGATTAACAATTGTATATACACCGTTTGATTACTTTACGTTTCCGAAACTACGTCAACGTTATTACAGCTACCAACTAAATGAAGAAGAACTTGAAATTCAGCATGGTCTTTTCGTCGTAAAGCGCGTATTAGTACCGATGATTCGTGTGCAGCACGTTACGATTGAACAAGGGCCAATTATGAGAAAATACGGATTAGCAGAATTACACATTTCAACAGCGGCAACTTCTCATAGCATCCCAGGTTTAACGATGTATGAAGCTGAAATGTTGAAAACGAAAATCGCAGAATTAGCGAAAGTGAGTGATGAGGATGTATAAGAGGCAGCATCCAATCACGATGTTATTAGAATTAAAAATAACAGATTTTATACCACTCATTATTTTTCTTTTTAGCTTAAGGGGAAAGTTTCCATTTTGGTATTTAGTTCCTATTGGTTTTGCGTTGATCACAATTATTTCAGCTATCGTAGGCTGGTATTACAAAGTATACTGGGTCGAAAATAACGTATTACATGTGAAACAAGGTCTCTTTGTGAAAAAGGAGAGCTACTTAAATAAAGAACGTGTTCAAACAATTAATACAAGTTCTAACGTACTATACCAAATGCTCGGTTTGAAAAAAATTCAGATTGAAACAGCTGGCGGGGGCGATGAAGCAGAAGTTAGCTTAGCTGGAATTACGGTAGAAGAGGCGACGGAGCTTATTACTTTGCTAAATGAGCCAACTCCAGAAGTGAAAGCAGAAAAAACGTTAGACGAAGCAGCAGAAAATACAGTAGAAAAAGCAATTGTTACAGAGGAAAAACAAACGACAGAGTACAAGTTAACGTGGAAAGAGATTTTAATAGCGTCTGTTACATCTGGTCAATTTGGAGTATTGTTCTCTTTAATCTTTTTCGTTTATCACCAAGTAGATGAGTATATTCCGAAATGGATAAAAAATAGTGTGACGTCATATGTAATGGACCACGATATATATGGCTGGATTTACATGGTAGCTATTTTACTTGTCGTTTCTTGGATGATATCTACAATTGGCTACGCGTTAAAACACGGTAACTTCACAGTGAATCGAAAAAATGATGAAGTCCGTATTTCGCAAGGGTTACTGGAGAGAAAAGAACTCGTACTAAAATTGCACCGCATTCAAGGGATTACGATAAAAGAAGGCATTTTACGCCAACCGTTCGGTTATTGTGCTGTGCAAGTAGAAGTCATTCAAAGTGAAGGGAAAGAAGAAAAAGTTACACTGCATCCTATCATTCGAAAAGATCGAGTGCAACAATTACTCGCGCATTTACAATTACCATACGAACTGAATGCAAGTATTACTTCGTTACCAAAAGCAGCATTGCGCCGCTATCTCATTGATAGTTTTATCTTTTTCGCTATGCTCGCAATCCCGCTTACTGGAATAAGCATATACTTTGAAAAGTATTACATCATGTGGGCATTACTACCGCTCGCAATCCTTATCTTTACACTTGGATACGCAACATTTAAAACAAATGGCTACAGTGTTAACGGAGAACAAATTACACTTGTCTATCGTAGCGTCGGAAAATATACAGGACTTATTAGAAGAAGACACGTCCAATCAATGGAGAAGACACAATCATATTTCCAGCGCCGTGCGGATTTATGTACGTATAAGTTTTCGAGTGCATCATCTAGTTATAAAATAGAGCATACGAGAGTAGAAGATGCGGAGAGAATGCAGGATTGGTATAAGAAGAAAATAAATGAGATGTAACTTGAGAAAGCTTGCCTATTATGAAAGGCAGGCTTTTTTGTTATAGGGAAAAGAGTCGTTTAATCCATATATTAGTACAACTACAGCACACATGTATCAATACGTATGAAAAAAGGTAATTAGCTTCTATTTAAGGGAAATCTATGGGGTTTTTGATATAAATGGTATACTAAAATATAAATAGTATTAGGAGGTTATATATGATAAGTCAGTTGAAAAGAGAAGCACTTGATGTATTAAAAGGAAGATGGGGATTAGCGGTAGGGGCAACCTTATTAATTGGAATCCTTATTGGAGCTGTTGAAATGCTAACAACAGGTATTTTCTCGATATTTTGGGGTTGGGAAGAAGCAAGTGATTCACTTACAGTAAGTATTATAGTAATGCTTGTTATTGGTCCATTAACAATAGGTGCCTATTATCTTGTTTTAAATGCAATTCGTGGGACTGATGCTCGCATTGGTCATATATTTAGATGGTTTAGCGATGGAAGTAAGTTGATAAAGTCGTTTTTAACATATTTACTAATGTATGTATACTTGACTCTATGGACATTACTTCTTATTATTCCAGGTATTATTAAATCATTTTCTTATTCTATGACATATTTTATTTTGAATGATCATCCAGAATATACAGCGAATCAAGCGATTACTGAGAGTCGTCATATGATGAATGGACATAAAATGGATTACTTTTTACTATGCTTAAGTTTCTTAGGTTGGTTCATTTTAAGTATTCTTACTGTAGGAATCGGTTTCTTATGGTTAGCACCTTATTTCTACGCGACATCAGCCGCATTTTATGAAGAGATTTCAAAAGAATATTATAAAAAAGAAGGCACTACTTTCTAATAAAACATATAAACTATCTACCCTAAAGAATGTAGGGAGCAGATAGCAAATGGTTTAGGTGTTTTGATATTTGTCCTATTTTCGGGATTCACTTCAGGATAAGGTATAGATTTTTATATAGAAATGCTTCCCTCTATGTTTTATCATAGAGGGTTATTTTTTTATGTAAAAATGATAGGAAATAATGAATAATATATGTAAAGAAAAAAGCGAGGTGAATGAGAGTGAGCAAATTTTTAATACCGTATTCATTTTCTATATTAAGTTTCTTTATTTCAGCAACAGCACTTGATTTATATGATAGGATGGGAAACGATAGTGAGCTGGTTTCGCCGAACATAATTGGAAAGATAATTCAATCTACTGCGCAAATGGGAGTCCTTACATTGTATTTCGGAGTACCTATTATTTTAGGTGGCTGTCTACTTGGTGAGCTATTGTTTAGAGGTATCATTTTACGATTTAAACTAAGCTATATTATATCTTTATTATTATATCTATTTTTAGCTTTTAGTATTGTTTTCGTAACGGTAGGCATTCCAACTACATATGAAGATTCTAATACATTTTTCATGGGGATAACTATGATTTGTGCTGTTACATTCTTTGTGGGTCGGAATATATGGGAAAACAAGTTAATAATGGAGTGACAAAATGAAATACACCTGTCCATGTTGCGGATATAAAGTTTCACTTTATTGGATCAGTTAGAAAACCGACTAGTGAAGATGTGAAGGATGCTAGTTGGCAGCGAATTTGTTAAGTAGAATGTTATTACTCAATTTAATGGGAGTAATAACATTTTTTATTTAGTACTGAAAGAATTAATGCTGTCTTAAAGTAATAAGAAGGAATAAATCGGTAAATTTTATTAATGGATATATTTTCAATAAATACAAAAGTATAGATGTATAGTCAGCTTTGTGTATTTAATGTTATCATATTGAATGATATGGAAATTTTTAATAGAATAAGTAACTAAAAATTCAAAGGTAATGAAGCTTTTGTTGTATAAAGAAAATACTTAGTAGTAATCAACAATATTAAAAATAAGATTCGTATTTATATAAATTTAGTAGAAATGGGGTTTTAAAAAGGAATGAGTATAAGCATAACGCGGCAAAAGATTTTGACGGCCGCTTCTCAAATTGTACAATGTAAAGGGGTTGCTAAATTAACCTTGGAAGCAGTGGCAAAAGAGGCGGGTTTAAGCAAAGGTGGATTATTGTATCACTTTTCAAATAAAGAAGCTTTAATAGAAGGTATGATAGTCCGAGGGGTAGAGGATTATGAAGGGGCCATTTACAATAAAGTAGCGGAAGACTCAGAGAGGAAAGGGAGATGGGTTCGCTCTTTTGTAGAGGAAAGATTAAGTAATGAGAGAAGAACAGAAGAGTTGTCTAGCAGTATGATGGCAGCACTCATGTTAAAACCTGAATTACTTGAGCCATTACAACAATCATTTCAGCAACTGCAAAAAAATATAGAGAATGATGAGATAGATTCAGTTTGTGCAACAATTATTAGATTAGCAGCAGATGGATTATGGTATTCGGAATATTTAGGGGTTGGAAGACTAAGCCCCGAGTTAAGAGAAAAAGTAATTCAAGCTCTTATTAGTAATTCATATAAATAGAATATGCGAACTATATAATTTTAAAATAATTCACCATTGCTTCTTTAATGTAGTGGTGAATTATTTTTTTTATTAGAAAAATAGAACAATTTTATAGAGTATTGAATTATAACCGTCCAGACGGTATAGTAATATTTGGTTTAAGAGGAAAATGAAACAAAAAAAGAATAAAAGATATTTTTAGCACACTATTCGAAAGGATAGGCCGCAAAGCTTAGAGTCTACGGTAATACATATTGGTTACTAAGATCGTCTGGTTGCACATTTTTGATGCAACCGGACGATCTTTTTTTGTTATATAAATATAAAAATTTAGGAGGGAACTATGCAAATGAAAAGTACTAAAAGACATATTTCAATGGTTTCATTAGTTTTTCTAGTATTATTTTCAGTGCTGAATGTGTGGGCTCCAGTTATTCAAGCTGCTGTGATGAAAAGTCCAGTGGACGAAATTAATATTTCCCGTACTGATGGCACGACATCTGAACCATATCAAGCCTCAGATGGTATGAAAGTAGAAGTGAAGTGGTCAGCTAAAGAAAAAATAAAAAGTGGAGATCAATTCACAATTGATATGCCAAAAGAGTTTCGAAAAGACCTTATGAATATGAGTTTTCCTTTAAAAGATGCTGAAGGAAAAACAGTTGGTACATGTGAGATGAAAAAGGGTCTATTAACGTGTACTATGGGTGATTACGTAGAAGGAAAGAACAACATTAAAGGTTCTTTATTCGTAGAATTCTACTTTGGTCTAGAAGCATATGATGGTGTTAAAGAAATTCCATTAGAATTTAACGTTGATGGTCAAATCGTAAATAAAGAAGTAAATGTAAGTAATACGACAGAGAGACCGAAGCCACAACCCAATACGGAAAATCTATTGAAATGGGGTTCTTATAATCAAGAAGATCCGTCTATTGCTGATTGGCTTGTATATGTAAATGCAACTGGAACAGAAATGCAAGATCTTAAATTAACAGATACATTAGGACCTGGGCATGAGTTAATTACAGACAGCGTATTATTAGAAGAGGCTGTATTTGAAGATGGTTATGCACCAACAAATATTAAGCCAGCAAATTTATCTAACATTAAAATAAATGCAACAAAGACTGGATTTACAATTGAATTTCCAGACAGTTCAAAAGGCTATATTTTAAGATATAAAACAAAGGTTACAAATCCTGCTGCAAAACCTCATAAAAATACTGTGAAATTAGAAGGTAAAAATATTAAAACTGAAGAAAAAGTAGGACAAGTATTTGTGAGTGGTGGGGGAGGATCCGGTTCAGGTGACAATAATCCACCTAGCATTGAAAAAAATATAGTTGATGAGAATGGCAAGCTTGTAGAGAATGAGCAGCTAACACAAATGGATCAAGTTATTCAATACCAAGTTGGTACACATATACCGAACGATCCTCCTAAATACACATCTATGGTAATTAGTGATGATTTAGAAGATGTTTTAGAAGTATTAGAGGCAAAAGTGTATGATAAAAATGGCCAAGATATTACTTCTAAAGGGACGTTAAATATAGATAAACAAAGAAGTGAAGTAACATTTACGTTTGGTGAGAATTTTGATTATAAGTCATATGAAGACCAGATAATTAATCTTAGTATCAAGGCGAAAATTAAAAATAATGCAGACTTATCTTCTTACGTAGATAAGAAGATTCCTAATAAAGCGGAATTACATTTTGATGATAAAACATTAACATCAAAAGAAGTAACTATTACACCGCCTGAAGCTCCAAAAGATGGTACAGTATCGCTTCATAAAATAGATTCTGAGAATCCGAACAAAGGGTTAAAAGGTGCCGAATTTGAAGTTCGAAATAGTGCAAATGAAGTTGTTGCAAAACTGACAACGGACGAAAAAGGTTTTTCAGTACTTCAAACTTTAGCTCCTGGGACGTATAAAGTTTATGAAACAGTAGCACCAGAAGGATATCAAAAATTAACAAGCCCAGTAGAGGTTACACTTCAAGCTGGAGAAACAAAAACAATTGAAATTAAAAATACTGTGCAAAAGGGTCAAATTGAAATAAAGAAAATTGATTCGGAAAATGGTGAAAAACCATTAGCAAATGCAGAGTTTGATATAGTAAAAGACGGTGTAGTAGTCGAACATATTGTTACAGATAAAGATGGTAAGGCAATCTCTAAACCGTTAGCACTAGGAAAATATATTTTAAAAGAAACGAAAGCGCCTGAAGGCTACCAATTAAAAGAAACAGAGTTCGAAGTAAATGTAACAGGGGACGGCATATTCCCAATACAAGTGGAAAATGCAATGGTTGACAAAGGTAATATAGAAATCACAAAAGTGGACAAAGAAAACGGGGCAGTATTAGCGGGTGTCGAATTTGAAGTCCAAGATGAGAAAGATGGAGTAGTAAGAAAAGTAGTAACAGATAAAGATGGAAAAGCAAACGTTTCAGATCTATCAGTAGGAAAGTACAAATTAGTAGAGACGAAAAGCTTACCAGGTTATAAAAAGCTAACAGAACCAGTACCATTTGAAATTACAAAAGGTATGACAAAAGCTGTATCGATAAAAGTAGAAAATGAGCAGTTAGACAAAGGCTCAGTAGAAATTACAAAAATAGATAAAGATAGCCAAAAAGTATTAGAAGGCGTAGTCTTCGAAGTGCAAGATGAGCAAGGCAAATTAGTAACTGAAGTAAAAACAGATAAAGATGGTAAAGCAAAAATCTCAGATCTATCAGTAGGAAAGTACAAATTAGTAGAGACGAAAAGTTTACCAGGCTACAAAAAGCTAACAGATCCAGTATCATTCGAAATTACAAAAGGTATGACAACAGTCCTATCATTGAAAGTAGAAAATGAACAGTTAGATAAAGGTTCAGTAGAAATTACAAAAATAGATAAAGACAGCAAAAAAGCATTAAAAGGCGTAGTCTTTGAAGTGCAAGATGAAGCTGGAACAGTAGTAAAGGAAGTAAAAACAGATAAAGATGGTAAAGCAAAAATCTCAGATCTATTAGTAGGAAAGTATAAATTAGTAGAGAAAGAAAGTTTACCAGGCTATAAAAAATTAACAGAGCCAGTATCGTTTGAAATCAAAAAAGGCATGACCGAAGTTCTATCATTAAAAATAGAAAATGAAATGGTAGATACGGGAAATATAGAGATAACAAAGATAGATAAAGATAATAAAGCACCGTTAGCGGGAGTAACATTCATCGTCCAAGATGAAAAGGGTAATGAAGTTACAAAAGTAACGACAGATAAAGATGGAAAAGCAAATGTTTCAGATTTACTTGTAGGAAAGTATGAATTAGTAGAGGTAGAAAGTTTACCTGGTTATAAAAAATTAGAAAAACCAATATCATTTGAAATCAAAAAAGGCATGACTGAAGTCCTATCATTAAAAGTAGAAAATGAAATGGTGGATACAGGGAATGTCGAGATAACAAAAATAGATAAAGATAGTAAAGCACCATTAGAAAATGTTGTATTTGAAGTACGTGATTTAAAAGGAAAAATAGTTGCGAAAGTAACAACGGATAAAGAAGGAAAAGCAAACGTTTCAGATTTATCTATCGGGAAGTATGAGTTGGTAGAAGTAGAAACACCGGCAGGATACAAACCACTAGAAAAGCCAATTTCATTTGAAATTGAAAAGGGTAGAGTAACAGCGCTAAAGCTAACAGTAGAAAATGAATTAGTGGATACAGGAAATGTAGAAATTACAAAAGTAGATAAAGAAAATAAAGATGCTTTAGCTGATGCAGTCTTTGAAATTCAAGATGAAGCAGGGCAAGTAGTCGCTAAAATAACGACAGATAAAAAAGGACAAGTACAAGTTACTAATTTATCAGTCGGCACATACAAGTTAGTAGAAGTAAAAGCACCAAAAGGATATAAACAATTAGTAGATCCGATTACTTTCCAAATTGAAAAAGGCATGACAAAATCTCTTGCTTTAACAGTAGAAAACGAAATGTTAGACAAGGGAAATGTGGAAGTAACAAAAGTAGATAAAGATAGTCAAAAAGCATTAGCAAGTGTAGTCTTCGAAGTACAAGACGTACAAGGCAAAGTAGTAACAGAAGTAACGACAGATAAAGAAGGGAAAGCAAAAATCTCAGACTTATCTGTAGGAAAGTACAAATTAGTAGAGAAAAAAAGCTTACCAGGTTACAAAAAACTAACAGAGCCAGTATCATTCGAAATCAAAAAAGGTATGACAGAAGTCTTATCATTAAAAGTAGAGAATGAACAGTTAGACAAAGGCTCAGTAGAGATTACAAAAGTAGATAAAGATAGTCAAAAAGCATTAGCAGGTGTAGTCTTCGAAGTACAAGATGAAAAAGGCAAAGTAGTAACAAAAGTAACGACAGATAAAGAAGGAAAAGCAAAGATTGCTGATTTATCAGTAGGAAAATATAAGCTAGTAGAGGTAGAGAGCTTACCAGGATATAAAAAACTAGCGAAACCAGTATCATTTGAAATCAAAAAAGGTATGACAGAAGTCTTATCACTAAAAGTAGAGAATGAACTAGTAGACAAAGGCTCAGTAGAAATCACAAAAGTAGATAAAGATAGTCAAAAAGTATTAGAAGACGTAGTCTTCGAAGTACAAGACGAACAAGGAAAAGTAGTAACGGAAGTAAAGACAGATAAAAATGGTAAAGCAAAAATCTCAGACTTATCTGTAGGAAAGTACAAATTAGTAGAGAAAGAGAGCTTACCAGGCTACAAAAAACTAACAGAGCCAGTATCATTCGAAATTAAAAAGGGTATGACAGAAGTCTTATCATTAAAAGTAGAGAATGAACAGTTAGACAAAGGTTCAGTAGAAATCACAAAAGTAGATAAAGATAGTCAAAAAGTATTAGAAGGCGTAGTCTTCGAAGTACAAGACGACAAAGGTAAAGTAGTAACAGAAGTAAAAACAGATAAAAATGGTAAAGTAAAAATCTCAGACTTATCTGTAGGAAAGTACAAATTAGTAGAGAAAGAAAGTTTACCAGGTTACAAACAATTAACAGAACCAGTATCGTTTGAAATTACAAAAGGTATGACAGAAGTTCTATCATTAAACATAGAAAATGAAATGGTAGATACGGGAAATGTAGAAATTACAAAAATAGATAAAGATAATAAGGCACCGTTAGCAGGTGTAGTCTTTGAAGTTCAAGACGACAAAGGCAAGGTAGTAACGAAAGTAACGACAGATAAAGCTGGAAAAGCAACAGTTGCAGATTTATCAGTAGGAAAGTACAAGTTAGTAGAAGTAGAGAGTTTACCAGGCTACAAAAAATTAGAAAAGCCTGTACTATTTGAAATTACAAAAGGTATGACAAAATCTTTAGCGTTCACTGTAGAAAATGAAATGGTAGATACGGGGAATGTAGAAATCACAAAAATAGATAAAGACAGTAAAGCACCATTAGAAAATGTTGTATTTGAAGTACGTGACTCAAAAGGCAAAGTAGTTGCGAAAGTAACAACGGATAAAGAAGGAAAAGCAGACATTTCAGATTTATCTATTGGAAAGTATGAGTTAGTAGAAGTAGAAACACCAGCAGGCTACAAACCACTAGAAAAGCCAGTTTCATTCGAAATTACAAAAGGTATGACGAAAGTCTTATCATTGCAAGTAGAGAATGAACAGTTAGACAAAGGTTCAGTGGAGATTACAAAAATGGCCGCTGAAAGCAAGGAAGTCTTATCAGGAGCTGTGTTTGAGGTTCATGATGAAAAGGGAAAAGTAGTAGTGAAAGTAACAACAGATAAAGATGGAAAGGCAAAAATCACAGATCTATCTGTAGGTAACTACACACTAGTAGAAGTAGAAGCACCAAAAGGATATGAAAAATTAACTAATCCAATTCCATTTGAAATTACAAATGGAATGATAAATGCAGTTCAATTAGAAGTATTAAACAAATTGAATCATTTAGCGCCACCAGGCCCAGAAACACCAGATCCAGAAAAACCTGGAACACCAGATCCAGAAAAACCTGGAACACCAGATCCAGAAAAACCTGGAACACCAAATCCAGAAAAGCCTGGAACACCAGATCCAGAAAAGCCTGGAACACCAAATCCAGAAAAGCCTGGAACACCAGATCCAGAAAAGCCTGGAACACCGAATCCAGAGAAACTTGAAAAAGAATTACCGAAGACAGGGCAGAAAATGCCTGTGGAACCATATATGGGAGCACTTCTTGTAATGATGAGTTTTGGATTACTCATATTAGGTAGAAAACAGCAGAGATAATAAAGGTGAAAAGGTATCCTCAAAGTAATTGAGGATACCTTTTTTATGTCAAATAAAAAAGTATTTAGCAAAAGAACTCGATACAAATAAAAACAAAAAGGAATACAAAGTTTGCCCTATTTTCTTAATGTGACTATATCAAAAAAGTTAGCTATATATATTTAATGTGAAAGTAAAAGATTAAAGGTCTTCGTAATGTTTGGATGAAAAAAGAGTTATCTTTGTAATTAATTTGAGTACTTTAGGAAAGAAGTCTATTTCCTAAAGTACTCAAAGGATGATAGTCCAATAACAGGTGGGAGATGAAAATCGTTTTAGCACTGTAGTAGCACCTTAAAATGTAGATAGGGGAAAATAATGTAAAAAAACTATTGTATGTTCAAAATTCTTATGTTACATTTATATTACAGTAATGTTACAAACGGTAACTTATGTTACGGTTTGTTTTCTTTTGTCTTTCGTTATGTTACAAAATGAGGTTCGTATCAATCAACCGAGAATATGTAAAGTTAAAAAAATAGCAACCTAAAAATAGTTTTTCTATGTGTATAAGAGTGTGTGTAGTAAAGAGCCTGGTGAGAGATTTACGCACATTATTAAAACTCCTTTCTGTCTTAAAAGAAGAAGAAAACCAACTATTTAGGAGTTTTAAGTAATGATAGTAAATGAAATATAATTCCTTTCCCACACACAACGTAGTACATATTTACTTTCAGTCTAATTACTACACAGACTTTTATACATATGCTGTTATTATTTTAGGGATATATAGGAGGAGAGAAAATGAAAAAGTTATTAATGGTAATTGGACTTACGTTTTTAATGTTAGCTGGATGTAGTAATGGTAATTTTGAAAAAGCAATGGATGAAGGAAAGACCGCGTTAACGAATAAAGAATATAAAAATGCCTTATCATCATTTGAACAAGCGCTAGATGAGAAAAAAGATGATTCAGATGCAAAAGTTCTTGTAGAACAAACGAAAGCAATGATTGAAGCTGTGAAGTTAAAAGAAGAAACAAAGATAGAAGAATCAATCAAGTCATTTGAAAAAGTAGAGAACATGAAGAATGGAAATACTACGCTTATAAAACAAGCGAAGGAAGAACGGACAGCATTACTAGCCATCTTAGAACAAAAAAAGAAGTATAGCGAGCAACTGACGAAAAGTGAAGAGTTAATAAGTAAGAAAAATTATGCAGAAGCAAGAGAGATATTAAATAAGCTAGTTGCAGAAACAAAAGATAACAAGAAACTTGAAGAATATAATAAAAAAGCGGTAGGATTAGTTACTAAAATTAATGAAGAAGAAAAAAATGCAAAAAGTGAATCACCAACGAAGGCACAAAAAACCACTGCAGTAACGACTCAAAAGGTAGCAACAGAAAAGAATCAAAAAGCAGAGACAGAAAAAAATCAAAAGCTAGCGACTGAAAAGAATCAGAAGGTAGAGGCAGAAAAAAATCAAAAAACTGAGACAGAAAAGAATCAGAAGGTAGAGGCAGAAAAAAATCAAAAAACTGAGACAGAAAAAAAACAAAATGCATTTACTTTTGAGAAAGCTAAAGAATATATTAAAAATGAATATAAAGAAGACTATGATTACACGCTAGAGAATACGCAAGTGGAGAATGGAAAGAAATATTATCAAATTAGAGTGCGTACGACATATAAAATAGAAGGCGCAGCTGGACCAGGATTTACTGGAGTATTCAAAGTATTCGAAGATGGTACAATTATTGAACTGCACTAATTGATGGAAAAGGTATCCTCAAAGTATTTGAGGATACCCTTTTTAGCATAAAAAAAAGCATCTAGCAAAAGTACTAGATGCAAATAAAAACACAAGGGAAGACAAAGTTCTTCCCTTTTCCCGTATGTAATTATATCAAAAAATTTATAAAAAACTAGCTATATTTAAAATATAATTTTAAAAAAAGTTATATACATAAATAATTGCAATACGCGCAGTTTTATCTTTCTGAAAAATCTATTTCTTTATTTTTGAATATTAAGACTAATGTTGATAAATCTTCAGATAATTAGAAAAAATACCCGAAAGGATATATAATGTTGCTTAATAAATAATTTTAATGAATTACGTATATTTCATTTGGTGTATTAATTGAATATCATAATTTTTAATTTTATTAAGCAAGAATCTCGGTTACTTATTGCATTTCTAACATAGGGTGAGATAGAAAAATACAATAGTGTGGAGGTTTTTATAATGACGTTTGTTCTTAGTAAAATGAGTGGCTTTAGCATAGAAGAAAAGGTACATGAATTTGAATCTAAAGGATTCCTTGAGATTTCAAATGAAATCTTTTTACAAGAGGAAGAGAATCATCGTCTATTAACACAAGCACAGTTAGATTATTATAATTTGGAAGATGATGCATACGGTGAATGTCGTGCTAGATCTTATTCAAGGTATATAAAGTATGTTGATTCACCAGATTATATTTTAGATAATAGTAATGATTACTTCCAATCTAAAGAATATAACTATGACGATGGCGGGAAAGTTAGACAGTTCAATAGCATAAATGATAGCTTTTTATGTAATCCTTTAATTCAAAATATCGTGCGCTTCGATACTGAATTTGCATTTAAAACAAATATAATAGATACAAGTAAAGACTTAATTATAGGTTTACATCAAGTAAGATATAAAGCTACTAAAGAAAGACCATCTTTTAGTTCACCTATTTGGTTACATAAAGATGATGAACCAGTAGTGTTTTTACACCTTATGAATTTAAGTAATACAGCTATTGGTGGAGATAATTTAATAGCTAATTCTCCTCGGGAAATTAATCAGTTTATAAGTTTGAAGGAGCCTTTAGAAACTTTAGTATTTGGACAAAAGGTCTTCCATGCCGTAACGCCACTTGGAACAGAATGTAGTACGGAGGCTTTTCGTGATATTTTATTAGTAACATTTTCTTATAAGGAGACAAAATGAGAGAGAATAAAATAATTATGATTTCTGGAGCCAATAGCGGTATAGGTCATGCTTGTATAAAATACTTTTTAGAAAAATCATTTCATGTAATAGCGCTTGATATTAATAATAATAATTTAATAGATTATATGAAAACAGATATGCCTTTGAAAGTAGTGCAAATTGATTTAAGTAATAGCGAAGCGATTCATAATCTTTTTACTCAATTAGATTTAGAAAAGCTTTCTCCTGATATATTAATAAATGCAGCTGGTATTCGAGAGATAACACCTGTTTTACATTTATCCGATGATATGTTTAAAAAAGTAATTGATGTAAATTTAGTAGCCCCATTTATCCTTTCTAGGGAAGTAGCTAAGCGATGGTGTGAATCGAAAATAAAAGGTTGTATTGTGAATATAGCATCGGTTTCTGGATTAATGGCTGAACCAGAGCGAGCTGCTTATGTTGCATCAAAGCATGCTTTAATCGGATTGACTAAACAGATGGCTATGGAATTTGGAAAGCAAAATATAAGGGTGAATAGCATTTCTCCCGGTGTTATTAGAACTGAACTTACAGAAGAATACTTTAGTAATACAGCCTTGATGTCTATGATAAAAAGTAATCAATCTTTAGATACTTGGGGGTTGCCGCAGGATATTGTTTCATGTATTGAGTACTTGATTTCTGATCAGGCCCGCTTTATTACTGGTTCTAATTTTGTAATTGATGGTGGTTGGACTGCTGGGAAAAATTTATAATTGAGTGTTTTTGAGGAAAAGCACCTGTCCTTTTTTAGGCTGGTGTTTTTCTCACTATAAACCGAGTTTTTATTGGAGGGGGATTAATTTGCTTCAAAAAAGTTTTAAGCAAGAGAAAACGGTACCGGCTTTAAAGATGATAGCATCAATGGTTATCTTTGGATCAGTTGGATTTTTTTCAGTTCAAACAAACTTACCTTCGTTTGAATTAGTGTTTGTAAGGTGTATTTTTGCGACAATATTTTTAAGTGTATGCTGGTTGCTTACAGGGCAATATAAACAAGATAAATGGGAACGAAAAGAAGTTATTCAAGTTTTAATATGTGGCTTTTTCTTAGTATTTAATTGGGTTTTCTTATTTAAAGCCTTTGAAAATATGTCAGTTACAATTGCTATCTCGGTTTATCATCTTGCACCAGTAATTGTACTGTTAATTGGAAGTATCGTCTTTAAAGAAAAATTAACATTCATATCTATCATTTCAATAATTGTGTGTTTTGCAGGAGCTTTATTAATTGCTGGTATCGATGGAAGTTTCTCTGTCGGTTCATTAATGTCTTCAGGTATGATATGGGGATTTCTAGCAGCTCTCTTTTATGCATTTACAACTTTATTTGGTAAAGGGATTAACAAAATGAGTGCGTATGCAATGACATTTTTACAAACATTCTTGGGGATATTTCTTTTAATACCATTTATAGATTTAGATGCTTTTAGTGGCCTCACTCAAAGTAATTGGACATATATTATAGCTACTGGTTTTATTCACACAGGGATAGTATATTATCTGTTTTTTGATAGTTTACGCTATTTATCTACAAAAACAATCTCAATATTAGTTTTTTTGGATCCGGCAGTGGCAATATTATTAGATACTGTACTTACTGGATTCCGTCCAACTTTAATGCAAATAACAGGAATTCTTTTTATTTTTATTGGTATGACTTTAACGTTAAAAAAATCTAAAGATAAAAAACTGAGCCAAAAAGAAAAGCGAATTGAAAGCGATGCTAGTATATCTCAACAATAATGAAATATATTGTGTATAAAACGATAAACCTTACATGAATCATGTAAGGTTTATTTTAGTTCAATATAATTCATATTTATAATACATAATTTTCAACACTGAGGTGTGTGTTTCTTTAATATGCTTTTGATTCATATATTTTTATTTGACTATAAATTTACAAAAATGTATATGAAATCTTATTTTTTGATAATATATAAGTAATAAATTTATAGAATTGGAGTGATGAGATGCAGCCGTTAGAAAGGGAGATTCATTCTAATATGCTGAAAGTGTGGCGAATTCACGCTTTAATTGGGACGGCAGTTATACTAACAGTCGTAATTGCGTATTTCTTTTTTATGATTAACTTTAACTGGTGGGGCTGGTTGTTTGGACTATTAGTAACAGGAGCTATTACATTTATTCCACTTGATTATTTTGTGTTTCCAAATTTACGTCAGCGCTATTATAGTTACAGATTAAATGAAGAAGAGATTGAGATTCAAAAGGGAATGTTCGTTGTAAAACGCGTACTTATTCCGATGATCCGTGTGCAGCACGTAACGATTGAGCAAGGGCCGATCATGAGAAAGTATAATTTAGCAGAATTACACATTTCAACAGCCGCAACTTCTCATAGTATTCCAGGTTTAACGAAAGAAGAAGCAGAACAGCTAAAAAGACAAATTGGAGAACTTGCGAAAGTGAGTGATAAGGATGTATAAGAGGCAACATCCGATTACGATATTGTTAGGTATTAGAGTTGCGAGTTTGTTGCCACTTATTATTCTTGTTTTATTTAAACCTGATGAACAAGTGGAACCTTGGTATTTATTTTATCTTTTCCTTCTGGTTGTTTTATTCATCATGGCTATTTTTTCAGCAATTAAATGGTATTTTAAAGTGTACTGGATTGAGAATAATATTTTACATATAAAGCACGGTGTTTTTGTAAAGAAGGAAAGTTATTTAAATAAAGAACGTGTGCAAAATGTTAGTACGTCTTCTAATGTCATTTATCAGATGCTTGGGCTTATGAAGTTAAATATAGAAGTAGCGGGTGGTGGTAGTGAACCAGAAGTGATGTTGGCTGGTATTAAAGAAGACGAGGCAAAACATTTAATCTCTTTATTACATAAGAAAGAAACTACTGTAAAAGAAGAAATAGAAGAGGAAGAAAGCAAGACGGTTTATCAGTTAACAGCGAAAGAGGTTTTAGCAGCAGCGATTACATCTGGTCGGTTCGGACTAGTGTTTTCTGGACTGGTACTTCTTTACACAAAGTTTGATTTTGTTCTTCCTGAAGGATTCACAAGTAAAGTAGAAGCGTATGTGATGGGAAACGGTGTTTATAAACTAATTGTAATAGCATTAATTTTAATGGCAATTTCATGGATTATTTCCACGGCTGGATATGTGTTGAAATATGCAAACTTTAAAATTGAGCGAAAAGGGGAAGAAATTCGTATCGTTCAAGGGTTATTTGAAAAGAAAGAGTTTGTCTTAAAATTGCACCGAATTCAAGCGATTACTGTAAAAGAATGTATGCTTCGCCAGCCATTTGGTTATTGCGCTGTTGAAGTGGAAGCAATTCACAGTATTGGAGCAGCAAGTAATGAAGTGATGCTGCATCCTTTTATGAAGAAAAAAGATGTACAGCACCTGCTCACATATTTAGAGTTACCTTATGAAATTGAAGCGGAGATCGCTCACTTACCAAAAACAGCGTTGCGTCGTTATTTCATTATGGGCTGGTTAATAAGTATCATACTCACAGTTCTAATTGTTAGCGTAAGTATATATTTAAAACAATATATTGCGTTATTTTTTATTTTACCGTTATTTATCGTGTTTTCGTTACTTGCGTATGCTAGATATAAAAGTGGCGGTTATGAATTAAGAGAAAATCAACTAACGGTTGTATATCGTAATTTTTCGAAATATACAGGAATAATGCGAAGAAGACATGTTCAAGCAGTAGGTTATAATCAATCGTATTTTCAAAGAAAAGATGAATTATGTACAACTCTTGTAGCGGTTATGAAGTAAAGCATATGAGAAAAAAAGATTCACTTCGTATATACAATTGGTACAAAGAAAAAGGAAACACCGGTGTGTAATGGTGTTTCCTTTTTGTCATTAAATTGATATCTTTAGTCGAATCGTTGATATATTTCAAGATATGATAGATATATTCGGAAAATCGTTGATATATTTCAAGATATGATAGATATATTCGGAAAATCGTTGATATATTTCAAGATGTGATAGATATATTCGGAAAATCGTTAATATAATTTCACGTACTGCTAGTGTTGTATTAATTTTTAATTAAACTAACACATCAAAAGTAGTCACAAAAGAAGGGCGAGAGAAAATACTCTTTTGCTGTTCCGCATGTGGATGCGCTTGAGCCTGAGGTTTTCCTTCTACTTGCGTGGGACGTTTTTTATGAGCGTTTTCGAATGAACGTGATTCTGTCCAGTCTTTAAAGTTTTGCTCTGTTTCCCACATCGTTAAGATGACATATGTATCGTTACTTAATGGGCGTAGAACACGGATCGCTTGGAATCCTGGTTCGTTTTCGATAAGGCCTGCGCGGTTTTTAAAGCGGTTTTCAAATACAGGGCGACCTTCGTCTGTTACAGAAATGTTGTTACAAACGATATAGCCAGGTTGTCCTTTGAATTCGCCGACAGCATCTAGTACGTCATACTGAAGTGAACCTTCTACAGATTCTTCTGTATTTTCTTTATAAAACATATTTTTTTCATCATTTTTTGCAGTGAAATGTGCTTGTTCTAGAGGTGTTTCGTATGAAATAATAGCCTTCATTTTAATGCCCCCTTACTAGTTTGTTTCTATTATATCAACTCTCTTAAAAAACTTCGAAGATTATATACATAAAGATACTTCTTTTTCAAATAATAAATGTACCATCATTTGGAAAGAAGGACGATGTATGAAGAAAGTAAAGTGGACTTTATTAGGCGGCGTCGCAACGTTCGTAGTAGCGATTGTACTCTATAAACTTATCGTGTTAGCTGGTGGCTATATGATGGATGAAAAGCAGCTCGTTTTCCACTCTTCATCACGTATCGTTGACCAGAAAGGGAAAGAAATTACGAAATTATACGTAGAAAATAGAGACCTCGTACCGATCGAGCAAATTCCGAAGTATGTGCAGCAGGCGTTTGTTGCGGTGGAAGATTCTCGTTTTTATGAGCATCAAGGGATTGATTATCCGTCTATATTCCGTGCTCTTTATAAAGATACGTTAGCTAGAGAGAAGGTAGAGGGTGGTAGTACCATTACGCAGCAACTCGCTAAAAACGTCTTTTTAACTCGTGAAAAAACATTTACGCGCAAATTGAAGGAAGTCGCAATTTCTCTTCAATTAGAGCAAAAATATACGAAGCAACAAATTCTTGAAATGTATATGAATCATATTTATTTTGGTCATGGGGCTTACGGTATTCAAGCGGCAGCAAAGTTGTATTTTAATAAAAATGTTGAGGATTTAACAGTAGAGGAAGGGGCAATGCTTGCAGGCCTTCCGAAGTCACCAAACGGATATTCACCGTACTATTCTGCAGAGAAGAGTAAGGAACGCCGCGATCTAGTATTGTCACTTATGCATAAACAAGGCTATTTGACTGCAGAAGAAAGCGTTCGTTATCAAGGGAAGACAATTGCTCTATATAAAAATTTAGATGAGAATGAGCTTGCATATATGCCGTATATTGATATGGTCATAGATGAAGCCGCTCGTTTATACGGGTTGTCTCATCAAGAAGTACTTCGCGGAGGATATACGTTTGTCGTACCTATGGATGAAAAGATTCAAAAGGTAGCATATAACCAGTTTCAAGATGCAAGGAATTTTCCTGGGAAAGAAGAAGGGGCGCAAGGTGCTTTCTTATTAATGGATAATCGTACGGGAGGGATTAAAGCGGCGATTGGGGGAAGAAAGTACGTCCCGAGAGGATTTAATCGTGTTTTTGCCAAAAGGCAGCCCGGATCTGTTTTAAAACCACTTATCGTTTATGCACCAGCACTAGAAACGAAAAAGTATAATCCGTATTCTTTATTAACAAATGAAAGAAATTCTTTTGAAGGGTATGAACCTCGAAATTATAATCATGAGTATTCAAAAGAAATGACGATGTATGATGCGATTTTAGAGTCGGCAAACGTACCGGCAGTTTCTTTATTAAATGAGTTAGGGGTAGAAGAAGGAAAGCAATATTTAGAAAAAGGAAATGTCCATATTGCAGATGCTGGTTTAAGTACAGCGCTTGGGGGACTAAAAAATGGCGTTTCAACATTTGATCTTGTAAAAATGTATCGTTCATTTTTAGCAAATGGAAATATTATTGAGCCGCACGTTATTGATAAAGTATTAAATAGACACGGTGCAGTCATTGGGGAATCTCCAAAAGTAGAGACGAAAATCTTCTCGAAGCAGACAGCATGGTATATGACGAAAATGTTAGAAGGAGTTGTGAAGGAAGGGACAGCGAGAGCTGGTGTATATAACGGTGCGTTAGCTGGAAAAACGGGTACAACTTCATTGCCAAATGACGATAAGGGAGCAAGAGATATGTGGTTCGTCGGCTATACACCTAACTTAGTAGGCGCTGTTTGGATTGGTTATGACCGTACGGATAAGGAGCATCAGTTGCAAGGAGAAAGTGCATCTGCGACAAAATTGTTTAAGAAAATTTTAACGAAGGCTAATGTAGAACATAAAGAGAAGTTTATGAAGCCTGAAGGTGTGGAAACAATCGGTGCTCCGATTCGACTACGCAAAATTGAAGATGTAAAAATGAAACTATCATTTAGCCCTTTCGGTTTATTTAAAGCAAAATTAAGTTGGAAACCACTTCCAGATAACAGAATTATGTACCGAATCTATAGAGTGGAGAACGGAATTCATACACATGTTAGCACTGTAAATGGTGCTGGGGAATATGAGGAAAAGTTCGTTAACATATTTTCAAAACCGAGCTTTTACGTTGTACCATATAATACACAAACGAATCGTGAAGGAGAAAAGTCAAAAGTAGCTAAACCATAGTTTTTCTCTGTGTTATAATAAGAATGTTGTGAAAATAGTAAGCGTTTTTACGAATGTTTGTGTCAATTTAATGAACAACGTACATAATATTATGCATTTTGTTTTTACAAGCTGTATAGTAAAAAAAGATAAATATCGAACGTATTCGAAGCATTGGTAAGGAAGGGAGCAAGGGTCTTGGTAAGAACTATAAATGAGACATTTTTAAAAGCATGTAGGGGGGAACGTACCGATTATGTACCAGCATGGTATATGCGTCAAGCAGGTCGTTCACAGCCGGAATATAGAAAGATTAAAGAAAAGTATTCTTTATTTGAAATTACACATAATCCAGAGTTATGTGCTTACGTTACAAAATTGCCGGTTGATCAATATAACGTAGACGCAGCAATTCTTTATAAAGATATTATGTCACCACTACCTGCAATTGGTGTGGATGTAGAAATTAAATCAGGTATTGGCCCAGTTATTGATAATCCAATCCGTTCTTTACAAGACGTAGAAAAACTAGGGGAAATCAATCCAGAAGATGACGTACCGTACATACTAGATACAATTCGTTTATTAACGACAGAAATGTTAGACGTACCGTTAATCGGTTTTTCAGGAGCTCCATTTACATTAGCGAGCTATATGATTGAAGGCGGTCCATCTCGTAACTACCATAATACGAAAGCGTTCATGTATGCAGAGCCAAAAGCTTGGTTTGCTTTAATGGATAAACTAGCAGATATGGTTATTACATATTTAAAAGCGCAAATAAACGCAGGAGCAAAAGCAGTTCAAATTTTCGATTCTTGGGTTGGAACAGTAAATGTAGCAGATTATCGCGTATTTATTAAACCAGCAATGGAGCGTATTTTTGCAGAAGTTCGTAAGATGGGTGTACCGATGATTATGCACGGCGTAGGAGCTGCACACTTAGTGAATGAGTGGCACGACTTACCGCTTGATGTAGTCGGCTTAGACTGGCGCTTACCGATTGAAGAAGCACGTGCACGTGGCGTTCATAAGGCGGTACAAGGTAATATGGACCCTTCATTCTTACTTGCACCATGGTCTGTTATTGAAGAACATGTAAAAGGTATTTTAGATCAAGGGATGAAACAGCCGGGTTACATCTTTAACTTAGGTCACGGTGTATTCCCAGAAGTAAATCCGGATACATTAAAACGTTTAACTACATTTATTCATGAATACTCTAAAGGGCAGTTAGCGAAGTAAAGGAGAATTGCTGTATGAAAAAGAAAATTGGTTTGCTTGTAATGGCATACGGAACGCCATATAAAGAAGAAGATATTGAACGTTACTATACACATATTCGCAGAGGAAGAAAGCCAAGTCCTGAAATGCTGGAAGATTTAACAGAGCGTTACCGTGCAATTGGTGGTATTTCTCCTTTAGCTACTATTACATTAGAGCAAGCTAAGAAGTTAGAGAAGCGTTTAAATGAAGTACAAGATGAAGTAGAGTACCATATGTATCTTGGCTTAAAACATATTGAACCGTTTATTGAAGATGCGGTGAAAGATATGCATAACGACGGAATACAAGATGCAATCGCACTTGTTCTTGCACCTCACTATTCTACGTTTAGCGTGAAATCATACGTTGGACGAGCACAAGAAGAAGCTGAGAAACTTGGAAACTTAACAATTCACGGCATTGATAGCTGGTATAAAGAGCCAAAATTCATCCAGTACTGGGTTGATGCAGTGAAAGGCATATATAACGGTATGTCAGATGCAGAGCGTGAAAAAGCAGTATTAATCGTATCTGCACATAGCTTACCAGAGAAAATTATTGCAATGGGCGATCCATATCCAGATCAATTAAATGAAACAGCGGATTATATCGCGCGCGGAGCTGAAGTAGCAAACTATGCAGTAGGCTGGCAAAGTGCAGGAAACACACCAGATCCTTGGATTGGTCCAGATGTACAAGATTTAACGAGAGAACTAAATGAAAAGCACGGTTATACTTCATTCGTATATGCACCAGTTGGATTTGTTGCGGAACATCTAGAAGTTTTATATGACAACGACTTTGAGTGTAAAGTTGTAACGGATGAAATTGGTGCGAAATATTATCGTCCAGAAATGCCAAATGCATCGGACGCATTTATTGATTGTTTAACAGATGTTGTATTAAAGAAAAAAGAATCTGTACTGTAAGAAGAAAGGGGGAGCCTGCTTGAGGAAAAAAGTTGTGATCGTCGGCGGAGGTATTACTGGATTAACAGCAATGTATAACTTACAAAAAAATATTCATGAAAAAAACTTGCCGATTGATACATTACTTATAGAAGCATCGGGTAAACTTGGCGGAAAAATTCAAACCGTTCGAAAAGATGGGTTTACAATTGAGCGCGGACCGGATTCTTTCTTAGCACGAAAAGAAAGTGCAGCTAGATTAGTGAAAGAATTGGGTCTCGGCGATGAACTTGTAAATAATCAAGCTGGTCAATCATTTATCCTCGTAAACAATCGGTTACATAAAATGCCGACTGGATCAATGATGGGAATTCCAACGCAAATTACGCCGTTTCTATTTTCCGGGCTGTTCTCCCCAATTGGTAAACTAAGAGCTGGTTTTGATCTATTAATGCCGAGGTCAAAGCCAGTATCTGACCAATCACTCGGACAATTTTTCAGACATCGTCTTGGAAACGAAGTGGTTGAAAACTTAATAGAACCGTTACTATCGGGTATTTATGCAGGGGATATTGATCAAATGAGCTTAATGTCAACATTCCCGCAAATGTATCAGATTGAGCAGGAACATCGCAGTATTTCACTCGGTATGCGTACGCTCGCTCCGAAAGAAGAGAAAGCTGAACCGAAAAAGGGAATGTTCCAAACAGTGAAAACAGGTTTAGAATCTATCGTAAAATCTCTCGAAGCAAAGATGCATGAAGGTACGATAATAAAGGGAACTCGCATTGAAAAAGTTGCGAAACAGGGTGATGGTTATACGATTACTCTTAGTAACGGAAAAGAAATAGAAGCGGACGCCATCGTAATGGCAACTTCGCATAAAGTATTGCCGTCCATGTTTGCTCAGTACAAGCAGTTTCGTTTCTTCCGTAATATTCCATCCACATCCGTTGCGAATGTGGCACTTGCTTTCCAAAAGTCTGCAATCCAGCGCGATATTAATGGTACAGGATTTGTCGTATCACGAAATAGCGATTACACCATTACAGCATGTACGTGGACGCATAAAAAATGGCCACATACAACGCCAGAAGGAAAAACACTCCTTCGCTGTTACGTTGGACGTGCTGGTGATGAAGCGGTTGTAGAACAAACTGAAGAAGAACTCGTTCAGCTCGTACTAGAAGATTTAAGGAAGACGATGGATATTACAGAGGATCCAGAGTTTACAATCGTAAGTCGCTGGAAAGAAGCGATGCCTCAATATACAGTAGGCCATAACGAGCGAATGAAACAGCTCACAACATTTATGGAGAAAGAGTTGCCAGGTATATACTTGGCAGGTAGCTCCTATGCTGGCGCTGGACTTCCAGACTGTATGAATCAAGGTGAGGAAGCTGCAAAGCGTGTATTATCTCATTTGGAGAAAGTAATAGATGCTGAATTAATCGCACAATAAATTATAAGAAACGCCTTCAATCATATTGAAGGCGTTTCGTTTATTATATAAAATACTTATTCGCCAATAAACATATATAAGTTATTTGGCTTTATAACAGCATCTCCTGCATAAATAACCCACTCTGTTAAGTTATCAAAATCTAAATGATAACTATTTCCTTCACTCATATCTTCTATGAAATATGGTTCATTAATGAGTATTCCTTGAATGAAATCTTCCGTAATGTTTTGCATTTCAAACCACATATGTTCACTTTTTCCTTCTTCGTAGGAGACACCAAACTTAGCAAGGAAACGAAAATCTTCATTTGATTGTTCAATGTGAAAAATGTTGCTGAAATACCCAAAAGTATTTTTCGCATTGTAAGCCATACGATCGGTTTCACTATTTGTTTTATAGAACATGAGCCCTGTAGCTTCCTCGTGTTCTTTGAAAAAACTTTCAATATATTCTTCTGAAGTATTAAATTTGAATAAGAGAACGGATGGAGATTGATGGTATTCATCTCGGGCATCCATTCCGCCTAAGAATGTATTTTGTGCATCTATTGGTTGTAGTTTCACTTCTTCATCCTCGATTGAAGATAATTGGTCCATACTCGTTTTATGCCCTATATAAGATAATCCTTTTTCCCACGGAACAGCGACTGTATGTATAGAACCTTGCTGACTATGCGCGATAACGATAGGCTCATTCATAGGGACTTGTCCATTCTCAACGGCATTATTAGCAAATGTTTGAAAGAGATCGCTAATGCCGTAGTAGGAAGAAATGCGATTTGGAATAATTAACTCTATTTCAGTTACGCCTGCTCTTAAAAGACCATGTGTATGAAACCAATATTGCGTAGGCTCACCGTCTTTATCGTCTTCATAAACGGAATGAATAACGTATAAGTCAGGAATGTCAGGTAATAATTCATTTTCAACGTGATATTCAATATAGCTTCTAGATATCACTTTCATTGCTGCACTTGAATCGATTACAAATAACAAATCTGGGGCGAGATTCCATAAGAACTGTAACTGCTGGAAAAAGCAGTCCAGTACATCGCCTACAAATAGCGTACGAGTGAAAATTTCAGTGCCGAAAGCTGCATCTTCAAAATTACGATCTACGATTGTAGCATCTTGTCTATTGTACATTTTATATCCTTCTGGATCGTTCGGTTCATCAATATGCAGTTCATACGGTATGACTGTTTCACCCATATGTAATTCAACAATAAGGCTTGTCTCATCACTATAAACAATTTTTAAATCATCAACTTTAGTAGCGATCGTTTCTAGTCGCTGTTTTAACTGCTCAATTGTAATTCTAGTTGGTATAACGGCAATCATATCTGAAAAATGACGTTCTAATGTTCCATTCATAGCTGCGCGGTATGTTTCTGTTTGCACTTCCATCCAATCACTCCTATTCAAATGAATCCATTTTACATGCCAATTAAATGTCGATATTTTCTGTTTTCTCTCTCTAACATTATAGAGTGTATTTGTAGAAGGTGTAAAATTATTATTTTGTATTATAGTTTGAAAGCTTGTAAATTAAATAAATCTTTTGTAAAATTTGTCGAAATATAGTTCTATATAACGAATCATTTGTTATGATAGAAATGCTGAGAAAATATGAAATAGAGAGAGGAAAATGGCTGTGAAGAAATTGTTAAGTGTCTTTTTATCATTCTTGCTATTGCTTTCATTTACTGGAACTTTAGCGCAAGCAGAAGAAACTGCTTCTATGTCAGTAGAAAAAGCAATTCAAGTATTTAAGCAGCAAGGGAAAACGAAGGGGATAGTAGAAGGATATATTGTTGGATATACGCAAAGTTCTTCTAAATATACGAAGGATCCAGCTAAGTTTGATGATACAAACGTAGCAATTGCAGATTCGCCAAACGAAACGAATCCAGACAAAATCATGCCCGTTCAGTTACCGAAAGGTGATGTGAGAACGGCAGTGAATGTAAAAGATCACCCTGAAAATATCGGGAAGAAAGTTAGTTTGACTGGGACCCTTGAATTATATTTTAGTAACCCAGGTCTAAAATCAGTAACAGCTTATAAGTTTCAAGGTGAAGGACAAAACCGTGTTAGCGATGTAGTAGCTTCACCGAACGGTGGAGAAGTTGCTAAAGGAACAGCGGTAACATTAACGACGAATACAGAAGGCGCAACAATCTACTATACGTTAGATGGCTCTAATCCTACTAATAAAAGCGTTCGTTATAATGGACAAATTATAGTGAATGAAAATAGTGTAGTGAAAGCAATCGCAGAAAAAGAAGGACTTACTCCTTCAGCAATTTCGACATTTTCATTTATTATCGTAAATAATGAACAGGTTCGTATTCATGACATTCAAGGGAAATCACATATGTCTCCTTACAACGGGAAGAAAGTAAACAATGTGGAAGGCGTTGTCACAGCGCTTGATAAAAACGGCTTTTATATAGAAGATAATCAGCCAGATAATAATCCAGCTACTTCAGAAGGTATGTACGTATATAAAAAAGATGTGAATGTAGCAGTAGGAGATCTTATTCAAGTTGATGGAGTAGTAGAAGAATATGTTGGACCAGGATATGCAGAACGATTTGAAACAGACTTAACGACGACTGAAATTAAAGCGAGCCGCGTTGCTGTAATCGCAAAAGATCAATCTTTGCCAGCACCGATTGTACTTGGGGAAAACGGTGTGAAAATCCCGGACCAGATTATTGATAATGATGCATTTGGTTTATTTGATCCAAATGAAGATGCAATCGACTTCTATGAAAGTATAGAAGGTATGCGTGTTACGATGCCAACACCAAAAATTATTACACCTCAGAAAAACGGAAATTTATATGTAACAGTAAAAAATGGTGGAGATAAAATAGTAACACAATATGGCACACCTCTATTAGATGAAAATCAATTAAACCCAGAGCGCCTTTCTGTAAAAGTACCTCGCGATTATGTAGCAAAAGTAGGAGATACTTTTACTGGAGATATAACAGGGGTAGTAGGATATGATTACGGTTCTTTCCGTATTTCTCCAATAACAGAACTGCCAGCTGTAGTGGATGGTGGATTTAAGCAAGTAGGGGCAAATATTCAGCCACGTCTTGATAAGTTAACGGTTGCTACATATAACATTGAAAACTTCTCAGCGAATAAAAAAGAAACAACAGATGAAAAAGTAAAAGCGTTAGCGTATTCTATTAAATACAACTTAAAAATGCCAGATATTATCGGTGTAGAGGAAATGCAAGATAATAACGGATCAATTAATGACGGTACAACAGATGCGTCATTAAGCGCAAAACGTATCATTGATGCAGTTCTAGAAATTCGTGGACCGAAGTATGAGTATGTAGAAATCGCTCCAAACAATAATCAAGATGGAGGAGCACCAGGAGCGAATATTCGCGTCGGCTTCTTCTATAATCCATCACGCGTGAAATTAGCGACGGTACCGAAGTTACTTGATAAAAATGTTGTTCGTATTGGAGACGAAAATCCATTGTTTGAAAGTACACGTAAACCGCTAGCGGCAGAATTTACGTTCCAAGGACAAAACATTGTTGTCGTTGCAAATCACTTAAACTCAAAACTAGGAGATGCAACGCCATTTGGAAAAGTGCAGCCGCTCGTATTAAAGAGTGAAGACAAACGAATTCAGTTAGCACAAGAAGTAAATTATTTCGTGCAAGGAATTCAGAAAAAGAATACAAATGCACCAGTTGTTGTGTTAGGTGATATGAACGATTTCGAATTCTCTAAACCACTAAAAACACTAGAGGGAACAATCTTAAAAGATATGTTAAACACAGTGCCGAAAGAGAACCGCTACACGTACATTCATGAAGGAAATGCACAAGTGTTAGATCATATTTTAGTAACAAACAATATCGCACCACACACAATTGTAGACCCAGTACACTTAAACTCAAACATTATGAAAGAACACGGACGTGTAAGTGACCACGACCCAGTACTTGCTCAAATTGATTTGAAGAAGGCTTCTTAAAGTAGGGAACGCTTAGTTGACTAAGCGTTCTTTTTTTGCATTGTTATAGAATAGTATAAAGAGATGATTCCTTTTTTTGTAATCTAATGATAAAATTGATTGAATATTTAGTTTTTAATAAGGGGGACAACAATGCAGTTACAAATAAATGGAAAGGTAATGAATCAGTTTGCAATTTTTTTTAGTACGATCATCATGCTTCAGTTTGTAGCTGATATAACAGGACTTACAAGCAATCTAGATATTACGTATAACTTAATACATACAGCAGCTTCTTATATAACATTTAGTTTGGCGGTTATTTTCACTTTAATAGGTGCAAGAAGAGAATTAAGTAAATATGCAATTGTTTCATTATGTTTAGTTGTAGGTATTAAAGCGATTTACTTTGTAGCGGTCGTTATTTTATGGGGAGTGGCAGGTACGCCATAAGTGAATAGTAAATAAACCCTAATTTCCAATATAGTAAGGAAATTAGGGTTTTATTATACTTGAAACGCTTTTCTACACCGCTCTCTTTTTTGTAGTCTTCTTTTATATTTTTTTCTATCCCGCTTTACTCCTTGTATATACATAAGTAAGCTAACGAAAAGGAAGAAAGCACATTGCGTCATTAAAATATATGGTGACATGCTTTGCAATGGTTGTTTCGGATCATATAAATGAAAAGGTGCTCCGCCTATTGAAGGAAGTATTGTATTTAGCAGGACGTAAGGAATGGAGGCGGCTGCAAATGGAAAGAGAATTGCCATATAGTCTTTTTGTGACCATACAGATGCAGCAAGTCCTAAAAGGGCCATTAAACCTGCAAATAAAAAATTAATTCCGATATATACAGCAATGTAAGTGAGAGGCGCATCAAAATATAGGTTTGCGAACATTCCATCAGCATTTATGATGCCTGAACCAACCGTAGGTGTTCCGTCTGGAATGGTTAATTTGCAAAATAATAACGATAAGATGAATGGAAGTGTATAAAGAAATCCTCCGCAAAAAAACGTAACGATATATTTCGCTACTGAATAAGGAAATATAGAAATCCCCTTACTCACAAACGGTTTAAAACCATCGGACTTATCCGAATTGTAACTTGTACTAAAGGGGAAACTCGCAATAACTGGCATTAATAATAAATAAACATCCATTTCATTGTCGCGAAATCCAATCCATTTTAAATCTGTTGATATAGGACCATTTGCTGCGTTTCCTAAATAACGAATTACATAATAATAGTGATAAATGCAAATAAGAACGAATCCACTAAGCATCATAATTAAAGAAATACGACTACAAAAAGCTTGCTTTATATTTAAACGAAGTGCACGCATCATGACTGAAAAAGCCTCCACTGTTTTGATAAACTTGTCTATTTTCTATATTACTATTAATTGTAAAGATTTTCTTGTTTTTTTATTTGATTATTTGAAAAAGAGGAATTTTGTTGTTGTGAAGTAAGGTTTAGCTGAAATTAATTTTTCTAAAATATGGTTGACAATTAAGTATTACATTTGTAATCTTGATTATAGATTACAAATGTAATACTTAGGAGTGAAACAGACGATGACAAATCAATTACCTAAAATATCTGAAGCGGAATTAGAAATTATGAAAGTACTTTGGTCGAATTCTCCGCAAACAGCTAATGAAATTATAGAAGAACTGGAAGATGCAATGGACTGGAAACCGAAAACAATCCGCACATTAATTAATCGATTAGTGCAAAAGGAAGCCGTTGCTTACCATCAAGATAAAGGGCGTATGTACGCTTATTACCCGTTAGTATCACAAGATAATTATTTGCAAGTGGAAACGAAATCTTTACTAAAACGTTTTTGCGGTGCAGCGTTTAAGCCATTACTTGTTAATTTCTTAAAAGAGGAGAAATTATCTTCAGAAGATATTAATGAATTAAAACGCATTTTAGATGAGAAGACAGAGGAGAATAAGAGGAAGGATCGATAAAAATGATAAACACGCTTATAAATGTATACCTTCCTCATTTTTTTGATTGGCTTATAGAAACGTCACTTATGGCTAGCATATTAGTCGGATTTATTTTATGTATAAAAGTTCTATTTAGAAATAAATTAACCCCCCGGTGGCAATATATGCTGTGGATCGTATTAATGATAAGACTCCTTTTACCGTGGTCGCCAGATAGCTCTTATAGCATTTACTCATTACTTTCTTATAGTTCTAGCGTATCGGAAGTTATTCCAAAAAATATGCCGGCTACTGAGAATATAGTGAACATAGAAAGCGACCGAAAAGTGGAATTGGAATCAAATTCTAAAATGGTGACAAAAACTAGCGAACCGGAAGTAAAAGTCAGTTCGGAAAAACAGACTACATTTTCTTTATACAAACTTGCTTTGTATGTGTGGCTAGCTGGGGTAATCATATTAGCAGCCATCACGTTTCTTACAAATAGACGTTTATATTCTTACATAAAGAAACAACCGGATATTACGGACGAACAGGTCACTACAGTGTTTAATCGCTGTAAGCAGTCTATGAAAATGAAGAAGGCAGTTTCATTACGTCTTGCAGGAAAGATTGCAAGTCCAACGGTTTTTAGTTTCTTTCGCCCGAAAGTATTACTATCAAAAAAACATATGAAAGTATTAAATGAACAACAATTACAATATGTCTTTTACCATGAGTTAGCTCATATTAAGAGAAACGATGTAGCTGTAAATTGGATTATGTACAGTTTAATCCTATTAAATTGGTTCAATCCAATTCTTTGGTACGCCTATTTTTGTATGCGAGAAGATCAAGAATTAGCCTGTGATGCATATGCACTTACTTTTATAGATAAAGAGGAACAAATTGCATACGGTCATACAATTATTACCCTTTTAGAACACTATTCCTATCAAGTACCAAGCCTAGCAAATTTAAGTAGAAATAAACGAACACTAAAAAGGAGAATCATTATGATTAAAAAATTCCAAAAGAAATCGTATCGTCTTTCTTTACTTGGAGTGATTGCGATAGCAGCTATAGCAGGCGGATTTTTATTAAATGCAAGGATAACCGAGGGAGATGAAAGACAGAAGGAAAAGGTTGTAGAAAATAAGCAATCTAAAGCGGCATTTGAAAAAGCGATAGAAACAGTATATGGTACACCAGAGAATGCAAGTAGAGAATGGGGTATGTCGATAAAGTCATATAAAAGAGATACAGATCTTTTGTATTTGGCAGAAAAGAATTTTACAAAAAAAGAATTTGAGCAATATGTCCAATTATTTAAAGAGGCTAGCGAAATTCAGAAACAAGCAATGGTTAAGAAAAATGTGCCTGAGAATTATGATGGAGATACAAAGGAAATTAATCTTGAACGTTTGAATAAAACTGATCAAGAAAAATTAGCTAGTATTCAGAAGAAATTAAACCCTTTTAATGATAAATTGCAGAAGTCTTTAACATATACTATAGAAGAAGCAAAAGAACATGTACCGTATCAAATTAAGGAGCCAACTTATATACCTGAAGGTTATGAATTAAAGAGAGAATGGGCTGATTCATATTTTGGAAGAGATGTAGAATTAGTTATTAAATCAGAATATACAAAAGGGAAATATGGTTTTACAATTTACCAGTCAAGGATGTATATGGATGGTAATGTTAATGGTGGTAAGGATCCACTACACTACATGATGCCTGGAGAAGAGAATCTAGAAAGTTATAGTTTAGACGGGAAAGAAATGGTATATAATAAATATTCTCAAGGAGAGAGTAAGTTAAAAGGACTCAAAATGTTTGTACCAGCACAAGGTAAGAATAGTGATTATCAAATTGTCATAGTAAATGATATTTTTACAAGAGATACAAAGATATACGAAGAGATAATTGATGATGATCTAACTAAGAAAGAGATGGAGAAAATATTACTTTCTATGTCAAAATAATAGACAGTGTTCTTAAAACTTTGGTTTTAAGAACACTGTCTATTTTATTAAGTTTCTAGTGGGATCTAGTCAGCAATTATTTACGAATATATTCTAGCTTTCCATACAAGTATACTTTTTGATAAACTATGGACAGTATGATATAACTTGACTGAAATTTTTTTATACTGGAAATAATAAAAAGAGAACTTGTATAGAATGTAAGCGTGTGGTAATATCAAAGATGTACTTATTGACTATATTATCCAATTGGTCATTTTTGGAGGTGACAATGTGGCGATAGATCGAAAACGTTCTATTATTGAAGCTGCAACAAAGTCTTTTTCAGCGTTCGGTTATAAAGCAACAACGATGGATCAAGTAGCGAAGTTAGCGAATGTAGGAAAAGGAACGATTTATACTTTTTTCAAAAATAAAGAAGAGCTATTTGGTGAAATTATTTCTAATTTAATTACAGAAATGAAGCAAGTTGCAGAAAGTGCAATTCATTCAGATGTTTCATTTTTTGAAAATGTACATAGAGCATTATATAGCATCTTGGAATTTAGAAAAGAACATCAGCTTATGATTAAATTAATTCAAGAAGAGCGCGATATGGGAACGAAAGAAGTACAAGAAGTTATGCAACAAGTTGATGTGGAAATCGTTTCTGTTATTCAATCGTATTTAAAGATTGCGATTGAAAAAGGTGAAATTAGCAAATGTGATCCAGAAATTACAGCATTTATTATGCTTCGTCTATATGTATCGCTTATTTTTGATTGGGAAAAAAATCATGAACCGCTAGAAAAAGAAAAAATTGCAGAGTTATTTGAACTTTATTTACTAAAAGGATTGTCAAACTAAGATAATCCTTTTAATTTTATAAAAATGACCAAATGAACAATACGGTCATATATTTAAGTTAAGGGGGGATATAGAAAAATTATAATCATAATAAGAAAAAGTTGCATAGTAATAAATTCGGGGATAAGGCATATGTATGAACAAGTATAGCCTTTTTGTTTGGGTAAAAATGACTACATGAACATTTTGGTCATTTTATAAAAGGGGGAGAAATTATGAAAGGGAATCAGTTACTTCGGAAAGAGTTCACGGAAATTATAAAAAGTAAAAAAATATTAATTCCAATTATTGCGGTCTTATTCGTACCAATTTTATATGCAGGGATGTTTTTGTGGGCTTTTTGGGATCCGTATAAACAGTTAGATGACTTACCAGTTGCAGTAGTCAATTTAGATAAAGGCGCAGTATTTGATGGGAAACCAATTGAGGTCGGAAAAGGGCTCGTTGATAATTTAAAAGATAATAAAAGTTTTAAATGGGAGTTCGTAAGTGAAAAAGAAGCGAAGAAAGGAATGGAAGGTAGAAAGTATTACATGTTAGTGCGCATTCCAGATGACTTCTCAAGTAACGCTACAACGTTACTAAAAGACGATCCGAAGCCATTAAACTTAGAATATATTCCAAACGAAAGTTTGAACTTCTTATCTTCACAAATTGGCGGAACAGCCATTGAAAAAATTAAAGGTGAAGTAGCAAGCACGTTAACGAAAACATATGCAGAGAAAATGTTTGATTCCATTCAAGACGTCTCAAAAGGATTAGCAGATGGGGCGGAAGGAGCAAATAAACTACACGACGGATCAAGTGAGCTGCATGATGGTTCAAGTAAAGTGACGGATGGCCTTCATACACTGCAAGGGAAATCTGGGGAGATGAAGGATGGCGTTGGGAAACTATTTGATGGATCTGGGAAAGTGACAGCAGGTTTAAATACGTTAAATAGTAAAACAGGTGAGATGCAAATAGGTATCGGAAAATTAGTAGATGGATCAGGAAAAGTAACAGATGGTTTACATGTATTAAATAGCAATGCAGGTATCGGAAAATTAGTAGATGGATCAGGAAAAGTAACAGATGGTTTACATGCACTAAATAGCAATACAGGTATCGGAAAATTAGTAGATGGATCAGGAAAAGTAACAGATGGTTTACATGCACTAAATAGCAATACAGGTATCGGGAAATTAGTAGACGGCTCAGGAAAAGTAACGAACGGTTTAAATACGTTAAACAGTAAAACAAGTGAGATGCAAACAGGTATCGGAAAATTAGTAGATGGGTCAGGAAAAGTAACAGACGGTTTAAATACGTTAAATAACAAAACGGGTGAAATGCAAAAAGGTATTGGCGAATTGCGTAATGGATCTGAGAAAGTGACCGGTGGTTTGAACAAATTAGTAAGTAAATCCGGTGAATTAAAAACAGGAACAACTGATTTATCAAATGGTATGGAACAACTGGTTGGGGGACAAAACCAATTAGAGGTAGCTTCTCAAAAAATTGAAAAGGGTTTGCAAGATTTAAATAGTAAAGTGAAAAATTCTGCTGCAGGTTTAGAGGAAATACAGTCGAAAGGCCCTTCTATATTGAATACAGTAAATGAGAAAATAGATGGAGCTGGGGCGAATGTAAATCAGTTAAATGAACTTACGCAATCAACAGCAGGAGATGCAAAAAATGCAGCGCAAGATGTAGCGAATTTACAAAAGCAAATCGAGAGTTTACCGAAAGAATATCAAGAGCAGTTACAACCATTTATAACAAGTGCTGCAAAAAGTACAGCGACAGTTCAACAAAAATCTACCGGAGTAGCAGGTGGAACAAATAAATTAAATGAAGAAGTAAAACAATTAAAAGGCGAAATAAATCAAAAAACAAGTGATGCACAAAACAAACTACCGAATACAGCGAAATTGGACTCTTTAACAGAGGGTATTGAGAAATTAGCCAGTGCACAAAAAGGATTTGTTGAAAATTTCCAAGGGTTTGGTAAGAATTTAAATGTAGCAAAAGAAGGCGCAAATAAATTTAAAAATGAATCCGGTCAATTAATTGATGCGATAAATCAATTAGCAGATGGCTCTGGTCAAGTAACAGGCGGTTTAGGTGCATTATCTGTAGGAGCAAATCAAATGGCAGGTGGTGTACATCAATTAGCAGATGGCTCAAGTCAAGTAACAGACGGTTTAGGAACATTGTCTGCAGGAGCAAACCAAATGGCAGGTGGAGTAAATCAATTAGCAGATGGCTCAAGCCAAGTAACAGGCGGTTTAGGAACATTATCTGTAGGAGTAACGAAATTAGCGGATGGCTCAAGCCAAGTAACAGGCGGTTTAGGAACATTATCTGTAGGAGTGTCCAAATTAGCAGATGGCTCCGGTCAAGTAACAGGCGGTTTAGGAACATTATCAGCAGGGGTATCCAAATTAGCAGATGGTTCAAGCCAAGTAACAGGTGGTTTAGGAACATTATCTGTAGGAGCAAATCAAATGGCAGGTGGAGTAAATCAATTAGCAGACGGCTCCGGTCAAGTAACAACAGGCTTAGGTACATTATCAACTGGCTCAACCCAGCTAATCGACGGTGTAAATAAACTAGCAGACGGATCAGGAAAAGTAACTGATGGACTAGTGAAAGTAAACGATGGTTCAGGTGAACTTGCAGAGAAACTTGGCGAAGGAGCAGAAAAAACTGGTGAAGTAAAAGGGACGGATAAAACGTATGATATGTTTGCAAGTCCTGTAAAAGTGAAGACGGAGAAAATGGCGGAAGTTCCTAACTACGGAACTGGATTTACGCCGTATTTCTTATCACTCGGTTTATTTGTTGGGGCATTATTATTATCTATCGTATACCCATTACGTGATACAGTAGGCGTTCCAAAATCAGGATTTAGTTGGTTTATTAGTAAGTTCGGTGTTTTACTATCAGTTGGTATTATTCAAGCGATAGTAGCAGATGTTATATTACTGTTCGGATTAGGTGTAGAAGTACAAAGCATTCCATACTTCATACTCTTTAGCATCATTACAAGTTTAGCCTTTATCGCATTAATTCAATGTTTAGTAACAGCATTTGGTGATGCAGGCCGTTTTATCGCCATCATCACATTAATTATGCAGCTTACAACAAGTGCCGGAACATTCCCACTAGAATTGATTCCGAAGTTTTTACAACCATTCAATGCTTGGTTACCGATGACATACTCTGTATCAGGATTGAAAGCAGTCGTATCGAGTGGAGACTTTGACTTCATGTGGAAAAACATAGGAATACTCATGATTTTTATCGTTGTATTATCATTTGGAACAATCGTTTCTTTAACTTTGATGCACAAACGAAAATTTAAAAATGTGCTTGAAAATCAATCGGTTGAAGCGTAGATAAAAGCACCTTTTTGGTGCTTTTTTTATTAGTTTTGTTTTATCCCGCTTTAATGATGGGCAGTAAGACCCCACCTCAAAATTCAGCGAAAGCAAAGAAGTTAGGTGGGGATCAACTGCCCATTAAAGCCCGATTGGTGAGGGCTAATAATCAGTGGGGGATGAAGAAACCCCCACTGATTAAAGTTTCACTTCATTGGTTGAGAAAGTTCATTTGTTTTTCTGTTTTTACGGAACAAGTATATAACGATACTTATAAGAATAATTGTAGCTACAATCCAAATAAATGGACCATATTTTTCAGCAAAAGTATATAGTTTCATATTACTAGCAATTTCCTCTTTTGTTTTTCCTATTAGAATTTCAGAACCACTATACCCTTCAAGGGTATCCCCCTTTTTTATGCCAAAAATAAGAGTGTCTGATTTGTTTTCTATTCCCGTATATCGGTATCCTTTACTTTTAATTGTTAATTGAGTATCATCCTTTTTTAGTGAGTAATCTTCGATGGAAATATCTTTTCCTGACAGTGTAATTGGTTCCATCGAAAAACGAATTTCTTTTAATGCAGGAAGAACCTCATTATTTAGTAAGAGCTGCTTTGCAATATGTTGCTCTGTATCAATGTTTATCCAATTTGCTTTTCGTCGTTTATACGTATTAATTTCAAGGAGTGCGAATTCTTTATTTTGAAGTTTTTCCTCTGTAATAGGTTGCGCAGTAGTTAATGCTCCTTTTAATAAAATCACACCGTCTTTTGCAGATTGAAATGAAGAGACTTCTTTCGTTTCTTTTAATGTATTGATAGCACTTCTATAATCTTCTTTTCCTAAAAGAACAGCTCCTGTATGTACGGTTAAAATAAGATATAGAATGCTTAATACTATAATAGCTTTTTTCACTATGTACCCTCCAAAGTATGTATAAGTTAATTGTAACATAATTTACCATTTTTAATTTGTTAATTTGAATAATAGGTTGCAAATGTAAAAGTGGTAAGTCAGTTTGAAGAAAGTGTGGGTGAGAGGAGTAAAAATGAAAAGGAATTCCATAATAGGAAACCAGAAGATACAAAGAAAATAGATAGTAGAATATATACGTCTGTCGTAGTAGCTTCATTATCGAATAAGAGAGGAAGCAGTGTTGAAGCACCTATGGTGAAAAATAGCAAAAAAGATAATGAATAAGAAAAATTTATCAATTTTAGAGTGAAATATCATTTATAATCATCCTTCTCCTTAATTTCACCATATCGCATGTGCAGTTTAAACGAAAGAAAAGGATTTACAACAATTTACAGAGAAAACTAGAATAGAGGAGTTGATATGATGAAAGGAAATCTTACTTATTATTTTATCTTAAATCCGCTAATCATCTTTCTTGTTTACGCCCTTTCACCTATCTTGTTTCATAAAGAAAAATATATAAATATGAAAGATGCACTAGGAATACTTGTAGTTTACTATGTGCTTATTAGTGGGTATTACTTTATGGATGTTGTAAGTAAAAGAATGAAGAAGAATAGTAAGGACAAACAATAAAGTTTTGTTGTATAAAAATTAATGGAGGACAATAAAATGACTGAAAGTGAAATGAAATTCCGTGATACGACCATTCGTAACTTTTTCGATAAAGAGGATCGCTTAAAATCGATTCCAGGTCAAAAGAAGAAAAAACTAGTATTGTTAGAGCATTTAATTAGCAAGTTAGATGCTGGAAATCAATATACAGAAAAAGAAATTAATACATTTATAAAACAATATCATGATGATTTTTGTACAATTAGACGTGAATTTATTGTACATAGGTTTATGGATAGAGAGGATAATATGTACCGTATAAACGGGAGAGAAGTTTGGACGAAGTGGGAGGAATTAAAATAATGAATCAGCGAGGGGATCCCCGCTGATTATAAGCCTGTGCTAGTCTTGCTGTTTCTTTGTAGTAAGTCTATGAACGCTTCAACATTCGAACTTGTAATGTATCCAAGCGTTATATATTCATCTTCATAGTAAAATATTATTTTTTTGTCAAAGATTCTTCTCTTCGTTTCTATGGATAGAATTTTTTCATAATCAAATTCGGCAATGAATGTGTTTTTATATTGGCTAAAAAAGAGAAGTCTTTTATTAGTAGCAAGTAACATGCCAGGATATGGGACTTTATGCGTAATCATATAGCCAGTAAGTGAACATTTTAAAGTAGATAAAATCTTTTCTTCTTTATGTAATAGTTGTTTTGCAGCTGTTAAGATTGGATTCATTGCATACATTCCTTTTATTTTGATGTATGAATATTGTATCAAGAGTAAAAAGATTCTCAATATGCAATATTGCATATTGGACGTTTTATAGTTTTAATATTATTTTTTAAAAGAAAAAGTACGAGGTGATTCAATGATACGATTAGCAAAAGAGGCTGATGCAGAAGCAATAATGAACATTAGAAAAGAAATTATATTATCGGAAAATACTACAAAGTTTTTCATAGTATCTCCAAAGAAATTACCGAATGATATTGATGCAGAAAGAGAAAAGATACGGAAAAGTAATGAGAAAGGTAATCTTTATATTGTGTATGAAGTAGATTATAAGGTGGTAGGCTTTTTACTTTTCAACCGATATGAACTAGAACGGTTACAACACGCAGGCACAATGGGAATGGGGATTAAAGAGGCGTATTGTAATCAAGGCATCGGCACGAAATTAATTGAATTTCTTATTAGTTGGGCTAAAGGGCAGAAAGGTTTAGAGAAAATTTGCTTAGGTGTAGTTTCTGTTAATGATCGGGCAATTAAAGTGTACAAACGTATGGGCTTTGTAGAAGAAGGCAGACAACGAAAGCAAATTAAATATGAAGATGGATCATATGGAGATGATGTATTGATGGGCTTTTATATTAAATAAAGAATATATGGTATTAAGAAAAGGAATGTACATAACGTAAATTTCTAAAAGCAGTATATTGCCCCTGCATTAACAGACTTTTACCTATGTATAATATTAATATAGTAAAATCATAACAACCGATATTGCAGTTTCCAATAATATACTATATAATCAATTTAAGAAAACGTTTTCATGCAAAGGGGGAGAATTTCGTGTCGACTATAGAGGACGTGGCGAAATTAGCAGGGTTATCAAGGACAACGGTTTCTAGGGTGATTAATAATCATCCATATGTTTCAGATGAGAAGAAAAAAAGGGTTCAATTAGCAATGAAGCATTTAGGCTTCGTTCCTAATTCTGCGGCGAGAAGGCTTCGTAAACAAAAAACGGAAACAATTGCGGTGCTAGTTCCAAGGATTACAAATCCTTTCTTCAGTAGATTTATTGAAGCAATCGAGATTGCTGCTTCTGAACATAAATATAAACTGATTATTTGTCAAACAAGATATTTACCGGAAAAAGAGATGGAGTATTTACAATTATTATCTACGAAACAAGTAGATGGGATTATTCTATGTTCACTAGAAAATCCGTGGGAAGATGTAGAGCCATACTTACAGCACGGTCCAATCGTGTTGTGTAATGAATATATTGAGGAAGCAAATATTCCAACAGTGAAGTTTGATCATGCGCAAGGAGCATACATAGCTGCGAAGCATGTGTTAGATCAAGGATATCGTAATCTTATTTTTTGCCGTGGTAACGAAACCAAAGTCGTTAGCCAGCAGCGAAAAATGGGCTTTTTACGTGCAATAACTGAGAAGAGCCGCCAAGTAGAAGCGATTGACTTTCTTGAAAACGCTTTCTCTTGGGAGGATGGAAAACGAATATTCCATGAAGTATTAAAGGACAAAAAAAATCCTACCGCGATTTTGGCAGGAGGCGATGAGGTAGCAGCTGGAATTATCTCAGAGGCGAAACGCCATAACTGGAGCATTCCAGATGATCTCGCTGTTATCGGTTTTGATAATCAAATATTATCGCAGATTACAGAACCAGGTATTACGACAATTGAACAGCCAATTGATGAAATGGCCAGAAAAGTTGTCGACCTGATGATGGATAAAATCCATACGAAAAATTATCGAAAAAAAGAATTGTATGAGTTTGAACTGGAGCTCTTGGTGAAAGGTTCAACGATGAAGGATAAGATGTTATTAGCCTAGTAGACTATGTCTGCTAGGTTTTTTTATGTTCAAAAACTACTATTCTTCGTGAACGCAATCATCACATTTGTTATGGTATGCTTCGTGTTGCTCATCAATTTCTTTCCCGCAGTGCGCACAAGTTTTCGTCGGTAAATTTCTGAAAAACTCCATTGGTTGATCGATCATGTCAATCCCTCCATTTCCATTTCTTACTATCATTGTATTAGTACAAAAAATAAAAGTCAACAACTGTTTTATAACAAAATTGAAAATTAATGAAAAAGTTTAGGAAATGGATTATAGTTAACAATGTAGGATGTAAGTAAAAAACTTTCTCAAGTACGGAGAAAAACTGCATTCCTACTCGGTTTTAGAAAGGATGGATACATATGAAAATGACTGTTGTCGGCTTTTGGGGCGGCTTTCCAGAAGCGGGAGAAGCAACGTCGGGGTATTTGTTTGAACACGATGGTTTTCGTTTACTTGTAGACTGTGGTAGTGGTGTACTAGCACAGCTTCAAAAATATATAACACCATCTCATATAGATGCAGTTGTACTGTCACACTATCATCACGATCATGTTGCGGACATTGGGGTATTGCAATATGCGAGATTAATTACGAGTGCGACAACAAGGCAACTACCGGAATTACCAATATACGGTCATACGTTTGACGAGAATGGATTCCATTCTTTAACACATGAACCACATACGAAAGGAATCGCGTACAATCCAGAAGAAACACTTCAAGTTGGACCGTTCTCGATTTCGTTCTTAAAAACTGTTCATCCTGTTACATGCTTTGCGATGCGTATTACAGCTGGAGATGATGCTGTAGTATACAGCGCTGATTCAAGTTATATTCCTGAATTCATTCCATTCACGAAAGATGCTGATCTTTTCATTTGTGAGTGTAATATGTATGCACATCAAGAGGCTGCAAAAGCAGGGCATATGAATAGTACAGAAGTAGCAAGTATTGCAAAAGATGCAAATGTAAAAGAACTTTTATTAACGCACTTACCGCATACAGGCAACCCATCTGATTTAGTAACAGAAGCAAAACAAATTTTCAGTGGCCACATTACGCTAGCGCATAGTGGCTACGTATGGAACTCATGAGGTGATACGATGTTATTTATTGATAATAAAGGAATTACAGATCCTAGAATAAACTTAGCGATTGAAGAATATTGTGTGAAAAATTTAGATATTAACGAAACATATTTACTGTTCTACATTAACGAACCTTCGATTATCATTGGTAAAAACCAAAACACAGTAGAAGAAATTAATGCAGATTACGTAAAAGAAAAAGGTATTCATGTCGTTCGTCGTCTATCAGGCGGAGGCGCAGTATATCATGATTTAGGAAACTTAAACTTCAGTTTTATTACGAAAGATGATGGAGACAGTTTCAGCAACTTCAAAAAATTTACAGAACCTGTAACGAAAGCGCTTAGTAAATTAGGCGTAAATGCAGAACTAAGTGGTCGTAACGACATTTTAGCTGAAGGTAGAAAAATTTCAGGTAACGCACAGTTCGCAACGAAAGGTCGTATGTTCAGCCACGGTACGTTACTATTTGACTCTGAAATCGATCACGTCGTATCAGCGTTAAAAGTAAAAATGGATAAGATTCAATCAAAAGGAATTAAGTCAATCCGTAGCCGCGTTGCGAACATTACAGAGTTCTTAAACGAAGAAATGACGACAGAAGAGTTTAGACAACTTCTTCTAGAAACAATTTTCGAAGGAGAAACAGAAATCCCAACGTATGAATTAACAGAAGAGGATTGGAAAGCAATCCATAAACTTTCTGAAGAACGTTACCAAAATTGGGATTGGAACTACGGAAAATCACCGAAGTTCAACTTACAACATTCACACCGCTTCCCAGTTGGACAAGTTGACGTTCGTCTTGAAGTGAAAAAAGGAACAGTAACAGAATGTAAAATTTACGGCGACTTCTTCGGTTCACTAGATGTTCATGATATCGAAGAGCGTCTAACAGGCGTTCAGTTCGATAAAGATGCATTCACTGCAGCTTTAGAAGGCGTAGATATCGCACGCTACTTCGGTAACATTACAACAGAAGATTTCTTACATTTATTCTTCTAAAAATGAGGGAGGCTTCCATAACGGGCAGCCTCTTTCTTTTTTGCGTAGATTGTCAGGTTTTGTCGGTAAGTCGATATAACTGAAAAATCGCTCATAAAATTTCATTTACCACAAAACATAAAATCACAGGACATTTGCCCCTCGTAAAGGAATATATATATTCAAAAGGAGGCGAATCGAAATGAAAAGGGTAATGTACGTTGTATTATTACTCAGCTTCGCCGTCGGAATGACAGCGTGTAACAGTGGATCGCCCTCAAGTCGTACAATTTTGTCTATCGGAAAACCGGCTGAGGATAATGTTATATATTTTACGCATACAGATAACAAACGAAAGATACATGATATACAAGACATGTTTCAAAATAAGAAGTGGAAAAGAAATGAAACATTCAGCACTGTTAATAAAACACTAGATGTCATCTTATCAATAGATGAAGACAATATAGGGTTACCGACATTATATGTTACAGTTTATTTTCATGAAGATGGAGCGGACGCTCTTAACTTGTTTGGAAAGCATACGACGTTACATAAAGAGGAACTTGATAAACTTAGAGAAAAGATGAGTACATATTATCCTAAAATGATTTTTGGTCTAGTGTTATAAATTACTTGTAAATAAAATCCCCTTATTTTTCCAAAGTAAACTAAGAGAAGGTGATCTGTCTATATGCAGTTAATAGAATATCACTTGCCACTTTAATTTTCTTTTAATATAATTAATTTAGAATTTTTAAATATTCTAAATTTTATAAAGGTGGGGTTTTTGTGAATCTCGTTCAATCTTTGGCTGAAACGGCAAAAAAGAAGGGGGAAAAACCGGCTTATATATTTATGGATCAGTCGGTCTCATATGACCAATTAAACAAAATGGTCACAAGGTTTTCTAGCAATTTAGCAGAAATGGGCATTGGAAAAGGGGACAATGTCGCATTAGTTGTTGGGAACTCACCACATTATTTGGTCGGTTTATACGGAACAATGAAAGCCGGAGCAACTGTTATTCCAGTTAATCCAATTTATACAGCAGACGAAATGCATTATATTTTCCAAAATGGAGATGTAAAAACAATCATCGTACTCGACGTCCTTCTACCTGTTATACAATCTCTTACAACAAGACTTCCTTCATTAGAAAACATCATCATATGTGAAACCTCATCAGATTTTAACCATACAGAAACCGAAAAAATGAAAACGTTTACTAGTTTTGTGGGGACTGGAGATACAACTTACGAAGGTCCTGAACTAGATGAAGAAGATGTAGCGGTTATTCTATACACATCGGGCACAACTGGAAAACCGAAAGGCGCTATGTTAACACATAAAAATTTATATAGTAATGCGAACGATGTGGCGTCGTATTTACAATATACGGCTGATGACTGCGTTGTTGCGGCACTGCCTATGTTCCATGTATTCTGTTTAACAGTTGCGGTAAATGCACCGATTGTGAACGGGGCAACGATTTTAATGTTACCGAAATTTAGTCCGAAAGAAGTATTCCGTATTTGTCGCACGTACGAACCAACGATCTTTGCTGGCGTACCGACGATGTACAATTATTTATATTTATTTGAAGAAGCAAGCGCAGAAGATGTGAAGACGCTTCGCCTTTGTATTTCCGGTGGTGCATCGATGCCTGTTGCTCTTCTGCAAAACTTTGAAAAACGTTTTAACGTTATTGTTTCAGAAGGATACGGTTTATCAGAAGCATCACCAGTTACTTGTTTCAATCCGCTAGATCGTCCTCGGAAACCAGGATCAATTGGCACAAATATTTGGCATGTAGAAAATAAAATTGTAAATGAACTTGGGGAAGAAGTACCTGTCGGCGCAGTCGGTGAATTAATTGTTCGCGGACCTAACGTTATGAAAGGATACTATAATGCACCAGAAGATACAGCTGCGACATTGAAAGACGGCTGGCTATATACAGGTGACTTGGCGAAAATGGATGAAGAAGGTTACTTCTATATCGTGGATCGTAAAAAAGATATCGTCTTAGTTGGCGGTTATAACGTATACCCTCGTGAAGTAGAAGAAGTATTATATACGCACGAATCAGTAGCGGAAGTTGTCGTAATCGGTGTTCCTGATGAAAACTTAGGAGAAGCTGTGCGAGCGTACGTCGTTTTGAAGCAAGCAAACGTAACAGAAGAAGAACTAATGCATTACTGTACGTTACATTTAGCGAAATATAAAGTGCCGAAAAGCATTGAGTTTTTAATAGAATTGCCGAAGAATACGACGGGTAAGTTGTTAAGAAGAGCATTGAGAGAGAAAGCGATGCAAGTGTAAAAATGAGGCAACCATCTTTGGAGGTGGTTGCCTCATTTTTTTTGTATTGATTAAGCGGTGGTGCCATATATTTAAACCTGTATATGACCAACAAGGAGGGGACATACGTAGATCAGAAGAAATTAACGCTTACGTCGGGTGCAATATCTTATTTGTGAAATTATGGATGAACTCTGAAAGTGATAAGAACGGTAATTTTAATCAAAATGGAGTAGTGGACTGTGAATCAATGGCTACGGTGTTAGTAAATGCATATAAATTAGAATGGAATGAAAATAGTAAGTTACCAAAAGAATTTGCTGATTTGAAAAATCATTGGGCTCAACGTATGCCAATATTTTAGTTTAATAAGAAAATTCAAATTCCAAGTTGACACATGTGAATTACAGAATTAAAATGAAAAGAAATCGAATAGAATACATTAGAAGCTAATCAGATAAACTGAAGGCGCACAATGTTCACATTTGTGAATATATTGTGTGCCTTTTTCTATTGTATAAACTAAGGGGGCTTAACGATGAAAAAGTGGGGTAAGACAGCGTTTATGAAAAGTACAGGTGTTTTATTATCAGCAGTTGTACTTTTATCAGGGTGTGGTTCGGCAACATCCACTAGTAATTCTGAAGGAAGTGGAGATAAAAAAACAGTTGAGCTTTTAAATGTTTCTTATGATCCAACGAGGGAGTTATATCAAGATTTCAATAAAGATTTTGCGAAGTATTGGAAAGAGAAGCACGGGCAAACAGTAAATGTAAAACAATCACACGGGGGATCTGGAAGTCAAGCGCGCTCTGTTATTGATGGCTTAGAAGCAGACGTTGTTACACTAGCACTTGCTTATGATATTGATGCGATTAGTAAGAAAAAACAATTAGCAGAAGATTGGCAGAAGCGACTTGCGAATAATTCCACTCCATACATGTCAACAATTGTATTTCTTGTTCGAAAAGGAAACCCGAAAGGTATTAAAGACTGGGATGATTTAACGAAAAAAGGTGTGTCTGTCATTACACCAAACCCAAAAACATCAGGCGGGGCACGTTGGAACTATTTAGCGGCGTGGGGATACGCACTGAAAAAATATAATAATAGTGAAGATAAGGCGAAAGAGTTTGTTAGCCAAATTTATAAAAACGTAGAAGTATTAGATTCAGGAGCGCGCGGAGCAACGACAACATTTGTTGAAAAAGGAATTGGTGACGTATTAATCGCATGGGAAAATGAAGCGTTATTATCCCAAAAAGAGCTTGGAAAAGATAAATTTGAAATTGTAACCCCTTCTATTAGTGTACTTGCAGAACCACCAGTAGCGGTTGTAGATAAAGTCGTTGATAAAAAAGGAACGAAAAAAGTAGCAGAAGGGTATCTTGAATATTTGTACTCAGAAAAAGGACAGGAAATTGCGGCAAAAAACTTTTATCGTCCACGTAATGAAAAAGTAGCAGAAAAATATGCATCTCAATTTCCGAAAGTTCAATTATTTACAGTAGATGAACTATTTGGTGGCTGGAAAAAAGCGCAGGAGAAACACTTTAATGACGGCGGCGTATTCGATAAAATTTATCAAAAATAATGCGTACTGCTAAAGGGGGATGAGGTGAAAGAGGATGAGGAAGAAACGTGTTTTACCAGGGTTTGGATTATCGCTTGGATTTACAATGTTGTACATGAGTTTATTCGTACTTATACCACTTTCTATCGTATTTATTCAAACTTCACAGTTAGGTTGGAAGAAGTTCGCTGGGGTTATAACGAACGAGCGTGTGTTGCATTCCTATCAAGTTAGTTTTACAACTTCATTTGCAGCTGCTATTGTAAATGCCATTTTCGGTTTATTAATAGCATGGGTGCTCGTACGCTACAAATTTCCAGGGAAAAGACTATTAGATGGACTCATTGATTTACCGTTTGCACTTCCGACAGCTGTAGCTGGTATTACACTTACAACGCTTTATGCGGAAAATGGATGGATTGGGAAAATATTTAGTCTGTTTCATATAAAAGTAGCTTTTACACCACTCGGAATTATCGTTGCGCTTACTTTTATCGGTTTACCATTTGTCGTTCGAATGGTGCAACCAGTGCTGCAAAATATTGATAAAGAAGTAGAAGAGGCAGCTTCGAGTTTAGGTGCATCCCGCTTACAAATATTTGTGAAAATCATTTTACCAGAAATCTTTCCCGCTCTTCTTGCCGGTTTTTCACTCGCATTTGCAAGAGCATTAGGAGAATACGGATCTGTCGTTTTCATCGCAGGTAATATGCCGATGAAAACAGAAATTGCACCACTGATGATTATGACGAAACTAGAACAATATGATTACGCGGGGGCAACAGCTGTAGCGACCGTGATGCTTATTATTTCCCTCCTTTTCCTTCTTCTTATTAATATGATTCAAAGCTGGAGTAGAAGGCATGAACTAAAAAGTGAATAGGAGGAGAGAAAATGGAACCAACATTATTAGAAAAGAAAATAGTAAAAAGCGTATCAGCTAAAAAAGAATCTAAGCTTGTACCAGGCATATTAATTACGATTACAGTTTTATTTTTATCTCTCTTTCTATTACTGCCACTCATAACTATTTTTCTAAAAGCCTTTGAAAGAGGGATGGATGTATACATTGCCGCTATTACAGATCAAGAAGCATTTTCAGCAATTAGGTTAACGCTTCTCGTTACGTTAATCGTTGTACCGCTGAATACGGTATTCGGAATCGCAGCGGCATGGCTTATTACAAAGTTTCAGTTTAAAGGAAAACAAGTATTACTCTCTCTTATTGAACTGCCGTTTGCTGTGTCACCAGTTATCGCAGGATTAGTATTCGTCTTACTTTTCACACCGAGGGGTGCTCTTGGCGAATGGTTACTTGAACATGGAGTGAAACTCATTTTCTCTGTACCAGGCATTATTATCGCAACAATCTTTGTAACCTTCCCGTTCGTTGCACGTGAATTAATTCCGGTTATGCAGGCGCAAGGGAAAAGTGAAGAAGAGGCAGCTTTATCACTTGGCGCAAGTGGCTGGAAAATGTTTTGGCGCGTTACGCTTCCAAATATAAAATGGGGTCTTTTATACGGCATGATTCTATGTAATGCCCGTGCTATCGGTGAGTTTGGAGCCGTTTCTGTCGTATCAGGTCACGTGCGTGGCATTACGAACACGATGCCGCTCCATATTGAAATTTTGTACAATGAATATCAATTTTCAGCAGCATTTGCAGTAGCGACGTTAATGTCATTAATTGCAGTGTTTACACTCGTTATAAAAAACTGGATTGAATGGCGAATGGAAAAACGACAATAAGGGGGATTACGGTGAGTATTCAAATTCAAGGTGTATCAAAGCAATATGGTACATTTCAAGCACTAACAGACATTCATTTGGATATTCCAAAAGGTGAACTTGTTGCCTTATTAGGCCCGTCAGGTTCTGGGAAAACGACGTTATTACGCATTATTGCAGGATTAGAAGAAGCGGATGGAGGCTCTGTTTCATTTGATGGAGAAGATTTAACAGACATTCACGTGAAAAACAGGCAAGTCGGTTTCGTCTTTCAGCACTATGCGCTCTTTAAACATATGAATGTATTTGAGAATGTCGCTTTCGGTTTAAAAGTAAGAAAGAAAAGCTTAAGACCGTCAGCAGAAGCGATAGAAGAAAAGGTAACAGAATTATTAAAGCTCGTAAAAATGGATGACTTTGCTAAACGTTATCCAGCGCAATTATCTGGTGGACAACGTCAACGTATTGCACTAGCCCGGGCACTTGCAGTCGAACCGAAAATTTTATTACTCGATGAACCGTTCGGTGCACTCGATGCAAAGGTGAGAAAAGAATTACGCAGATGGCTCCGAAAATTACATGACGAATTTCAAATTACGAGCGTATTCGTAACACATGATCAAGAAGAAGCGTTAGACGTTGCAGACCGCATCGTTGTAATGAATGAAGGTTGCATTGAACAAATGGGAACACCGGAAGAAGTATATGAAAACCCAGCAAGTCCGTTTGTATATGACTTTTTAGGAAATGTAAATTTATTTCACGGCCGCGTTCATAAAGGAAAGCTAAATGTAGGATCGGTCGAACTAGAAGCACCAGAGCATAAGCACGTTTCCAACGTAGACGGAATAGCCTACGTAAGGCCGCATGACTTATCAATCTCTCGTACGAAACAAAGCATAGATGCAATCCCGGCAAAAGTATCTTATTCTCACGCAGTCGGAAATATCGTATATGTAGAATTAAAACGAGACGGAACAGATGAATATTTAGAAGCAGAAATTACGAAAGAACAGTTCAAGCAGCTGAACATTCAAGCGGGTGATTTCGTATACGTACAGCCGAAAGAAGTGAAAGTGTTTATTCCGGAGGATTTTGTAATTTAAGAGTGTTTACTCTTAAATCACAAAATCTATTAATAAGAAAAGGTCTCCTAAAATATCTTTTAGGAGACCTTTTCTTTGTTTATCGTAATAACCTTTTCTCATATGAAATGTAGTAGGAAGTTTGTATATATAATAGCGGAGCGTGTTCAAACAACTATTTGATATGAGTAGTAATGAAGATATTCTTCCTACTTTCTTACATAAAATTTTTAATTTTGGATATTTGTATCATATGTTTCTGCAACAAACACAAAGTCTACATGCTCTTTATCAATAAAAATACTTGTTTTAGATGGAAGACCTGTTATGGTAGAAACAATATCAACCTCAACAAGGTCAAATCCTACACGATAAGCATCTGCAATTTCAATTCCACCAGTTAGAAAATGCAATCCATCCCCAAATGACTTAAATACAAATACATTTTCTTTCAAACTTTTATTATCCATTTCAATCCATTCTTCGTTAATATAAATCTTAAATGTCGTGCACTTTGGAACACACTCGATGTGATGTATCCCTTTATAACTATTAAGCGAAAACATATAGGTATGAGTTTCTTTAAAGTTAATATCTATCCCGTATTTAAAAGCAAAGGTTTTATATACCATTTCATAAAACAAGGGCATTACAATATCATCCCATGCGTCATAGGCAAAAGCATGAATTGGTATTAGATGAGGATATAAACTTACAATCGCTTTTTGAAAATTAAGTAAGATGGTTGTATCTGTAATTTCTTTTAAAGAATCATCTATTTCATGGTCATAATCTTTCGAAATTCTGTTATCAATCATATGACAAACTCCTTACATAGTCTTCTATATACTACGTTTTTCCGCATCATCAGTTTGTGCCTTCTGCAACTAAATTGCAAGTTTAACCGATGATTCCAAAAAAGCCCTTGTCTTATTTTATCAATCATTAAATGGGGTGGGATACTACAAGCATTAATGAGAAAAGAAATCGTCTTTTCTTTTTTTATGATAGATGTATTTATTTTTAAACTGCATTTACTTTACTCTTTGTTTCATTTAGATTTGAATATGTAACATTATTGTGTTAAAAAATATTTCAGCGAGGTGAGTTTATGAAAGAAAAGAAATGGTATAGGCAATTAGTCGTGATGGTGTAGGAGAATCATCTAAGGCCATTTTAAATGTTGTTAAAACCGGTAAAAAAGTTATACAAAGTGGCGGTAGAACTAAATATACTAGTAAACAGGCTGTAGTAGTTTTAAATAAAAAAGGTAAAGTAATTACAACTTTTGCTAAAGGTTCAAAATACATAAGGAAAAAATAAGTTTGTTTAAATTAAATAAAGAGATGCAGATTTTATTGAAACAGACATTAGAATCACAAAATAAACATTTACTATGGTTAAATGTTTATGAAGACTTACGTATGATAGAAACTGAAAAAATAAATAAATTGAGAGATATTATAGCAGATGAATTAATGGAGAAAGGTTTTGATGAACGAGACAATATAAACGATTTGGGAAGAGCATTAGAAGAGCTAATTGATATCTTAGGAAATTTAATACCTTAGAAAATGTTAAGCTGTATGGCAACGTTTTTAGCAGATGGAAAGTTCCGTTAATTACAGAATGAAAGATTATATAACTTTTAACAATGCGCTTAATACGAGTGTAGCTATGATTAGAGGGTTTTGTATGTGTAAAATAACTTCAAAAATATAAGGATATATTTTGAGGGTGTATGATTATATAGTATATATATTGATTCGAATATTTAAAAGGAGGGGAAACATGGGGAAAATAATAGGGATTATTCTGATTATAGGTGGTATGATTCCATTAATTTATGCAATGATGCAAATCTATCGGCAATGGAAAGAAAAAGGGTCTTCTTTTGCTCTTAAATTAATAATTTTCCTAGCCGTAAGCATTTTGCTAGATACTGCAACAACTATTATATTGTGTATAGTAACAGTATTCATTGGTATTTGTTTAATTAGCTATACATAATAAGTTCAAGAAGGCTAACTTATCGATTGTTACTAATTGGAGGGATTGGATGAACTTCATTTTACATGGATCTAAATATACAGTTTTAGCTTCCGTTTTTGACTCATTTCAAGGTAGGGAAAAAGAGTTTAATTGGCTTATAACAGAAATGGAGATTGTCGCACATCAGGAAGAGAAACTTATCCGAGATTATCCTAAAATGTCGCATCCAATAGTTTGGATAGCAGGTGAAGATCTTTCAAATCTCGTAAAGAGATATAATCCTCAATTTATTTGGGGTGTACTATCTGCGTTTGATAAGTCTATAAACATTGATATTAATAATTTGCTTGTAGAACCCTATGCAAATGGAAATGAAGGGCTCTGGGTACCAAGTCCGAATATTCAGCACCCTCAAGCAAAACTTGAAATTGTTTGTTGGGATTCGTATGTAACGCTTTTTTTAGTAAAGATGAGGACATCGATGATAAATTTCAAGACTATTTCAAGTCCGCTAAAAAATTGGATTTTTAAATAGGTCGTCCTTCAGTAATAAAATGAATGTATGAATAATAATCTCTTTGATGATTATTGGAATATTAGCTAGTATTTTTGAAAAAGTAACTTATAAAACTTCGGAGTGAATTGTTAACTTTTGATGCGATAGGAAATCGTAAATAAATTTATGAAGGAGAATTTAGAGTTGATAGAGTTTTTTGGATATTTATTAATTTTGGTTTTAAATATGCTAGTAGCATCTATCGTATTTTTACAAGAGTACTGCATAGGTAGTATAAGACTGTCTCATTATAGGAGAATCTTTGCTACGGTCATGGCTATACGTTCATTGGTGAGTATATGGATCATTTACCCTATGACAGCTACTCTGTTAGGGACGCTAAATATTTTAGTGATTCAATCAATTATATTACTTTTCCTTTGGGGGCTTATGCAGTGTGTAAAGAAGTACAGAGGAAAGTGGTATATTACAATGATTGCACTTATTATTTATGCTCTTAGCTGTTATTTTCATATTATGTATGCGAAAACTGTATAGATAATGAGAGGGTATTTGTAGACCTAGTTACATGATAGTAAGAATCTTTAATGAAAATTATAATAAAATGATGTCAAAAGGGAGACTAAAAGTGCTTATAGAATTTTTAGAATTCATTTCTATCTTGGCTTTAGTAGTTGTATTAACATTAACTGTTATGTTGCAAGATATATTTTTTATAAATATAAATAAACAATATACTGAAACACGTATTGGGGCGATTATTTTTTGTATTCGGATGTTGTTCGGAACATGGGTAGTATTTGTTACGGAAACTACTATAATTGCTGTCTCAAAAGTGACTGCAATTCAATTAATTATTTTACTTCTTTTTTGGGCATGTTCGAAGTATGTACAAAAAACTCGTGAAAATTGGCTAATTACTATAGTTGCTTTTGTTATTTATGGTGTTGGTACATACTTGTATATTCAGTTTGCTTTTAGAGGCTATTAATATATCACCAGAAAAGTTAGTGGTTAGAAAGATGCATTTGTTAAATGTGTATATGAAGGAAGAGCGAATATAGGCTCTTTTTTCTTTATATATAGGATAGGACATGTATCTAATCCTCGTGGGACAAATCAAAATAGAGAGCGGAAGGAATTATATGAACAAAAAAGAATTAAAATTAAAGCTACTGCAAGGTCTAGGTGAAGCATTAAAAGAAAACGGTTATAAGACTAGAATTACACAACAAGACCTGGTGAAAAAATTTGATAAAGGAAAAATCGGTATACATTTAGCCTTTATCAATCACCTAGAAGATTTTGATGTGACGGTGGATGTGGGAATTCGTTTTGATGAATTAGAAAATATGAAAAATCAATGGGCTGACGGTTTAACAATTAGAGAGAAAAAGGAGACCTATACAATTGGAGTTGATTTAGGGAATTTAGTCTATAGAGAGCAAAAAAGGTGGCGTGTTGAAAAGGAAGAAGATATTTTACCTGTTACTATGGATATTTTAAAAGAAGTTAAGGAATACTTCATTCCATATATTGATAAGTATGTAGATATGGAAAATGTATTTGATTTATGTGTAAGAGATGATGATGAGGCTGGATTAATAGGGACAATATTTGATGGGACGCGAGCACAAAATGCTATTGGATTAGCCTTGTTATTAAATAAAGAAGAGATATTAGAACAAATCATTGAGAAAAAGAGAGAGTATTTAAAGACGAGGGATAAATTTGAATTGGAGTTATTTGTAAACTTTCTTTTTAATATGGAACTAGGATAGACAAATTTAGTTACTCATTTTGAGGATTATAGTAGATTTGAGTGCTAATATAGTATTGAAGATTTTTCTGCTATCTAATATTTAGAGGTCCTAAATATTTTTAGTTGTGGGGATGTAATTACAATAAGTTTTATAGAAACATTGTGTAGATTAAAGTAGTTCTCTTTTGCAGAAAGTAATGTTGTAGATGATGATTTTAGTGTCTGTAAAGGGATAGAATTTGGTAGCTTTATGGATAAGAGGCATTATTCGCATAAAAATAAGAGTTTTAATGGTATTTAGGAGGGGATTATAATGAAATTCCCAAAAGATGAAGATGGACAAGTATTAAATATGTTATACAAGCAAGGTATAGATTTTAATAAAAAACATATAGTAGATTTCTTTATTGCAATTCCTGATAAAGGTAATGGAGAAAAAATAATTGGCAGACTACAAGAGCTGGGCTTAAATTGTAAATTAGATTATAATGAAGAATTTGAAGATTGGACATGTACTTGTTCTAAAGAAATGTTCTTAATTTATGAGGATATTGTAGAGATGCAAAAGGAATTGAATAAACTGGGTGAAGAGTTTGGTGGATATACAGACGGTTGGGGTGCATTTGTGTAATAGTGAATTTATTTATCGTGATAAAATAAATTAGATGGAGTAAAGAAACAATTTATGGAAAGAAGGGCTTATATAAGTTCTTCTTTCTTTGTATATATTAAGATATCTTAGTGGTAGAAAGGTATATGATATGTGGGCGGGGGGCTACCGGTAAAAGCCCGATTGGTAAGGACTAATTAAAGTTTCACTTTATATAGGTTTTGAGAGAGTAAGATATAAGATATATTGTTTGTAGTGGAGATCTTGAATGAAGGGAGCGTGTGATAATTGGCAATGACGGATGAACAATTCGAAAATTATCTTGTTATGTGTTATGACAAATTAGAAAGTAAACAGCAAAAATTCATTTCGGATTATAATATCTATAACTTTGATGAGTATTGGTATGATCAAGATCGATGTATATTACAGTTTAAAAAAAATGGTCAAGTGTTACTTGAATTTAGTGTTGTTTTTATAGGGTCTTGGTCTGGAAAGAGTAACAGTTGGATGTGGTCTTGGGCTAATGAGAATGTGGCTGATTATGCAAGAAGTAAGTCTAACTGTTTGAAAGATCTACAAAATATTACAGGAAATGAAGTTTTTATAAATTCACTTTTTGAATGTGATCAAGAAATGGCGTATGAGCTAGCAGCCTTTTCCATTGAATATTTAGATGCAGAAGGAGTGTATATGGCACCAGGTGAGAGAAGTGATGTATTTATGGCTGTTATGTCACCGCATGCATTGTGAGTAGAGCATATGAAAAATATAGATAAGGTAGAATGAAAAAGGAGTACAGTTTAATAAATTAATAAAAGGTATCATAGGTCCTCGATGCATGGTGATAAATTTAAAGGAGTGAATTATATTGCTTGAGGTAAAGTTTTACGATTGGAAAAAAAAACGTCCTAAAAAACATTATTTGCTTGTACATGAAATTAGAATTTTTGAGCTGATTTTCTCAAAGAAAGTTAGCAAGTTTGAGATGGGATTAAGAGAGATTGAAAAAGTAACTGTCTTTTGTTTAGCTAACGAAAACACTGATATTTCATATGAAGTGAATAGAGCTTTGGGTGAAATTCGTATATATGTTCCATATGATTTTATGGACTTTTTAGCATTAAATTCAGTTGAAGAGAAATACAAAGAGTTTTGTAAATTAGTACGCCAATATGTTATCCCTGAACTTGAAGAAAACTCTATCCTTTCACCCTCTATTGTTAAAGGGTATACAGAAGAATCTTTAGAAGAAATTGTGAAGCAAAACTATGAAGGAATATTTTTAGTTGGAAAGACACCTAAGAAAAGTCCAAGCCGTAAGAAAGTAGCAATACTAAAAGGGATTCATCGCGTTAAAGGTTTCCAACTACGATGTGAAGTGTATGATGAAAAGGGATTAAAGATTCGAGACCAACTATTGGTGGAAGAGGTAGGGAATGAAATGGTGTATGCAAGATTTTTGGGTACATTAAAATGGGAAAGTGAAAATCTAATAGTAGTCCAATCTAAATCTAGTAGTTGGAAAGAAGAAATCTATCTTTAATAACAAAGTTGTATAGTAGGAAGAGGGTTGTAGAGCATAAATGAATTTTTTTCGGAAAAATAAATTAAGTGACATTCAGAAAAAGTACTATGAACATTTTGGAGAGCCGATTCAATTTGTTAATTATTATAGCCGCGGATCGGTTATGTATTTTCAAACGGATGATAGGCTTTATTATGTTAATTTACTGAATGTATGAGGTGATAAATGTGAATGAACGTCTAAAGAAAATTGCAATGTTAAGAGAAAAGGTAGAGGAAAAGGCTACTAGAGAAAAGTTTTTAATGTTATGTCCGTCTATAAAAGAATTTGAGATTATTAGCGGGAAGAAAATTGCTTCATTAGTAAACTTTTTAATTGATGAAACACCGAATCCTATCAAAGTTATGAGTGAATTAAATGCTGAACAAGTTATCAATGAAATAAAAGAATTTGAACGTGAATTAACTAGTTTATTGTCTAAGAAGATTATTGTATGGTATGCACATGAAAATTGGGACTTTGGTGTGCAATTAGAATTAGAAGATTTCATGTTATATACAAAAGAAGTATTACATTTCATTGGATATGACGATGCTCAAAGAGGATTAATTTATTCTAGCCTTATTGTAGTAGATGAAGCAATGAGAAGTGCTTTTTCTTTTCTAAAGAATGAGTATAATGTCGAGATAGTACTATGGAAAGAAAGCTGAGTGTATTAGAGTGTTTTAAAACAAATTGGATGAATGGTTGAATTTATTATTAGAAGAAGTGGTGCGTGGTTTAGTGTGATAGAAAGAAAAAGAGAGTCTTCAAGGGATATGTATAAGAGAGTAAAGGAGAGGAAATATGTCTTTTTATAAAAAGGAAATAAAAGGGGGTAAATTGATTATAAGTGACGAAAGCATTGATATTTTAATGGATGCTTTTCAAAATAAAGGTGAAGAGATGCCTAAAAATATATCATGGAATTTCATAGCGACGGTATTACTCGCGGGATCTTATTATGAATAAGTAAAAAAACGAAGAGTCTAAATAGTCCCTTCGTTTTTTTACTTATTTTTTCTCTACTAACTTTTTATTCTTCCAATCTAGTGTAAATGATTTATTAAATGTTTTTTGATCAACGTCTTTTACGTTGTTTCCAACCCAGTTTGCAGTTCCGAATGTGAAGCCTGGACGAAGTTGGTAGTCATCGGCGTGTTTTGTATAAGCGACTTGTAAGTTAGATTGATCTGTATTTTTTTCAGAGATAACAACAGCAATCATACCAGGAGAGAAACCGCTATTTGTTAATGCTGGAAGTTGATCCATCGGTATTAAATTACCTTTTGCATCAGATTCATATAGGTATGTGCGAGAGTACATGAACAGTTGGTTTCCATATAAAGAATGATAGGAGTCACGTGTGTAAATACCCCAGTTTTGATTGTTATATCCGTTAAAGAATACGTTCCACTTTACGTTTTTGTTCGTTTGGTCAATTAAATTTGTTTTATAACTAGTTTGTTTATAGCTTACAGAGTCAGACCAAGTGACTTGACCAGTTGCACCAGCTTCACCGCTAGGGCCATTAGGCGTTACAGAAGCTTTAACAGAGCCACCAAGTTGATAAGATACGCTAGATGTTACAGTCGTTTCTTCTACAGCATTTGTAGGTGCTACGTTAAAGAAACGAGCGCTGTTATCTTGAAGGTTAAATGCAACATCATATTGTGAAGGATAACGTAATGTTGCACTAGCACCAGGGATTGGGTAGTTATCAATAGGTGCATCACTTATAGTAGGATTTGCTTTTAGAAAACTACCAGTTGTATTAATAACGGCAATCTGTTTATCAGCGCTTGGGTCATCGATAAAAGTTACCTTTAAAGACATTGTCATATTATCAGCTTGATCATTATTAAATGTATTATAGCTCGTATGTGTTTTTGCATTTTGTCCGATATCTGTTACAACTTGCGATGTTGTTTGAGCATAAGCAGCAGGTGTTGAAAGAGTTACAGCGCTACTAGCAAAAACAGCAGATAATGCTAAACATTTTAAGTATGTTTTAGAACGTTTCATACAATCACTTCCTTTTATCTTTGTCGATATATGTCGTATTACATTTATATCGTAACATGAAAATAAAACGGAATGGATGGTTATGCATAATTGCATAGGTGAGTTTTGAACGATAAAGATAATAGAATTTCATCCAACACTTAAGACTCAAAAATGTCCATTACAGCCGTTCTTAAAAATTTTAAGATAATATGTTTATCAATGTTCTTATTATGAAGATTGAAGCGCTTAATATTTACGTTATAAGTGCATAACAAGTTATAATAAAAGAAATCAATAAGGAGGCTGGCTGTGAAGAATCTTCGTTATCTCAATATATTTACCATATTAATTATATACACACTACTTATGTTTTACATCGGCTGGAACGGATGGGTTTGGCTTCATGCGGTATTTGGCTGGGAATCTTGGGGATATTATGCTTTTATAGTCGCATTTATTTCATATGCGTACATTCTCGTGCAAGTGTTTAAGTTTTTGCCATTTCTGCGAACGATAGGTTCGATTTGGTTTGCGGTTATACAATATGCGCTTATGCTGTTGCCATTAGCTAATATTATGGTCTTTCTTTTACAGTTTTCAGTAGAGAAAGAAGCGGCAATTATTTGGACAGGAACGGCCGTGTTACTTGCGTTTATCTTTATTTTTGCATACGGAGTATTCAACGCATATAGCCCAGTAGTTAGAAAGTACGAGGTGCACATACCGAAAAAAGTAGAGGGACGTAAAAGTTTACGCATTGCGATGGCTTCTGATATGCATTTCGGTAAACTGTCTGGCGTTTCGCATTTAAAAAGGCTTGTTCGTCATGTAAATGAGATGGAACCTGATATTATTTTACTGCCAGGTGATATTATCGATGATCATCCAGGTGTGTTCATTCAAAAGAATATGGGACCAATCATGAAACAAATGAAAGCACCATTAGGCGTATATGGTGTTTTAGGGAACCATGAATACTATGGTAGAGCGGTTCCAGAGTTTTTACAAGAGATGGATAAGATTGATATTCGTATTCTTTTAGATGAAGTAATTACAATTGAAGATGACTTTTATCTCGTTGGAAGAAGAGATAAAACAGAGCGAGATCGTCAAAGCTTTGAACAATTAATGAGTACGGTAGATAAATCGATGCCTGTTATCGCAATGGATCACCAGCCATTTGAGTTGAAACAAGCAGCAGCGGCAGGTGTAGATTTATTATTATCCGGTCATACGCACCGCGGACAAATGGCGCCCAATCATATTGTAACGAGAAGAATGTACGAGCTAGACTGGGGATACGCACAAAAAGGCGCGTTCCACGCAATTGTTTCTTCTGGATTTGGGTTTTGGGGACCACCGCTTAGACTTGGTAGTAGGTCGGAGATTGTGCAGGTAGAAGTTACATTTGAATAGGGGTTATGAAATAGAGAGCTGATGGCTCTCTATTTTTTTTAATAAAAACAAATAACAATAAATATTTATGTTGGTGCTAATTTCATAAAAGAGATAAGATTATAAGACTCGATTAAAATAAAGGGGGATTGTAAGTGATCATATCAGATGTACTATACGGAGAATTTGAAGTGGATCAAGTAGTAGAAGAATTAATTTCAAGTAAGTCTATGCAAAGGCTAAAAGGTATTCATCAAAATGGCGCAAGTTACTTAATGAACGAGAAATGGAATGTAACGCGCTTTGATCATTCAGTTGGTGTTATGTTATTAGTTAAAAAATTAGGTGGTTCAGTAAAAGAACAGATTGCTAGTTTACTGCATGACGTATCGCATACTGCTTTTTCCCATGTGATTGATTACGTTTTTGATAATGAAGATGAAAGTTATCATGAAGAGATATTTAGTTCTGTTGTGAAAAACTCAGAAATTCCAGCGATTCTTGCGAAGTATGGTTATAACTATGAAGATATTTTGTTAGATGATTCGAAATGGACGTTACTCGAAAGGTCAGCACCAGAATTATGCGCAGACAGAGTGGATTATACATTACGAGATATGTATACATATGGGTATGTTTCTTTAGAAGAAGTTCACAGTTTTTTAGAAGATGTCATCGCTGTAGATGGGAAAATGGTTGTTCAAAGTGTCGAAATGGCAGAATGGTTTACAGAAACGTATTACAAGGAAGTAATCGATTTCTTTATGGAACCAATGAATATTTACGGAAATGATATGTTAGCGAAAACGTTAAAGGTAGCTCTTCATAAAAGGATTATTCATGCAGATGATTTTCTTCTTGAAGATGAGGAGCTTATTTCAAAATTGCAACAATGTAATGACCCCGAAGTAGAAGCTTTATTAAGCAAAGTTCATCGAAATGTAAAAGTAAAAGAAGATAGAAACGATTATGATTTACATCAGAAAAATAAAGTGCGTCTTATTGATCCGCCGTTACTTCGTGAAGGAAAAATCGTTCAGTCGTCTGTTGTGTCAGAAAACATAAGACAGATGAGTGATATTGCTTATGAAAAAGCGGTGAGAGGGATGTATGTGAAATTGATTTCGGAATAAAAAAGAAGTAGCGCATCTTTTTTAGAGCGCTACTTCTTTTTTATTAATGATCAAACCAATTCCAAATCTCAATATCTCCAAGAGTCGCATAACGTACGTGCGGGGAGTTTTGTAATTTTAATAACTCTTTCGATGGGCCAGTAATAACAATTCCGTATACTTTTACACCGTTATCCTTTACATATTGATAACGTTTATCTAAGTTTAGTTCTTTCTCAGAAAGCGCTGCTATTTTGCTTACCGTTTTTTTATGGATAGAAAGAACGCGCATCATTTCGGTTACTTTGTCTTCTTGCGTTTTCTGCCCGTCAGTTTCATTATCGAGGAATCTTACATGTTCTGGAAACCCTATAGCTTCTCCGCCATGTAGGATATAGTCATCTACATTTTTTCTTTCTTGTCCTGTATCTAAAGCGTACCATACAGGAGTTGGAGGGAGTTCTTGTGCCTCGAATATGCTATATAAAAGCGGTTCTAATTCTTTTAAAGTGTAAGCTTTATCAAAAGAAATTGCTACTTCTGCAACGGTTCCATCATGTACTTTTGCAAGTGTATCCCATACTTTTTTTGATGAATCCTTTAAATAATCACCCTGCTCTGTTTTGGGATGAACAAAGAAGAGTTTTGGTTGATAGAACGGATTCATCCAAGTTTGCTTCGTGATATCTACAGATGATAAGAAGCTTTTTGTTTCTATTGTACCAAGTGGCATTTCTTTTTTACCGACGGTTCTTACTAAATCAAATTGGCTATTTGTACGGAAAAAAGCTTCTACACTTGTTCCGCCTCCCATAACGCGGCTATTTGGGATAGTTGCTTCAAGTGCCAGCGAAGGAACCTCTCTAATTTCTTTTAGCCTTTTATCATTATTAGCTTGAAAATAAAAGGCTGATAATACCCCGCCGATTATATAGATAACGATGCAAATTGATAATATAAAACCAAACGTTTGTAAACGATGTTTCCACTTAATTCTCCAAAAAGGAATTTTAAGATCTTTTGGAGGTAACTTTTTCTTAATTGGTTCTGTTTTTGTTAACAGCTCATCTAAGTAAGCTTCACACTCTTCACATGACTCAATATGACTTTCTAACAGTTCTTGTTCATCATGCGTGAGCGTTCCATTTTCATACTTCTTCCATAGTTTTTTAAATTCTGCACAGCCCATCTGTATCACTCCTTTATGCTTTTTATTTCTTTTCGTCCCCTGTGTAATTCAATTTTCACTTTCGCTAATGAGAGACCAGTCATTTCTGCTATTTCCTTATAGGAGAATCCATAGTAATCTCGTAGTAGTAGGACATTTCGTCTTTCGAGCGGAAGAGAAGATAAACTGTCTAACCAACTAGCAATCTCATGTTTTACGAAATATTCATGTTCTGTACTTGGCACGTTTGGTAAATGGAATTCTTCCACTGTAGTTGTGTTATACTTTATTTCTTTTCGATACCAATCGATAAAGGCGTTGTAGGCTATTGTAAATAACCACGGCCTAATTTCTTCGCCTTTATAATAATCAATATGGACGAGCATTCGGTAAAATGTTTCTTGCATGAGATCTTCCGCATAGTGGGAATCTCCGGTTAGGGAGAGAAGATAGCGAAATAAATCATGCATATGCTCTGAGTAAATTTCTTCTAATGATTGTTTGCGTTTCACTACATTTCCCTCCCTTCATACATAACAACGAAATACATATAAAAAAGTTACAATTTTTTATGGAATTATAGTAAAAAACGTCAAGAATTGGATTGTGTTCTCTTTTATCATAATACATATAAGGCGGGTGAACAGAGATGGAAAGCTATGAAACACAAATTCAAAGGTCAATTGATTATATTGAGGAAGATGTAATGGAAAAACAAACGCTGCGTAATTTAGCGCGGGTTGCAGGTTTTTCTGAGTCGCATTTTCATCGTGTATTTCAGGCGTTAGTAGGTGATACAGTAATGGAGTATGTTCGAAAGAGGAGGTTAGCCCGGGCAGCTTATCAACTTTCTCATACGGATGAAAAAGTTATTGATATCGCATTTGAGCATGGCTTTCAATCTCACGAAACGTTCACGAGAGCCTTTAAAAAATTATTTCAAATGACACCGAGTGAATATCGAAAACAAGAAATCGAAACACCGATGTATTACAGAGTGAATGTAAAGCAAAGAAAATTAAATCCGTATTTAGGAGGCATACAAATGGAATATCGTATTGTAAATAAACCAGAATTTTTAATGGCAGGTTATGAACTGAAGACGACAAGTAAAGAGGGGAAGAACCATCAAGACATCCCAGCATTTTGGCAAGAATATTTACAAAAAGATCTTGGAACAACGATTCCGAATCGTAAAGATACGAGCCAATGGGTAGAGCTTGGATTATGTACTGATTTTAATTTAGAAACAGGGGACTTCACTTATATTATTGGAATGGAAGTTACAGACTTTGAAAATGTACCAAATGAAATTGCAAAGCGTACTTTCCCTGCAGCAACATATGCAGTATTTACAACGCCGAAAGTTCCTCATAAAGAAATGGTATCGTCTATTCACCAAACTTGGAATGCAGTATTCTCAGAATGGTTTCCGCATTCAGGGTATGAACATTGCGGAGTTACAGAGTTTGAACTGTACGATGAGCGTTGCCACGAAGATAAGAGTGAGTTTGCACAAGTAGAGCTTTGGATACCGGTGAAGAAAAAATAATAAGGTAAGAGCGAATCATTGGGAGATGGTTCGCTTTTTCATAAAAGGAGAAATGGGAAAATGTTCAAAAAACTAGAATGTGTATCTATACATACGAAAGATATAGAAAGATCAGTTCCTTTCTATAAAGAAATGGGAATGAAGCAAAACTGGATGATAGAAAGAGAACTAGAAGAAGGAGCTATTTGGACGTTAATAGGATTGAAATTTCCAGATGAGAAAAGTTCGGAGTTAGTAATAAGCAATCATCCGGATATTAATTTTACGGAAGTCGAAGTATTAGTAGAAGATGTACAACAAACGTATGAGAGTTTAAAAGATAATAAAGATGTAAAGTGGATTCGCGAACCATTTCCAACAGAATCAGGACATGTTGCAGTAATGGAAGCACCTGATGAGAATGTGTTTGTGTTAGTAGGGAAATAGCTGAAATATGGAGTGACCTTTCATAGTGAGTTATGAAGGGTTATTTTTACTTTGTATAGTAGTAGAGGAAGTAGGTTAGTATTGTCGGTTTTTGTCGGTAAGTCGATATATCTAGAAAATCGCTGATATAATTCGAGTTGCGCTGATATATTCAAAAAATCGCTGATATAATTCGAGTTGCGCCGATATATTCAAAAAATCGCCGATATAATTTCATATACCGCTAAAACACCCCCAAAAAACGATCTGCATAATTTCAATTACCGCAAAACTCTCCCAGAAAAGAAAAAAAGACGCCACATAGCGTCTTTCCTACGAACGAAACGGAAATACAAGAATAATCGTCGTTCCTTTTCCGAGTGCACTATCAACGGAAATTGTTCCGTTATGAGCATGAACGAGCTGTTTTGTAATGGCTAGGCCAAGTCCAGTTCCAATGTTGCTTTCTTCTGTGTTTGTTCCGCGGTAATATCGTTCAAATAGAAGTTCTTTCGTTTTTTCATCCATTCCTTTTCCGTCATCTGAAATGGAGAGTGTAAAGGAATTAGCGTTTTGTGATAGTTTTACGATGACATTAGTCGTTTCATTATTATGTTTTACCGCGTTTACGAGTAAGTTTTCGATAATACGCTGAAACCATTTTTCTTCAATGAAATATTGAATTTTATTTGAGCTCGGTACGAATTCAATATTTTGATTTTGGAGTGTTGGATTATTAATAAATTGCAATAATACTTTTTGAACGAACTGATTGATTTCAACGTTTACGTGTTGGGCAGGAAGGCTGTTATTTTTTAATTGATACGTTAAGCTTAAATCATCAATTAATGTCGTCATATATTGAGATTTCTCTTTCATAACACTACCAAATTGCTGAATATCACGATCAGTCCAGTTATATTGATTCGATTCGAGTAATAATGCGTAGCCATATATAGAGCTAAGTGGTGTTTTTAAGTCGTGTGTTAGACCGGTAATCCATTCTTCTCGTGTTTGCTGGAGGACTTGCCTCATCGCATCATTTTTTTTGAGTGTAATAGAAAGGTGTTCTAGTGAACTTGTTACATCTCTAAACAAACGGAATGACCATTTTTCTTTACCAGATCGCCGGAACCTGACGGGTTTTCCTTTTTTACTAATAGGTTCTTCATACTTTCCACCAGCGATATTTTTAAGCCAGCGCATCGCATGTAATAACGGTTTCCCGAATTTATTACCGTACCAAATAGAAAGAATGACTAAATAAACAAATACGATAAGAAGGATTAATCCGCATCCGATGAGAAACTTCTTAGTAAATACATCTTCAATTTCGTCATCTGGATAGTAGTGCTCATTTTTTGCAGTTACAACGAGAAGGTTGCCACTATTTGCATCGTAAAAGCTAGACGTGTTTTCTTTATGATTCCACGGTTCTTTTTCATTAAGGGCAATTTGTATTGCTGAAAATGTTTTTTTCTTTCCAGTTGGATAGGAAAAAACCTCTTCGCCATTTTGATTAAATATTTGAAGTGTTGCTTTTTCTTTAGACAGTAACTGTTTTTCTTGATCTGTTAATGCGAACGAATCCATCGTTAAAGAGGAATGCTCCTTTTGAATTGCTGTCAGTAACGCATTGCTTTTTAACATACCACCATAAATAACAAGTGCTTTCTTTTCTTCTAATTCAATTTCCCAATATGTAAATTTATAATTGCTTTCGATATGATGCTGTATATATGCGACTAAAGATGTCTTCGTATAAGCATCCGGAACATCATTTGGTGTATTAAAGTGGTAGAGGATTTTTCCGTTTTCATCTACAACTTGGAGCCAATCATTTTTCTCCTTTATTAAATCTTGCACTTCAGATTGTAACGAAATATGCCCATCTTCTGAAGAGATGTATCTTGAAATTGTAAAACTATCAGAATCCGGAATGTTAGGTTCGTATAAAGTACTAGTAAGAAGAAAAATTAAATAAGTAAAAGCAGCAACTACAGCGATAAGTAATGTAACTAAAACAAAAACGTGTTGCATGATAAATTGAATAATAAGTCGTTTATTAAAATTCATATCGTCACCCTACTTTGTAACGAACTTATAACCAAGCCCGCGAACGGTTTTTATATATTCTGGTTTACTTGGATCGTGTTCAATTTTTTCACGTAGTTTTCGAATGTGGACCATAACAGTGTTGTCATCGCCATTATAGGCAGGTGCTCCCCAAACTTTTTCATATATTTCCTCTTTCGAAAATACGTAGTTCGGATTCTCGCAAAAGAAGAGTAGTAGTTGAAAGAGTTGAGCAGAACATTCGACAATGTGCCCATCTACTGTTAGTTCTGCAGAGTGCTGATCAATTTCAAATCTTCCAAATGAAATTGAGTGTGGTTTTTGTTCGTGTGGTACGGTTTGTTTCATATGTCTCCGAAGCTGTGCTTTCATACGTGCTACTACTTCTAATGGATTAAATGGTTTCGTAATATAATCATCTGCACCGTATGAAAATCCGGATATTTTATCTAAATCAGATGCTTTTGCTGATAGGAAGAAAATTGGACAATCTGTTTGTTGGCGAATGATTGGACAAATATCAAAACCAGATTGTCCAGGAAGCATTACATCTAAAATAATTAAATCGTAATTGTTTTGCTTAGTTAGAGATAAAGCTATTTCAGCTGATGTTGCAGTTGTAATATGAGAAAAGCCTTCTTTTTCAAGAATGGTAGTTAGTAATTGTAAAATTGCTGTTTCATCATCAACGAGTAAAATATTTGCTTGGTACATAAATATCCCTCCTAATTTTCTCGAATATCATATCATCATTTTGTAACTTATGGAATTTTTAAGGAAATTTTAAGGTTTTCTTTCGCAAAAAATTAAGAATCAAATGATATGATAAAAGTAACATAGGGGAGGAGATGAGTGTGAACCCGTTTCAAGTGATGCGAGCTAGATATTTTTTAATTGTATTTGCACTATTAATTTTAATAGCGAGAAGTAGTGGCGATTTGCTAACAAGTATATTTCATATACAAAATTCTTCTTTTATAAATATCCTTATATTCTATATCCTTCCGATGGTATGGATTTCTTATGAGTATAGAAAGCACCACATTTCATTTTCATTATTTGTTAATAAAAATGAAACATTTAACTTGGTACAAGTTTTATACATTACGGTTATGTTATGCATGTTTAGTTACGGGTATCTTATTTTGTATATGTATAGTTTTGCATGGATTACACCGGACTTTATTATGAACGCCCTGCATGAACCAATTGTAGATAGTACTGGGGGATATGTATCTCAAGTCATTAGGGTCGTATTCATCGCACCAATTATCGGGGAATTTGTTTTTCGCGGATTTTTACTTCAACGTTTTGCAACAAAATGGGGAACGAGCATAGCGACCATCGTTGTAGCAATATTGTTTGCGTTGTTACATGTTGATTTCCTCGGTGCAGCCATATTCAGCATCGTATTGTCAATCGTATATATTCGTACGAAAAGTTTACTCATGCCAATTGCAATACATATGTTAAACAATGCATTTGTAATAGGTGCGTCTTTTCTAATAAGTAGAGAAAAAATTATGAGTTTTGCCGATTTCTCAAATTATACGACATTCTTTCCTGGACTTATTATTTTTATAACAGGATTAAACTTAGTACTTATCTTTTTATTTGTTAATCGCAAATATTGGAGTAAAGAAGTGCCAGTTATATATGCAGAGCAGAAAAAGAGCTTTTCAGATGTAGTCGGGAGTAAATAAGATGAAGAAGACGGTTGAAAAAATATTAAAAGACATTATAGATTCTACGTCTATTACAGATATGTGTGATAGAAGTGTTTGTCATTGGCTTCAACCTGTAGTAGATACGATTGTGTTTCCAGAGTATTACGTATTTTCTAGTACTCATTTAAAAGAAAATATTATTTCTCTTCTTATTGTGTTCGGGGTTTTACTAATATTTGGTCTAATTGTAGAAGAAATGATGAAGCGCATCTTCAAAAAGAATGAAGAGAAGTATATGTGGATTCATAAAGTATTCGAGAAAGTAATGGTGGCTTTCCTTTTGTTTTATGGTATGAAAACAATCATTTACTTTATAGCTTTGAAACATCATTAATTCGAAATTTGAAAGGGATGTATAAAATTATATGAATGAAACGATATCATCAAATAAGTTTTTTTATTTGATTTTACTTAGTCTAGTGTTAATAACGACAGTGAATGTTATTTTGCGCTGGGAGGAAGCTTATTTTTTCATGTATTTAGCGCTCCATTTGCTAGGGATTTTATGTATAAGTGGTGGAGTGGTTACTGAAAAAAAGAATGAAGAAAGCGTTAACTATATGTGTGTGATCGGTCTTGTTTTACTTTTAGCTGTACAGGGTATTATGAAATATAGTTCTTTCTCTTTACAAGATTTTAGTTTATTAATAGATGTACTTCCTTAAAGAGGCTTTTTATTTTATCTAAAAAGCAAGTAGGGTGCGTGTTGGTTTGTAAGTGTGATCCTTATTACGGATTGTGAACCGAAGAAAGTGTTTAAAGATAGGTAAAACTCTTCTTATGTAGAAGAGTTTTTTTATGTAAATAAAAAGATCCAGAGCAATTCACATAATAAGCTTGTTCTAATTTAGCGTGTACGAACTTACAATAATAATAGACAGGCAGCATAGAGGAGGGAATAGCGTGAAGAAGGTTATCGGTTGGTCGCTTTTTTTGTACGTTGGATTTGCGTTACTTATATATTGGTATTTATTTGGATGGAATCATGAACTTATTCCGGACATGTATAAGGGAACGAGTGCAGATCCAGAAACGTTTATGAGTACGAGAGAGCTTACGCTAAGCCAAGATTATTCGCGCGTGAAAAATTTACTATACTTTTTAGCGACGCCTCTTGAATGGATTATTTTATTATTTGTACTTGTGCTAGGTATTTCAAGAAAGTTTGAGAAATGGTCGAAGGAAACGACTAAAATAAGTGTTTTGCAAGTTGCGATTTATTTCTTTTATTTATCATTACTGACAACAGTGCTTGCCTTACCGATGCAATGGATTGGCCGGAAAGTGTCCGTTGATTACGGCATTTCAACACAAAGTACACAAAGTTGGATAAAAGATCATGTTATCGGTTTTTGGGAAAGTTATGCGACTATGTTAATCGTAGTTACCGTTCTATTATGGCTTATCCGTAAATTTCCGAAGAGATGGTGGCTCGCAGGATGGGCGCTCTCTGTTCCATTTACAATCTTTTTAACATTCATACAGCCTGTCGTTATTGATCCGCTTTATAACGACTTCTCGACGCTGAAAAATAAAGAATTAGAAACGAAAATTTTAGCGATAGCAGACAAAGCGGACATTCCTGCTAAACACGTATATGAAGTAAACATGTCAGAAAAAACGAATGCATTAAATGCTTACGTAACAGGAATTGGTCCTAACGCCCGTATTGTAATGTGGGATACAACGCTTAAGCAGTTAAAAGATAAAGAGATTTTATTTATAATGGCTCATGAAATGGGGCATTATGTTATGAAACATATATATTTTGGCGTTGCAAGTTATGTATTGCTATCGTTTATAGGTATGTTTTTAATTAGTCGTATTATAAATATGTGTATTCGCAAATGGGGAGATACATTGCAAATTTCAAAAGTAGCATGTTTCTCCATTTTACCTTTATTTTTCTTAATTTCCTCTATACTCTCTTTTGCAGCACAACCAGCAACAAACTACGTTTCACGTATAGAAGAAAGAGCCGCAGATCAATATGCTTTAAATATGACGAAGGACGGGAAATCTGGTGTGAAAACTTTTCAATATTTATCAAAAACAAGTTTAAGCCAAGTAAATCCGCCTGCGTTAGTAAAATTTTTCTTATACACGCACCCACCAATTTTTGAAAGAATTCATACGTTTGAACAATATGAGAAACAAAGCAAAAAGGAGTAGCATGATAGCTACTTCTTTTTTTATAGGGATAGAAGTTTGATATTGGGAATATTTATCATTGCTTTTTATTGCGATTTTGTAAATAATAAGCTATAAAATTCTAAAAATCTATATATAAAGGAATAAAGGTGGAAAAATGTATTTTTTACAAAATTTAAAAGTGAAATATAAATTATTAGCGCTTATTTCATTAGCAGTTTTAGGTATGGTAATTATGAGCAGTGTAGCAATTAATTCTATTAATAAGATTAAGCACGATACAGAGGTTGTAGTAGATGATTATCAATATTCTGCAATTTTATTAGAAGGAATGCTTCGTACACAAAATTCATTAGAATATAACTTACTAGAATTAATTACGGCATCACAAAATGAAGTGGCAAATAAAGAGGGGATAATTGATAATATTGAAAAGGATCTTAAAAAATATGATTCTTTATTAAAAGAATATGATGATGGTTTTAATTTAAGTAAGCAAGAGGATGAACTATTTCAGAAGATGAAGAAATCTTTACCAAGTTATAAAGATACATATAAAAAATTATTTGAAAAGGCGAAGGCAACAAACGAGCCACAAATGGTAAATGAATTTCAGAAGGAATTAAAACCGAAGGGAATAGAGTTAGCTGGTTATGCAGTGGATCTAGAATCGTATGTTTCAAATTTAGCTGACCAAGTATTTAAAGATTCTCAAAAAATGATTGATCGTTCCGTTATTACCTTTATCATTCTTGTAGTAGTTACTACAATCGTTATATGTATAGTAAGTTATATTATTAGCAAGCTCATAGTTGCTCCTTTACAAACGGTTAGTCGTATGATGGAAAGAGCGAAAGAAGGAGATTTAACCGTACATGGTGATTATACTGCTAAGGATGAATTAGGTGTATTAGTAAGTAATTTTAACGAGATGATTGCAGGGCTAAGAACAAATATGCAAGAAGTAGAGAATAATATTCAGCTTTTATTCCAACATGCAGACGGAGTAGTATCTGCATCAGAAGTATCTAGTAGTGCAGCGAAGAAAATCACTATGGATATTGAAGAAGTTGCAAATGGTGCAGAGAGTCAAATGCAAGCAATGGAACAAACTGCGGGTGCGATGGAAGAGTTGACGCAAGGAATGCAGAGTATAGTCAATACATCATCCTCTGTAAATGAATTATCTGCTCAATCAGCATTAGATGCAGAGAGTGGTAACAAATTAATGAAACAAATGATTCAACAGATGGATACAATCCAAAATTCGGTACATAGCGGTGTGAAACAAGTAGAGACTATGAAAGAACAATCAGAAGAAATTGTTAAAATCATTGATGTTATGCAAGGTATTACCTCCCAGATTAACTTATTAGCATTAAACGCCGCAATTGAGGCTGCACGTGCTGGTGAAAGTGGTAGAGGATTTGCAATTGTGGCAGATGAAGTGCGGAAATTAGCAGAACAATCTAGTGATTCTGCAAAACAAATTGAGAATCTTATTACTCAAGTTATGGGAACAACGAACCATACGGTACATATGATGGGGAAAGTAGATAATGAGGTACAGGCAGGTACACAAGTAGTAATGCATACAGAAAAAGTATTTGGAACAATTACAGAAAAAGTACAGCAAGTATCTGAGCAAATTCAAACGGTATCTATGTCTACAGATGAAATTGCAGCGAGTAGTGAGGAAATCTCGGCTTCTGCAGAAGACATGGCTCAAATTTCCCAAAGATCATCTGACCGAACTGATAGGGTAAAAGAGTCTATTCAACAGCAAGAAAAATCTGTTCAAGAGATTTCGGTTTCAATTGAACATATGCATAACGCAGCAGGAAAATTAAAACAAATAGTTGCCCAATTTACTCTTCAAAAGTAGTAGCATATTTGAGTGTTAATAAATATAAAAAAATCATCCTCTTTTAAGAAAAAAGGATGATTTTTTTATCTCGTTATTTGCTGGGCAGTAAGACCCCCACCTCAAAATTCAGCGAAAAATGCTACCTCTGAAATATAAACCATGAATATAGTAATCTCCATTAGGCATCTCCTTTAGGTGCCAATAAAGGGAAGTTATAAAGTGAAAAGGAGTTTATAAAGAGATTGTAGAATGTTTTAGTATATAACACCTTAGATGTGACAACTTCCTTTTTGAAAAAGAAAGAAGGGGGTATAAAGCAGAAAGGTAGTGGGAATATTTCTTCTAGAAGATTTGCATTTTATCTTACATTCACAAAAAAAATAGTACTCCTGAAACAATGAAGTTCATTTTATTTGAATGAAATAGGGAGAGAGGATAATGAAGAAAAAAATATTGGGTGTAATGATGATTGCGACAATGGCAGGAGGTATATTTGCAGGGGCGAATGTGACACCTGTAAAAGCGGAAGAGTATCCACAAATGATTGTGTTTGAAGATGTTCCATACGGATTTTGGGCATATGATGCTATTATGGATTTAGCGTATCATAAAATTATATTAGGGTATGGAAACGGGAAGTATGGTGTTGGCGATCTTATAACACGTGAACAAGTAGCTGGGACTATTTACAGAACACTTGAGATAAAAGAAGAAGGGCCAGTAGCGAATCCATATAAAGATGTTTCTGATAGTACAACCACTTTTAAAAAGGAAATTTTAGCGTTAACAAAACGTGGTGTTTTTACAGGGGATGGCCAAGGGGATTTTAGGCCGAAAGCACCAATCTCTAGAGCGGAAATGGCTGTCATTTTAAAACGAGCATTTAATTTTGAAACGAAACAAAAACATACATTTAAAGATATTCCAAAAGGTCACTGGGCAGAAGATGCAATTAGTGCGTTACAATCTAATAATGTTGTGAGAGGAACTGGGAATGGCATGTATGAATTAAATCGCCCTGTACCTAGAGAACAATATGCTCAGTTTATTAATAATGCGATTATTAATTATCATTTGAAAGAGGATTGGAAGTAGAGTGAAATATGAAAGCACAAATAGAAAAATTTGTGCTTTTTTGTTTGTTTAAAAAAGAATTATTATTCGTATTTATGTATTTTTATGGTTATAAACAAGCTTTATAATCAACCCGATGAAAAAGACATGATGTGTAATATGATTCACAAAACCGTCACGAAATGTGTCGGAAAATATATTGTCACTATACCATTTATTCTGTATATTTTTAAAAAAACATATACATATTGGGGAGATAATTTGATGAGCAAAAAATTATTAAAAACAGCTACAGCATTAACAATTATGGGTGGGGTGTTATTCTCAGCAGAGAGTAATAGTGTAAAAGCGGAAAGTGCACCGTTGCAAAAAGCAAATACAATTGTATTTAAAGATGTACCAAAAGGACATTGGGCATATGAGGCAATTCATGAATTAGCGGAACAAGAAATTATTTTGGGATATGGCGATGGAATATTCGGTTTTGGGGATAATGTAACACGTGAGCAAGTTGCAGCTTTAATTTACCGTGTGTTTGATATGGAAGAACAAGATGAATATGAAAACCCATATGGAGATATCGATGAAAATTCAACAAGCTTTATCGAGGAGATATTGGCTCTAACGGAAATCGGAATTTTCCAGGGAGACGAGAATGGAAACTTTAGACCGAAGGCGACGTTAACGCGTGCGGAAATGGCACAAGTTCTTACGAATGCTTTTGACCTACAGGCAAAGGGATCTCATAACTTTAATGATGTTTCAGCAAATTCATGGGCAACGAATGCAATTAGTGCAGTACAAACAAATGGTATTACACTGGGAATCGGAGAAGGTAAATTCGGTCCGTCTATGAAGGTAACGAGAGAACAATACGCACAGTTTTTACATAGAGCAATATTGCATGATATGGAACAAGGGCAGTAATAAAGTTTAACTAGTCAAAGTGAAATTCAAAAATAATACAAAAAGGTCGTTGTTGTATAACAGCGGCCTTTTTTGTATGAAATAAAGCGCGAAAGAATGGCGTTTTGAAAAAAAGCGAAATGAATTTTCAAAAAAAACTTCCTTTTCTGAAGATTTGTTATATAATATAAAACATGAAATCAAATCTGTTATAAAACAGTTTAAGAAGGGGATGCTAATATGTCGACGCAAACTTCACGGGTTACACTCGTTGGAGAAATGTTACCAGCGTACAGCGAAATATTGACACCTGAGGTGCTTAGTTTTTTGAAGGAACTACATGAGAATTTTAATGAGCGCCGCATAGAACTTTTACAAAAACGTGTAGAAAAACAAAAGAGAATTGATGCAGGGGAGTTTCCGAAGTTTCTAGAAGAAACAAAACACATACGTGAAGCGGATTGGACAATTGCCAAGCTGCCAAAAGACTTAGAGGATCGCCGTGTAGAGATTACTGGACCGGTAGATAGAAAGATGGTCATTAACGCTTTAAATTCAGGAGCGCATCTTTTTATGGCGGATTTTGAAGATTCGAATTCACCAACTTGGGAAAATGCAGTGGAAGGTCAAATCAATTTACGAGATGCAGTAAAGGGAACGATTTCACATGAAAATGATAAAGGGAAAGAATATAGATTAAATGAGAAAACAGCTGTACTCATTGTACGTCCAAGAGGATGGCATTTAGAGGAAAAGCATATGCAAGTTGATGGGAAAAATATGTCGGGTAGCTTAGTAGACTTCGGCTTGTACTTTTTCCATAATACGAAAGCTCTTTTAGCAAAAGGGAGCGGCCCATACTTTTACTTACCGAAAATGGAAAGTTATTTAGAAGCGAGATTATGGAATGATGTATTCGTATTTGCTCAAAAATATATCGGCATTCCAAATGGAACGATTAAAGCAACTGTGTTACTGGAAACGATTCACGCTTCGTTTGAAATGGATGAAATTTTGTATGAGCTAAAAGATCATTCTGCTGGCTTAAACTGCGGAAGATGGGATTATATTTTTAGCTTTTTAAAGAGTTTCCGTAATCATAATAAATTCTTACTACCAGATAGAGCACAAGTCACGATGACGGCGCCATTTATGCGTTCGTATTCTTTGAAAGTAATTCAAACATGTCACCGCCGTAATGCACCAGCAATTGGAGGAATGGCGGCACAAATTCCGATTAAAAATAATCCAGAAGCAAATGAAGCAGCTTTTGAAAAAGTGCGTGCTGATAAGGAACGCGAAGCTTTAGACGGTCATGACGGGACTTGGGTTGCCCACCCTGGACTTGTACCGGTTGCAATGGAAGTGTTTAATCACATTATGAAAACACCAAATCAAATTTTTAGAAAACGTGAAGAAATATGTGTAACAGAAAGCGATTTACTAGAGGTACCAGTGGGAACGATTACAGAAGAGGGCCTTCGCATGAATATTAGCGTAGGTATTCAATATATTGCATCTTGGTTAAGCGGACGGGGAGCAGCACCCATTTATAACTTAATGGAAGATGCGGCAACAGCTGAAATTTCAAGAGCACAAGTATGGCAATGGATTCGTCATGAAGGTGGAAAACTAAATGATGGTCGTAATATTACGCTTGAATTAATGGAAGAATTAAAAGAAGAAGAATTAGCAAAAATAGAAAGAGAGATTGGTAAGGAAGCCTTTAAGAAAGGGAGATTCCAAGAGGCGACAACGTTGTTTACAAATCTCGTTCGAAATGATGAATTCGTACCATTTTTAACATTACCGGGTTATGAAATTTTATAAAAAATGAAAAGGGGATGGAACAAATGAAAAACGAAAGAATCGAGAAGTTACAAGAAAGCTGGGAATTAGATGAGCGTTGGAAAGGGATCACACGTCCATATTCGGCAGAAGATGTAATTCGCCTGCGCGGGTCAATTGATATTGAACATACGTTAGCGCGTCGTGGTGCTGAGAAGCTTTGGACATCGCTTCATACAGAAGACTATATTAACGCACTTGGCGCATTAACAGGAAACCAAGCGATGCAACAAGTAAAAGCTGGGTTAAAAGCGATTTACTTAAGTGGTTGGCAAGTAGCAGCTGATGCAAACCTTTCTGGGCATATGTATCCAGACCAAAGTTTATATCCAGCGAACAGCGTACCTGCTGTAGTAAAACGAATTAATCAAACGCTTCAACGTGCGGATCAAATTCAGCATATGGAAGGAAGCGATGATACAGACTATTTCGTACCGATTGTAGCAGATGCAGAAGCTGGATTTGGTGGGCAATTAAATGTATTCGAACTGATGAAAGGTATGATTGAAGCAGGTGCATCAGGTGTGCATTTTGAAGATCAATTATCTTCAGAGAAAAAATGTGGCCATTTAGGCGGAAAAGTACTACTACCAACGCAAACAGCAGTACGCAATTTAATTTCTGCACGCCTTGCAGCAGATGTAATGGGAGTGCCGACAATTATCGTTGCAAGAACAGATGCGGATGCAGCTGATTTAATTACGAGCGATATTGATCCTGTTGATAAAGCATTTATTACAGGAGAAAGAACACCAGAAGGGTTTTACCGTACGAATGCAGGTCTTGATCAAGCAATTGCGCGCGGTTTAGCGTATGCACCGTACGCAGACCTCGTTTGGTGTGAAACGTCAGAACCAAATTTAGAAGATGCAAAACGATTTGCGGACGCAATTCATAAGGAGCATCCAGGGAAGCTACTTGCATATAACTGCTCACCTTCATTCAACTGGAAACAAAAACTAGATGAAAAAACAATTGCAAGCTTCCAAAAGGAAATCGCATCTTACGGTTACAAGTTCCAATTCGTAACACTTGCTGGATTCCATTCATTAAATTACGGTATGTTTGAACTAGCACGTGGCTATAAAGAGCGCGGCATGGCAGCATACTCTGAACTACAACAAGCAGAATTCGCAGCTGAAAAACATGGCTACTCTGCAACACGTCATCAACGCGAAGTAGGAACAGGCTACTTTGATGAAGTGGCACAAGTGATTACAGGCGGAACTTCATCAACGACAGCGTTAAAAGGATCTACGGAAGAAGCACAGTTTACGAAATAAAAGGAAGGGGCACCTTTTTGAAAGGTGCCCCTTGTTATTTTCTAAACGATTCGAAAAGAGAGATTGAGTTGTCGGCAAAAAACGATACTAACTTTTCTTTATTACTAAATCAACTCCACTCAGCCCTATGATCACGAATAAACTTCATATCTTTCTCATAATGCTCTAGATGTCCTTCATCGATCATTCTTTGGAAATTCAAGTCGCCTTCTTGAGCTTTTCGTTTCATATATGTACATAACCCTTCTAATCGAAGCAACACCATTCCTAAGTAATCTTCATCCATATTTTTATCATAGGACTGAACGAACAAATTCACTCTCTCTTTAATACGATCTGCATGTTGCGATGAGTCATAATGAACGGCTTCACCGGATTCAGTATAATACACTCTACTTAAAGGCACACAAGTATAGAGTGTATAAGCGATATCCCATAGTCTTGGACCAGGAGCAGCAACATCGAAATCAATAATCCCTACTGGCTTCTCATTATTAAAAATAATGTTATATATGGCAAAATCATTGTGACATAAAACCTCAATGTTATTTGGAGTATGATCCATCGGTTTCCAATCATCTAATAACGGAAAATCACTTACAGCATCATGGTAAAGGCGGAGCATCTTTGCTATTTCTTTTAATACATCATTAGATCGCATATATTCTTTTAAAGGATAATTGCCAGCTTCTCCTTCAATAAAGGATAAAATCTCTCTATCCTTTTCATCTACACCTAAAAACTTTGGAGCATAATGAAATCCTTTGTTTTCTAAATGTTGCAATAGCTTATGAATCTTTTCACTGCCTGGCTTTAACTCTCGCCGAACAGTATTTTCAGAACGATATACGCTTGAGACGTTTCCCCCTGTTAGCCTTTCTTCTTTAGCGTAGTTTGACATGTGAAAATTCCCCCTGTGATTAAAAAATCCAATTCCAAATAGTGAATAGACCAACAACGGCAGAAAAGAGAAGGGAAGCAAGCAATGCTAGACAGCCAAAAGGAACTAGCTTATCTTTCCATGTTTCTTTATACTCATAAATTAACTCCTCTGCTACTTTCTTCTGCACTAAAGATAAAGGTTGATCTTTATACAAACCTTTTATATGGTTAGAATCGCCTTTAAACTTTAAAGCACGTGCAATATGATGAGGACTATTTCCCATTGATTTTTCAAATAATAAACATGATTCATGCATAATATCTGTTTTATGCTCTTCTAGATACCAGTAACGTCCAGCCATTTCTGGATATTGTAATTTATAATAAATATCTCCGAGTTGTTTTCGAAGATGTAATTCATTTGGGTATGTAAAGATGAGGCCATGCAATCTATCTCTTGCTTTTCCAAGATTATTATTTTCAATATCCTCTTCAATTCTTTTTAATGTTTTTCTAGGAATTTTATTGGTCATAAACTCCTCCTTATTTAGAATAGAGATAAGTATATTTTATAAGAAATACTAAAAATTAGAAATTCTATTTTCGAAAAAGATTGTACATTTTATTTTAATGTGCTATGATGATGTCAGTTGAATAGTTAAATTAAGCAATCCATATGTTATCAAGTGCTGAAAACGAACGAGAAAAAGTATGTGAGAACTAGTTTATGTTTCGTATTTGATAATGTGTGGATTCTTTTTTTAGACAGGAAGACTAAAAAATTTAAAATTTGTATTTTCTTAGGAGGAAATAATTATGGCAGTAACAGGACAAGTAAAATGGTTTAACAACGAAAAAGGTTTCGGTTTCATCGAAGTTCCAGGCGAAAACGACGTATTCGTACACTTCTCAGCAATCGAAACTGACGGTTTCAAATCTTTAGAAGAAGGTCAAAAAGTTAGCTTCGAAATCGAAGACGGTAACCGTGGACCTCAAGCTAAAAACGTAATCAAACTATAATTTTATAGTTGATGATGGAAAAAAGGATGGCTAATGCCATCCTTTTTTTGTTGTGGAGAAAGTTTTTTTAGAGCCTGTTTTTATATCTAAATCTCTTTTTCGATGTTACAACTGGTAAAAAATTATCTGGAATGCGTATTAGTTTCTGTAGAAGAATTAGTTCAGCAAGAGCATTTGCTGCGTATGATAGTAAATAACTATAAATTTGTATTCTCTGTTGAAATGGGGAAATATTTTCCAGATAGACCTTGAGTAACATCTTTTTTGTTAGCGTTGTTGTTGGAATTTTGTACGTTTTGAGATGATGTTTCTAACAGTTGTTCTTGTTCCTTACTAGGGGTATTCAGAGCATCTGAGGGAATGCTATTAACCTGCTGATTTAATGGATTTTCTTTATCCATAGTATACAACTCCTTTTTAGAATTCGATAAAAAGCAATGTAATTATAAATAGCTACTTATATATATTGTGTTTTTGAATGACATTATATACAAAACTTATATTACAAAGTTAACTAATTAACGAATTGTTAGTGATGGATAAAGATGTGCAAATTTGAATTTTTTAATAAAAATTAAAAGCGGATAACAAGTACAAATACTCTTTCTCATATTTTATATAAGGATCATATTACAAATCAAAAAAGATGTAGAGAACCTTGGAAGAAAATATAGTCGTTTTTTAGGGGGAAGAAGAATAAATAAAATGATACTACGAATGTAAAAAGGCATTCCATAAAGGAAGGCCTTTTATTGTTCTTGCCCTGATTTTTTCTTCTCACGTTTTTTACATTCTGGACATTTTGATTTACGAAACGGTTTGGCAAAGAATAGCAGAATGAAAAATAAACCGAATATAATACTAGCTGAGTTTTTCACGATAATGACGCTACTATTTTTCATTTGAATCGATGGTTGGATCTCTTTTTCTTCCATAGTGGCCCTCCATATATTGGATTTACATTTTAATTATAGCAAAGTTAGTTGTTGTAATGATGTGAAATGAGGAATGGATAATAAATATTTATAGGTAGTATAAATGCTGTTTTTATAACTTTAAAATTAATTAATTTCTATATTGTGATTTTATTGTTTAACAAATGTTTGATAAATGATAAAAAATTGTAAAAAAGCGGAACTTGTAAGCTATTTCCTTTTCATAGATGCTAAAATTATATATGCAGCTGCTAATATAAATGGAAAAAAGGAGATAATGGAGTATGGAAAGTAAAGTGGAACGCTATGTCGAAAATTATGTTGTAACGAAAAATACGATGGCCTTACTTCCTGTTATTCTAAGTGAAAAGAAAATTGTTACGCGAGTCGTTGAAATGAATGATTCTTTTTTCGTATTTCAAAAACCTCTAGATATTATAGAAAGAAGTTGCCGCAAGCATGGCTCTAGTTTCTTAGGCAGAAAAGAAGGAACGAAAGAGTTAACTCATATTACACATAAAGCACCGATTGCGATTAGTCCAGCAGATCAACTTTATTTTTTCCCTACCTATTCTTACTCTAGAAAAGAGTGCGCTTGGTTGTCTCATTTTTATATTGAAAGTAATAAAGAATTAGAAGATGGAAATCTTATTATTAGATTTATAAATGGCTTTGCTGTGAAATTAGAAATATCAAAAACTAGTTTTGAAAATCAACAAAATCGTACAGCGAAATTACGTACTGAATATGAAGATCGTAGGAAAAAACAAGGGAATCCTTGTTTTAAAGAGGTCGATAAAAAAGAGGAATCAACATTAAGACCCGCTTATGAGAAGGTGTATTTTGTGAAGGAAGGCGAAGTGTGAAAGGATGGGGGAATCCCCATTCTTTTTTTGTTTGTCAGTCAGTCTTTGTAGATAAGGCGATATATTAGAAAAAACGAGTTGTAATTGATATATTTAGAAAATCACCAGTATAATTTCATTTACCGATAAAAACCGAAAAACAATCTAAATAACAAAACGAACGACACGTCCTGTCGAATATTGATAGATTATCATAGCTAAATAATGAAGGAATTCTTATGAAAGATATGGAAACTTTAATAAATACATCTCCGTATGTCGTATCTACCATTTCCTCTTTCATATAAGCAATGATACAGTAGGGATAGTATTTAGAGTAAAGGGGTAAAGTGTAGAATGGATTTTCAGACAATCAAAGAGTATTTTTCACCAGAAAATATGGATCATATTGTTGAGAGTTATAAAGCGTTCGGACCACTTCTTGGTATTGGTTTACCGATGATAGAGGCGTTGATTCCAGCATTACCGCTTATTGTATTTGTACTGGCGAATGCTGTTGCATTTGGCTTTTGGCTCGGTTTTCTTTATTCATGGCTTGGATCAGTAATGGGTGCATTACTTGTCTTTTTCATCATCCGCCATTTTGGTCGCAGTCGTTTCTTTTCGTTTGTAAATAAGCATGAGAGAGTACGAAAAGCAATGGGGTGGGTTGAAAGGAAAGGATTCGCACCGATTTTTGTTATATTTTGTTTTCCGTTTACACCGTCAGCGCTCATAAATGTTGTCGCTGGTTTATCCCGAATTAGTGTAAAACAGTTTGGTCTAGCGTTAGCATTCGGAAAACTTGTGATGATTTTTATTTTAACGTATATCGGTCATGATTTAATGTCATTTATTCATAATCCAGTGAAATCAGTTATTGTAGCGATTGGTATTTTTATTTTATGGTATGTCGGTAAGAAAATCGAAGTAAAGTTAGAACTACATTAAGAATAGTCTTCTTTGTAAAGGAAAGCTTCAGTATTAAAGGATAAGGGGAGAAGCAGATGAAGAAAACTTTGAAAAAAGAAGGCATAGAGTGGATACGAACAATTTTAATTGGTGTATTATTAGCTGTATTTTTTCGAACGTTTTTCTTTTCAACGTATGTTGTAGAGGGGAAGTCAATGATGCCGACATTGCAAGATGGCAATATGCTAGTTGTAAATAAGGTGAGTTATCAAGTTGGGGACTTGAACAGATTTGACGTTGTGGTATTTCATGCGAATAAAAAAGAGGACTATGTAAAGCGGGTTATCGGTTTACCTGGAGATCATATTGAATATAAGCAGGATAAGTTATATATAAACGGTCAATTTATTGATGAGCCGTATTTAGAGAAGTATAAGAAAGAGATAAATGGAAGGCAACTAACAGGCGACTTTACATTAGAAGAGTTAACGAAAGAAAAGCTGGTGCCACCCGGGTTTATTTTTGTAGTAGGTGATAACCGGCTCGGGAGCTGGGATAGTAGACACTTTGGCTTTGTAAAAGCTGATACAGTTGTCGGTAAAGTTGATTTGCGATATTGGCCAATTCAAGAGGTGCAAACGAATTTTTCAAAAGGTTGATATAATGAAGTAGAAGTATAGAAAAGACAAACAACTCAGTTTGTCTTTTTTCGTGTACTATAATACAATTATAGTAGCAAACTAACGTTCGTTATGTAAGTGAAAGGTGGGGTTACATGTCACTTCGATTTGTGATTGGTAGAGCGGGAAGTGGAAAAAGTACACTTTGTTTACGCGAAGTGCAAGAAGAGTTAAAACAACGCCCGAGAGGGAAAACAATATTATATCTTGTGCCAGAACAGATGACATTCCAGACGCAGCAGGCGTTAATTGGAAGTGAGGATGTAAGAGGTTCTATTCGGGCACAAGTTTTTAGTTTTTCACGATTAGCGTGGAAGGTACTACAAGAAGTTGGCGGAGCGAGTCGTCTTCATATTGATGAAGCGGGTGTACATATGTTACTCCGTAAAATTGTAGAGTCTCGTAAAGATGGATTATCGGTGTTCCAAAAAGCAGCGGAGCAAAACGGTTTCTTTGAACATCTTGGCAGTATGATTGCAGAGTTTAAACGTTACAATGTAACGCCATCTAACGTATATGAAATGTGGCAACAATTAGATGCGCATAGTAGCAGTGCCGAACAAAAGTTACTAGCGAATAAAGTGTATGATTTACAGCTATTATACGATGATTTTGAACGTGCTTTAATCGGAAAATATTTAGATTCAGAAGACTACCTACAATTGCTAGTGGAAAAGCTTCCGCAGTCTGAATATGTAAATGGTGCGGAAATTTATATAGATGGATTTCATTCATTCTCCCCGCAAGAGTTAGAGATTGTAAGACAGCTTATGATTTGCGGAGCGAGAGTTACGATCACGTTAACGATAGATGAAAAAACGTTAGCGCAGCCAGTAAATGAACTTGATTTATTTTATGAAACGACGTTAACGTATGAAAAAATCAAACAAGTAGCGCGTGAAGAGAAAATAGAAATTGAAAAAACAATTCCACTTATGGAACAGCCGCGTTTTCATTCTCCGGCATTAGCACATTTAGAAGCTCATTATGAAGCGCGTCCGAATGAAAAATTTAACGGTGAAGCGAGTGTAACGATTAGTACAGCTGCGAATTTACGAGCAGAGGTAGAAGGTGTTGCGCGTGAAATTCGTAAACTTGTGGCGGAGGAAAACTATCGTTACCGAGATATTGCGGTTCTTCTTCGTAATGGGGAAAGTTATTACGATGTGATGCGAACGTTATTTACAGATTACAATATCCCGCACTTCATCGATGAAAAGCGTCCGATGTCACACCACCCATTAGTAGAATGTATTCGTTCTGCACTCGAGATTATTAGTGGGAATTGGCGTTATGATGCGGTGTTCCGCTGCGTGAAAACAGAGCTTTTATATCCATTAGACGTAAGAAAAGAAACGATGCGTGAAGAAATGGATGAATTTGAAAATTACTGTTTAGCGTACGGTGTACAAGGAAAGAGGTGGACTTCAGAGGATCCATGGATGTATCGCCGTTATCGTTCTCTTGATGATACGAACGGGATGATCACAGATAGTGAACGTGAAATGGAAGAGAAAATAAATAGGTTACGTGACGTTGTAAGAACACCTGTTATTCGCATGCAAAAAAGGTTAAAGCGTGCAGGAACAGTTATGCAAATGTGTGAAGCAGTCTACTTATTTCTAGAAGAGCTGGATGTTCCGAAAAAACTAGAAGAATTACGTATACGTGCAGAAGAAAGTGGAGATTTCTTATTTGCGACAGATCATGAACAAGTATGGGAAGAAGTAATGAGCCTTCTTGATACGTTTGTAGAGATGCTTGGTGAAGAGAAAATGTCTCTTTCTATGTTTACGGACGTTATGTCGACAGGTCTTGAGGCACTTCAATTTGCTAACATTCCGCCGTCATTAGACCAAGTGTTAATTGCTAATATTGATCACTCCAGGTTATCTGACGTGAAAGCAACGTTTATTATAGGTGTAAATGAGGGTGTTATTCCAGCAGCACCTATGGACGAAGGTATGCTTTCTGATGAAGAAAGAGAAGTTCTTGGTGCAGCAGGGATTGAATTAGCGCCAACGACGAGACAAACTTTGTTAGAAGAACAGTTCGTTATGTATCAAATGGTAACGAGAGCATCTGAGAAGTTATATATTTCATGCCCGCTTGCAGATGAAGAAGGAAAGACGTTACTTGCGTCTAGCTTTATTAAGAAAATAAAAAGAATGTTCCCTAATGTGAAAGATTCATTTATTACGAATGACGTAAACGATTTATCACGTTCAGAACAAATTTCATACGTAGCAACGCCAGAAGTAACGTTATCTTACGTTATGCAGCAACTACAAACGTGGAAGCGATACGGATTTGAAGGGAATTTAGACTTTTGGTGGGACGTATATAATTTCTACGTAACTTCAGATGAATGGAAACAAAAAAGTAGCCGCGTCTTATCAAGTTTATTCTATCGAAATCGTGCGAAGAAACTAAATACAGCAGTAAGTAGAGATTTATACGGAGATATAATTAAAGGAAGCGTCTCTCGTATGGAACTATTTAACCGTTGTGCATACGCTCATTTTGCGCAGCACGGTTTATCGCTTAGAGAGCGTGATATTTTCAAGCTTGATGCGCCGGACATCGGCGAATTATTCCATGCGGCATTAAAGAAAATTGCGGACAAGCTATTGCGTGAAAACCGTACTTGGGCGGATTTATCCATAAAAGAGTGTGAGCATCTTTCTGTTTTAGTAATAGAAGAAATCGCACCGTTATTACAACGACAAATTTTATTAAGTTCAAACCGTCATTTCTATTTAAAACAAAAACTACAACAAATCATTTTCCGTACGTCAATCATTCTTCGTGAACATGCGAAGTCAAGCGGATTCGTACCAGTTGATTTAGAAGTGCCGTTCGGTATGGGTGGTACAGGCTCACTTCCGCCGATGGAATTCTCATTACCAAATGGTGTGAAGATGGAAGTTGTCGGCCGTATTGACCGTGTTGATAAGGCAGAAGATGAAAACGGGACGTTCTTACGTATTATTGATTATAAATCAAGTTCAAAAGCGTTAGATTTAACGGAAGTGTATTACGGATTAGCACTTCAAATGTTAACGTATTTAGATGTTGTTACTTCGAATGCGCAGACGTGGATGAAAAAAGGTCACGCAGCATCACCAGCTGGTGTATTGTATTTCCATATTCATAACCCAATCGTTGAGATGAAAGGTGACGCATCTGAAGCTGAAATTGAAAAAGAAATTTTAAAGAAATTTAAAATGAAAGGACTCGTATTAGGAGATGCTGACGTTGTTCGTTTAATGGATAACAAACTTTCAACAGGAAGTTCAGATATTATTTCTGCTGGCCTGAAAAAAGACGGTAGCTTTAGTGCGCGTTCAAGTATTGCAAGTGAGCAAGAGTTTAATGTACTGCAAAAATATGTACACCATACGTTTGAAAATATCGGAAAAGATATTACAGAAGGTGTTATCGATATTGCTCCTTATAAAATGGGAAATAAAGCAGCATGTACGTTCTGTAACTTCAAATCTGTTTGTCAATTTGATGAGTCACTTGAAGATAATCAGTTCCGATCGTTAAAAGATATGAAAGATAGCGAAGCGATGGAGAAAATAAGAGAGGAGGTTGGCGGAGAATGATAGAAAATTGGCCTAAAAAACCAGAAGATAGTCAATGGACAGATGACCAGTGGAAAGCTGTTGTAGCGAACGGGCGTGATATTTTAGTTGCGGCTGCAGCTGGATCAGGTAAAACAGCAGTATTAGTTGAACGTATTATTAAAAAGATTATTAATGAAGAGAATCCAGTCGATGTCGACCGCCTGCTCGTTGTAACATTTACGAATGCAGCGGCGCAAGAGATGAAAAACCGAATCGGGGAAGCGTTAGAAAAGGTATTAATTGATGAACCAGGCTCTCAACACGTAAGAAAGCAGCTGAGCCTATTAAATAAAGCTTCCATTTCAACAATTCACTCATTCTGTTTACAAGTAATTAGAGGATATTACTACATGCTTGATGTTGATCCTCGTTTCCGTATTGCTAATCAAACAGAAAATGAATTGTTAAAAGAAGAAGTGCTAGATGACATATTAGAAGAAGAGTACGGAATCGAAGATAATACAATCTTCTTTGAACTTGTTGATCGTTATACGAGTGACCGTAGTGATGATGACTTACAACGTATGATTTTAGCGCTTCATACAGAGTCAAGAGCGCATCCAAATCCGGAAAAATGGCTTGATAAATTAGTAGAAGCATATGACGTAGAAGGAAAGACAATTGAAGATTTAGTATATGCTTCTTATTTATTAGAAGATGTGAAATTCCAGCTTGAAACAGCGGAACAGCATATTCGTAAGGCAACTGAACTCGCAATGCTTCCTGACGGTCCAGCGCCTCGCATTGAAACCCTGCAAGCAGATCTAGCTTTACTTGGAACGCTATCATCAGCTGCTCATGAGTCGTGGGCAAGTTTGTATGAAGCGATGCAAAACGTATCGTGGCAAACGTTAAAGCGTATTAAGAAAAGTGATTACAATGAAGATGTTGTAAAACAAGTAGACTCTCTTCGTAATAAAGCGAAAGATGAAGTGAAGAAATTACAAGAAGAGTTATTTAGCCGAAAACCTGAAAGTTTCTTACGAGATTTTCAAGATATGCACCCAGTATTAGAAAAGCTTGTTCAACTTGTAAAAGTATTTACAGAGCGTTTCCAAGCGATGAAGCGAGATAAAGGAATGGTCGATTTCACAGATTTAGAGCATTTTTGTTTACAAATTTTAAGTGAACAAAGTGAAAATGGTGAAATGAATCCGTCAGCAGTTGCGCTCCAATATCGTAATAAATTTGCTGAAGTATTAGTCGATGAATATCAAGATACGAACTTTGTACAGGAATCTATTATTAAATTCGTAACGAAAGATTCTGAGAGTGAAGGAAACTTGTTTATGGTTGGTGACGTAAAACAGTCGATTTATCGTTTCCGACTAGCCGAACCAGGACTATTCCTAGGAAAATATAAACGCTTCACACAAGAAGGATTGGGCGGTGGAATGAAGATCGACTTAGCGAAAAACTTCCGTAGTCGTCATGAAGTACTAGCAGGTACGAACTTTATCTTCAAACAAATTATGGGTGAAGAAGTCGGAGAAATCGACTACGATGCAGACGCTGAATTAAAGTTAGGTGCTACCTATCCAGAAGGTGAAGATGTAGCGGCAGAACTACTGTGCATTCAGCAAACGGAAGAAGAAGTAATAGACGGTGAAGAAGGTGCAGAAGTCGAAAAAGCACAGCTTGAAGCTCGTCTTATGGCGCAGCGCATTAAAGCGATGGTTGATTCAGGTTATGAAGTGTATGACCGTAAAAATGATAGTATGCGCCCAGTACAATACCGCGACTTCGTTATTTTACTTCGCTCCATGCCGTGGGCCCCGCAAATTATGGAAGAGTTAAAATTACAAGGAATTCCAGTGTACGCTGACCTTGCGACTGGTTACTTTGAAGCGACGGAAGTAACTATTATGATGAACGTATTCCGCGTTATTGATAATCCGATGCAAGATATTCCGCTTGCAGCTGTACTTCGTTCTCCAATCGTTGGATTGAGCGATGAAGAACTTGCAACGCTTCGTGCTCATGGAAAGAAAGGCTCGTTTTATGAAGTAATGAGCTCATTCTTAAAAGGGGCACCACTTGAAGAGGAGCAAGAACTTCATGATAAATTAGAGTGGTTTTATAACTTACTGCAAGGATGGCGTGAATTTGCACGTCAACAATCACTTTCTGATTTAATTTGGAAAGTGTACGGTGAGACAGGTTATTACGACTTCGTTGGCGGTTTACCAGCTGGAAAGCAAAGGCAGGCAAACTTACGCGTACTATATGACCGCGCAAGACAATACGAAGCAACATCATTTAGAGGATTATTCCGCTTCTTACGTTTTATTGAACGTATTTTAGAACGCGGTGATGACATGGGTACGGCGAGGGCCCTCGGTGAACAAGAAGACGTTGTTCGCATTATGACGATTCATAAAAGTAAAGGGTTAGAGTTCCCGGTTGTATTTGTAGCTGGGCTCGGTCGTCGTTTTAATACACAAGACTTAATGAAACGTTTCTTATTGCATAAAGATTTCGGTTTCGGTTCGCAATTTATTGATCCGCGTAAACGAATTAAATATACGACATTATCACAGCTTGCGATTAAGCGTAAAATGAAAATGGAATTAATTGCGGAAGAAATGCGCGTATTATACGTAGCTTTAACGCGTGCAAAAGAGAAGTTAATTTTAATCGGAACAGTTAAGGATGCAAATAAGGAAATGGAAAAATGGCTCGATGCGAGGGAACATAGTGAATGGTTATTACCAGATCATATACGTGCCGGGGCGTCTTGTTATTTAGACTGGATTGCACCTTCATTATATAGACACCGTGATAGTGAAATGCTTCTTGAATTAGGACAAGGAAGTATTCCAGATGAAATTTACGGGTATGACACTAGCTGGAAAGTAGAAGTTGTGGATGGTAACACGCTACTTGCACCAGAGCCAGTTCAAGAAGAGAAACAAGAATTGTTAGAAGCGCTTCGTGAGAAAAAGGCTGTGCCGTTAGAAAGTGAACGAAAAGATGAAGTGTACGATAGATTAATGTGGAAGTACGGATATGAGGAAGCAACATCTCACCGTGCGAAGCAATCTGTTACAGAAATAAAGAGAAATTATCAATCAGAAGATGGTAGTGATAACGCCTTTATTAAAAAACTACGTGCACCAATTAAAACACGTCCGCGCTTTATGGAGAAAAAAGGGTTAACGTACGCAGAGCGCGGAACAGCAGTCCATGCCGTTATGCAGCATGTTGATTTGAAGAAGCCGATTACGGTTGAAGTTCTTCAAGAGCAAATTGCTGGAATGGTAAATAAGGAATTATTAACATTCGAGCAGGCGGAAGAAATAGCGATTGAAAAAGTAATTTCATTCTTTGACAGTGACTTAGGTAAAAGGGTATTAGCGGCGAAAAGTGTTGAGCGTGAAGTTCCATTTACGATGATGCTTGCAGCAGAAGAAGCATATCAAGATTGGCAAGGGAATAGCGGGGAATCGATTCTTGTCCAAGGGGTTATCGACTGCATGATTGAAGAGGAAGATGGCATTACGTTAATCGACTTCAAAACAGATACGATTGAAGGGAAATTTCCAGGCGGATTCGAACAAGCGAAACCAATTTTAGAAGATCGATATAAAGTGCAGCTTTCGTTATATGCAAAAGCACTGGAGAAAAGCTTACAACATCCTGTAAAAGAGAAATGTTTATACTTCTTTGATGGGAATCACGTTGTAAATATTGAAGAATAGAGGGGCTTGAAAATGGTAACGGAAAAAACGTTAAGAACTTGTGAACAGGGACACGAGTACTATAAAAGTAGCGATTGTCCAACTTGCCCAGTCTGTGAGAAAGAGAGAAAACCAAAAGAAGGTTTTCTCTCTCTTCTTTCAGCGCCAGCAAGAAGGGCATTAGAACACCATGGAATTCAAACTGTAGAAGAACTCTCAAAATATAGTGAAAAAGAAATATTAAAACTGCATGGTATGGGACCTGCGTCTTTGCCGAAGCTTAGGAGGGCTTTGGAGGAGAGCGGGTTATCATTTAAATAAAATGAAATAGTGCCTCTTCACTACTTACTTGTTTATACCACTATTTGTGGACAGTAAAGCTCTTGCTTATTAAAATTTTATTTTAATAATTTTGAATTAGATAAAAGAAAAAAGTAGGAGAATATCTCCTACTTTTTTTACGCTGTTCCAATCTGATCTTGATCTGCCACATCAGAATCAAATGTATTCGTTGCACTAACACCGTTAAACGTATTCACGACAAACCCAACATTGGAAGCTCCAGATCCGTTATAGGCTTTCGTGTTTTCTTTCGGAGATACGTTATAAAAATCTCCTAAGTTGAAAGAGCCGTTACTGTTTTGCACGACGAGATTTCCTACAACCGAAGGCATACCATCCACCTACTTTACTAAGCTTTTTAATTACTATATGAATTATTGTGCGGAAGGTTCATCCGTAATATATTGGCGGATTTGTATAATACGAGAGTTATTAAAACCATAATCAACATTTCCAATTTGAAAGCAACCAGAATTTAAAAGTGTGCGTAATTCAACGTTATTAACTTCAATAAAAGGGCATTCATTTACAATGTTTAATTTTACATCTGTCGTTCGTTTTGGAATTGTAATGTGTTCATCTGTAAAGATTTCAAAAGCATCAAAGCGACCTTCTCCCCGTATATAAAAAGGAATTTCACGGTGGACGGCAATAGCTCTACTTTTTAATTCCATTTGGTTTGCATCTCCAACTTGAAATACAGCAGCAATCCCTAAAGAAATAATAGAAACATTTTGGACAATAGACACATGATGCAACATAATTTCTCAGTCTCCTTAACCTGGAGTAGGAGGGACATCTGTTACTAATGGTACAAATGGACCCTCTGTAACTGTTTCAAATGGTGTATCGAGAATAGAAGATAGAATGAGGAGATTTGCATCTCCAATTAAAAAGAGTGCGGACGACGATACACCGTTCATTTTAATCTGTCCGACTTTTAACTCACGGTTTACAACGTTAAGGTTCATACATACTTACTCCTTTCGGAAATTTCCCGGTATGTGCTGAATAAAGGAGAGAAAGGCTTTGTCAATATCTTGTTTCATTGCCTGAATAATGATATCTCGTAAATAATCTGGATCTGTTGAAATACCTTCATATGATTGCGCTTGTGATAAATAATAAGGGAGTCGATGCTCCATCTGTTTTTTTATGTCATCCACCATCATTTGTCGATACATTTCATCAAGCGGTGTTCGCTCTTCTTGTTCAAAATGGAGAATACGATTATATGCTTCTTCATCTAAGTATCGATGCATTTCTTGGAGGATACCTTGATAAAAGTCTGGGTTTGTTTCAGTTTCAGGGTTTACCTTCAATGTTTCTGTATCCACTTGAAAATCTTCAATTTGTTGTCCTTTTGCTGAAAATGGGTTTAAACCAATATTTAAAGTACCATTTAAATTTTCGACTTTTAATTGATCGAATTTGTATTCCACTTTTCCTACAGAAGAGGAGGGGCGATTTTTTAATTCGTTAAGCTCTTCTTGGAGTTGGCGCACTTGATCTTCTAAATTCAGGATGGCTGCTTGTTGTGTTTGAAGAGCTTGTTGAAGTTGGTGTAAGTAAGTATATATATCTTGATTCATTTGTGAAACCTCCTTTTCAATAGGGAGGGTAAAAATATTCCTGCTATATATTTATGACAAGGATGTCTTAAGAAGAACTAGTTGATGGTTTGATAGAAATAATTTGTCCTTTCGCCTGTAATGGGCGAAGCGGCTCCGTAAATCCGCCTGTATTTGAAAATTTAGATAGGGCTTTAATACTTCCGGCAGTACCAATTTGGAACACAGAAGAGGTTGTAATGCTATCAATTTTAATACTGTTGATGATGATACTTTGGTTTACATAAAAATTCAATGCAATTGCCTCCTTTAAGTTGAGCCAATTATCGCTTGATCGATTACATCTGAATCGTTGACAGTCGTTGCACTTTGATAATTGTAGACAGAAACATTGTCTCCAACGTTGAAAGAGCCGGCCCCGGCGAAAGCACGTGAGTAACTAATAGGCCTAATCGCAAATACATCTCCAATATGAAAAATACCACTTGATCCAATATTGACGATACGAATATGTCCGACCATAGCTGGCATATAAAACACCCTTCGTTTTTAAAATTTTCTTTTCTACTATTGTATGGGCGTTTTCAATAAAATGTGTGTTTTTTTGAAATAAAAGACACACACACGCTATTGCGTGTGTGTGTCGAGTGTTTGATTTGGGTGAAAATCCGTATGTACATGCCAAATTACATTTAAGAGCCTGTCCAGTTCTTGGCTACAATCCACTGTTTTTTGAGAAGTCATTCCATAGCGTTCAGCAAAATAAATCATTTTTTCACGTTTTTTTTCAATCGCTTGCTCAAACATTGAAATCGGCTCCATCTCTAAATGAAATTTTTAGTATATATGTAGTACATATTATACAAAAACTCCATAAAAAAGAAATACCTTCGCTAAAAAAAGTAAAATTTCTACATTTTATGCCAAATATAAAGGCGTAACGAATAGGGTATGAGAAGAATATTGTAAAAATTAGCGTGTATGAGAAGGTTTTTTTCTTACGGATGCGAATACAATTAAAGGGCATGAGTTTTAGGATGGAGAGTGGAAATATTGCGTTTTGTAACGGCGAAGAAAGAAGAAAAGGTATTTGTAGGTATTGTGGATGAAGAAGAAAAAAAGGTATTACACTTAAGAGAAGCGCAAAGACAAAAAGGGGAAAAGGTTACAATCCCTATTACAATGTTAGAGTGTATTGAAAGAGGAACTGAATGCTTTGAGAAAGTATGTGAAATTGTAAATTGGGCAAAAGAGAACGGGGAAGCGGCGTATTATCCGTTAACAGAGGTGAAAATATTAGCACCGATTCCAAGGCCAAGAAAGAATATTTTGTGCGTTGGAAAAAACTATCGTGAGCATGCCATAGAAATGGGCGGAATAGAGTCTATTCCAGAAAATATAATGATTTTTACGAAAGCACCAACAACAGTTATTGGCATAAATGAGCAAATTAATGGTCACCCTCATGCAACGGACGAACTAGATTACGAAGGAGAATTAGCTATCATTATTGGTAAGCGAGGGAAGCAAATAAAAAAAGAAAAAGCGCTTGAGCATGTTTTTGGTTATACGATTATAAATGATGTAACAGCTCGAGACATTCAAAGAAAACATAAACAGTTTTTCCTTGGGAAAAGCTTCGATACATTTTGTCCGATGGGACCGTATTTAATTCATAAATCGGTGGTTAATGCGCCGAATGCATTACACATTGAAACGGTAGTAAATGGAGAAGTAAGGCAAACTTCCAACACAAATAAAATGATTTTTTCAATAGAAGAAATTATTTCAACGATAAGTAAAGGAATGACTTTAGAACCAGGCGATATTATCGCAACAGGAACCCCGGCTGGTGTCGGAAAAGCTTTCACACCACCGAAGTTTTTACATGCTGGTGATGAAGTGGTTATTACAGTAGAAGGAATTGGTACTTTGCGAAATGTAGTGAAGTGAAGAAAAGAGCTATCTTGTTAAAAGATAGCTCTTTTTTATGGCCTTGGGTTATAGAGGTAATCAATAACGGAAAAAGTGTAAAGACCAATGAATGCAAGTGTACAAATGCCAAATAGTATAACCGTAAGTGCGCTTTTTTCTCGTCCAAAACCAATGATAGTAAGAATAACAGCAGTCCAAAATGATGCTTTCAGTAGTGTGAATGTAGTAGGAGTTGAGTAGTGAGTAAGCCATGTTGTGGAAAGTAGGAAGCCAAAGAATGTAACTAAAATAAAAGATGTAGCTAAATAGTTAATATGTTTACCATATCTTAATAGCATATCGCACCTCCTTTACGATTTAAAAATACAGAAAATTACAAAATATCTTAATGTAAATGAATATAAAAAGAAAGAGGTTGTCCCAACATGTCGGACAACCTCTCTATCATTACGATAATACAGCTTTAATTTTTTGGAATGCCCACTCTAAATCTTCTTCAGAGATTACTAGAGGTGGTGCGATACGAATTACGTTTTCATGTGTTTCTTTACATAGTAGACCAGCTGCTTTTAGTTGTTCACAGTAAGGACGAGCTGGTTCGTTTAATTCGATACCGATGAATAAACCTTTACCGCGAACTTCAGTGATCATTGGGTTATCAATCTCTTTTAATTGTCCAACTAATTTTTCACCTAATTGAAGAGAACGCTCTGTTAATTTTTCTTCTTCTAACACTTCAAGAGCTGCGATAGAAACAGCACATGCAAGTGGGTTACCACCGAATGTAGAACCGTGAGAACCTGGCTCGAATACGCCTAAAATGTCGCGGTTTGCTGCTACGCAAGAGATTGGGAATACGCCGCCGCCAAGTGCTTTACCAAGTATGTACATGTCAGGAGTTACATTGTCCCAGTCACAAGCAAATACTTTACCAGTACGGCCTAAGCCAGTTTGGATTTCATCTGCTACAAATAAAACGTTTTCTTTTTTACATACTTCAAAAGCTTCTTTTAAGTAACCAGCTGGTGGGATGTTAATTCCTGCTTCACCTTGAATTGGCTCTAAAATGAATGCTGCTGTGTTTGGTGTAATTGCGGCTTTTAATGCTTCTAAATCACCGTAAGGAATTACAACGATGCCAGGAAGCATTGGACCGAATCCACGCTTGTACTCTTCGTTTGAAGACATAGAAACAGAACCCATTGTACGTCCGTGGAAGTTATCTTCACAAACGATGATTTCAGCGCGGTTTGCTTCTACTTTCTTCACATCGTAAGCCCAGCGACGAACTGTTTTAATTGCAGTTTCAACAGCTTCAGCACCTGTATTCATTGGAAGTACCATTTCTTTATTAGTTAGTTTCGCAACTTTTTCGTACCAAGGACCTAATTGATCGCTATGGAAAGCACGAGAAGTTAACGTAACACGATTAGCTTGGTCAATTAAAGCGTTAATAATTTTCGGGTGACGATGACCTTGGTTTACTGCAGAATATGCACTTAATAAGTCCATATAGCGGTTTCCTTCAGGATCTTCTACCCAAACACCTTCTGCTTTAGAAATAACGATTGGAAGTGGGTGATAGTTATTTGCTCCGTATGTGTCTGTAAGTTCGATAATATCCTTAGTTTGAATCATGATTGTTCCCCCTTTTGTTATTACAAGAAGTTTGTAAATACTCTAAATATTATAGCATTTAAATGTAAAAAAGCGAAACATTTCCTGAAAATAAATGAACATGTTATCATATAGAGTGAAAAAGTGTGAAAAGAGGAGGTAAGGGATACGATGGTACATATGCATATTACAGCATGGGCGTTAGGTTTAATTTTATTCTTCGTTGCGTATTCACTTTATTCAGCAGGAAGAAAAGGTAAGGGTGTACATATGGGGCTTCGCCTAATGTATATCATCATTATTGTGACAGGCTTCATGTTGTACATGAGTATTGTGAAGACAGCAACAGGTAGCATGCACATGTGGTACGGCCTGAAAATGTTAGCTGGTATTTTAGTTATCGGCGGAATGGAAATGGTTCTTGTGAAAATGAGCAAAAACAAACCAACAGGGGCGGTTTGGGGCTTATTTATTGTTGCGCTAGTAGCAGTATTATACTTAGGACTGAAATTGCCACTTGGCTGGTACGTATTCAAATAAAAATAAAACCACCTTATAATCTCAAAGACTTGGGAGATAAGGTGGTTTTTTATTTTATGTCGCATCGATATGCAACTCTTCTCCATTTACTTTCGTAAAACGGAACATATTTTTATTTGACGTAGTGTGACGGACGAAATGGTGCTGCAGTGTACAGATCATTTCGTCGTTATCAAACAAAAGAATATTTACTCCTTCGCGTGACTCCTCTTTCGGTAAGAAAGATAAATAATTATGACAATACATGCAATCATATAAAGAGTAGTGAAGTGATTGCAATGATTCGGTTAATAATGTGAAGACAGAGTCAGGTAATTCCTCGAGCCATTCATTATAGCTAAGAAGTAACTTTTTTCGAATACGTACCATTTCACCATTTTGCAAATGGTGTTGCTCGTTGGCGATTTGTAATACATCTTGTTCATAGAAACGGGCTGGTAACCAATTGTTATTATACAAAATTTCAAACCCATCTTCGGCAATATCTTCTAATAGAAACGCTTCATCATTTTCATCATCAAAGAATACCCATTCATTGTTTATATATTCTACATTACCGACTGTATGAGCACGGGGCTGGTTATATAAAATATGTTTACGTTGTATCATATACGATTTCTCCTTTATGAAAAGTAGTTATTCCTGTTATAGACAGTTCGTGCATTCTTTATAACTAGACACATCTAGACATAGGTGGGCATACAATAAAACACGTTTTACTGAGTGAGAATGCTATTCCATATGTGGATAGTAGGTTATCGTCAAGTTTTTCATTTTTTAATCCGCACTCTTAGGGTGGGGATTACTGCACGTTCAAGAAAAGAAATAAGATGGAAGGATGATTTATATGTGCGGGATTACAGGATGGGTGGATTATAAACGCTCATTAGAAGGAGAAAGAGATGTCGTTACGAAGATGGCTGAGACGTTAGCGAAGCGGGGGCCGGATGATAATAAAGTTTGGATTAAAGGAAATGTCGCATTTGGGCATAAACGGTTAATTGTTGTTGATCCTGAGGGGGGGAAACAACCGATGACTTGTTTAAAAGATGAAACGAATTATGCCATTTGCTATAACGGTGAACTTTATAACACAGAAGACATTCGAAAGGAATTATTAAGAAGAGGGTATACGTTCAAAGGTCATTCTGATACAGAAGTATTATTAGCTTCTTATATTGAATGGAAAGAAGAATGTGTCGATCATTTAAACGGTATATATGCGTTTGCAGTATGGGACGAACAGAAAGAACAAGTATTTATTGCGAGAGATCGATTAGGTGTAAAGCCACTTTTTTATAAATATGATAGCGGACGCTTATTATTTGGTTCGGAGTTAAAAGCGATATTGTCGCATCCAGATGTGAAGGCGGAAGTAACATTAGAAGGGTTATCAGAAATATTCGGACTCGGACCGTCAAGAACGCCTGGCCACGGTATTTATGCTGGTATAAAAGAATTACGTCCAGGTCATGCGATGACATTTTCAAAGAACGGTTTATGTATATGGAGATATTGGAATGTAGAAAGTAAAAAACATGAAGACTCTTTTGAAGAAACAGTAGAGAAAACGCGCTTTTTATTACAAGATGCTATTACAAGACAGCTTGTTTCTGATGTACCACTATGTACTTTTTTATCAGGTGGTGTAGATTCGAGCGCTATTACAGCTATTGCAGCGAAAGAATATGAGAGATCGGGAAAAGGGCAATTACACACGTATTCTATTGATTACGAAGATAATGACAAATACTTTAAAGCAAATGCATTCCAGCCAAATTCAGATGCTCCGTTTATTAATTTAATGACTGAGACATTTCAAACAACCCATCATCGCTGCGTCATTTCGAATGAAAAATTAGCAGAGTATTTAACTGAAGCAGTACTTGTTCGTGATTTGCCTGGTATGGCAGATATCGATTCGTCATTATTATGGTTTTGCCGAGAAATTAAACAAGATTTTGTCGTTGGCTTATCTGGAGAATGTGCAGATGAAATATTTGGTGGATATCCGTGGTTTTATAGAGAAGATGATTTACAATCGAGTGCATTTCCATGGATGCGTTCTACAGAGGCACGTGAACAACTTCTAAAAAAAGAATGGAGAAATAAATTAAATTTACAACAATATGTACAAAGGCGTTATGAAGAGTCGATTCAAGAAGTTCCTATTTTAGAGGGGGAAAGTCCGCTAGAAGCAAAAAGACGCCAATTATTTTATTTAAATATGGTATGGTTTATGACAACATTATTAGACAGAAAAGACCGCATGAGTATGGGGGCAAGTTTAGAAGTACGTGTTCCATTTGCAGATCATCGTCTTGTCGAATATGCGTGGAATATTCCTTGGGAAATGAAAATGTATAAAAACCGCGAAAAAGGTCTATTACGTAAAGCGTTAGAAGATGTACTTCCGCATGACATCTTATATAGAAAGAAGAGTCCGTATCCGAAAACGCACAATCCACACTATACAAACGCAGTAACAGTATGGCTTCAAAATCTATTAACGGATAAAGGTTCAATTTTACACGAACTGTTTGATAAAGAGCAGTTGAGCGGATTGATTCAGTCTGGCGGCAGTGCATTTCAAACACCATGGTTTGGTCAATTGATGACTGGGCCACAGCTTTTAGCTCATTTAGCACAAATTCATGTTTGGTTTAAAGAATATGGGGTAAATATTAAGGAATAAGGGAAAAGCGGCTTACAATTATGTAAGTCGCTTTTTATTAAAGAAATTGTCATATAAAATTCAAAATCACCTTATAAATAATACTTAATTAGAATTATTATTTTGACGTACTTATTATTACTTGTTATAATTGGAAACAAACGTTCTGAAAAAGATTCTCATTTATAAAATTGAGGTGTTAGATAGATGACAAAGAAAAGAATAGGTTTACTCGTAATGGCGTATGGAACACCAGAATCATTAGACGATGTAGAGGCATATTATACACATATCCGTCACGGGCGTACGCCATCAGAAGAAGCGCTTGAAGATTTAATTGGGCGCTATAAAGCGATTGGTGGAATTTCACCGCTTGCAAAAATTACGAAAGAACAGGCGCATAAATTAACAGATTCAATGAATAACATATTTACAGAGTATGAATTTACTTGTTACTTAGGTTTAAAACATATTGCACCATTTATAGAAGATGCTGTAGAAGAAATGAAGCGTGATGGGATCGAGCAAGCGATTAGTATCGTATTAGCGCCGCATTACTCTACATTTAGCATTAAAGCGTATAATGACCGTGCTATTCGTCTTTCAAAAGAAATCGGTGGTCCTGTTATTGAACCAATTGAACAATGGTATGATGAACCGAAATTTATTTCGTATTGGGCAGACCAAATAAAAGAGATGTTTACAGAAATTGATAATAAAGAGAAAGCAGTCGTAATTTTTTCAGCGCATAGTTTGCCAGAAAAAATTATTGCAGCAGGAGACCCATATGTAGAACAACTAAAGCATACGGCAGATTTAATTGCAGAAGCTGCAAATATTCAAAACTATACAATCGGTTGGCAAAGTGCTGGGAATACTCCAGATCCGTGGATTGGTCCAGATGTGCAAGATTTAACGAAAGATTTATATGAAGAGCATGGGTACGAATCTTTCGTATATTGCCCAGTTGGTTTTGTAGCGGAGCATTTAGAAGTTTTATATGACAACGATTATGAATGTAAAGTTGTAACGGATGAATTAAATGCCAAATATTTCAGACCAAATATGCCGAATGCACAATCTGCATTTATCGACTGTTTGGCTGAAATTGTTTCCAAAAAAGTGAAGGAAATAGTTGACAAAGATTTAGTTTTGAATAATAATTAATTTATAATAATTTTAAATAAATAATTATTACTATGAAAGAAAGAGGAGGATCCCCCTAGATGAATCCAAATAATCGCTTAACAACAAACCAAGGTGCTCCAGTTGGAGACAACCAAAATTCTCGTACAGCTGGTCGTCGTGGACCAGTATTATTAGAAGACTATCATTTAGTAGAAAAACTTGCGCACTTTGATCGTGAACGTATTCCGGAGCGTGTTGTGCATGCACGTGGTGCAGGTGCTCACGGTGTATTCGTAACGAAAAATAGTATGAAGCAATATACGAAAGCAGCATTTTTACAAAATGAAGGAACTGAAACGCCTGTATTTGTTCGTTTTTCAACGGTTATTCATGGTCAAGGTTCTCCTGAAACAGCACGTGACCCACGTGGGTTTGCTGTTAAATTTTATACAGAAGAAGGAAACTACGATATCGTAGGTAATCATTTACCAGTTTTCTTCATTCGTGATGCAATTAAATTCCCTGATATGGTACATTCCTTAAAACCAGCACCTGATACGAATATTCAAACGCCAGATCGTTATTGGGATTTCATGACGTTAAGTCCAGAATCTACACATATGATGACATGGGTATTTTCTGATTACGGTACACCAGCAAGCTATCGTGAAATGGAAGGTTTCGGCGTCCATTCATTTAAATGGATTAATGAAGAAGGTAAAATTGTTTATATTAAATACCACTGGAAACCACAGCAAGGTGTACGTAACTTAAATGCGAAAGAAGTGCAAGAAGTACAAGGGAAAGACTTCAATCATGCAACTCGTGACTTGTTCGATGCAATCGAAAAAGGAAATTACCCAAAATGGGATTTACACGTACAAGTTATGCAATTAGATGAAATGGACTCTTTAGACTTTGATCCACTAGATCCAACGAAAGTATGGCCAGAAGAACGCTTCCCATTAATGGAAGTAGGGACAATGACGTTAAATCGTAATCCGAAAAACTTCTTTGCAGAAGTAGAGCAAGTAGCGTTCTCTCCAAGTGCAACTGTAAATGGTATTGAGCCATCGGAAGATAAATTATTACAAGGTCGTTTATTCTCTTACCCAGATACACAGCGTTATCGTCTTGGTGCAAATTACTTACAAATTCCTGTAAACTGCCCATACGCAGCTGTTCATAATCAACAACGTGATGGTGCGATGCAAGTGAATCAAAACCCATCTACAATCAACTACGAACCGAGTCGTCATGCAGAGAATCCAGTTGAAGACAAAGCTTACCGCGATTCAACTATGAAAGTAGAAGGCTATGTATCTCGTGAAAAAATTGAGAAACCAAATGACTTCAAACAAGCAGGTGAGCGTTACCGTTCATTCTCTAAAGAAGAGCAAGATAACTTAATTGCAAACTTAACAAATGATCTAAAAGACGTAAATGAACGCACAAAATTATTAGCTGTTTGTAACTTCTTCCGTGCAGATCAAGAATACGGTATGCGTTTAGCGCAGGCATTAAATGTTGATATTACGCAATATGTAGGAAATGCTCCGAAATAAATAGGAAAAGACGACCGGGCTTCGGTCGTCTTTTTTGTGTGTAAATTTATGCCGGGGTATTTTTCATCTTCTTCATTTTGGAATTTATTGGTAAATATATATCCTGTGTCGGAGCGTCGATATATTCCTGACAGTATATTAAAAAGAGATGCAATCTACTATCGATAGATTGCATCTCTTTTTTAGTTTGCTCGCTCTGCATGTTCATAAGCTTTCTCACCATGCATCGAAATATCAAGTCCCATATGTTCCTCGTGCTCATCTACCCGGACAGGGAGGAAGAAGTTGATTGCTTTAATAATGGCATACGTCATTATAATTGTGAACGCATATGTTGCGCCGATCGCTACAAGTTGTTTCAACAGCAGCGAGGCGTTTCCGTAAAATAATCCGTTAGCGCCATCGCCGTTTACGGCAGTAGTTGCAAATAGTCCTGTTGCAATACCGCCCCAAGTTCCTCCGATGCCGTGGCATCCAAAGGCATCAAGTGTATCGTCATAACCGAATTTTGTTTTTAAGAAGAAAACGGCGCCAAAGCATAATATACCACCAATTGCTCCGATAAGAAGAGCTGAGAAAGGTGTAACGAACCCGCAAGCTGGTGTAATAGCGACTAGACCGGAAACGGCGCCACAAGCAGCTCCCATCGCAGTCGGTTTTGATTGGAAGAACCACTCTGAAAGCATCCAAGTTAATGCTGAGGCAGCAGCAGCTATATTTGTATTAATAAATGCAGTTAAAGCTACATCATTTAAAGATAATGCGCTTCCGACGTTAAAACCGAACCAGCCAAACCATAATAAGCCTGCGCCTAACATTGTAAATGGCAAATGATGAGGAGAAGAACCATTTATGTTTTTTCGTTTTCCAAGGAAAATAGCTAATACAAGACCAGCAACTCCGGAAGTGATGTGAACGACGTTTCCGCCAGCGAAGTCTAGTGCACCAAGTTCCCTTAGCCAACCGCCGACGCCCCATACCCAATGAGCGACAGGATTGTAAACGATCGTTGTCCATAGAAGGATAAAAATAAGAAAGGCAGAAAATCGCATTCTTTCAGCAAATGCACCTGAAATTAAAGCTGGAGTTAAAATGGCGAACATGAGTTGAAACATCATGAATAAATTGTGAGGAATAGTAGATGAGTAGTCTGGATTTGGTGCGTAGGTAACTCCGTTTAGACCGAACCAATCAAGTGTACCGATAAGCCCGTGCCAATCTGGTCCGAATGATAAAGAATAGCCGATAACAATCCATTGAATCGAAACGATAGCCATTGCACTATAACTATGCATCGTTGTACTGAGTACATTTTTGCTGCGAACCATACCTCCATAAAAAAGTGCCAATCCTGGTGTCATCAACATGACCATTACTGTCGTCACAAACATAAAAACTGTATCTCCCATATTCATGAGCTCTCCTCCTATGATGTTAGAAAAAACAACATCGTTTTGTTATGTTTCATATCATATTCGAAATTAAACTAAAAATCAACTAAAAATTCAGAAAATTATATACTTGATGTCAGGAAATCTAACATAAATTATTTTGTGAGGATTAAAATCGACATATGCGTTTCGTTCGGATAATTGGTATAATATTCTTACAATTAAAAAACTTGGGGGATGCGTGTGGGAAAAATACGGACTAGGAAACTATTCATTTGTTTTTGCTTAGCTTTTGTTTTGTTTGTACCAATACATACTTTTGCAGACGAAAAAAGAGAGTGGAAAGATGAAGTTATATACTCCATTATGATTGATCGCTTCAATAATGGAGAACCGAAAAATGACAAACAATTAGAAGTTGGTAATTTAGAAGGGTATCAAGGCGGGGATATAAGAGGAATTATAAAAAGGTTGGATTACATAAAAGAAATGGGTTTTACTACCGTTATGCTTTCGCCACTTTTTGAAAGTGGAAAGTACGATGGATTAGACGTGCGAAATTTTAAAAAGGTAAATGAACATTTCGGGACAGACAATGATGTGAAAGAACTTGTAAAAGAAGTTCATGCAAAAGGAATGAAAGTTGTATTTCAATTTCCACTTGGAGAAAACGAACGACAGGTAATTGATGCAATGAAATGGTGGATAAAAGAAGTTGATTTAGACGGAAGCTATGTTATACATAGTGAAAAAAAGCCGCGTTCCTTTTGGGATAACGTGCAAAAAGATATGCAAGTGATAAAGAAAGATTTTCGTATTATGACAAAGGAGGATAGCGAATACAACGAAAAAATAGTAGAATCGTTTTCCAAAGCAGATGTATCGGTGAAATCGTTATACGATGTGAGTAAAAAAGAAGGAGAATTTGTTACGTTCTTAGATAATCAAGAAACAAAAAGATATGCGCGTATTGCAAAAGAAAATATGTATTATCCGCCATCACGTTTAAAACTGGCGCTTACTTATTTGTTAACATCACCTGGAATTCCGAATTTTTATTACGGAACTGAAATTGCATTAGATGGAGGAAGTGTACCCGATAATAGACGATTAATGGATTTTAAGTCAGACGAAAAGTTTATGCAACACATAGCAAAACTAGGTGAACTTAGGCAAGCGAGACCGTCTTTACGACGCGGTACGTTTGAGCTTCTGTATGATAAGAGCGGAATGAGCATACTAAAACGAAAATATAAAGATGAAGTAACTTTAGTAGCAATTAATAATACGAAAGAAACACAAAAAGTCTCCTTACCTGCAAGTGTAATTGGTGAAAAACAAGAGTTAAGAGGATTGTTGCAGGATGAAATTATAAGAGAGGAAAACGGAAAATTTTATCTCGTTTTAAAGCGTGAAGAATCAAACGTGTATAAAGTTAACGGAGAAACAGGTGTGAATTGGTTATTTATCTCCTTAATCGTTGGGGTGAATGTATTATTTATTGCGTTTTTAATTGCAGTTAAAAGGAAGCGTAGATGAGAAGTTGCTGGCTCTATGTTCATGTCTTCTTATTGTATATGTAAGTTTGTTCGGTGGCGCGATAGTATTTATTCTGTTGATATGAAATTTCTTAAGAGAAACGATGTGAGAATGAAAACGTCCCTAGTGAGAGGAGGGCCAGGTTAGGAAGGGGATGTTCTTCCTAACCTGTTTTTTGTGTTAGCACCGATAGGGAAGAATCTTTGAAACAATCAATAATTGTAACTATATTAATTTTACATTACATTAAAAGTTAGAGAATACTCTTATACTAATACAGTGCTAAATAGTAGGTGGAAAATGGAATTTTACGATTTGGGTATTACCATTAAAGAGCTTAGAATTAAAAAAAATATATCACAATCCGAATTATGTCATGGAATATGTTCACAAAGTCAAATTAGCTATTAATCTAAATACTTTATACTTATTAGGTGAACTTTACTATTTAAAGGGATGGAATTTATTAAGATTTAAACAACAGAATGAAGAAGATATTGCAAATAACATGAAAAAAGCATTATTTATATTTGAACTAACAGAAAAAGAAAATCTGATAAAAATGGTTAAAGAAAAATATTTTGAAAACCAAAATGAAAAAAGCCACTCATAATTCATTTGGGGATTACTTGAAATATAATAGAACCTACAGGGAAAATCCCTGTAGGTTCTAAACTTATAAACTTTCTTTTAAAATATTAGTGTTTAATATAAATTTTTGAATAAGAGTTTACTTAGTTTACTTTTTATTTTGAAGTCTGCATCTTTATTAACCATTTATGCTTCTTTTTAACTCCATCCAAATATAATTAAAATTAAGATGGTTCAAGTCGGAGGAAGGCACTTTGAGGTGTCTTTTTTTATGACTTTTATCATTAACTATTTAATGTTTTTTTAAATGATTACATGACATAGTTTTTTTGTACCAAGCTTTGTTGATACAGTTAGACTTATCCGTTAGTGAATTCGCATTATTAGAACATCCTACAGTATTTAGGGAGAATGTGGCCAATAAAAACCATAGTATTAATTTCTTCATATAACCACTTCTAACTCTTTTTTAATTAACATTTTTTAAGTTCCTTATTAATTTTACAATACATTAAAGGTTGGGAAATATTCTTATACTCATAAATTGTTACGTTTTGGCGGGGGGAGGAATTATGAGTTACAGCGATTTTTAAGATGACTTTGGTCTAGGGTGTAGTTACTAAGAAAAGTAATTCAAATCGAAGGGGGAAACGTCTTGAGGTGTCTTTTTCTTATTTTCAATAAGGTCTGCTAAATACATGTATAAAACAAATTCTACAATAAGGCCTAGTTTAATCATACGGTCACTTGTAAAGTATGCGTATGGTTAGACCCTGTTCACTTAGCAATTTTCACCGCATATACCTTTTTCTATAGTTTGTTCTCGTAATATTGTCTCTACAAGACAAAAAAGAAAACTCCTCTAATTAAGAGGAGTTTTCTTTTTAGCGGTAGTTAATGAACTGTACGTCGATTGGTAAATCAGCGCTACGAACAGCTGCGATTACTGCTTGTAAGTCATCACGGCTTTTTGCTGTAACACGTACTTGATCATCTTGTACTTGTGTTTTTACTTTTAATTTCATTTCTTTAATGATGTTGTTAATTTTTTTCGCGTTATCTTTATCGATACCTTGTTGAAGTGTTGCGCGTTGGCGAACAGTGTTGCCAGTTGCAGCTTCAACTTTTCCGTAATCTAAGTTCTTAATTGGAACGTTACGTTTTACAAGTTTAGAGATAAGAACGTCTTTTACTTGCTCTAATTTAAACTCGTCATCAGAAGTTAAAACAAGTACTTCTTTTTCTAATTTAATATCACTTTTACTTCCTTTAAAGTCATATCGGTTTTGGATTTCTTTTAATGCGATATTAATTGCGTTTGTTACTTCAGGTAATTCTACTTTCGAAACGATGTCAAAAGAACTATCTTTTGCCATAGTTAGCACCTCCAAATAAATTTCTAATCTTTTTATGTACTGTACATACTAAAGTATAGCTGAAAACGAGTCTAGACTTAAGTGTTTTCGTATTTATATTCATGTAACCTCATTTTATTATAGTGAATTTTGGGCAGTTGGACAAATATAGGAAAAATCATGTTATAATTAACTTTTGTTTGGAATGATAAAAAAGATAATTTTATATATATAGAAGGGAATTAAAAAATATGTATTTGCAAATAGGATCGATTGAACAGGTAACTGTTTTACGCGAAACGGAAATCGGATATATGGTTGGGAATGAAGAAGAAGAAATTTTCCTACATAAAAACGAAGTGGCTGGAGAAATTGAAGAAGGTGATACGATTGATGTATTCTTGTACCTTGATCACCAAAATCGTATTTCAGCAACAATGAAGGAACCAATTATTACAACTTATGATTGGAACTGGGTAAAGGTTGTAGAAGTTATTCCTAGTTTAGGTGTGTTTGTTGATATTGGTGTGTCAAAAGATATACTAATTCCAGCTGATGAGTTCCCGATTTATATGCCGGTATGGCCAGAAGTAGGCGACGAATTATATTGTACGTTAAAATTAACGAATCGTGATCGTTTAATTGCTCTTCCGGCAAGAGACAGTGATATGCAAGAAATTATCGTAGATGCAACGCCATCTATGCGTAATAAAAACGTAAACGGACGTGTATATCGTTCACTTCAAGTTGGTTCATTCATACTAACGGATGAGCATTTCCGTGCTTTCCTACACCATACAGAAAGAAAAGAACAAGTCCGCATCGGTCAGCGTGTAACGGGCCGTATTATTGACGTAAAAGATGACGGTACAATTAACATTTCACTTCTTCCTCGTAAAGAAGAAGGAATGGAAGATGATGCTGCAGTAATTTATGCATATATGGAAGAACGAGGCGGAGCAATGCCGTTTTGGGATAAGAGCCATCCAGAAGATATTAAAGAACGCTTTAACATGAGTAAAGCTGCATTTAAGCGCGCACTTGGTAAGTTGATGAAAGAAGAAAAGGTTTACCAAGAAGAAGGTTGGACTTACTTTAAGAAATAAGGTGTATGAAAAAGAACTATTCTTTCTCTGAATTTTTTAGAGAAGAGATAGTTCTTTTTTATTATAAAGTAGATAAAAAGTAAATAAGGTGTAATAAAACGTTTAATCTACAAATATTTTACTGTATTTATAAGGAAAAAGGAATATAAAATGGTAAATAGTCAGAAAATATACATTTTTAGAAAAAATGTCATAGTATTGTCATTTTTATGTTGAAGCCCCTCGGAGAATTCTTTAAATTGTTAATTGTAAGAATAAAACTGATGCGAATTAGGGGTGAATGTATGGAAAAGAGGCAAGTTAAGAAAAAATGGTATAGGCAATTAATCCAACTTATCGTAGTTGCACTAATTGTTACTTCTATACCACTGAATGGATTGGCAGAAACGGCACCACCGTTTACACCATCTCCAAATTCAGAACAAACTCCAGAAGTGGAAAAGAAAGAGGAAAAGGAATTACCAGCTCCACATCCAGATCAATTAAAGAAGGATAAGGCTAAAACACAGGCGAGTCCGACTGAGATTGTAGAAGAAAGAACGGAAACCGAAAAGGTTTTTGATAACAATGATGGTACTTTTACAAAGAGGGTATATACGGAACCGATTCATGCAGAGAAAGATGGAAAGCTAGAAGAGATTTCGCCAAAATTAGTAGAAGCACCAAATGAAAAAATTGTAACGGAAAATACAACATTAGAACCAGAGTTTGAGAAAGCGACAAAAGATGGAAAGTACGTTCAATTTAAATTAAAAGATCATACTATTCAGTATAAACTAATAAGTGCAAATGGTGAAAAAGGTGAAATGAAGCCATCACCAGTAACCGCAACACATGAAAATAATACAGTATGGTATAAAGGGGTCTTCCCAAATATTGATTTAAAGAGTACGACATTCAATGAAAATGTAAAAGAAGATTTTGTATTACGTGAGTATACAGGACACCACATTTTTACATTTGCATTAGAAACAGATTTAACACCTAGCTTACAGGAAGATGGTTCAATCGACTTCCAAGATGAGAAAAAAGAAAAAGTATTCACATTGCCGAAACCATATATGAATGATTCCAATGTGGATCAGCAATCAGGTGAGGCTGTAACGTCAGATGCGGTTCGCTACAATATTGAGAAGAAAGATGAAAAAACATATACATTAACTGTTACTGCCGACCCGCAGTGGCTACAAGCACCAGAGCGAAAATATCCGGTATATGTAGATCCTTCAATTGAATTGGATAACTTTGAAAATGCTTATGCTTCAAGTGTATTCGCTAATGTTAATTATTCAGGAGGAAAACTTTGGGATTCAGGCCAAAATGCTTACACGTTAAAAGTTGGGTATTATGACGCATCGATTGGCACCAACTTTTCATTTATTAAACCAGATGTTTCAAACTTAAAGGGTGCAAAGATTGAAAGTGCAACATTCCATGCCTATGCAGTTTGGCATTATTATGCGAATCAACCAAATGGTGTTTGGTTAGATGAAGTAACAAGTGGATGGAATGTTGGAAGTGTAAACTGGAATAACAAACCAGGTTCTAACAACATTGCACACGCTGATGTGGGCCGCGGAAAATGGGCCCAGTTCAATGTAACGAATACAGTGAAAGCATGGGTAGAAGGCGCGAGACCAAACAATGGCTTTAAGCTACATGCAAATGGTAATGGTCAAAACCATTGGAAGAAATTCATTGCAGCTGAAAATGGAACGAATGCACCATTCTTGGAAGTGAAATATTCCTACGCAAAACCAAATAAGCCAAGAGTACAAGCTTACTCAAATGGGAGTGGGAGTGGTTCAGGTCACTTCAATGTACAATGGGACGCAGTTCCAGGAGCAACAGGTTATAAAGTTGCCATTTTTAATGGATATGACTATGAATATATTCCTGTTGGGAATGTGACAAGCTGGACGACGAAAGATAAAAAAATATTCCCGACGCCAGAAGAAATTGCACAAGGGCGTTACTGGATACATGATGATGGAAAAGGTGCAGAAGCGCCTACTAACCCAGGACAAATATATAAAAATGCTTACGAGTCAGGAGGTCCGTACGGGGATTATAGCGGAAGAAGTAGCTACTGGATTCGTATTGTAGCAGAGTATCCGTTTGGGGATAGTCCACTTTCAGATGAAATAGTTCCATTTATTCCATTAGAACAAGTGAAAAAGCCAGACGGATCGGCCTACATTAATGCGACAGATAAGGAAACAGGATATGTCACATTAAAGTGGGATGCAGTTCCAGCGGCTGCAGGCTATAAAGTTTGGATTTATAACGGAAAAGATTACGAAGCGTTCGATGTAGGGAATAAAACAAATTGGACAACGCAAAATGAGAAAATTTGGCCAACGAAAGATGAAATTGCAAAAGGCCAATATTTACTTCATCATGATAAAAAAGGTGCAGAATTAGCAGTTGATCCATCACCTGTGTATAAGAATTCTGGCGGAATTTATGCTGGCTTTAAAAATTATTGGTTCCGTGTAACAGCGTATAGTAAAGCCGGACATGCTGAAAGTGAAATTTCGCATGAATTTGTACCTAAATTTGCTCAAGACTTTGGGTTTATAGGGATGTTTGATTACTGGGCATTAGTTCCGGTACTAAATGGTAAAGTAAATGCTACAAATGGTAACTTTATCATGAGTGAAAAAGATATTACGTTATCAGGGCGCGGACCGGATGTATCAGTGGAAAGAACGTATAATAGCCAAAGTAAAAAAGTAGGTTTATTTGGTACAGGTTGGTCTAGTGGATTAGAAGAAAGAATTTTGGCTGAAGGAAATGGAAACTTACTATTAATTTCTGCCGATGGCGCAAATATTACTTTTACTAGAACGGGAGATAATACGTATCAAGCCCCTACTGGTATATATTTAGAAATTAAACAAGTATCAGGCGGATATGAAATAAAAGATAAAGACCAAACGGTTACTTTCTATAAATCTGGAGATGCACAAGGTCGTATCCAGTATACAAAAGATAAATACGGAAATACGACGACATATGAGTATGATGGTGAATCACGTTTATCAAAAGTGAAAAATGCTTCTGGCAAAGAGTTAGTCGTACAATATGATGGAAATAATAAAAAAGCAGCAAGAGTAATCGGCCCAGATAACAAGACGATTACGTTTAAGTATGATGGAGATCTACTCGTTTCTTCTACAACTCCAGAAGGAAAAGTATACAAATATGGATATGATAATGGGGTACTGACATCTATTTATGACCCACAACATACAGATGCAAAACCATATAAAACATCGTATGCATATGAGAATGATAGATTAGTAAAAGTAACGGACCCATTAGGGAAAGCTACGACATTAGCATATAATACAGGTTCGAAGGAAGTTACATTAACGAATCCAAAAGGACGTAAGACTGTTTATACGTATAACGATGCTGGAAATCCAGTGAAAACAGTTGAAGATGTGGGACGTCTTAATTTAACGACATCGTATGAATATAATGCAAACAATTTAGTAAAAACAACAACTCCTAAAAATCAAACGGAAACAGCGACCTATGATGGTAATGGGAATGTAACTTCTGTTACTGATGAAATGGGAACAGAAAAGTTTGAGTACAATAAAGACAACGGGCTTATAAAAGCGACAGATAACGAAAATCGTGAAACAACAGTTGCTTATAAGGCTGCAAATACAGAAGTATCTGAAACAGACCAAGCAGCAAATACATCATCTTTCATGCAGTATGATCAGTTTGGAAATCCAATTGCGACAACTAGAGAGCTGGGAACAGGAGAAAACCTGATTCAAAATCCAAGCTTTGAAATGAATGGTACGGAAAAATGGGTACCAGTAAATGTGAATAATTCCGGATCTATTACAAAAGATGCAACATCAGCACCAGGTGGTCTGGGTGGAGAATCATCACTTAAAATTTCAACAAAAGCAACGAATAATGATTGGGGCTATATTGCTGCAATTCAAGAAGTAACGTTAGAACCAAATACAACGTATACGTTAAGTGGTATGATGAAAACGGATTTAGCCAATGGTGCCGCTTTCTTCAATGTACAGTTATTAAATGAAAACGGTGCTGGTGTAGATGGTGGATGGCATGATACTCGTCACAATAAAGTTCAAGGAACGAGGGATTGGGTTAACCGTCAAGTTACTTTTAAAACAACAGAACAAACGAGAAAAGTAAAAATCTATTTACAAGTAGAAAATGGCGGTTCTGCTACGAGTGGTTCTGTCTGGTTTGATAAGATTCAACTAGAAAAAGGTGAAGTTTCTTCTAGCTTTAACCCAATTGAAAATAGTAGTTTAGAAAATATGGCGGGAAATGGCTGTATGCCAGGTTGGATTCGAGGAGATGGAACAAGCTGTGATCCGAAAGATGTTTCTCAGCAAGAGAGCTTTACGGGACATTCATCTATTGTATTAGAGCGTAGCCAATATGGTGGTTCAGATGTTGGCTATAGTAAAAGAGTTATATTGAATCAGAAAAAGGCAGAAATATTAACGCTAACAGGAATGTCTAAATCTGAAAATGTAGAAAATGATGCGCCAGATAAACTTTCTCGAGACTATGCGATTTGGGCGGATGTGCATTATCAAGATGGCAGTGGTGAAAATTATCAAGCAAAATTCCCAAGCGGTACAAATGATTGGAATCGTAGTGCGGTTGAAATTCCAGCTAAGAAACCAATTAAACATATTCAGGTGTACCTATTATTTAGAAACAATAATAAAGGGAAAGTATGGTTTGATGATATTCGTTTACTAGAAGGAAACGCTCTAATTAAAAACGAGTACGACAACGATGGAAATGTTGTTGCGACGTATGATGAAGAAGGACAGAAAAACACCTTCACATATGATGCATCAGGAAATGAAAAGAGCGAAACAGATGAAAAAGGAAATACAAAACTATATGATTACAACAAAGATAATCTATTAACGAAGGTTACATTAAAAAATGGTACTTCTGTAAATTATCTGTATGATCATAATGGAAATACAACAGAGAAATCTGTCATGTTTGGTGGGAAAACGCAAACACACAAATATGAATATGATGTAGATAATAAAAATACAGTGTATATCGATGCATTAAACCGTCGTATTGAAAATACGTACGATGAAAATGCAAACAAGATTAAAACAACAATGCCAAATGGTTCGATTTTAGAATCTGTATATGATACAGCAGATCGCGTCATTGGTGAAAAGCGCAACGGAAAAGATTCATTTACTTTTGAACGTGATCAAAATGGACAAGTTACGAAAGTGAAAGACCATGTCAATGGTGTAGAACGCACGAAAACATACGATAAGGCTGACCGTGTCACAAGCGCAACAGATAGCCGAGGCGGAAAAGTTGACTGGGCATATCACGACAAAGCAAACAGTAAGACAGAAAAATTAAAAGAACAGACAGTAACGCAAGGTGGATATACAAATAAAGTATCATATGACTACAACGCGTTAGATCAAAACATTCGTGTGACAGATGGCTCGCAAACGTATCGATTTGATTATGACGATCAAGGAAATGTTCGTACGTATACAGCCGGAAATGGTTCAGGTTCGACGTTTAACTATGACCATGCGAACAAAATTAAAGATTTAGTAGTAGGTACATCAAACAGTATTCTACTTTCTGAACGATATGAATATGACCAATCAGGTAACCGTACGAAAATTAAACATGAAGGTGCGGGCGGAAAAGTAACAGAAACAAACTTTGTATACGACCCGATTAACCAATTATTAAATGAAGCACTACCAAACGGAACAACTAAATCATACACATATGATGGATTTGGAAACCGTACAAGTGTGAAAGTTGTAGAGAATGGAAAAGAAACAAAGTCTATAGCGGCAACATTCAATGAAGGAAATCAACTTGTCAAATTCGGAAACGAATCGTTAACGTATGATGCGAATGGAAATCGTACATCTGACGGGAAGTACAAGTATACATGGAATGAAAATGACCAGATTGTATCAATTACAAAACAAGGTGAAAGCAATGTATTCGCAACGTATAAATACGATGAAAATAATCGTCGTATTGAAAAGAGTGTAAATGGTCAAGTAACACGCTACTTCTATGATGGAGATAGCATTAACCCATTATATGAGACAGATGGTAGTGGAACTGTACTTCGTCAATATGTATATTCCACAAGTGGTACACGCTTAGCGATGAAATCAAAAGGGCAAACGCTATACTATCACTACAACCCACGTGGTGATGTAGTCGCGATGACAGATCAAAATAGAGAAGTTGTAGCAACGTATGAATATGATGCATGGGGTAACGTATTAAAGAGTGATACGAAAGGTATCGCAGCAGACAATCCATTTGGATATGCCGGATACATGTATGATAAAGAGATTGGCATGTATTACCTGATTGCGAGATACTATAATCCAGAACATGGTGTGTTTTTATCGGTGGATCCTGATCCAGGTGATAATGATGATCCGGTGACGCAGAATGGGTATACGTATGGTGATAATAATCCGGTGATGATGGTGGATCCGGATGGGCATTGGGCATATCGTCCTTGGGGAACGACACAATTGTGGGTTTATGATAAGAGAACGGCTTATGCCAATGATAGAGCAGTACGAGCCGGAATAAAAGGTTGGGCAGAGAGCTATAGTTTTAATCTTATGGGTGGAGGGAATTTTGTTAGTAAATTGGGACCATTTATAACGGGAGCATCTAAAGGGTGGAAACAATCTAAAACAAAATCAAAGGTAAAGGCATCTCAAGTAAAAGTTGGAAATCGAAAAGGGATGCAAAGTGTGTTGAAAGGTGCAGGTAAACAAGCAATAAAGGCTGCTATAGTAAGAGGTAGTAAAGCTGTAGGAGTATATGGGTTTGCTGCGGACGCAGGCATCTTCTTGTATGAATATCAAAAAGAGTATAAAAAAGCCTATATAAATTATAGGCCTAAGAAGAAAAAAAGAAGATAGGAGATGGTTTTTATTGAAGGTGGAGCAATTATTACATGGAGTATAGGGATAGGTTGGATTTTATATTTGTCAATAATGTTCTTAAAATCAAGAGAATACATTCCGTTTACTATTACAGTAATATGGCTCGTATATATAATAGTTATAATCTTCACTCCATATTTTAACTTTTTAAGTTGGGGTATTAAAATTTTGATTTTATTCTTTTTTGCGCTGGCTGTTTGTTGCTCATTTGTGTTTTATAAAACTAGGTGATTTCTTTTATTAATAGAAATTGTGTAGTTGATTGGAAGTACGATGATAGTAAGTAGGGACATAACTTTATGTCCTTACTTATATAGGACGAGATAGATCAACTTGTTGCTTTAACGAGAAAAGGTGAAAAGAACGTAAACGGACAAGTAACCCGTTACTTCTACGACGGTGACAGCATTAACCCGCTATACGAAACAGACGGGAACGGAAAAGTCCTCCGACAATACGTTTACAACAAAGACGGCGTCCGCCTAGCAATGAAAATACAAGATCAATCGGTATACTACCATTACAACCCGCGCGGTGACGTAATAGCAATGACCGACAAGGACGGACAAATAGTCGCAAGCTATGAATACGATGCATGGGGGAACGTCTTAAAGAGTGAAGCAAAAGGAATCGCAGCGGACAATCCATTTGGATATGCGGGATACATGTATGATAAAGAAATTGGGATGTATTACTTGATTGCAAGATACTATAACCCAGAGCATGGTGTGTTCTTATCGGTGGATCCAGATCCGGGTGATGAAGACGATCCGATTACAATGAATGGGTATACGTATGGTGATAATAATCCGGTGATGATGGTGGATCCGGATGGACATTGGGCATATCGCTTTTGGGGTACGACGCCGATGCCGTATCATAATAATCGGACAGCATATGCACATGTTAAGGGAGTTAAGTCTGGGTTGGTTGCGGTAAGAGATAGTTATGCAGGATTTGTTGGAATGGGAAATGGATTGAATAAGGCATTTACTTTTGGTGTCGGCTGGGCTTTTGGATGGAAAACATCTAAAAATAACTCAAAAAAGAAAATTGCAAACTTATCTCCTGGACAGCGTGTTGCAAAACAGCAAATCATAAAAAATACAGTGAAATCAGCGGCTAAAGGAGCGTTTTTTGTTGGTAGTAAAGCTGTTGGAGGAATAGGGCTTATCTCGGACTTGGTAGTTTATGTAGATGGATATTATAAAGGATATAAAAAAGGATATACGGAGTATAGAACGAAAAAAACTAATTCTAAGAAAAGGAGGAAGTAGATTAGTAATATGGAGATGACACAGATATTTATTGGTGTATATAATGTTGTTTTAATTTTAGTTGTATTAGCGATTATGTTAAAAAAGAAACAATATAAAGTGGTAACGGTGTTAGTAGTGAGTCTAATATATATATTCATAGCAACCTTTACTCCATATAGATCGTTCTTTAGTAATACAATGAATGTATTAATAGTGATCTCTTTGATGATTAGTGGAATATTAGCTAGTATGTTTGAAAAAGAAAAATAAAGTAAAGTTGATTCAGTGTATCTCAAAATTTAAACAGGTAGTTTAATTTTGGGATACACTTTTTTATTTAAAATAACACCTTCCTGCTACTACAATTTTTGATTTGGGACGAAATTTGAGTAGTTGTTTAGAAAGTCGAAATGATGCTAGATTACATTCAATAGCATTAGATAGTTTATGTAATCCACTATGTCATTTAGAGGGGGCATACCTAGCTGCTTTTTATCATGCAAATAGAGAAGTTGTAGCAACGTATGAATATGATTCGTGGGGTAACGTACTAAAGAGCGAAGCAAAAGGACTCGCAGCAGACAACCCATTCGGATATGCGGGATACATGTATGATAAAGAGATTGGTATGTATTACTTGATCGCGAGATACTATAATCCAGATCATGGTGTGTTCTTATCGGTGGATCCAGATCCAGGTAAGGAAGATGATCCTGTTACTCAGAATGGATATACGTATGCGGATAATAACCCAGTTATGAAAATTGATCCTGATGGATATGCAGCAATTGGTTTATATTTCATACCAGGGATTGGACAAATTGCATTATTAGTTACTGGAGCAGTAATATTAGCCGGAATAACTTATAAGGCTGGATCATGGCTTGGGAAAAAGGCAAAAGAATACTATTTACAGGCACAAAACAATAAACAAATTCGAAAAAGGATAGAGGGATTAGAGAAACAGATAAGACAACATAAAGAAAAAATAGCGAAAAATCCTCGTGCTCAATCGAGACCACATTGGGAAAAAGAAATAAGAGCATGGGAGAATGAAGTTGCGAGGTTAAAAAAACGATTGAAAAATAAGTAAAGAAGGTAGGGGTTAAATTGAAAGAAATAGAAATAGAAGAATTAATAGTGCTTTTTTCTAAAATATCACCTCAGAAAAAACATGGTGAATTGGTCGCGGATATGTATGATATTTATGAGGGTTGTCAAAAGTTAGAGGGGTTAATTGAGGATATGCTTAGTGATAAAAAAGATAAAGAAAGATTAATAGATGATCTGATAGAAATAGAGATAGAATTAGATCATATTAATTGGCACTACAAAAGTTTCAAAAAAGAGCTGAAAACGTTATTGATAGAGTAGGTAAAGGTATTAATCGTGCATATAATTATACTGATAAATCAACAAAATTAGTTGTGAAAACACGAAGATTATCATATAGGAAAAATGATTATGATAAAACAGGAAATTATACAGGGGGCTAAATGTGAAAGACCTAAATGAATCGTTAACGTATGATGCGAATGGAAATCGTACATCAGACGGAAAGTACAAGTATACATGGAATGAAAATGATTCTAGTTCTAATATAATAAAATCAAGATTAAAGATTAGTAGAGAGTAACATGAAAAAGCACGATCTTATCTAAAAGATAAGATCGTGCTTTCTTTTAGTTCGCTGGCTCATATACAAGTGCAAATGTATCTTCCAAGTCACTATCATTTATTTTAATATTTGCCTTTTTTAATTCCTCTTGTAACAATTTTTTGCTGAATACAGGATCAGCAGTACGTTCTTCCTCTAAGTTTTTGCGAATAGAGTTTTTTACTTCATCGTAAGGTTTTAAATCTTTTTTATCAGTTAATTTAATAACGTGATAACCGTTTGATGATTTTACGGGGTTGCTAATTTGTCCAACATTTAGTTTGTAGGCAGCCGTTTCGAATTCAGGAGCCATTGTACCTGAATTGAAGTATCCAAGGTCTCCGCCTTTATCTTTTGATAGTAGATCTTGTGATTCTTGTTTTGCTAATTCTTCAAATGAAGCACCAGCATCTAGTTTACTCTTTATTTCTTTCGCTTCATTTTCGTCACTTACTAAAATGTGACTCGCTTTAATTTCTGGCTTATAGTGGTCTTTTACGTCTTTCTCTGTAATGCTTTTCTTAATCGCTTCATTCATAGCAAGTTTGAACTTAATTTGATTTTTGAAATCCTCTTCATCTTTTAAACCATTATTTTCTAATACTTTTTTGAATTGATCTCCATATTGTTTTTTTACTTTTTCTACTTCTTTATTTACCTCTTCATCAGGTACTTTATATTTTTTTGTGATGACGTCTTGTGCCATCATTTCGTATAGCATGTCTTTTCCGTAACGATCTTTCAATTGTTTTTCGAAGTTATCCTTTGTAATGGTCGAGTCTGTTGCTGTAGCGACTGTAGCTGAGCCGTTTTTTTGTCCGCAAGCAGATAACATCAATATACTTATTAGTGCAGTAATAATGAAAATATGTTTCCCTCTCATGCCAACACCTCATCCGAATATGTTATCGCTATTGTAGAATATAGAAGTGAACATGAAGTGAATTTTTAATGTTTTTTTCCTTTAAAATGTAAAAAAGTACATCAACATAATTGTTGATGTACGATGGAATCAAAGGTGATCGGTCTTTTTAGAGTATGCACGTTTCCCTTGCTGAATATTTTTTTGCTCTTGCTCATTTTTTTGTGTGCGTTTTGCGTTATTATCGCGTGCTTTTTTGTCGTTATCACTCGTATGTGGCATATGTATCAACTCCATTTCTAAACGTTGTACGTTTATCATTTCCTTTTTCGTAAAGACTATGTATAGCGGTGCATTTATGAAGGGTAAAGGTGGATTCGAAATGGATTTGAAGTTGAATTATACTGAACTTATAAAGAAGTTAATCGTTGTAATCATCGCAGGTTTATTAAACGCGATTGGGATGAATTTATTTTTAACGCCAGCAAAAGTGTATGCGAGCGGCTTTGCTGGATTGTCTCAATTATTATCGCAAATATTAGGTGATTTTTTATCGATTCACATATCTACGGGAGTATTGTTTAGCTTATTTAATATTCCTGTCGTTATTTTAGCGTGGAAAAAGGTTGGAAAGGCCTTCACCTTTTTCAGTTTTCTTTGTGTTATATTTATGACTTTGTTTCTAGAGATCATCCCTGTTAGAGCGGTTTCGAATGATATCATATTAAATGCGATTTTTGGCGGGATTATTTCGGCAATTGGAGTAGGGATTGCTTTAAAGTGGGGTGCTTCTACAGGTGGATTAGATATTATCGCCATGATTTTATCAAAAATAAAAGATAAGCCTGTCGGTACATACTTTTTCTTTTTTAATGCAATTATCATTATCGCTGCTGGCTATGTATATGGATGGGAAAAAGCGTTGTATACGCTAGTGACTTTATATGTATCAACGAGAATTATTGATGCAATTCATACTCGTCATGTAAAGATTACAGCATTAATTGTTACGAAGAATGGGGCAGACGTAAGAAAGGCGATTCACTCGCGATTAGTAAGAGGGATTACAACGATACCAGCAACAGGTGCTTATACGAATGAAAATAAAGAAATGTTAATGATGGTTATTACCCGTTACGAGTTATACGAATTAGAGAGGATTATTAAACAAGTGGACCCAGGTGCATTTACAAATATACTGCAAACAGTTGGGGTGTTCGGATTGTTTCGGAAAGATTAAAGAGGACCAAAGTTGGTCCTCTTTTTTAATGTAAATTCGTGATGTTTTGCAATTGCTCTTGCATTTCACGGAGCTGAACTTTTTCAGCAGTTGAAGAGTTTGCGTAAGCGGATTGCAAAGCATTTTTTGCTCTATACACGAGATCTTGTTGCTCAGTACCGCTTGAACAAGATACGGCATTTTCAACAGCATCTCTAGCTTGTTGGAATAGTAAGTTCCCCATTTAAACCCCTCCAAAAGAAGAGTTACTTCTTGCTTTTTCTGCCTCAGCTAATGTACCTCTGTACGGGAATCTTGCATCATGCTTCATAACAGCATCGGCTCCTTGTTGGATAAAACGTTTTGATTTGTTCTTTTTACCCATTCGAAAAACCCCCTTTATTTAGCTGAAAACAATCGACGCAATGTCTCATGCGTCTACTTATAGTATGGACATTTGGCAGGAAACTATAAGTAGGGAATTTTTAGATTACAACCCAAGAACCTCTTCTAAATATAAAGCAATACCATCTTCTTCGTTCGTTAACGTCGTATGGTTTGCGAGTGATTTTAATTCAGGGATGGCATTTCCCATTGCGATGCCGTGACCAGCAAATTCAATCATTTCAAAATCATTATCTTCATCACCGAAAGCGATAATTCGCTCTTGTGGAATGTTGTAATGACTAGAAATTTTTTGTAATCCAACTGCTTTATTTAATCCGCTTTTCACAATTTCAATAATCGGCCAAGGTGCGCCCCATTTTCTATGGTCGATTACTTCCGCATGCATATCCGTTAAATGTTGACGAATTGCAGTAGAATGCTCGTCATGTGCGTCAATTAATAAGCAAGTTGGATGATCGTTTAAAATATTTAATAAGTCTCCGGTAAAAATCTTAGGAGAGCCGAATTCGAAAATATGTTTTTTATCTTCATCAATTTCACGAACATACACATCGTCCATTACTTCCGCGTATATATTTTTTACGCCAAAATCAAAGCAAGCTCGGACAATTTCTTGCGCTGTTGCTAGCTCAAGAGGAGAGTGATGTGTTCCCCAGTTTGAATCAAGAGGATGATGTACGTAAGCGCCGTTAAAGTTTACGATAGGTGTGTTAAGATCAAGTTCTTTATAGTAATCGTAACTAGCACGGAATGGACGTCCTGTTGAAATAACAACAATATGTCCCTGTTCCTTTGCTTTTGCAATTGTATGTTTCGTTCGAGTGGAAATTATTTTGTTGTCTGTTAATAAAGTGCCGTCTAAGTCTAATGCGATTAAATGTTGTTTGTTCATAATTTCACCTCTTATAATAATTTTTTTGTATCTATCTGTATTTCCGTTTTTAATATGCAGAAATAAGAGGTTAGACTCGGTGGAATCACCATAGATGGAAATTTCACTATATATCCATCTTACGTCTCAAAGTGCTGTGGTGTCTACTATTTATCGTTGGAAATTAAGAAAAGTCAACATCTTTTTAGAAAGTTCAAACAATGTTTCTTTCATTATGTACAAATTGTGAAAAGGGTTACATTGCTCGTGTGATGAGGCATATAATGAACATGTAATCTTCTCGTATATGTTTGACTCTCCTTTGAAACTAGCCTAGAGTAGGTTGGTTTCTTTTTTTTTCTACAAGTAGGAAAGAAATCCCTGCTTACGCTTGTGTCATTCATATATATGTACAAGAATGAGATGTAGTACTGTTTCCTAAACATGACAGAAAAGCTTTCTTTTAAAATGGATATACTAATGAGGCAAGACGTCATGGAAGGAGAATGAAGATGGGACAAAATCGCAGGTTTCGTTCTGGACAAAAAGCGCCGAATGATGGCATTTACGTAGAAATTGGTGAAACGGGAAGTATGGTGAAAGATCCGCAAATGGTGAAATTAACTGCCGGTGAAAAGTTTCCGGATAACACGAATCATAACCGCCAGTGGACATATAAAAGAAAACCGTAACAGAAGCCGCAATCATTATTGCGGCTTTTTTGTCGTTACACATTGTAATTTCATTTACCGTATTTTTTAGCAGTATAATGAATGCTCTCTTTTTCTTTTTCAAATAATAAGTTTGAAAATACATAGGCAAAATTATTGTATAAAAAAGTCAGTTGGCGTATAATCAAATCAAAGGTCAAAGAAAGTCAAACTTTTGGAGGGCTGTAAAGATGGACTTAAATCAAATGACAACAAAAACACAAGAGGCGATTATGAGTGCCCAATCTTTAGCGGTATCTCATCATCACCAAGAGGTGGATACTGTTCATCTATTACTTGCATTATTAGAAGAGCAAGATGGATTAGCAGTACGTATATTTCAAAAAATGAATGTTGATATAGAAGCATTAAAGCAAGGTGCTGAAAGTTTAATTAAAAAGAAACCTTCTGTAACGGGGAGCGGTGCAGAAGTTGGAAAATTGTATGTAACGAGCGCTCTGCAACAACTGCTTGTAAGAGCAGGGAAAGAAGCAGAAAAACTGCAGGATGATTACATTTCAGTAGAACATGTGTTGCTTGCTTTTTCTGAAGAAAAGGGCGATATAAATCAATTATTTACAAGATTGCATATTACGAAAGATAACTTATTACAGTCTTTAATGACAGTTCGGGGGAATCAAAGAGTGACGAGTCAAAATCCAGAAGCAACTTATGAAGCGTTAGAAAAATATGGCCGTGATTTAGTGGCGGAAGTGAGAGCAGGGAAAATCGATCCTGTAATCGGCCGTGATAGTGAAATACGACGTGTAATCCGTATTCTTTCACGTAAAACGAAAAACAATCCTGTTTTAATTGGGGAGCCAGGTGTTGGTAAAACAGCAATCGTTGAAGGGCTAGCACAGCGTATTGTGAAAAAAGATGTACCTGAAGGATTGAAAGATAGAACGATTTTTGCGTTAGATATGAGTGCGCTCGTAGCAGGTGCGAAATTCCGTGGTGAGTTCGAAGAGCGTCTGCAAGCTGTATTAAATGAAATTAAAAAGAGTGAAGGCCGCATTTTATTATTCATTGATGAACTTCATACAATAGTTGGAGCTGGTAAAACTGAAGGTGCGATGGATGCAGGAAATATGTTAAAACCGATGCTTGCGCGTGGTGAACTGCATTGTATCGGGGCGACGACGCTCGATGAATATCGCAAATATATTGAGAAAGATCCAGCGCTAGAAAGACGTTTCCAACAAGTATTAGCAGAAGAACCAACTGTTGAAGATACAATCTCAATTTTACGTGGATTAAAAGAACGCTTTGAAATTTATCACGGTGTAAATATTCATGACCGTGCGATTGTAGCAGCGTCAGTTTTATCAGATCGATATATTTCAGATCGCTTCTTACCTGATAAAGCAATTGACCTTGTTGACGAAGCATGTGCAACAATTCGTACAGAAATTGATTCTATGCCGACAGAATTAGATGAAGTAACGCGCCGCATTATGCAGCTGGAAATTGAAGAAGCGGCTCTTGGAAAAGAAACGGATCGTGGTAGCCAAGAACGTCTAAAAACATTGCAACATGAATTATCGGATTTAAAAGAAGTTGCAAGTGGTATGAGAGCAAAGTGGGAGAAAGAAAAAGAAGACATTCACAAAGTTCGTGACTTACGTGAACATTTAGAACGTCTGCGTCGTGAATTAGAAGAAGCAGAAGGCAATTACGATTTAAATAAAGCAGCCGAACTTCGTCACGGGAAAATTCCAGCAATTGAAAAAGAGTTAAAAGAAGCGGAAGAAATGGGCGCGCATAATAAACAAGAAAATCGTTTATTACGTGAGGAAGTAAGTGAAGAAGAAATTGCAGATATTGTTTCACGCTGGACTGGTATTCCTGTTGCGAAACTCGTGGAAGGTGAACGCGAGAAATTATTACGCTTAGAGCAAATCTTATCAGAGCGTGTCATCGGACAAGAGGAAGCAGTAAGCTTAGTGTCAGACGCAGTTCTTCGTGCTCGCGCTGGTATTAAAGATCCGAACCGCCCGATTGGTTCTTTCATCTTCTTAGGACCAACAGGTGTTGGTAAAACAGAACTTGCAAAAACGTTAGCGCAGTCTTTATTCGATAGTGAAGAGCAAATGATTCGTATCGATATGTCTGAGTATATGGAGAAACACGCTGTGTCACGCTTAATTGGTGCGCCTCCTGGATATGTTGGGTATGAAGAGGGCGGTCAATTAACAGAAGCGGTAAGACGTAAACCGTATTCCGTTATTTTATTAGACGAAATCGAAAAAGCACATCCAGAAGTATTTAACATTTTATTACAAATGTTAGATGATGGACGCATTACAGATTCGCAAGGACGTACAGTGGACTTTAAAAACACAGTTATTATTATGACTTCAAATATTGGATCTGCTCATTTATTAGATGGATTAGAAGAAGATGGATCAATTAAAGAAGAATCAAGAGAACTTGTGATGGGACAATTAAGAGGACATTTCCGACCGGAGTTTTTAAACCGTGTCGACGAAATTATTTTATTCAAACCTCTTACAACGAATGAAATTAAAGGCATTGTTGATAAAATTGTAAAAGAACTACAAGGTCGTCTAGCTGACCGTCACATTACAGTAGAATTAACAGATGCAGCAAAAGAATTTGTTGTGGAAGCTGGTTTCGACCCAATGTACGGAGCTCGTCCATTAAAACGATACGTACAACGTCAAGTGGAAACGAAATTAGCACGAGAATTAATTGCAGGAACAATTACTGACAATAGTCACGTAGTTGTTGATGTAGAAAATAACGAATTAGTCGTTCATGTGAAATAAAAATAAAAAAAGAGTTCGGATAAAATCCGGACTCTTTTTTTAGTGTTGTTCTACTGGCTCGTTTGGAATTGCAGCTGAAATTGCGAGTACTAACACAGCAAGAACAACTGAGAAAATAGACGCTTGGTTAAAGTCGTATGTACCGCCAGTCATAGAGCCGATTACATAGCTCATCATATGTACAAGTAAGAACGACCAAATTAATGCCCAAATGAAACGCATATTTTACACCTCTATTCGTTCAATCTGTCCTTATTGTAACACAATTGAAAAAAGAATATAGAAAAATATTTGTAGATTTTTCAACGCAAATTTGCATTCCGTTCATACATTATAAAAGAGTGGTTTTATATGTTTAGAAAATAAGGCGGGGGAAAAATGAGTATTACGGAACGTTTTTTTTACTTAGAAAAAGAACCATGTGTCATTTATTTACCGGAGAAGCCAAATGGATTTTCTGTAATGCTTCTTGGTGATTACAACTACTTTATTGAGAATGGTACAAGTTTATGGACACAGCATGCGGGTAGATCTTATTTTTTACATGGCCTTATTGAGCAAGGCTACACTGTCTTTTCTTCTAATTTATACGGAAGACATTGGGGAAACGACCAATCTGTTCGTCTAGCAAAACGTTTATATGACGTTGTGTTGAGAAAAGAGACATTGAATGCGAAAATGCACATTATGGCAGATGGTATGGGAGCACTTGTAGCACTTGAAATGATGAACAAATATCCTGAGTGTATACGCTCTGTCATTATGTTAAATCCGTGTTTAGATTTACCAGAATATGTGGAGTTTGAGAAAGAGCATAAGTTTTTTTACAAGAGACTGGTGAAGGAATTAAGTTTGGCGTATGATTCCAAAGAAGAAGAATTAGAATTAAAAATAAATAAGAAATCATTTACGCTTCTTCCATCTTGTGTACCTGTTAAAATTTTCGTATCAACACAAGAAAAAAGAGGAAGAAAACAGCAGTTGCGTAGATATGAGAAAATGAGGCAACTAAATCAATGTGATACTTCTGTCTTGTTCCATCTGCAAGATGTGAAATATAAAATGGTTAGGCAAACGACCGATTTCTTTAAAAAATATGAAGAAGAATTATGAAGCTCCCATATACATAAATGAGGAGCTATTTGTTTCAGAGGGAAAGGGTTGGTGGTATGGAACGCGTGCTGATAATAGGTGCACTTACGTTTGTAGGTTATCACCTTGTAAATAAAATGATTGCAGAAGAAGTGGAAGTCTATGGTCTTGATTTTGATGAATTCGATAGTATGACCAAAATTAATGAAGAGAAGTTATTATTAATTGGGCGAAATGCGTTATTTACGTATTATTCGATAAGAGATGAAGATGGATGGAGATCGGTTGAGGAAGAGAGATTCGATACTGTTTACTTTTGCTTATATGAGCCAAATCAGCAAAGTGGATTTCGGAATGAAAGAGTCATATTACAATATTTAAAGCGAATTATAAGAATGTGTGAAGAACAAAAAGTGAAGTTAAATTTAATTTCTTCTATTGAAGTAGGAAGTACAGATGAATCCGAAAATAAGCGCCTATTTTTGAAAGTAGAAGAAGGATTGAAAAAAGGGAATTTACAATATAGTGTATTTCGAGTTCCAACATTATATGGACCGTGGCAACCGTCCTTTATGATGTTTCATCAGCTTATTTTATCAGAATTAGTTGAAAAAGAGTGCCGTTGTACGATTGAGGAAAAGGGGAATGATTTACTTTACGTTGAAGATGTATGTGAATACTTATGGGAACATGGAACGAACGGGGCGCATCTTGGTATATACAATTTACTTAGTGGTAAACAGTCATTATGGGAAAAAGGTATGAATCTTTTACGCGCGGATGATAAAGTAAATAAAAATAATAGCGAAGTAAGAGATGAGGCTATCGAAGTAATTTCGATAAAAAGAAATACTCCGTTAGAATACGGTTTAAATAAGCAACTGGCACACATGAAAAAATATAAAGAGTTATACGAAGGGTAGTACGCGTGTTACACTATTGTATGTGAAAGTTTTAATGGAGAGGAAGAGTATAATATGAACGAAAAAAGCATGCAGTTTTTACAAATCGCAATGAAGCATTTACCGGAAGCAAAGGCAATTTTAGATGATAATGGAATTGCACTTGATATGGAGAAGGCACAGCCGGTGTTAGAGTTGTTAATGAAAGTTATGAACGAGGCTTATGAGCTCGGGAAAGCAGATAAAGAATAAAAAGCATCTTTTTAGATGGAAGAGAGGCTCGAACCGTGAACAGAAGCGGTTTGAGTCTTTTTATATTTGAGAGGTATGTTTCTGTTTCTTTTAATGAAAAATAAAGTGGATAATGCGTTAGCTTTCTGTTTTATGCGAAATATATTCTAGACAAAAATACATTTATGTTTTAAAATTAGTACCAAGTCATAATAATTGATATAAAACGGAGGGCTGCGATGTGAACGTGGGCATTTTAGGGATCGGAAGATATGTGCCAGAAAAAGTAGTCACAAATCACGATTTAGAAAAAATAATGGATACATCCGATGAATGGATTCGTACGAGAACGGGAATTGCAGAAAGACGCATTGCCGATGATACAATAGATACTTCATATATGGCCGTAGAGGCTGCAAAAAAAGCACTTGAAGATGCAGGGGTTAGCGGAGAAGATATCGATCTTATTTTAGTGGCGACAGTAACACCAGATCGTGCGTTTCCAGCAGTAGCTTGTGTCATTCAAGAAGCGATTGGAGCGAAACATGCAGCTGCAATGGATGTAGGTGCAGCATGCGCTGGTTTTATGTACGGAATGATTACAGCGCAGCAATTTATTCAAACGGGGACTTATAAAAACGTATTAGTAGTTGGTAGTGATAAGCTATCTAAAATTGTAGACTGGAATGATCGAAATACAGCGGTATTATTTGGAGACGGAGCCGGTGCTATCGTAATGGGAGCAGTTTCAGAAGGAAGAGGCGTTCTATCTTTCGAATTAGGAGCAGACGGAAGCGGCGGTAAGCATCTATATCAAGACGAGTATGTTATGATGAATGGCAGAGAAGTTTTTAAATTTGCCGTTCGTCAACTTGGTGAATCTTGTCTTCGCGTGCTGGATAAGGCTGGTCTTACAAAAGAGGATGTGGATTTCTTAGTACCGCATCAAGCGAATATTCGTATTATGGAATCTGCAAGAGAGAGATTAAATTTACCACAAGAAAAAATGAGTATGACAATTGAAAAGTTTGGTAATACATCGGCTTCTTCAATTCCGATTGCAATGGTAGAGGAATTGCAAAATGGACGTATTCAAGATGGTGATTTAATTATACTTGTTGGTTTTGGTGGCGGATTAACATGGGGAGCAGTCGCTCTTCGTTGGGGTAAATAAGGACTGAGAGAAAAAAAGGAGTGTATTTTGTATGGAAAAAAAGAGGGTCGTAATTACAGGACTAGGAGCTGTTACACCGGTCGGTACAGATGTTGAAACAGCGTGGGAAAACATTAAAAAGGGTGTATCTGGAATCGGACGACTTACAAGAATTGATCCGGAACTATTTCCAGCAAAAGTAGCAGCAGAAATTAACGACTTTGAAGTCGAGAAATATATTGATAAAAAAGAAGCGCGCCGTATGGATCGCTTTACACAATATGCAGTAGCAGCAGCGAAAATGGCAGTTGCAGATGCAAAGCTTGAAATTACAGAAGAAAACGGACCGCGAATTGGTGTGTGGATTGGTTCTGGTATTGGTGGTATGGAAACATACGAAGAACAATTTAAGATTTTTACTGAGAAAGGCCCGCGCCGCGTGAGCCCATTCTTCGTACCGATGATGATTCCAGATATGGCAGCAGGTCAAGTATCGATCGCAACAGGAGCAAAAGGAATTAACACTTGTTCTGTAACGGCTTGTGCATCTGGTGCAAACTCAATTGGTGATGCATTTAAAGCGATTCAGCGCGGTGATGCTGATGCAATGATTACGGGCGGGGCAGAGGCGCCGTTAACAAGTATGGCATTCGCAGGATTTAGCTCAGCGAAAGCATTAACATTTAATGAAGACCCAGCAACGGCTTGCCGTCCATTTGATAAAAATCGTAGCGGTTTTGTAATGGGTGAAGGCTCAGGTATTCTAATTCTTGAAGAATTAGAGCACGCATTAGCGCGTGGTGCTCACATTTACGCGGAAATTGCTGGTTATGGTGCAACTGGTGATGCATTCCATATTACAATGCCTGCTCCTGGTGGTGAAGGCGGAGTGCGTGCAATGCGTCAAGCTTTAGCTGATGCAGGCCTACAGCCAGAAGATATTGATTACATTAATGCGCATGGTACAAGTACGGATGCGAATGAAAAATATGAAACGATGGCAATTAAAGAAACTTTCGGTGAGCACGCGTATAAAGTAGCGATTAGCTCAACGAAATCAATGACAGGTCACTTATTAGGAGCAGCTGGTGCTGTTGAAGCGATTTTCTCTATTAAATCAATTACAGACGGAGTAATTCCGCCAACAATTAACTATGAGACACCAGATCCAGAATGTGACTTAGATTACGTACCGAATCAAGCGAGACACCAAGAAGTAAACGCGGTGTTAAGTAATTCATTAGGATTCGGTGGTCATAACGCAGTATTAGTATTTAAATCGTATAAATAATAGATAAAATAAGGAGTTTTTTCGCAATATATTGCGAAAAAACTCCTTATTTATTTTTACGCCTTTTTCTCCTGTAGCATATACATAAGAAAAAGGAGGGATAAAGATGGGGATTGTTGAAACAGCTGAATGGCTACATTTATATTATGGGCGGCCAGAAAAACTTTGTGAGAAATTTACAAAGTATATTCCGTTGCCAAAAGAAAGGTTGTATCGCTTTTTAATTTCAAAAGGGATGTATCGCCCGATCATGCGCGGAGAAAAGGAAATTAAAGAATTAGAGGAAAAGGAAATTTGGAAAGAATTGAGCCTGGAGTATGATAAACTGAAAAACTGGTTAAAAGGTCCAGATGTCCCTGTCTTTATTTTATTATCAGATTCCTATAATCGAACTGTACAAGAAGAGTATAACGGTAGGGCTGGATTATCTATGCGTCATGTTATTTTCTTATTCGTATGTGGACGGAATTCGGTAGAAGAATTAAAAGTGTTATTAGCGCATGAATATCATCACATATGCAGGTTACATCAAATTGAGACGAAAGAAACAGAATATACATTACTTGATACGATGATTATGGAAGGGCTAGCTGAACAAGCAGTAACAGAAAGGTATACAGAAAAAAACAATGCACCGTGGACGACGTATCTTTCAAAGGAAGAGGCTATTTATTATTGGAAAAATATTGTACATGAAAGAATAAGTATAAAACGAGGAACAAGGGAACATGACATCTTATTAAATGGCTTTCACTCTTATCCGAAGATGCTTGGCTATGCGCTTGGATTTCATATTGTCAAAGATTGTGTAACTTTGGAAGGAGAAGATACACTTTCTTTATTATCTATAGATGCAAAAGAAATATTGAATAAAGCAAGTACATTTCATATATAAAAAACAGGATTTCTATTTCCTGTTTTTTTAGTATTAATAGAAGAAAAAATAATAATTAGAATATATTTCCTCAAGTGGAATAAAGTTAAGCAAAAATGAACATAATGATTGGTACAAACAGTAGTGAAGTGAGGGGTAGTGAATGTTATATCTACATGATGTATGGGTAAATTGGTTTGAAGGTGAAGAAAATGGGTATAACGTTTGTCATTTTTACGAATGGCGGAAAGATGATACGATTGAGCTATTAGATCAAGTGCCATTATTAAAAGTAGATGCCACATTATATCATTACATCGAGAACGAATTGTTAGAGCTTCCGCAAAAAATGCTGGAAGACGTACATCATAAGGCTTATATTCGTAAAAATCATGAACGTTTGCAGCAAGAGTATTGCTTTGTTGTTACAGATGGAAAAGGAATTATTGCGATTGACACAATTGGCTACAATGTACCAATTCGCAAAAGCAGACTTATACCACGCCAAGAGCAGATGGTATATGAGATGGTAGAAAACGTACAAGCAGAAAAGTATGAGTTCCAAGTAGAAGAAACAGAAAAAGAACATCACATTTTATCACCATCGCCTTTCATTATGAATGGCTTGACTCGTAAAGAAAGACAGCTAAAACAATTATTATTTATGGCGTTAGATCAATTACATACAACGAAAAATACAGCAGAAATTCGCTATTGGTTCACAGAGTGGGATCCATCAGCATATGGAATGGTTCAACATATGGAATTTGAAGATATTTGGGTTAAGCTGTATGATGAAGCGAAAACAGGCTGGTCTGATAAGCATGAACAATTATGCGAGCGTCTCGTAAAAGGACAGCCATTTTTTGAAAAGTTATGGGAAATGGAAAATGAGCAAAAGGTAAATTAAAAAACCGCCAATTGGCGGTTTTTTAATTTTGTAGAAATCCAGCTCCAGCGGCAAGAATGTTCGGTGGCTTCGCGCCTTCCTGTGAGGCAAAAAGCGCCTCTGCGTCAGGAGCTCCATCCCCCTCACATTCTAAACGAGCCGCTTCCGCTTTATATGAAATCCAGCTCCAGCGGCAAGAATGTTCGGTGGCTTCGCGCCTTCCTGCGAGGCAAAAAGCGCCTCT
>NZ_JBNRIL010000001.1:2012321-2460118 GCF_053557995.1 Bacillus sp. XB1 | reverse complement strand
AGCAAGAATGTTCGGTGGCTTCGCGCCTTCCTGTGAGGCAAAAAGCGCCTCTGCGTCAGGAGCTCCATCCCCCTCACATTCTGAACGAGCCGCTTCCACTTTATATGAAATCCAGCTCCAGCGGCAAGAATGTTCGGTGGCTTCGCGCCTTCCTGTGAGGCAAAAAGCGCCTCTGCGTCAGGAGCTCCATCCCCCTCACATTCTAAACGAGCCGCTTCCACCTTATATGTTACCTACGTTTTCTGCTTAGTCCCATTGCGTTTTCTACTTTGCGTAGTTGTTTGAATGCAACGCGGTTTGCTTTTTCTGCACCTTTGTCTAGAATTTCGTCTAGTTCTGGTGAGTTGATTAGTTCGTTATATTTGTCTTGGATTGGACGAATTGCTTCTACGACTACTTGCGCTAGGTCGCCTTTGAAGTCGCCGTATCCTTTTCCTTCGTACATTGCTTCAATTTCTTCAACTGTTTTTCCAGAGAATGAAGAGTAGATTGTTAATAAGTTAGAGATACCAGGTTTGTTTTCTTTATCAAATTTCACAATACCTTCAGAGTCAGTAACAGCACTCTTAATTTTCTTTTCAATTGTTTTTGGTTCATCAAGCATACTGATCATTGATTTTGGATTCGGATCAGATTTACTCATTTTCTTCGTAGGTTCTGTTAATGACATAACGCGAGCGCCTACTTTTGGAATACGAATTTCAGGAATTGTGAACACTTCACGGAAGCGTTTGTTGAAACGCTCTGCTAGGTCGCGTGTTAATTCCATATGTTGCTTTTGGTCATCACCAACTGGTACGATTTCAGTGTTGTAAAGTAAAATATCAGCAGCCATTAATGGTGGATACGTAAGTAATCCAGCTGGAACTGAATCTCTACCCGAAGCTTTATCTTTATATTGCGTCATACGTTCTAATTCTCCAACGTAAGCAACAGATTGCATGATCCATCCTAATTGAGCGTGTGCTGGTACTTCTGATTGTACAAATAAAGTAGCTTTTTCAGGATCGATGCCGCATGCTACATAAAGTGCAGCAAGACTGCGGATGTTTTTACGAAGTCCGACGGGATCTTGAGGTACTGTAATCGCATGTTGGTTTACAATACAGAAATAACAGTCGTGTTCATTTTGAAGCTCTGTAAACTGCTTCATTGCGCCTAAATAGTTTCCAAGTGTAATCGTTCCACTTGGCTGAATACCAGAAAAGATAACTGACATAAGTAATTCCTCCTAAAATTGAATGCGTGATGGGGGGGAGAGAAGGCAAACAAAAAAGCCCATTCATCCCAAAAACTATAGGGACGAATGGACCGCGGTACCACCCTAATTATTTCACTACTGTGAAATCTCTCTAATCCATAATAACGTTAGGATATAACGCCAAAGCCTACTACTTTCGGTTCGGTTTGGTGCTCAAAAGCCCATTCCATACTGTACAATTACTTGTTCACACCAACCACAAGCTCTCTGAAATTGCCTCAATATGTACTCTTCTTTATCATCGCATACATATAAATTTATTTATTGTTACTTGAGCTCTTTTAATATGAAAGAACTAAAGTTTTATAACAAAATGTTTTGCTGATTATTATATCATATGGGATAGTGTTTGCAAACTACATCAAAATAGTAAAGCTAATAAGGGTCGAGAACAACCCAAGGAAGATACCTGTAATACAAATTGGATATGTCCATTTGAATGAATATGTTTTATAAATACGTTCTTTCTTATCTGTAGGTTCCTCGACTTCTTCAATTAAAGAGTCAATCTTTTTGTTCGTACCAAATACTCTTTGGAATGCGTAAATGGTTACATTGAAAAAACCATTTTGAAATATGTATAAAAAACCGCCGATAAGAATAAAAAACAGTGCAATATAAAACAAAATGTTGACAAAGTTCAACAAAAATTGAGATGAAATGAGGAATGCACCAATACTAGAAGCAATCATCGCTATAAAAATTAGTATACAAGTATGAAAAAAAACTTTATTCAAAATATTCCCCTCCGTCAAAATATTACTAGAATTATTATACTATAAAAGCTATAATAAGTACTAGGATTAATTTTTTGAAAATTATACGCAATTAAAGGTCTGATTTTAAGATGATGGTAGCAATGTTAATGTATCCCTTTACGAAAAATTAAAAATATAAATATTTTATTAAAAATTTTAACAAAAAAACAAAAAACTATATTCACAATTGTTATATTATATGTATAATGAAAATTGTAGAAACTTGGAGATTATTCTTTCAATTCTACTTTTTAACAAGTGAGGGTACAGGAAGTGCAATTAGGGGAGGCAACACAACATGAAGAAAAAGATACCGTTATTACTTGCATCAACTTTAACTGCAAGTATGTTGCTTAGCGCGTGTAGCTACCAAAAAGATGACGCAAAAGCAAAAGGGAAAGAGAACGCTACGAGTAGTAGTAACGGAAAACAGATTCTTAATTTAACAGAGTTATCTGAAATTCCGTCAATGGATGCATCATTAGCATCTGATTCTTCATCTTCTACAGCATTAAATAATACGATGGAAGGTTTATATCGTATTGGCAAAGATCAAAAGAGAATGCCTGGAGTTGCAGAAGATGTCGAAAAGCTAGATGATGGGAAGAAATACATATTTAAATTAAGAAGAGATGCGAAATGGTCGAATGGGGAACCTGTAACAGCTAAAGACTTTGTGTATTCATGGAAAAGAGCAGTAAATCCAGATACAAAAGCAACGTATTCATACATTATGTTCGATATTAAAAATGCAGAGAAAATTCATAAAAAAGAATTACCTGCTGACCAATTAGGTGTAAAAGCGATTGATGATTATACATTAGAAGTAGAATTAGACAATCCCGTTCCTTACTTTATCGATTTAACAGTTTATCCAGTATTTTACCCACTAAATGAAAACTTTGTAAAAGCACAAGGTGATAAATTTGGTTTAGAGGCAAATACAACATTATATAACGGTCCATTCGTTATGAGTGATTGGAAACATGAACAAAGTTTCCAATTCAAGAAGAATCCTTCATATTGGGATAATAAAACGGTTAAAATCGAAGAAATCAACTTTAATATTGTAAAAAATACAGCAACTGATGTAAATTTATATGAGACAAACGCGATTGATCGGGCGGCTTTAACGTCTGAATTTGTTGATAAGTTTAGAAAAAGCCCAGAGTTCCAAACAAGAAAAGAGGCAGGGGTTGCTTACTTAAGATTTAATCAAAGTAATCAGTACTTAAGTAATAAAAACTTAAGAAAAGCAATTTCAATGTCCTTTGACCGTGATAACATTGCAAAAGTTATTTTAAATAACGGCGCAATTGGAGCTTACGGATTTGTTGGAAAAGATTTCGCTGAAGGTCCAAATAAAAAAGATTTCCGAGCTGAAAATGGAAAGCTAGTTGAAACAAATCCAAAAGAAGCAAAAAAGCTTTGGGAAACAGCGAAGAAAGAGCTTGGAACTGATAAAATCGAACTAGAATTCTTAAACTTTGATAATGAAGATGCTAAAAAAGTTGGGGAATTCTTAAAAGGTGAGATGGAAAAGAACTTACCAGGTTTATCAATTAAAATTAAACAGCAACCATTCGCACAAAAAAATAAATTAGAAGATTCTCAGCAATATGATATTGCGTTTGGTATTTGGGGACCAGATTTCCCAGATCCAATCTCATATTTAGATATGTTTGTTACGAATGGTTCTCAAAATAAAACAGGGTATTCTAATCAGAAATATGATGAGTTAATCCTAAAAGCTAAAACAGATACAAAAGATTTACAAGCTCGCTGGGACAACCTTCTAGAAGTAGAGAAGATGTTAATTAAAGAGGATGCAGTTATCACTCCAATCTTCCAAAAAGGTTCAGCGTATGTAGTAAAAGGTGCCGTAAAAGATATTATCCCAATTAACTATGGTGGTAAATTAACTTACAAATGGGCATCTGTTGAACAAAAATAATCTTTTTTTTCCATCGTTTACAAGGGTATATGCCTATGATGGGCATATGCTCTTATTTTAAAAAAATAAAAGTAAGAATATTTTAAACTATCTTATTGCTTTTGAGAAAAACGGGGAGGTGCTTGACTATGGGACGTTATGTATTAAAACGTTTCGTGTACATGGCTTTGACATTATTTTTAATTACTACAATGACTTTCTTTTTGATGAAATTACTTCCGGGTTCTCCGCTTAAAAACCAGGAGAAGCTATCACCGGCACAAAAAGAAATCATTCTTGAAAAATACGGATTGAATGATCCGGTACCAGTTCAATATGCACGTTACTTAGGTAACTTAGCAAAAGGTGATTTAGGGGTATCATTCCAATATGATAACCGCCCAGTAACAGACATGATTGTGGATCGTATTGGACCATCAGCCCAATTAGGTTTACAAGCGATTATATTAGGAACATTTATCGGTTTAATTTTAGGTATTGTTGCCGCACTTCGTAATAATACGTGGGTAGATTATAGTGCAACAGTTATTTCGGTACTCGGAATGTCGGTACCATCATTCGTATTCGCCGCATTACTGCAATATTTCGTAGGGGTAAAACTAGGCTGGTTCCCAGTAGCATTCTGGAAAGGACCAGAGTTTACTGTAATGCCTACAATTGCATTATCGATGGGAGTTATCGCGACAATCGCACGTTTCTCTCGTGCAGAATTAATTGAAGTTATGCAAGCCGATTACATTTTAACAGCGAAAGCGAAAGGAATTAGCCAAGGCGTTATCATTGTCAAACATGCACTTCGTAACGCGTTAATTCCAGTTGTAACAATTTTAGGACCAATGGTTGCGGCATTAATTACAGGAACACTTGTTATCGAGCAAATTTATGCTGTACCAGGACTTGGGGAACAATTCGTTAAATCGATTACTTTAAATGACTATACAGTTATTATGGGAACTACGATTTTCTATAGTGCGATCTTCATTTTAGTTATTTTCATTGTCGATATTTTATACGGAATTATTGATCCTCGTATTCGTTTAGCGGGAGGGAAAAAATGATGAAAGATGTACAAAAATTATCTCCAGATTTATTTCAACAAGCCAATCAAAATAATGTTGATAATGAAGTCATTGCCCGTCCAAGCTTAACGTTTTGGCAAGATGTAAGAAGACGTTTATTCCAACATAAAGGTGCGATGCTTGGCCTTGTATTGTTAGTTATCATTGCGCTATTAGCGATTTTTGGACCGATGGTAAGTAAACACTCGTATAAAGAGCAAGATTTAGGTCGTGCGAAATTACCACCAAAAATTCCAGTTATTGAAAATGTTCATTGGTTACCATTTGACGGTACAGATCAATATGGTGTTGACCAATATGAAAAACGTGATATTAAAGAGTACTTCTGGTTTGGTACAGATGACCTTGGCCGTGACTTATGGACAAGAACATGGGAAGGTACACGCGTATCATTATATATCGCTCTTTTAGCGGCAGCAATTGACTTAGTAATTGGGGTTGCATACGGAGGTATTTCAGCATTCTACGGCGGTAGAGTAGATAACATTATGCAACGTATTATGGAGATTATTAACGGTATTCCATACTTAATCATCGTTATTTTAATGGTAATCATTATGGGATCTGGTATTTGGTCAATTACACTTGCGATGGCGATTACAGGTTGGATAGGGATGTCGCGTATTGTTCGTGGACAAATCTTAAAATTAAAAAACCAAGAATATGTATTAGCATCTCGTACATTAGGCGCAACAAATACACAATTAATTGTGAAACATTTAATTCCAAACGTAATGGGACCTATTATCGTAATGACGATGTTTACAATTCCATCAGCGGTGTTTGGTGAAGCGTTCTTAAGTTTCATCGGTTTAGGAATTCAGCCACCATTTGCGTCACTAGGTTCTCTTGTAAATGATGGTTATAAATCTATTCAAACGTATCCGCATATGATGTTCATCCCTGCGGTTGTCATCAGTATATTAATTTTAGCGTTTAACTTAATGGCAGACGGATTACGCGACGCGTTAGATCCAAAAATGCGTAAGTAAAAGAGGGGAGAGGCAAAGATGAAAACATTGTTAGAGGTAAAAGATTTACAAGTCTCCTTTGATACACATGCAGGTGAAGTACAAGCTGTACGCGGCGTTACTTTTGATTTGAAAAAAGGAGAAACATTGGCGATTGTAGGAGAATCTGGTTCAGGGAAATCAGTTACTTCTAAAGCGTTAATGGGATTAATTCCGAATCCTCCTGGACGCATTAAAAATGGTGAAATCGTATTTGAAGGTCGTGACTTAACAAAATTAACAGAAAAAGAAATGCAGCAAGTACGCGGTAAAGATATTGCGATGATTTTCCAAGATCCAATGACATCATTAAACCCAACGATGACAATTGGAAATCAAATTATGGAAGGTCTAATTAAACACCAAGGGATGAGTAAAGCAGATGCACGTAAAGTTGCTTTAGAGTTAATTGACCTTGTAGGTATTCCAAATCCAGAAGCTCGTTTAAAACAATATCCTCACCAATTCTCAGGTGGTATGAGACAGCGTGTAGTTATTGCGATGGCGTTAGCTTGTAACCCAAAATTATTAATTGCCGATGAGCCGACAACAGCGCTAGACGTTACGATTCAGGCGCAAATTTTAGAACTTATGAAAGACATTCAGCAAAAAACAGAAGCAGCAATCATTTTCATTACGCATGACTTAGGTGTAGTAGCAAACGTTGCGGACCGAGTGGCAGTTATGTACGCTGGTAAAGTTGTTGAAATTGGAACTGTAGATGAAATTTTCTACAATCCGAAACATCCATATACTTGGGGTTTAATCGCATCTATGCCAAGTTTAGATGGTTCAGAAGAAGAGTTATATGCAATCCCTGGAACACCTCCAGATTTATTGAAGCCGCCAAAGGGAGATGCTTTTGCACCACGTAACCCACAGGCACTGAAAATTGATTTTGAAATGGACCCACCTTTATTTAAAGTAAGTGATACGCACTATGCGGCAACTTGGTTACTTCACGAGCAAGCTCCAGAAGTAAAACCGCCGGCAGTCGTTGAAAAACGCATTCTTCAAATGAAAGCAGGTGAACAACATGACTAAACAACGTGAGAAATTAATTGAAGTAAAAAATGTAAAGCAGCACTTCGACGTGAGTGGTGGTGTTGTCAAAGCGGTTAATGATATTTCATTTGATATTTACCGCGGAGAAACATTTGGTCTTGTAGGAGAATCAGGTTGTGGTAAATCGACAACTGGAAGAACGATTATTCGTTTATATGATGCAACTGCTGGTGAAGTGTTATTCGATGGTGAAAATGTACATGGTAAAAAATCACGCGCAGAGCTGAAGAAATTCAACCGTAAAATGCAAATGATTTTCCAAGATCCATATGCATCATTAAACCCTCGTATGACAGTAGGGGATATTATTGCAGAAGGTATCGATATTCACGGACTAGCGAAAAGTAAAAAAGAGCGCATGGACCGTGTTCATGAACTATTAAACACAGTTGGTTTAAATAAAGAGCACGCAAACCGTTTCCCACACGAATTCTCAGGTGGACAACGTCAGCGTATCGGTATCGCTCGAGCGCTTGCTGTAGACCCAGAATTTATCATTGCCGATGAGCCGATCTCAGCACTTGACGTATCGATTCAGGCGCAAGTTGTAAACTTACTGAAAAAGTTACAAAAAGAAAAAGGTTTAACATACTTATTCATCGCCCATGATTTATCAATGGTAAAATACATTAGTGACCGTATTGGTGTAATGTACCGTGGCCAAATCGTTGAGTTAACAACAAGTGATGAATTATATGCGAATCCAATTCATCCATATACGAAATCACTATTATCAGCGATTCCACTTCCAGATCCAGATTATGAGCGCAATCGTAAACGTATCGTATATGATCCATCACAGCATAATTATGGTAGTGAAGCACCAACAATGCGTGAAATTCGCCCAGGACATTTCGTACTATGTTCGGAAGCGGAGTACAAGAAATATAAAGAGATTTATCAATAAGAAAAAGAGCCATTCTTCTGTTATGGAAGGATGGCTCTTTTTCTACTATATAAAAGAATTGTATACATTTGTCGGTCAGTCGATATATTTAAAGAATCGCCGATATAAATCTCATGTATCATTAGTGATATCCATATGCAAAATTACTGAACTTGAACAGAAACATTCTCCTCTTGTTCTTCAGGTTTAACAAGCGCATAACGCTCCCATGCTCTACTTTTCCAGCGGAAGAACATAATAATGGCACGTGTCCATTCGTCGATGGCGATTGCTAGCCAAATACCAACGAGCCCCATATCTAAATGAAAGGCGAAAAAGTAACCTAGTGGTAAACTCATTAACACCATAGAGAATGCACCGATTAAAACAGGATATTTTGCATCACCAGCTGCACGAAGCGAATTAATGATGACGATGTTCATCGTACGTCCCGTTTCAAGTAGTACACTTAGTAAAAGAACACTTGCGCCTAACCCGATAATGTGCGGATTATCTGTAAACAGTCCCATTAATTGTGTACGGAATGTAATAACGAGAGCGACCATACATAAAGTTACACCAATTGCCCATTTTACACTTTTCCACAAGCGTTCGTATGCTTCATCTTTTTCGCCACCACCAACGAGGCGGCCAATAATAATGGCTGTTCCCATACCAATTGCAATTGCAAATAAATAAGTGAACATGGAAATGTTAGTAGCGTATTGTCTAGCAGCTAATGATTCCGTTCCTAAGTACGTTGCGTAATAAAGGAAGACGATTTGACAAGCTTGATACATCACTTGTTCAAATGCAGATGGAATGCCAATTTTTAAAATTTTCCCAATGTATTCTTTGGATAAAGTGAAGTAATATTGTAATTTCACACGATATTCCATAACGCGGTATAGTAACCAGAAGAAAACAATAAGTGCGATCAATCGACTGATAGCGGAAGAAATTGCAGCCCCTTGTACACCGAGCTCAGGGAAACCAAATTTCCCGAAAATGAGTACGTAGTTTCCAGCGATATGAATCATATTCATTCCGAGTGAAATAAACATCGCTTGCTTTGTAAAACCGTGTACACGGATAATTGCGGCTAATGAGTTAATAATAGCTTGTAGGAAGATGGCTCCTCCGACGATAGATAAGTAGTTTTGCGCATACGTTAGTACATCGCCTTGTAAGTTCATTGCGAGCATCATATGTTTCGAAAATAAAAGAAAACCAGCGCTTATAACGAGCCCAACTATTAAATTTAATGTGACGGCTAATGCTGATATTTTAGATGCTTCCATAAAGCGTTTGGAACCGAGGTATTGAGATACAACGATAGCAGCGCCGTTCCCGATGACTTCTAATACCAAAATCGCAATATGAAGATATTGATTCGCTGCACCAACCCCAGATACAGCATCGTCTGATAATGCACTTAACATGAAAGTATCAGCGATCCCCATTAACATAAAAAGAAAAACTTCTAGAAAAATAGGCCATGTTAATAAGAATAAACTTAATTTCTCAGTAGGCCCGTTTTTTGCCTGAATTGCTGCCATGTCCGTCCCCTCTTTACCGATATCTATTTTTAGCAAAATGTATCGTAACATACTTTCTTAACCTTTGCACTCATTTTAGCCTACATATTTTTATTATGAAGAGAGTGCTATTTTATGATAAAAACAAAAGGATAATTATACATAAAATATTATGAGATATAAAATTCATTTTTCTCTGATAATTTAGAAAAGTATAAAAAATATTATTTTTAACACTTTAGTATGAATAATCAGCAATATGAAACGTTTACAAAGGTATATTTTTTAACGAAAAATTTTAATGAAATAGAAATATAAATATACAAAAAATATATTTGTGTGTATAATATGAATTATTAGAACATATATATATTTCTTTTTGTTTGAAAATGAAAGGGTTAACATTTTTTTGGAGGGTGGAAGTATGAAAAAAAAGATACCAGTTTTTGTAGCATCAACAGTAGCGATGAGCATGATGTTAGGGGCATGTAGCTATCAAAAAGATGAATCGCAAGCAAACGCTAAAGGGGATAGCGGAAAAAGCGGCGCGAAGCAAGTTATTAACTTAATTGAAACACAAGAAATTCCAACGATGGATCCAGCGTTATCAGCTGATGCAGTTTCTTCAAGAGTAATGACTAATACGATGGAAGGCTTATACAGTTTAGGAAAAGATGATAAGCTAGTTCCTGGTGTAGCGAAGGAATTCAAAAAATCAGAAGATGGTAAAAAATATACATTTAAATTACGTGAAGACGCAAAATGGTCAAATGGTGAGCCTGTGACGGCAAAAGATTTCGTATATGCATGGCAAAGAGCGATTAACCCAGATACAGCTGCGAAATCAGCGTACATTATGTATGATATAAAAAATGCAGAGAAAATTAATAAAAAAGAGATGAGTCCGGATCAATTAGGGGTAAAGGCGATTGATGATTATACATTAGAAGTGGAATTAGATAATTCAATTCCATACCTTGTAGATTTAATGGTATATCCAATCTTCTATCCTGTGAATGAAAAGTTTGTGAAAGAGCAAGGTACGAAGTTTGGTTTGGAAGCGAATACAACGCTTTATAACGGGCCATTTACATTAAGTGATTGGCAACATGAACGTAGCTTTAAAATGACAAAGAGCGCGTCATATTGGGACAATAAAGAAGTGAAGATTGAAGAAGTAAACTTTAATATTGTAAAAGATACATCTACGCCAATTAACTTATATGAAACAAATGCAATTGATCGAGCGTCGTTATTAGCGGAGTTTATTGATAAATATAAAGGAAAACCAGATTTCCAAACAGTAGAAGATACATCTGTATTCTTCCTTCGTTTAAATCAAAAAGATCCAGCTTTAGCAAATAAAAATATTCGTAAAGCAATTTCACTTGCTTTTGACCGTAAGCCATTCGTGGATACATTATTAAATAACGGTTCTAAGCCAGCGACAGGATTAATTCCTGATAACTTCATTAAAGGACCAGATAAAAAAGATTTCCGTGCTGTAAACGGGGATATTGTAAAACCAAACGTGAAAGAAGCGAAGAAATATTGGGAAGCTGGTAAAAAAGAACTTGGTAAAAATGAAATCGAATTAGAATTATTAAATGAAGATGTAGAGTTATCAAAGAAAACTGGTGAATATTTAAAAGGTGAATTAGAAAAGAATTTACCAGGTTTAACAGTAAAAATTAAACAACAACCATTCGCACAAAAACTAAAATTAGAAGATGCGGGCGATTATGTCATGTCATTCTCTGGATGGAGTGCGGACTTCCCAGATCCAATTACATATCTTGATATGTTTGTAACAGATGGGTCACAAAATAAGATGAAGTACTCTAATCCAAAATACGATGAAATCATTATGAAGGCGAAAAAAGATGGAAGCGATGTAAATGCTCGTTGGAAGAACTTATTAGAAGCAGAAAAAATGTTACTTGATGATGCTGCGATCGTTCCAGTATATCAACGTGGTAGAGCATATTTACAAAGAGATTCAATTAAAAATATGTATAACCATAAATATGGCGGCGATTTAAGCTTTAAATGGGCGTCAGTAGAGAAATAAGAAAAAAAGCAGGTGATCACCTGCTTTTTTTAATACGTTCGTTTCTTATAAATGCCTTTTCCGCCAACTTGGTTCCAGCCAGATTGTACATCCAAACTTTTGTTAACAAACTTCATTTTTTCTTTTCCACCAAAGAGCTTTTCGCCGATGCTATTTGTAATGACACCAATCAATGCTGTTATTCCGATGATGAGGGCAGCAACCGTAATAAAATCAATAAAAAAAGCAATCATTTGAAAACTCCCCCTTTGCCTGTCTGTATGTTTATTGTATGAGATAAAAAATGAAAAAGAAAGAAATGTCAGAAAAATATTTAATTTACTTTAGAAATCATGTAGACAGGAGGGAGGATATTTGTTAAAATAAGAACAAATGTTCCTTTTTATTCTCATTTGTATAGTCTTACATTTCTTAATTGATTTATCAAGAAAAAGTAAGAAAACGTTCTCTTTTTCATAGGGAAGATTATAGATAAATAACTATATATTATATGAAAAATCTATGGGAAGTGAGTAGTAAAAGGGTTGAAAGTTATTGTTAAAGTACAGCTGAAATGAGCGTAATCATGTTACATAGCAGTGAAATACACGGGAGAGTTTTCTCAACTAGCAGGAAATTTACTGTATATTTCTTGCAAAATCTATTGTATAATGATTATAGAAGTTACTTATTAAAAGTAATTGTTGTTTATTATAAGTTGTTGCTTACATGAAATGTGATTTTTGTACTTTTCAATAAGACAAGTTATCACGAAAAATTGCTGAAGTTAGAAATTAAAACTGTATTTAGTACAGAATTTGTACTCTTTAAGGAGAGTGAGCTTTGTATGGTAACATTATATAGTTCTCCAAGCTGTACGTCTTGTAGAAAGGCGAAATTATGGCTAGAGGAAAATCATATTCCCTATACAGAACGTAATATTTTCTCAGATCCATTAACGATTGAGGAAATTAAAGAGATTTTACGTATGACAGAAAGCGGAACGGATGAGATTATTTCTACTCGTTCGAAAGTTTTCCAAGAATTGAATGTAAACTTAGAGTCTTTACCACTTCAAGATTTATATAAGATGATTCGTGACTATCCAGGGATTTTACGTCGTCCAATTATGATTGACGAGAAACGCCTTCAAGTTGGTTACAACGAAGACGAAATTCGTCGTTTCTTACCACGTACAGTAAGAACGTTCCAATTACGTGAAGCACAACGTCTTGTAAATTAATTATAATAATATGAAAACCTTCTACCTATTATATAGTAGAAGGTTTTTTTTAATGTTTCACATTGCGTAATCGAACTTGTTGTACAATAAAGCCGATGCATAAAATAGTGAAAATGAACAAATAAGGAATGCTTGCAGTGAAACTTGGATTGTTATGAAAAAAGGTTGCAAGTCTGTCTTCATGTGTAACCATTTTTCCTGCAGTATAGGCAAGAATCGCTGCACCGCAATAAATGAGGAATGGAAATCGCTCCATAAGTATTAAAATAAGTTTGCTGCCCCAAATAATAATCGGGATAGAAATGAGTAAGCCGATTATGACGAGTAAAAATCTCCCGTGAGCTGCACCTGCAATGGCAATAACATTATCAAACCCCATAACGAGATCCGCGAAAACAATTGTCCGCACAGCTTGAAATAAAGTTGTTTTTCCTTGAATAGAAGAAAGATCGTTGCTATTATCGGTTAATAAATTGACTGCAATTAATGTAAGTAAAACCCCGCCAATCAATTGTAGAAATGGAATGTCGAGTAAATAGACAGCTAGTATAGTAAGGACAATTCTTAGTACAATCGCTAAAAGAGTACCGATCAAAATAGCCTTATTTCGTTTCGATTCAGGTAAATTTCGGCTAGCTAGTGCGATGACGATTGCATTGTCACCACCTAATACAACATCGATACCGACAATCATTAGTACGGATGTTAAAAACTCTAAGTCCATTCGTCTGCCTCCATTTATGATGTTTTAATAAGCGAACTATATGTATGTGATGAAGAAAGTTGTTGTTAAATAATCTCTTCTAATAGAAGTTTCACTTTATTACAGTGTACGGGGGAATGTGGAAATGTATGTCCAAATTTTTTGTAAGTAAGAAATCGCTATAATAATATATTTATGTAGTTTATCGAGTAAAGATAGGCATATAACTATTTTTGTAAAATAAATCGATTTTATTTCCATTCTGGAGAATCTTATCATAAAATGAGAGTACAAGAATCTATTGATTTGTCATATGAGTGGGGAATCCCTTCATAACAATTCTAAGCAGGAAGGGAGAGTTGTATTTTGGATATTGAAAGAATTAATGATCATACGATGAAATTTTTTATTACGTACATTGATATAGAGGATAGAGGATTTAATCGTGAAGAGATTTGGTATGATCGCGAACGAAGTGAAGAGCTCTTTTGGGAGATGATGGACGAAGCTCGTGATCATGACGATTTCTTTATTGATGGGCCGTTATGGATTCAAGTGCAAGCAGTCGATAAAGGGATTGAAGTACTTGTCACGAAAGCAGAGCTTTCAAAGGACGGGCAAAAGCTGGAACTACCGATAGGGGTAGACAAAATTATAGATATTCCTCTAGATGAAGGCATCGAATCATTATTCCAGCAAGAATTAATCGAAGAGGTAGAAGAACAAACAGGAACAAACTTTAATGAAGATGGTACGTTTGGCTTTTTAATTAAGTTTAATGATTTTGAAGATGTCATTTCATTAAGTCATCGTCTTATCTTTGAAGATATAAAAGATGAGCTGTATTCATTTGAGAACCGCTATTATGTATATGTGGAATTCGATGAAGTGCTACATGATGAAGAAGAAATCGATCGTATTTTAAGTATTATTTTAGAATATGGAGAAGAATCAACTTTAACAATTCATCGTGTAAGTGAGTATGGAAAACAAATTGTGAAAGAGCATGCGCTTGAAACGATTCGCAATAATTTTCCTGCTAAAACGTAGGCCGATTTCTGTAGTATGAAATCGGCTTTTTATATGAAGAATAGGAAAGCTTTCTTAGTTAGGAGGTAAGAGATGAAAAATACGTTAAAGCTGATTTTCTTTATACTGCTATTGTTCGCATTATTTGTTTCGTTACGTATGTTTATTGATGTAGCATTTTATTCAGATGTGATTGGGATAAAAGATGTTTCGATTTTAGGTATTATTAGTATTTTATTTACAGTATCTGCGTTTTTAATTGGTTGCGTTATTTTCTTAGAGAACCGTCATCCGTCAAAAACACTTACATGGCTCATTGTGTTAGGTATTTTTCCGGTATTTGGATTCTTCGCTTATTTATTATTCGGACAGAACTTTCGGAGGAAGAGAATGTTCCAAAAGAAGGCGTTGCTCGATGAACAAGCGTTTTTACAATATAAGGGGCATGAAGATTACGAAGAACGGATTTTACGCAATCATAAGCATCAAGAGCTGTTATTTCGTTTAGCGGATCGCTTAGGCGCTTTAAATATTTCATTTCAAACTGAAACGAGAACATTAACAAATGGAGATGAAACGTTTCAGGCCATTTTAGATGGATTAAAACGAGCGAAACATCACATTCATATGGAATATTACATTGTGCGTGATGATAAGCTTGGAACGGAAATTAAAGATATTTTAATACAAAAATCAAAAGAGGGCGTAGTCGTTCGTTTTTTGTATGATGCGGTTGGAAGTTTTAAATTATCAAAATCGTATATTGAAGAATTAAACGATGCAGGAGTCGAAATGATTCCGTTCTTCCCTGTACGCTTTCCGATTTTAAACGATAAAATTAATTATCGAAATCATCGAAAAATCGTTATTATTGATGGAAATGAAGGCTTTGTAGGTGGATTAAATATTGGTGATGAATATTTAGGGAAGGATAAGTACTTCGGCTTTTGGCGAGACACACATTTATATTTGCGTGGTGAAGCTGTACAAAGTTTGCAGCTTATTTTCCTTCAAGATTGGTTTTATATGACTGGTGAGGCTGTGCTAGCCCCTGAATATTTACAAGCGAAAGCAGTTGAGGGGGAGCATTGGGGAGGCGTGCAGCTTGTTGCAGGTGGGCCTGATAATAAATGGGAAACGATTAAGCATTTATATTTTGCCATGATTGCTTCTGCTCGGAAATCCATTTGGATTGCAACGCCGTATTTTATTCCGGATGATGATATTTTATCCGCATTAAAGGTTGCTGCACTTGCTGGTATTGATGTTCGTTTATTAATGCCGAGTAAACCGGATAAGCGTACTGTCTTTTACGCATCGAGATCTTACTTCCCAGAGCTTTTAGATGCAGGTGTAAAGATATATGAATATGAAAAAGGTTTTCTTCATAGTAAAGTTGTCATCGTCGATTCTGATTTAGCTTCAATTGGGACAGCTAATATGGATATGAGAAGTTTTCATTTGAATTTTGAAGTAAATGCCTTTTTATATGATACAGATAGCATTCGAAAACTTGTTCAAGACTTTAAAGATGATTTAGAAGAATCAAGTGAAATTCATGTTGATCATTTTCATAAAAGACGTCTTCATAGACGAATTGTTGAATCAACATACCGCTTATTATCACCTTTATTATAAAAAGAGATGTCCGAAATTGGGACATCTCTTTTTTAAAAGGAATTTGTAACAAATTGTAGAATATAAGGAGCTGAAAGGGTGTGATTACGATATTTATCGCTAAAAGAGAAAACGGAGAGAAAATTCATTTACTCTATAATTGTAATGAAAAGCTTTTGCGCCGTATGCGTCAACAAGAACGATTCTTTTGTGTAGCTTGTGGAAAGGAAGTGCAAATGAAATTAGGGAAACAAAAAAGTTGGCATTTTGCTCATAAAAAAGTGGATTCATGTCTTGCCTTTTATGAAGCGGAATCAACGTATCATATGCACGGTAAAGAATTGTTATATAGATGGTTCAAGCGTCAAAACTTTCAGGTGGATATAGAGTACTACCTTCCAGAAATTAAGCAACGACCAGATGTTTTTGTAGAGAGGGCGGGCAGAAAAATTGCAATTGAATACCAATGTGCAAACCTCGCTATAGAGCAGCTGTACAAAAGAACATATTCGTATTGGCAAGCTGGTATACAGGTCATTTGGATCGTTGGTGGAAATCAATTGAAAAAGCAATCTGCATATTGGATGAAATTTTCCTCACTTATGGCTTTCTCCTTACAATCTTATCCTCAGCCACTTCTTATTTTCTTCTGTCCGAAACAAAAATCATTTATGAAATGTGCATTTGTCACTCCCTTTTCTACAAATGTCTTTTTCTCACATACTATATATTTACCAACTGATACGACTACTTTTGAAATGCTTTTTTCTCTCGTTCCTTTCGGGAAAGAAAGATTGGGTGAAGAGTGGAAGAAGAGAAAGAACTACTTCCGCAAAAATGCCCTGCCGATTTGGAATTATAATTATAAGTCATTATTACGCCTCTTATATCAATTTAAATGTACCCCAGCGAGCTTTCCTTCTGAAATTGGTGTTCCACTCCCTTCTGGATTTGCTTTTCAAACAAACCCATTTATATGGCAAGCTTTTCTCTATATGAAGTGTATAGGGGAGCTTGCAGTGGGAGAGTGTATTTCTCTTCAATACGTGTGTAGTTATGTAAAAAGGTATACGAAAAGGCGGATACTTCCGTACTTTTCAAAGCATATATGGAAAGTGGCAGTTACTGAATATATGACATTTTTATGCTATATAGGTGTTTTGCGTAAAGTGGGAACTTATACGTACCGGAAAATAAGGGATGTCATGATGTTAAAAACAGAGGAGGAGATTATGAAACATGATGAGATTTGCTTAATACATGCGCTATCTTTATTTGAGGCAAATTTTAACATGAGAGGAGGAAAAGGGGATATAATAAAGAATGATTGTGAAGGAATTACATAAGAAAAAAACGAATTGTACTTAAGTAGAGATATTTAAAGGAGGGCTTAAAGAATGTCTGAACAAAACAAAGCGAAAGCATTACCAGATCGCAACGAGATTGAAGAAGCAAGTACGTGGCGATTAGAAGATATTTTCCAAACGGATGCAGAATGGGAAAAAGAATTTCAAGCTATTAAAGAGCTATTGCCGAAGTTAACTGAATTTAAAGGGAAACTTGGTGACTCTGCGGACAATTTACTTGAGGCATTGCAATATGAAGATGAAATATCAATGCGATTAGGTAAGTTATATACATATGCTCATATGCGTTACGATCAAGATACAACAAACTCTGTATATCAAGCATTAAATGATCGCGCAACAAATTTATATTCACAAGTATCTAGTAGCACAGCGTATATTGTTCCTGAAATTTTATCGATTTCAGAAGATACACTGCAAACATTCTTGAAGGAAAATAGAGATTTAAGTGTATATGAACATGCATTAGAAGAAATTACACGTCAACGCCCGCACGTATTATCAGAAGCTGAGGAAGCTTTATTAGCGGAAGCGTCTGAAGTAATGAGTTCATCAAGCAATACATTCGGTATGTTGAATAACGCGGATTTAAAATTCCCATCTATTAAAGGGGAAGACGGAGAAGAAATAGAAATTACACATGGCCGTTACATTCAGTTTTTAGAAAGTGATGATCCTCGTGTTCGCAAAGATGCATTTAAAGCTGTATATGAAACGTACGGAAAATTTAAAAACACATTCGCAAGTACGTTAAGTGGAGCAGTAAAACGTAATAATTTCAATGCGCGTGTTCGTAAATATGATTCTGCTCGCCAAGCTGCATTGAGCAATAATAATATTCCGGAAGCAGTATACGATCAACTCGTTGAAACAGTAAATGACAACTTACATTTATTACACCGTTACATCGATATTCGTAAGCGTGCACTAGGACTTGATGAGCTTCATATGTATGATTTATATACACCACTTGTACCAGAAGTGAAAATGAATGTGAAATACGAAGAAGCGCAAGACCTTTTATTAAAATCTTTAAACGTACTTGGTGATGAATATGTTGACATTTTGAAAGAGGCATATGAAAATCGCTGGGTAGATGTGTATGAGAATAAAGGAAAACGAAGCGGGGCATATTCATCTGGTGCATATGGAACAAATCCGTATATTTTAATGAACTGGCATGATAATGTAAATAATTTATTTACACTTGCTCATGAGTTTGGTCATTCGGTGCATAGTTACTATACAAGAAAAACACAACCGCACGTATATGGTGATTATTCCATCTTCGTAGCAGAAGTGGCATCTACTTGTAATGAAGCGCTTTTAAATGATTATTTATTAAAAACGACAGAAGATAAGAAAGAGCGTCTATATTTATTAAATCATTATTTAGAAGGGTTCCGTGGTACTGTATTCCGTCAAACGATGTTTGCAGAGTTTGAACATATTATTCATAAGAAAGTACAAGAAGGACATGCTGTCACGCCAGACATGCTAACGGAAATTTACTACGATTTAAATAAGAAATATTTCGGTGACGCTTTAGTAATCGACGAAGAGATTGGTTTAGAATGGTCTCGTATTCCACACTTCTACTACAACTATTACGTATATCAATACGCAACAGGATTTAGTGCAGCGACAGCTCTGTCTAAACAGATTTTAGAAGAAGGACAACCAGCAGTAGAACGTTATATTAACGAGTTCTTAAAAGCAGGAAGCTCTGATTATCCAATTGAAGTGCTGAAAAAAGCAGGAGTAGATATGGCATCTCCTGAACCAGTAAAAGAGGCGCTACAAGTATTTGAAGAGAAATTAAATGAATTAGAAGCATTATTATTTGAAGAAAAGTAATGAAAAAAGACGAGGGATTGTATCCTCGTCTTTTTTGTTGAATAGATTTAATGTCGATATTTGTTGAAGAGAAAGGTGGATTTGTTTGTTTTTTCTAACTGAAAGGATAGCTTTACGGCTGATTTTTGAAATTAAAACCCTTTGAATCGTTTTTTATAATTGAAATAAGAGAGTGTGATAACGATGATTCCGAATAAAAGAGGTAAGGCAATAATTTTAGGAAAAGCTTGTAGTAGAGAGAGGATGTACAAGAAAAAAGAAACGATGACAGCTAGAAAGAGAAGAGCAATATAAGATTTTTTCATAAATAAACCCCCTAAATGACCTTTTTTATAGCTTATTCAAAAATGAAAACGTTTAGAATGTGACAAAAGTGTGAAATTCGACAAAAGGGGTTGTCATCTGACGTCGAATCTTGTAATATAATAAGCGTGAACGAATTCACATACAAACATATACCCCTTTGTTTGAACGTGAAAATTTCTCCCATCCCCTTTAATATTTTTATAAGCCGTAAAGAAGAAGACCTGGTGTTTACACCAGGTCTTTTTCTTTTGCTATCCATTTCCAATAACGTTCGCATTTTACTTCTATCATTTGTACTTTTCGTTTCAGTTGTAATTTTTTTAGTTCGCGTTCAATTTCTTGTTGCGGACAGTCATAAATAAATGCTACTTCTTTTGAAGATATAAATTGTGTTGCTTCTAGTAGCACTTCTAAAGGTGGTAATGGTTCTGGCTCAATTTCACATTTTACAAGTTCTTTCAATAATTGTACGTATACATCGTAGGAATAATTTCCAGCGATTTTAATACCTTCTTCATCTGAGTTCGCATGAAAAAAGACGAGGGAAGGTATTTCTGTAATATGCATTTCATTCGTGAATTTCAAGTCACATTGGAAAGCTTTTTTTGCACTAGCAGAATGTAGATCTTTTTTAAATTCTTCTACATCAATATTGCTATCTCTCGCACATGCAAGTAATAGTTCGCAATCAGGGTTTGATACATTTTCAAGGAAAATGTATTCTTGGAGTTTTCGCAAAAACTTCGAACCTGCTTTTCGGCCTTGCAACTCCGCTGCCTTAATTGCCATCGAAACTAAATATGGTGTTGACGATGCTTCTTGCATATGTACCTTTCCATCACATGAAAAACCTTGTAAACTGGTTGTCTTTTCCCACACAAATCGAATATTAGCAGGTTTATTCCATTTGTGTGAGGAAGCGTTCGTTCCATCCACTTTCCCTGTTACGATATGACGAATAGAGAAGTATTTCCCGTATTCAAGCCATAGTTTAATAATAAAAGGCTCAATTTCCCAGCAATCTTTACAAAGTGGATCAATAAATAAATATGCTTCTACAGACTTATGCTCGCATGCGGAAGGAGATGGCATATTTATATGCTTTGCTTCCTGCTTATCCATTACACTTCACCTGTTTCGTTTGGAGTATTAACCATATGCTGAGCGGTTAATGCTAAACGTTCAAAAACAAACTCTCTTATATGACCATGCACTCCAGTATCATCCATTGCTTGCTCCATACATGATAGCCAAGCCTCTGCTCGTTTTGGGGTAATCTCAAACGGGAGATGGCGTGCTCTTAACATAGGATGACCATGTTCTTCAGTGTACAAATTAGGACCACCTAAATATTGGGTTAAAAATTGCTTCTGCTTCCTAGCGGTTTCTGTTAAATCTTCCGGGAAGATGGGAGATAAGTCAGGGTGTTTACTGACATAGGAATAAAATGTATCTACTAATATTGCAATGCATTGTTCACCGCCAATTGCTTCAAATGGTGTCATCGGTTGCTTGCTCATCCTTTATAAACTCCTTTTTCCATGAAATGTATATCTATTGTAGCAATGGAATGTTCGAGAGGGCAAATAAACAGCCTTCTCAAAGATTCTTTGCTTATTCTACGGGTGTAACCTTTTTTAGTGAGATGTATCCACTAGTGAAACATATTCACTAGTGGAATTTTCACTTTAGCGTGCTTTGTTTTGTTTGGCAAGGAAAAAGCGTTTTACTTTGTTATTTGTATGGCGAACAGGTATGTTATGTTGCGTTAATAAATCAATAAATGTAGCTTTTCCTGTTTCTTCATCTTGCACTTCAAATTCAATTTCATAATCATCGTGATTGTAATAGAAACTATGATCAAAGACAAGCGTTCCGCCTTTAAATAATGTTTCTGCTCTTTCTGTTGTTAAACTACCCATATATGTTAAAGCAGAAACAGGAATTTGTAATTTGTGTAATTGATCTACTACTGCTCCTTGAATGATTGTGTTTGTTTCCATCATCATTTTTGCTTCATCTTCTGTTACGACTTGATGCGTTTCTAATAAACCGATTTCTGCAGGTTGTTTCAACGTTAACGTATAAGTTTCTCCTTTATGACGAATACGAAGTGCAGAGCCAGCTTCTTTTAACGAGAAGTCAGGTGTTTCAAAGTAGTGATTCACTTGTTTTGTAAATGCTTCAATAGAAAACGATTTACATAATGTATCGAATTCTTCTTTTGTAACGATATTTTTGAATTCAATTTCAATTTCTTGTGTCATTGTATAATCTCCTTTTGAAAAATAATTCTTTACACATTATCGCTTTTTCATAAATTTGGTTCAATGTTTTATTTGTTTGCGTCCATGTTATGATACAATAATACTGTTAAGTAAGACAGGAAGTTGAGATGGAGGAGTTAGAGCATGCAAAATAAAATCCAAGTTAAGAGCGTAGAAAAGAGAGAGAATGCTCTTATTTTTTGTGCGGAAAATAGTGAAATAGAGGTAAAGGAGTTAAGTGCACGTAATCATGTACTTGTAGACTCAGACAATTTATCATTTTTATATATCTTAGAAAACGAATCATCTTTCATTTATGTAAGTATTCCGCACACATGCTGGGAAGCAATGCATGAAGCGATGAATAACGATGTGGTTATGTTCGTTCGTGTGAATGAAATTGAAATGGAATTAGAAGGATTAAAAGAAGAAGTAGAATATTTAGTTGAAAATATTGAAGGTAATGCAAATTACGGAGAAGAACTAGTAACTGCTGTAGAAAAAGTATTTCTATAAGCAAATGGATTGATTTTGGTGGTGGTTGAAATGAATCGAAATTGGGAAGAATTTTTAGCACCTTACTACCAAGCGGTGGCAGAGCTGAAAGTGAAACTAAAAGGAATGCGTACTCAATTTACAATGTTAACAGAGCATTCTCCAATTGAGTTTGTAACAGGAAGGGTAAAGTCGGTTCCAAGTATTATTGATAAAGCGGAGAAGAGAAATGTACCGCTGAACCGGCTGAGAGAAGATATGCAAGATATCGCGGGCCTTCGAATGATGTGTCAATTTGTTGATGAGATTAAGCCTGTTGTAGAATATCTTCGCAAACGAAATGACTTTGAAATCGTGGAAGAACGTGATTATGTCACGCAGAAGAAAGATAGCGGTTATCGTTCTTATCACGTTGTCATTAGTTACCCAGTCCAAACGATTCAGGGTGAACAAAAAGTATTGGTAGAAATCCAAATACGCACGCTAGCAATGAATTTTTGGGCAACAATTGAGCATTCTTTAAATTATAAATATAGTGGACGTTTTCCTGAAGATATTAAAATACGCTTGCAACGCGCAGCAGAAGCAGCATTTTTATTAGATGAAGAAATGTCTTCTATCCGTCTTGAAATTCAAGAAGCGCAGAAAGCTTTTTCAAGAAAGCAAGAAACGAAAGATTCCGAATCATAAACTAAAGGGTGTTGTGCGATGAAATTTACAATTATGTCAAAGGGAGATCAATCATCAGATGCACTGGCAAGCACGATGAAAGAATACTTGCTAGATTTCGGATTTATAATGGATGAAAAGGAACCCGATATTGTAATTTCTGTTGGGGGAGATGGAACGCTTTTATATGCATTTCATCGTTATTATGATCGATTGGCTGAAACGGCATTTGTTGGTGTACATACAGGACATCTAGGTTTCTATGCAGATTGGTTACCGACAGAAGTAGAGAAATTAGTAATTGCAATTGCGAAAACACCATTCCAAGTGGTGGAATATCCGCTTTTAGAAGTTATTATTCGCTATGTGAATGGAAGTAAAGAGTCACAGTATTTAGCGATGAATGAGGCGACTGTAAAAAGTGCAGAAGGTACATTAGTAACAGAAGTAGAAATACGCGGAGAATATTTTGAAACATTCCGCGGAGACGGCCTTTGTATCTCTACTCCTTCAGGAAGTACCGCGTATAATAAAGCGCTTGGCGGAGCGATTATTCACCCATCTATTGAAGCGATACAAATTGCAGAAATGGCGTCCATTAACAATCGTGTATTTCGTACTGTAGGATCGCCGCTCGTATTGCCGAAGCATCATACATGTGTGTTAAAGCCAGCTGCAGGAATGAACTTACAAATTACAGTGGATCATTTAACGATGGTTCATCAAGATGTGAAATCAATCCAGTATCGCGTCGCAAACGAGAAAGTACGATTTGTTCGTTTCCGTCCATTCCCGTTCTGGAAACGAGTTCGTGACTCGTTTGTTGCAGATAAATAGAAAGGGTTATATATTTGAACAGATTTACATTGAAATGGGATATAGGGCCGGCTGAAGAGGGAACTTTAGTTAGGGAATTTTTGAAAACGAAAGGCATTTCTAAAGCCGCTTTAACGGATATAAAGTTTCACGGCGGGGCAATTGAAGTAAATGGTCAACATGCGAGTGTTCGTCATCAGTTGCGTGCTGGTGAAGAATTACGTGTCTTTTTTCCAGTTGAGGAAAGAAGTGAAGGGATGATGGCAGAAGATATCCCTTTAAGCATTGTATATGAAGATGACGCGGTTCTTATCATTAATAAAGAGGCGAACATGTCAACGATTCCGTCTAGAGAACATCCGACAAGGAGTGTTGCCAATGCGCTTTTATCTCATTATGATAAGCAGCACCTTGCAAGTACAGTGCACATCGTAACACGTTTAGATCGTGATACTTCGGGGCTTATGCTTATTGCAAAAAATCGTTTCGTGCATCATCTTTTATCGAAGCAGCATCAACAAAAAGCTGTGAAACGAACGTATGAAGCAATTGTTCACGGAAAGATTGTAGAACGAGAAGGAATGATTGATGCACCAATTGGTCGAAAATCTGATAGCATTATTGAGCGAACGGTTTGTGAGGATGGACAAAGGGCAGTTACTCATTTTAAGGTAATTGATAGTACATATCATAAGACACATGTAGCGCTTGAGCTTGAGACAGGAAGAACGCATCAAATTCGTGTGCATATGGCTCATATAGGACATCCGTTACTTGGTGATAGCTTATATGGAGGGAGAAGGGATGAAATGAAACGGCAAGCACTTCATAGTAAATCTTTGACGTTTTATCATCCTATTTTAGAGAAAGAGATGTCTTTCACTATAAAGCTTCCAAGCGATATGCAAGAAGTGTTGTGGCATACTTAAAAAGGGAACAAAATTCTTATATTATAAAGAATTTTGTTCCCTTTTTTCTTAGCGGAATAATATTAAAATTTGGTTTTCACCCGTACGCTTTATAACGAAAAATCCACTTTCGGCTTTTGTAGCAATGCCATTGTCATTTGGACGACAATATCCATGTGCTTCGCAAGTGCCGTCATCACGTACTAACATTTGTCCAATTAATCCGACAGGAAGCCACTCGGCGCGATCTTTTCTTGCTACATATTTGCAAGTTGGATCCCATTCTGTATTTAAAAGAGGTTGTATTTCTTCGGCTTCCGTCCATACATATTGGCGTTTTCCAAAGTTATCTGTTTTATAACGTTTTTGCCAACTTAAAGCCCCGCTATTTCCTATAAGGGCAGGGGTTGCACTAGATATTCCTAAAATGAACGAATCGCGTGAAGTAGCTATCCGAATTTTTTCTTCGTTACTAAATGTAACGAAATAACCGACATCAATAGGTTTATAACCTTCGGTTTCAAACATTTGTGCAAAATCCGTTCCGCTTGCATTGTAAGACGCGCCCTCAATGTACATTTCTCCATTATGAGCAAGCCATTTAGCCCCGATATTATGGTCGGTGTCGCTTACACCATTTGCAATAAACCAAGAATAAGCTTCTTCTGCAGTGCCGAAGCGCCCCATAATATGGCTACCTGCAAAATGAGCTGTTGATGTATGATGACCTTCCGCATGAGAAGAGGATCCGTTAGCGATAGTTGCGTTTCCTTCTGCGTGTGCTGCTTCGCCTAAAGCAATTGTCTGTTTACCCTCCGCATGAGAATAAGCCCCGCCTGCTGTCGTTTCACTTCCCTCACTATGCGAACTATGTCCAGTTGCTTTTGAGTTTGATCCTTCTGCATGAGAGAAAGAACCTTTTGCGTGTGTTAATAAGCCTTCCGCATGTGCTGCCATGCCCTCCGCATGAGAGTGAAGCCCCTCTGCATATGCATATCGGCCGCCCCTTTTAACTTTTGTATTTTCAGATGTAGGTGTCTCAATTATGAGGGGTTTTTCAGGTTGTATATCATTCGATGAAGCCAATGCCTCTTTTATTTTTTTTACTTTGTTTATAATAGCAGCTGGAATTTCTGGTTCCACTTTTTTATTTATTGCTACAGAAATATTTTCTTCCGTCTTTTCTTCTGCTTGATTAGAATGTATTACCTGTTCATCTTGATTTGAAAGCTGTTTATTTTTTTGTTGCATCTTTATTTTTCTGCGATCGATTATGCGGCTCATCACAGCATTTTCTAAAGAGACATATGTTGGTTTTACTTTGCTTTTTTTTGATGACTCTTGTTCTTCCAGTTCTTCTATCGCTGCAGCCCGAATACTACACCAGTTGTTAATTCCGTACATGGGCAGATATAAAGGGGGAAATTTTCTTTTTTGTTTAGAAGATTTTTTCTTCATTCTGTCACCTCCTGCGACATTATATGTAGTGTAATTAAAAAAAGATGCACTTTATTGCATCTTTTTTTAATTACTTTACCTAGTTTTATATGAGATCTGCCTAAATAATGCTAAGTAAGGTAGTTATGAAATTGGACGGAATTTCTCAGCGACAAAAGGTAAAGAAGAAGGGACAGAGATAGTCTCCATTTCAGGATAACGTAATCCGGTTAATTTGCCACCAAATACAGCACCAGTATCAATATTGACTGTCTGATTGACGAATCGAGGTTCTGCTACTGGTGTATGTCCATATACAATCCAAGCTTGCCCCTTGTATTCTTGCGCCCAATCGCGACGGACAGGTGAGCCATCGGCATGCTTTTCTCCTGTAATATCGCCATATAATACAAAGGTTTGTACTTTTTTATCTCGTCTTCCTATATAATCTTGCCGAATCCCAGCGTGACATACGATTATTCTTTTTTCATCTAGTATGTGGTAGAGCGGTGATTGTTCATAAAGAGTGATAAACTTTTCTTTTATAATGTTTTGCTTATTAGGAGGAAGTGCCTCATATTCAGCAACAGTTGTTTCAAGTCCGTGAGCGACTGTTACATTACGCCCAAGGAAAAATCGATATAGTTTATTACAGTGATTTCCAGGAGCGTAATAAGCTTCTTTTTTATGTATGACAAGTTCCCATACAATTTCAATCATACGTAATGAATGAGGACCACGGTCTGTAATATCGCCAACGAATGCAAGTTTACGTTGGTCAGGGTGAACCGGTAGACCGCTACTCCAGTTATATCCTAGCTTCTCTGTTAAATTTTGAAACTCTTGGAAGCATCCATGAATATCTCCTATAATGTCATATTTCATATTTAAACCTCCATCGTATTTTTCATTAGTATATCTAAAAAAGGATAGAGATAAAAATATAGCGTTTTTGTGTTGTTCATTTAAACATAAAGATTTTCGTTCTTGAGCGAACATTTAAAATGAATCCAATCGCAATCATGTATGTAAGCAGTGAACTTCCTCCGTAGCTCATAAGAGGTAATGTTATCCCTGTAATGGGAAGTAATCCGATTGTCATCCCGATATTTTGGAATACTTGGAAAGTAAACATTCCGATTGTACCAGCGCAAATGTAACTACCGAAAGGGTCATTACTTTCTAAAGCAATATGAATCATTCGAAAAATGAGTAAGAAAAAAAGAGAAATAATGACACTTGCGCCTAGAAATCCAAATTGTTCAGCGACATTAGTGAAAATAAAATCTGTATGTGGTTCTGGAAAATATACTTGTCCATTTTCCCACCCTTTTCCTTGCATTTCTCCGGATCCAGTCGCTAAGAATGCTTGTCTTAATTGATAGCCTTGTGCATCATATTTGTAAGGTGCTAACCATCCGTAGAAGCGATTTAATTGATATTCTTTTAAAATGTGTGCTTTAAAGAAATCTGTGTGAGTAAAAAAAATATATATTAATGTAGTTCCAGCAACGAAAGTAGCTGAAACTAATCCGAAAATAAAACGCCATCGTATGCCAGAAACTAGTATCATTGCTGCAAGCATCGCTGAAATGACCATTGTATTTCCTAAATCTGGTTCCTTTGCGATGAGTAGTAGTGGTGGCAAACTTGTTGCAAATATTTTTCCAAGTAGTAAAAAATCGTCATGTATTGTTTGGGAAAAATATTTCTCATTATGGTTTGCTATAATTCGTCCAATGACGATAATTAAAAATAATTTCATAATTTCAGAAGGCTGAAAATTTCCGATGCCTGGGAGCCTGTACCAAGCGGTAGCGCCTTTAATTGTAACGGCACCTGGTACTTGAAGTTCTAGTCCAATAAGTAGTACCATTGCAAAGCTGTACAAATACCAAGCAATTTTTTGATAACGATCGAAGTCGAGAATCATAATAACACCAATGGCTATAAATCCAATGAAATACCATTGGATTTGCTTTAGTACAAAATTGACGTTTTGTAAAAATGGCGGTAAAGAGGCTTGCGCACTTGCAATAGCACAACAACTAACAATCCCAATGGCAAATAAAATAAATAGTAATACGTAGTCTATTTGATATTGAGAATTTGGATCTTTCAATGTAGGTATTCCTTTCTACTGCTCTTTATAGTAATGGATTTTATCCCGCATTAATGGGCAGTAAGACCCCTACCTCAAAATTCAGCGAAAGCGAAGAAGTTAGGTGGGGGATCAACTGCCCGTAAAAGCCCGATTGGTGAGAGCTGATTAAAGTTTCACTTTATAGTATGAGAAAGAATGTATGAACTATACGAATGATTCACATATAGTCCATACACTTTTAATTTTGCAGAGTAGTTTAATTGTTTAACTCTTTAATAATTATATCCAAACAATGGGAAAGACGTACATGTGCGTCAGGAAAAATATCTAGTTGATGAAGATAGTATTTTAAGGAACTTTTACACCATTGGTAAGCACTAAGTAGAGCTGCTCTATAGTCTGTAGTATTTTGTAAAAAGCCATATTCTTTTGCTGTTATAACGAGGTGTGTGAAATCTTCACAACCTTGAAGGAGCTTATTGTGTATTTGTTGTCCAGCATGGTAGCGAAATTGACTTAAAGGCTCAGAAATGTATATTGCATTTCCTTTAGAAAGTAAAGAAATCCATGAGGCCATATCAACACTACAAGAATATTGTCGCTCTTTAAGGGTGCCAAAAGGTTCAGTGAGCAATTCCTTTCGGAACAAGGTAGTTGTAGGCTCACCGATAATGTTGTGTCCACCCTTTAACATCCAATTACCTAAAAATATCCCGTTTAATGGGGTGTCTTCACTATATAACCTTTGTGTTGGATGGGAATCACCTATTAGATTTCCATGATCATCAATGCGTACTCGATAAGAAGTAACAAGAGCAAGATTTTTATTGGGATCTTGCTCAAAATAGGTCATCATTTTTTGTATTTTATGCTTATAAAACACGTCATCGTCCATTAAAAAATTTATATACTCACCATTTGATTTTTCTATGAGCATAAGGTCATTGTGAAATTGTCCTAGAGTAGGGATATTTCGAATGTATGTTATATTTTTATAATTTGGTAAGTATTGTTCGCGTATTAAAGTTGCTGTTTCATCATTTGTACTATCATCTCCGATGATGATTTCAATATTAGAATAAGTTTGTGCCAATGCACTTTCTAGAGCAATTTTGAAATAATGAGGCCGATTATAAGTAGGAATAAGGATGGAAACGAGAGGTAGATTTTTTTCATTCATCATACATAACTTCCTTTCAGAAGCTTTTTTTTGTAAGAACAATATCTTGGTAACTTGTATATTCATGTCTGCCGCACCATAAACCGTAATGCGGCTTATTGATTATTTCTAGGCCGTACTTATTCAATAGATTGCAAATATCTGTCTCAGGATAAGCAACTGCGAAATTCGGAATATCTTTATTTACAACGTAGCAATTTTCGATTCGATGATAAAAACCTAATGTACTTTGTCCTGCATTTAAATAATAGGACGATTCAGGATTTATAAGAAAGAATGTAATGAAACATCTCCCGTCTTTTTTTAATACACGTACAATTTCAGATACGTAATGTTCTAATTCTTTTGGAAGAAGATGCGTAAATACAGAAGTTAAAAAGATAAAATCGAATGTCCCGTCTTCATAGGGAAAACGATATTGAGAGGCATCTTCTTTTCCTTCTGGATTATAGAATTGATTGTATATGTCAACATGTTCAAAGTGAAAATTATTACGCATAGTTGAAATGTTATTTTGACACCAAGCAATTCCATCTTTAAACAAATCAAATCCATAATACGCTCCATCATCATGTAAGTAATTCAATAATGGTACAGCCATTCGGCCGACGCCGCAGCCTACATCTAATACTTTTTCATTTGGTTTTAAAGCGCCAATTTGAATAAAATGCTTTAGGAACTCTTTTCCAACTTTTTTGAAGTCGCCACCTACATATTGGACGAGTTCAGGAGGGGGGAGTAAAGTCATTTCTTTGTTAAGTTCGCTCATGAGTATACCCCTTTCTTGTATGAGAAGATGCAGTAAATCTATTAATAAAATTTTCAATTTGTAGTGAGAGAACACAGGAAAACAATTGTTATATGTAGGGAGATTCCGAAAAAGAATACTTAATTGGATTAGAAGTAAGAGAAGAATGAGTGAAAATGGAATCTCCTATAGATTAAATCTTTTTTATTCTTTTCTCCAATAAACGCCAAATACATCAATTTTAGTAATAGGGGCTTTTAAATTTCGTTGGTTTCTAAAGTCTGTCACAGCCTCAGCGCATGGCGGTAGCCCGTAGTCATCGATAATTATATAGCCACCTTTAGAAACTTTATCATATAAGTTCACGAGACCATCCATTGTGGATTCGTACATATCACCATCAAGCCGTGCAATTGCAATTTTTTCAATTGGTGCTGTTGGTAAAGTATCTTTAAACCAGCCTTTTAAAAATTTCACTTGATCATTTAGTAAATCATATTTTTTGAAATTCTCTTGTACTTGTTCTAAAGAGACGCGTAAGTAATCGAATGTGTGTAAATAATCACCGTAATCTTTTGGATATTGTTCTAGATTCGGTGCTGGCAAACCTTCAAATGAATCTGCAACCCACACATTACGATTCGTAATGTTGTTTGCTTGTAAAAAACCATTCATAAAAATGCATGATCCTCCGCGCCATACACCTGTTTCAATAAAATCTCCTTCTATATTTTCACGAACAACGGTTTCCATCGCTTCTTGTAATTGGTTCATACGTTCTCGACCAATCATACTATGTGCTGCTCTTGGCCAATCCATTCCATCATGGCGTTCACTTTTTGAAACATTTGGTTTTACAATTTTTAAGTTATGGTTTTCAGCATATTGCTTAATGAATAAAGGGAGAGGGACTGTAACTGGCTCGAATTCTAGTTCTTTTGAAATATGTAGAGATGCGGGTAAGTATGCCTCATATTCTAACCATATTTCAAATAAAATGGTCTTCTTTAGCAATTCGAGATAAAGCTGAACAGCAGATTTACTTTCCATATTTGTGCCTCCTGCAAAATGTCATACAACAATATGATTATGTAGATAGCGAATGTTTCATGATTGAATTTGAAATTGAAAAAGCAGTAAAACTGATATCAGTTTTACTGCTAAGTAAAAAATTAAGCGATTTTTTCAATAATAATAGATGCATTTGTACCAAGAGCTAATGATAGCCCAAGTCCTGTAACGATTACTTCAACTAATGATGGAGTTGTCGTAATTTGCGTAATTGCTTGAACAACGATAGGTGCTCCAACTGAGATTAAAGTAGCCCCAGTACCTGGTACAGATACCCCATTTACTTGGATTGTAAGCCCCCCTAATACACTTATTGCCGCAGTATATACGATAACAGTGATTTTATAGAATCCAGTTTCAGCAATAACGAAAGTATCAGCATCTAATTGAGAAATTGCTGTACCAAACTGAGATCCAACAGTATTAAATGGTACTGGAGCATTTAGTCCAAGATCTAAAGAAATTCCAGCGGAGTTAAATGCATACAATCCTGCTGGAAGTCCTAGTCCGGATGGTCCAGTCGGTCCAGTCGGTCCAGTCGGTCCAGTCGGTCCAGTAGCTCCAGTGTCACCAGTCGGCCCCGTAGGTCCAGTAGCCCCAGTGTCACCAGTCGGCCCCGTAGGTCCAGTAGCCCCAGTGTCACCAGTCGGCCCCGTAGGTCCAGTCGGCCCAGTGCCACCAGTCGGTCCAGTCGGTCCAGTCGGTCCCGTAGGCCCAGTCGGTCCAGTCGGTCCAGTTGGCCCGGTAGGTACAGTCGGCCCCGTAGGTCCAGTCGGTCCAGTCGGCCCGGTCGGCCCAGTCGGAAGGGTAAACGGTGGTATCGGTGGTAATGTAGGTCCTACAAGATTAGGGTCAAATGCACTAGCTGATAAAGATTCATCGGGATTTAATCCATTTGAATAATTATTATTTGACATAAATTCACCTCCATAAAGCGTTCATTATATAGTAGATGCAAAACCGAAAGAAAATGACACGGACATTTGAATTATTGAAAAGAAATCTTAAACTACTTGAACAATTTAAAAAAATGGAAAGTTTAGTATATGTATAACATATGATTGATTTGGAAGAGGGTGATTATGTTGAACAAGCAAGGAATTACAATTAGTTTATGTATGATTGTTCGAGATGAGGAGGAGACAATAGCCCGTTGTTTAGAAACAGTTGAAAAAATTGTGGATGAAATTATAGTAGTTGATACAGGTTCCGTCGATCGAACGAAAGAAATCGTAGAGAAATACACTTCTAACATATATGATTTCCAGTGGATTGATGATTTTGCAGCAGCAAGAAATTTTTCTTTTTCAAAAGCGACGCAAGAGTATATATTGTGGCTAGATGCAGATGACGTCTTATTAGAAGATGCTCAAGAAGCATTGAAACTTTTAAAAAGAGAATTAGATCCTAAAATTGATGCTGTTTCGATGCCTTATCATCTTGCAATGGATTCTAACGGGAAACCTTTATATTGTACAAAAAGAAATCGACTTGTAAAGCGTGAAAAACAATTTCAATGGTTTGGAAAGGTTCATGAGTATTTAGCTATTTCTGGTGAGGTTTTTAGTAGTAATGTTGCTATTACACATAAAAAAGAAAAAAAAGTAACAAATCGTAATTTGAAAATTTTTCAAAATACTGTAGCGGCAGGTGAAGAATTAAGTCCGAGAGATTTATTTTATTACGCAAATGAATCTACGGATAACCAAAAATATGATGATGCAGTTCTTCTATATGAAACATTTCTTAATCAAGACGAAGGATGGTATGAAGAGAAAATTTATGCATGTGGTAAGTTAGGAGATTGCTATGCAAAGCTAGGAATGTGGGAGAAGGCAATGGAATCTTGTGTGAAGTCGTTTCGGTATGACGTCCCTAGAGGAGAGAATTGTACAAGAATAGGATATATATATATGGAACAAGAAAAATATAATGAAGCGATATTTTGGTTTAAACTTGCCACGGAAGTACCAATGGCAACGGAAAGTCCTTTCCATAGTCCAGCTAGCTACACATGGCTACCCTATTTACAAATGTGTATTTGTTATAGCAGGTTAGGGGAGCAGGATAAAGCGTATTATTACAATGAATTAGCAGCTTCTTATGTTCCGAATAATGCTGCAATTGAATATAACCGTAAATATTTTCGGGGAGTTTTTGATAAACCATATAAAGTGTAATAGGTTTCGTTTTTTAGAAATGATTTATCGCTATTCTAACTCTAATAGATTGGTTATATATTAGAGTATCAGTAACGTAACCAATATAAATAAAAGATTTTATACTGCTATTTGCGGGCTAATAATTATTGGGGGATGAACAAAAACTGCACTTTATAGAATTCATATGAGATTTATATTTCTAATTCAATTTGCATAAGGAGTGTGTGAAATGAATCGCGAAAAAAGTTCTTTATATGAAGAAAAATCCGAGCATTATTATAATGCAGCGAATCCGAATTTATTAAAGCATATAAAAAAGGAATGGAAAGAAGTTCTTGATATTGGTTGCTCGAGCGGTGCATTGGGAGCAGCTATTAAAGAAAACGGTACACGTGTATCAGGAATAGAGGCATTTCCAGAGGCGGCAGAAAAAGCGAAGGAAAGACTAGATCATGTTATTTTAGGGGATATAGAAAAAATAGATCTTCCTTATGAGGAGGGGCAATTTGATTGCGTCCTATTTGGGGATGTATTAGAGCATTTATTTGATCCGTGGGCTGTGATTGAAAAGGTTAAGCCATATATAAAGCAAAATGGTGTGATTTTAGCAAGTATACCAAACGTTGCTCATATTTCAGTATTAGCTCCCTTACTTGCTGGAAATTGGACGTATACAGAATATGGTTTATTAGATAAAACACATATTCGTTTCTTTACATTTAATGAAATGCTAAGAATGTTTTTAAAAGCAGGATATTCAATTAGTAAAGTAGATCGTGTATATGTTGATCATAAAATGTATGAGCCGCTTATTGAGGAGTTATATGGAATTTGTAAAAAATATCGTCTTGGAAGTGGCTTCATGGCTGAGACAGTTGTATTTCAGTATATTATTGAAGCTGAAAAATCACAATTATGAGTGCTGCAGACAAAACAATATTATTTGTTACATGCATAAATGATCGGAAATTGTATGCAAACTGCGTGCGACATATATTGCAATTGTTAGTACCGCCAGGGTATATTGTTCAATTTATGCCGATTCGAAATGCGAAAAGTATGACGAGTGGATACAATCAAGCCGTTTCGCATCCAGCGAAGTATAAAGTGTATTTACATCAAGATGTTTTTATTATAAATAGGGCTTTTTTATACGGATTACTTCAATTATTTGAGGAACATGAAAACCTTGGGATGATTGGGATGGTTGGAGCGCAATATGTTCCTCCGACTGGCGTATGGAACGAAGGGCGTGGAATTGTAGGAAAAGTCATTGGTTATATGAATGATTTGTTTTATATGGCAAGTTTAGAACAACCGTATCATGAATCAAAAACATTTATTCCTGTAGAATGTATTGATGGTTTATTAATGGCGACACAATATGATGTTCCGTGGCGAGAAGACTTATTTGACGGATTTGATTTTTATGATGTATCCCAATCATTTGAATTTAAAAAAGCAGGATATACAGTCGGTGTACCTGTACAGCGCGATGCTTGGTGTATCCATTATCATTTTGATGTGAATATGACGAACTATGAAAAGTATCGGAAAATATTTGTGGAACACTATATGTCAGATGTAAATAAGGAAGAATAAAAGGGGGGACAAAAATGAAAGATCATACAATATTAGTCGTTGTTTGTGTAAATAATGAGGAGCTTTTCAAACAATGTGAGAGCCAAATAAGAAACATTTTTGTTCCCCCAGGTTACACAGTACAAATTTTTCCGATACGAGATGCACAAAGTATGGCAAGTGCTTACAACCGAGCCCTTTTATATCCAGCGAAATACAAAGTGTATATACATCAAGATACATATCTTATTAATCGAGACATGTTTTCTACACTTATATCTCTGTTTAAAGAAAATGAAAAGCTTGGTTTAATAGGAGTCGCTGGGGCTCAGTTTTTACCGAATAACGGGATATGGTGGGAAGGGAAAAATTTAGTAGGGAAAGTGATTGAGTATAGAAGACGGAATTATCAATTATTAAATTTAGATCAGGTTTTTTATGGTAATCAACCATTTTTGTCAGTTCAGGCAATTGATGGTTTATTCATGGCAACGCAGTATGATATTCCGTGGCGAGAAGATTTGTTTCAAGGGTTTCACTTTTATGATGTGTCACAGTCTTTAGAGTTTCAAAGGGCTGGTTATTTAATCGGTATCCCAAATCAAGCAAATTTATGGTGTATTCACTACAACGGGGATGAGTTTGATGCGGATACATATGAGAAGTACCGGAAAGTGTTTGTAGAACATTACAAAGATATATTATCTCCATCATAAAGGAGAGATGCAAAGTGAAAGGAATTATTTTAGCAGGTGGTACTGGATCAAGATTATATCCAATAACGAAAGTAACGAATAAACATTTACTTCCTGTTGGTCGGTATCCGATGATTTATCATGCGGTATATAAGCTAAAACAATGCGATATTACAGATATTATGATTATTACAGGTAAAGAGCATATGGGGGATGTTGTTAGCTTTTTAGGGAGTGGTCATGAATTTGGAGTGTCCTTTACGTATCGTGTGCAAGATAAAGCGGGCGGGATCGCACAGGCGTTAGGACTTTGTGAAGATTTCGTCGGGAATGATCGTATGGTAGTTATATTAGGGGATAATATTTTTTCAGATGATATTCTTCCGTATGTTGAAGAGTTTGCAAACCAAAAAGAAGGTGCGAAAGTGCTATTGCAATCTGTAGAAGATCCCGAAAGATTTGGCGTAGCACATATTCAAAACCGAAAAATAGTTGAAATTGAAGAAAAGCCGAAAGAGCCGAAAAGTTCTTATGCGGTTACGGGAATTTATTTGTATGATTCGAAAGTCTTTTCTTATATTAAAGAATTAAAACCTTCTGCACGGGGAGAACTTGAAATTACAGATATAAATAATTGGTATTTAAAGCGAGGGGTACTTACTTATAATGAAATGAGCGGCTGGTGGACTGATGCGGGAACTCATGCTTCGCTTCAAAAGGCGAATACGTTAGCACGGGATATTAATTTTGGGAAACAGTTTAACGGAGAATAGGTGAGAATATGAAAGTTGTAGAAACAAATTTTACCGATGCAAAATTGTTAGAACCGAGGTTGTTTGGAGACGATCGTGGCTTTTTTTCAGAGAGCTATAATAAGCAGGTGCTAGAAACATTAGGGATAACGTATTCATTTGTACAGGATAACGTATCTTATTCGGCTAAGGCAGGAACGATTCGGGGACTACACTTTCAAAAAAATCCGAAAGCACAAACGAAACTCATTCAAGTTATGCAAGGGGCAATTTATGATGTTATCGTTGATTTACGAAAAAAATCACCGACATTTAAACAATGGAAAGGATATATTTTAAGTGCAGATAATCATCGGCAATTACTAGTGCCAAAAGGGTTTGCACATGGATTTTGCACGCTTGTCCCGCATACTATCGTTATGTATAAAGTAGATGAATATTATAGCGCAGAGCATGACTCAGGATTACTTTGGGAAGATAAAGATTTAGCAATTCCTTGGCCAGTAACCGATCCTATATTGTCCGATAAGGATCAGATATTACCATTACTAGAGGAATATGAAGATAGTTTTTAAGTAGGAGAGTTGTTTATGAATATATTAGTAACAGGTGGGGCTGGATTTATTGGAAGTAATTTCGTTCATTACATGCTACAAAGTTATGAAACATATAAAATTATTAATTACGATGCATTAACATATAGTGGGAATTTAAATAACGTAAAATCTCTTCAGGATCACCCGAATTACTCTTTTGTAAAAGGAGAAATTCAAAATGGAGAGCTATTAGAACACGTTATAAAAGAGCGAGACGTACAAGTGATTGTAAATTTTGCAGCTGAATCACATGTGGACCGTAGTATTGAAAATCCGATTCCTTTTTATGATACAAATGTAATTGGAACGGTCACTTTATTAGAACTAGTTAAAAAATATTCGCATATAAAACTTGTGCAAGTGTCAACGGATGAAGTGTATGGCTCTTTAGGAAAAACAGGGAAGTTTACAGAGAAAACACCGTTAGCTCCAAATAGTCCATATTCTTCAAGTAAGGCGAGCGCGGACATGATAGCTCTATCTTACTATAAAACATATCAATTACCGGTTATAGTAACGCGTTGTTCTAACAATTATGGACCGTACCAGTATCCTGAAAAATTAATTCCATTAATGGTTACGAATGCACTAGAAGGAAAAAAACTACCGCTATATGGTGATGGTTTAAATGTAAGAGATTGGTTACATGTAACGGATCATTGCAGTGCGATTGATGTTGTTCTGCATAAGGGACGTGTAGGAGAAGTATATAATATAGGTGGAAATAATGAAAAAACAAATGTAGAAGTTGTGGAACAAATTATTACTCTTTTAGGAAAAACAAAAAAAGACATTGAATATGTTACAGATCGTTTAGGGCACGATCGTCGTTATGCGATTGATGCAGAGAAAATGAAGAATGAATTTGATTGGGAACCGAAATACACGTTTGAACAAGGATTACAAGAGACGGTGAAATGGTATGAAAAGAATAAGGAATGGTGGAAACCACTAAAAGATTAGTAAGGGGTATGTTAAATGAAAGAGAGGGTTATCATAACAGGAGCAAACGGTCAATTAGGAAAGCAACTATTTGAAGAGTTAGACTCTGAAGAATATGATATATATCCATTTGATAAAAAGTTATTAGATGTGACAAATATATCCCGAATACAACAAGTGGTACAAGAAATAAAACCACATATAATTATTCATTGTGCTGCCTATACGAAAGTAGATCATGCGGAGAAAGAACAGGATTTTGCGTATAGAATAAATGCAATCGGAGCTCGAAATGTAGCGGTTGCTTCACAATTAGTAGGGGCGAAGCTAGTTTATATTAGTACTGATTATGTATTTCAAGGTGCCAGACCAGATGGATACGACGAATTTCATAGTCCAGCGCCGATAAATATATATGGGGCCTCTAAGTATGCGGGGGAGCAGTTCGTCAAAGGGTTACATAATAAATATTTTATCGTTCGCACATCGTGGCTATATGGTAAATATGGAAATAATTTCGTGAAAACGATGATGCGATTAGGAAAAGAAAGAGATGAAATATCCGTTGTAGCGGATCAAGTTGGCTCTCCTACGTATGTGGCGGATTTAAATATGGTTATTAATAAGCTCATTCATACTTCTTTATACGGTACATACCACGTATCAAACAGTGGTTCATGCTCTTGGTTTGAATTTGCACAAAAGATATTTTCGTACGCCAATATGAAAGTGAATGTATTACCTGTTTCAACGGAAGAATTCGGGGCTGCAGCTGCGAGACCCAAATATTCTGTTTTTCAACATAACATGCTACGATTAAATGGTTTTTCACAAATGCCGTCTTGGGAAGAAGGATTAGAGCGGTTTTTTATAGAAACCAAAAGTCATTAACAAATTTCTGTTAATGACTTTTTTGTTTGCCTTTAAGCGGTTTTATGGTACTATAATTATAGTATCAGGTACTAATAACAAGTATAAGTATTTCTGGGAGGATATATCATGGAACTATTACAAGGGAAAACATTTGTTGTTATGGGCGTTGCGAACCAAAGAAGTATTGCATGGGGAATTGCTCGCTCTTTGCATAATGCAGGTGCAAAATTAATATTCACATATGCAGGAGAACGTTTAGAAAGAAACGTTCGTGAATTAGCGGACACATTAGAAGGACAAGAATCACTTGTATTACCTTGTGATGTAACGAATGATGAGGAACTTACAGCTTGCTTTGAAACAATTAAACAAGAAGTAGGTACTATTCACGGTGTAGCACATTGTATTGCTTTTGCAAATCGCGATGACTTAAAAGGTGAGTTTGTAGATACTTCTCGCGATGGATTTTTACTTGCACAAAATATTAGTGCATTCTCTTTAACAGCTGTAGCAAGAGAAGCAAAAAAAGTAATGACAGAAGGCGGAAATATTTTAACGTTAACATACCTTGGCGGCGAGCGCGTTGTGAAAAATTATAACGTTATGGGTGTTGCGAAAGCTTCATTAGAAGCGAGCGTGAAATATTTAGCGAACGATTTAGGTCAACACGGTATTCGTGTTAACGCTATTTCTGCAGGACCAATTCGTACGTTATCTGCAAAAGGTGTAGGCGATTTTAACTCAATCTTAAGAGAAATTGAGGAGCGCGCACCACTTCGTCGTACAACAACGCAAGAAGAAGTTGGCGATACAGCAGTATTCCTATTCAGTGATTTAGCACGCGGTGTAACAGGAGAAAACATTCACGTTGATTCAGGGTATCATATCCTAGGATAAATATAATATTAATTTTTAAAGGACAATCTCTAAATGCTGAGATTGTCCTTTTTATTTGTTCTTAGAAAGAACGATTTTTAACGAAAGTTCTTACCACGTGATGAATATAACTATAATAGTACACGATTTATTTAGCTACGTATGGAAGTGGGAGGGACGAGTGTGAAGAATAAAAATAAAAGTTCAACAGTTGGAAAACCGTTGTTATATATCACGCAAGTAAGTTTAGAACTTGCTGCACCGAAAATAAAAAGGATTATCCTGACAAACTTTGAAAATGAAGATCAAAAAGAGAAAAGTAATAGACAAGAAAATATTGTAAGAAGTGCTGTGGAAGAGGTAATAGAACAAGAACAACAAGAAGAGCAGCAAGTGGAAGAAAAAATAGAAGAAGAAAAAGAAGAACACATAGAACAAGAAGAGCAAGAACCAGAACCAGTAAGAACTGTCCCGTATAATAAATCATTTAAGGATATGAATAATGATGAAAAAATTCATTTTTTACTAAACCGCCCTCATTACATTCCGAAAGTAAGATGCAGAATAAAAACAGCTACAGTCTCATATGTTGGATCGATCATATCGTATCGTCATGGCATTGTATCTATTATGCCGCAAAATAGTATGAGAGATATTAGGTTGTCTATAGATGATATCCAATCGATTAGTATGGCCGGTTTTTAAATATGTAAAGGTGGTAGAAAGCTTCTACCACCCCAATAGTTTTTTAGTTTACTTTACGATAGAAACGTCGCGTAAGCATTGAATCGCACAGAAACAGCTTAAATCAACAGTAATGCAAGTAGTTGTAGATATTAATCTTGCATTTGGTACAGCTAAAAACGTACAAATTGGATCGTCACCAGGTGGTACCGGAGTACCGTCACCTAATACTACAGTTAATACACGTAGCACAGCACAGCTATCATCATCTACACTTTCCACACGGAAAATTGGAGATCGGCAGCTAGTAAGGCTTGAAGATGGTGCAAATGCTTCAAAAGGTTCTCCAGTTTTTGTGTATAAAATAAAAGGGCGTGTATTTGCTACTGATGCAGTATTGTGTGCACCTAAAAATGGGATTTCACAACCAGATCCACATGTTGTTGTAGAACAATCTTGTAATTCATTGATGAATTTTACAACGTCAACTACACAATGAGAAGAGCCATGGTGTTTATTTTCGTTACAACTCATTAATGTCACTCCTTATCTTCTTGTTTGTATTTACATTAATAAGATATTGGAGTCGAGGAGATTTGGTCACAATCTCAAGACCTTTTTTTTTAAATAGGCGAAAGAGGATAAGGGTAGGTGGAATTATGCTGTTTACAAGCTGGCTTTTATTTTTTATTTTTGCGTTAGCTGCTTTTAGGCTCACTCGTTTAATTGTTTATGATAAAATTACAGCCTTTTTGCGAAGACCATTTATTGATGAATTAGAGATTACGGAGCCGGATGGAAGTGTATCAACGTTTACAAAAGTGAAAGGTAATGGATTAAGAAAGTGGATTGGCGAATTATTAAGCTGTTATTGGTGTACAGGTGTATGGGTTAGTGCTTTTTTATTAGTCTTATATAATTGGATCCCTATCGTTGCGGAACCGTTACTTGCATTATTAGCTATTGCAGGAGCAGCAGCCATCATTGAAACAATTACAGGATATTTTATGGGAGAATAATATATTTTCATAATACGAGAAAAAGCGGAGTTTAAAAGAATGAGGGAACGGAAATAAAGAGTTGTTCATATAGTAAATAGACAGAATTGACAGTAGAGGAGATGTTTGCTGTGAGCAATAATCCAAGGCAGAATTCATATGACCTGCAGCAGTGGTATCATATACAGCAACAACACCAAGCACAACAACAGGCATATCAAGAACAATTACAACAACAAGGATTTGTGAAGAAAAAGGGATGCAATTGCGGGAAAAAGAAGAACACAATAAAACAATATGAAGAATGAAACACTCATGCTACTGTGAGTGTTTTTTATTATGTATAAAAAGCGGTATTTCTGTATTAGAAATACCGCTTTTTACTAGCTAATTTGTGCAACTGTTAATGCTGCCGCACGGATGTCTACAGTTCCAATTAACTCAACTGGCACAATTTGAATTAAGTCACCAGGATTTAAGTTAATAAGAATAACACCACTGGATACATCTACTTCACCAGTACCAATAACGTTAGAACGAACTGCTGTACCTGATCCAGGAATAATGTTAGCTGGTGTATTTAATGATAAGAAGAAACGACCAGCTTCTGGTGCAGTAGGTACGTTATCAAGACTAATTGTTAATGTATAACTAATTTGATAAATACCAGCTCGTAGAATTCGAATGCCATCTCCGACACTTACTGTATCGTTGATTACAGGAACAGTAATATTTGGGTTTGGACTTACACTAGGTAATAGTAGTGGTGTAAATAGTGAAGCGAACTGAGGTGCAGAAGCATTGAAAGCAAAACCAAAGGCAGGTAGTGTACTAGCTGGTTTTGCCTCGCAATCGATTTTAGTAAATTCGCAATCAGAAGAGAACATGTTTTTCACTCCTTTATCTGTTTCTACTTTCAGTTAATGAAAAGGACAGGTTCTATGTTCTAGACAAGTTCCCAATTTTAAGAAATTTACATAAGAATACTCTTTAAGCATGGATTGGGTGGCAGAATTATCTGCCACCCAATCCATGCTTAACTCATTATTTAGTTTTAAATAGAAACATCACGTAAGCATTGAATAGCGCAGAAGCAACTTAAATCAACAGTAATGCAAGTGGAGGTTGATATTAGTCTTGCATTTGGTACAGCTAAAAACGTACAGATTGGGTCGTCACCAGGTGGTACAGCGGTACCATCACCTAAAACTACAGTTAATACACGCAATACAGCACAGTCATCATCATCTATACTTTCTACGCGGAAAATGGGAGAACGGCAACTAGTAAGGCTTGAAGATGGTGCAAATGCTTCAAAAGGTTCTCCAGTTTTTGTGTATAAAATAAAAGGACGTGTATTCGCTACTGATGCATTGTTATGTGCACCTAAAAATGGAACTTCGCAACCAGATCCACATGTTGTCGTTGCACATTCTTGTAGTTCATGTATAAAACGAACGACATTCGATACACAGTTGAAATCACACTCATGTTGATGATCTTCATTACAATTGCAGCTCATTATGTTCACTCCTTCTCGTGAGTTCTGACATACACTATTACAATATGAGTGGGATATGGCTGATATTACGTTAATTCTTACGATAAAAACAAGGAATTTATATAGGAGGGATGTACATAGCGTGATATAAAAAAAGACATCCTTATTTAGTGGATGTCTTTTCAGGTAAATCTTTTCGCACAGTATATAAAAAACGAGATATATCTAATTTCTTTCCTCTGAAAAATTGCGGAGAAGAAATGTAAAGTTCTTCTTTCGCACGTGTAATGGCGACATACAGTAACCGGCGTTCTTCTTCTAACGCTTCAGAAGTTTCCGTAACACGATCATTTGCATCTTTTAAAGAAGAAGTATGGGGCAGGATTCCATCACTCGCTCCAAGTAAAAAGACACATGGAAATTCAAGGCCTTTTGCGTTATGAATTGACATAAGTGAAACGGCATCTTTTTGCGGCATTGTTTTTAATGCTTCCATTTCTTTTTGACCTTGAATCGCCTCGTCGATAAATTGTAAATAAGCTGGAATATCGGTGAAACGAGTGGCAGACTCCATTAATTCTTCCAACATTTCTTCTTGTATGTCTTTATGCATTGTAAAGGAAGAACGATCGTTACTTTGCAAGTACTCTAAATATTTTCCTTTACCATGAATGATTTCTTTTAATGCTTTTTTCGGTTCTAATTCTTTTATAAATTTAATAAAATCGATGCGCTCATTTACCTTTTTCACTTGAAAAGGTTTTAAGCTTGGATTTAATAGTAAGAAATGAAGAAGAGAAGGGAAGCGCCCCTCACCATATTTCCATTGTTCACGTTCAATAAATGAAATACAATCATCACGTCCGATATACATCGTCGGTAATATGTTTGAAAGTGATTCTAGTCGAAACGGCTCAATCACAAGTCGTAGATGATCTAATACAGGCTTAATTAAAGAATGTTCATAAAATGATTGGCTCGCTCCGTGTTTAATAAACGGGATTTTATGGATGGTAAGCTGATCAAGTAACGAACGACTTACAGAATGTGTGCGATACAGTAAACAAAAATCTTTAAAGTTACGTTCACCACTCTCTACTTTTTCTTGAATAAGCTGCAAAATTTGATTTGCTTCATCAAGAGTCGTAGCAGGTCTTGCATAAAAAGGTTGTACACCTTCCTCACGAACAGAGTATAGCTCTTTATCAAAACGTTCTTGATTTAATTTTATAACTTCATTTCCAAGCCCGACGATAAAGGGATTGGATCGATAATTCGTATTTAGTGCAATGATTGTTGTGTTATCAAATTCTTTTGGAAAAGATAAAATAATTTGGTGACTTGCTCCTCGCCAGCCGTATATCGCCTGGTCGTCATCACCTGCGATAAATAAATTATTTCTTGGCGTGGCTAACAATTTTACAATTTCATATTGTGCATAGGATGTATCTTGAAACTCATCTACTTCAATGTAGTGAAAACGTTGTTGTAATTGAGTTAGTAAAGGAGCATTATTTTCTAACATATAATATGTTTCCAATAAGATGTCATCGAAATCAATATAATTGTATCTTTGTTTTACCTCTTCAAAACGTTCGTATACTTCTTTAAATTCTTGTTCGACTGGTGTTTTCGCTTTTACATCTTTCGGACGATTTAATTTGTTTTTCTCAAGTGAAATCATCGCGAGCATCGTTTCCGCATCGTAATCGTCTTTTAAACGCAATTCTTTTAAAATTTTTTTTATCATAATTTGTTTATGTTTTTCATTTGCTAAAATTTGCTGATTATACCCTTGGCTACGAAGCAATTTTAAGAAAACAGAGTGGAATGTACCAGCAACAACGTAACTACTTGCTGCATGATTCATACCCGGTAACTTCGCAACACGACTTCGTATTTCTTCAGCTGCTTTTTGTGTAAATGTAAGTAATAAAATATTTCGTGGATGAACTTGTTTTACATTTACTAAATAACCTACGCGAGTTGTTAAAACAGATGTTTTTCCGCTTCCGGCACCAGCTAGTGTAAGAACAGGACCTTCTGTTGTACGCACGGCTTCTAATTGTTTTTCGTTTAAAAAAACATTTTGTTGTTCGAGAGCGCGGAAATAAGCCGCATCTACATCTTCTTCCATGATTAAATGGGTAGATGTTTTCGGAATATGATATGTCGCACGCGGAATATCAGCGTGTGTTAACGATTTTTGTGAAAATTTTTCTTGTGTCATATGTTCACCTTCAAAACTATAGCATCAACATTTAACTTTAGCGGAAGAAAAAGAAAATAGCAATGTAAAAAAACAGGAGGGATCACCTCCTGCTTTCAAATTACAATTCTTTTATCATTACGACGTGCGGGATATTAGCTTCCATAAATACATCAGAACTCGTTACATATCCAAGTTTTTTATAGAAATCTTCAGCATGTGTTTGAGCGTGAAGTTTCAATTTCGGTAGCGAATTTTCTTTTGCATACGCTTCAAGCGAATCCATAACAATTTTTCCGATGCCTTTTTTACGATGGGAATTTAGCACGCAAATGCGTTCCATTTTTCCTATACCATCAAGGGTGCGAAAACGTCCAGCACCAACTGGAACATCATTGTCATATATAACAACGTGTGTTGAAGTTTCTTCAAACTCATCGTACTCTTCTTCAGCAGAGACACGTTGTTCATTTACAAACACTTGTTTACGTACAGAGAATGCATCTCTTAGTTGTTCGTCCGTTTGTACAATCTGTGCGTGCAAATTAGTTGTTCCCCTTTCCAAGACGGAATGTTTCGTGTACAGTCCATGTTCCATTTTCTAATTGATATAAAAGATGGAAACGATCAATTGGTTGTTCGTAATAGAAATCTTTCATACGTAATCGGCCCAACACATCAGCATGCTCTGCATCTGATAAGCCTTGTCCGATTGTTAAATGAGGTACGAAAGCATATTCGCGTTCTTGCGTGAATAACCCGCTATGCATTTCTTCATTTAAGAAAGTAAGTTCAGGTGTTTTTTCTACTTTAAAGTAAAGGACGTTATTAACAGGTGCGAATGAACCAACTTTCCCAACATGAAGGGTGAAAGGGTTCGTTTTACTTGCGATTGTATGTAACTCGTTTACAATCGACTCTAATTGTTCATCTTGCGCCTCAAAGGGTGTTTTCAATGTAATATGTGGCGGAACTAATGCGTAGTGCGGGTCATAACGTTTACGCAATCCGTTCGCTTTATCTTGAATCATTTTAGATGGAAAAATTACAATGCCTAATTTCATGTTCCAATTCCTCCCTTTGTAAGTCTAGTTAGATTTTGAGATAAATAAATCTCTTTATCTATTATATCAAATTATTCTGAATACTGCTCTCTATTATTTCATTGATAGAATATGAGAGAAGGCTTTCGGTAAATCAGTCTGCCAATATTTCCAAGTATGATTGCCTTCAAATTCCTCATAATGCGTGATGAAGTTTCTATCTGTAAGAAGCGTATTTAACTCACGGTTCGGCCCTACGAAATCAGATACTTGTCCATCAGTACGCTTTACAGCCGTTTCTTCTGTACCGATGACGTGATACAGTTCTAACGCCTGTGGATCTTTGAATTCTTTTGCTAAGTTCATCACTGTCTCATCCACAAATGGTGATTGCATAACGACTTTACCGAATGTATGCGGATACATAAGTGCAGTCATAAAGGAAACTGTTCCGCCAAGAGAATCACCAATTAAAACACGACCTTTTCCCATTTGGTACGTTGGATAATTTTCATCAATATATGGTGCAAGTTCATGAGCAAGGAAACGAATATATGCAGCATTTTTTACTTCATTTGGGAAATATTTTTCTTTACGATCATGTACATTTTTATATGGAATACCGACAATAATTGTACGGTCAATTTCTTCGGTTTCACGAAGGCGCTCAATTACACGGTGCGCTTTACCAAGCTGAAAATAATCTCTACCATCTTGTGCAATTACAACTGTATGTTTGTGCAGTGGTGTGTAATTTACTGGTAAATAAACGAGAAGTGTAACATCTTCTTGAAGTGATGCGCTATAAAATGAAATTTCTTCAATTCTCCCTATTGTTTGACTCATGTAGATCCCCCTAAATAAAAATTTACTGTAACGATTGTAAGAGCGACGCTTGTAGTGAAAAGGAAAGAAATATTCACTAATTGGTGCCTTAATTTCTATTTTACCATAATGGTACGAAGAATCTAAAAAATTAGTATTTAAGTTGCGAAAGAAAACGGATATAATGAAGTGGGATTTTTGACAGGTGAGAGGGGAGACAGGATTTGAAACAAGAAAAATCAATCGCACTACCATTAGCAATTTCTATAATTGCCATTTCCTTTGCAGCAGTTTTTGTAAAGATGTCCTCAGCACCATCTTCAATATTAAGTATGTACCGCTTATGGATTATCGTACTTATTATGCTGCCTATCGTATGGAAAAAAAGAGAGGAATTTAATAAGATTCAAATGAAAGATTGGGGCTTTTTAATTGGATCTGGTTTCTTTTTAGCACTTCATTTTCTTTTATGGTTTGAATCTTTAAAGCATACAACAGTTGCTAGTTCAACAATTATTTTGGCACTTCAACCGATCGTATCTTTAGTTGGAGGTTTTTTTCTATTTAAAGAAAGAACAACATATTCAGCCATTGCAACGATGGGAATCGCTATTTTAGGAGTAATGTGCATTGGTTGGGGAGATTTAGGTTTAAGTAAGCAAGCAATTTATGGTGACATATTATCCTTTCTAAGTGTAATAGCGGTTGTCGGTTATTTATTTATCGGGCAAACGACAGTGAAGAAAGTATCGCACTGGATTTATAGCTTTACAGTCTTTGCGTTCGCAGGTCTTTTTATGGGGATTTATAATGTTATATTACAAGTACCCTTTACAGGTTATACGAAGTGGGATTGGACTGTTTTTCTTTTACTTGCGGTTGTGCCGACAGTGTCACATGTAATTAATAACTGGCTATTAAATTATGTAAATGCAACGACAATTTCAATGAGTATTTTAGGAGAACCTGTTGGAGCATCTATACTTGCGTTCTTCTTACTTGGAGAAAAATTAAATGCAATGCAAATGATCGGTAGCATGCTTGTATTGTTTGGTGTATCTGTTTTCTTAATGCAGCAACAAAAGCGAACAGCAAAAAATGTCGTAAACGAGCCGGTGTATACACAGGAATTATAATGTTAGAGAAGAAAAGAGAAGTTATGATACTTCTCTTTTTGTTTTATAGAAATGCGGGCGTAGAAGGGGGAGGAAAATGGAAGAGATATTAAAGAAGTATATGAATAGATTTACAACACTAAGTGAAGAAGAGCAGCAAATGATCCTCAGTGAATTACAAATTGAAGAATATAAAAAAGGAACAGTGCTCCTAAGACAAGGAAATGTTCCATTAAAATGTTATTTTGTATTAAAAGGATGCGTTAGGCAACATAGTATAGATGAAGCAGGGAAAGAAGTTACATCAAATTTTTATACAGAAGAACAGGCAATTTCGAATTTCAACCATCATAAACAAGATAAATCTTCATCTTTTTTTATTAACCTTGTAAAAAGTAAAAACTAAAATATTGAAATCAAGTAAAAGAGTGGCTACGAAGCCACTCTTTTACTTTGGATTTGTCATATAAGGTTGTACATGAATGACACATAGGTCACGAAATTTGCCTTCAGCAGTTGTGACAATTACGACTGCTTTACCTGCACTTTTTCCAGTAATCGTCACGGTGTCACCTTTTGGATATATGGTGATGATATCAGAATTCATATTTGACCAAATAAGCTCTTTATTCGTTGCTTGTATTGGCAAAATGGAAGCTGATAACACAATGTTTTGTCCCGTTTTTATTTTTAATTTATGTTTTTCCATGTGAACACCGATGACTGAAATAACAGAAGGAGCAATTGAAATTTTAGGCGGGTTAGGTTGCATGTTTAAACAAGACGCAGAAGTATTTGTGATAGGTGAAAATTTTCGTGTTTGTTGTTGCTGGAAAGCTGCTAACATGTTGGAGTCCCCTTTCTGTATAAGTGCTGATACTCATACTATAAAGGAGTAGTGTTATGTTAAATTTAACGAAACATAAAGAATTTGTTAAATTTGATAAGAAGATTGTCGAACTGTAAAAAATCTCTGCTGTTACGATAACAGCAGAGATTTTTTTATAAATTATGACGATGTTGTTTTTCGAAATCCTCAAATTGCTCTTCAACTTCTTTTGAAGGTTGTGTTAGTAAACTAACAATTACGATGGCTAGTAAACTAATAGCGAAACCTGGAATCATTTCATATAAGAAATCTTTTAAGAATTTGAATTGAGTCCATATAATAACAGTAGCGGCACCAGAAATCATACCAGCAAGCGCGCCCCATTTCGTCATACGTTTCCAATATAAGCTTAATAAAATAGCAGGTCCGAATGAAGAACCAAACCCAGCCCAAGCGTATCCAACAAGAGCTAAAATCGTATCATTTTGTTTAAGCGCTAATGCACATCCAATTAAAGCGATAACAAGAACAGCCATACGACCGACAAATACAAGTTCTTTATCAGAAGCATCACGCTTAAAGAATGTTCTATATAAGTCTTCTGTTACTGCACTCGAAGTAACGAGAAGTTGAGAAGAAATTGTACTCATAATAGCTGCTAAAATAGCTGCTAATAAAAATCCAGTAATAAGTGGATGGAATAAAATAGTGCCAAGTTCAACGAAAATCGTTTCTGGATCAGAAAGTTTTAAACCTGCTTTTGAATAGTATGCAATACCGATAAGGCCAGTAAACATAGCTCCAGCAACAGAGAAAATCATCCAGCTCATACCAATACGTCGTGCACTTTTAATTTCTTTTACAGAAGAAATCGCCATAAAGCGTACAATAATATGTGGTTGTCCAACATAACCAAGTCCCCATGCGAATAATGAAATAATTCCTAATACAGAAGTACCTTTAAAAATATCTAATAATGCCGGATCGATAGATTTAATTGTTTCAAATGCTGGACCAAGTCCATTTACGTGCATAATTGTTACGACTGGAACAAGAATAAGAGCGACTACCATAATGATTCCTTGCACGAAGTCTGTCCAACTTACAGCTAAAAATCCACCAAATAATGTGTAAGCTACGACAACTCCACCAACGATAAGAAGACCAACATGGTAATTGAGTCCAAATGAATTTTCGAATAATACAGCACCAGAGACAAATCCTGAAGCTACATAAAACGTGAAAAATATCATAATAACAAGTCCAGATACTAAACGTAGCATATGGGATTTGTCGTGGAAACGGTGTTCCAAAAATTCTGGGATAGTAATAGAGTTATTTGCAATTTCAGAGTAGGTACGTAAGCGAGGAGCGACATAGATCCAGTTTGCATATGCGCCTAATGTTAGGCCAATCGCAATCCAGCTACTACTTAATCCAACGCTAAACATTGCACCGGGTAAGCCCATTAAAAGCCAACCACTCATATCAGCTGCTCCAGCACTTAATGCTGTTACTGCGGGGCCTAGTGTACGCCCGCCAAGCATATAATCTGTTAAGTTGGATGTTTGCTTATAAGCGAAATAGCCGATAATTAGCATCCCGAGCATGTAAATAGAGATAGAAGTTAAAATTAACATCTGCGTACTCATGTAGTTCCCCTTTCTTTTGTCATGTCTTTTGATGCGTTATGCATATTTATCCCGCATGAACGGGCAGTAAAACTCCCACCTTAAAATTGGATGGGCAAGGAAGTTAGGTGGGAGATCAACTGCCCGTAAATGCCCGATTAGTTCAACTAATAATAAGTGGGGGATGAACAAAACCCCTACTGATTAAAGTTTCACTTTATAATCTATCATGATTATTCTGAAAAATCCATATAGAAATATGAATTTTCAGAAATGTAAGCGTTTTTCGATGTCATTTTACTTTTTTAATATATAATATTCATACAAAAAACCTTATTTTTAATAGAGTATTTATTATATTTACATAAAAAGAGGTTGTTTTGTCAATATAATATTGAAAGGAAAGAAAAATAAAATTTTTAAAAAAGTATTGACTTGTGAAAAAAGTCAGGTCTATAATGAGTGCAACTTAAAAAAATGCAAGCGTTGATGAAGAAGAGTACACATGATGAACATGTCAGAGAGCTGATGGTTGGTGCGAATCAGTATGGAATTGATGTGGAATGGGCTTCGGAGCTTCCAAACCGAAACGAAAGAAGTAGGCTTTGGCGACATGATCTCATCGATACAAGAGACACGTATTGTTTTTGATACGGTAAAGTGCGTTACATTTGTAACGAATTAAGGTGGCACCACGGGAGTACCCGTCCTTTCTATAGGATGAGTACTCCCTTTTTGTGTATAAAAAATTAAATAAATGAAATCGTTTAAGTAAGAAGAGTACGTATATTGGAGACGTTACAGAGAGCCGGGAATAGGTGGGAGCCCGGTACGGTGCCATATACGGAATGGGCTTACGAGAGGTATGCTGAACAATTTTTTCAGTAGGCAACCCGGGTTCCGCCGTTACAAGGATAAGGTATAAATTTTGTACCTGAACAAAGCGGGATGCTTTTGCATCCAACACGAGGTGGTACCGCGGTATATTTATCGTCCTCTACATATTTTCGATATGTAGAGGACTTTTTTATTTTTCAGGGCGAGGTGAAGGACATGATGACGAAAGAAGAATTTATAAAACAAAAAAGAGAGAGAAAGACATTTTTAGTAATCACTGAAGAAGAAGGAGATAGCATTACGCCAATTTCTTTATATAGACGTATGAAAGGGAAGAAGAAATTCTTATTAGAAAGTTCACAGCTTCATCAAGATAAAGGGCGTTATTCTTACTTAGGATGTAATCCTTATGGAGAAGTGAAAAGCGTTTGTACGGAAGTGGAACGAACGATTTACGGCCGGGCAGAAAAGTTACAAGGTAACGTACTACAAGTGTTAGAAGAAGTAATCGCACCATCACAAGTAGACAGTCCATTTCCATTTTGCGGAGGAGCAGTTGGTTATATTGGGTATGATGTCATTCGGCAGTATGAAAACATTGGAACGGATTTACACGACCCATTAAATATTCCAGAAGTACACCTTTTACTATATCGTGAGTTTATCGTTTACGATCATTTACGCCAAAAGTTGTCGTTTGTATATGTATGCAGGGGAGATGATTCAGCAGATTATGAGGAAGTATACGAAAGGATGCGAGTATACAAAGAGGAAGTGCTACAAGGAGAAGTAGCCGAAGTAAATGCAATACAATCCACATTATCATTTACTTCTTCTATAACGGAAAAAGAGTTTTGTGAGATGGTAGAAATTGCGAAAGAATATATAAGAGCGGGAGACATATTCCAAGTCGTACTATCACAGCGTTTACAAAGTGAATGTATTGGGGATCCATTCGCGTTATACCGAAAACTTCGAATTGCAAATCCATCACCATATATGTTCTATATCGATTTTCAAGATTATGTTGTACTCGGTTCTTCGCCGGAAAGTTTACTATCAGTAAGGGAGGATAAAGTGATGACGAATCCAATTGCTGGTACAAGGCCGAGGGGGAAAACGAAGAGGGAAGACGAGGAAATCGCAAAAGAACTGTTAGGCAATGAGAAAGAGCGAGCAGAGCATATGATGCTTGTAGATCTTGGGCGAAACGATATTGGTAGAGTGAGCGAAATCGGCTCGGTTACGATAGATAAATATATGAAAGTAGAAAAATACTCTCACGTTATGCACATTGTATCTGAAGTTTACGGAACATTGCGAAAACAGATGGGCGGATTTGATGCGTTAGCGTATTGCTTACCAGCAGGGACGGTTTCTGGAGCTCCGAAAATTAGAGCGATGGAAATTATAAATGAACTAGAGAATGAAAAAAGAAATGTATACGCTGGTGCAGTTGGATACGTTAGTTTTTCAGGAAATCTTGATATGGCGCTCGCCATTCGAACGATGGTCGTAAAGGATGAAAAAGCATACGTTCAAGCAGGAGCAGGAGTCGTTTACGATTCAGATCCAGTAGCTGAATATGAAGAAACATTAAATAAAGCGAGAGCGCTTTTGGAGGTAATGAAATGATTGTACTTATCGATAATTACGATTCGTTCACATATAACTTGTATCAACTGTTAGGCGAACATGAAGAAGAAATTGTAGTTGTAAGAAATGATGAAATAACGATAGAACAGTTAGAAGAGATGAATCCAAGAGGAATTGTACTTTCACCAGGACCAGGAAAACCAGAGGATGCTGGCATTTGTATCGACGTCATCCGTCATTTTTATAAGAACGTTCCCATATTAGGGATTTGTCTTGGCCACCAAGCGATCATAGCTGCATTTGGAGGAGACATTGTTAGAGCAGAACGTATTAAACATGGAAAAACATCGCGTGTGAAACATAACGGAATGTCAATCTTTTCATACGCTACACAGCCGTTAACGGCAATGCGCTATCATTCCCTTGTTGCAGAGCAAACGAGCTTGCCAGAGTGTTTTGACATATTAGCGACAGCGATGGACGACGGAGAAATAATGGCAGTCCGTCACAATTATTATCCGCTCTTCGGATTACAGTTTCATCCGGAATCAATCGCAACAGAAGAAGGCGGAAAGTTAATACGTGCCTTTTTAACAGAAGTAAAAGAGGAGGAAAGAGTATGAATAACTATCTTCGTAAATTAGTTGAGGGTCAACATTTAACAGAAGAGGAAATGTATAAAGCAGGATTACTTTTATTAAGTGAAAACATATTAGAAAGTGAAATTGCAGCTTTCTTAGTCTTACTGAAAGCGAAAGGTGAAACTGCAGAAGAAATATACGGTCTCGTTCGAGCTCTTCGCGAAAAGGCATTGCCGTTTTCGAACCATATACAAGGAGCAATGGATAATTGCGGGACGGGTGGCGATGGTGCTCAAACGTTTAATATTAGCACAACATCAGCATTCGTACTGGCAGGAGCAGGTGTAAAGGTTGCAAAACATGGTAATCGTGCTGTTTCTAGTAAAACAGGAAGTGCAGACTTATTAGAAGAACTCGGTGTAAATATTAGCAGTACGCCAAGCGAAATTGATTATTTACTAGAGCATGTAGGTATTGCATTTTTATTTGCACCAGCGATGCATCCAGCACTAAGGCGCATTATGAAAATAAGAAAAGAATTAAACGTACCGACGATCTTTAACTTAATTGGCCCTTTAACAAATCCAGTGAATTTAGAAACACAATTTGTCGGTATTTATAAACGAGATATGTTATTACCAGTTGCACAAGTATTACAAAAGTTAGGCCGGAAACAAGCGCTTGTCGTAAATGGAAGTGGTTTTTTAGATGAAGCATCATTACAAGGGGAAAATCACGTTGTCATTTTAAAAGATAATGAAATAGTTGAAACGAGTATTGAACCTGAGAAATACGGTTTCTCAATAGTGAACAATGAAGAGATTAGAGGCGGGGATTCGAAAGAAAATGCAAAGATTACAGTCGGCGTATTGAGCGGAGAAAAGAGTGTTTACCGCGATACCGTTTTATTAAATGCAGGTCTAGCTCTTTTCGCAAATGGAAAAACGGAAACGATTGAAGAAGGAATTAAACTCGCGGCACATAGCATCGATTCTGGAAAAGCATTAACCAAATTAAACTTATTAATTGCAGCAAGCAACGAAAAATTAGAAAGGGTGAACTAAAGTGGGGACGATTTTAGATAAAATTGTAGAACAGAAGAAAAAGGAAGTTACGGAGTTATATGAAATATATACACCAGTAAAAGCAAAAAGAAAGACACATTCACTTGTAGAAGCGTTACAGCAGTTTACTGTCATTGCAGAAGTAAAGCGAGCATCACCATCAAAAGGAGATATCAATTTACACGTTGACGTACGAAGACAAGTGGAAACATATGAGAAATGTGGTGCAGGAGCAGTCTCTGTTTTAACAGATGGTCAATTTTTTAAAGGATCGTTTCACGATTTACAAACAGCAAGAGAAGAAAGTAACATTCCGCTTTTATGCAAAGATTTCATAATCGATAAGATTCAAATCGATAGAGCGTATGAAGCGGGAGCAGATATTATTTTACTAATTGTAGCAGCGTTAACGAAAGAGAAGTTAAAAGAGTTGTATAGCTACGTGTTAGAAAAAGGATTGGAAGCGATTGTTGAAGTTCATGATGAACAGGAATTAGAAACTGCGATTGTATTAAATCCGCACGTTATTGGCATTAATAATCGTAATTTAAAAACGTTCGAAGTAGATTTAAGCCAAACTGAAAAGCTTGGAAAAAGATTGAATGAGGAGAAACTACTTTGGATTAGTGAAAGTGGCATTCATTCAAAAGAAGATATTATTCGTGTTAAAAGAGCTGGAGCAAAAAGTGTATTAGTTGGAGAGGCGCTTATGACATCATCTTCTATTAGTAGTTTTTTTGAAGATTGTAAGGTGAATATATGAAAGTGAAAATTTGCGGCATCACTGATATGGAAACAGCGAAAAGTGCGTGCGAATACGGCGCAGATGCACTCGGATTTGTTTTTGCAGAAAGTAAACGGAAAATCACTCCAAAGAGAGCGAAAGAAATCATTCAGGGGCTTCCAGCCAACGTGTTAAAAATCGGTGTTTTCGTAAATGAATCAGTAGAAGTGATCCAGAAAATTGCAGATGAGTGCGGGTTAACACATGTACAACTACATGGAGATGAAGATAATTATCAAATCAGAAGATTGAATATTCCGTCTATAAAATCACTAGGAGTAACTTCAGAGAGTGATATGAAAAACGCTCAAGGGTATGAAACGGATTATATATTATTTGATAGCCCGAAAGAAAAGTTTCATGGAGGAAATGGAAAGACATTTTCATGGGAACTACTTGGGCATATGCCAAAAGAATTGCGAAAGAAAACGATATTAGCTGGTGGATTAAACGCTCTTAATATAGAAGAAGCAATTCGAACTGTTCGGCCTTATATGGTCGATGTGAGCAGCGGAGTAGAGACAGAAGGAAAGAAAGATGTAGAGAAAATAAAACAATTTATTATAAAAGCGAAGGAGTGTTCCAAATGAACTACGCATATCCAGATGAAAAAGGACATTACGGTATATACGGAGGACGATACGTTCCAGAAACGTTAATGCAATCTGTACTAGAACTAGAAGAAGCATATAAAGAAGCGATGCAAGATGAAGCATTTCAAAAGGAATTAAATCATTATTTAAAAACGTACGTCGGAAGAGAAACACCGCTATATTATGCTGAAAATATGACGAAGTATTGCGGTGGTGCAAAGATTTATTTAAAACGTGAAGATTTGAACCATACAGGAGCTCATAAAATTAACAATACAATCGGTCAGGCACTACTTGCAGTGCGAATGGGCAAGAAAAAAGTTGTCGCTGAAACAGGAGCTGGACAACACGGAGTTGCAACAGCTACTGTATGTGCTCTTCTCGGATTAGAATGCGTCATTTTTATGGGAGAAGAAGATGTAAGACGTCAAAAATTAAATGTGTTCCGAATGGAATTACTCGGAGCGAAAGTAGAAAGTGTAGCGGCAGGTAGCGGTACATTAAAAGATGCGGTAAACGAGGCGCTTCGTTACTGGGTTTCACATGTGCATGATACGCACTACATTATGGGATCTGTTCTCGGACCACATCCATTCCCGCAAATTGTACGTGATTTCCAAAGTGTAATTGGGAATGAGACGAAGAAACAATATGAAGAATTAGAGGGGAAATTACCAGAAGCAGTTGTTGCTTGCATTGGTGGTGGGAGTAACGCGATGGGAATGTTTTATCCATTTGTACATGATGAAGAAGTTGCTCTTTACGGCGTAGAAGCAGCTGGAAAAGGCGTTCATACAGAAAAGCATGCAGCAACTTTAACGAAAGGAAGCGTTGGTGTCCTGCACGGATCAATGATGTATCTTCTGCAAAATGAAGAAGGGCAAATTCAAGAAGCACACTCTATTTCAGCAGGACTTGATTATCCAGGTGTTGGTCCAGAACATAGTTTGCTAAAAGATATTGGCCGCGTTTCTTATCAGTCGATAACAGACGAAGAAGCATTAGAAGCATTTCAATTATTAACGAAAAAAGAAGGCATTATCCCGGCGTTAGAAAGTTCACATGCTGTCGCATACGCATTAAAATTAGCGCCGCAAATGAAGACAGACGAAGGGCTTGTCATTTGTTTATCAGGCCGCGGGGATAAAGATGTAGAGAGTATAAAACGTTATATGGAAGAGGTGTAAAAAATGGGAGTAGAAAAAATTAAAGCAGCGTTTGAAAATGGCAAGAAAGCATTTATTCCGTATGTAATGGGCGGAGATGGCGGCCTTGAAAAATTAAAAGAAAGAATTCGTTTTTTAGATGAAGCTGGAGCAAGCATCGTTGAAATTGGTATTCCGTTTTCAGATCCAGTCGCGGATGGCCCAACGATTCAAAGAGCAGGAAAGCGAGCGCTAGATAGCGGCGTAACATTAAAAGGCATTTTTCAAGCGTTAGCAGAGGTAAGGAAAGAAGTGCAAATTCCGTTTGTACTCATGACATATTTAAATCCAGTACTTGCATTCGGAAAAGAACGATTTGTAGAGAAGTGCTTAGAGGCCGGTGTGGATGGTATTATTGTTCCAGACTTACCGTATGAAGAACAAAATATTATTGCGCCGTTACTTCGAGAGGCAAACATTGCGCTCATTCCACTCGTTACCGTAACGAGTCCTATTGAAAGAATTGAAAAAATTACGAGTGAATCAGAAGGGTTCGTTTATGCTGTTACAGTAGCGGGCGTAACGGGAGTACGTCAAAACTTTAAAGAGGAGATTCATAGTTACTTAGAAAAAGTAAAATCACACGTCAACTTACCAGTAGTCGCAGGATTTGGTATTTCAACAAAGGAACATGTAGAAGAAATAATTACAATATGCGACGGAGTTGTCGTTGGAAGTAAGATCATTGAGCTTTTAGAAAATGAAAAGCAAGAAGAAATATGTGAATTAATATATGCAACAAAACAAAAAGAAGAGGCGTAGTCTCTTCTTTTTGTTTTGCGTAATAAATGTTAAAATATACAGAAAATACATATAATTCAGAGGGTGAGAAGGCATGCTAAGACGTAAACTACTATATCTATTTTTAACTGTACCGCTATACGCTTGGCTCATTAGCATGACGAAAATAGAGTTAATGGCTCTATTTTTAGGGTATGTATTCATCTTTTCCAATTTAAATCGCATTCAAGAACAGTCTATTTTAGAAATATGTCTATTTTCGATTAGTATAGAATTATTTAGTATCGTTTCGATTGTATTATTAAACGAATTATTTCTATGGATTCATTCATTTGCATTAATGAAATTTTGGAATATTATATTGCAAGCAATATGTACTTACATTGTGTTTGTTGTGTTGAAAGAAATAGTCGGAAAGCAGACAGTTTTTCAGGATAATAGAAAATGGGAGTGAATAAAAAGGAGCCGTTTGGTTCCTTTTTTGAATCTGTTGTAAAAACAATTGAAAATTATGTCATCTGTTATATAATAGTTAAAAATTGTATTTTTAATGAAAAGAGATGATAACATGGCCATATTGTTGGCACTTATCCCAATTATGATGATTTTCATTTGTTTATTTTTATTTAAACAAACGTCATTAAGGTCCTCGTTAATTTCTTATGCTGTGTCTGTTGGAATTGTTTTACTCTCGCCAATGTTTCAATTAGGGATAAGTGAAACTGTGCACGCAACGATTAAAGGATGGTTAATTTGTTTTATTGTCGGGTACGTTTTATTTTTCGGTATTTTTTTATTTCACCTCATGAACAAAATGGGGTACATCGATCAAGTAGCACTTTTTCTAGAAGCAGTTACTCAGGATCGCTTATTACAAATGCTGCTTATGTGTTTTGGCATTTGCCCGCTTATTGAATCAGTAAGTGGATTCGGTATTGGCTTTATGGTTGCAGCACCTATTTTTCTTTCACTAGGATATAAACCATTTCAAGCTGTACTACTCTCATTCATCGGCTTACTAGCTAGTTCATGGGGCGCAATGGCAACTGGTACGATTATCGGTTCGCAGCTAATAAATATGCCTCTTACAACACTTGGCACAAATACAGCGCTATTAAGTATTCCGATGTTTGCTTACTTCGTTATTCTTTCTTTACACGTTGTTGGCGGCTGGCAAGCGGTTATAGAAAAGTGGAAAGAAGGAGTAGGGTTCTTTCTATTATTTTCTCTCGGAATCTATCTTTCTAATGCGTACGTAAGTGTTGAACTAGCCGGGATATTAAGTTCTATCGTTACGATTACCTTTGGCTTTTTTATCATTAAATTAAAAGGAAAAAGTGGGCAAAATCTTATAACAGAACATGCGGCTGCAACGGAGAGAGAAGTATCCATTATAAAAATTATTAGCCCTTATATATTTCTAACAGTTTGTATTTTACTTTCTCGCCTCGTTCCAGCATTACATGATTTGTTCAAATCATATGCGGTTCTTGATTTGAAATCATACTCTTACAAACTAGAGTTACTATATTCACCAGGATTTTGGCTCGGTATGACTTGCTTATTTACTATTATTTTCTTCCGCATCCCGTCTAATATTATTAAACAATCACTCTCACAAACGATTAAACAATGGATTCCATTTGCTATTACGACGACAATGTTTATCGCCATTTCAGAACTAATGGGTGCATCAGGCATGCATTCATTACTCGCAAAGACAGCTGGTGAAACATTTGGAACCTTTTTCGTTTTCGTTGCTCCGTTTATTGGCGCTATTGGTGGATTTTTAACAGGTAGTAACGCAGGATCAAATGCAATGTTTATAAAACTACAAATGCAAACCGCACAAAACGTAACACTCCCGTGGCAATATGTCACAACACTTCAAAACACCGCATCATCAGTAGCGACAATCGCTTGTCCATCACGGATTACACTAGGTGCTTACTTATGTAATATCCCTTACCGTGAAAATGAACTATTAAAGAAGACGACGTTAATGATCTTTGGTGCGGTTTTGCTTGTAGTGGTAGAAGTTATTGTTTGGTATATGTTGAGAAATTAAAAATCCTCCTAACATAGGAGGATTTTTTTTATGAGTGGATAATGATTTAAATATGAATAGCTTCTACTAGATGAATAGGAGATGAAATGTATGCCCCTAAAAAACTACGGTGTGTTAAAAGGTACAGTTATACAATCAAAGATTGGAAAAGGGAAAACACCTCATTATCAAGTTCATTTACAGGGCGAGACAGGAGTAAATTATCGTATTGCAATTAACGTAAAATCGCAAAGCTATCCGTCAGAAGTTTTATATTTTGCGAGTAACAATATTAAGTCAGAGGCGATTCATATTTTACCGACATTACCATTCGGTTTTACAGAAATAAAAAACAATGAACCGAAAGTAGCTTTAGATTATGTAAGAGGAAATCTATTTGACTCAAATCAAATGATTCCTTTGCCTCCCGAAAAAGCAGGAGCAGATAATGATTTAAATGAAAAAATAGAACGTTATATAAAACGAGCAATAGAAGAAAAAGCAATTATTTACGCGTTTGGTGAAAGATGGGGACCAGAAGAAAATACACCAGATTCCTATTTTCGTTTCAAACCAGGAAACGGTATACATGATATTCATATGAATCAAGGGAATGTAGAAAAATGGCAAGGTGATGATGGCATATGGCAAGACGGAGGAATACTCATTCACTTTGAAAAGGAAGAAGAATGGATTGGTATCTTTCTTGCATTCCAATCACAGTCATGGTGTACCGATGAAGAAGGGCATGCTCGCGTTCCTGTTGAGCATTGTGATTATAAGGGGAATAATTAATAAGAAGAGGGCGTTTAAAAAGAACGCCCTCTTCTTATTTTATAAAACGAAAAACTAACAAGTGTAGAAATACAAGAGAAAAGCAGTGCTACACTAGAAAACGCAATGAGATACATATTATATTTCATAACCTGTCCAATTAGCTGGTTACTGTCGTATTGAAACAGTCCCGCGATGATGTTGAATAAAAATAAAACGATAAACATGACGATAACACCGTCTATTGATCCTTTAATGTCTGGTTTACTTAAAGCGATATGTGCGGAAATGCAAATGGCGATAAATAAAAATAACCAAAAGGAAGGATTCAATAAATTGCCGATTGTAAATAAGCTTTTCAATAATACAAACGTCGACAAGAGCATGTTTTGGATCATTTCTACATTAATAGAAGTAGAAGCAATCGTTTTTTCGAGAGTTGTATTAAATAAAAAATATGATTCTGGTACGAAATAGCGCATTAAAAGGATTAGTGCAGTAATACCAGAAATAATAGGCCCAATGCCGATGAAGAAATTCCCAATCCGTTGATACACACTTTTTTGATTGTATTGATGTTGTACGTAACCTAAAGCCCCTTGGCTTGTATCTGTCGGGAAGAACTGCGTTGCTACAATCTTATGACGGAACAGCACGCACATAATGGCATGTCCAAGTTCGTGAATAGGAACACCAATCCAAGCCATTAATAGGAATCCTTTTCTTCCAAAAGCTCTCGACCAATACATGCGTGTGAGAGATTCTAAATAGCCTAATAGAAATCCAATTACAATGATAACGCCAATTAAAGATAATAATTGGATTACGCTTGTAAGGAGTATTTGAAAAATTGAGTTTACCAATTCCATTGCCAGTCATCCAATCTGTTAAAAATATTATTTATTCTGTTTCATAATAGCATTTTTTTCAAGATTACTAGCACATATATTTTCTTTCGGAAGAAGGATTTCAGAATCTTTTTCTTGTAGTCATGTTTTATGTACAAATTCATATATTGAATTTGTAACACCCTATATGGTATATGCTTAAGGAGGGATAAGAGAATGAAATGTCCGTCATGTCATACAGAAAATGCAGCGGAGGCAAAATTTTGCGGGAATTGTGGACATTCGTTAACGGAAGAAGTAGTGGCAAGTAGTGGCCAAGAAGAAGGGCCGGAACAAGCACGTGCGACACAAGCAAAGGAAACTCGGCCAAATGAAACGGTAGAGCAAGCGAAGCGGTTTGCGAGCGGCTATTTTCAATTTTTTAAACATGCATTACAAGCACCGACAGCAATTATGCAAAGCGGCGCTATTGAAGTACGAAATGGAATTGTAAGTCTTGTTCTTATTTGTTTTTTAGGAGCATGTATTTTTTATAGAATGATGAGTGCAGCATCAGCAGTTACGAGAACATTTGCACCAGATATATCTACTCCCACGTTTTTTGGAGAATCTATAACGGTCTTTTTCTTTTTATTAATTTTAACTTTATTTGTCGGATTTATTATTTTTGTAAGTGGTAAGATGATGAAATCATCTTTTTCGTTTCTTGAAGTATTCGGTATATGGGGAACGATAGCGACGCCGGCTATTGTCATATTAGTCCTTTCTTTTCTTTTTAGTTTCTTATTAATTTTTTTCTTACCGATATTATTATCGGTAGCTGCAACTTATATAGGGATTAGTATAACTGTAGCCGTATTAAAGCTAGACAATGGCGGATTAGATCTCGTTTACACACTTATTATTGCAAATGTTTTAATTGGAATTGCAACATTCATTGTACTTTGGTCTTACATTAGCACGATAATTCAAGCCTTAACACAGGGAATAACTGGCTTCTAATGAAAAGGTGGTTGACTGGATGAATGTATGTACAAAGTGCGGAATTCAGTTTGAAGATGGTGTGCAATTTTGTCAAAACTGCGGGACGAAGAGGAGACGTTCTGTAGTAAAGAAGAACATGAGCGGTGGTGCAAAAGTTGGCATTACACTGTTAGCGCTATTTGTTATAGCAATTATTGGATTGTATTTGTACGGATCGTCGTATTATACGCAGGTGGCACAAGTAGACCGAATAATTACGATTTTACAAGAGAGGGACGGAGAGAAATTAGCTGAGATCGTTACGGCAGATGATCCATCGGTTATGATAACGAGAGAGAGTGTAACGCCTCTATTTTCATATATAAAAGAAAATCCATCTTACGTGAATGAATTAAAACAATATTTGAGACAAGGTGAAAAACAACGGGACGGAATAGAAAAAGCTGATTTTTCATTAACGAAAGACGGAAAGTATTTCTTTATATTTGATCGATATAAATTGAAAGCAAAGACGTACTATACAACTTTGCTTACAAATGAAAAAGACGTATCGTTAAAAATGAACGGAAAAGAAATTGATAAGACAGATGACAAAAAGTTTGAGAAGCAATATGGGCCATTTCTTCCGGGAAATCAAGTGTTTCAATCAGAGTATAAAAATGACTACGTAAAATTATCTCGTGAGGAAAAGGTTGTACTTATGAAACAAAGCCAAAATAACGTAACGATAGATTTAACGTTGCAAGGTCAATATATTACAGTTCAAACGAACGCGCCTGGTGCAACATTGTACGTAAATCAAAAACCGGTTACAGCGCTGATAGGAGAAGAAATTACATGGGGGCCTGTAGCGACTGATGGAAGTGCGACGATTTATTTAGAACGAAATGGAGAAAGCGGACGAGAAACGACACAAGTAGAGACGGTAACGGCACTTTCGTCTTATAATCTTCCATTCCAAACCAAAAGTACAGAAAAAACAGTTGTTTATAATGTTATCCCGCCACCTACGACTGGGTATGTATATAATGGTTTCATCTTTCCTGATAGTGATATTCGAAAATTAACGAGCGCAGATTTAACATATTTATCGAAAGAGCAGTTAAAAATTGCTAGAAATGAAATATATGCAAGGCATGGACATATTTTTCAAACGAAAGATATGCAAGCGTATTTTGCAAAACAGTCTTGGTATAGAGAAAACCCTTATTTTACAGGAACGTTAACAGATATCGAAACTTATAATATTGAACTGATTAAATCAAGAGAATAGAACACATGGAAAAAGGTACAGTGCATAACTGTACCTTTTTTATGGTTTTTTATCTGAACCAGGATCCCTTGAGAAAAAGATATGAAAGAGGAATGTGACTTTACTTGCTCCTCCTGATGTACTTGCTTGCACGTCAGATAATGCGTTAGATGTTAAAACACCTTCAGAATGAGGGGGTACGACTATTTTGAGAGTATCATCTGATTCTGATGATGCAGTAACTGTTATTGTATCATCAGATAAGTTCAAAATTTTTACAGTACCGATTGGTAAGATGGACTTGCCAGCGTGTGATGCTGAAGCAAAGTGAGAGCCTTTCCAAATCGTTTGTGGAAAAGTTTCATCATTAGATAACCAAGCACGAGCACTATAAATGGTTGCGTTAATAGAAAATTCTTGATCAAGCGACAAGGCGGGTTTTGGTTCTTTCGGTTCCTCTGGAAACTGAGCGAGAAGACCAGCGCACATGTATATTTCACCTACTTTCAATTGGTTACTGTTATAGCATATTAAACATGTTGTTTATAAGACACGACAGTTACCTATTCATACATAAGTTTGTGCACCAAATTTGAAGATGAAATTCTCTTTCTTTACAATGGAAGTAGGTGTTATTTCTATAAAATATGGAAAACGTAAAGAGTATGTAAAAAAGAAGGAGTGGTAAAGTGAACTATGTCATTATTGGCGGAGATGCAGCTGGTATGAGTGCAGCGATGCAAATTGTTAGAAACGATGAAAATGCAAATGTTGTAACTTTAGAAAAAGGTGAGATTTATTCGTATGCTCAGTGTGGATTACCGTATGTCATTAGTGGTGCTATCGCTTCAACTGAAAAGTTAATCGCGCGCAACGTGAAGACGTTTCGTGAGAAATATGGAATTGATGCGAAAGTGCGTCATGAAGTAACGAAAGTAGATACGGAAAAGAAAATGGTGTACGCAGAGCATACAAAGACGAAAGATGTCTTTGAATTTCCGTACGATCGATTATTAATTGCGACCGGGGTACGTCCTGTTATGCCGGAATGGGAAGGACGGGAATTACAAGGCGTTCATCTTTTAAAAACAATTCCAGATGCTGAGCGCATATTAAAAACGCTAGAAACGAATAAAGTTGAAGATGTAACCATTATTGGCGGCGGTGCAATTGGACTTGAGATGGCAGAAACTTTCGTCGAACTTGGTAAGAAAGTAAGAATGATTGAGAGAAATGATCATATCGGTACAATTTATGATGCAGATATGGCAGAGTACATACATAAAGAAGCAGATAAGCATCATATTGAAATTTTAACGAATGAAAATGTAAAAGCGTTTAAAGGGAATGAACGAGTAGAAGCAATTGAAACGGATAAAGGTACGTATAAAGCAGATCTTGTTTTAGTGTCGGTTGGAGTGAAGCCAAATACTGATTTTCTTGAAGGGACAAATATACGTAAGAATCATAAAGGAGCAATCGAAGTAAATGCATATATGCAAACGAATGTGCAAGACGTATATGCAGCCGGTGATTGCGCAACACATTACCACGTTATAAAGGAAATTTATGATCATATCCCGCTCGGAACGACTGCCAATAAACAAGGGCGACTTGCTGGACTGAATATGCTGGATAAACGAAGAGCATTTAAAGGTACGTTAGGTACAGGCATTATTAAATTTATGGATTTGACACTCGCAAGAACAGGATTAAATGAAAAAGAAGCGAAAGGGCTACACATCCCGTATAAAACAGTCAAAGTAGATTCTACAAATATGGCGGGCTATTATCCAAATGCAAAACCACTTTACTTGAAATTACTATATCGCTCCGATACGAAACAATTATTGGGCGGGCAAGTAATTGGAGAAGAAGGGGTAGATAAACGGATTGATGTGATCGCAATGGCGCTTTTCAATAAAATGAGTATTCACGATTTAGAAGATGTCGACTTAAGTTATGCACCACCATATAACAGCGTGTGGGACCCAATTCAACAAGCGGCAAGGAGAGCGGAATAGCACTTTTTAAAGTGCTATTTTTTTTACAATGAGGGAGTAAATAAAGTTTCACTTTATTTTGAATATACCGTTCCCCCTTGAAAACATATTACGTATCGCTTATATTTTCATATAGTATTTATTTTTTAAACGAAGCAATGAACGAACCAGGGGGCGCAGTATGGCAATTAACATGAAAACAATCGAAGAATGGATTGCTGAATCAAATGCAAGACATGAAGAAGACTTTGGACACGTTGTGGAAGAAATGAAAGAAGTATGTGTCGGACTTGATAACGCGACATTAATTTATACGAAAAATGTATTTTGTTTCGGTAAAAAAGTAGAAGTCTTTTTCTTCTTCCAAGACCATGTCGTGATTGGACAAGAAAAAGACGAATATATTGAGATTGAAAAATTAAAGTATGATGACATTACAAATAGTAACTTAAAAACAAATGACAAAAATACTACGTTAGAATTAAAGTTTGCTAACGGACAATCTATCAATTTAGATAGTTTAAATGATAACTACGGTACGAAAAATTGGTTATTTGCTAGACAAATTAAGAGTATTTTTAAGTTAATCTAGTAAAAAAGCACGCCGTCCATCGGCGTGCTTTTAACTATGCAAAGCCCCTTTTAACCAATTCCGCGCCCGATATGCCCCAACTGGAACTTGAATAAGAGATGTTTCATTCCCAGTATCTATTCCGTACAATTGATCACATGCATTTGTATCAAAACTAAGTAAAGGATGCCCGCCCATCCCCATAGCAGTTGCAGCAAAAACGAGTTTATGAACGAGTATACCTGCTTCCATTTGGTGAATACGGTATCCTCTATAGCCTAATGCACGTGTATAGTAATCTTTCTGTCCGACTACATGTAAGCAAAGTGGTACTTGAAAAAGGTTTACGTTATCCATCGTCATACTAGACTGAAGTGGGTAGCGAAGGTCTCCATATCGAATTGGTTGTATGGAATGTGTTTTACTGTTATAAGCGTAAGCCCCATTTTCAATATTTTTCACGCTATAAAAACATCCGTATAAGGAGACGCGTGTATTTTCATTTGTATACTTACCGTCAAGGTCGTTGTAATAGGGGAAGGAGAGACTCGCTTCTTGTAGTAAAGTAGCGAGCTCAGCTGCATCCCATTTCGTTAAAATAAAGTCCGCATCAGGAGAATATCGTTTTTTACAAAGTTGTAGGAAATCATACGATAACCGTTCTACTTTCGGTAGCTGTACAGCGTACGTATTATGTTGATAGTGCTCTTCATGATGTAGCGTTTGGAAGTGTGCTGTCGATTCGATCATAGAAGCTTCATTTATTTTTGTTATCATCGGATATTCACCTACATGTTTTGAGCGAACGAAATGTTCATGTGCGAGCGGCGGAATTTGTTGCAACAACTCATGAGAAGTAACTGTTTTATTTTCACGGTAATCATTGTGAAACCAATTAGTTTCTGGTTCTGTACTTAAAGGAATAACGGCATACACACTTTCTTCACCTTCTGACAATCCGAGTAAATGGTTCAGTGCACGGTCTAGAAATTGAAAGTATACGCTATTCGTATAACCGAACTGTTTTGCACATTCTAGCAATTGTCCAATGAGAACCCCGCTATCTAATCCTTGAAGTCGATATGAAAAGTTATTGTATTTAAAGAAGTTTTTCCAAAACATAGTGGATACGAATGCAGCACCGAAACAATCATGTATATTACAGCGATTACCGAGTGCGTCTGCTAAATAAGAATCGAAATTTCCTTCGCGAAGTAAAATAAGTCGGTGATGCGCGGCGTCATAATGGTAAATGCCGTCTGGATAATCGTCAATCTTTAAATAGATATACAATTCATTCGGGTATAAGGCACCGCCTGAAGGAATGGATCTACGTAATACATTTCTCTCGCTATTTAGCTGACATAATTGTGTTACACCAAATGAATACCAAAGGTAGTGACCAATCTCATCTAAAGTAGGTGTAGTAGAAGAGTTCGATAAAGATAATGGGATTTCTAAGGAGAGCGGGATGGTAGGAACATTTCGATATAATTTATAAGGAAGCGGTGCGTCTTTCCAGTCCACCTCATGATTCGGCATAATTTCGTCAATAGAGAAATGGAGATGATGTAAAAAAGTATCTAGCTGCATGAAATCCCTCCTTTACTATGGAAACGGATGTGGATGTGGATTTAATCTTTCATTCGTTAAAGGTTCGTCTGTATATCCAAGTGTCATCGGTACGGTATATACCCGGTCCAGTCCTGTAACTCGAGTAAGATGGTGACCAAACGTCATCGGTAGCATGCCTGGAATAATAACTTTTACACAATGTAATCCATTCTTTTCTATGAGGGGAACGGTTTGATCTACAACGATTATTTCAAGATTAGATTGATGCAAACGATTTAAAAGTTGGTGGAGATCGGATGTTAAATCCATATCAAATGATTGTGATACATTCATTTCTTGGAACGTTTGCACCGGTGCATCTTCCCGTAAAAGGAAGTGAAGACGTTCTTCCGTTTCTTTCAATCCATACAGCATACTATGGTCTTCCATTTTATTAACAAAATAAGGATCTTGTAAGCATTTTTCGTAGTATTTTCTTTTGTGCTCGAGCTCATCGTCTGTTATAAGTAACATGCCTGCTATTTCTTGAATGGCGCTTTTTAAGGCTCGAATAGGATCTAAATGAGCGCCTCCTGCACAAACAACGTTCATTCCATTTTCACGCGTATTTTTTGCAATTACCCATAAGCTAGGAATGCCGTGTTCCATCGTCGCGTTAAAAGCGTGTAATTCATATCCGGTAATCGTACGTAACCGCTGAATCATTAATTGTAATTCTGTATCATTTGCTGAACTAAGATCAAGGCGGGGAAGAGGTAATTTGGCATACCAAGTGAGTAAGAAGGCATCACGCTCTACAATTTCTAAAATGCCGTGAAAAATCGCTTCTTCTAAACTACCGCCAATTGCACATCCATTTGATGTTTCATACACGAAAGCATCTCGATGACCGAGGCTATAATAAGCAATTGATTCAGGAACTAAAAGCGGTCTGTTTTGTGATAAAGAATATCCCCATACCCAGTTTTGCTCATAATCAGGATCAAACGGTTTAAATGGAAAACCATCACGATTATAATGTTCATTGGTATGTACACCGAGTGTGAGGGGATTTAGTGCATGTTCCTCTAAATCATGAAAACTACCGTGCACATTTGTTTTTTTTCCACGAGGCGACATACCGCAATATCGTTCTAAACCTTCTAAAATGGCAGTTGCTTCACTCACTGCAAATGAATGAGTTCGGCCTGCAACACCTTCATTTCCAAACATTAATGGCATGTTTATAATGACGTCAGCGAATGGTAATAAAGAATGCTGCATTTTGCCGTTCAACATACCGACCCGATAATCTAAATAGTCTCTCGTTAAAAATGTGTTTAATTCATGAATGGAACGGCAGCGATACGTTTCGGTGCTTACTTTTAAACTTGGTTGTAAAGAAACTTCCGCCGCATCCGCAGTATCATCAGGTAAATTACTACATACAGGACAGAGAGGATCTGGAAGAAAAGAATGCCGCGTACATTGTAATGTTTGTAAGTTTAGTAAAATAAGTTCATTTTCTAAAGAAGAATGGTTATGAGTTAATATTTTTTCTGTTTCTGCGCAAATAAGATGACACATTTGCAACATTCCATTTTGGGTGGCACGTACATCACGTCTCGTTACATTATCTGCTTTAAAGGCATATTTCCGCTGTAGTTCCCACATTTCTTTTTGATCAAAGCCAGCGATAAAACGGCGTCCATCAGAACAATGGGAACATCCGGGCGTAAGAGGATGAATGTAAGGACCGATAATACCTTCGCCAAATGAAGTAAAACCACGAAGCCATGGAATATGATTTGACCGAAAAATTAGCTCAGCGTCATGATGAATAGTAGAAGGAGATCCGTCATGTAATACGAGAGCGAGATAAATATTTTCAGGAAGTTCTTCTGTAAGGGTATGCTGACGAATGATGGAATATTGTTTGCATAATTGATCATGTACATAGTCTGCAAGAAGGCCATCTCCTATAAGCAATATATTTTGAATCATAAACCGTCCTCCTTTGCAATTAATACCCCATACACACCGTCTAGGTTTTCTTTCAAAAATGGTTCGATTGCTAAATCGAACACGAAGGGATAAAAATTATGTTCTTCTAAATGCTGTAAGGCAAGCTGTAAAGATTGCACACTTGGAATTTCTTCTTCCGCTTGTATTTCCACTCTAAAAGAATCCGTGTCATATAAAATAATAGAGGATTCAGGCAAGATATTAGCTCTGTAAGGAATTTCTTCATTTTGAACGTGAAAGAGTGATAGTTGTAGTGCGTTTCGTAACGCTAACGTCATATTAATATTAGATGCACCGTACCATCTATCATTTATACCAACCCAAACGACGGGAAAACTGAGAATCTCTTCACTCATTGCGATTTTAGGTGTTTCATGGATTGTAGAGAGAGCATCGTAATAAAATTTACAATGTTTATCTTGAATATCAGTTAAATCAACAGTTGTAAGTTCCTCTAGCATATGTGACTGCCGCTCATACAGTTTATTGTTTAAATGTTGTTGTAGTGCCCGGTAAAATCCTTCTGTCATCGTTTCTCCAGCACCGATACCGATATCGTTATGTTCAGGAATAAGGCGGTGAATGATTTCTGCGACATATGTTTCAATTCCTGTTAAACCAGCTTCTCGGCGTGCTTCATTATGAGTTAATCCACTGCGAGTCATAAGAGGCAGAAGGGGAGCTGGGCCATCTGATAATGGATTGGCTACTTGAATATAGCATTGTGATAACGGTAATTGATATGAATCTTGTTCATCCCATACATGGAATATACCGGTTTCTTTAGAAGTTAATGAGTCGAAAAAGCGGAATATATCAGTTGAAGTATGTTGGCCATACCGATGCTCAAGTTTTTCAGAAAGATTTTCTATCGTATCAATTGTAAAACTTTCATCAGTTGCAAGAGGGTGTTTTATAAAAGGATGCCACGTTCCTTCAAGTGTTTCATAGTTTAATAAAAAGAATTGTGATTCTTTTTCACGATATGAATCATCCGCGACATGTTTAAACAATTCAAAAACGATTACATTTGCTAACATGGCAGATGTAATTGGTGAGAAGGAATCCGATGAATTTTCATTTTGCAAAGTCGTTTCATGTAGCCGATGCCATGCGGATTCCCAGCATTCATCACGATTTTCTGTTACGACAGGTCCAGCTATACCGAGTGTTGATAAACAAATAGCTGGTATGAAATTCTTTTTCGTTTCTCTACAAATAGTGTGAACTGTTTTTAAACCGTCGATGTCTCCGTTTTGAGAAACATATAAAATCCAATCAAAAGGTTCGAATACTTCATGCAAGGGGCGGTCAATTGTAGTATCGATTTCTTGAAGGAGTACACTGTTATCAACTTCATATGCACGTTCTATTAGCTCATGTATTCTGTCATAGTTTGTTTCATCCCGATCTGTAACGAGGTAATGAAATGTAGGTAAACCAGATTCTAATAAAGAAGAAACTAAGGAAGTGAGCATATCCCCAGAACCAAGTACAAGGACATTTGCTCCGCGGTACGTTTCGAATTTTAAAGCACCTGAATGAGAATCAGCTTCTAAAAATTCAATTTGCGAAGCATATCTGTCGAGTAATGTACTGTTTAATTCATGAGGTGCATCTTGATTTGCATCACGAACGAAACCATTTTCATATAAAATCTCTCCAATTTCAAATACACGGTTTTGATAGGGGAGAGGGAGGCCATCGGTTATTTCGGCTAAAGAATAATTCCCGTTAAACATTGGCATTAATTTTTCAATCCAGTCATAAATTCCATCACCGTCCATACGAAATGAACTGGCGTTATTTCGAAAATAGACACCCCCGTTTGAATCGGGGAGGAAGAAAGTATCCTTATTTACTTTAAGTTTTGCATGAATTGGAAGGTTATTCATTTTAATCCTCCTTACGTTTAGGCATACATTATTACCTTATGTCATGAAATTTGTCCCGTATGAACACAATAAAAAAAGGCTGTAGAATGATTCATTCTACAGCCTTTAATAGATTTTTAATCTATCAACCTTCTAATAATAATGACTTTGGATCTTCAAGCATATCTTTAACAGCAACAAGGAAGCTAACTGCTTCTTTACCATCAACAATACGGTGATCGTAAGATAAAGCAATGTACATCATTGGGCGGTTTTCCATACGCTCGTTATCAATTGCAACTGGGCGTACTTGGATTTTATGCATTCCTAAAATACCAACTTGTGGGCTATTTAGGATCGGTGTTGACATTAGAGAACCGAACACACCACCGTTTGTAATTGTAAATGTACCACCTTGTAGTTCTTTTAATGAAAGTTTGTTGTCACGTGCTTTTTTACCTAATTCACGAATTTCACTTTCAATTTCAGCGAAGTTTAATTGGTTAGCATCGCGTACAACTGGAACAACTAATCCATCTGGAGCTGCTACTGCAATACCGATATCATAGAATTTTTTAATGATAAGCTCGTCACCTTGAATTTCAGCATTTAATAATGGGAATTGTTTTAATGCTGCAACAACTGCTTTTGTGAAGAATGACATGAAGCCAAGACGTACATCATGTTTTTTCTCGAAAGCATCTTTGCGTTCTTTACGTAATTCCATGATCGCACTCATATCAACTTCGTTAAATGTTGTTAACATTGCAGATGTTTGTTGAACTTCTACAAGGCGTTTTGCAATTGTTTGACGGCGGCGGGACATTTTCACGCGCTCAACTGGTTTTTCGAATTCAGTTTTTGCAACTGGAGCAGGAGCTGGACTCTTTGGAGCAGCTGGTGCTTCTTTTGGTGCTGCAGCATGAGCTTGTACATCATGTGGTCTCACGCGTCCAAGTGGATCTGTGCTACGTACGTCGTTTAAGTCGATTCCTAATTCACGAGCCATTTTTCTAGCAGCTGGTGATGCGATAGGACGGTTTGTATTTGGTAAACCTTGTAGTGTTGCAGTTTGCTCAGCATTTGGTGCCGCAGCTTTCGGTGCTTCAGTCGTTTCTTGTTTTGGTTGCTCAGCCACTGGTGCAGGTGTACTTACTGCAACTGGTGCTCCATTAGCATCTAAAATTGCGATAGTTGCGCCAACTTCAACTGTATCCCCAGGTTCGCCTAGTAACTTCGATACAATACCTGAATCTTCTGCAATGATTTCTACATTGACTTTATCAGTTTCAAGCTCAACAACGCTGCCACCTTTCTCAACTTTGTCGCCTACGTTGATAAGCCATTGTGAAATAGTTCCTTCAGTAATAGATTCTGCAAGCTCAGGTACTTTAATTTCGATCATTTTAAATGTCCTCCCCTTATTTGCCTAACGGTGTGTTTTTTCTTCTTTTGTCTTCGGTAATCTCCATTTGTTAGCCTGGCCTTGGGCAGAATATCTGCCCAAGGAACAAGCAAGAAAGCTTCATTGTTACTTTTTAGTTGCTGTAAACTTCAATTTCTTGTTTATCTTGACGGAAGTTATACTTTACATCTAAAGCATGTGCAACGATTAGTTCTTGCTCAGCTTTGTGAGCGAATGGATCGCCGCCAGATGGACTAGAGCGATCAGGACGTCCAATGTAGCCTGTTTTCACTTTATCTCCAGCAAGTTCGAACAGAATTGGAGCCATGTAATGCCATGCGCCCATATTACGAGGTTCTTCTTGAACCCAAATGATTTCTTCTAAGTTTTTAAAGCGTTTAATAATAGATTGAACTTTCTCAGCAGGGAATGGGTACAATTGCTCAATACGAACGACATGAACTTCGTCTAAGTTGTACTCATGTTTACCAGACTCGATTTCTGCTGCTAAGTCAATCGCCATTTTACCTGTGCTTAAAACAAGACGTTTTACTTTATTTGGTTTCATGCCAAGGTTTTCTTGTTCTAAAGCAGGTTGGAAACGTCCTTCGCTTAACTGACTAGCAGTTGAAAGCGTAAGTGGGTGACGTAATAAACTCTTCGGCGTCATCAATACTAATGGTCGAACAGCTTCCGTTCCTAAGATAGATGCTTGACGACGCAGGATATGGAAGTATTGAGCTGCACTCGTTAAGTTTGCAACTGTCCAGTTATTCTCAGCAGCTAACTGTAAGAAACGCTCTGGACGTGCACTAGAGTGCTCTGGTCCTTGACCTTCATAACCGTGTGGTAATAGAAGAACTAAGCCAGATTTTTGACCCCATTTTGCTCTTCCTGCTGAAACATATTGATCAAATAATGCTTGCGCAGTATTTGAGAAGTCACCATATTGCGCTTCCCACATAACAAGAGTTTCTGGAGCGAATACGTTATAACCATATTCGTAACCAACAACAGCAGCCTCTGATAACGGACTGTTATGAACAGAGAATGAAGCATTAATGTTTGGTAAGCGATGTAATGGTGAATATGTTTCATTTGTATCAGTATCGTGTAATACGATATGACGGTGTGCGAATGTACCACGCTGTGAATCTTGACCAGTTAAACGAATTGGCGTACCTTCTTGTAAAATAGAAGCGAATGCTAATGATTCAGCAAGTGCCCATTCAATTTTGCCGTTCTCTTCAAGAGCATCTTTACGGCGCTCAAGAATTTTCTTCACTTTCGGATATACGTTAAAGCCTTCTGGCCAAGATAGTAGACCTTCATTAATTGCACGAAGTGAATCAATCTCAACGCCAGTATCAATTGACTGAATACCTTTTGCAACAACATCTGGTACTTTAACGTGAATTGTTGCATCACTCGTATCAGCTGGTGGTACTTGTGCATAGTCAGACTTTAATTGTTCTTGTATAAACTGTGTAATCGTTTCAACCTCATCTGCATTTAGTACACCAGCAGCTTGTAATTGATCTGCATAAATTGCTCTTACAGTTGGATGGTTTTTAATTTTTTTGTACACTTGTGGTTGCGTAACTGCCGGGTCATCCATTTCGTTATGACCGTAGCGGCGGTAACCGATTAAATCGATTAAGAAGTCTTTTTTGAACAACATGCGATATTGAATCGCAAGGTTAGCAGCTGCAAGACAAGCTTCCGGATCATCAGCGTTCACGTGAACAATCGGAATATCGAAACCTTTTGCAAGGTCACTTGAATATTTCGTAGAACGAGAATCATAGCTATCAGTCGTAAAACCAACTGCATTGTTTGCGATAACATGAATCGTTCCGCCTGTTTGGTACGCGTTCAATCTGCTTAAGTTGAGTGTCTCAGATACAATACCTTGACCAGGGAATGCAGCATCACCATGAACTAAAATTACGAATGATTTTGAAGTATCTTGATCTGGAAGACCAGATTTTTTACGATTCTCTTGAGCTGCACGTGCGAAACCTTCTACTACAGGATTCACGAACTCAAGATGACTCGGGTTATTTGCTAATGTAACGCGAGTGCTAACTTCTTCGTTACTAACGACTTGTTCTCTACCTAGGTGGTATTTCACGTCGCCAGTCCAGCCAGAATTAGCCACTGCGCCTTCTATTTTTGCATGTTTGAACTCAGCAAACATGTGGCTATATGGTTTTTCTAATACGTGAGCAAGTACGCTTAGGCGACCGCGGTGAGCCATACCAATCATGACATCCTCTACGCCGTTCTTAGCACCTTCTAGAACAATTTCATCTAAAACAGGTACAAGCATATCAACGCCCTCGATAGAGAAACGTTTTTGCCCAACGAATGTTTTATGCAAGAATTGCTCGAAACCTTCAACAGCTGTTAAACGTTTTAAAAGAGCAGTTCGTTTTTTATTTGATAGTGGTTGACGCAATGAATTTGATTCCACCATTTGATGCAACCACGCGCGTTCTTCACTATCTTGTATATGAGAAAATTCATAAGCTAAAGATTTTGTATAAACGTCTTTTAATCTATGAATTACATCAAGTGCAGTGTGAATACCTTCTGGTGCATCTGGCCATACTGTTTTCGCTGGAATCGCTTTCAAGTCAGCATCGCTCAGTTCGCTCATTGCTTTCTCAAGAAGAGATTGTCCATTTGCAGCATCTTCCATCGGGTTGATGTGAGCCAACGTGTGCCCGAAAGAACGAATCTGCTCAACAAGTTGAACGACTTTAAGAATTTTTTCAATATTACCTGTGTTTTGAGGAGAAAAATGTGTTGCTGTGTTGTCCCCTGTTACGACATCATCTTGAAACGAAGGAGCTCCAAAAATTTCAAAAAGCTCTTGTAATTCCGGATCAACAGAACCTGCTCCAGTTACGTAAAGATCATACTGCTCAATAACATAACCAAGGTTCGGACCGTGGAACTTGGCCCAAGGGTTTGTCGTTGTATTCTTCCTCGTCATTTGTTTAAACCTCCCAATGCATATAATCCTTTTCCATACAAAGGTGCATTTTGCTCTTTTTCAATAAGTAATGAATCAATAATCAATGTAAATGTTTTTCTTTACTCTTATGTTATTACAATAATTTACATAATACCAAACACTATTACTTATCTGTTTTGTAAAAAAACATTCACAATAACTTATCACCCAAGTTAATCTTTCATGTTATAAAGTAATTTTACAGAAAAATGGGGTGGATATATTTGGTATGCCTATACTAATAGCTATAATTGTTGCATTTAAATATAGGTATAATAGTTAGAATGTTTTGATAAAAACAGTTTGAATTATGTATATTGAAATAATAAGCGCTTTCATAGATATTATACAACAATATAACGGAATATAGTATAAAAAATAAAAAATTATGAATTTATCGTAAACTTTATTTAGATAGTGTTAAATATTGAAAGGAAAGTGAAGGATTTCTACAAAAAAAGTTGCTAAACATAAAAAATGCTCCATAAACAGTTAGTTTCTATAAATATGACGAAAAACACCGTAAAACAAATAACGCATTTCGTGAAATAAAGAAATAAATGAAATATTTTAAAAGGATAAAACAAATATGGAGATATTAAATTTTAAAAAAAGAAGTGAGGAGATATAGTAACAGTTATTTACAGTGTTCCGTGTTTCGCTTCAAAATAGACGTGCTGAAATTTAAAAAAGTTTCTTCTATATTATTGAATATACTTATGGCACTTACAATGAGTACCGTCTTTATCTCATTTGTTGTTTTAGCAAAAAGATATTAAGATGGAGGAGAGAAAGGAAGATTAACATATGCAAATGATGTATGCTTTTGGCATTGGGCTTGTATTATTTTTAGCCGTATTCTTATTTATTCGTAAAGACGTTCAAGGCGGGACGTTAACGAAGCGAGGATTTTATAAATTAATCGGCTGTTTAGTTGTTATGCTTATAGCAATTATTGTAATGATCGTATTAATTAATCAGTCACTATAGAATGTAAAAACGGAACCTTACTTTGGTAAGGTTTTTCTTTATTGTTCAACCTAAAAATTACCACCAAATCCATTTTCTGAACATAAATTGTGTTATATAATCCAATGAAATGATAGATAAGGAGTGTAGTATATGAATAAAAAAACTATCTTCTATTTATTAACTTGTATACTACTTGTAGCTAGTACTACTTATATAATATGTAACAAAAGAGAACAAGTGCCACCTATATTAGTATGGGACGAACAAGAATACTATGTTGCGAATGAACCTGCCAAAGTAGAAGAAGTTGGGCAAAAACTTGGCGAAGTAACAAAGAAAATTAAAACAAGTAAAAAACCTACTAAAAATAGAGAATCTAATACATTACAAGAGAAAACAGAAGTATTCATAATGATTGAGGAAGAAAAAAGTGATTACCCGCCTTTAATCATAAAGGAAGCTTATAGTGATGAATATAGGGTAGTGAGGCCGATGTTGAAGCAAGTATTATGATGAAAAGGGGATTCATATGCAGACAGTAACTTTGTATCCGTGGTCGTTAAGAAAAATATTTGTCTTTTTCCTCCTATCGGTGCCGCTTACATTTTGATGAATAGAGGAGCAATACAAAAGAGAGATTACATTTTATATTTATTATTTGCTACTATGAATATATCACTTTGGTTATCGCTTATGATTTTTGATCGGAGTATGTGGATGGTAGCAGGGCATTATATAATTGGAGCAATTGTTATTGTTTTTTCAAATATAAATAAGAGATAATCCAGCAATCTTAAAGTTGCTGGGTTTTATTTTGATATTTATAATTAAGAAACAAATTTTGAATAGAGAGTAGTGGGCGTTATGAGATGAAAAGCAGGAACGTTTGAAAAAATAGAAACGAATGACTCATCTATTGAGAAACTCATACATACATTTAAGGAACAAAACGTAAATGGCGGAACGGTTATAAGCTGTTTTAAGGTACATAACGAAAATTTTTTTAAAGAAATACCATATTGGAAAGATGGACACGAGCACTTCTTTAGAAGAATCTTTAACTCTTTAGATATAATCAATAGCTTAGAAGAGTTAAAAATACATACGTCAGAAAAATATAAGTTGCATTTTAAAGAGCAATGGGCAGTCATGCTTGATGGTAGCATTGCCGCTCAAATTTTGTCGGGCGGAGCATATGAAGGATTTAAGGAGCGACCAGTTATCGCAAAACAATTAGCAGTGAATGTATGTCAATATATGTTCCAAGATCGCTATGAAGATATTAAAGTGTTCGAAAGCTATTGCCCTTGGACAGATTGGTTTTACGATGTTGCATGGGATGCTACTTGAATGGTGTTAGATAGTAGGGAGCGTAAAATGTGGTTCATTTGTGCTACGGATTGATGGGGGGATGGACAAACAATGATATCAGTTGTCATCAAGCAACTATAAGATAGCAACTTGTGAAATTGAATTTAAATAAAGACAAGGAGTGCGACTGTGACATCTTTGGAGAAGCTGTTTGGTTGGAAGTGATTGACTTGTATAAAGAAGAGAAACCATATCACGTAGAAGGTTGATATGGTTTCTCTATTTATGAACCCGGAGAGGCTCGAACTTACGATGTTCTTCATTTTGACACATATATTAAATTACATGGGTATATACGGAGTATCTCGTATCATTATTAATTTTAATTTTTTTGTAAAGCTCCTTTGTTACTCCCCATAAAATAAACTCAAACCATTTTGAACAGAGCGTTGTAATCGTTTAAGTTCAAGTTCTAATACCTCTTTGCCTAAAGGGGTAAGCACGTAACACTTCTTTCTATCTATCGATGCTACCTCATCAATTAGTTCTTCGGTTAATAGCTTTTTAATAATCCCATACAATGTGCCTGGTCCAAGTTTGACTTCTCCATGGGTAAGGTTTTCAACCTCCTGCATAATTCCATAACCATGTATAGGTTTTAGTAATGACAGTAAAATATAGTATTGTGGTTCTGTTAATGGGATGTATTGTTCTACTGCGGTCTTCATTATTACCACCTCCGATATATCGTATATCGATATCTTAAGCCGTTTTTTCAATAAATGCAATCAAGGAAATGGACTTAGATATGTATAGGGAGAAAGTAGAATAGAAGTGTACAATATGTGTAATCAATTTATGAAAAATTGGATTTTTTTTGAAATATGCAGTATTGCATATTTATACTTCGTAATCTTATGGTATCCTGAAATTGTTAGATATGGTATATATTTTATTTTCCTCAATGCCAGTTGAAACGTAGTAAATAATAGTCATATCTAACATCGCTTATTCTGTTTATTTATATAGTATGTATAAGTGATTTTAAAAATAATTGAGTAGACATAATGAAAGGAGATGAAAACATAATGTTAAATTTAAAATTCATGGAAATCGAAAATGAAGAATTAAACTGTGGTTGGTGTATGGCAGGTGGCGCGGTTTTAGGTGGCGGCGCAGCAGTTGGAATTGGTATTCTTTTAACTTAATAAAAGGGGTTTCGTCATATGAAACAGTTATTCTATACAGAAGTTGAATTAGAAGAATTGAACTCAGCAACTAGTTGGGCTCAATCGGTAGCTATGGGCGGCGTTGGAATTTACGTCATTTTAACTTGATAATATAAAAAATATCATTGTTTTAGAAGGTGAAAAGCATGAAAACACTAACTTTTAAAGAAGTACAGTTAGAAGAACTAAACTCAGTACCGTGGAATGTGAAAATTGCGGTAGCGGGTGGCGTCGGTGTAGCATCAGGTGTTGCAGCAGTACTTATTATTACTTGATTTTTGTACAAATAAGCTATTTGTATGAAAAAAAGGAGGTGACAACATGAAAACATTATCTTTTAAAGAGGTTGAATTAGAAGATTTAAACGTATGGGACATGATTGGTTACGGTCTTGGCGCAGGTGCACTAGCAGGTGGAGCAATCCTTGTACTTACATGATTTTAGCTAATAAAATTAGTTTTTTGAAAATGTAATAAGGAGGTGAAAAACATGAAAACATTATCTTTTAAAGAGGTTAAATTAGAAGATTTAAACGTATGGGACATGATTGGTTACGGTCTTGGCGCAGGTGCATTAGCAGGCGGGGCAATCCTTGTACTTACATGATTTTAGCTGTGGAGAATTGTATTTTGAAAATGTAATAAAGAGGTGAAAAAAATGAATACATTATACTTCAAAGAAGTTGAATTAGAAGAAGTAAACTCTTATACAGATGCTGCTGGATTTGCGATTGGATTTGGTATTGGAGTAGGTCTAGTATTAACTTGATCTAAAATAATATTAACGTAAATAATTTAAAAAGGAGGTAAAAAAATGAATACATTATACTTCAAAGAAGTTGAGTTAGAAGAAGTAAACTCTTATACAGATGCTGCTGGATTTGCGATTGGATTTGGTATTGGAGTAGGTCTTGTACTAACTTGATCTAAAATAATGGTGGTAATAAACTAAAAAATTCAAGGAAGGAGGCGAAAAAGATGAAAACATTATTCTTTAAAGAAGTTGCATTAGAAGAATTAAATTCACATGGTACAGATTTCTGGACCGGAGCAGGTATTGGAGCAGCTGTAGTTGGTGCTGGAGCTGCAGTAGCTGGTGCACTAATTGTGACATGATGAATGTTGAGTGTTTAACATCAATTTTGATATTGTAGCTTTCAATTACATGATATTTTTTGTATATTAAGTTATTAAACGAATATGCAACATTGCATATTCGTTTTTCTTCATTTCATGTTATTCTCAAATAGTTATATATGGTATTTAATGGTACCCCGTATTTCTAAGACATAAAAGTTATTAAAACCATCTATAATTTCATTTATTCAGTATTTTTATATCTATATATATAACTATGATTTTTTAGTTGATACCTCTGAAAACTTTATGAAGGGAGATGAAAATAAAATGTTAAATTTAAAATTCTTAGAAATTGAAAATGAAGAATTAAACTGTGGCTGGTGTATGGCAGGTGGCGCGGTTGTAGGTGGCGGCGCAGCAGTTGGGATTGGTTTGATTTTAACTTAATAAGATAGTGAACGATTAATGCTGTAAAGTTAGGCACTACATCATTGATCATACTTACTTGACTATAAATATGATTAAACTTTTTGGAAGATTAAAACAAGGAGGCGGAAAATATGAAAACATTATTCTTTAAAGAAGTTGCATTAGAAGAATTAAATTCACATGGTACAGATTTCTGGACTGGAGTAGGTATTGGTACAGGCGTAGTTGGTGCTGGAGCTGCAGTAGCTGGTGTACTAATTGCTGTGACGTGATGGATATGAATAAAAATCTACTTTTTATTATAATCCCAGTAGTAATAGTGTTTGGTTTAATTGTTCTTGTTAATAGTAGTAATTTATATATGAACATTGCTTTAGCAACTACAATAACGCTAGCTTCTGGCATTTTAGTGGGCAGAGTACTACAATTACGAAAAAATTAAATAGTAACACACTATAACATAAAATCTTCCAAATATTCACTGTGTAATCACTGGTTTAAAGTGCCTGTTTCGTTACTTTAACAAAATTCACATGATTTCACCTGTAAGAATTTTTATATTCAAAACGAGAGGTGAAGAGTATGAAGAAATTGCACTTTAAAGAGGTTGAAGTAGCAGAGTTAAATTCATTCTGGACTGGCGCTGCTGTTGGAGCTTTAATTTCTGGTGGTGGAGTAATTTTACTTACATGATCTCAGCCGTAAAAATAGAATTTTCTTAATGAAAAACGTGAGGTTAAAACATGAACAAACTACACTTTAAAGAAGTTGAATTAGAAGAATTAAATTCAAAAACTGACATCATTTACTGGGCTACAGGAGCAGTTCTTGTTGCGGGTCAAGTAATAATAATAACTTGATTTCTGTAGTTAAATATTGATGATTTATAAAATAATAATTTTCAGAGGTATCAACTAGAAAACCAGGGGGACGAACTAATGATTGGAATTTCGTGCATAATTGAAGAAAACGGTTTATTTAAAAATATCAATGAAGGTAACGCAAAAGAGCTATTTTCTGCTGAAGCCAAAGATATACACTTTGATAAATTTGATTTTGAAAATAACACTTTTATTGATTTTGTTGACTATCTAGACTTTCAAGAATACCAAAAGTATATATTTTTCGTTGGTGGGAGCTTGCAAAGAATATATAAATTAGTTCAATTTTTAGAAACTGAGTTAGAAGAAACAGATTTTTGTATAGTCGATGATAATTTAGAAGTAAAACATGGGGATTTTGAATTAATAGACATGTTACAGCCGTTAAAAGGTATGTTCCAACTAGAGAAAGAAAAGGCTAAGTTGTCTCACATGCAATATTTAAGAAATGGGTTAATGACATTATTTTCAGGCGTATATCCAGCTGTTATTAATAAAAGAACGCTAAAACATCTCTATGTAGAAAATTGTAATGTCATTCAGAATATCGAACCAGATGTGTATTATAACATGGCTGTAAACAGTTCAATTTTTATTGATCAATCTAGTGAAGAAATTGAACTAAATAGCAATGACTTGAAAGACATACCAAACATTATATTATTAAATAATTCTGTTCCGAGTTTTCAAAAAGAAGATTTGACGTCATTAGATGTAGAAGAGTTAGAAGAATTAATAAGCAAGTTTAAAAATTCAGGGGTTATTGATAACAAAGAAAGTAAAAAAGCGATTTTTGATTATGCGACTATGACAAAGACTAGTACAAATAATAGATTGTTTGTCTATTCTGACGGGATTTTCAATGATTACTTGAAAGAATATATAATTTCAAAAAACATTAAGCTAAATTACTTTGATATTGTTTCAAAATATCAAAATAATGAAGAACAAGATAAAGTAGAGGCGATGATTAAGAACATCATTCCGATGATGTATAATTTGGCAGCATCATTTAAAGGTGGGGCAACTACTTTTACTACGCCTTATACAAAGAACAAACTGGACCTAGTAGTAGATTCAATCGTTGAATTCAAATTAATTGGAATTCAAAATAATAGAGGTTGTTTTGTTTATAATATCCGCACTAATAAAGTTTTTGAAACGGATGAAACTTTCCTTGAAATTTTAGAAGCCGATCTTAAAAATAACCAAAGCTACCTAAAAGATCGTTTCAAAGATCAATATGATGCAATTATGAATGAATATAAGGGGTTGGTGGAACATGCATAGTAAGTATATATTTGGCCCCTTTTTACGAAAAGTTAAAAGAGGAAACGTGGAAATTTCGGATGATATTTATTCAGATACCGACTTTGCTGATTTTTATAACCGCTCGATAAATGAAAAATTTGAAATAAATGATTTAGATTTCTATAGAGAGAAAATCAATAATGATGATGTAGTACTAGAAATAGGATCAGGTAATGGTCGGGTATTTAATGTTCTATCTAGAGAAGGTGTCAATATTTACGGGATTGAACCACAATTGGAAATGATTAAATATATCGACACTAGTTACAGGGATAAGATTTTCAATATTGGTATAGAGGACCTGGATACGATTAAAGGTATTAAATTCACAAAAATTATTATACCAGCCACGACTGTTTCTTTATTTTCAGAAGAACAATTTAAAAGTTTTTTAATTAAAACAAAAGATTTATTGGATATTCATGGCTCCATCATTTTTGATTTCCTTAAACCTTCGTGTATAAAAGAAAATTGTGATAAAGTTTTAAATTTTAAAACAGATGATAGTGTGTTTTTTGTAAGTAATGCCATTATAGAAAATAAATATGTTTTAAATATATTTATGGAAGGCAATGGTGTTAAAAAAGTGGGATATTCAGTGAAAAATCTACACACTATTGAATATTTTGAGAAAGTCTCTGAAGAGTTACATTATAAATTAAATATATTATATAGCGGAGAAAATATATATTTCTTGGAGTTGGAAAATTGTGAAGAATAATACCTATGTTGTTCCAATGGGGGATATTACGCAATCCCCTTTTTATAATATGATAATCGAAGAAGCTAAAGATAGTTTTTTACTAGATACAAATGGAAAAAAATATTTAGATCTTAGAAGCGGTTTATGGAATGTTTCATTGGGATACAAGGAAGAGTTATACCAAAGAATTTCATCTCAATTTAATGAGTATTTACAAAAATCATTAACTTTTTTAGATATCCATGCATACAATCATCCTTTGTATAATGATTATAGTAATGCCTTGCTACAGTTTATTAATGAAAAAGATTCTGCGTATACTAAAGTTTTTTTTACAAATAGCGGTTCGGAAGGAACAGAGTTAGCAACAAAGGTTGTAAGACATTTAAACAACAAAGATAAAAAAATTATTACGTATGATAAAAGTTATCATGGTACCTTTTTTGCAGGGGTATCAGCTAGTGGATTAGATGAGAAAATTACGGAAGATTATCAACCAAAACTAGATGGATTCTTAAGTGTAAAAACTCCTCAAAATCGTGATGATGAAGATCATGTGTTGAATTTTATAGAGGAAAATCATCAAAATATATCTGCTTTTTTATTTGAACCTATTATTGGTTCAGGCGGAGTGTATATTTTTAATAAAGAATTTATTAAAAAACTACACAGCACATTAAAAAAATTCAACATACTACTAATTTTTGATGAGGTGGCAACAGGTTTTTATAGAACGGGCAATCGCTTTTTCTTTAAAGAATTAGGGGTGACGCCAGATATTTTAATTTTGAGTAAATCGATTAACAATGGAATTCTCCCATTTGGAGCAGTCGTAATTTCAAAAGAAATTGAAGACGCTCTCAAAGGTAAGCATATCGAGCATTTCTCTACTCAAAACGGAAATCTGCTAGGGGTACTATCAGCAAAGATTACATTAGAATACATTTTAGAAAATGAGACAAGTATTATTAGCAATGTTCGAGAAATCGAAAATATAGTAACAAATACGCTTAAGATGAAAAATATTGGTTACACGGGTGTCGGGGGGATGTATTCGATCCCTGTGAATGATCCAATTAAAACTATGGAAATAGTTAACGGATTAAAAGAACTCGGTATTTTAGTCTATCATTACATGGATAATGATGAAGGTAATGGCATTACACTATTTCCTACCCTTTTAATAGATACGAAGGCATTTTCAAAAGCTATGAAAATAATTGCAAAGAGGGTATTAGTTTGAAAGAAGTAAATAACTTAAATGTTTGCAATGTAAATCTTGAATACCACATAGACGACTATGTTTATATATATAACCCAAAGAATGAGAGAATGATACAAGCAGATCAGAATACACTAGAGTATCTTAGGAGCTATAATACTGAAACTAGCGAAAAAGTAGAAGGTTTAGAAAGATTTTTGCATGGCAAAAAAAAATACAATCTATTAAATTTTAAATTGCTAAAATTAAGTATAAGTACAAAGGGATTTGAAAGGTTATATAAAATCGAAAATATTAAGATTTTTAAGTACTTGTTCGTATGTTTACTTTTATTTTTTGCAATTACATTTCCTGTTGTAGTGAAAAAGGGTTATACGATCTTCAATAGTGGTGCAATGAACTTTAATGTATACCATTTGATATACATATATGTAGCACAGTTATTTATCGTTTCGTTCCATGAATTTTCGCATTATTATACTTACAGGAAATATATTAGATCTGATAAAATGCGTTTTGGAATAATAATTCGATATTTCTTTTTATTATTATTCTTTACAAATGTTAACTATATGAGGACGCTCGATAAGAGGAAAAAAATAGCAATCATGTTATCAGGTGTTATGGGACAAATGATCTTAGGAAGTCTATTGGCAATCATGTATCTTTTGTCAAGTTCTGACGTGATATTATACATATATATTACTAATTGTATAATTATATTTACTAATATGATGCCATTTTTAAAGTTAGATGGTTATTGGATTATAAATCAAATGATAGGTTCAGAAGATTATATGAATAGTTTCAAACAATTTATATTCAAACGACAAAAGATAAAATCTTCTGAGTTACTACTCGGACTAGTAAATTGTATTCTCATAGCCACAGTTATTTTAAGTGGTGTTTATTGGGTATTCGATGTTGTAAGGAGAGGAATAATTTGAGTGGTAATATACTGATACTAGGCGCAGATGGATATATTGGTAAAGACTTACAAACGGTAATAGATGATGCAAAAAATATATACTGTATCGATAAAACGTATAAAGAAAAAGTAATGAAAGATACCAATAAAGTCTATTTCAATTTAGATATTAGCCAAGAAGAAGATACTAGATTTTTATCTGATTACTTAGAAGAGAACAATGTAACAATAGATGGTGTTATCAACCTAATCGGGGTTAATACTTTATCTAATTTTTATAATGTGACAAATGAAGCGTGGGATAAAACATTTGATATAAACATTAAGAGTTTTGTATTTTTACTCAAGTCCATCTATAGCTCACTTTCACACCGCGTTTCAATTGTAAGTGTAGCTTCACAAAATGGTATAGTGGCACATGAGGATAGAATTGCTTATGGTACTTCAAAAGCAGCGCTAATTCACTTAACAAAAAATTTAAGCATTGATTTTTTGAAAGATCAACAGAGAGATATTAAGGTGAATTGTGTGTCGCCGTCCTATATTATCAACGATAATAACGAAAGTTATTTGAAGTCCTTTGAAGGAAATAAGTTATTGAAAAAAATTCCATATAGAAAATTTGTTGAAATTTCAGATGTAACAAATGTCATTTTATTTTTAATGTCTGATAAAAGCGATGCCATTAGAGGGCAAAATATTGTGGTTGACTATGGATATACAATTGTATAAATAAATCATCTTGGGAATTAAGGGTGTGGATAATGAGTTTACTAATTAAAGATTTAACAAAGAAATTTGACGAGCATGTTGCAGTGAATAATTTGAATATCGAGATACCAAAAGGTGAAATATTTGGATTCTTGGGCGGGAATGGAGCAGGTAAAACGACTACATTTCGAATGATACTTGGACTTTTATCGAAATCAAGTGGGACCATTTCATGGAATGGTAAACCTATAAATTATGGTGTTACAGATAAAATTGGGTATTTACCAGAAGAACGTGGTCTTTATGCGAAAATGACTGTCAAAGAACAAGTTAACTTTTTTGCAAAACTAAAGAACATGAAAAGTAAAGATGCAGAAAAAGAACTTCACTATTGGCTGGAGCGTTTTAATATTACTGAGCATCTGAACAAAAAGGTAGGAGAACTTTCTAAAGGCAATCAGCAAAAAATCCAGCTGATAACAGCGATTATACATAAGCCTGAACTCTTAATTTTAGATGAACCATTTAGTGGTTTAGACCCAGTAAATGTTGAAATGTTAAAAGACGCTGTTCTTGATATGCAAAAACAAGGGTCGTCAATTCTTTTTAGTTCACATCGTATGGAACATGTGGAAGAGTTATGCCAACACATTTGTATTATGCACAAAGGTGTACCTGTTGTTCAGGGTGACATTGCCAAAATTAAAAGTGATTTTGGTAAAAAGAACGTTGTAATCGTTGGCGATCATGACTTTGACCATTTGAAAGAAATAAAAGGTGTAGAAAGTATGAAGAAACGTAAAAATGCAGTTACTCTTAAAATTTCATATGAAGAAGTGTCACATGTTTTATTTAAAGAGATAACAAAATTAGGGTATGTTAAAAAGTTTGCAGTAGAAGAGCCTACATTAAATGATATCTTTATTGCGAAAGTAGGTGCACAAAATGAGTAGTTTCTGGACAATTTTTTTACAAAACTATAAATCTAAAGTGAAATCAAAATCATATTTTGCTATTACAATAATAGTTTCTATGTTAATTATAGGATTGATGAATTTTGACAAGATTTATAACTTGTTTGCAGGTAACGAGGACGATCAAGTTGTTGTTGTTACAGAAAAAGAAGAATTATATTCAACCATTCATCAAGTGTTTAAAAATGTCGATAGTAAGATACAAGTTAAACGTAGCACGGATAAACAAAAAGCAGAATCAGGTGTTAAAAATGGTGATTATACATATGCAATCGTTGTAGAGGAATTGAATAATAAACAATTAAAGGCTACGTATATAACTGAGACGGATGTAAATCAGCAAGATGTTAGCAAGGTTCAAACGATTTTATCTCAAATACAATCTTCTAACTTCGCCCAGCAATTGAATCTATCGCAAGATGAATTAAAGGTGTTAACAACGCCAGTAGAAATTCATACCAAAACGGTTTCAGATAAGGTTAAAGATGGAGAACATACTGAGGGTGTAGGGATTTTAATTAATGTCTTTATCATGCTAAATTATCTAATGATATTAATGTATGCTGCACAATTAGCAACAGATGTTGCAACAGAGAAATCTTCTCGTGTTATGGAGTTAGTTGTTTCAAGTATTTCGCCTACCAAACATTTATATGCGAAGCTATTCTCAACATTATTGGCTGGTATTACGCAAATCATAATTTGGGGCTTGGTCGCAACTGTTGGATATAAAACAGCAATTAATGATTCGAAAAATGATATTTTAAATAGTATTGATTTAAATTCTGTTGCTCCAACTCTAGTGTTTTATGGGATTCTATTCTTCACATTAGGATTCTTATTATATGGCTCATTATCTTGTCTATTTGGCTCTATCATTACGCGTATAGAGGAATCTTCTCAAGCTGTTATGCCGCTGATGTTTATGTTACTTGCTGCTTTGTATATAGCAATTTATGGAATGTCAAACCCAAGCAGCATGGTTGTTACCATTACTAGTTATGTACCTTTCTTCACTCCTATTGTTATGCTTGTACGAATTGGATTCCTCAATATCCCAGTATGGGAGATTGCGCTTGCATTAGCAATTCTAATTGCAACAATATGTATGATGATTGGTTTAACGAGTCGTGTTTACCGCGGTGGCGTATTAATATATGGTAAAGGTGCATTTAGTAATATCAAAAAGGCAATCAAATTAGGGCAAAAATAGGATTCGTCTATTCATTTCTAAACTTAAATTTACAAAGATCTGCATAGTTAAACTGTGTAGATCTTTTTTGTTGAGAAATTTATATAAATAAATATAAAAATTGCTGTATTAGGCTATTTTTCAAAGAGAATTTTAAAAAGCTCCCAAAAGAGAGTAAAGAATCGAGTTCTAGCGAACAACGTAGAGCGATAATTAATATAATTTATGTCTTTCTCCAAAATGGAGAAAAGAAGTAGGGAAAAATTTAGTTTTAATAATAATCATTTATTTGCTACATAAAGAAAACCCCTTGACTATCAAGGGGTTTTTCATATGACCCCGGAGAGGCTCGAACTCACGACCTCCACCCTGTCAAGGTGGCGCTCTCCCTGCTGAGCTACGGGATCCCAACTATAAATGTTACCATCAGCAATGTATTTTCATTTCATTCGTGTAATCGGAGAATTTGTACAATTTGTTGAGTATTGTAACATTTGATGTATTCCTATAATAGCAACAAACTTTAATGGTGTAAAGGTGTAATTTTCTGAATATTCATATTCTAATTTTTGTATAAAAAAATAAGCCCCGAAGAGCTTATTTTAATAATAATATCAACGCAATTATCAATGATATTTTCAAAAATACAATCATAAATAATGGAGCTTGTTCATAAGCTATCGTCCTGTAACTGTCATTCCTGCTGTGTAAATTGTATCAATAGAACCGTCAGCGCCTTTTATTTCGACTTTATAACGATATGTTCCATCCTCATAAATGTCATCGCCATATCCTGTGAAAGTTGCAATTTCATCATTGCTTCCAGCTGGGACCCATTGATTTTGCCAACGGAAGTTGGTTTCAAATTCTCCCCATCTATCGCCATATTTCTTTTCAAGGCTGACATTGTAATGAATTTCTTCAGCTCGGTCATTTGTAATTCTTGCAATTACGCTGTTACCAAAAGTAACTTGTGTAGAGTGTACCTGAACTGTAACACCGTTCACCGTTTCACCAGGACCACAAATGTAATGACAACCATCCCATTCGTCAGCATGTGCTTTTGGTGTTTCAATGTTCATAACCGTTAAACCGCCTAAAGCTAATGCGCCAGTTAATAATACTTTACCAAATGTTTTCACTTGAAATTCCCCCTAAGTATATTCTCAATTCGTTCGATAGATATCACATTAATCTAATGGAACGTTTTTTCCTTAAGTGTATTCGCTATGAATCTTTCATCTTGTAGTAATCTAATCACTACATAAAATTTCATAGTTTTGATTCCATATATGTATCATGATTTACATAGAACAAATCTGTTAATACGCTTTGGTTATTTACTTATTTCACTACTTCTTATTACCTTTTATTGGTAAAACATTGGTTTTATTATATAACATTATTATCTATTTACAAGAGAAAATAATACTGTATGCAAAAATGCATAATAAAAAACACTGCTTGTATTCTAGATTACAGATTAAATGGAGTGTGGGGTTTCAATTAATATTTGAGTGGAACTTAATGCTAATTTTTTATGCTTAACAGTATGCATATATCATCGTTTATTAAAGTCATAATTGATAAACCTTGTTCAGGGGACGCTCTTCCTGCTGAGCTACAGAATCTTCAAAAGGGAAAGTATAAGCGATTATGCTAGTAATGTATGAAGGAATAATGATGAGAAGCGAATTTAGTAGAAAGTAGTCTTTGGATGTAGTGGTTATATTATTTACGATACCAATCCAAAGGACCTTCAGCACTCAAATCAACAAGAAAAGGGAGTAAGAAATGTAAAGGTAAGCTTATAAGTTCTGGCATAGCGTTCACCGTTTTCTTTGATAGATATGGTCTCATAAAACAATACGTACAATCCTTTTCAAATGTCACGAGTATTGCCCATACATCTTTTATTGTCCACTTCGTTTTACAATACGTACAACGCGTCATGAGGTTCCTCCTCATTTTAAGTTTTCTTCTAGTATACTCCATTCCATTGTAAGAAAGTCATTTGTATTTGGTGTGGTAAAATGTAAGTTGTTTTATTTTTATGTGAATCTATTCAGTCATTTATGAACAATTACATATCATTTGATATTTTTGCAGAATGATAGATTTTCAGTTTCAATATACCAATTGGCCAATATATCCTTTTTACAATTTACTGAAAATCATGTATAACAGAGATACATGATTATTTTATCTCGCTATTTGCGGGCAGTAAGATCCCTTACCTCGAAATTCAGCAAAAGTAAAGAAGTTAGGTTCGGGTCGGAATGCCCGTAAAAGTCCGATTCGTGAGGGTTGATGAAAGTTTCACTTTATAAATATTCAGAAGTAGAGGGAGAAAAGTTGTAATGGTAAGAAAAACGTTCAAGATGCGCGTGTCTAAAAATAGAACGATTTCGATTAATGGATCGATTCTTGATGTGGATGTTACACATGATGAATTTTTACAAGAGTTTGTTGAGTGGGTTGATTCTAAAGGTTGGTCGTTTATGGGAATAACAGATGAGATTACGCCCGAGGAAGCTAGTCAAAAGTTAATAGATTCGTTGATTGATGAGAAGGATAAGAAAGAGTAATTCCTTCTTATTTTTATTGTATATTTATGTTCTTTATCGTAAAAGTATGATATAGTAAAAAATAGTGAAAATTCTTCCAATATAATACAAATTACATATGATTGGTAGATTTATTATTTTGTTAAGGAGTAAATGGAAAAGGGAGAGTCATATGGTAAATTTTAAGAAAATTTTGGTTTTTATTACAGTTATTTGTTCGTTTTTTTTGACGCCCATAACATTGCGTGCTGAGACGAATATTGGAGTAAATCCAGAACAAGTTGCACCACCACCTGCGGAAGGACCGAATGTTTTTAGTCAGTTTGCAACGACAATTGATGCAAAAACAGGAGATGTTTTGTATGACAAAAACGCATATCACCGCGCATTTCCTGCTAGTACGACGAAGGTGTTAACAGCGATTTTACTCATGGAGCATACAAAGCCAGAGGATCAATTTACATTTTCACAATTAGCATTAGATCAAGAGAAGAGTAATTATCAAATTGAGTTTCAACCTGGAGAGACAATTAATAGAAATACTGCGCTTATGATTTTAATGGTGCTGAGTGCGAATGATGTGTCGTATGCGATTGCGGAGCGGATTGGCGGGAGTGTTGAGAATTTCGCTAATATGATGAATGAGAAAGCGAAGCAATTAGGGGCGAAAGATAGCCACTTTGTAACACCGAATGGATTGCATGATCCGAACCATTATACGACGCCGTATGATATGGCTATGATTACGAAGGGTGTGCAAAAGTATCCTGAAATTTTACAAGCGATGAATACGAAAAGAACGACAGTTACGACGTCTAGGCAGACGGTGTCTATTTTTAATAAATCTAATTTTTTTGAAAATCCATATAGCATTGGCGGTAAGACAGGGTTTACGAATGAAGCACGTAATACACTTGTTTTATTAAATGAGAAAGATGGAAATCGTATTATAAGCGTAGTAATGGCTTCTCAAAGACCTGAAATTTATGAAGATTTGAAGCAGATGGCGGAATATTCTTTCGGTCAATTTACGAAGCAAATGGTGCTTGATAAACATAATTGGCATCAAAAAACAACATATTTAAATAAAGATGTTAATTCTGAGTTGGAACAAAGTGCGGAGCTTATGCTTAAGAAAGATGAAGGGAAAAATGTGAAAACTATTTTCCGGGCGGCTTCATTAGATAAAGAATCTTTATATCATAAAGGAATACATCGTGGTGAGGTAGTTGGTGCAGTTGATATTACGAAAAATAATCAAACAATTGCGACGGTAAATGTTCTTTCAACAGAAGATGTCACTTTTACGATGCCTAAAAAAGATACAACTATGCCTGAAGTAAAAGACTCAAATGTGAAAGTAATAAGTGTTGGGATAGGTGCGATTATATTATTTGGAGCAATTTTATATGTAGTGTTGCGCCGAAATACAAAAGGAATGAAATCAGAAGGTAAATAAATTACTAATAAAAAGACTGTGTAAAATTTTGGCACAGTCTTTTTTCTATATTTTAAATAACTAATAATTGTAAATTTTCTTATTGCAATAACTTAAAGTTCGTTATATCATTTACTTGTGTTCTTGTTAAAGAACAAAGTGGATATTGCATACTTCAAATAATATAAAACAACGGAGAGGGAGAGAGACGATGAAATTAATATGGAAGATAATTAGCAACGCGATCTCATTTGTTTTATTTGCATTGATGGTTTTTTTAGCTTTTGTAGTTATTTCTTCAAAAGCAAGCGGTGGTGATCCGACAGTGATGGGATATCAATTTAAGAGCGTTCTTTCAGGATCAATGGAGCCGACGTTTTTAACAGGATCAATCATTGCAATAGAACCAAACAAAGATGGTTCTAAATATCAAAAAGGTGATGTTATTACCTTTAAAGAGAAAGATCAAAAAATTATCACTCACCGTATTATCGGTGTGAAAGATACAAATGGAAAAGTAATGTATGAAACAAAAGGGGATAACAACAACGGACCAGATTTAGAGCCAGTACTTGCAGAAAATGTAGTTGGAAAGTATGCAGATATTACAGTTCCGTATGTTGGTTATTTACTGAATTATGCGAATTCAAAAGCGGGAGCAGCATTGCTTCTTATTATTCCAGGAGTCTTTTTACTTGGGTATTCCGCGATTTCTATTTTTGGTGCTATTCGTAGCATTGACGGAGAAAAGAAAGATAAAAAAGTAGAACAATCCGTCTAGTTCGTTTGGTTATACTTTCCGTTTAGGAAGTTAACAAATATATATTAAGGGGATATGGACATGACTTTAAAGAAAAAATTAGGAATGGGTATTACATCAGCAGTATTAGGAGCAGCTTTAGTTGGTGGAGGAACATTTGCATTTTTCAGTGATAAAGAAGTGTCAAATAATACATTTGCGGCTGGAACACTGGATTTAGCATTAAATCCATCAACAGTTGTTAACGTATCGAATTTAAAACCTGGGGATACAATTGAAAAAGAATTTAAACTAGAAAATAAAGGCTCTTTAAATATTAAAAAGGTTCTACTGAAAACAGATTATAATGTAGAAGATGTAAAGAAAGACAATAAAGATGATTTTGGTAAACATATTAAAGTAACATTCTTAAAAAATGTAGATAAGCATGAGACAATTGTGAAACAAACTACTTTAGATAAATTAAAAGGTGACACACTTACAGCTGTAGATAATGATTTATCGGCTTGGTTCTGGGATGAAAAAGGTATTTCAGCAGGTAAATCTGATAAATTCAAAGTGAAATTTGAGTTCGTTGATAATGGAAAAGATCAAAATCAATTCCAAGGCGATAAGTTACAATTAAATTGGACGTTTGATGCACAACAAACAGCAGGTGAAGAAAGATAATAAGAAAAAGGGCTATCACATGGATAGCCCTTTTTCTATTTTTCTAGTATTTGTCTATCAATTTTAATAGTTCTTTACTATAATATAGATAATGTTCTGTATAAAGAACGTAATGTTCGATGGGGGAGATTAAGATGCTGAAAAGACCGCGTAATTTTAAAAAGATGCTTATATTGCCGTGTATGTGTTCTATTACGTTTTATTTAGGATCTCAAATTATGACGCATACAGAAGCGGCGTTCATTCATGAAACGAAAGTAGAAGCGACGCTTTCTACAGCAATTATATTTCCGAAAACAGTTAATACGTTAAAAGAGCAATCTGAGAAACATAAACAGTTTATTGAGCGTGAGTATGGAACGATGAAGGGAAAATCGAAAGCAACTTCTATTGAAGAAATAAAACAGGCGATTTCTGTATGGCAACAAGGGCGTGAGAAAATTGTTGCTGAGAAGGAAGCCCTGCAAAATGTATATACTGAAATAGAAGCTCCTTACAATCAAATACAAGAAGAATTAAAGGTAAATAAAGATGAGTCGATGCAGCAAGTGTCCATATATGTAAATGAAGGCTTCCACAGTATCAAAGAGAAGCGTGACTATATTGAGAAAGAAATTAGCTTGAAAGCTATTGATGAGCAAATTCAGGCTCTTCAGCAACAATTAAACGTTGCAATTGAAGCAGAAGAACAGAAGAAAGCCGAAGAACAGAAGAAAGTAGAAGAACAGAAGAAAGCCGAAGAACAGAAGAAAGTAGAAGAACAGAAGAAAGCCGAAGAACAGAAGAAAGTAGAAGAACAGAAGAAAGCCGAAGAACAGAAGAAAGTAGAAGAACAGAAGAAAGTAGAAGAGCAAAAGAAAGCGGAGTAACTGCTTTAGTGAAACAGCCGGAAAACAAGAATGTGGTGTAAGAGAGAGTGAACGAATAAGCAAGAATAGTAATATTTATACGAGTGTGAGGGAACGTTAGCCCTCACCTCTTTGTTTTTCTTTTTTCTTATAGTATTAAATGATTTGAGTGTGAAAAAAGTTATAAATTATCATTGTTTTTTTTCTGAAAAGTCTAAATGATATTGAGAAATAAAAATAACTGAAAATATTAATAAATATGTGTTGTGTTTATATAGGGTTGTTCGTTATAATGAACATAAGGTTTTTAAAAAAGAACGCATATTAGCTAAGCTAATATAGTTTTCTTTACATCTCTTATTGAAAAATAAGTGATAAAAATATAAAAAAAAGCTAGGGGGAATTGATTGTGAGTCTGAAAAAGAAATTAGGTATGGGAGTTGCATCAGCAGCATTGGGGTTAGCTTTAATTGGTGGAGGAACATTTGCATTCTTTAGCGATAAAGAAGTATCAAACAATACATTTGCAGCTGGGACGTTAGACCTTACATTAAACCCTAAGACGCTTGTAGATATTAAAGATTTAAAACCAGGGGATTCTGTTAAGAAAGAGTTCTTATTACAAAACAGCGGTTCGTTAACTATTAAAGACGTTAAATTAGCAACAAAGTATACTGTTAAAGATGCAAAAGGTGATAATGCTGGTGAAGACTTTGGTAAGCACGTTAAAGTAAAATTCCTTTGGAACTGGGATAAACAAAGTGAGCCTGTATACGAAACAACTTTAGCAGACTTACAAAAAGTTGATCCAGATCTTTTAGCTAAAGATATCTTTGCTCCTGAGTGGGGAGAAAAGGGTGGATTAGCAGCTGGTACAGAGGATTATCTATGGGTACAATTTGAATTTGTAGATGATGGAAAAGATCAAAATATCTTCCAAGGTGATACATTGAATTTAGAATGGACATTCAATGCTAACCAAGAAGCTGGGGAAGAAAAATAATAAAAAAGCGGGTATTCCCGCTTTTTTTTATAAAGAAAAAGAAGTGCTGGTTGTAAGCACTTCTTTCTATTATTATTTTTGATTTTGCTTCCACTTTGTAAATTCAAGAAATTCACGAAATTGTTCTTTGGAGACACCAGAGTTCATTGCATCTTTAACGAGTTGTGTCCATTCGGAGTCTAGGTTAGTTTCCTTTGTTGTTTCATCATGAAGTAAAGTATCAACTGGAATTTGTAGAACTGCTGCGATCTTTTCAAGAAACTGAATGGAAGGGTTTTTTTGTAAATTTCGTTCTATAGAACTAATGTAAGATTTAGCAACGCCAGCTTTTTCGGCAAGTTCAGTTAATGAAATCCCTTTTTGTAAACGAAGGCGTTTTATACGTTCTCCAATCATATTTGCGCACCTTTCTATCAATATGTAGTTGTCTTATGATGTCATTATTATAACATAAACTTCGTTAAAAAGAACAAACCTATTGAGCCTGACTGGATGGCTTCATACGTTGGAAAAATTGCTCGATGTCTTGCATGGCGATACCAGCATCTAGAGCTTCAAGTATTAAATCAATCCATTCTTGATCCAGTGCGTCTGTCTTATCTTTGTACAAATGTAATTCCTCCCTAATTATCGGTCATAATTGCTGCTACAGAATACATGATAATGAAATCCGATTTTGTGTTTTATATAGTGAATTATCAAATATTGTGTAGATGAAACAAAGATAAAATCCCCATTAAACTCCCTCTATGGAAATTATAAATTGTTCGATAAAAACTTTCAATATTTTCAGAAAACATTGTTGAATTGTGATATATTCGTATGCTAACTATGAAATTTTTACAAATATATTAAAAACATTACATAATATGACTAAATATTGAAAAAATATTGAATTTTTAATAAAATTCAATTTGTAATACATATTATTTATTAGGGGAGGAAATAAGGGATGAACAAGAAACCGTTCAAAGTTTTGTCATCAATCGCATTGACAGCTGTATTAGGCCTTTCATTCGGAGCTGGCACTCAATCTGCATATGCTGAAACGCCTGTGAATAAAACAGCTACGAGCCCAGTTGATGATCATTTAATTCCGGAAGAACGTTTAGCAGATGCATTAAAAAAACGTGGGGTAATTGATTCGAAGGCTTCAGAGACAGAAACAAAGAAAGCAGTCGAAAAGTATGTAGAGAACAAAAAGGGTGAAAATCCTGGGAAAGAAGCAGCGAATGGGGACCAACTTACGAAAGATGCATCCGACTTTTTAAAGAAAGTGAAAGATGCGAAAGCAGACACGAAAGAAAAATTAAATCAACCAGCAACAGGCACACCTGCAGCGACAGGCCCAGTTAAAGGCGGTCTAAATGGTAAAGTACCAACTTCTCCAGCGAAACAAAAAGACTATAACGGTGAAGTTCGTAAAGACAAAGTACTCGTTTTACTTGTAGAGTACGCTGACTTTAAACATAATAATATCGACAAAGAGCCTGGATATATGTATTCTAACGATTTTAATAAAGAACATTATGAAAAAATGTTATTCGGCAACGAGCCATTCACATTAGATGATGGAAGTAAAATTGAAACGTTTAAACAATATTACGAAGAACAATCTGGTGGTAGTTACACAGTGGACGGAACAGTTACAAAATGGTTAACGGTTCCTGGTAAGGCGGCTGATTATGGTGCAGATGCTGCTAGCGGCGGCCATGATAATAAAGGACCAAAAGGGCCACGTGATTTAGTAAAAGATGCATTAAAAGCAGCTGTAGATAGTGGTATTGATTTATCAGAGTTCGACCAATTTGATCAATACGATGTAAATGGTGATGGAAATAAAAATCAACCAGACGGTTTAATCGATCACTTAATGATTATTCATGCGGGTGTTGGACAAGAAGCAGGCGGTGGTAAATTAGGCGATGATGCAATTTGGTCGCACCGTTGGACAGTTGGACCAAAGCCATTCCCAATTGAAGGTACACAAGCGAAAGTACCATATTGGGGTGGAAAGATGGCAGCATTCGACTACACAATTGAACCAGAAGATGGAGCGGTTGGTGTATTCGCACATGAATATGGTCACGATTTAGGTCTTCCAGATGAGTACGATACACAATATAGTGGTCAAGGTGAGCCGATTGAAGCTTGGTCTATTATGAGTGGCGGAAGCTGGGCTGGTAAAATCGCTGGAACGACGCCAACGAGTTTCTCACCACAAAATAAAGAGTTTTTCCAAAAAACAATCGGTGGTAACTGGGCAAATATCGTAGAAGTAGATTACGAGAAATTAAATAAAGGTATCGGTCTAGCGACATATTTGGATCAAAGTGTTACGAAATCTAACCGTCCGGGTATGATTCGTGTTAACTTACCAGACAAAGATATAAAAACAATTGAGCCGGCATTTGGAAAACAGTATTACTACAGCACAAAAGGTGATGATCTTCATACGAAGATGGAAACACCACTGTTCGATTTAACAAATGCAACGACTGCAAAATTTGACTTCAAATCATTATATGAAATTGAAGCAGAGTATGATTTCCTTGAAGTACACGCTGTAACGGAAGATGGTCAACAAACGTTAATTGAAAGACTTGGTGAGAAAGCAAATAGTGGAAATGCAGATTCGACAAATGGAAAATGGATTGACAAATCATATGATTTAAGTCAATTCAAAGGCAAGAAAGTAAAATTAACATTTGATTACATTACTGATGGTGGTTTAGCATTAAATGGATTCGCTCTTGATAATGCTTCATTAACAGTAGATGGTAAAGTAGCATTCTCTGATGACGCAGAAGGTACACCACAATTAAAATTAGATGGTTTCGTTGTATCTAACGGAACAGAGAAGAAAAAACATAACTACTATGTTGAGTGGAGAAACTATGCTGGGGCAGATAACGCGTTGAAATTTGCTCGCGGTCCAGTATTTAACACTGGTATGGTTGTATGGTATGCAGATTCAGCTTATACAGATAACTGGGTTGGTGTACATCCAGGACACGGTTTCCTTGGTGTAGTTGATTCTCATCCAGAAGCAATTGTTGGTACTTTAAATGGTAAACCAACAGTTAAGAGTAGTACACGATTCCAAATCGCTGATGCAGCGTTCTCATTCGACAAAACGCCAGCTTGGAAAGTCGTATCTCCAACGCGTGGAACATTTACGTATGATGGTTTAGCAGGCGTACCAAAGTTTGATGATTCTAAAACGTATATTAATCAACAGATTCCAGATGCAGGACGTATTTTACCGAAGCTTGGTTTGAAATTTGAAGTAGTAGGACAAGCTGATGATAATTCTGCAGGTGCTGTTCGTTTATATCGTTAATACAGTAAAACTACCGAGAGATTTTCTTTCGGTAGTTTTTTTGTGAGCAATGAATTTTATATAGCTGAAAAAGTCATATATAATGTAACCTTAAGAATAGAAATTTGTTATATATGAAGTCTATATAAATAATGAAAGAATTGGATAAAAATAGTGGGAGAAGGTGAGTGAATGAGTATTTCCTCTATTGTAAGTAGGCAAAAGGAATATTTTTTAAAAGGGCATACGAGAAGCATCGAAATGAGAAAGAATAATTTGAAGAAGCTTTATGAAGGCATTCAGCGTTTTGAAGAAGAAATATTTCAGGCATTGAAATTAGATTTAAATAAGTCAGTTCACGAGTCGTTTACAACGGAAGTTGGATATGTATTAAAAGAAATTTCCTTTCAATTGAAACATATGTCATCGTGGAGTAAACCGAAACGAGTTCGAACAGCACTCACTCATTTTGGATCAAAAGGAAAAGTAGTGCCAGAACCGTATGGTGTGACGCTTATTATTGCACCGTGGAACTATCCTTTTCAATTAGCAATTGCACCACTTGTAGGAGCACTGGCAGCTGGAAATACAATCGTTTTAAAGCCGTCAGAGTTAACGCCAAGCGTTTCAAAAATGCTTAAGAGAATGTTAGATGAATTATTCCCAGAAGAGCTTGTAGCGGTAGTAGAAGGTGGCGTTGAAGAGAGTACATCTTTGCTGAGGGAACCGTTTGATTATATTTTCTTTACTGGTAGTGTTGGAGTTGGAAAAGTTGTAATGGAAGCAGCAGCGAAACAGTTGACACCGCTCACTTTAGAACTTGGCGGGAAAAGTCCTTGTATTGTACATAAAGATGCAAAGATAGAGATGACAGCAAGAAGAATTGTTTGGGGTAAGTTTTTAAATGCAGGGCAGACGTGTGTAGCGCCTGATTATATGTATGTGCATTCTTCCGTGAAAGAAAAGCTAATTGAGGCACTGCGACATGAAATTACAGAGCAGTATAGTAAAGAACCTTTGCGAAATGAAAATTATGTGCGTATTGTAAGTGAGCGTCATTTTGAACGATTATGTGGATTCTTACAAGATGGTCAAGTCGTAATTGGTGGAAACTATAAGAAAGATACATTACATATTGAACCGACAGTACTAGCGGATATTACATGGAAAGATACTGTTATGGAAGATGAAATTTTTGGTCCGATTTTACCAATCATAGAGTACGACAACATAGAAGATGTAATTGGCACAATCCAGCAACATCCGAAGCCGTTAGCGTTATATGTATTTTCTGAAGATAAAGAAGTACAAAAGAAAGTGACGAGTAATATTTCATATGGTGGAGGCTGTATTAATGATGTTGTCTATCATCTTGCCACGCCATATTTACCTTTTGGGGGTGTTGGAAGTAGTGGATTAGGGGGTTATCATGGGAAAGAAAGTTTTCGGACTTTTTCACATTATAAAAGCATTTTAGCCCAATCTACAGCATTCGACATGAAAATTCGTTACTCTTCTACAAAAAGTGCTTTAAAATTCATACGAAAGTTGTTAAAATGATGATGGTGTTTATCAGTAGGCGTAGCCGTATGATAAAAGCCCCTTCGCAATGGAAGGGGTTTTTCTGTTCGACGTTATGTATCATGCGAAAATGAATCCAACATACTACATAAAGAATAGAAACGAACGCTTGTTAAATAATCATTTTTGTTTGGATCGAAACAAAAAATAGTCTATAGAACATAAATATTTATTCATGAATATAAAAATTAAAAATTTAAGGTAGATAGGACGGGAAAATGAAAAAGATTATTAAAGTTGAAGCAGTTGAAAAACATTTTGGAAATCAAGTGATTATCCCACCTCTTTCTTTAGATATTAAAGAGGGAGAGTTTTTAACAATTTTAGGACCGAGTGGCTGCGGGAAAACGACTTTACTTCGTATGATCGCAGGATTTGAAACTCCAACTAAAGGGAATCTTTTATTAGATGCTGAAAGAATTAACGATTTGCCGCCATATAAGCGTCATATGAACCTAGTGTTCCAACATTACGCACTATTCCCACATATGACAGTAGAGAAGAATATTTGTTTTGGTATGAAAATGCAGAAAGTATCAGCAGCAGAGCAGAAAGAGCGTGCTGAAGAGGCAATGCGTTTAACGCAGTTACTTGAGTTCCGTAATCGTAAACCTGCGAAGCTTTCTGGTGGACAACAGCAGCGTGTTGCAATTGCAAGAGCGATTGTAAATAATCCGCGTGTATTACTATTAGATGAGCCACTTGGAGCGCTTGACTTTAAGTTACGAAAAGACTTGCAACGTGAATTGAAAAACTTACAACGTAATTTAGGAATTACGTTCATATACGTAACGCACGATCAAGAAGAAGCAATGAGCATGAGCGATCGTATTGTAGTTATGAATAAAGGACATATCGAACAAATCGGAACACCGAAAGAAATTTATAATAAGCCGAAAACATTGTTCGTTGCGACATTCATCGGTGAAAATAATATTGTGAAAAACGGGGAAGGCTATGTAGCAATTCGCCCTGAAAATGTAAAAGTACGTTCGGTTGAAGAGTCAATTTTAAAAGAATACCATCTTGGACATATTGAAGATATCGAGTTTGTCGGAAATATGGAGAAGCTTTATGTACGTGATGAGAAAACATCAGAATTACTAATGGCATATCAAACTGCTGAAGAGGCAGCACAGTGGAGCATTGGAGATAATGTATATGTAGGCTGGGAGCAAGAGGACGAGGTGACCTTAAATTGAAAAAAGGGAAATTACTCGCACTACCTACAGTCGCGTGGCTGTTAATTTTCTTCCTAATCCCGCTCGTATTCGTATTAGGATTCGCCTTCATGCAGCGCGGAGCTTACGGGACAGTAGAAATGCAATTTACGCTGGAGAATATATCCCGTGTGTTTGATCCATTATACTTAGGAACGTTATGGGAAACTGTTAAAATTGCAGTTATTACAACAGTAATATGTTTATTAATTGGTTATCCGTTTGCGTATACAATTACAATTGTTGACCGCAAATACCGCTCTATTCTTTTATTATTGGCAACGATCCCGTTTTGGATTAACTTTCTTGTTCGTTCATACGCATGGATTGTTATTTTACGTTCACAAGGTCTTGTGAATACGTTGTTATTAAAGCTTGGCATTATTAGTGAACCGTTAAATTTATTATATAATACTCCTTCTGTAATACTCGGAATGGTCTATTCTTTATTACCATTTATGATTTTACCAGTGTATGCAGCAATTGAGCAGTTGGATAAGCGTAAGCTAGAAGCGGCTTATGATTTAGGAGCAACACCAATAAAGGCATTTTGGAATATAACAGTGCCGATGACGATGTCAGGAATTGCGACTGGTTCTATTTTAGTATTCGTTTCTTCTATCGGAATGTTTGTTGTATCAGACGTGATGGGCGGATCGAAAGTAGCATTAATCGGAAACGTTATTCAAAATCAATTCTTAGGTGCACGTGACTGGCCATTTGGATCTGCGTTATCGATTATCGTTGTTCTATTCTCTGTTCTGTTAATTTACTTATATTATCGTGCAACGAAAGTATATAAATATAATGAGAACGGAGGGGAATAGGCAAAGATGAAGAAGTTTTTAGTTTCTTATTCTTGGTTAATTTTGTTATTCTTGTATTTTCCAATGATGGTTTTAATGGTCTATTCTTTCAACGACTCTCGCATTAATGCGGAGTGGGAAGGTTTTACATTCCATTGGTATACAGATTTATTTCAAAAACAAGATGTTATTGATGCATTTGTAAATAGTATTACGATTGCAGTTATAACAACGATTGTGACAACGGTACTTGGTGTATTCTTTGCAATTGCTTTACATCGTTATAAATATCGTTTCGAAGGGGCTATTAATGGCCTTGTATATTTACCAATTTTAATTCCTGATATTTTAATGGGATTATCTTTACTAATTCTTTTCAGCCAGTTAGGAATGGAACTTGGACAAACAACGATTATTATTGCACATATTACATTTAGTATTTCGTTTGTTGTTGTTATTTTAGCTGCGCGTCTTTCAAGTATGGGACGTGACTTAGAAGAAGCTGCAAATGATCTAGGAGCAACGCCTTGGCAAACGTTTCGTTATGTAACGTTCCCAGCAATTGCACCGGGAGTTATTTCGGCAGCATTATTAACATTCACATTATCAATTGATGATTTTGTAATTAGTTTCTTCGTATCAGGACCAGGATCAACAACATTGCCATTATATATTTACAGTATGGTTAAGCGCGGAGTATCACCAGAAATTAATGCTCTTTCTACAATTTTAATTGTTGCTATCGTAGGATTAATGGTTCTATCTGAAATCTTCCGGAATAAAGGTGCAGATGGTGAAGAAAACTCTGGAGGACACCTTCCTTTATAATACGAACGATATAGAAAGTACAAGGGGGTAATAAACCGATGAAATTAATGAAAAGAATAGCTGGCGCAGCAATTAGTTTTAGCCTTGTTGCTGGTGTGCTTGCTGGTTGTGGTGAAAAGAAAGAAGAATTAAATATTTATAGCTGGGCTGACAATTTTGATGAGCAAGTGCTAAAAGATTTTGAAAAGAAATATAATGTGAAAATTAACTATGACAAGTACGCAAGTAATGAAGAAATGCTTGCGAAATTACAAGCTGGTGGCGCAAAGTACGACTTAATCCAGCCGTCTGATTACATGGTTAAAACAATGGCGAAAATGGACTTATTAGCGCCGTTAGATAAAAAGAATATCCCGAATATCGAAAATATGGTTTCTAATTTCAAAACACCTGCGTTTGATCCAGAGAATAAATATTCTTTAGTGTACACTTGGGGTGTAACAGGGATTGCATACAATAAAAAGTATGTGAAAGAAGCACCTACAAGCTGGGCGGACTTATGGAATGAGAAATATAAAGGACATGTAACGTTACTGAACGATTCTCGTGAGGTATTAGGAGTGGGTCTTAAGAAGCACGGGTTCTCAAACAGTACGAAAGACGATGCACAATTAAAGACAGCAGCAGATGATTTAAAGAAGCTGCTTCCAAACTTATTAGCATTTGATACAGATAACATTAAACAAAAATTCATTACAGAAGATGCTTGGATCGGAACAGTTTGGTCTGGAGATGCAGCATTTATCGCAAAAGATAATAAAGATGTAGAATATGTTGTACCGAAAGAAGGCGGCACAATTTGGGCTGATACGTTAGCAATTCCAAAAGGTGCAAAACATAAAGAGCTTGCTGAGAAATTTATGAACTACTTACTAGATGAAAAAGTAAGTGTGAAAAACTACGAGTCAATTGGTTACAGTAATCCAAATGAAAAAGCTCATCCTCTTCATAGTAAAGAATACCGTGATAATCACATGATTTTCTTAACGAAAGAAGAGTTAGATCGTACAGAATGGCTTGTTGATGTAGACGATAAGTTAAAAGACTATGATCGTTACTGGACAGAGCTAAAAACAAAAGGTAAATAAGTAAGGAAATGCGGTTTCTAAAGTAGAAATCGCATTTTTTCATAGTAGGAGGAAATCGTTTGAATAAGAAGTTACATCAGTATGAGGTAATGTGTATCGGTTTGTTATTTGCTGTATTTGGTATTGTTGCTTGGCGCGTACATGCAGGTGGCGTTACAGTGATGGATACATACGTCCGTGGATTAGTAAGAGGGCTACAAACGGAAAGTTCTCTTATATTTTTCTCGTACTTTACAAAATTGGGATCAGCAATTGGGATAGTCGCTACGCTCGTCATAAGCTTGCTTGTTTTTTGGAAGAAGCGTTATTATGCTGCGATGATTGTATATCCAATGGGAATTTTAATAACACATCTTGTGAATAAAGGGATAAAAGAGATTGTAAAGAGAGAACGTCCGTCATTAAATGAAGCGCTAGATGCACTTGGATATAGTTTTCCTAGTGGACATGCAATGCTATCGATTATGACATTTGGATTTCTTACTTATATCATTGCTGCTAATTTGAAAAGCGTAGCTGGGAAATGTGTCACAACGATTTTGATGGGTATAGTAATTCTATCGATTGGATTAAGTAGAGTCATTTTAAATGTACATTACCCAACTGATATTTTAGCTGGTTACTGCGTAGGTGGTATTTTGTTAATTATCGCGATTTACTACCATCGTTTACTTACTGAGAGATTAGGGTTTAATAAAGAGAGATAGAAAAACGTCTGGAAAAACTATTATTATAGTTTTTCCAGACGTTTTTTGTTTATATCAAGATGTGATACAGTATAAGTGACAATTGAATTATTTAAAGTAGGTGAAAATGTGTGAAGACAAACGTACATAAAGTTGATAAGTGGGGGAAGTTAGGAACCTTTTTGTATCAGTTTCGTTATACAGTAATTGTAGCGTTACTGTTGCTCGCAATCGCACTTGGGATTTTTGCTCCAAAGTTACCGGGAGTATTAGGTGGTGACGGTTTCCAAACGGAAGGCGACTATCAAAAAACAAAAGAAATTTTAGATCAAGATTTTAAGAAGTCTCAAGATACGCTACTGCTCGTTTTTGAGAAAAATAAAGATGCTTCGCATGAGGAATTTAAAAAGCGAATAGATGAAATTGTAAAGAATGTTCAAGAGAAAGAGAGCTATGAATCTTTCCATCACCCAATCCAAAATAAAGAAATGCTACAAGATGACATCGGTTATGCGACAATTTTATTTTCCGGGAAAACAAATAAAGAAAGAATGGAAAAGACATTACAATTTGCTGATGAGATTGAGAAAGAAAGTAATGTAGCATTAAAAGTAACACCTACAGGATTTCCGAAAATTAATCAAGAGATTAATGAAAGAACGCAAAATGATTTAAAAGTAGCAGAAATGATTGGATTACCAATCGCGTTTCTTGTATTACTATTTTCGTTTGGTAGTCTTTTGGCATCAATTTTACCGATTTTGAATGGGGCGCTTAGTGTTATTAGTACGATGGGGATATTGTATTTCATCGGTGTTGATAAAGAACTATCTATTTTCGTGTTAAACGTTGCGCCGATGATTGGACTTGCATTATCTATTGATTTTGCGCTATTATTTGTGAACCGTTTTCGAGAGGAAGTTGCTAAACGAACGGTAAAAGAAGCGATAGCAATTACATATCAAACGGCAGGACGTGCGATTGTATTTTCAGGATTATGCGTATTTGTTGGGTTATCCGGTTTGTTTTTCTTTAAGATAGATTATATTCAATCTGTCGCGATTAGCGGAATGATTGTTGTCATTATGAGCATTTTATTCTCACTCACACTTCTTCCAGCACTATTATCGTTAATAGGTAAAAGAATATTAAAAAAGAATCAAGTAGCACATACGCCGGCAAAAGCATGGCGTAAATTTGCACAATTTGTGATGAAACATCCAATTGCAATGATTATTGTTGTTACAACATTTATTGTTATTTGCTTATTACCGTTACGTACAGCTAATTTGCAGTTCCCTGGTGTTGAAGCTTTACCTGAAAAGAGTGATACAAGGATTGCATATGAAAAGTATGAAGAAGCATTTAATGAAACTGTCAAAACACACGCTGATGTTACGTTAGTTGTAGAGACGAAAAAAGATATGAAAGAAAAAGAAAGTCTACAAAAGATAGAAGAAGTCGTTCGAAAGTTAAAAGATGATAAGAAAGTACATGAAGTAAGAAGTTTATACGACGGGTTAACTGGAATGAAAGCAAATCAAGTTGTTGGAATATTGCAGTCGCCAGAATCAGCGAAACTAACTCCTGTATTTGAAGCATACACGCAAGGGAATAAGACGACGATAGAAATCTTTTTGAAAACAAAACCACGTACAGAGACTGCAAAACAGTGGGTACGTGACTTTAAAAAGAACTATAAAGAAACGGATGTTACGTATTATCTAGGCGGAATGACGACGTTTCAACAAGAATTAGAAGATGAAATTAAAGATAAAGTTGTAATTGGTATGTCTGTTATATTTGGATCGACCTTTGTTATATTATTATTTGCATTCCGATCTATACTCATTCCAATTAAGGCAATTGTTATGAATATACTTAGTTTAAGTGCAACCATTGGAATTGTTGTTTGGTTATTTGAAGGTGGTCATTTCGGTTTAGAAGCAAGTCCGGTTCTGTTTGTCTTACCAATCTTCATTTTTGGCCTCGTATTTGGGCTTAGTATGGATTATGAAGTATTTCTTATTTCACGTATTCATGAGCTCTATGAAGAAACAGGAGATAACGATCAAGCAACGTTAGAAGGGCTCGTTTCAACAAGTAGAATCATTACATCAGCTGCTTTAATAATGATTGTTGTAACTGGTGCATTCGCATTTACTGATATTTTACCAGTAAAGCAGATGGGTCTTGGCGTTGCATTAGCAATATTTCTTGATGCAACAATTATTCGTCTTATGCTCGTACCAAGCTTAATGAAGTTATTTGGAGACTGGAACTGGTGGTTACCATTTCGAAAAAAACGAGAAAAAGCATCGTAAAAAATGCTCATCAATATGATGAGCATTTTTTATGAATAGCAAAGCCTACATTTTGCAAATAGTATGTGATAAGAACATTACATAATAAGTAGGTGAAGGCAATGTTTCGTTATTTTAAGTTTAAGTTAAATGATACAGTACAGTTTGCTGAGAACGATGGGCATATGTATCGCATTGTCGGTTATCGGTTAGAAAAAGGATTTTATCCAAAAGATGAATGGACTCATATCATTTATGAACTACTTAGAGAATTTGACGGGTATACGATGGATGCAGAAGAGGAAGAACTTGTAAAGGTCGTTCAAGTAGAGGATGAGTATTACAAAATACAAGAAGTATCAGGTTATCGCTATCCAGTAAAAATGAAACAAAAACAACAAGTGATGAAAATAGAAAAGATGGACGATTTATTAGATGCTTACAATGATTATAAAAGGTTGGCGGATTTCTTTAAGGATTTATCGTATGAACAAAAAGCTGAAGAAGTATTATTAGAAATGAAAAGACTTAGAGCTTGAGGGGCAGTCTATTATAAGACTGTCCTCTATTTTTGACAGTGCATCAAAGTGTGTTTTCCGTTACAATGAGAGAATCAATAGAAATAAGGTGATAAACAGTATGAAAACAAAGAAAAAGGGCGAATGGTGTGAAATTATCGTTCCAGCTAAATGGAATGGTATAAGTATTGAATCGGTATTAAAAGTAGAATGGGAAATACCGAAAAAGCTATTACATCAGCTTCGTATGGAAAAAGGTGTTACGGTTAACGGGGAACAAAGAAGATGGAATGAGCTTTTAAAAGAGAACGATAAGTTACAAGTCCATATGTTTGCGGAGGAAGAGTACGGTGTAGATCCAGAATATGGTGAATTACATGTAGTATACGAAGATGATCACGTACTTATCGTAAATAAACCAGAGCAAATGGACACACACCCTGCTGAAAAAGGTGGAACCGGGACGCTTGCAAATCTTGTTGCTTTTCATTTTCAAATGCAAGGTTTAGAGACGAAGGTGCGTCATATTCATCGTTTAGATAAAGATACGACAGGTGGTGTCGTGTTTGCTAAGCATAGAATTGCTGGTGCAATTATGGATCGTCTATTAATGGAAAGAAAAATTAAAAGAACGTACGCAGCGCTCGTTGAAGGGAAAGTAAAGAAGAAACAAGGAAAGATTGATGCTGCTATCGGAAGGGATCGCCATCATGCTACAAGGCATCGTATTTCTCCAAAAGGTGACCAAGCTATCACATATTATAAAGTAGAAAAGTATTTTAAGAAGCAAAACACGACTTTCGTAACGTTACAATTAGAAACGGGTAGAACACATCAAATTCGTGTTCATATGAGTCATAATGGTAATCCACTAGTTGGGGATGTATTATATGGTGGACAAACAAAATATATGTCCAGTCAAGCATTGCATGCGATGAAGATAAATTTCTTGCATCCAATTACGAAAGAAGCAATTGAAGTTGATGTGCCGTTTCCTACAAAGTTAAATAAAAAAATAAAAGAATTTCAAAAAGAAAATGCGTAAAGTATAAGTTTTAACTTGAAAAAAGTAGATTTTTGCAGGGATTTCTCTAAAAGAAGCGAAGCCGTTAAGAGAAAAGAGAGGTGAGAATCACTTGATCAAATATAAGTATGTACTTGGAATATTTTTCGCTTGTCTTTTACTTACTCTATTTCTCTATCCCTATTTACCAAATCGTATGGCAGTACATTGGAATGTAAATGGTGAGCCAAACGAGTTTATGAGTAAACAAGTTGTTGTAGCATTTATTCCTTGTTTTATTATTTTTTCATATGGATTTTTGTATATTATTTCACATAATATATTTAAGTTTAATGAAAGAGAGCATGGTATTATAGGCGGATTTATAAAGAAAATTACGTTATTTATGTTGTTTATTCATATGCTTATCCTCTTTATTAATTTTGGGGATTTGATATCCTTTCAAACAGGATTAACGATTGGGATTAGTATGTTTCTTTTTATGCTGAGTAAAGAATTTAAGAAAATAAAAGGCAAAGAAAAAGATCCAATTAAATTACAAAAAATTCGTTTAGTAAGTAGACGAATTTTTCAAGTGATGGCATGTGGTATATTGTTTTCATTGTTTTTGAACTTAGAGTGGGGATTTTATGTATTGCTTAGTGTAATAAGCTGTGGATCTATGTTGTTTATGTTATATATTTTCTATTCATACATAATAGAAAGCTATGAAACTTAAAAAAGAGTCTTCTCATGAGAAGACTCTTTTAATCTATTTATTTCGTAATAAATTGTTGTGTCCAGTAGTTGCCGCTTTCTACATAGCCAACACCGATGTGAGTGAAGCCGTTATTTAAGATGTTTGCACGGTGTCCAGCGCTGTTCATCCAAGCTTGTACTACTTCTTCAGGTGTACGTTGGCCTTGAGCGATGTTTTCACCTGCAGATGTATAAGAAATACCAAATTTCTTCATCATATCAAACGGAGATCCGTATGTAGGACTGTTATGATCAAAGTAGTTGTTTTTTTGCATATCTTCAGACTTAATACGTGCTACTTTACTTAATTCAGTATCGATTTTTAGTGCTGGTAAGCCTTGTTTTGCACGCTCAGCGTTTGTTAATTCAACAACACGTTGTTCGAACTCGCTTAAAGATTTTGCTTCTTCAGCAGGCTTTTGCTCAGCTGGTTTTTGTTCAGCAGGTTTTTGAGTATTGTTGTTTTCAGCAGGTTTTTGAGCTTCTGGTTTTTGAACTTCTTCAGCAGGCTTTTGCTCGGCTGGTTTTTGTTCAACTGGCTTTTGAGTTTCTGGCTTAGCTGTTGGTTGCTCAGTTACAACATTTTCAGTAGGTTGTTGACCAGGAATGAAGCAGTTTGGTTGGAAGTTTCCTTGTTGCCATTGTGCTAATGATTCAACTCCCATAGATTGTAAGAATGCTTGTAATTCTTGTTGGCTCATTTGTTTCATCATCACTTTTGAATGCTGAATATTTTGAACCTTTAAGTTAGATGGTTGTACTGTTGCAGCTTGTGCATCTAGAGAAGATACTCCTAAAGTAAGAGCTGTTGCAGCAGCTACAGATAATAAAACACGCTTTTTCATGATGTGTGTCCCCCTATATAAAGTTTTAATTTGTTTTCACACGATTTGTTTTTGACAGCCTGTCTGACTGACAAATTCATCGTAGCATACAATTTGCGAGAAAAAAGATGGAAAAAAATTCATAGACTTTAAAATTACCTAATTTATCCTAAGAGAAGGAGGGAGCAAAAATAAGAGAAATATAGAGTATAAAAGGAATTTATAGTGTTTTTATACTTGGTTTTAAGAGGGGGTTTTTGGATAAAGTTACCTAAATAGAAAATGAAGAATCCTATTGTATCAATGGTTTGAGCGATTTTTTGAGGAATATAATGGATTGATTTTTACAAAACTGTAATGTTTCTGTTGTTCTTTTTTATAATAAAGTAACATATTTTTAATGTTGTAGCAGACAAAAAAGCGGCTATCTCTTTACATAGACGAAGGAGATAGCCGTTTTCCTATTATTACGTATGTTACGAGTTATTACGAGTTAGTTTCAATTGCTTCTAATAATAAATCCACAATGTGAATTCCTCTTATCTTATGAGAAAGCCCTTCTCGCTCAATACCCAATTTCATTTGTAATAAACAACCTGGATTTGCAGTAACAATGGTTGCTGCTTCTGTTTCATGCACACGGTCCATTTTGTAATCTAGAAATTCCATTGATAACTCTGAATGAACAATATTGTAAATACCAGCAGAGCCACAGCAACGATCGGCATCTTTCATTTCTCGATATGTTGCACCTTGGATAGCCTCTAGTAACATACGAGGTTCAGAAGATGTGCGCATAACATTGCGTAAATGACAAGAGTCTTGATACGTAATAACTTGCGGCGTGAGTCGTAAGTCAGTTCGCTTATGGAAGTCTAGTTCTACTAGTATAGCAGTAATATCTTTAATCTTAGAAACAAACTGCTTAGCACGTTCAGCCCAATCCGGATCATCCTTTAAAAGATAATCATAGTCTACGAGGTAAGCTCCGCAACCACCTGCATTCGTAATAATATAGTCGATGTTTAAGTCTTCGAATGCTTTTATATTGCGCTTTGCTAATTCTTTTGCTCCACTCTTTTCACCAGCATGTCCATGCAATGCACCGCAGCAACTTTGTGTTTTCGGAATAACGATATCACAACCAGCTAATTGAAGAAGTTTCATCGTTGCGTTATTTGTTTCTAAAAACATCGTATCCATTAAGCAGCCTGTGAAGAATGCAACTTGTTTTTTCTTTGTACTTTCTGCAGGTAAAAATGAAGGACGATCTTTCATCGCTTTCATTTTAGGGACTTTTGGTAAAACGAGATCCATCGTTGCAAGTGTTTCGGGGAATAACTTCATAATCCCTGTTTTATGTGTTAGCGTTTGTAAACCAGAACGTTGATAAAATCCGATTAGTCCAGTTAATGTTCTCATTCGATTTTGATGGGGGAATAATCCTTCAAAAACGACTTTTCGAACAGCTTTCACTGGCACCGAGAATTTTTTATTTTGATTAATAATATCACGAGCTTCTTCTAATAAATGCCCATAATTTACACCAGATGGACAAACAGGCTCACAAGCACGGCAACCAAGACAAACGTTTAATGTATTCTCAACATCTTCATCTGGTTCGATTAAACCATCAACGACAGCTTTCATTAATGCGATACGTCCGCGCGGTGAATGTGACTCTTTATATCCGGATTGAATGTAGGTAGGACAAGTAGGTAAACAAAAACCGCATCGCATACAGTTTAGTAATTCATCTTCACTTAATCGTTCTTTAAATTCTTTTTGAATATTTCCTTTATTCAATGTCGTCATCGCTCAACCACCACTCTTTTTCGGGTGTCTTTCGCGAACATTTTTCCAGGATTCATAATGTTATTTGGATCGAAAGCTTGCTTTATTCCTTGCATAGCTGCAATACCTTCCTTACCTAATTTCATTTCTAAATATGGAGCTTTCATCGCACCAACACCATGTTCACCAGTAATTGTGCCACCAAGTTCAATTGCTTTCGCAAATATTTCAGCAAAAGCTTGTTCAGCTCGGTGCATTTCTTCTGCATTACGAGCGTCTGTCATACAAGTTGGATGTAAGTTACCATCACCAGCGTGTCCAAACGTACAAATAGGAATATTATATTTTTTTGCAATGGTATTAATAGCTTCAACCATTGGAGCTATTTGTGAACGTGGTACAGTTGCATCTTCTAATATTGTAGTAGGTTTTAATCGTGCGAGCGCTGATAGGGCACTACGGCGAGCGGTACGAAGCGCATCTGCTTCCGTCTCATCTTTTGCAACGCGAACATCAACTGCATTCATAGAGTGACAAACGTTAGCCATTTTTTCAATATCTCGATTGACTACTTCGGGTGGACCGTCTTGTTCGATTAATAAAATTGCTTTTACATCTGTAGGTAAACCGATTTGTGCAAACTCTTCTACTACTTCAATTGTCGGTTGGTCTAAAAACTCCAGTGTTGCTGGAATGATTTTATTTGCAATAATAGAAGAAACAGCACGTGCAGCTTCATTAATATCTTCATATAATGCAAGCATTGTTTTCTTTGTTTCAGGCATAGGAACAAGTTTTAATATGGCTTCTGTTACCACGCCAAGTGTTCCTTCAGAACCGATAAATAAACGAGTTAAATCGTAACCAGCTACATCTTTTGCTAATTTACCACCAGTGCGAATAATATCACCATTTGGTAAGACAAGTTCAAGCCCCATTACATAATCACGTGTTACGCCATATTTCAAACCGCGTAATCCACCTGAGTTTTCATTAATATTACCGCCGATTGTAGAAATTTTCATCGAGCTTGGATCTGGTGGATAAAATAAACCTTTTTCTTCTACCGCTTTAATAATATCAAGTGTAATGACACCAGCTTGTACAGTAATTGTTAAGTTTTCTTCATCAATTTCTAAAATATTGTTCATATGGCGGAAAATAAGGACGATACCGCCTTCAAGTGGACATGTTCCTGCGCAAAGATTTGTTCCAGACCCGCGCACATACACAGGAATTTTGTGAGTGTTACATACTTTTAACACTTCAGCTACTTCATTTGTATTACGAGGAGCAATGACTGCATCAGGCATTGCTTGGAAGTTTGGAGTGGCATCATAACTATAAGTTAAACGCCCCATATTGGATGTATCTACATTATCTTCGCCAACAATAGATACGAATGAATGAATAATTTGTTTTTCTAACATTGGAAATCCCCCTCAAACTGTTAACGTGTTTAGTTATAATAAACAACGTGGTAACAGTGCTTTCATTATAATGATAAAAAAGTCGAGGGATTCTTTCTATGTATAATCATCTAAAGATTAATCTGTTTTATCGTTCTTTTTTGTATGATTATCTAATAGGAGGAGTGCGAAGTATAAAACGTTTAAGTCTTTGAATTGTTTTGGATCAAGTCCTGTATGTTCTTCAATCTTTTTTAGCCTATAATGTAAGGTGTTAATGTGTATATGTAATTGTTTAGCTGTCTGTTTATAAGATTGGTTATAATCGATAAATAAGCGTAAAGTGTGCATAAGCTCAGGAGATGATAGTAAGCTTTCGATGGTACGCTCTAGAAATTGTTCACGCGTTTCGGCAGAAATATCTTGTAAACACATTTCTAAACGTAAATCTTCATTAAATACAATTTTTTTCGTTTCCAATGATACAGAAAGAGCACGTAATGCTTGTTCGTAACATATGTTCATATTGTTTGGGGTAACTGTTTGCCCAATCCCGATATATAAAGGAATAGAAAATAAAGCTTCGCAGTCTTGTTTTAACCGTTTTAAAAACTGATAAGTTTGTTCTTTGGAGCTCATCGCTGTAAATAAAATAAAACGATCATTTCCCCAGCGAACAAATAGATGCTCTTTTGTTAAAATATTTCGTACATGTTGCCATATTTTACGCTGGAGCATTGTGTCATTTTTGCCAATAGAAAACAAAACAAGTTGTTTTTTCTTATATAAATCAATGCCAAGTGTTTTGGCACGATCAAGAAAACTCGGGGACCACTCTGTATTTTGAAGCCAATCAAAGACAAAAGCTTCATAAGAACGGTGCTCAAGTTCTAATTGCTCTAAAAAGTAGTTTTCATGAATTAATAATTCGGTCATCTTACGCAATATTTCTCCGTAGCGTGAAATATTTTCAGGTTCTCCGGTAATCCCAATGACACCAATTACTTCATCATGAAATAATAGAGGAAGATTCATCCCAGCCTTTACACCTTGCAATCGCCTTTCATCTTCTTTTGTAATGATGACGGTTTTCTTTTGTTTAGCGCAGCGGAGTGCACCTTCATGAAATTGGCCAATTCTTTCTGTATCTGTACTTGCGATAATAACGCCTTCTATATTAATGATAATTATATTTTCTGTAATTAGTCTGCGTACTTCTCGTACAATTTTATTCGCTAAATCAGGAAATAGCATAATTGACACACCTCAAATTCTATTTGTTGTACATTATATATGTAAATTGAGTAAGAAAGGGGAATTTCACACTTTCCACACATTTATTTGTTATTTTACAATTATAACGAAATCATCTGAAGATGGAGGGAATCTTTTGAGAAAGTATGTTTTTCTTCTCTGTTTTTTATTTCTATTAGTAGGGTGTCAAGGAAGTTCATATACACCAATTGCTAAAGATAAAAATGTTATTATAACTACGAATATAAAAGAAGGCAGTATTAGTTTTATTGATAAAAAAGATAAAAAGTTAATTACGACATGGGAACTAAATGAGCCAATGGCTGGAATCACACTGCTTCCAAATGGCGATGAAATACTTGTATACGGTAAGCAATTAGAATATATGTATGTATATTCACTAGCGGAAGGAAGGCAAGTGGAAAAATATAAAACTGGAAAGGGCATTGTAAATGTGGTCGTATCAGCAGATAAAAAACAATTATTTGCTGCTGATCAAAATGTTCAAAAGGTAAGGTTCTTTACGATAAATGGGAAAGAGACAGGAAATGTTTCAACAGGAAAAGGGCCTATAACGATGGTAGAGTATCAGAATCGGTTATCTGTACTAAACTTTTATGATACGAAACTAAAGACAATTGATACGAAGAAAAAAGAAGTTGTTCAATCCTTTATGATTCCGCCAGCATCAACAGGAGCGACGATTAGTCCTGATGGGAAAGAAATATGGATTGGCGGGCATGGTGATGGAAATCAAGTGAATGAGAAAGTATTAGTGTATTCTTTACAGAGCGGTGAAATGGTACGTTCTTTACACGCTCCATTTATGCCTGTGAACATAACGAAAGATAATAAGTACGTATATGCATTAAGCCACGGTTCGAATATGCTTAGAAAATTTGATATTAGTACGTATAAAGAGGTAGCTTCCGTTGAAATAGGCTCAAATCCATTTGCATTTTTGAAAAGCGGAGCAGAAGGATATGTAGCAAGTTATGATAGTGATGAAGTGTGCGTCATGGATATGAAGAGTATGAAAATAAAACAAACAATTAAAGTCGGAAAAGGACCGTTTCAACTCATAGAGAGGGAAGGGAAGGACAATGAATAAATATAGAGTGCTAGTTGTAGATGATGAAAGTGATATGAGGCAGCTTGTTGGAATGTATTTGGATAACTTTGGATATGAGTGGGGAGAAGCTGAAAACGGAAAAGAGGCTCTTAAAAAACTAGAAACGGATCATTATGATTTCGTTGTATTAGATATAATGATGCCAGAAATGGATGGACTTTCAGTTTGTAAAGAAATTAGAAAAACGTCAGATGTGCCGATTATATTTTTAACCGCAAAAGGTGAAGAGTGGAATAGGGTGAATGGCTTACGTATGGGAGCAGACGATTATATTGTAAAACCGTTTAGTCCTGGTGAATTGGTTGCCCGTATGGAAGCTGTACTAAGAAGATATACAAAGCAAGAACAGCAAGAAGAGATTCAATTTGGACCAATTCTTATCAATGAAAAAAGCAGACGAATTGAGGCGAATGGTGAGTCGATTTCTCTTACTGTAAAAGAGTTTGATTTACTATATTTTCTTTGTCAGCATACAGGACAAGTATTTAGCCGGGAGCAATTACTTGAAAAGGTATGGGGATATGATTATGCCGGAAGTACAAGAACAGTAGATACGCACGTGAAAACGATGCGCTTGAAGCTTGGAGAAAGTGGAAACTACATTCAAACTGTTTGGGGTGTAGGCTATAAATTTGAGGTGTAACATATGTTTACGATGGTACAAAAACTTTGGCTTACAGTAGTATGTGCAGTATGTGTAACAGTGTCCTTTCTTTATTTCGTATCTTTATACTCGTATGAAAAGTTATACGTTGATAATTTAAAAACTTCGTTAGTAATGGAAGGGAAAAATCTTGCTGCTCAATATGATAAGCGTGAAGGAATATCAACTTTTGAAGAGAAAGTAAGATCGTTTGATCAAATATCTAGTTCAGACGTTATTTTCGTATCTAATCCGCGTGATTTAAGCGCATGTTTGCCTTTTGATGTGCATCATCATTCTCTTATAAGTGAAGGAGATAGGCAAACGCTATTAGATGGGAAAACTGTGACAAAAATAGGATATGAAGAACATTTTGACCGTAATATTATGGGGGTTGTCATTCCTGTATTGGAAAATAAAAAATTAGTCGGAATTGTCTATTCGTATATTCCTTTAAAAAGTATAAAAGATTTAATCTATGATATGGGTCTTATTTTAGCACCGTTAGCAATTGCTATGATTTTAATTACGATATGGGTTGGAAGAAAAATTATAATTGCAATTACGAAGCCACTTTCGCAAATGGAGCGGGTTGCAAATCATTTGGCTACGGGAGATTTTTCGGAGCGGATTACAGTTTCTTCAGAGGATGAAATTGGACGATTAGGAAAAGCATTTAATAAAATGGCAAATTCATTAGAAACAGAAGATGTAAAGCGTAAGGAATTTTTAGCAAATGTTTCGCATGAACTTAGAACACCACTTAGTTATATAAAAGGGTATAGCGAGGCTATTTTAGATGGTGTTGCAAAGGGAGCTCAGCAGGAAAAAGTAACGCAGCTAATTCATAAAGAAGCAGGTCGTATGCAGCGTCTCGTTCATGACTTGTTAGACTTAGCACAATTAGAAGGTGAGCACTTTCCGTTAAAGAAGCAACCTATCGTTTTTTCACAGCTGATTGAAGACGTATTAGATACGTATGAGATTAAGTTTATAGAAAAGGAAATTCATATTTCAACCAATTTAAATCCAGAGGTCATTGTCATGATTGATGAGGATCGTATGCAACAAGTGCTTCATAATGTGTTAGATAATGCGATACGATATACAAATCAAAAAGGAAATATCGTTATAACTTTAGAGCAAATCGATGATTACTGTGAATTAAAAATAAAAGATACAGGAATTGGCATTGATATAGAGCATTTGGAGAATCTTGGGGAACGCTTTTACAGAGTTGATAAAGCGAGAAGTCGTCAACATGGTGGAACAGGTTTAGGCCTTGCTATTGTGAAACAAATTGTTCATATACATGGTGGACAGTGGAAAATTGAAAGTGAAAAAGATAAGGGAACAACGGTTATTATTAAACTGAATGTACAGGATGAGGGGGGCATGTTCTAATTTTTAGGGCATGTTCTTTATATTGAAGAAAATATTTATCCCGCTATTCGCCGGTCAGTAAGACCCTCACCTCAAAATTCAGCGGAAGCAAAGAAGTTAGGTGGAGGCACTGCTGCCTGTAAAAGCCCGATTGGTGAGGGCTAATAATCAGTGGGGGATGAACAAAACCCTCACTGATTAAAGTTTCACTTTATACGTAAAAATATAAATTAATATGTAATAAATATCGAAAATTTGACTATTTTATGAACAAAACATTTGTACTTCTTATCAATTCGGTCTAAAATAGTTATGATGCAAAGTTCTTATAAATCGTTTCAATTGTTGTTTGGAAGATACTGAGGTGATTTAACTGGAGTACAAATCTATTAAACCGAAAAAAATTTACGAAGAAGTATCTGAAGCTATTTTAACAATGATTAAAAATGGTACGTTAAAACCTGGTGACAAACTACTCCCTGTGCATCAATTAGCTGAGCAGTTTCAAGTTGGCAGATCTGCTGTTCGTGAAGCGCTAAGTGCGCTAAGAGCGATGGGCTTAATTGAGATGAAACAAGGAGAAGGTACATATGTGAAGAACTTCGATTCTTCTTCATTAACGAAATCATTAAACAATAGATTATTAATGAAGAAAGAAGATATTTTGAATTTATTAGAAGTACGAAAGGTGCTTGAAGTGGGGGCAGTTCGAGTAGCGGCGGCAAAACGTACGGAAGATAATTTACAAAATATGAAACATTGGTTAGATGAAATGGCAAAGAGCATTGGAGATGAAAAGGCTGGCGAAAAAGCCGATTTTCAATTTCATATGGGAATTGCAGAGTCTTCGCATAATAGCATTTTGCTTGAACTCATGAATCATGTTTCAGAGATGATTGCTGAAACGATTGGTGAATCAAGACGCATTATTTTATATGGTGAACAAACGACATCAGAACGACTTATAGAAGAGCATCAAGTTATATATGATGCGGTGTTAAAACAAGATGTAGAATTAGCGCAGCAAGCAATGCTAGATCACTTAACAAATGTAGAACATATTGTCACAGGTAAAAACGATATAAATTCGTAATTTAATCTTTTAAAAATTTAATTTTCTGATAAAATAGAGAAAGATTAAGTAAGCGTTTTCTTTAGAAGAGGGAGAGGATAGGCCATGGTTGAGCCTATTTCTTCTCTGCTTAGTCATCTGATGACCATATGTTTGTTGGTGAAGTTGTAAAAAGGGGGAGTAATAGTTATGAAAGTTACTTTATTTGTTACTTGTTTAGTCGATATGTTTGAAACAAATGTCGGTAAAGCAACGGTTGAAGTGTTGGAGCGTTTAGGTTGTGAAATTGAATTTCCAGAAGCGCAAGTTTGTTGTGGTCAGCCTGCTTATAATAGCGGCCATGTAGAAGCAGCAAAAGAAGCAATGAAACATATGATTGAAACTTTCGAAGATGCAGAATATATTGTTACGCCATCTGGTTCTTGTGCGACAATGTTTCATGAGTATCCACATGTTTTCAAAGATGATCCAAAGTGGGCTAAACGTGCACAAAAAGTTGCTGATAAAACTTATGAATTTACACAGTTTATTGTGGATGTTTTAAAGGTTACTGATGTTGGTGCAAGTTTACCAGGGGTCGCTACTATTCATAAATCATGTCATATGACACGTATGCTTGGAATAAAAGAAGCACCAGGAATTTTATTATCAAATGTAAAAGGATTAACTGTGAGAGATTTGCCAAATGTGCAAAATTGTTGCGGGTTTGGGGGAACGTTTTCAGTTAAGATGACTCCAATTTCTGAGCAAATGGTAGACGAAAAAGTAGATAGTGTAATGGAAACAGGTGCAGATTATTTAATCGGTGCAGATTGTGGGTGTTTGTTAAACATTGGCGGACGTATTGAGCGTTTAGGAAAAGAAGTAAAAGTAATGCATATTGCTGAGGTACTGAATAGTCGCTCATGAAGGGGGAACATAAGCTATGTCTATGAAAATCAGTGAGAAAAAATTTAATGATCGCGTTGGTGATGGAATTCAAGATTCGTTTATGCGCGGAGCAGTATCTTCTGCACAAACGCGTTTATATACGAATCGCTTAAAAGCCGCAGATGAACTAGGAAACTGGGAAGAGTGGCGTGAACTAGGTGAACAAATTCGTCAACATACGTTAGAAAATCTTGATTATTACTTAATGCAGTTAAGTGAAAATGTATCAAAAAGAGGCGGACACGTGTACTTTGCGAAAACGAAAGAGGAAGCAGCAAAGTATATTCAAGACGTTGCAAAAAAGAAGCAGGCAAAAAAGATAGTAAAATCAAAGTCGATGGTAACAGAAGAAATCAGTATGAACCATGCGCTTGAAGAGATTGGCTGTGAAGTGTTAGAGAGTGACTTAGGAGAATATATCTTGCAAGTAGATAACGATCCACCTTCACATATTATTGCACCTGCACTTCATAAAAATAGAACGCAAATTCGCGATGTATTTAAAGAAAAGCTAGGCTATGAAAATTCTGATGACCCGTATGAAATGACAAAGTTTGTTCGTAAACAACTTCGTGAGAAATTTATGGATGCAGAAATTGGTGTAACTGGTTGTAACTTTGCTGTTGCAAATACTGGCTCTCTTTGTTTAGTAACGAATGAAGGTAATGCAGATCTTGTTATGTCAATTCCTAAAACACAAATAGCGGTAATGGGTATGGAACGTATGGTTCCGACAATGGAAGAATTAGATGTTTTAGTTGGTTTACTATGTCGTAGTGCAGTAGGTCAAAAATTAACAAGTTATGTAACAGTAGCGGGGCCAATTCAAGAAGAGGAAGTTGATGGACCTGAAGAATTTCATTTAGTTGTTGTTGATAATGGTCGCTCTCAAATTCTTGGATCTGAATTCCGTTCAGTATTACAATGTATTCGTTGCGCTGCTTGTGTTAATGTATGTCCTGTATATCGTCACGTTGGTGGACATTCATATGGATCGATTTACTCAGGACCAATCGGTGCGGTATTAACACCGCTTCTAGGTGGATATGATGATTACAAAGAGCTTCCTTATGCATCTAGTTTATGCGGAGCATGTACAGAAGCTTGTCCAGTAAAAATTCCATTGCATGATTTATTATTAAAACATCGTCAAGTCATCGTTGAGCAAGAAGGTCGTGCACCACTTGCAGAAAAACTGGCTATGAAAATGTTTAGTATGGGTGCTTCTTCAGCTGCTTTATATAAAATGGGTTCAAAAATGGCACCAGCGGCAATGAGTCCATTTACATCTGGTAATCGTGTATCAAAAGGTGTTGGACCACTTAAAAACTGGACGGATATTCGTGAATTCCCAGCTCCAAGTAAAGAACGATTCCGTGATTGGTATAAAGATCATAAGAAAGGCGGGGATAAATAATGACAGGATTAATTCAAAACCGTGATGCCTTTCTAGATAACATTGCAAAAGAACTTGGGCGCGCGCGTAAAACAGAAGGTGTAGAGCGTCCAGTATGGAAAAGTAATGTGAATATAGAAACGTTAAAAGATTATTCACAAGAAGAATTACTAGAAGTGTTTAAAGAGCAATGTACAAACATTCATACAACTGTAGTAGAAACGACAAACGACCGTTTAGGTGAAGACCTTCAAAAAGTAATCATGGAAAACGGCGGGGGACCTATTTTATTATCAGCAGATGCGCGTTTTGATGCATATGGTTTAACATCTTTATTTAAAGAAGAACTTCCAAAACGAGATGTTGAAGTAAATGTATGGGATCCAGAGAGAAAAGACGAAAATATGCGTTTAGCTGAAAAAGCGAATATTGGTATTGCATTTAGTGATTATACATTAGCTGAATCGGGTACAATTGTTGTACAAAGTCATAAAGGTCAAGGGCGTTCTTTACACTTTTTACCGACTGTATATTTTGCTATTATTCCACGTGAAACACTTGTGCCTCGTATTACACAAGCAGTTCAGGATATGAACTCACGCGTAGAAAATGGGGAGACAGCGGCATCTTGTATTAACTTTATTACAGGGCCAAGTAACTCGGCTGACATCGAGATGAATCTTGTTGTCGGAGTACATGGACCATTAAAAGCAGTTTATTTCATCGTATAAAAGAGGGGAAAGCAGGCCAGGAAATGGCCTGCTTTTTAGTAGAATAAAGGATAATATGAAGTAGAAGTTCTCTCCTTTTTTTGCTATGTTTTTTGGGAAAGGAGAGGAAGGGATGTTCACTTATTTATATGCACTGTTAGCAGGGATGGTGTTTGGTTCTTTTTTTATGCTAGTTGCGATGAGGGTTCCATTAGGTGCTTCTATTATTACCCCGCGTTCACATTGTGATTATTGCAAATATGTGCTAAGGACAAAAGAACTAATCCCCATCATTTCATTTTATATACAAAGAGGCTGTTGTACGAATTGTAAGAGGAAAATTCCAATTATGTATGTAGCATTTGAATGTATAACAGGAGGTATATTTCTTCTTACAGTGTATATGATTGGAATAGAACGAGAGCTTATTATTATTTTATCCCTTTTTTCGCTGCTTCTTATTATTTCAGTTACAGATTACTTATATATGTTAATTCCTGATTGTATTTTAATTTCGTTTGCCTTTTTACTCACTCTCGAAAGTGTTTTTGTACAATTAGTTACTTGGACAGATAGTATAGCTGGTAGTGGTGTTATATTTATTTTGTTATATTGCATGCAAAAGATATATCCAGAAGGGCTTGGCGGAGGAGATATAAAACTACTTTCGTTACTTGGATTTATAGTAGGAGTGAAAGGAGTTTTTATCGTTTTATTTTTAGCATCTTGTTTTAGTCTTTGTTTTTTCGGGATTGGTATCGGATTAAAACGTATAGAAGTACGAAAGCCACTTCCATTTGGTCCTTTTATTAGTCTCGGGGCAATATGTTATGTATTGGCCGCATATTCAAATTAGAGAGGGAATCGAAAATGAACGTATATATGGATGATCAAAGAAGTTGCCCGTTCGGGTATGTGCCCGCAACTACAGTAGAATGTGCTTTGCAAATGGTTCGGGATTATGATGTGAATATTCTTTCTCTTGATTTTAATATGGGATGGGGAGCGAAAAATGGACTAGATTTTGTAGAAGCTTTTTGTACAGAGGGGTTATATGTAAATGAAATTCGCTTTCATACGAATGATGTCATCGGTATGTACAAGATGAAACAGAGAATGGATAAGGGAAAGGAAGAAGGAGAAATTACTCCTCACCTTGTTATTAAATACGTGGGAAGCTAAAAACTCCAAAGTAAAACTTTGGAGTTTTTAATGTTTCATATGGGCTTGTAAAGGAATAATCTCTTCTTGTTGAGCTGTTGCGATTTCAGTTTCTTCCTGTTGAACTTCAGGCGTTTTCTTTGTTAAGTAGTGGTATACCATACCGACAAATACTGATCCGCCAATAATGTTACCAATTGTAACAGGAATTAAGTTATGAATAGCACCTGAAAAAGAAATTGTCTCAGGATGCGGTGAAACTAAAGATAAAGCAAAGAGTGATAAGTTTGCAATACTATGTTCGTAACCAGATAAGAAGAATGTGAAAACAAGTAGCATCATGACCATTATTTTTGCTGTGTCACCTTTAACCTGAGAAGGTAAGAAGCAAGCAAGACATACGAGCCAGTTACATAAAATGGCTTTAAAGAATAACTGCATCGTAGGTGTATTCATCTTTCCTTCAACGACTTTACTCATTAAGTGACCGTGATCAATTGCTTCAAAAATTCCAGTTGCGTAAAATAGTAAGGCAAAGAATAATGCGCCGGCTAAGTTACCTGCATAACAAGCAACCCAGTTACGAAGTGTATCAGAAATCGTTGTTTCTTTTCTTAAAGTTGCGACAGTAAAGTACATTGTGTTCCCAGTAAACAATTCAGCACCGCCATATATAATAAGTACGAGAGCAATCCCGAAAAACATAGAAGCGGCTAAATAAGTTGCTGGTGAATCTGCAATGTGAAAAAAGTTACCTAATTTAAAACATAGTACAATAATAAAACCGATATAAATACCAGCAAGTGCAGCACGAATGAAATATTGCATTGGGTTTGTATCTAGTATTTTCTTTTTGCTTTTAGCCAGTTTGACAACATAATCTAGTCCTTGTTCTAGCATGAGTAATACGCTCCTTTAGTAAATCTTCTATAAATACTCCTTATATGAATAAAGTACATGGAATTGTTCTTACTTTCAATAAGTTTGTGCAATGTTTCACAAAAAGGACATACATACATTAAGAAAACGTTTACAAAAGGTAGTATAATGGAATTTTTTCTGGACATTGCGAGGAAGAAAGGAAAAAGAAAAAGCGCTGTAATTACAGCGCTTTTTCGTCTAAATTCTTTTCCACTTTTACTTCTACTTCTTTTGAGAAGAACCAACCACCAACTGCGATTCCGACTAATACAATCCAGAATGTAAGCTTCCACGGAGTGGATTCTGGGAATGAATGTGGAATTACATTTAATGCAGGATGTGCTAATGTATAAACTGCTAGCTTCACACCAACCCAACCTACAATTAAGAATGCTGCAGTTTCAAGCCCTGGTTTACGTTTTAAGATTTGTACGAAAGCAGTTGCTGCAAATCGCATAATGATTAATCCGATAAGTCCACCTACAAAGATAACAACGAATTGCCCAGTATCAAGACTACCAATTGTACCTAGTCCTGTTTTTGGTAAAGTCATTGCTAGTGCAACAGCAGCTAAAATTGAATCAACTGCGAAGGCGATATCAGCAACCTCAACTTTAAATACAGTCCACCAAAAGTTCTCTTGTTTTTTCTTTGCTTCTTTTTCTTCTGTTTCTTCATCTGTATTCTTTTTAACATATGTTTTAAATAAGTGATTACCAGCGATAAACATAAGGTAGATGGCACCGATTGCTTGCACTTGCCATACATCGACTAAGAACGAAATCATAAATAACGATCCAAATCGGAAAACGAATGCCCCCGCTAATCCGTAAAATAGTGCTTTCTTTCGTTTTTCTTCTGGTAAATGTTTTACCATAATTGCAAGAACAAGAGCGTTATCAGCCGCTAAAATCCCTTCAAGTGCAATTAGGATGAGTAATACCCAACCATACTCCAATAATAATGATACATCCATGTACATTCTCCTCTCATCTCTATAACTTCTAAATAAGTGAAGAATTTCCCCACTATTTAGTTTCCCCATACTCCTGCCTATTAACTTTGGAAGAATCTGGAAATGAATGCAAAAAAGACCTCTGCCGTTAATAGGCAAAGGTCTTGCTAGACATATGTAATAAAAATGCCAACAAAGCCGGAAGAACTAAGTTCTACGTAATGACGACTTTGTTTCCAAGATATATTCTTGGACGCTACTCCCCTTTGGAGATATGTTATTGTATTCTCATTATATGGATAATTTATACGGTTGTCAACCTGTTAAAATATCTTCATTCGGATATTTTATTTTTCGGTTCTTTTTACGAGCAAATGAAAATGCCAATGTTAAAGGACCCATTTTCCCAAAAAACATCATAAAAATAATAATCGCTTTTCCAATTATAGTTAAGTGGGGTGTTAAGTTCATACTGAGGCCAACAGTCCCAAATGCTGAAAATACTTCGAAAGCACTCATCAATAGAGGAACTCGTTCAGTAATACTCAAAATTAAAATAGCAAAAAAGATAAATGAAATAGAAATAATAGTAATGGTTAATGATTTGACAATGAGAGTATCTTTAATGGATTTTTTAAATACGACAATATCTTCTTGTTCTTGTAAAAATTTAAATACACCAAAAAATATGATTAAAAATGTTGTTAACTTAATCCCCCCACCCGTTGAAGCACTACCAGCACCAATAAACATAAGTAGCATCATTAATAGCAGGGAAGGTTTTGACAATGTAGAAATATCAACTGTATTAAACCCGGCAGTTCGCGTTGAAATTGCTTGGAAATAAGAGGCCATTCCTTCTTCAAATGGGGTAAAACCTCTCATAGAAAGAGAGTTATGGAACTCGAATATAAAAATAAAAAGGGTAGCAATAATGTTGATGATTAGAGTAGAAGAGAGCATAAGTTTTGAATGTAGTGTAAGGTTTTTAAAGTTTTTCTTTCTTTTTATGTCTACGATCACTGTAAAACCAATTCCACCTAAAATGATGAGAGAGGAAATGACGAAATTGACAATAATGCTATGAGAATGGGACATTAAATTATCGCTCCACACAGAAAAACCAGCATTGTTAAAGGCTGAGATTGAATGGAAAAAACTATAATAGATCCCTTTGGTAACCCCGTATTTTGGTACCCACTCAAAAGAAAGAATTAAAGTAGCGATACATTCGACTGTAAAAGAGAATAAAAATAATGCTTTGGCAAGACGGATGACGCCGCCTATATTCGTTTGATTTAATGCTTGTTGTAATAAAATACGGTTTTGAAGACCGATTTTTCTGCCGAGCATAATCGCAATTAAGACAGCAAAGCTCATAATACCAAGTCCGCCAACTTGTATAAGCGTTAAAATGATACATTGTCCAAACAAAGTAAATACTTTTCCAGTGTCCACAACACCAAGCCCTGTAACCGTACAGGCAGAAACTGTTGTAAATAAAGCATCGAGCCATGAAATAGACGTTGTTGTAGCGATTGGAAGCTTTAATAAGCATGTACCTATAATTGATAACATGATAAAAGACAAAGTAAGAACGCGGGGAGGACTCATACGAATGTTAATCCGTTTCATGTTATATATCGTTCCTTTCTGTTTGCTCTTACTAGTATGTGAAAAAGTCCGATTATGTATGTGAAAAATAGAAAGAGGCAGAGAATATCTGCCTCTAAGCCATATGTTATATTATTATCCGCGTAATTGTTGTTGAGCTAAAGAAACAAGACGTTTTGTTACTTCACCGCCAACTGATCCGTTAGAACGAGATGCTGTATTAGACCCTAAGCTTACGCCGAATTCTTGTGCAATTTCATATTTAAATTGATCAAGTGCTTGTTCAGCACCTGGAACTAGTAATTTGTTTGTTTTTGCCATGATGATACACATCCTTATGAGTAATCCAGTCCAGATAAGTACTTATCTGAATTGGTACTGTTATTTTATGTGGAACCGGCGTGCTCATACGCGGAAGTAATCGGTGTGATTAGAAGTTATTGGATAGAAAAAAGAGTAGCAAATTTGCTACTCTTTTTTTAGTATTGTCGCTGTACCTTCCACGACAATATCATCCGATTGATTATATATATTTGTTTGCAACGTAATGATTTTTTTATCGTCACGCTTCTTAATAACCTCTGCCACAACGCGAAGTGTATCACCGATTTTGACAGGGGCACGGAATGAAACATTTTGGGATAAATAAATTGTATTTTTGCCTGGGAGTTTCGTTCCAAGGATGGTAGAAATAAAACTCGAAACGAGCATACCATGGGCAATGCGTTCTTTAAACATTGTCGTTTTTGCAAAAGAGTCTAAAATGTGAATAGGATTCACATCCCCAGTCAATTTTGCAAAATTGATAACATCTTCATCTGTAATTGTTTTTGTAAGGGATGCTTGATCACCGACTTGAATCTCATCATAACGAAGCTCCGGGACGGTTTGTGCTTCTTGGAATGGATTCATTTTGTCCTCCTTCTTTTCCATATCGAAAAATGCCAGCCATCTTGATGTAGTAGGAGGAAGAAAGAGTTTTGTTTGTGCTGCAGTTAGCTCCCACATTTTTCTTACTTGATGGAAGTAAATAGATTTTTTGAGTTTTCCTCGAACTTTTTTGCGAGTTCCAACTGTTTTGACTTGAACTCTTCCAAAAAACCCTCTAACTGTTTTTGAGCCTCTTCACGTTGTAATTGTTGTTGCTCAATAAATTGTTTTGTTGTTTCTTCAAATTGACCGCTTGTTTGTGTAAGAATTGACAAAGATGTTTTTGTAGGAGAAACAGTAAGTTGATGCATATGAGCAGAAAGTTCCTTCCATTTGTCCTGCCACTCGTTAATTTGATCATTTAAGGAGTTTCCAGTTAATTGTTTCACGTAATCTGTATATTGGTTGTTGAACTGAGCAGTGAGTTGTTGTAGTTCTTTTTCTAGTTCATCTACTCCTGATGTTAATTTATGCAAAGCGTCTTGTTGTTGTTTTAATGTTTCTAAAGTAAGCTGCTCTAATTGTTTCCCAGCTGAAGAGAAAAGGGAAAGTGATTGAGACCAGTTTTTCCAAAATGCATCGACTAATTCGTATGGTTTAGTTTCCATTGTTTGACCCCCAAATGTTTTTTTGCATATTGTGAACGCAGATTACTCTGCTGTACCACCAGGTGAAGATGAAGAATCCTTTTCATCCTTTTCTGGAGAAGTAGAAAATGGAAAGAATGCATTGGTGTATAACGTGAAAAACGTTCGCAACATATTTTGATAATGTTCAAAAGAAGTCGCACATGTTGTTAAATATTGCTCTCCATATTCAGTTAAAGAATAAATTCTTTTTGCCGGCCCTCCATCGCTTGTATCCCAAGTAGAAGAAATAAGGTTTTCTTTTTCTAATTTGCGTAGTGTTCTATAAACATTACCTTGGTCAACAGAAGAAAAGCCGATATCTATTAGCATTTGAATAAGTTTGTAACCATGAAGACTCCAGTCTTTTAGACAGAGAAGTAAGAAGGGAACTAAGAAGTTTTTTGGCATGGAGTTTGGTTGCTTCGCTTGGTTGCTCTCCAAACTTTCGCGTTGTTCTGGTTCATTTTGTAGCATGATTGTGCATCACCTCATGAATCAGTTAGATGGAATTTTTTGCTTATAAGTGCAATTTACACCTATCTGTTTTTAAAGTCAACACATTTGTTAGAAAATAGAAAAAAATAAAATATAGACTTGAAGTTTTATTCAGAATATTAGAAAATAGTGAATAGGTTGAATTGTTTCAAAAACGAAAAAGGGAGTGTAGGTAAAGTGATTGATCAAAAATTCGATCCACTACAAGCATGGAAAAATGCTTATGAACAAACCGAAACATTTTGGGGAAAAGCGCTCAATGAAACAATTAAAACAGAAGAATATTCTGCTTGGATGGGCAGCGTTCTAGATTTGAATTTGTTTTATCAAAAAGCATTAAATGATACGACAAAAAACTATTTAGAACAAGTAAATGTGCCGACGAAAGAGGATATCGCAAGAGTAGCTACGCTAGTTATTAACTTAGAAAATAAAGTAGATAACATTGAGGAGTTTCTAGAGGAGAAAGTCGATTCTTTAGGACAAGCTCCTACATTAAAGCGTGATGTGACGAAAGTGAAACAAGATATTCGTACGCTTGAAACAAAAGTAGATCAAATTTTAGAATTGCTAGAAAAGCAAAATGCAGTACTAGCTAAACTACAAGTACCTGTAAAAGAAGAGGTAAAGCCTGCGAATAAGCCAGAAAATAAAAAATGATAAAAGCGCTTGTTTATAACAGATAAAAGAGAGAGGGAGAATCTCTTTTCACGTATAAACAGCGAAACATAATTATATATGGACTCTATAGTATGAGTACCAAAATGATTCATAACAATCGTTCACAAATTCATTTAAGGGGGAAAAGAAATGGTTCAATTAAATGGAAAAGTAGCAATCGTAACAGGTGGAGCAAAAGGAATTGGAAAAGCAATTACAGTAGCATTAGCACAAGAGGGAGCAAAAGTAGTTATTAACTATAATAGCAGTAAAGAAGCAGCTGAAAATTTAGTAAATGAATTAGGAAAAGACGGACATGATGTTTATGCAGTGCAAGCGGATGTTTCTAAAGTAGAAGATGCAAACCGACTTGTAGAAGAAGCTGTGAATCATTTTGGTAAAGTTGATATTCTTGTTAATAATGCTGGTATTACAAGAGATCGTACATTCAAAAAGTTAAATCGTGAAGATTGGGAGCGCGTAATTGACGTGAATTTAAGTAGCGTATTTAATACGACAAGCGCTGTTCTTCCATACATAACAGAAGCGGAAGAAGGAAGAATTATTAGCATTTCTTCTATTATTGGTCAAGCAGGTGGATTTGGCCAAACAAACTACTCAGCAGCAAAAGCGGGTATGTTAGGATTTACAAAATCATTAGCGTTAGAACTTGCAAAAACAAATGTCACTGTAAACGCTATTTGCCCAGGATTTATTGATACTGAAATGGTAGCAGAAGTACCAGAAGAAGTACGTCAAAAAATCGTTGCAAAAATCCCGAAAAAACGTTTTGGTCAAGCCGATGAAATTGCAAAAGGTGTAGTATACCTATGCCGTGACGGTGCGTATATCACAGGTCAACAATTAAACATTAACGGCGGATTATATATGTAATGAAGTAAGAAAAAAGTGCATATCCATAGCAGGAATGCACTTCTTTTTTTAAGAAGGAAATCGACCAAAAAGGAGATAGAAAAATGACTACATTCGCAACAGAATGGGAAAAGCAATTAGAGCTATACCCAGAAGAGTACCGAAAAGCATACCGCCGAGTGAAAAGGGCGAGTGAAATTTTATTACGTGAACCAGAGCCGCAAGTAGGGTTAACGCCGAAAGAGGTTATTTGGACGAAGAATAAGACGAAGCTTTATCGCTACATTCCAAAACAAGAAAAAACACAGAGAGTTCCAATTCTATTAATATATGCTCTTATTAATAAACCATATATTATGGATTTAACTCCTGGAAATAGTTTAGTGGAATATCTAGTGGATCGTGGTTTTGATGTGTATATGCTTGATTGGGGCACATTTGGTTTAGAAGATAGTCATTTGAAATTTGATGATTTTGTGTTTGATTATATTGCAAAAGCAGTAAAAAAAGTAATGCGAACTGCAAAATCGGACGAGATTTCTTTACTTGGTTATTGCATGGGTGGAACGCTAACTTCTATTTATGCAGCACTTCATCCGCACATGCCAATTCGTAATTTAATTTTCATGACAAGTCCTTTTGATTTCTCTGAAACAGGATTGTATGGCCCTTTATTAGATGAGAAATACTTCAATTTAGATAAAGCGGTTGATACATTTGGAAATATTCCGCCAGAAATGATTGATTTCGGAAACAAAATGTTAAAGCCAATTACGAACTTTGTTGGTCCATATGTTGCTTTAGTAGATCGTTCAGAGAATGAGCGCTTCGTCGAAAGCTGGAGATTGGTTCAAAAGTGGGTTGGTGATGGTATTCCGTTCCCAGGTGAATCATACAGACAGTGGATTCGTGATTTTTATCAAAATAATAAGTTGGTTAAGGGTGAACTCGTTATTCGCGGACAAAAGGTAGACCTTGCAAATATTAAGGCGAATGTCTTAAATATTTCCGGGAAACGTGATCATATCGCTTTGCCATGTCAAGTAGAAGCATTACTAGACCATATTTCTAGCACAGATAAACAATATGTATGTTTACCAACAGGGCATATGTCTATCGTTTACGGTGGAACAGCTGTAAAACAAACATATCCGACGATTGGAAATTGGCTTGAAGAGCGTTCTAATTAAAAATAAAAAAATCCAACTAGCCTATGTTAGTTGGATTTTTTTATGAAAAATAACAAAACATAGAAAGGAGAAATTTATATTTTAGGAGTATAATTATGAAACTTATGATGGGTAAGTTGTTTTGGAATACAGGAGTTTCTGTACCTTGTTATCCACTGTTAGAAAATGATATGATATGTGATGTGCTCGTAGTTGGAAGCGGCGAAGCCGGTGCTCATATAGCGCATTCGTTAGCGAAAATTGGCATGAGTGTTACACTTATTGAAAAAAGAGCAATTGCGTGTGGTAGCACAGCTGCTAATACAGGTTTACTACAATTTCTTCATGATAAATCGTTAACCTCTCTTATCCATACATTTGGTAAAGAAAAAGGGGTACGAGCATATAAGCTTTGTTATGAAGCGCTAAGAACAATGGAAGAGGTTATACCGACTCTTGATATTAATCCCCATTTTATTCCGCGAAATAGTTTATATTATGCAAGTAAAAGTGAGGATGTCTCATTTTTACAAGAGGAATATAATACGTTACAGAATTATGGATTTCCAGTTGAATATTTTACAGAAGCTGATATTAAGAAACGTTATTCTTTTGCAAAACAAGCAGCGTTATATACGCAAGGTGATGCTGAGGTGAATCCGTATTTACTAGCGTATAGTTTTTTGCATAAAGCAAACCAAATGGGAGCTAATATATATGAACATACAGAGGCAATACATATAAAAAAACGCAAAAATGATTTAATTTGTTACACGAAAACAGGAAATCAAATTGTAGCAAAGAATATTATTATGGCGACAGGTTATGAGGCGCTTTTTGGAAAGAAAGAAAAAAATACAACAGTAGACACCTCTTATGCAATTGTAACAAATGAAATAGATCAATTTGAAGGCTGGCATGAGCGATCGTTAATTTGGGAAACGGCACGGCCCTACTTATATTTTCGAACGTATCGAAACCGCATTATTGTAGGCGGATTAGATGAAGCGCTACAAATTCAAACAATTGGTGATACGAAATTATTGCATAAGCGTGATATCCTTATTAATATTGTAAAAGAGATGTTCCCGCAGTATAAAAATATACAGGCAGACTACTATTGGGCAGCCGCATTTGGTGGTACTCATGATGGTCTCCCCATTTTAAAAGAAGACGAAAAGATACATAATTTGTTTTATGCATTGCCGTATGGAGGTAATGGAACTGTATATGGAATGGTCTTTGCCAAATTATTTGAGCAGTTATTTACAAATAAAGAAAGTAAAGATTTTTCTTTATTTAATCGATAGAAAAAAGGTAGCGAAGTGATGGAATGAGAGATATAAAAAAGTTTTTACAAAAATTACGTCCTGTACAACTCATCGTTTTGTTTTATTTATTAGCGGTAGTTGTATCGGTGATATTGCTTAGTTTACCGTTTGTTACGAAGCCTGGTGTGAAATGGACATTTATAGATGCGCTTTTTACATCGGTTAGTGCGGTAAGTGTTACGGGACTGTCTGTTATTACGATTTCAGATACGTTTACTACAGCAGGAATTATTGTTTTAGCTCTTATTTTACAATTAGGCGGCTTAGGAATTATGGCGCTTGGGACATTTGTTTGGATCATTACGGGGAAAAAGATTGGTTTGCAAAGAAGAAGATTAATTATGGCAGACCATAATCAAGGAAATTTATCGGGTCTCGTAGAATTGATGCGTTCTATTTTAATTGTAATTATTTCAATAGAACTTATTGGAGCAATCTTATTGGGGACAAGATTTTTACTTTACTTTCCGACTTGGCAAGAAGCTTATTTTCACGGTTTCTTTGCAGCTGTTAGTGCGACTACGAACGGCGGATTTGATTTAACAGGACAATCATTAATTCCTTATAAAAAAGATTATATTGTTCAAATGATTCATATGTTACTAATTATTTTAGGAGCGATTGGTTTCCCTGTGCTAATGGAAGTGAAACAATTCCTTAGTAAAAGGAGACAACAATTATTCCGTTTTTCATTATTTACAAAATTGACGACAACAACATTTTTTGCACTCGTTGTTGTTGGTACAATTATGATTTTTTTACTGGAGAGAAATCATTTTTTAGTAGGAAAGTCATGGCATGAAACTGTATTTTATACATTATTCCAATCTGTGACGACGCGAAGTGGTGGACTTGCAACAATGGATATACGTGAATTATCACAACCGACGCTTTTATTTATGAGTATATTAATGTTTATAGGGGCATCTCCAAGTTCGGTTGGGGGCGGAATACGTACAACTACATTTGCTGTTAGTATATTGTCACTATACACCTTTGCAAGGGGCGGTAGAACAGTTAGAGTCTTCAAACGTCAGCTACATGAAGAGGATGTACTGAAAGCATCTGTCGTTATGACGATGGGGATTTTGTTATGTGCTACTGCGCTATTCATTTTATCTATTACGGAAAATGTACCGCTTATGAGCTTAATTGTTGAAGTTTGTTCTGCTTTCGGAACGACGGGACTATCAACAGGTGTCACGCCTGATTTAACAACTGTTGGGAAACTTGTACTTATTGTGCTTATGTTTATCGGACGCGTTGGTATTTTAACATTTATTTTAGCTAGTGGTGGAAGGGAACAACCACCTCGCTATAAATACCCGAAAGAGCGGATTATTATTGGATAGTATGAAACCATTCTACCTACGTTAGGTAGAATGGTTTTTTAGTCGTTAATTCCAAATTGTGGATGCATGAAAGCTTCATCTTTATTATCCGCTTCGTTTTTTAGCAACTCTTGATTTTCTTCTGAAATCCACCCAATATCATTTGTAGGATGGATCCACTCATCGCCAGCCATAATGGCAGGATCTACTTCATCACTCCAATTGTTAAGCGGACTGTTCTCGGAATTATATTTACTGTCTCCAATTACAACATTATATTGATTCACAAAAGGTTGTTGCATCGTTTTTCCTGTTCCTTTAAAAGATGGAAAATTCATTTGATGCGGGAGCGTTTCGTCTAAAATGGGTGATTGAATCTTTTCTTTTTTCTTCAAAATTATCGCTCCTTTTTATAATGATTTCTTCATATGTAGTATTTCCATCTAACGCCTCTTATGTACTTGTTAACACTTGCCAGTAATAATTATTTTAAGTTGTTTCAAACTAGAGTAGAAAGTGATTTCTTGAGAGCAGGTGAATGTATTGGTAAAAAGAAAAGTGAAACAAAATGCGGCAATCAATAATAATAAAACTCCGAAAGAAAGCTTACCAGATGCAGAATTTGCATTAGAGTATGAAGGAGAAAATAGCGCAAAGTATGCGAATCGTAATTCAAAAAAAGGGAAACAAAAATGAGGCGTTTTTTACAAACGCCTCATTTTTTTGTGGGATTATAAAGGTTTTTTTAATTATTTGTAAATTTAGTGTTTTCTATTAGCAGAAAAATGCGAAAAAACATAGAAGTAGCAACGTATTACACAAAAACAAACAACAAACAAAAGATTAATGTTGGTTTAATACTGCTTTTACACTAGTTGTTTATATTTGAGTTGTACATAAGATTTGTAAAAGGAGAGAGAAACAGTGAAAAAAACAATCTTTAAAGCTGTAGCGACTGGAATGGTATTTTCGTTATTAATGGGGTGTGGTGCAAAGAAGGAAGAAAGTGCTGGAGCGAAAGTGAAAGATGACAAATTATCTGGATCATTAACTGTTTACACAGCAATTGAAGAAGAGCTTGTACCAATTTATCTTGATTCCTTTAAAAAGAAATATCCTGATGTGAAATTGAACATTGTACGTGATTCAACAGGAGTTATTACTGCGAAATTACTAGCTGAAGGGAAAAATACACAAGCCGATGTTGTATGGGGAACTGCGGCATCAAGTCTATTAGCTTTAGATAAAAAAGATATGTTAAAAGGATACTCTCCAAAAGGAGCAGATCGTGTTCTTCCACAATTTAAAGATGATAAGCAACCTGAAAAATGGGTAGGAAATACTGCATTTATGACGGGGATTGCTGTAAATAAAGAAGAGTTAAAGAAGAAAAATTTACCGATGCCAGAATCATATGAAGATTTAACGAAACCAGAGTATAAAGGAACACTTGTTATGCCACATCCAGCATCATCTGGAACAGGATTTTTAACAGTTTCTGCATGGCTACAAATCATGGGTGAAGATAAAGGCTGGGATTACATGAAGAAACTTCATGATAATATGGCAAGTTATACGCATTCAGGATCAAAACCAGCGAAATTAGCAGGAGCGGGTGAATATCCAGTTGGCGTATCAATGGTTTATAGTGCTTTGAAAGAGAAACAAAAAGGTGCACCAGTTGAAGTTGTATTGCCGAAAGAAGGATTAGGTTGGGAAGTAGAAGCGAACGCACTTATTAAAAAAGATAATGCAAAAAATGAAAAATTAGCGCAAGCATTTTTAGATTGGGCGATTACTGATGATGTAATGAAGTTATACTTCGAGAAAAATGGATTTGCGACAATTAAAAATGATTATAAACTTCCAGATGGATTCCCTAAAGATGTAACAGAAAAGTTATACAAAAAAAATGACTTTAAGTGGGCAGCAGAAAATCGTGACAAAATTTTAGAAAAATGGGAAAAAGAGTTTGGCCAAAAAGCAGAACCGAAAAAGTAAGTGAGTGGGAGAGAGAAAAAATGAGCGAATATTTATCAATTCAACACATTCAAAAACAGTTTGATGCATTTACAGCGTTAAAAGATATTTCTTTTACTGTGAACAAAAATGAGTTTGTATGTTTATTAGGCCCAAGTGGTTGTGGGAAAACGACATTGCTTCGAATTTTAGCAGGTCTAGAAGAGGCAACAACAGGTAGTATAGCTGTGAATGGAAAAGATATTACAGCATTACCTCCTGGAAAGAGAAACTTCGGAATGGTGTTTCAATCGTATGCATTATTTCCGAATTTAACAGCACTTGAAAATATTGAATACGGCTTAAAGACAAAAAAATATGGAAAAGTAGAAGTAAAAGAGAAAGCGCTAGAGGCGTTAAAACTTGTAGATTTACTGAATGTAAAAGATAAATATCCTGCTCAAATGTCTGGTGGACAACAGCAGCGAGTGGCACTTGCACGTGCGCTCGCTCTGTCTCCAGATATTTTGTTACTCGATGAGCCGTTATCTGCTTTAGATGCGAAAGTACGTGAAAAGTTACGTAGAGAAATGCGTGATTTGCAAGAGAAAGTAGGAGTAACAACTATTATGGTCACGCATGATCAAGAAGAGGCATTAACGATGGCTGATAAAATTGTTGTAATGAATCATGCGGAAATTATGCAGATTGGAACACCAGAGGAGATTTATCAAAGACCAGCCAATCCGTTTGTGGCAGATTTTATTGGTTCTATTAATTTCTTTTCGAAAAATAACGAAGAGCATGCAATTCGTCCTGAACATGTAACAATTGTACAAAAGGACGGTATTAAAACAGTTGTGGAAAGTATGGAATTTCGTGGATCTGTATATCGAACGGAAGTGCGAGTCGTAGAAGAAAACACACACCTTTATAATGAGAAAATTGTAGTGGATATATTAGCATCAGAAGTAGAAGTAGCTGATATTAGAAAAGGAAAGCCGATTCAAATCTCTTTCTCAGAAAATCATATGTTGTCATATGGAAAGAAGGTCATTGTATAGATGGAGATGTTAGAAAACTACAAGGTAGAAAGTGCGAAAAAAAAGATTAAGAGAAGTATAGGGAAAGAGGAATGGATCCAAAGGCTTGTAATTATCGGTATGATTCTTTCCTTCCTTGTCATACTTGTATTACCACTATTACAACTATTTACACAAGCTTTTTATAATAAAGATGGAGTTTTCATTGGTTTAGCGAATTTCAGTAAATATTTTACAACACCAACTTTAGTTCAGTCTTTACAAAATACGGTATGGATTTCGGGCGCAACAACAATTATTTCAGTTTCAATTGCATTCGTTTACGCATATGCAATTGCCCGTACGAATGTTTTTGGAAAGCGTGTATTTCAGTATGTAGCGTTATTACCATTGTTTGCACCAACGATGATGCACGGTATAGCACTTACATATTTATTTGGTAATCAAGGGCTAGTAACGAAAGGAATGTTTGGGTTATTTGAAGGTATACAAATCCCTTTATATGGACCAGTAGGAATTGTAATAGCTGAAGTTATGTATACATTTCCGCAAGCCTTTCTCATATTACTAATTGCCTTTCAAGGATCCGATTATCGTTTATATGAAGCTTCTAATATGCTAGGGGCGAGTAAAACAAAACAATTTTTCACGGTTACTTTACCTAGTGTAAAGTACGGATTAATTAGTGCAATGTTTGTTGTGTTTACACTTAGTTTCACTGATTTTGGGGCACCAAAAATTGTTGGTGGACAATATAATGTGCTTGCTACTGACGTATACAAACAAGTAATTGGACAGCAAAATATGTCGATGGGTGCAACAGTTGGACTGATTTTATTAATCCCAGCTATATTCGCATTTGCAGTTGATCGTATTACACAAAGAAAGCAGGCGAATTTCTTATCTTCAAAAGCAGTACCATACAGAATAATAGCTAATAAGAAAAGAGATGTCATCTCATTCATATACTGTAGTGTGATTACATTTATGATCATTCTGTTATTTGTGGCAGTTGGTATTGCTGCAAGTGTGAAAGTATGGCCATATAATATGAGTTTTACATTTGAGCATTTTAATTTTTCGAGTTTAACAGGAGATGGACTTGAAGCATTTAAAAATAGCGTAATTGTTTCAGCAGTTACAGCAGTTATTGGGGCGATTTTAACATTTGTATTTGCATATGCAATTGAGAAAATAGACCAGCTACAATTCTTCCGAAAAACAGGTTACTTTTTCTCTATCGTTCCTTTAGCCATACCAGGTTTAGTACTCGGATTAGGATATGTCTTTTTCTTTAGTCAACCAACGATTCAAATTTTGGGACTATCAGTAACGAACCCGTTTCATTCTTTATACGGAACAATCGCTGTGTTAGTACTAGTAAATATCATTCATTTTTATTCTGTAACATTTGTCACGGCAACGACTGCTTTAAAGAAATTAGATCGAGAGTTTGAGCTTGTTTCGCAGTCGATGGGTATTCCGTTTTATAAAACATTCTTTAGAGTAACGGTACCAATGTGTTTACCAGCAATTTTAGAAATGGTAATGTACTACTTCGTAAATTCAATGGTAACTGTATCGGCAGTTGTATTCCTATATGCAGCTGATTTTAAACTAGCTGCCGTATCAATCGTAAATATGGATGATGCAGGAAATGTGGCGCCAGCAGCTGCAATGAGTGTGCTTATTGTTGTTACAAATATTGTAGTAAGAGTTGTATATGAATGGGGAACGAAAGCACTTCGTAACCGAACTTCACAATGGCAAAAAAGATAAGTAAGAAAGGTGATGGACAGAATGAAAATTGAAGCAGTTATTTTTGATTGGGCAGGGACAACAGTTGATTACGGATGTTTTGCACCACTAGAAGTATTCATGGAGATTTTTCATAAACGGGGTGTAGCAATTACAGCAGAAGAAGCTCGTAAGCCAATGGGGTTATTAAAAATAGATCATGTAAGGGCACTTACTGAGATGCCTCGTATTGCGAGTGAGTGGAATCGTGTTTTCCAACAATTACCAACAGAAGCAGACATTCAGGAGATGTATGAAGAATTTGAAGAGATTCTCTTCGCTATTTTACCACGCTATGCTTCGCCGATTAATGGAGTAAAAGAAGTGATTGCTTCTTTACGTGAAAGAGGAATTAAAATTGGTTCAACGACTGGTTATACGAGAGAAATGATGGATATTGTAGCAAAGGAAGCAGCGTTACAAGGATATAAACCTGATTTTCTTGTTACGCCAGATGATGTTCCAGCAGGCCGTCCATATCCATGGATGTGCTATAAAAATGCAATGGAACTTGGTGTGTATCCGATGAACCATATGATAAAAGTTGGGGACACAGTATCAGATATGAAAGAAGGTAGAAATGCTGGAATGTGGACAGTTGGTGTAATTCTTGGCAGTAGCGAGCTCGGTTTAACGGAAGAGGAAGTGGAGAATATGGATTCGGTAGAACTTCGTGAAAAAATAGAAGTAGTTCGCAATCGTTTCGTTGAAAATGGGGCGCACTTTACGATAGAAACGATGCAGGAACTCGAAAGCGTAATGGAACATATCGAGAAACAAGAACTTATTATTTCATAAAAGGGGAATAGGATCATGACTGAAAATCACTACTTATTATTAACACCAGGACCATTAACGACAACAAAATCAGTAAAAGAAGTTATGCTATACGATTGGTGTACGTGGGATGATGAATATAATACGATGGTGCAAGAAGTAAGAGCTAAACTTGTATCGTTAGCGACGAAGGAAGAAGAGAAATATACAACAGTGTTAATGCAAGGAAGCGGTACGTTTTCAGTTGAAGCAGTAATTGGTTCTGTTATTCCGGCAAATGGGAAGATTCTCGTTTGTACAAATGGTGCGTACGGTAAGCGCATTGTGCAAATGGCAGAGATGTTACAGATTGATGTGGTGGTCAGTCAAACAGAAGAGTGGGAACCTACTAATATTGTAGAAGTAGAGAAGTTATTGCAAGAAGATAAAGAGATTACGCATATTGCAGTTGTTCATTGCGAAACGACGACAGGCATTATAAATCCAATTGTAGATGTATGTAAATTAGGAAAACAGTATGGAAAGGTTACAATTGTTGATGCGATGAGTAGTTTCGGCGGGATTGAAATAGACATTGCTGATTTACAAATTGATTTTTTAATTAGTAGTGCGAATAAGTGTATTCAAGGGGTTCCTGGATTCGGATTTGTAATCGCAAAACGTGATGAATTATTGAAGTGTAAAGGGCAAGGACGCTCTTTATCTCTTGATTTATATGATCAATGGGAAACGATGGAAAAACAAAATGGGAAATGGCGTTTTACTTCACCTACACATGTTGTACATGCTTTTTATCAAGCACTACTTGAACTAGAAAAAGAGGGAGGAGTAAGAGCGCGTTACAATCGATATTACAACAATCAAAAACTACTAGTAAATAGAATGGGAGAAATCGGATTTAAGCCACTAGTAGATGAGGAATACCAATCTCCTATTATTACATCTTTCATTTATCCAAAAGAGGGATTCGAGTTTCAACAGTTATATAACGAATTAAAGCGTTATGGATTTGTTATTTACCCTGGGAAAATTTCGAAAGTAGATACGTTCCGCATTGGAAATATCGGTGATGTACATGAACAAGATATTAATCGCTTAGTTGATAGTATTGCTAAAGGAGCTGTTATTGGGTGAAAGTGTTTTGCTTAGGTGGAGCAGGTAAAATTTGTCGCGAAGCTATTTTGGATTTAGTTCAATTTTCATCTTTTGAGACAATTACAGTAGCTGATTTTAACGAGGTGGAGGGCCGTAAAGTAGTAGAATGGCTCAACGACCCTCGTGTTGATTTTGTAAAAGTAGATGTAACGGATCACGAGGATACGGTTGCAAAAATGATTGGTTATGACATTGTAATGGACGGTACGACGATAAAGTTAAACAGATTGTCGACCCGCTGTATTGCAGAAGCAGGATGTCACGGTGTGAACTTAAATGGATTTGGTGAAGAAAATGAATCGCATGCTATATTTGTTGAAAATGAAAAGATATGTTTACCTGGATTTGGCATGACGCCGGGTGTAACGCAAATGATGGCAATGCATGCAGCAAATCAATTGGATACTGTAGAGTCTGTCCGTGTAAGTCACGGTTCGTATCGTCCGATTGCTTTTTCTGCATCAATTACAGAGACAACGACATATGAATATGATCCATATTTACCATCGCGTACAGTGTATGAAGATGGTGAATTTAAGCAAGTACCTCCGTTTGCGCGTCCGAGAGAAATAGAATTGCCAGAGCCTTATGGTAAGGCAACGCAGTATATCATTCCGCATTCTGAAACGATTACGCTAGCAAAGGCATTAGAAAATAAAGGTGTCAAACTGATAGAGACGAGAGGAACTTGGCCACAGCAAAATATGCAACTTGTACGTGCTTTATATGATTACGGCATATTGCGTAATGATCAGATTGAAATAAACGGGAAAGAAATAGGCATTATGGATTGTATTTCACAGTATTTATTGCAATCGAAAGAAGGGCAAGAAACAGAGCTTTATGGTTATGCACTTCATGTAGAAGTAATAGGTATGAAAAATAATGAGAAGCAAAGACATGTGTTATATCATACACATCCGTTATCTGATGGTTCTGTTGTAGGATGGGAAAAATTAAGAGCGTATACGAGAAACGTCGGTATTCCATTTGGGATTGCTGCAGAGTTAATTGCAAATGGAAATGTAAATAGGGTGGGTGTTGTTACGCCTGAAGAAGCCTTTGAAAATCCACAATTGATTTTTGATGAGCTAGCAAAGCGCGGTATTCATATTCATGAAGAAGTTTCTACTTATAAAGAAAATTATAGCTTTGTATAAGTAAGGACGTTTATAAGGGAGATATAAATGAGGTGAAGCTATGTCTGTAGTAGGAGAAGAAAGAAAGCGAACCATTCTTGAAAAGGTAGAATTTAAAGGGAAAGTAAAGGTTTCAGAATTAGCGAGAGAATTTGCTGTATCAACAGAAACGATTCGTCGATATTTAGAAGAATTAGATCGTGAAAAGAAGCTGAAAAAAGTGTATGGTGGAGCTGTTCAACTTCCAGGCGCTGGAGTAGAGGCACCAATGTTAGAAAGAGAAATGCTACATATAGAAGAGAAGAAAAGAATTGGTTATAAAGCAGCGACATTTGTAGAAGACGGTGATGTCATTGCAATTGATGATGGAAGTACACCGCTTCAAATGGTTCCATACCTTGTTCATCGTAAAAACTTAACGATTGTAACAAGTTCATTTCCAGTCGCAACACAATTAATTTCTTCTATTAATAAAAAGATGTTTCACGGTGAAGTTTTGTTTATAGGTGGAAAAGTATCTCCAAAGCATTCGCGTGTATCAGGGTCTATTTCTCAGCAAGTCATACAGCAATTTCATTTTCATAAAGCGTTCGTTTCGATTGATGGGTTATTACCTAGTTTTGGAGTTTCCAGCTTTGAATTAGAGAAAGCAAAATTGTCAGAGGCGATGATGAAATTAGCTGAGAAAACATATATTTTATGTGATCATACGAAGGTAGGCGTGAAAGGGAATTATCGTATAGCAGCAATTTCGCGTATTCAACACGTAATTTGTGATAAAAAAATGCCATATAGCTTTGAAGAAGAACTTAAGAAGCATAATATTCAGTGGACAGTTTGTTAAATACAGTGAAAGCACATAAACTCCCGCCTAATTTTTAGGAGGGAGTTTTATTATCTGTAAATTGTAAAATAAAAGATTTGCAGTTATGCAAAAAGTGGACACATTTTCTCACCTCTTTCATATAATTTACCAATACAAAAAAAGTTGGTCGAAGGAAAGAAGGGAGAACATGTCAGAACGAATATATAATAAACTTGTATTGTACGCGAATATTTTGCAAAAAATCGGTGTCATCAATGAGAAGGAAAAAAGTGAAATTCTTCATACGATAGGTAAAAAAGCCCTTTGAATAAAGGGCTTTTTTATTTTTTTATCTTTAAAAATATAAATTTAATGTAATATTCTCATTGACAATGATAATGATATTCATTATCATTTATTTGTGGATAATTGATAATACTTATCAATTGTAAAGATTATATATGATAGGGGATATTATTTTGAAAAAAAATTACATGAAGGCGCTAGTAGTAGCGACAACATTAGCAATTCCATTTGCTACGTACTCTACTCCAGCATTAGCGGCATTAAAAGTTGAAGCAAATCAATCGGTAGCAGCAGCGAGTGATCGCACGTATGATACTGAGATTAAAATATATAAGGACCAAAAAGATGAGCCATCTATGGTTTCTCAATATATAAAAGATCCTAAAGTAACGATTGCAGCTGGCAAAAAAATTATCACTGTAACAATGCAAGATAGTGATTATTTTCAATATCTTAGAATAGAAGATAGAAACCAGCCTGGTGTATTTCATGATGTGAAGGTTTTGTCAGAAGATAAGAGGAAGAATGGAACGAAAGTAGTTCAATTTGAAATTGGTGAGTTTGAGAAGAAGCACAATATGCAAATGCATATACTTATTCCAGCTATTGGATATGATCACAAATATCAAGTTCAATTTGAAATTAAAGATCCAACTGTAGGTAACAAAGAAACAGAGAAACCAGATGATAACTCTAATTCAGGCAATACGGAAACGGATAATCCAGTTGATAATCAAAATATGATAACAGATAAGAAATTAAGAGAGCTTGTTAATAAAAAAGTATTTAATAGAAAAGATTTAAATACACCAATTACGAAAGAAGATTTATTACAAGTAAAGGATTTGTTTTTAAATACAAATGAGATACTTGATTATAGTGCATTAAAATATATGCCAAATTTAAAATCTTTAACAGTTGCGAATGCGAAGATAAAAGATCCGTCGTTCTTTGCGAACTTAAAGCAATTAAGTCATTTAGCTTTGCGTGGTAATGAATTTTCAGATGTAACGCCACTTGTTAAGATGGATAATTTAGAATCTCTTGATTTAAGTAATAATAAAATTACAAACGTTGCACCACTAACTGAAATGAAAAATGTAAAAAGTTTATTTCTATCAGGCAACCAAATAGAAGATGTAACAGCATTAGCGAAAATGGAACAACTAGATTATTTGAATTTAGCAAATAATAAAATTACGAACGTTGCTCCATTAAGCGCTTTGAAAAATGTAACATACTTAACTTTAGCAGGTAATCAAATTGAAGATATTAAAGCGTTATATTCATTACCTTTAACAGACTTAGTATTAACACGTAATAAAGTTAAAGATTTATCCGGCATTGAGCAAATGAAGCAATTAGAAGAATTGTGGATCGGGAAAAATGAAATAAAAGATGTTACTCCTCTAAGTAAGATGACACAGTTAAAACAATTACACTTACCTAACAATGAGTTAAAGGATATTACGCCATTATCAAGTTTAGTAAACTTACAAAAGCTTGATTTAGAAGCGAATTATATTTCAGACTTATCACCAGTTAGTAATTTGAAAAAATTAGTATTTCTAAGTTTTGTTGCAAATGAAATCCGTGATGTGCGACCAGTTATAGAACTAAGTAAGACGGCTTATATTAATGTCCAAAATCAAAAAGTATTTTTAGAGGAAACAGAAGTAAATAAAGAAGTAAAAGTACCTATATATGAAAAAGATGGTGAGGTTTCTACGAAAATCCGTCTGAAGAGCGATAACGGTACGTATAGTAATGGTGTAGTGAAATGGAGTACACCAGGTGAGAAAATATATGAATTTGGTGTGAAAGATCCATTCGCGGATACAGGAATTTTCTTTACAGGGTCTGTTATTCAAAATGTAGTAGAAAGTAAAGACGGTAATACGTCTAAAGAAGATGAGAAAACAGAAGTGGTAGAATTTAAAGATGTACCAAAGGGACATTGGTCAGAAGAGGCAATTAATTACTTAGCGAAAGAAAAATTATTTATAGGCTATGGAAATGGTGAATTTGGATTTGGTGATAACATTACTCGTGGACAAGTAGCTCTTCTAATACAAAGGTATTTAAAATTAGAAAATAATCTAGTACCAAAAACGGCATTTACAGATACGAAAGGAAATATGTATGAAACGGCTATTGATGCAGTGGTTCAAGCTGGAATTATGACAGGCTATAGAAATGGTATGTTCCGTCCAGATGGAGTATTAACTCGATATGAAATGTCAGTAGTATTACAAAGAGTATTTCAGTTAAAAGAAAATGAAAATAGTGCAGAGAATTTTAAAGATATACCAAATGACCATTGGGCGAAAGGATATGTGAAAGCTTTAGTGGATAATAAAATATCAAAAGGCGATGGGGAAGGGAATTTTTTAGGAGATAATTTCGTAACACGTGAACAATATGCACAGTTTTTATATAATGCAATAAAGAAATAAAGTGAAACTTTAATCAGTGGGGGTTTTGTTCATTCCCCACTGATTATTAGCCCTCACTAATCGGGCTGCCCGTTAATGCGGAATAAAAAATGAGGAAAATACGCTATTCTTTAATTAAAGAGTAGCGTATTTTTATGTACAAAATGAAATAGGAAATAGATAGGAGTATAGACATATGAATAGCCTATTTTAAAGAAGAACCACGAAACTATATTGACAAAAAAGCGTTCTCATGTGATAATTCAATTAATTTTTAGAATAATCAAAAAATATTCCTTTTACATAGAAAGGATTTGAACCTTATATGAATATTATGCCGGGGGTGACGAAATGTTATTTTTTCTGAAGAAATGGAATGAATTAAAAGATGTGAAATCTGAATTGGCACTTCGTGATTGGTTTTATGGTACCAAAATTAGCTTATCGCTATGTACGTCAAAAGAGCCGTTAACATTCTTAGTAAATGTTGAAGGAAGAGATAAAGGGCTATTTTCGGAAGAAGATTTTATTGTCGTAAATTGCATGTGCGAGTCAGTATTTGAAAATGAAGAAAAACCAGCTGCAGAGTCATTTATGCATGCGGATATTTATAAAAAAAGTAGTGCAGGATGTATTTTACAAGTGCAGACTGTAGATAGTCATTTAATATCAGAGTTATATGGGGAAGAAGGAGAAGTAACGTTCGATAAACGCAGTGTGGAGCGTGTTTTCGGAAAAGAAGGTATAACAGAAATGACAATTCCAATTGTAGAAGATGAAAAAAAATTCGCTGATTTATTAGAAAGGAATGTTCCGAATTTCATTGAAGGTGGAGGGGTAGTTCTTGTTCATAATTACGGCATGATTGTGTGGGGAAAAACGCCAGAAGAGGCGAAAAAATGGCTAGAGGGTATAGAATATTTAATGAACTATCATGTAAAGTTATTAATGATTAAGGGGGCAAGAAGCTCTGTTATATAAAAATGGATGTGATATAGCTACAAGTTAATAAATAAATGAAAGCGTTTTAAAAATAATTTCACTCATAAAATATAGGTCTCCTTATTATATATAGATTACATGTTGACATGTAAGGAGGAACATATTTTGCGAGTTAAATATCATTTTCTGCCAAAGCAGCAAGTAACATTTTGCAAAATAAATGATTCTGGTGAAGAGGCACTGCAAATGATGAACGAAACGGGATTTCGAGCCATCCCGGTATTAGCAGAAGATGAGAAGAAATTCACGGGGATTATTTATAAAGTAGATTTATTAGAAAAAAAATGCAATAGCGGATTAGAGCATGTAAGTGCAGGGGATATGCTCGACGATTCCAATGCATTTATTTTTGAAAAGGATTCCTTCTTCAGAGCCTTTTATGTAATTCGTCGGCTTCCGTTTTTAGCCGTGCTAAATGATTATAATGAATTTGTCGGTATGTTAACGCATTCGAATATATTTGATGTTATTGAAGATTCATTTGGTATGCGAACAGGTGGTTATATATTAACAATTGCAACACAAGATTGTAAGGGAACGATTAAAGAGCTTGGGACATTGTTAAAAGCATATAATATCGGTGGCCTATTTACGCTAGATAACGGTGATCAATATATCCGCCGCGTTATTGTAAATATATCAGATGAGTTAGATGAAACAAAATTAAAGCAATTAATCGGAAAAATAGAGAAAAAAGGATTCAGAGTGAGTCACGTAGATTATATTTAAGTTAAAAAGAAAAGTACCTATCTGTTATATATAGATAGGTACTTTTTTGTCCCACTATTTGTGGGTAGTAAAATCCACGCCTCAAAATTTGGTGAAAGCAAAGAAGTTAGGTGGGCGGGTGTTACCTGTAAAAGCCCAATTGGTGAGGGCTGATTATATGTGAGTAATGAACTTTATTTTGAAACAGGAGGCGGGGATAATGCTAGATCAGATAAGAAAATAAAGTCTGCATGCTCACGAATTTTAGGGATAGAAGTTTCAATAACGCGTGATGTAATTTCACCTGGGGGGCCCACATGCCCGATAGCTACCATAATAGGTTTTTCTTGAATTTTTTTGATGAGTAATTGGGCTTGTTTTGAAATATGCCCTGCTGTATATACATCATCAAAAAATAGTTGGTTTTCAATAATAGGAACTCCTAATTCTTTTCCGATTTTTGGGACGACACTATTAGGATTCGTTTTACTATCTAAGTAAAATAAACCGTGTTTTTTACAAGCAGCAAGTATAAGGCGAACAATTCTTTCATCCGCTGTTACTTTTGACCCCATATGATTGTTCATTCCAATTGCATGCGGTACTTCTTGAATCGCTTGTTCAAGTCGGTTGTTTATTTCTTCATCGCTTAAATCAGTTGTAATTGCTTTCGGCCCAAGCCATTCTTTTTTACCTTTTATAGGTTCCATTGGCATATGTATAATAACTTCATGTCCTTTCTTATGGGCAGCTATTGCGTCTTCTTTTGTGGAAGGAAGAAAAGGCATAACAGCAACAGTGAGTGGAATGGGAAGTGATAACATTTGATTAGTCCCCTTCATATTATTACCGAAATCATCAATGACAATAGCAACTTTATTCGTATGAGCATTTGCTTGAATAGGAAATAAGAAAGACGGTAAAAACAAAACAATGATGAATAATGCAATCGTATATTTTCGCATATAAATATTTCCTTTCTATTGTTATCCTGCTATTTGTGGGTAGTAAGACTCCCACCTCAACATTGGGCTGGATAGGTGGGAGATTCACTGCCTACCCGATTGGTGAATGCTAATTATCAGTGGGGGCTGAACAAAAAAACACTGATTAAAGTTTCACTTTATCAATCATCATTATGTTTTGCTTTTTTATATAAATTAAACAAAAAATGTCGAAGAAAAGTAGGTGGAAAATTAAGAATCCCCGGTTTACGTAGAATTTATAAAAAAAGAAGATGAAAAAAATGTCTATTATTGCGAATGTATTTACAAAGATAGAATAATTTGTAATAATTCTCAAAGTGAGGGTAAAGATTTGTAAATTACAGGGAGAAAATGTTAAATTTTCTGATTCTTCAAATTTGCATATGATTAAGTAGTTAAAAAAAGTCAATGGAGAAGTGAAGTTAAGAGCATGGAAGTATAATAAGGGGGATATGGATGTTTACTGTAAAAAGGAAGTACACATTAGAAAAGCTTTCACGTGATATTCATATGAAACGTGAAGAAATGATTCAACTAGGATTAACAAGTGGGCTAAATAGTAGGGAGACAATTCAAGTTAGTCAAGAATTGGACAAGCTTATTTTACAATATCAATGTTATAAAGAAAAACAAACACCGAAATGGTTTTCAATTATAAAAATACCTATTTTCCAAATCGGGTATGAAGGAAAATCAAATAATTTTTGGCGAATGCTTGTGGCTGGTTTTATGAAATAAGTATAATTACCCTTATAGGATAAGGATAATTATACTATGTGTAACGGAATTTCGATATGAACTGTCGTTCCTTCATTTTCTGTACTGTCGATAAAAATATGCCCATTATACATCTCTACAATTCGTTTACATATGACAAGTCCAAGACCTGTTCCAGTATCTTTATTAGTAAAGAACGGATGAAAGAGGTGTTTTTGAATATGTTGCGGAATCCCTTTTCCAGTATCTGTAATATGCAGTTGTGCGTGTGTTTCATTGTTTTTTACTACAATGGTTAGTGTATCATTAGAAGTCATGGCCTCAATTGCATTTTTGGTAATGTTTAAAACCACTTGTTTCATATGGTCTTTCGAACAACGGATATGAACAGGATGGTCTGGCAAATGTAAATGGAATACAATGTTATGTAAATTCGCCTCAGATTGAATAATTAATGCTACCTCATTTAGAATTGTTCTTACATCATATGTTTGTTCGATGATGGCGGTTGGCTTTCCTAGAATAAGAAATTCACTTACAATTTCATTGATTCGCTCTATTTCTTGTTCAATTACGGAAAAGTAGAACTGATCTTGTTCATCTTTATATTTCTCTTTTAATAGAGCGACGAGTCCTTTAATTCCAGTAAGAGGATTACGGATTTCGTGTGCTGTACTCGCTGCAAAAGTTCCAACTAATTCAATTTTCTGTAGTTCATTTTGTTGTCTTTCAAGTTTTGTTTGACGTTTTAACAACATATATTGAGCAAGCAAAAATAAAATAGACATTAAAAATAAAGTAGCTATACACTCTATTGCAACCCACTGGTATAAGGTTTTTTGATGAATGGGTAATGGAGAAACAGAGACCTTCCAATTTAATCTTTGGAGTGGGGTAGTAAGCATATTAGAATGCGTATCACTTGTGTCGTTATTATCATCGGTTAGAAAAACTACATCATGTTTATCAGTTACCTCAAAATGGTATTGTGGTTTAATGGCATTTAAAGAAGAGGAAATGTAATCAAAGCGTAAACTAGCTAATAATAATCCTGAGAGCTCCTTCTGTTTATTAAATATGGGGGCAGCAATCATAATAGCTTTATGTCCAAGAACGCGATCAGTAATGACTGATGATACAGTGGTTTTTTTAGTTTGGAGCGCGTCTTGAATATATTTACGGTCTGAAACATCTATAGGCTTTGATTCATCTTCAGATGCGATTGTAATGACTCCTTCTGGTGTAGCGTAATATAGACCAGAAAAGCGTGCATCGTTTCCATCTGTATCATGTACAATTTGTTTAATGCCATTTATATTACCAGTCTCGGTGCCTACAACTTTTGCAAGCATGTCTAAAGCAGAAATTGCTTCACCAAGATGATGATCCAAATAATCTCTATATAAAAAGAGAACTGTATGAGCAGATAATTTGTTTTCCTGTTTCATTTTATATGTATGATACGAATAAAATATAGCACCAATCCCTATTGTCGGTAGGATAACAAGCAATATATATATAATTATGCTTTGGAATTTGACTTTCAAATGTGGTACTCCTTCTTTTTTTATTATCATTATATATAAACTATGTTAAAATTGTCATGTTTTTATTCAAGAATGATTTTTAATATATTAGGGGAGAGGAAATGGATGAGTGAATGCTCATTCGGAATTCACATGAAGTATGAAGTGGTATTTTCTTTTTATTGCTGAGAATTTAAGTGAAGGGTTGAAAGTTGTATGACATCAAATAATGAACGAGAAGATATTTCTCAATCTTTAAAAGTATTTATTGCATTATCTCGTGTACATCGTTCTGTTATGGATACTACAAATAAATCTATACAAAGTAACGGGTTAAATCCAACTGAATTTGCTGTATTAGAACTGCTATATCATAAAGGCGGTCAACCACTCCAGCAAATTGGTGAGCGCATTTTAATAGCTAGTGGCAGCATTACATATGTTGTAGATAAGTTGGAGAAAAAGGGATTAGTAAAGAGAATCCCATGTCCGAATGACAGACGTGTTATTTACGCGCAATTAACTGAGTCTGGCGAGAACTTTATTGCTTCTATTTTTCCGGGGCATGAGAAAGTTATACATCAGTCTTTTGAAATGTTAACGAAAGATGAAAAAGATGAATTACTTGATTTATTAAAAAAAATTGGGAAGTATGAAAAATAATATGTTCCAAAGGAGCTTTGGATAAATAAATCCAAGGCTTTTTTATTTGTAATGAACTCATGGCAGTCACTGCCGAAATTTGTTGAAAATTAAGAGGGGATTCGAGAATACGTATTGAATTATAATAAAGGTATGTAATGGAGAGGAGGCTCGTTCATGTCATTTAAAGACTATGAATATAAACGCCCAAATATTGAAGAGTTAAAAGAGAAATTTACTGTTGCTTTAGAGAAGTTTGATAACGCAAAAACTGTAGAAGAACAAAAACAAGTCATTCATTCAATTAATGAGATTCGCAACGATTTTGGTACAATGGGAAACCTTTGTTACATTCGCCATTCTGTTGATACGACGGATACTTTTTATAAGGAGGAGCAGGATTTCTTTGATGAATTCTCTCCAGTTGTACAAGGATATGGTACAAAATATTATAAGGCACTCATTAATTCTCCATTTCGTGAAGAATTAGAGGCGTATTATGGAAAACAATTATTTGCTCTAGCAGAATGTGATTTAAAAACATATTCAGATGAAGTCGTGAAAGATTTACAATTAGAAAATAAATTATCATCGCAATATACACAGTTATTAGCATCTGCAAAAATTGACTTTGCTGGAGAAGAAAGAACGTTATCGCAACTGATTCCGTTTATGCAAGGAAAAGAAAGAAGCGAACGTAAAGCAGCAAGTGAAGCATACTACGGATTTTTAGCTGGAAATGAGGAAGAACTAGATCGTATTTATGATGAGCTTGTTAAAGTGAGAACGAAAATCGCAAAATCTTTAGGTTTCAAAAACTTTGTTGAACTTGGATATGCAAGAATGTACCGTACAGATTATAATGCGGAGATGGTGGCTAATTACCGTCAGCAAGTGCTAGATTATATCGTTCCCGTTACAACGGAATTAAGAAAGCGACAACAAGCACGTATCGGTGTAGAGAAGTTAGCTTATTACGACGAAAACTTTGAGTTTGCTACAGGTAACCCAACTCCAAAAGGAGATGCGGATTGGATTGTTGATCATGGAAAGACAATGTATAAAGAGTTATCGGTTGAAACAGATGAATTTTTCAATTTCATGCTAGATAATGATTTATTAGATTTAGTTGCGAAAAAAGGAAAAGCTGGTGGCGGATATTGTACATATATTGAGAATTATAAAGCGCCATTTATTTTCTCAAACTTCAATGGAACATCTGGTGACATTGATGTATTAACACATGAAGCAGGTCATGCTTTCCAAGTATATGAAAGTCGTAAATTTGAAATTCCAGAATATAATTGGCCAACATATGAGGCATGTGAAATCCACTCTATGAGTATGGAATTCTTTACATGGCCATGGATGAAGCTATTCTTTGAAGAAGATGCAGATAAATATTACTTCTCTCACTTAAGTTCAGCACTCCTGTTTTTACCTTATGGTGTATCTGTTGACGAATATCAACATTATGTATATGAAAATCCTGAAGCATCACCGGAAGAGCGTAAGACAGCATGGCGTAACATAGAGAAGAAATATTTACCGCATCGTGATTATGAGGATAATGATTATTTAGAGCGCGGTGGTTTTTGGCAACGTCAAGGACATATTTATAGTTCGCCGTTCTATTATATTGATTACACGCTTGCTCAAATCTGTGCGCTACAATTTTGGAAACGTGCAAGAGATAATAGACAAGAGGCTTGGGAAGATTATGTGAATCTGTGCCAACAAGGTGGAAGTAAATCGTTCTTAGAATTAGTAGAAGTTGCAAATTTAACATCACCATTTGCTGAAGGCTGTGTGAAAAGTGTTATTACAGAAATTGAAGCATGGTTACATGCGATTGACGACACAAAATTGTAAAAAACATGCGCTTTTTTTCACATGTTTAACATCGACATAATGGGAAAATGATGAGATAATAAAAGAAAATTCAGAATACTAAAGAGGTGTTTCTAATAAGGAGCACCTCTTTTCACAAACAAAAGGGGGGAACAAGTATGCTTCAATCTAATATGGATGTAAGTTTAGAAAGTTTAGTAAACTCATTACAGTCTACTCGAAGCACGCTATTATCAGAAATTGAAATGTTAAATGACACAGAAGTGAATGTAAAGCCACGCCGTGATAAATGGAGCATTATTCAAATTTTACACCACTTGCATTTAGTTGAACAATCTGTCACGTCTGCCCTTGTATATGCTTTACAAAAAAAGGAAAGAAACATGACTCCATTTAAAGACCTCCAACTTACGCTTGATCGCACACATAAACGAGAAGCTCCTCAGCAAATGCAACCAACAGAAACTTTAATGAAAAAACAGCAAGGAATTCAATTGCTAGAACATTCACGCCAAGAACTATTACACGCGCTTCATAGTGTTATAGATGAAAAAGATTTATTTGAAAATGGATTAAAGCATCCTGTTTTTAATGATCTGAATTTGTATCAATGGGTTCAATTTCTTGATTTGCATGAACAAAGACATCTTACGCAGTTAAAAGAGGCGAAACATGCAATTTTGCAACGCTAAAGTGGAAGAAGTGGGAAACCACTTCTTTTTTGATACGTGCATAGTTTTCTTTCTTATTTTGGAATACTACATGGAGAAAGAAAAGAAGGAGTTGAAAAAACATGTCTAAAAAGAAGCGAGAAGAAGAGCGCGCCTGGAAAGCACGTAAAGAAAATCAACAACCGCACGGAAAAGTGAAAGCTTTTGCTGAATTAGTTGAAGGAACAGAAAAAACGTGATGAGTATTTCATCACGTTTTTTGTATGAGTGGAAAAGTTAATAAAAAGGTTGTACCGATTCCTTTTTCACTTATAATATCAATTTTTCCATTCATAGCTTGAACAACACTAAATACGACCATCATTCCAAGTCCAGTACCTTTTTCTTTCGTTGAATAAAAAGGAGAGCCAAGACGTTTTACTTGTTCTGAATCCATACCGACTCCTGTATCTTTTATATATAACTGAATATGCTTATGATCAGGAACTAATGTGAAATAAAGATCACCGCCTTTTGGCATAGCCTCAATGCAATTTTTTAAAATATTTAATAAACATTGATTTAGTTTTTGCTTTTCTCCAACGATAAAAAAAGAAGTGCTTTGCTTTATATAATGAGTACGTACATTTGTTAAATTAGCAAGCGGTGTAATTAACGACAATGCATGTAGTAATTCTTCTTCTAACTGTAATGTTTGTTCTTTTTCAATGCTTGGTTTAGCAAAGGTTAAATAATCTGTAAGAACATGATTTGCTTGTTCGATGCCATTAATGGCAATGTCGATATATAATTTTCGTTCCTGCTCAGTGCATGTACCTGATTGTAACAGTTGTAAAAAACCTTTCGTTGAAGTTAATGGATTGCGAATTTCATGAGAGATAGACGCTGCCATTTCACCAATTAAATGAAACTTTTCAGCATTTATAAGTTCGTTTTGGAGACGAACTTGAGTTTGTAATATGTGTAGTAAATATAGAATTAGAATCGTACCAAGCATTGAACATAATTCATACACAATAATATGCGGTATATAATCAGTCTTATTTGTAACCTTTGAAAGGAAGAAGGGTATCCAACTAAATCCGTATGTGAGACTGTAGATAATAGCAAGTGTTATTTTTATACGATTAGAAGTTCGATTGAAAAATTTATATGTTAATAATAGAACAATAAATAGAAGAACAGAACCGATAAGAGATGGGAAAACACCTACCCCACCTAATAATAAGCGATATATGTTTAATACAACTAAGATAGAACCACCAGCAATAGGCCCTCCCGTTAATGTACCGACAATTAATACAATATGGCGCATATCAAATTGAAAACCATTATTTGTTTTTGCTGCAAATGTAATACAGAGTACGGTAGCAAGGCAACAGAGTACAATGAATATAGCTGAATTTAATTTAGGAGAGCGTTTCCCTTTTTGATTCCAAAATAAATGATATACGAGCATTGTAATCAGGATGAATAATATATTTAAAAAGAGATAAATAATAAAGGATTTCAGTGGGATGCCTCCTCTCTTCTTAGATTAAATTAATCATACTATAAAATGAAAGAAATGAAATAATAAATAGCGGAAAAATCAGAAATTTTTACGCTAGTATACAATATGTTACAATAAGCTGTGTCAATGAAAGAAGAAATTCCGTGCATCGCGCGGGAGAGGTTCGCGAACTCCCTCTATAAAAAACTATGGAAACAACAATATCCTTAGGTATTGTTTTGTTTTTTTATTGTGACAGTTCAAGAACGTTCTTTCTTCTTATTTATAGTAGAGAAGGAGAATGAGTGAAATGAAAAAAGAAAAGGCAGTTGTTGTTTTTAGTGGAGGACAAGATAGTACGACATGTTTATTTTGGGCAATAGAGCAGTTTGCAGAGGTAGAAGCTGTAACGTTTAATTACAATCAACGTCATAAGCTAGAAATTGATTGTGCAGCGGAAATTGCAAAAGAACTAGGAATAAAGCATACGGTACTAGATATGAGTCTATTAAATCAACTTGCTCCAAATGCGTTAACGAGAACGGATATGGAGATTACACATGAAGAAGGTGAATTGCCATCGACATTTGTAGATGGACGAAATTTACTCTTCTTATCATTTGCTGCTGTATTAGCAAAACAAGTTGGAGCACGTCATATTGTAACGGGTGTATGTGAAACTGATTTCAGTGGTTATCCAGACTGCCGTGACGTGTTTGTGAAATCGTTAAATGTTACTTTAAATTTATCTATGGATTACCCGTTTGTCATTCACACGCCACTTATGTGGATTGATAAGGCTGAAACATGGAAATTATCAGATGAACTTGGAGCATTTGAGTTTGTTCGAGAAAAAACATTAACATGTTATAACGGAATCATTGGTGATGGTTGCGGTGAATGTCCAGCATGTCAACTTCGTAAAGCAGGATTAGATACGTACCTACAAGAACGCGAAGGAGCGAATAACTAATGGATAACTTTTTTGGATTTCGCATCGTAGAGAATTTGCAAAAAATGGACAAGGATATTCAGCGTAAACAACTCAAATACCATAATAAAAGAGTAATGGTCAGCAAGGAATTTACATTTGATGCAGCACACCATTTACACTGTTATGAAGGGAAATGTAAAAACTTACACGGTCACACATATAAAGTTGTATTTGGAATTAGTGGATATGTAAATGAAATAGGTCTTGCAATTGACTTTGGAGATATAAAAGAAATTTGGAAAAATGAAATCGAAATTTATCTAGATCATCGTTATTTAAACGAAACGTTACCTGCAATGAATACGACTGCTGAAAATATGGTCGTTTGGATTTATGAAAAGATGGCAGAAGCACTAACAAAAGAGAATCGAGTGAACGAATATAAAGGAGCTCGCGTTGAATTTGTTCGTCTATTTGAGACGCCGACTAGTTATGCGGAAGTAAGACGGGAGTGGATGCTTGATGAGTAAAATCCCTGTCTTAGAAATATTCGGTCCGACTATTCAAGGTGAAGGAATGGTTGTAGGGCAAAAAACAATGTTTATCCGTACAGCTGGTTGTGATTATAGCTGTGCTTGGTGTGATTCTGCTTTTACGTGGGATGGATCAGCTAAAGATCAAATTAGACAGATGACACCAGAAGATATTTGGGATGAGCTTGTTGCAATTGGAGGAGAAAATTTTTCTCATGTTACGATTTCAGGTGGAAATCCGGCATTGCTGAAAAATATTGAGTTTCTTCTTTCTATATTAAAAGAAAATGGAATGCGAACGGCAATTGAAACGCAAGGGAGTAAATGGCAAGATTGGTTACTTCAAATTGATGAGGTAACAATTTCTCCAAAACCACCAAGTTCAACGATGAAAACAGATTTTCATAAGTTAGATGCTATTATTCAGAAACTAGCAGGAAAAGATATTAGTTTAAAAGTAGTAGTATTCGATGATCATGATTTTGAATATGCAGTTAAGATGCACGAACGTTATCCAAAGGTACCATTTTTCTTACAAGTAGGAAACGATGATACAAAAACAGTGGATGATGCGATGCTTATAAAAAATTTATTAGATAAGTATGAATGGCTGATTGATAAAGCTGTAAATTGTAAAGAGATGAATGATGCAAAAGTATTGCCTCAGCTTCATGCGTTAGTATGGGGAAATAAGCGCGGCGTATAACGAGAAGGGATGTTTAAAATGACAGGAAGATTAGATGAAGATTTAAAAGATGTAACATTACTAGGGAATCAAAATACAAAATATTTATTTGAATATAGCCCAGAAATATTAGAGGTATTTGATAATAATCATCCAAACCGTGATTATTTTGTAAAATTCAATTGTCCTGAATTTACAAGTTTATGCCCGAAAACAGGACAACCAGATTTTGCAACAATTTATATTAGCTATATTCCAGAGCAAAAAATGGTAGAGAGTAAATCTTTAAAGTTGTATTTATTTAGTTTCCGCAATCATGGTGATTTCCACGAAGATTGCATGAACGTTATTATGAACGATTTAATTAAATTAATGGATCCGCGTTATATTGAGGTATGGGGGAAATTCACACCACGTGGTGGCATTTCAATTGATCCATACTGCAACTACGGGCGCCCAGGTACGAAGTATGAACAAATGGCTGACTACCGCATGATGAACCACGATCTATATCCGGAAACAATTGATAATCGTTAATAGAAAGAAAGGGCCTGTATACTATACAGGCCCTTTCTTTCTATTATATTATGCATTTTGATTAATGACAGTATAGTTTTTATGACTTACAACTGTAAGAGGTTCCATATCTAGTTCTCTAAAATTCTTCATAATTGTTATATCAACAATAACAGAGTTTTGATTTACTTTTTGAACACGGCCTTGCATTCCACCTTTAAATTCGATGATATCTCCAGTTTCTGCGATCTGCATAAGCAACTCTCCTTGTTACAGTTTTCCCAAAAAAAGAATAAATTTGGGTTTTTTTATTTCCTCCTATTTTGAACCATATTTCCTACTTTGTAAATGTTTCCAAAGTAAAAATTCGAAAAATATTCACTTTTTGTAAGAAAATATGTAGAAAATCCATGTTTTTTAGAAAAAATAGCAAAAATGCGAGAATCTTTATATCGAGGTATAATGAAAAAGTAGAATAACCTGCTGAAGTGGGAGAAATTAGAGGCGGTAAAATGATGTTTGAATTTGTGGGGAGTGTTATAGCTTTAATTTTATTTTTATTTTCTTATATGCATTTAAAAAAGATTCGTCAATATGATACGAGTACATATTTTGATGGGATGGATGGTATCCATGCTTCGATAACACATGATAGTGGTGGGGAGATGTAAAGGGATATAACTTTATTTTCTTGCGTGGTATGATGTTTAGAACTAGTGCATAATAGAGTTCATAAGTGATGAATGGAGAGTGAAAAGAATGAAGATTTCTTTTATTCGTCATGGTTGTTTAAGTCGTATAAGAGAACCGATGACAATTAATTCATTTCACGAATGGATGAAACAGTATGATTCCGAGTCAATGATACAAAAAGCTAAAATGCCGATAGAAACAATAGAGGCAATTGAAGCAGCGAAATTTGTCTTAACAAGTGATCAAAGGCGTGCTGTACAATCAGCAGCTGAATTGACGGATTCTTTATCTTTTATGCAAAATTCTCTTTTTAGAGAAGCTGAAGTTCCTTCATGCTTTTTTGCTCCGAAGTGGTTGAAATGCACAATTAAGGTATGGATGTTCATTGGACGAACATTATGGATACTTGGCTACCATAAAGGTGTTGAGTCTTATAAGGAAGTAAGAGAGAGGGTAAGGCAAGCGGCTTACCTGTTACATCGTTATGCTCTCGTACATGGAAGTATAGCTCTTGTAGGTCATAATTATGTGAATGTAATGATTGGTGCCGAACTGAGAGCGATGGGATGGTCTGGTTCTCCTATTTTGCACAGAGAGCCATGGGGATGTACAACATATACGTTTCACGAGGCGATGGATGGAAATATATTAAATACAAATTTAACATAAAAGCACACGATTTATATAAATCGTGTGCTTTCTTTTTAAGATATAGAAATTTTGACGTTTAATGGTTTTACGAGATGAGCATAAGGTTCCCCTACTAGCATAACAATTTCATCTTTTTTATAACCTAACTTTTCGTATAGTGAATAGGCGCGTTTGTTTTCTAAATTAACAAGTAAAGCGATTTTTTTATGCCCTTTTTCAGTTGCATAGATTTCGGCAGCTTCAATTAATTTAGAACCTATACCTTTTCCGCCGTGTGCACTTGAAACTGATAATGTATCAATGTAATACTCATCAAGCTCAGCTTCTTTTTCTAACGTAATTGATTCATCTTTATGTAATGCTCTTAAGTGATATACAATTGGTGCGTCAAGCTGTGTTGCTTCACTACCGTGATAAGCGACAATAATTCCAACTGCACTCTCGTCTTGTTCATAGACAAAACAGTTTTCGTAGCTCAGACGGTTATTTTCTTTTGAGAACCATGTCTCAAGTCCTAGTAATACTTCTGCTTCAACTGTGCTACCTGTGATTTTTTCAGCAATTTCATGCAGAGCATTATACAATAAAGGAGCTATTGCCATTGCATCTGTCTTTTTTGCTTTCCGAATCATAGTATCCCTCCTAGTTCTATTTGTATATTGTAGCATAGTGGTATGGAACTTTGCATAATTGAATGCCGAAATGTTTGATATAGAGAAGTAGCTATGTTAGTATATGATATTTAGTGGACATATAGTAAAACAATATTGTTTGCGAAATAACGAAAATAAAATCATGGCATAACAACGAGATAAAGTGAAACGTTAATCAGTAAGATTTTTTGTTCATTCTACGACTGATTAGTAGTCAACACCAATCGGACTACCTGCAAATAGCGGGATAAATTTACAGTTGTTGACCCATAGAATATAAGATAAAATATTGCAGAGAGGTGAAATACATGGATAAAGAATTAGCAAATACAATTTTAGATCAGCTAAAAAATGGTGAAATAAAGGAGTATGTTGTTACGAAAGATGTATTTTATACGTTCAGAGAAGTTGTTGTAAATAGAGAAGACTTTAAGCATTTCATTGGTAACGCACAGCGAGGCGGGCAAGTGATTTATACATATTCAGAAACGCCACGTTCATAAAGGAGAATTTTGATCAGCAGGGCATCTCTCACTGATTAGTAGCCTTCACCAAACGGACGTTTCATGCGGGATAAATAAAAGATAAAGGAGAGGGGAATTATGGGCGATTTTAAACAAGGCATTTTACCACATTGGGATTATATGTGGAAAGATAGAGCCGGCAATCGATTTATGGGAATGGTTATGTATCCAGAGAAACGAAAATGTTCAGCAAAAATGCTTCAGAAAATAAAAAGAGCATATGAAGAAGCAATAGAAATTAAAGTAACTGTACAAGTTCAACATACATATCAGTACGTAGAAGGACTGATTGTATACTTTGATGAAGAGGCTCCTGTATGTACAATGCTTGATAAAGATGAAAATCCACATCATATATTTGTAAAAGATATTTTGCGCATTGAGTACTCTGAATAAACTTTTCATAAATAAATTGAAGTTCCATAATAATAATCTTTTTCTATAATAGTTATCTTTTAGTATGTAACGAAAAACGAAAGTATATGTATAATATATTTAATAAGGTAAATTTGATAAATGTAATCGTTTTTTAGAGCAGATTATAGTTTCATATCTGTTCTTTTTTGCGTGATGCTGGAGAAATATATTTCTTCAGCATCTACCGTTTTATGACAAAATATATTGTTAACTTTTTTAAAAATAAGGTTAAATTCGTTGACAACTTTTTTGAAAAGCACTTTATTGACATGAGTTTTAGAATGTTGTTTCATAGTCATTGTATTGAAAAAAAACGGCTATCATGTCGAAAAGTAAAAGTTAAAAAAAGAAAGAATTTATACATATATCTTGTGTCTTATTTTGAAACGTAATACAATATATAGAGAAATCAAGAACAACATATAGAGAATATAGATTTGAGAGGGAGGGTCGGAAATGTTAGTTGCATATGATTCTATGACAGGAAACGTGAAGCGTTTCATTCACAAATTAAATATGCCGGCCGTTCAAATTGATGAAGATCTAGTAATAGATGAAGACTTTATTCTTATTACGTATACAACAGGTTTTGGAAATGTACCAGAACGTGTTTTAGACTTTTTAGAGCGCAATAATGAAAAATTAAAAGGCGTATCTGCAAGCGGCAATCGTAACTGGGGAGACATGTTCGGTGCAAGTGCTGACAAGATTTCTACTAAATATGAAGTGCCTATTGTATCAAAATTTGAGTTATCTGGAACAAATAACGATGTAGAATATTTTAAGGAAAGGGTGCGGGAGATTGCGACACATTGAACTGAATAATGAAATCACGCAAATGCAGGACGGTTTTTATCAGCTTCATAAAGATAAAGAGGCATTAGAAGTCTTTATGGAAGAAGCTAGAGAGAATACCGTTCCTTTTAATAGCGTGGCAGAGCGAATGGAGTATATGAAAGAACATGATTACTATTACAACGTTCTGGACGAGTATAGCTTGGAGGAAGTAGAGGAAGTATATAACATCGCTTATGGTGAAAACTTCGAGTTCCAATCTTATATGGCAGCATCTAAGTTCTACAAAGATTATGCGTTAAAAACGAATGATCAAAAACAATACTTAGAAAGCTATGAAGATCGTGTAGCAATTGTTTCATTATACTTAGGACGCGGTGATGTTTCGAAAGCAAGACAATTCGCAAGCATGATTGTAAAACAAAACTACCAACCAGCGACACCAACCTTTTTAAATGCGGGAAGAAGCAGAAGAGGAGAAATGGTGTCTTGTTTCTTGTTAGAGATGGATGATAGCTTAAATTCAATTGGCTTTAACATTAATACTGCGATGCAATTATCAAAAATCGGCGGGGGAGTAGCTTTAAACTTATCTAAGCTACGCGCACGTGGTGAGCAAATTAAAGGTATCGACAACGCTGCAAGTGGCGTAGTACCTGTTATGAAATTGCTTGAAGATTCGTTTTCATATGCGAATCAGCTTGGCCAACGAAAAGGTGCCGGTGCAGTATATTTAAACATTTTCCATTGGGATATTATTGAATTCCTTGATACAAAAAAAATAAATGCCGATGAGAAGAGCCGTATTCAGTCTCTATCAATCGGAATTATCGTTCCAAGTAAGTTCTTTGAGCTTGCTGAGAAAAACGAACCTTTCCATGTTTTCGCGCCTTATACGGTTTATAAAGAATATGGCAAGCATTTAGATGATATTGACATTGATGAAATGTACGATGAATTAATGAGCAATCCGAAAGTGAAGAAGAAGCCACTAGATATTAGTGCACGTGATATGCTTATTAAAATCGCTATGATTCAGCTTGAGTCTGGTTACCCATACTTAATGTTTAAATCAAATGCAAATAATCAACATCCATTGAAGGATATTGGAACTGTGAAGATGTCGAACTTATGTACAGAAATCTTCCAGCTTCAAGAAACTTCAGAAATAAATGATTACGGTACAGATGACATTATCCGTCGTGATATTAACTGCAACTTAGGATCGTTAAATATCGTAAACGTAATGGAAAATAAAGAAATTCGTGAAGCAGTTCATGCGGGAATGGAAGCTTTAACAGCTGTTTCTGATATGACGATTATTCCGAATGCACCAACTGTGAAAAAAGCAAATGACGAGCTTCATTCAGTTGGACTTGGAGCAATGAACTTACACGGATATTTAGCAAAAAATAAAATCGCTTATGAAAGTGCAGAAGCGAAAGAATTCGCTCGTACATTCTTTATGATGTTAAATTACTATTCTATTGAGAAAAGTATGGAAATCGCTACAGAAAAAGGCGAGACATTTAAAGACTTCGATAAATCTGATTATGCGAATGGCACATACTTCGAAAAGTATGAAACGACAGATTACAGTCCTGTAACTGAAAAAGTTCAGCAACTATTTGAAGGAATTCATATTCCGACAAAAGAAGATTGGACAAGTTTAAAAGAGCAAGTGCAGAAGAATGGTTTATACAACTCATATCGTCTTGCCATTGCTCCAACACAATCAATCAGTTACGTTCAAAATGCAACTTCAAGCGTAATGCCGATCGTAAGTCAAATCGAATCAAGAACATATGCGAATGCGACAACATATTATCCAATGCCGTATTTATCAAAAGATACGTTCTGGTACTATAAATCTTCTTACGATATGAATCAGTTTAAATTAATTGATTTAATCGCAGAAATTCAAGAACATATTGACCAAGGAATTAGTACAATTCTTTACGTTAATAGTGATATTTCAACACGTGAATTAGCACGTTACTACATCTATGCACATAAAAAAGGCTTAAAGAGTCTGTATTATACGAGAACACGTAAATTAAGCGTGGAAGAGTGTGTGGCTTGTACCGTTTAATGGCATATTGCCATACTAAATGAATAACCCAATAGTATGAGCAGGGTTATGAACCCTGCTCATACTTGGTTTGTTCTACTAAACGGTTAGCTTTTCATTGTTAGATGGAAATTTAACCGTTCAGTAGAACAATAATAGATATAGGGGTGATTCAATGCGCGCTGTTAACTGGAATAAAAAGGAAGATGATTTCAGTTTAATGTTTTGGAAGCAAAACATCGCTCAGTTTTGGACAGAAGAAGAAATCGCGGTTTCGTCTGACAAAAATACTTGGGTGCAATTATCGAAAGAAGAGCAAATTGCTTATAAGCGTGTATTAGGTGGTTTAACACTTTTAGATACGAAACAAGGTGGCGAAGGAATGCCACTTGTACTTGTTCATCTTGAAAATTTACAAGCGAAAAGTGTATTAGCTTTCATGGGAGCTATGGAAGAAGTACATGCGAAAAGTTATAGTCACATTTTCACAACATTAGCTACAGAAGAAGAAATTGATGATATTTTTGACTGGGTAGACAATCATCCGTTACTTGAGAAAAAAGCTGGTATTATTACTAGTTACTATCGTCGTTTATTAAAGCCTGAAGTAACGAAAAAAGAGTTATACATGGCAATGGTAGCAAGTGTGTTCTTAGAAAGTTACTTATTCTATAGTGGATTTTTCTATCCACTTTACTTAGCTGGTCAAGGTAAACTGACGGCAAGTGGTGAAATTATTAACCTTATTATCCGTTAACTTATGGCGGCTTTTGGTAGAGATACCAATTGAAAAACCCTTTTAATTGCTGGGACCCCCTATTGTAAATTTATCTGTATTATTATTGATGAATATATGCATTCAGGTTATTCTCTAACTATCAATAGATGGAAAGGAGAATAGCTGATAGGGCAATCAGCAGCGAAGCCTTTATCTAGCGATAACATGTACGGAATTTACTATTTAAAAATCAATGGGAAGTATTATATTGGTAAAGATGTGAACGTTTCAAATTTAAAACGAATTAGGGAACATATGTGGATGTTAAAGAGTGGTACACATTATAATAGGTATTTACAAGCAGTATACTGTAAATATGAATCCACTTTAGAATATGGAATTCTAGAGGAAATAGAATGTTCATTGGAAGAATTGAGTGAGATTGAGCAACAGTATATTTGGCTGTATGATTCTTATAATAATGGCTATAACTTGACGTTAGGCGGAGAAGGATTGGGTGGAATTAAATTCACTGAAGAACAATTAGAGAAGAAAAGGCAACGTGTTATAGGTGAAAAAAATCCACAATCAAAAATTACAGATGCACAATTTTTTGAGATTGTAGAACTACTAAAGTGCGGAAAGACAAATCCAGAAATTGCTGATATGTATAATCTTCATCCTAATTATGTATCTTTAATTCGACATAAGAAACGTTATAAATATCTTTGGGGAAAAGTGCAAAATTATATGCCGGTTAAATCTGAACACCAACTGAAAACAAGGGGACGTGTGACTCTTGAAATGTTTTTGGATATCGTTCAGATGCTACAAGCCGGTGAATCTAATGCATCCATTGAAAGAAAACATGGGTTATCGAGCGGCACAGGAAGCCGTATCAGACATCGAAAACTGTATAAACAGTGGTGGGTGCGATACGTAGATAAAGGAACGTTCAACGACTATCCCAATGGCGGTGAAATTCCGCAAGAGGAGTAGGGCCAAGCGGTGGGTGAGAATCCCTTAAATCGAAATGGAGGGCTACCTGAGAAGGTAGATGATATAGTCTCTTCTTACAGGAAACTGTAAGCTGTATAAACGGCATAGGAGTAGCGAACTTATGTGAAGGTAAAGGATGAGTCAATTCACGGCGTATTCGTCGGTATTTTAGCACAACAAATCTTCGCAGAACTTTCTGTAGAAGAGCAACAAGAAGTGCAAAAAGAAACACAAGAGTTATTAATGGAACTATATGAAATTGAAATGGCCTATACAGAAGAAATTTACACTTCTATCGGTCTTGTAGAAGATGTAAATCGTTTCGTTCGTTACAATGCAAATAAAGGGCTTATGAACTTAGGGCTTGAGCCGAAGTTTGAAGAAGAAGAAATTAACCCAATCGTTTTAAATGGTTTACGTACAGATACGAAAAACCATGATTTCTTCTCTGTAAAAGGAAATGGTTACGTAAAAGCAACGAACGTTGAAAAGTTAGCTGACGATGACTTCGTGTTTAACTTTTAATATAGGATTATAAGGAAAAGCTGTCTTATTGATTGATAAGACAGCTTTTCTTTATAATTTTGTTTACATAACACTATTATTTTTGTATAGCGATTTATATTTGGGAAGTTCTATTCGGTTAACGGATAGAACTTTTTTGTAATTAAATGGGTATTTACAAACCTTTTGTATCAGTGTATTATTTAACTAGTACACCGATACAAAAGGAGGGAAGAAATGAAAATAGAGTTTTCTCCAAATACACCAATTTACATTCAGGTAATGGAATACATAAAAAAAGAGATCGTAACAGGACATTTATTGCCTGGTGATAAAATTCCCTCTGTCCGTGAATTAGCGAGTGAATTACAAGTGAATCCAAATACGATTCAGCGTACATTTCAAGAGCTAGAACGGGATGGAGTTGTTGTCACACGTAGAGGAATGGGACGGTATGTAACGAATGAAGGGGAGAAAATTATGGAGCTGCGAAAAGAGATGGCGAAAGAATTACTTCATTCTTTTATAGATGGAATGGACAATTTAGGTTTTTCAGAAGAAGAAATTCTTACAATTCTTCGTTCTTCATTACATGATAAGAGGGAGGAGAGCCAATGACAGAGCTATTGAAAATAGAAAACTTATGGAAGAGATACGGATTAAAAGCAGTGATCCGTGAATTAAACATAGAGATTACGGAAGGGAAAATCGTTGGGCTTGTTGGAGATAACGGGAGCGGGAAAACGACGTTATTGAAAATGATTGCAGGCTTGCAACACCCTTCTGAAGGTAGTATTACAATAGACGGTAAAAAGGTAGGATTACAGACGAAAGAAATCGTTTCATTTATGTCCGATAAGCCAGTCTTTGATGATTGGATGACTGTAAAAGATGCTTTATTTTTTTACCGAGATTTTTATAAAGACTTCGATATTCAAAAAGCGGTAGATACGATTGCAGAATTTAAAATACCGTTAGAAGAAAAAATTACAGCATTGTCAAAAGGTATGGTTGAGAAGCTGCAGATTATTTTAACATTTTCTCGAAAAGCGAAGCTATACGTACTGGATGAGCCATTGGGCGGGATAGATCTTGTTTCTAGAGAACATGTACTTGAGCTAATACTTAAATTTTATCGTGAAGATTGTACGCTACTTATATCGACTCATTTAATAAGAGAAATCGAAAATATATTCGATGAAGTAATCTTTTTGAAAGATGGAGAAATAATATTGCATGAAAATGTGGAAGAACTACGATTTCAAAAGGGTAAAGCAGTACATGAGCTGTTTAAGGAGGCCTATGAGAAATGAGTCAGCTTTTTCATTATCTGTATAATTGTAATAAGAGAAAGATAGCCATTATTTACTTTGGTTTTATTACAGTTTCATTCATTCTTTTATTTAATATGAAAGGAGTTTCAGGAGTTAGAATTTCAGGTAGGCAAGATATAATTATTATTATATTCTTTATCGTACTAGGTATAAATGGATTTGCAATTCTTTTAACAGGTATATCGTCTTTTCGGAAAATGTTAAAAAACTCTATGCTACGTTATACTTCTATTTCAGCAAAAAAGTATATATGTGCAAATATTTTATTCTGTGTACTACTCTTTATGATTTTGCTAGGAATAGGAATCATTTTTCTATACTATTTTTCTTTAAATATTTACAATGGAAAAACTAATTTAGGTATTCAGCAAGCAATACACAGTTTATATAATTATGGAATATTACATCATATGTTATCTATTTTCTTATGGGGACTAGATTTTCTTAATATGCTAGTTTCTATTTATTTTATTATAGTAATTGTAAAACTATTCAATGTGAAATCATCGATGAATAAAGTTGCTTGTTTAGTTTTATTCGTCATTTTTACCGCATTTAATGGAGGAATAACGTATATTTTTCAGCAAATAGAAAAGTATGTGTTTGCTATAAATAATATTGGATTTATAGATCAAAATGGTTTTTTAAATACATCATTTTATTCTGGTACAGAGGTTACAATTTTAAATCTATTTTTTAATTGTTTATTAACAATTATATTACTAGTAGTTACAGGTCACATTATCGATAAAAAACTAGAAGTCTAAAGGAGGAATCAGCATTGGGAAACGTAGTAGTAAAGTTAGAGAATGTTCGAAAAAGGATTGGTGGAACGGAAATTATTCGTGGTTTATCATTTGAGGTTCGTGAAGGAGAAGTATACGGATTCCTTGGGCCGAACGGTAGCGGTAAGACGACGACGATCCGTATGATGACAGGTCTTATTTCAATGACAGAGGGCGATATTACAATTTGTGGACATAGTATTCGCTCGGAGCGTGAAAAGGCACTAGAGCAAATTGGAGCGATTGTAGAAAATCCTGAACTATATGATTATATGACAGGAATGCAAAACTTAAAGCATTTTGCGAATATGGCCATTACACCAATTAGTAAAGAGCGCATTGCTGAGATTGTAAAGCTTGTTGAATTAGAGCATGCGATTCATAAAAAGGTGAAAACATATTCACTTGGTATGAAACAACGTTTAGGAATTGCACAGGCATTACTTCATCAGCCGAAAATCTTAATTTTAGATGAGCCGACAAATGGATTAGATCCAGCTGGTATTCGCCAAATTCGTGATTATTTACAACGTTTAGCGAAAGAAGAGAATATTGCTGTAATCGTATCAAGTCACTTATTGAGTGAAATTGAATTAATGTGTGATCGCGTCGTTATTATTAAACAAGGTGAGTTTGTACAAGAGTACAACTTACATGAAAAAGTGAAACATGATGAGGCAGCCGTTGTAGCGTTTGAAGTAGGTGAAGTTCAGAAAGCAAATGAAATCATTAAAGGTAAAGCAAAAGGGAATGTAATTGTAGCATCTGTAACAAAAGACAACATTCCGCAACTTGTAAAAAAACTTGTTCATGCTGATGTGCTTGTATATGGCGTTACTGTTCAAAATAAAACTTTAGAGGATGAGTTCTTAGCGATTACTGGGGGAGTGAAAGCGTAATGTTTAAATTAATTCAAAATGAATTTTTAAAGTTGCATGCGAAAAAAGGTATGTATATTTTAATTGGTGTCATTGCGGCACTCGAAATTTTAGGTACTTTAGCAATGTTGAAGTGGGGAAAAGGTGATGAGTTTAAGGGATCATATTTAGATTATGCAAACTCAGAGATTGGCTTAATTGTTTTATTTACAACGATTTTTGGGATTACACTTGCTGCCCGTACTCTTACTGATGAGTTCCAAAAAGGTACAATTAAACAATTGTTAATCCGTCCAAGAAAAAGACTTGCAGTTTTATTTTCTAAATATATTACAGTGTTATTAGCAATGTTATTTATCGTATTAGCTGGTATGCTAATTGCAATGATTATTGGCGGTATTGTAATGGATGGTAGTAAAACAGAATTAACGTTAGGAATCGTAATGAAGTCAACTTTATATCAACTACTTTCACCGTTCTTTTTTGCAACACTTGCATTTTTCCTAGCAAATGTCTTTAGAAAATCTGTATTACCATTAATTATTACGATGTTCCTATTCTTCTTACAAGGTGCAATTAATATGGTATTAATAATGTTTGCAAAAGGTGTAGCGAAGTTTGTAGTATTCAACCATTTGGATTTAAGAGCTTACGATAGTAATAAATTAATCAATGGTGGAATGGAACCAACATTTACAGAATTTACGTTTACAACTTCATTATTACTTGTAGTTGCATACTTTGTTGTGTTACTTGTAGCATCAAGTGCATTATTCCAAAAACGTGACGTATTATAATAAAAGAAATCCCCGCTTGTAAAAACGGGGATTTTTATTACATAAAATTCACTTAGATTGCAACAAGTATGCAATTTTTCGGTGGAGAAGAAAGTGGTACAATCTCAATTACTGAATTACAAGCGCAAAGTAATTTATGGATTGGTATCGGTCTTACAGTTGTTGGATTACTTTGGTTAATTCCTTATGTTTGGAAACAATGGCGTACAGTAAAAGAAGTTGGCGTGCCACGAGTACGTTTTATAAATGAGCAAAAAGTAGTGAGTTCATCCCAAGAAAATGAAGTGTATAGTCAAGTGATCGTAACCGATAGATTGATGGCCATAGAGTTACCAGATGAGGCTGTAAATAAGCTTCGGTTAAAAGAAAATGATTATGTAACAGTATCTGTAGAAGAAGATAAAATCGTTATAAAGAAAGCACATAATAGATAATTAAAAAGTAGCTCCTTAGGAGCTACTTTTTAATTTGTAATAATTTCTACACGAAAATTATTACCGTTCTTTACATATTTAATATCTGTAACAGTGCGGACCGTCTTTAAAATCTCCACTTTTTCACCAATTCGTGGGATGGTCGGAACATTGTCCCAAATACCAAGCAAGTCATCTAATTGTGCCGTTTTTTCATAAAACCAGATTTTCAATGTAAAGCCCCTTTCTCGAACTTTATGTATTTTAATACATAATATATTATTTTTATTCTTATTGTAAGGGGTTTTTTTATATTTTATGAATAAAAATAAATTAATCTTCTGGGAAGATATGTTCAATATCAGGAGTAAGAGATACTTCTGATAATACGATATGAGAAACGGTCGTTGCATATGAAGAAACATCATTGATAAATTCTTCCAGTTCAACGAGTGAAGGAACAGAAATTTTTACAATGTAGCATAAGCTTCCTGTTACTCGGTAACAAAAACTTGCAGATGGATAAGATTGAATAAACTGTTGCATACGTGTTGTATCACCATTTTTTAAAGTGATTTCTAAAATACAATCTAAAACGAGTCCTGCTTTTTTATAATCAATATCGATTGTGTATTTTTGAATAACACCTTCGCTTTCGAGCTTACGAACACGTTCTGAAGTAGATGGAGCAGATAAGTTTACTCGTTTCGCCAATTCACGCATCGAAAGGCGACTATCATTATATAATTCATTTAAAATTTTCCGATCAACACGGTCTAATTGCATTTGTAAATATACCTCCAGTAAAATGATGATTTTTGTAAAGGGAAAATATAAATTAAGATTCATATGAAATGTAAAGTGAACGTTATTTATTTTACAATAAAACAGAAGGAAATAGGAGGGGAAATGATGGAGAGAATTTCATTATCAAATGTAGGAGATACAAAGTTTCAAAAGTTATTAGGGCATAATTCGGATATATTACATTCGTGGAGTACGTTAGAAGATACACTGTACAATAAAGGAACTCTTTCAGCAGAGTTGAAGGAGCAAGTGAGAAGAACATTAGCGTATGGGAATGAATGTCCGTACTGTATGGCAAAAGGAAGACCTGATGATATGCAAAAGGCAGAGGAGATTGGTGTAGCCGTTACTTTTGCGCATACATTTGTTCATGACCGAAAAGCAATAGATGATACTATGTTTCACGTATTAAAACAATATTGGACAGAAAAAGAAATTGTAGAGCTTTGCGCCTATGTTTGCTTTATTACTGCGTCACAACAACTTGGTTTTCTATTTCAATTACAGCCAAATTAAGGGGGAAATGATGACAAATCAAATAGCACTTATCATAATCGATGTACAAAAGGCATTTCAATTACCAGATTGGGGCGAGAGAAATAATATTTTTGCTGAAGAAAACATGAGAATTTTATTAGAAGAATGGAGAAAAAGGGAACGACCAGTTTTTCATATTCAACATGTAAATAAAGAAAATGCTCAGTCAATGTTTTATGAGAGAGCGGAAACGGTAAACTTTAAAGAAGAAGTGCAACCACTACTTGGTGAAGTGGTTATTCAGAAATTCGTTAACAGCGCGTTCATTGGGACAAATTTAGAAGAGCAATTAAGAAAGAACAAATGTAATGCAGTAGTGGTTGTAGGATTAACGACAAATCATTGCGTGGAAACTACAACACGAATGGCAGGGAATTTAGGATTTACAACATATTTAGTGAGTGATGCAACGGCTACTTTTAACCGTAAAGGTTTAGATGGTAAGGAGTATAGTGCAGAAGATATTCACAATATGACACTTGTAAATTTACATGAAGAGTTTGCTACGATTGTGACGACAAAAGAAGTATTAAAATTATTTTAAGAAAATAATTGCAAATTATGTGGAAAAAAATAAGAATATTTCGTATAATCTAAGTACAATCATTTTGAAAATAGGGGTGGCATCATATGGAGCAAATTTCAGTAAAGAAATTAGAAGAGGTACTTGTTGTAGCAGGGGATGATAAACAGAAGCAAAAGGAATTTTATGAATTGCTCTTATCTACTGAGTTTTATGTTGCTGGTTCACTAGAAGCAGAGGACGGGGCAACAGAGGGAATACTTCGTTTGCGTCATTTCCAAGGAGAAGGTAGATGGATCGTTCCGTTCTTTACACAAATGGAATTTGTAAAAGATGTGTTGCCAGAAGGAACGCCCCTTATTACGATACGTGGGAAAGAGTTATTTGGTAGCATTGAGAAAGATGCTACAGCTGTATTAAATGTTGGTACTGATATAAGTAAAACATTTATTCCAGAAGAAATTGCAGATATCTCATCTGGACGAATTTTTAATTATTATAAGTAAAAGGAAAAGCGTAATCGCTTTTCCTTTTTAATTTGAATATGGAGTGGCTATACCGGAAGAAATAGAGACTGTTTTATTATTCGTGTTTATTGTCGCTGTAGCTCCAAGTGGAATACCGATGTTTGGACTTATATGTCCAATTGGTAAACCGAATAGGACCGGTATATAATATGGTACGAAATATTCATATAATATTGCTTGCAATGATTGAGATGGCTTTGAAGGAGTGCAGTCGTGACAACTTGTGAAAATAACGCCCCTGCATTCATTAAACTTTCCAGATAAAAGTAGCTGATTTAACATACGGTCAATGCGGTACGGTTCTTCACCAATGTCTTCAAGTAATAAAAGTGTATTGTCCGTATTTATCTCGTAGGGCGAGCCAATTATACTTGTTAACACAGCTAAATTTCCGCCAACTAACGTACCTGTAACTGTACTGTGAGAGCTAGATACGATACATTCTGATGCAGATAAAATGGTTGAATACGGATGGAATAGCTGATTGAAAGAGGATAAAGATAGGGAATCAATACCTTTTCCTAGTTCTTCAATCATCGGACCATGAAATGTTATAAGCTTTGCATAACGTGAAACAGCAGTATGTAAAGCTGTAATATCGCTATATCCCCAAAAGATTTTAGGGTTTTGCCGAATGATTTCATATTGAATGTGAGGGAGGAGACGAGCACTTCCGTAACCACCTCGTGCACAGAAAACGGCCTTCACTTCATTATTTGTAAATGCTTCATGTATATCGTCAAGCCGAACTTGATCACTTCCGGCTAAAAATCCATATTTCTCGTAAACGCTCTTCCCGATTATTACGGATAACCCCATCTCTTGTAATACATTCACACCTTGTAATACATTTTCGATTGTAGGTGGACCAGATGGTGCAATGATCATTACTGTATCACCTTGTTTTAATGCATTTGGATAAATCATTAAGCTCAGCCTCCTTCTCTTTCAATATATTCGCTTCATATGAAGTTCAACCCTTGCAAAAGCAGGGGAAAGCTTATCAAATAAAGAAGATATAAGGGAAATAGGAGGGAAAATGATGTTTACAAGTCGAGTAACAGATATATTAAAAATTGAGTATCCCGTTGTTCAAGCCGGTATGGCAGGCGCGATTACGACGCCAGAACTTGTTGCAGCAGTAAGTAATAGCGGAGGATTAGGGACGCTCGGAGCGGGCTATATGAGCCCAGAACAAATTCGTGAAGCGATTTATAGAATAAGAGAACTAACAGATAAGCCTTTCGGTGTTAATTTACTTGTAACGAAAGAGATAGAAATAGAAGAAGAGAAGGTAAATGAGGCGAAAGTATTACTAAGCGGAGTGAATAGAGAATTAGGTATAGAAGTAGAAGGAACGTTAAAGCTTCCAAAAAGCTATAAGGAACAATTACAAGTGCTATTAGATGAAAAAGTACCGGTCGTTAGCTTTGCATTTCAAACGTTAGAAAAAGAAGAAATAAATGATTTAAAAAGAAGTGGAATAAAAGTTATCGGAACAGCTACCCATGTGAAGGAAGCGAAAGTACTTGCTGAGCTAGGAGTAGAGATTATTATTGGGCAAGGTAGCGAAGCAGGAGGGCATAGAGGAACATTTATTGGGAAAGAACGAGATGCTATGATTGGTACTTTTGCGTTGATACCTCAGTTAGTAGGGGCTGTTCCACATATCCCAATTGTCGCAGCAGGTGGTGTAATGAACGGACAAGGGCTTGTTGCGGCATTGGTACTAGGAGCAGAAGGTGTTCAAATGGGATCGGCCTTTTTAACAAGTGAAGAGAGTATTACGCACGATGTGTATAAAGAAGCGGTTTTACATAGTACAGATACGAGCACAACTGTAACTCGTGCGTTTTCTGGGAAATATGCGCGGGGTATTCGGAATGAATTTATAGAGAGACATGAAGGAAAAGAAGAAGGGCTACCGATGTATCCAGTGCAAAACGTATTAACTTCTAAAATACGCCAAGAGGCAGCGAAGCAAAATAAGGAAGAATATATGTCACTTTGGGCAGGACAGGCAGCATCATTAGCTCGAATCGAATCAGCTCAGCATGTAGTGGAGCGAGTTATGAAAGAAGCAGAGAATGCAATCGAACAATTACAAAATATATACAAAAAGACCACTTGAGTAATTCAAGCGGTCTTTTCATTAGTTTGCTTTATAAAATTGTTGGATGGCTTCGTCGATGTAAACCCAGCCTTTCCAACCTAAGTGCATATGATCTTTTAAGAAGTATTTATCGTATTCATGATTTGAGAAGTCGGCAATTGGATAACCAGCTTTTTCAATTTGCTCATGAACTTTCTTATAGTATGCTTCGCGGCGTTCTTTTGGGAAGCCAGCGTAGTCGTACCAAGGACCTTTTACAGGAACAGAAATGAAGAGTGGTTTTGCACCAGATTGTTTTAATAAATCAAGTACAATTTGTAAATCTTCATATTCTGGCGATTGGTCGTAAGCATCATTTTTTAAGTAACCTTCACGTTGCTTTAATTTTTTCTTAATTTTGCTATTGAAGTAACCATCTTCGATACCATATTCATTAGATCCAGATTCTGCTGCACCTGTTTGATCCGCATGTTTACGAGCTTCTTCCCAGTTCATTTGTTTTAATGAAGGATCGAGCTTCTCTTTGTGCGGTTTAATATTAAACATAGCTGTAAATAAATCTTTACGATCTAAAATGTTACGGTAAATATAAGCGAAAGGTTTAGCAGCAAGTGCTTTTACTTTATACTTCGTATCATCATAAGCGATGCCTTCAAGCGAGATTTTTAATAAAGTTTCTTTTTTTACAATCTCAAAGTTTAATAAACGCTTTGCAATTTGTTTTTTCATTTCAGGTTTTAAATCATTGTTGAAAATGAAGTGGTAACCTTGTTGTTTTGAAAAGTTAGGTGCAAAGTGCGTCTCGTCAATACCTTGTGGTACAAACCATTGCGGAGAAAGAACGAATACCATTTTCTTATCTTTCAATTGATCCATTGTAGATGCGAAGTTTAACACATGTACAAGGTCTTGTGTTCCGCCGCGTCCAAGAAGGAATGGCGTAAATCCTTCAGGCTTTACTTTAAAATAATTAGATGGATGGAAAGCATCCATACGTGCGAATTCCGATGAACCGTACATCGGAAGATATTTTGGATCTGCTAACATCTTTTGCTGTAAAATCATACTTTGAATTTTTTCTTCTTTTAAAGAAGTGGCAGCTTGTTCTACTTTTTCATCACTTAAAAGTGGAAGTAGGAAGCGCGTTGGAATAAGTAAGAATACAGCAAAAAGGGCCAATGCTAAAAGCATCGGACCAAATTTTGCTTTGTTCATCGGATTTCTTCCAACTTTTTAATAACCATGTTTGGTGTAGCCCACTCGTCACGGTCAAAATCAGAAATAGAAACTTCAATATCTAAACGCTCTTGGAATTCAACTAATAAAGATACTACAGCGAAAGAATCAAGGATACCTTCTTCAAATAATTGAACATCTAAGTTTTCTTTCACAATATCGTTTTCACATACTTCTTCTAAAATATCTAATACTTGCTCTTTGAATTCTGCCATTTTTAAAATCTCCTTTATATCCGAAATATATTATATGTGCAACTTCTTAATGGAATAAGAAGGGTGCATTAAAAGTATCTGTTAAGGTGTCCAGAGAAGATTAGGAAACCGAAACATACAATGTGGAACGTAATTACAATCGCAAGGATGCGTGTGAATTTATTGTTTGGCCAAAATTTATGCTTCTTGTTTTTTCGTTCGAAAATATCGAATAAAATAAACAGTGCGGCATGATAGAGACCATAAATAATATACTGCGCAACAGCGCTTCCTTGGATATGCCAAATTCCCATAATGAAGAAGTTTAAAAATGCACCGATATACGAAATTGTGTAACGGTTCTTAATTAACTTTTTCTTCGTTGCAAAAAATACGAAACGCATGTAGATGAAGTCACGGAACCAGAATGATAAACTCATGTGCCAGCGGTTCCAGAAGTCTTTAATATTACGACTAAGGAATGGTTTATTAAAGTTTTCTGGCGTTTTAATTCCCATCATATAACTTACACCAATTACAAAAGAGCTATAACCAGCAAAATCAAAGAATAGATATAAGCTATAGCTATACATGTAAATCATATTTGAAAAGATTGTATCGTGTTGAGCGAATGCTGGATCCATACAATATTGCTTTATTAAGTAAGCAATAATAAATTTATACAAGAAACCTTGGAAAATACGATTTAGTCCTGTATATAGTAAATTTTGATATTCTTCAGCGCTAGGTGGCTTTTGAATATCTTTTTGGAATCTACGGTAACGATCGATAGGTCCTGTTGAAATCGCAGGGAAAAATAAAACGAATTCCCAGAAGTTAAAGAAAGAAAGCTCTTTAATTAAACCATCACGAACTTCAAATACCATTTGAACTGCTCTGAATGTTACGTAAGATATACCTAGAAAAACAACAAGTTTTAACTCAGGTAGTAACGATGCAAATGGTGCGATTTTTGCCAAAATAAGAGGCAAAATCGATAAAATAACAGCTATGCAAAATGTGAATGTACTATTATTTTGTTTTCTTAAAATTAAATAGCCTTTAATTAGGGCATATTGCCAAATAATAAATGCGGCTAACATCATTGCTTGCTTTGGTTTATCTGAGAAGATAATAGCAAGCATGACTAATGTTAATACTGCATTATATTTACGCAACATTTTACCTTTTAATCCAGCTATGATAGTAGGTATTAATAAAATGCCCACTATAGCGAAAAAATAAAATGATCCATATGCGGTCATGCTGTAACCTCACTCAATAATTTTTTGCGATCTACCTTTCCATTTGGTGTCATTGGAATAGAAGATTGATACATGAATTTACGTGGAATCATGTAGTTTGGTAATCGCTCATTGAGTTCTTTTTTGATTGCAGATGTTAATTTGAATTCTTTTTCAAACGAATGCTCCCCAGGAACAACAACCGCTAATAAATAATCGTATTTCTCACCTTTTTTAATTGGAACGATAACTGCACCTTCTACGTAAGAACACGCACGAAGGTGATGCTCAATTTCTTCTAATTCCATTCGATAACCATGCAACTTAATTTGGAAATCAAGACGACCATTATAGAATAGAAGACCATTTTCAACATAGCCAGCATCGCCTGTTTTATAGGCGCGCTCACCGTCAATCATAGTAAATGCTTTTTCTGTTAATTCAGGGCTTCCTAAATATCCAACGCTTACGCTTGGACCGACAATTACGATTTCACCTTTTTCACCATCAGGTGCAATCGTTCCATCTTCTTTCATAATAAGAAGGCGACAGTCTGATTTACAGTAGCCAACTGGAAGTGATTTGTATTGATCAAGCACTTCTTCTGTAACGTGAATACCTGTTACAGCGACAGTAGCTTCTGTTGGACCGTAAGTATTCATAATTGTTGCTTTTGGGAAACGCTCAATTAATTTTCTAGCCACTTCATTTGGTAACACTTCACCGCAGAATAAGAATGTTTTCATGTTCGGTAGCATACTCTCAGAGAAAGATGCTTCCATTAAACACATTTCAGCGAAAGAAGGTGTGGAAGTCCATACTTGAATATCCGATTGCTCTAAAGAAGCAAACAAGTCTTTTGGACGCGCAATCATATCTTTATCGATTGCCCAAAGTGTACCACCTGTTACTAATGATGGGTAAATATCCATTACAGATAAATCGAAAGAGAAAGGTGCTTGATTTAAGAATACTTGCCCTGTTTGTAAGTTGAAATCTTCTACAGCCCATTTTGTAAAGCTAACAAGGCAGTTATAAGTAATCTGAACCCCTTTCGGATTACCTGTGCTTCCTGATGTGTAAATAATGTAGAAGTTCTCATCACCTTTTACCGCATGTTCAGGATTTGGAGTGTTCCCTTTATGAGTAAAGAAAATATCTTTTAAGTTGTCTTCACTTACGATGCGAACTGGTAAATCAGTTACAGTTACTGCTGTTGCCGATAAAAGTAATTTCGCACCAGAATTTTCAGCAATACGTTGTACACGATCAGCTGGGATAGATAAATCTACAGGAATGTAAGCATGTCCAGCTTTTACACATCCTAAAAAGTTAACAATCATTTCAGGTTGCATATGGCCATACACCATAATTGGTGAACGATCGTCTGGATACTCAGAAGAAATCCAATGTGCTAACGCATCAGAATCTTCCTTTAATTGTTTGTACGTAATTTTCGCATCTCGCCAAACAAAAGCGGTTTGATCAGGCGTTTCTGCAGCCCACTTTTCAATTTGTTCTAATAACTTCATAACGTTCCCACCCTAGAATTCATTGTAAATAAATGTACTTGTGTTTGTATCATGGAATCCATACAACCAAAGTAATGCAAATAAAATTGCAAGATAATAAACCGTCTTTGCAACCCATTGTGTGAGTGGTCGAGACCATATCTCTTTTAATCTTTCCATGTCTTTCCCTCTCTTAATGAAATAATAGCTCTTTGTAGGTATCATGTCCTACATTATTGTGAAAAAAACAAAATCCCACATTTTAGGTAAAAATAAGTCAAAAGGCTCTTTTTTGATATTAGCACTAAATACTAAAAAAGAAAATCCCTAACTTAGCAATTATATTACATTCAGTATGAATTTGTAATGGGTTTGACATGTAAATAGAAAGTGGATTGTGTGAATACATAAAAGTGGACTATAAGAATACGTAAAAATACAGTATTTGTTTTTATTAATCATTCAAGACGGAGTAAACTTTTAAATTTCTAGTTCTTTTGAAAAGGAGGAAATTATCATGAATAGAGTGTGGAAGAATCTAATTTCGGAAGAAAATATCGTGAAATGGAGAAGGCACTTCCATAAGTATCCGGAATTATCATTTCATGAAAAAGAAACTTCGCAATTTATATATGATACATTATGCTCATTTTCTTCTTTTGAAGTAACGAGACCGACGAAGTATAGTGTACTAGCAATTAAAAGAGGTGTGAAGCAAGGGAAAGTAATTGCGATTCGAGCTGATATAGATGCTTTGCCAATTCAAGAGGAGACAAGTAAATCTTATACATCTGTGAATAAAGGAATGATGCATGCATGTGGGCACGATGCTCACGCAGCTATTTTATTAAGCACAGCAGAGGTGCTATCAAATATAAAGGAAGATTTTGCAGGTGAGATTCGTCTATTCTTTCAGCACGCAGAAGAGGTGTATCCCGGTGGGGGACAAGAAATGGTTGAGGCAGGTGTAATGGACGGTGTTGATTATGTAATAGGTTTACATGTTATGTCTGGATTGGAAAGCGGAAAGGTAGGAATTGCGTATGGGCCGATGATGGCGGCACCAGACGTATTTACAGTTGAAATTCAAGGCAAAGGAGGACATGCGGCGCGGCCAGAAGAAACGATAGACCCTATTGCTATCGGAGCACAGATTATTACAAATTTACAACATATCGTATCAAGAAATACGAGTGCTTTTATGCAAAGGGTTATTTCAGTTACACAATTTCATGGGGGAACGGCTGACAATATTATTCCTAGTACAGCAACTTTAATGGGAACCGTTCGTTCATTTAATCAAGCATTGAGGGTGGAAGCAGAAGGGAAAATCGAGAAAATTGTGAAAGGAATTACAGAAGCACATGGAGGATCGTATACATATACGTATCGATATGGATATGATCCGGTTATTAATGATGAATATATTACGAAAATAGTAGAAGAAAGTGCACTACATTTGTTTGGGAATGAGCGTGTTGTGAAGCTTGAACCTTCTATGGGTGGGGAAGATTTTTCAGCATATTTAAGAAAAGCACCCGGTTGTTTCATTAAATTAGGAACAGGTAATGAAAATATATATACTTGTTATCCACATCATCATCCGAAATTTGATGTGGATGAATCAGCATTAATTTGTGGAGTGGAGCTATTTTTAGAGACGACTATAAGATTACTAAAATCATAGAAAAACAAAAAAAGGCAACTGCACTCTATTGCAGTTGCTTTTATTTCTTTCCGTCAGAGAGGGCTGAGAAAGAACTATGCTCATTCATAGTATATGAATAGCTAACGGACAAGCTTGTACATTTTAATCATTTTTTTAAAAATAGTTGTTGACATTGATAATCAATGTCAATTAATCTAAAAGTAGTTGAAATTGATAATTATTATCAATAGGATGGATGCGACATGTTAATGAGAAAAAATTTTCACCTTCTGCGGAGGGGATTAAAAGATAAAAATAAAGATAAAGATGTTGATCAGCATATGGAATGGCAAAGAAATGTAATTCGGTCTGAATATGTAGATGAGAAGAAGAGCATTCAAACAGAAAAAGAGATACAAAGTAAAGGGAGAGGTTCAGTTGAGTAAGTTAGTAATGATTTTTGCAAGTATGAGTGGAAATACCGAGGAAATGGCTGACCACATTGCCGGCGTAATTCGTGAAACAGAAAATGAAATTGAAGTTATTGATATTATGGATTCACCAGAAGCTTCTATATTAGAACAGTATGATGGAATTATTTTAGGTGCATACACTTGGGGAGATGGTGATCTTCCTGATGATTTCTTAGATTTTTATGATGCAATGGATTCTATTGATTTAACTGGGAAAAAAGCGGCAGTATTCGGATCATGTGATTCGGCTTATCCGAAATACGGAGTGGCAGTTGACATTTTAATAGAAAAGCTACAAGAGCGCGGGGCAGCAGTTGTGTTAGAAGGACTAAAAGTAGAATTAACGCCAGAAGATGAAGATGTAGAAAAATGTTTACAGTTTGGAGCTGAATTTGTAAAACACCTTTCTTAATGGCAGAAGGGAGATGAAGAGCAAGTGCATGAGAAAATCTCAATCAAAACGATGACAGATTATCATTTGTATGATTTTATGCGTTGTCCGCATAAATTTTATTTTCGTCATATAAAAAGAAGAGAACCTTCTTCATTTGAATGGCAACAAATAGCACAAATGATTGTCAATCAAATTATTAACGAGTATTACACGCTACCTGCGGGTCAACAAACGAAAATTGTACTTTTAATATTAATAGAAAAGTATTGGAAAAAAGTAAGGATTAATATGTTTGCTTCGAAGACGGAGTACTATATTGTATTAGCTAAGCTAACGGATCACTTATTACAGTTTGTTGAAAAGGATGATAGTCAGACACCACCATTGTTTTTATACGAGAAGTTTCAAACATATATGGAAGAGTTAGGTGTCCACATGTCATTGACATTTGAAGTTGGTGAGTGGAGTGCTGGGGCGTTTGTAATTAAAAAGTATGTCGTCGATGCGGATGAGGAAATGCTTGCTCTTTGTCAGAAGCTAATGACAGTATTCAGTTATAAAGCTTTCGGCGTTCTTCCAGGAAAGATTGAAGTTATTAATTTAATAGAAGGAACTAAGTATGAGTACATTCCAAAACAGGAAGATATTATAACTGGAATGGCTGATTTATCTAGAATGAAAGAAATGTTGCAACAACCTGAGCATTATACAGAGCGTCATTTTCGTTCTGAGTGTATAAGTTGTGCATTTCGTAGTGAATGCCAAGGGGAAGAAGTAAAGAAAGAAGCGGAGCAGAAGAAAAATATCGTACATTAAAGGATGCAACTTTGCATCCTTTTTTGTTGTTGACATGAAAAGCTTTTCATCATTTACCGTATATTTGTAGCAGATTTTAATAAAGGGAGGAATAATCAATGAAAGATGAAACGAAAGTATTTCAGTGGTTAAAAGAACAGAATGCTCCTTTTGAAATTCAACTGCAAATTTTACAAGCATTTCAACTGTATAAAGTCATTGTTGAAATGGATAAAAAGTTAATGTTGTATGAGGAGAGAGTATATAGGGAGAGAATGTAATCTCATCCCTGTAATATCGTTTTTAGCTGTTCTGTGCCTGTAATGAATTCGAGTTTATTCTCTGACTCAAAGTTATAAATAATATTATGTAGTAAAGGACTGTATTGATAGAAGATAGTAATGCGATGAATGAGTAATGGATCATGATGAGAAATAAGTGTACTGTACTGTTCATATACAGATGTAGTAAACTCATGTCCGAAATCATAATATAGTCCTGCAAAATCAAAAGCAGGATCGCCAATTTGCGCATCACCAAAATCGATAACACCTGAAATACTTTTGTTATGCTTGTTAAATAAAATGTGATGATGAGTAAAATCAGCGTGAATGATTGTGTTTTGAAAAGTGGATGTAGCTAAACATGCAAAGAAATTTTCAAATAAGCGATTTAAGGCTAGTTTCTGTAATGAAGTAAGGCTAGTAGTGAGATATTGGTTTAATTTTGTTTGTAGCTCTTTCCAGTAGGTACATGTTTTTTCAATAGGGAAACATAGCGTTGTAACTTGGTGTAAAGGAATGCTATGTAGTACCGCAAGGAAAGTAGCTAATTGTGTAATAATTGCTTTCAGCTCTGGATCCTCCAGCGTGGCAACTGTGTCTGTTTTTAATGGTTCACCATGAATGAGAGTATAGTAACTACAAAGAGGAACCTCATCAGATTCATTTTTATAAATTAGGTGATATTGTGGAACTTCGATTTCTTGTAGTGATTGAGTGAGAATTGCGCATAGTTCTTTTTCTAACGGAATTCGCATCGCATATTCCTGTTTTCGCGGGAAACGAAACAATAGCTCATCATTTACTATAACTGCTACATTATCCCATCCTTCTTCATTTTGTTTATATGAATGTATAGAAAGATTAGGCAAAGCTTCTTTTATATAATGTTTGTAAGAGTCCATAATTGTTCCTCGTTTCTAAGTTAAGTTATTCCACTTTGTGATATCAGAATTTTCTTTCTATATGTTAAAATATAGCTATCATTATTAAGAAGGGCGGGAGTATTACGAAAAAAAGACTGTTAATCAGTTCTCTATGTATCGCTTTTATATTGTTATGGTCATATAAAGAGGAGGTTTTTGCTACCTTTAAACCGATTGATCAGTACGAGTTAAATAAGGAGTTAAAGAACAAAAGTATAGAAAATTTAACTCATAATGAAATGAAAAAGGTAGGAGAGCATTTTGTGACCGAGCAACTATCAGTGTTTGGGTCTACTAATAAAGAAGATGTGAAACGAAAAGGTGAAGAACTATTTTTAAATAGAGGGTATGAACAATTAATGGGAAATTATTATCCAAATCGTTTTCGAGATTTAGAGTATAAATTTACAAACGAGGAGATACGTGAAGAGACCGATGAGAGTTTTCTTTATCAAGCTGTAGCGTACGTTGCGGGTACTGAAAATGGTAAGAGAAGCGAAATGAAATTGAATTATGAAGTGAAAATTGTAAAGGTTAATAATATATTTATGGTGCTAGAACAAAAGCAGCGCGTACAATAAAGGAAATTCATTGCTCAATAGAACATTTTGGGGTGTGTACTACTTAATGCGGAATAAAAAGGCCCTCAAGGAATAAAGGGCCTTTAAAGATTTTCATTTTGTTGACCAAGTTCTTTTTGAGCAATATATAAATTTCCTTGCTCGACTTGTTTAAGGGTATGAACAGAATCCCCTGCATATCCTTTTTGTGTTTTAACAGTTCTTTTTGAACGATTGGAATCTTGTTTCTTCATATAATAGGCCACCTTTCATCAAAAATAAACGAAAATGATAAGTATGAGTAATACAGCAGCGAAAATGGTAATGCCCATTAAAAACGAAGTGTTTTTATATTTAGGTGGCTTATGTACATCTTGCCGATATCCAGGTGAAATTTCAGGGGCAAATTCTTCATCGAATGATTGCTTTTTTTCTTTGTCGTCCATATGTACCCACCTTTCTTGTTCATTATATTATACGTTACAAGAAAAAATATGCATAAAGAAAACAGCCGCTTTATTATTAGCGGCTGTTTTGTGTTGTATATTTTCGTTGTACTTGAAAGAGACGGATAAGTAGGAAGGCAGCGCCAAATGCTAGACCGATAATAAGACCGATCCAATAGCCTTTTGCGGCCCATTCTGTATACGTTGCTAATATATAACCTAGTGGTAGACCTATTATCCAATAAGCAATTAAAGTCATAATTAGAGCGACATTTACATCTTTATAACCACGCAGAGCTCCTTGTACAGGGGTTGCAATTGCATCTGAAATTTGAAATAAAATCGCAAAGATAAGAAATTCTTTTGCTAAATGATGAACTTTTGCATCTGTCGTATAAATAGAAGCAATTTGATCATCAAAGAAGTAGAGAAGAATCGAATATAATAAAGCAAAGGCAAGGGCTAATCCAATTCCAATCAGTCCGTATTGTTTTGCATTATCGAAACGTTTTGCACCAACTTCGAATCCGACCGCAATAGTCATTGCCATTGCTAAACTTAGCGGAGTCATATATAACAAGGAAGCAAAGTTCATAGCTGCTTGGTGAGCTGCAATAGTTGTCGTACTAAAATTACTCATCATAAGCGTTACCGCAGCGAAAATACTCGTTTCAAAAAAGATAGCAAATCCGATAGGGACGCCAAGCTTTAAGAATGCTGTCCAACTCGAAAGAGAAGGGCGGTATAATTGTTTGAAAATGTTGAAAGAGGCAAAAGGCTCTTTCGTCTGAATAATAATGACTGTAATAATTAAAATGCACCAATATGTTGCAGTGGAAGCAATTGCCGCTCCAACACCACCAAGCTTTGGGAAACCGAAGTTACCAAAGATTAATAAGTAATTTAATATTACGTTAATTGGTAATGATAGTAATGTAATAATCATCGTTGTTCGAGTTTTTCCTAATGCATCAATAAATCCACGTAAAACCGTGTAAGTGAATAAAGGTATAATTCCTATTGCGATAATACTTAAAAATTGAGCTGCAATACGTTCCACAGGTTCTTCTAAGCGCATGCCGTTTAAAATAGGTGAAACGACGAAGAAACCGATGAGGATAACAACGAAGCTAGCACAAATTGCTAAATAAACTGCTTGTATGACAACGTGAGGAACGTCCTCTTTTTTCTTGGACCCAACGAGCTGGGCAACAATGGGAGTCGTGGCCATTAAAATCCCTGTTAACCCAGTACTAACTGGAATCCATATACTTGTTCCAATTGCGACACCTGCTAAATCAGTTGGGCTTGCATGTCCTGACATTGTTGTATCAAAAAAACTCATCGCAAATAATGACATTTGCGTTACGAAAATCGGAAAAAATAGTAATACAAATTGTTTTAACTTTTGTGAGAATGAAGTAGTTTCTTTCATAAAATCCCCTTTCCGTATAAAAAAACAAACTCTTACTATCATACAATTTAATCAAAGATTAGAAAAGAAATACGCGCCTACAACATATGAAACCAATAAAAAAAGGATGCACTTTGAAAAGGGATAAGGTATTATGATAAGGTGTGAAAAAATTACATATTATTTGTTATTAAGGAGGCACTACTTGTGGCTGATTGGTTAATTGGTTTAATCATGGGTGCTGTTGAAGGGTTAACAGAGTTTCTACCAGTATCATCAACAGGACATATGATTTTAACAGGACATTTAATTGGATTTGACGATGAGAGAGCGAAAGTTTTTGAAGTTGTTATCCAATTGGGATCGATTTTAGCAGTTGTTGTTATATTTTGGAAGCGTCTATGGTCGTTAGTTGGAATAGGTAAAGTAACAGACGGACCATCGTTAAATTTATTACATATTATTATCGGGATGATTCCTGCCGGGGTACTTGGCGTATTATTCCATAGCACTATTAAAGAGGTTTTATTTGGTCCAGGACCAGTTGTTATTAGCTTAGTAGCCGGTGGTATTTTAATGATTGTTGCTGAGAAGTTTTCAAAACCAAGTACAGCAAGAACGTTAGATGAAATCACATATAAACAGGCATTTACAATTGGAATGTTCCAATGTTTAGCTCTTTGGCCAGGATTTTCTCGTTCTGGTTCTACAATAAGTGGTGGTTTATTAGCTCGCGTGTCGCATACAGCGGCAGCTGAATATACGTTCATTTTAGCGGTACCGATGATGGTAGCTGCAAGTGGCTTAGATTTAATTAAAAGCTGGGATGTATTAAGCTCAGCAGATATAACGCTATTTGTAACAGGATTTGTAACTGCATTCGTTGTTGCGATGCTTGCAATTGTTTCATTCTTGAAATTATTATCTCGTGTAAAACTAACACCGTTCGCTTATTATCGTTTCATTTTAGCTGCGGTATTCTATTTCTTCATTATGTAAAATAAAAACCTGCCGAGCTCGGCAGGTTTTTATTTTACTAATTTTTCTATCATGTTTTCCATTACATGTTCCCAAAGAGAAGTATCATCAGCTAATGTAGCACGGAAATTAGCATACATTTCTTTTTGTTTTTCTTCGAATGTTGGATCTTCTTTTTCAGGTAATGTAGCGCGCATTGAAGTTACTAATTCTTGTACTTTTGGAGCGCGTGGTCCAAAGACGGCTTGTTCATTTCCATCTTTATCAATGAAAATAAAGATTGGAATCGCACGTGCTGTTCCATTTGTTAAATATTGATCCATTAATTCTAAGTTTTCATCGCGAATTAATAAACTCATATCAATATTTGCAACTTCAGAAATTCGTTTCATAACAGGTACACATAAAAGAGCATCGCCACACCAATCAGCAGTTAATACGATAACACGCCAGCCATCATTTTGACGTTCTTCTAATACAGGAAGTAATTCATTTGGAATTAAAAAGTTATTGTAAATGTGTAGTAGCTCGTATTGGTTTACTTTCATTTCATTCACATATGTATCAAAGGACATACCTTTATCAGCCCATTGTTGTAAGTTCATAATTAACACCTCTTTAGTAAGATTTGCTTTCATTGTACCAATTTTTATATAGAAAAGCTTGTATTCTTACTCTTTCTTGTCACTTAATAATTTATTTAATAGAAAAAAGAATAGTACGACACATAATTCAGTTAAGTTGGACATTTGTACGCTTTCTATCCAATCATCAGCAGTATGAATGACGAACCAATCTAGTGTAATTTCAATGAATGAGAAAAGAGTGAGAGAAATCCAATTTGGCATGTTTTGAGTCAATGGATATAGCAACGCTTTGAAGAAACTGAAAATAAATAATGTAATACCATCTAAGAAAGTGATTAATAAAAAAAAGAGAAGTAAAGCAGTACGTGAACTATACGCTATACCTGTAATTTGAAAGATTCCTACATATACAAAAAATATAAATGTAAAAACTATAATGAGAAAAAGAGCAATAATACTAATGATAATTGTTTTATCTATTAGGCTGAGATTTGAGAACCTATCCTCCTCATGCATTAAAATACCCCTTTTTCTGGAAGTTGACTTCATTTTATCATGAACTACATATTAAAAAACTACGAATTATGGGAAAATAAGGTGACAAAAAGTAAGATTTCATGTAAAATTATTAATAAGGTTTTTATTTAACTAAATGAAATAAAAGGAGCTGTCAATGTTGTCTCAAAATCGAGAGCAATTAATGGAAGAACTATCGACAAATGTGTTTGCTATGTTTCGCACGTTGCGTAATGATATCGGAAAAATATTCGGTGGTTACATACCGTGGAATGAATTCATCGTCCTAAGAATATTAAATCGTACGAATAAAGAAATGGTATCGCGTGTAGCAAATGAATTAAATGTGTCGAATAGTCATATTACAGCTGTTACAGAAAAATTAATTAATAAAGGTTTTGTAACTCGTTCACGTTCTACATCAGATCGCCGAGTTGTGTATTTAGAGATTACAGAACAAGGGAAAGATTTAGTTGCGAAAATGGAAGATGCAAAAAAACAATATTTACAAGAAAGATTCTCTGCACTTTCAGAAGATGAAATGAATGTAATGATTTCAATTTCCAAAAAACTTATTTAAGTGATTATAAACAAGAAAACGCTTACGTGATAAAATAGAAGGTCTTCCTTATAGATGGGAGATCTTCTTTCGTGTGTAATAGATGTTAATAAATAAAATGTGTATGAAAAAACATAGAGCGCCATACTACTAATACAAGGAAGGAGGGAGAAATATGACGAATCGTAACGGTAGTAAAGGGAGCGGTAATCAAGGATCACCAAAGTCCGGCCAGTTTAATCAGGAATTTAGCACTGAATTTGAAACTGGTAATGATAATAAAGGGAAAGAATATCGTTCTAAAAAAGGGAGTAAATCAAAAAAGGAGTGAATTAATTCACTCCTTTTTTGATTTACGATGCTGCCGATTGATCCGTATTATATTTTTCTTCTGATTTTGCGACAATCATTGCGCAAATTGCATCCCCAGAAATGTTTACGGCTGTTCTAGACATATCTAGAATACGGTCAATACCGATAATTAAAGCGATACCTTCTACTGGTAGATTTACTTGATTTAAAACCATTGTAAGCATTACAAGTCCAACACCAGGTACACCAGCAGTACCGATACTAGCTAGTACAGCAGTTAATACGACCATAGCTAATTGCGGTAATGTAAGTTCAACTCCGTATACTTGAGCGATAAATACAGTGGCTACTCCTTGCATAATGGCAGTACCATCCATATTAATAGTTGCCCCTAGTGGTTGTACAAATGAGCTTATCGCTTTTGGAACGCCAAGCTTATCTTGTGCTGTTTTCATTGCAAATGGAAGCGATGCATTAGAGCTAGATGTACTAAATCCAATTGCCATTACTGGCCCGAAATGTTTAAAGAAACGAACAATACTTTCTTTTGCTAATATCTTTAATAAGCCACCATATACAAAGACCCCGTGAATAATGAGTACTAACATAACGACAATCATATACTTGAACATCGCAGCGACGCCTGCAAGCCCCATTTTACCAACGGATGAAGCGAGCAAACCGAATGTTCCAATTGGGGCTAATTTCATAACGAGATTAACAAGATACATCATTAATTCGTTGCCCTGTTCAAGTAATGAATGGATACCTTGAACTCGTTTTCCTAAAATAGCTATACCGAGTCCAATCAATACGGCAAAGGCAATGATTTGTAACATGTTTCCGTCAGCCATCGCTTTTGCTGGGTTATCTGGTACGATATTTAGCAATGTGTCAACGAAAGATGTTTCAGTTTTTGCACCTTCATACGTAAGACCTTCTGTTTTAAAATTACCGCCAGCTCCTGGTTTTATAATAAGTGCAAATGTAACCGCTATAGAGATGGCAACCGCAGTTGTTACGAGAAAGAATGAAATTGATTTTAAACCGATTCTTCCAAGTTGTTTCGGATCTCCAAGGCCGGCAGCACCAAGTACGATAGAAATGAACACAACAGGAACAACTAGCATTTTAATAAGTCGAATAAACAATTGACCAATTGGGTTGAACACATATTGATTTAGTGGCTCAAAGATAGATGGAGCAGTTAAATTTAGAGTGAGTCCAACAACTAGACCTAGAAATAATGCGATTAAGATTGCTTTTGTTTGTTTCAATAAAATCCCCCCTTTTGTTTTTGTGAAATTTTTTTCTAAAGTAATTATACCGAAAAAATCCCTAATTTAACAATATTTTCTGAATCTTTTGGTTTTTAGGTGTAGATAGACTGATTTTGTGTTTGGAAAATAAAATAGACCATCACATAGGATGGTCTAGGGAAGGGGACAATTTATGTCAATTTAATTAGGGATGGAAGTTGCTTTAAGACACTGGGGAATGTCTTATAAATTAGGGAGGAACAACTTCAATACATATACTATAAAAGGTAGGTGTGACTCTCATGTGAACATAGGGTGAAAGAGAGAGGGAGTTTTAAATAAAAGATAGAAAGACAAAAAATAAGACCATCACATAAGATGGTCAAGGAAGGGGACAATTTATGTCAATTTAATTAGGGATGGAAGCTGTTCAAAGACACTGGGGAATGTCTTATAAATTAGGGAGGAACAACTTCGATACATATACTATAAAAGGTAGATGTGACCTCTGTGTGAACATAGAGTGAAAGAGAGAGGGAGTTTTAAATAAAAGATAGAAAGACAAAAAAATAAGACCATCATTTATAAGATGGTCAAGGAAGGGGACAATTTATGTCAATTTAATTAGGGATGGAAGTTGCTTTAAGACACTGGGGAATGTCTTATAAATTAGGGAGGAACAACTTCGATACATATACTATAAAAGATAGATGTGACCTCTGTGTGAATATAGAGTGAAAGAGAGAGGGAGTTTTAAATAAAATGAAAATTTAATGAGTGTTTTTTGTTCATCCCCTGTTGATTATTAGCCTTAACCAATCGGGCGTTTATTGCCCACAAATAGCGGAATAAAAGATAAAGCAAACAAAAAATAAGACCATCATTTATAAGATGGTCAATGGAAGGGGACAATTTATGTCAATTTAATTAGGGATGGAAGCTATTCAAAGACACTGGGGAATGTCTTATAAATTAGGGAGGAACAGCTTCGATACATATACTATAAAAGGTGGATGTGACCTCTATGTGAACATAGAGTGAAAGATATGGGGATTTGAAAGATAGTACATATGAAATTGTTATTGCTAGCAATATAGAATTAGGATATAGAGTTTTCCAGCATAAAACGAAAAGGAATCTGAATATAAATAAAAGTTGTAATCTATGAAAAAAAAGATTATGCTCAACTATATTATGAGAATATAAGGTTTGTCCCAATTATTTAAGGGCTTTTAAAAAGCTTTTTATTGTATGAGGGGAAGCTTCACTTTAATAAGGGAGTTAGTGATATGGACGTAACAAAAAAACAAGGGCTGTATAATCGTCTTATACGATTAAACCCACCACAAATATTAGCATTAGGCTTTTTCTGCTTAATTGTGGTTGGCGGTTTGTTATTAAAATTACCATTCGCAACGAAAGCACATATTAGTTGGGTAGATGCTTTCTTTACAGCAACGTCAGCAGCGACCGTAACTGGTTTGGGAGTAGTGGATACAGCAAGTACATTTACGATGTTTGGCGAAATTGTTATTATGTTTTTAATTCAAACAGGTGGTCTAGGTCTTATGACAATTGCCATTTTAATTGTTTGGGTACTAGGTAAAAAAATCGGATTACGCCATCGTTTATTAATTGGAGAAGCATTTAATCAAACAAATATAGGTGGTCTTGTAAAATTAGTAAAGCGTGTCTTTATATTTTCGATTTGTATTGAACTTATTGGGGTCATCTTTTTATCGTTTCGCTTTATTCCAGAGTTTGGTTTTGGAAAAGGTTTATACTATAGTATTTTTCATGTAATTGCATCTTATAATAATGCAGGGTTTGCTTTATGGCCAGATAATTTAACAAGATATGTAGGGGATCCCATTATTAATATTGGGATTTGCTCTTTAATTGTAATTGGTGGACTCGGTTTTACCGTATTAATTGATATATGGTATAGTCGCAGTTTTCGAAAATTATCACTTCACTCAAAAATAATGATTATTGGAACAGTAGTACTAAATGTTATAGCAATGATTGTGATTTTTGTATTGGAATATAATAATGTGAAGACGTTAGGGAGTTTATCTTTAAATGAAAAACTATGGGCTTCCTTCTTTCAAGGTATTACTCCGCGGACAGCTGGATTTAATACGGTTGACTATGGAGGTATGGAAGAATCATCTATATTATTTACGATGATTTTAATGTTTATTGGTGCAGGAAGTGTATCGACAGGTGGAGGAATTAAATTAACGACGTTTGTTATCTTAATTACATCTGTCCTTTCTTTCTTTAGAAAAAAGGAGGAAATTGTTTTATTTCAGCGTACAATTAAAATGTCGACAGTAACGAGGGCCTTAGCGATTGCTGTTGCCAGTCAAATACTTATTTTAGCAGCGGTATTCATATTAATGCTTACAGAAAACTTCAGCTTTATTCAATTATTATTTGAGACAATATCAGCGTTTGGCACAGTCGGATTAACGATGGGAATTACTGCAAAGCTATCGGCATTCGGAAAATGTATTATTATGTTTGTTATGTTCTGCGGATTAATTGGACCATTAACACTTGTGTTCTCTTTAGCGCGACCAGCAAAACAAAAAATAAAATATCCATCGGAAGATGTGTTTACAGGATAAGGTATCCCGCGTTAAGCGAGATACCTTTTTCTTTTTTAGAACAGGGAGAACAATAGACCAATAAGTGCTACTCGGAATAAAATTGCGATAAGTGCAGCAATTCCACCGACAACTGCAGCGATACCGCCAGTTACAGTAGCGCCGCGATTATAAGCGTAAATACCGAGTAAAACAGAAACAAGACCAAATAGTGTTGGAAATGTAAATAGCGATAAGATAGATAGCGCAAGAGCGATAAAACCAGCAGTTGATCCAGCAGCGGACGATTTTACAACATCTTTATCGTCTTTATCATCGTAATCATAATCAATGCGTTGTGGTGCAACCTCAGCGGCGTACTCTTCTTTATAGTCACTATAATCACTATCTATTCTATCTCTTTTTTTATAATCATCAAATTTCTCAGTCAAAGTCATGACTCCTTTCATAACAAGGTTCAATAGTAGTATGTATCTCTTTTTCTTTTTTATCCCGCTATTTGTGGGAGTCGAGCTACGTACACATCCCACTGATTAAAGTTTCACTATACCGGAGCATGTACAGGGAGTAGTATCTTTTAAAAGAAGGAAAATGTTTTTTTGAAATAGGAAAAGTTAGTATGACTTCCTCTATTTTGGAAAATATAAAAAGGAATAATGAGGAAAGGGTGCAATACATAATGGAACATCCAATTGAAAATTTAATGAAAACGGCAATGACAAATTTAAAAGAGATGGTAGATGTAAATACAATTGTTGGGAGCCCGGTTTCAACAGCTGACGGAAATGTAGTATTAACAGTATCTCAAGTGGCTTTTGGTTTTGGAGCTGGTGGAAGTGATTTTAAAGGGGATTTCATCACTGAAAAACATAACGGTGGGCAAAATCAGCATAAAGAGAACAAACAAGGGCATCCATTTGGAGGAGGAAGCGGGGCTGGGGTTTCCATTAGTCCAGTAGCTTTTTTAGTAGTTGGTTCTAATGGGGTGCAAGTATTACATCTCAACAGCAGTACACATTTAATTGAAAAGGCTTTAAATACTGTACCAAGCACTGTAGATAAATTTGTGAATGGTCGTCAAAAGTGAACTTGCATTTTTTAGGAATTATGATATATTAGAAAAAGTGCGCTTTAGGATGATCGGAATAATTGAAATGTAAATATATATGATGTGTGGAATAAGGGAGAGGAATTTATGATTAATATCAAAAACTTAGTAGTTGGCTTATTTATGTTAGTTAGCGGCTTTGTTGTATATGTAATAAAAGAAAAAGCTCCATTCTAAAACAGACAAACCGTTAATGTCTGTTTTTAATTTGCGGGAAAAAGTTGACAAGTTATTGTATTGGTGTTAGAATTTTGATTCGTGTCTCGGTTACAGCTAGTGTAAAGTAAATATCTCTTATGAATGCAATACGAAAAGTTTGCGAAAGATCGGGTAATTTTATCAACAACTTTTGTGAACAAACCCTATAAATTGTATTTGTAAGCTATATATGTATACTAGTGAATCAAGGAGCGGTCAGTGGAACCGTAATGATGAGAGAGAGGTAGGGCTTTCATCCAGTATATGTTACTTTCCCGTTAGGTGAATATAAAAAAGAGGACTCCTTTTAAAAGGGGTCCTCTTTCATTTTTTAAGTGCGACTTTCAACTTGTTGACAAATTTCATCCGTTGTTAAACCGTGAGCTGTAATGACTGATCCTTTAATTGATGTATCTGCAATGCCCATCACATTAGAATCTTGCCCAGTTACAATGCAACAATCACACCCTTGTGCATCCTGTTCTGAGTTAAGTGTAACAACTTCATGACCTTGTTGTTGAAGAGCTTGTTGAACGTCTGTTAATGAGTTTTCAACGCCAATTCTAGCCATAATTATCACCTCCTACCATCTAATTGCTAGTATGCTCAAGTTCACTGCATATATTTATGAAAAGACGGTAGGAAGTAAATCTTTGTTTAGTCGTTATATACGCCAGTAAGCATTTGACTAACGAATTGATCGTTTAATGTATCTTGTGCTGAAGAAGTATTTGAATGGATGTCGATTGAAGCAATAAAATGATTATGTTCTTTCGTATTTGGTTCTACCTCTACGTAATTATCGAATTTACAAAAACCTTTCGTATCCATTAGATCAAATAATTGCAGCATTTCTACTACCTCTTGTCTCGTTCCTTTAATTTGTACACACGCCATATTTATTTCCTCCTTTATTTTGACAAATTGTTTTTTAAAAATAGGATTATGATTACGAAATGAAAAATATGAATGTTATTTTTAGACAGCGCTATTTTTGTTATTTTCCCCCTTTTTCAGCAAAAGTCGTTATATATTCCCAGATTTATAAAATAGGACGTCCGTTTATTGAATACAATAGATTCGTATCAATTGATGAAAATCCTTCTTTTAAACAAATATTTTTTTTAGTGGAAATTGGCGAAAAAATTTTTGACTTTTTTGTAAACGTTAACAATGTTGTTAAATCAGTATAAGTAAAGAAGTACGTACGAATAAAAATTATAAATTTTCTAAAAATTCACTTGATTTATTTAGAAAGGAGAGTAAACTAGGAAACAATAAAAAATTCATAGAACATAGGAGGCGCTTCTAGTGAATGAGCAATGGATTTTCTTAAATGGAGAATTTGTTCCAAAAGATGAGGCAAAAGTTTCAGTATATGATCATGGCTATTTATATGGCGATGGAGTGTTTGAAGGAATTAGAGTTTATAGCGGTAATGTTTTCCGTTTGAGAGAGCATCTTGTCCGGCTGTATGAATCAGCAAAATCAATCCTTTTAGAAATTCCATATTCATTAGATGAAGTAACAAATATTGTTGTTGAGACGATTCGACAAAATAAATTATCTAATGGATACATTCGCCTTGTTGTATCAAGAGGAGCAGGAAATCTTGGATTGGATCCCGATTCATGTAAGAAGCCGAATGTAGTAGTAATTGCAGAACAATTATCTTTATTCCCACAAGAATATTATGAGAAAGGGATTCCAGTTGTAACAGTTGCAACGCGCCGAAATCGTCCCGATGTTTTATCCCCTCAAGTAAAATCTTTAAATTACTTAAACAATATTTTAGTTCGTATTGAAGCGAAATTAGCTGGAGTACAAGAAGCACTTATGTTAAATGATCAAGGATATGTAGCTGAAGGATCAGGAGATAACGTGTTTATTGTTAAAGGAAATAAATTAATTACACCACCAAGTTCTGCTGGAGCGTTAGAAGGTATTACACGAAACGCCATTTTAGAAATCGGCGAAAAACTTGGGTATGACGTAAGAGAAGAGTTATTTACAAGACATGATGTATATGTAGCTGATGAAGTGTTTTTAACAGGAACAGCTGCTGAAGTGATTGCTGTTACGACAGTAGATGGTAGAACGATTGGCTTAGGGCAAACAGGTCCACATACGAACCGTTTATTAGAAGAGTTTCGTAAGTTAGTTGTAGAAGATGGAGAGAAAATTTACGAAGAAAATAAAGTTGGATAACAACTTTTTTAACATAAGAAAGCGTTGATAGGGAGGAGTAGTTGATTGTGAAGCCTCACAGAGAGTCGGTGGTTGCTGAAAACCGATGGTTCACGTCGACGAACATCGCCCTTGAGTGCTAAGCTAAAGCATTTGTCTAGGCTTAGACGGTAGCTCCGTTATTAGCTAGATCCATTTATGGATCACTGAGGCAAGAGTATTCTTGCGAAGAAGGGTGGTACCGCGAAATCTTTCGTCCCTTCAGCACATAGCTGGAGTGTGGACGTAGGATTTTTTTATTGTATAAAAGTTTGAAAAAGGGGGCTTATAAGAACAATGTCTTCAAAAACGGAAGAGAAACTGGCAACTGGTGCACAGCTATTGTTAGAAGCGCTAGAAAAGGAAGGCGTAGAAGTGATTTTCGGTTATCCGGGTGGTGCCGTTTTACCTCTCTATGATGCATTGTATGATTGTGAAATTCCGCATATTTTAACAAGGCATGAGCAAGGAGCAATTCACGCTGCTGAAGGGTATGCCAGAATTACAGGGCATCCAGGGGTTGTAATTGCAACGAGTGGGCCAGGCGCTACAAATGTAATTACGGGTCTAGCTGATGCGATGATTGATTCATTGCCACTTGTAGTATTTACAGGCCAAGTAGCAACAACGTTAATTGGGAGCGATGCTTTTCAAGAGGCAGATATTATGGGACTTACGATGCCAGTGACAAAACATAACTATCAAGTGCGAAAGGCCTCAGATTTACCTCGAATTATTAAAGAAGCATTTCATATTGCTAAAACTGGAAGACCAGGACCAGTCGTTATTGACCTTCCGAAAGATATGGTAGTCGAGAAAGGTGAGCAATGTAGCAATGTACAAATGGATTTACCGGGATATAACCCTAATTATGAACCGAATCTACTTCAAATAAACAAATTACTCAAAGTAATTGAAACCGCAAAAAAACCGTTAATTTTAGCTGGAGCGGGTATATTGCATGCGAAAGCTTCGAAAGAATTGACAAATTTTGCTCGTAAATATGAAATCCCTGTTGTGCATACATTACTTGGTCTTGGTGGTTTTCCACCAGATGATGAACTATTTCTAGGGATGGGAGGAATGCATGGTTCTTATACAGCAAATATGGCGTTATATGAATGTGACTTACTCATTAATATAGGCGCGAGATTTGATGATCGGCTTACAGGGAATTTAGCTTATTTTGCTAAAGGGGCTACTGTTGCGCATATCGATATCGATCCAGCAGAAATCGGGAAAAATGTGCCAACTGAAATTCCTATTGTTGCAAGTGCTAAGCGGGCATTGGAAGTATTACTTGAACCAGAAGGGGGAAAAGAAAATCATCATGAATGGATCACTTTATTAAAGGGGAGAAAAGAACAATATCCATTCTCTTATAAAAGAAATTCTGAAAGTATTAAGCCCCAATACGCAATTGATATGTTATATGAAATTACGAAGGGAGAAGCGATTGTAACAACAGACGTTGGGCAACACCAAATGTGGGCAGCCCAATATTATCCGCTGAAAAATCCAGATAAATGGGTAACTTCTGGTGGGTTAGGAACGATGGGGTTTGGATTTCCAGCAGCAATCGGTGCGCAAATTGCAAAGCCTGAAGAATTAGTTATTGCAATTGTTGGTGATGCTGGGTTTCAAATGACTCTACAAGAATTAAGTGTATTAAAAGAACACGCTTTACCCGTTAAAGTATTTATTTTAAATAATGAAGCTTTAGGAATGGTAAGACAATGGCAAGATGAATTTTACAATCAAAGATATTCACATTCTTTATTACCATGCCAACCAGATTTCGTCGCTCTTGCGAATGCATATGGCATAAAAGGTGTTCGTATTGACGATCCACTTCTTGCAAAGAAGCAAATCCAGCATGCTATTGAATTACAAGAGCCAGTCGTAATTGATTGTCGTGTACTTCAATCAGAGAAGGTTATGCCGATGGTTGCGCCAGGAAAAGGTGTTCACCAAATGGAGGGAGTGGAAAAAGGGTGAAGAGAATTGTTACAGCGACAGTTCGAAATCAAAGTGGTGTTTTAAACAGAATTACAGGGGTTATGACACGAAGACATTTTAATATTGAAAGTATTTCAGTAGGTCATACAGAATCATCAGATATATCGCGAATGACGATTGTTGTACACGTTGAAAGTGAACAGCAAGTGGAGCAGTTAATTAAACAACTGCATAAGCAAATTGATGTACTGAAAGTATCAGATATTACAGAAGAAGCGATGATTGCTAGAGAGCTTGCTCTTATTAAAGTAGCAACTTCTGTAGCGAGGGCAGAATTATATAGTTTAATTGAACCGTTTCGAGCCGCTGTAATAGATGTTGGGAAGGATTCCATAGTTGTGCAAGTAACAGGTACGCAAGATAAAGTAGAAGCGTTAATTGAATTACTTCGTCCATACGGTTTGAAAGAAATTGCTAGAACAGGTGTAACAGCATTTACACGTAGTATGAAAAAACAAGATAAGCAAGTTATGTTAATTCAATAATCATTTAAATATAGGGGGAAATGAAAATGGCAAAAGTTTATTATGAGAAAGATGTAACAGTAAATGTATTAAAGGAAAAGAAAGTAGCAATCATCGGATATGGCTCGCAAGGTCATGCACATGCGCAAAATTTACGTGATAACGGATTTGATGTAGTAGTAGGTTTAAGAAAAGGTAAGTCTTGGAATAAAGCGAATGAAGATGGATTTTCTGTATATACAGTAGCAGAAGCAGCGAAAAAAGCTGATGTAGTAATGATTCTACTGCCTGATGAATTACAACCAGAAGTATATGAAGCTGAAATTGCACCAAATTTACAGGCTGGAAACTCTCTCGTGTTCGCACATGGATTTAATGTTCACTTTGATCAAGTAAAACCACCAGCTAATGTAGATGTATTTCTAGTAGCGCCAAAAGGACCGGGGCATCTCGTACGCCGTACGTTCGCCGAGGGCGGGGCTGTTCCTGCATTATTTGCAGTATATCAAGATGCAACAGGAGTTGCGACTGAAAAAGCACTTTCTTATGCTGACGGAATTGGAGCAACGAGAGCTGGTGTACTAGAAACGACGTTTAAAGAAGAAACAGAAACAGATTTATTTGGAGAGCAAGCTGTACTCTGCGGCGGAGTGACTGCACTTGTAAAAGCAGGGTTTGAAACGTTAGTTGATGCAGGATATCAGCCTGAACTTGCATATTTTGAATGTTTACATGAACTGAAGCTAATCGTTGACCTTATGTACGAAGGTGGACTTGAAAATATGAGATATTCAGTTTCAGATACAGCGCAGTGGGGAGACTTCGTATCAGGACCACGCGTTGTTACTGAAGATACGAAGAAAGCGATGAGGGCAGTATTAGCAGAAATTCAAGATGGTACATTTGCAAGAGGCTGGATTGCAGAGCATAAAGCAGGAAGACCAAATTTCCATGCGACAAATGAGAAAGAGAATAAACATGAAATCGAAGTAGTTGGACGTAAATTACGTGAAATGATGCCTTTCGTACAGCCGCGAGTAAAGGTAGGGGTTAAATAATATGAAGCAGGTTTTGTTCATGGATACAACGCTTCGTGATGGCGAACAATCACCAGGAGTAAATTTAAATGAACAAGAGAAATTACAAATTGCTAGGCAATTAGAGAGGCTTGGTATTCATGTAATGGAAGCTGGATTCGCGGCAGCTTCCGAAGGTGACTTTCAATCGGTAAAACGTATTGCGAATACAATTCAAAATGCTACGGTTATGAGTTTAGCTAGAGCGAAAGAAAGTGACATTCGAAGAGCATATGAAGCTGTGAAAGGTGCTGTATCTCCTCGTCTACACGTATTTTTAGCTACGAGTGATATTCATATGAAATATAAACTTTGTATGTCAAAAGAAGATGTGTTAAATAGTATTCATCGCTCGGTTACGCTTGGAAAATCATTATTTCCGACAGTACAATTTTCTGCAGAAGATGCGACAAGAACATCGAGAGCATTTTTAGCTGAAGCAGTAGAAATTGCAATTCGAGCAGGAGCGAATGTAATTAATATTCCGGATACAGTTGGATATACGAATCCAGAAGAGTATTATTCTCTTTTTAAATACTTACAAGAATCCGTTCCATCATATGAAAAAGCGATTTTTTCTTGTCATTGTCACGATGATCTTGGTATGGCAGTAGCAAATTCGTTAGCTGCGGTTGAAGGAGGAGCATTGCAAGTAGAAGGAACGATTAATGGCATTGGAGAAAGAGCAGGGAATGCAGCGTTAGAAGAAGTTGCGGTAGCTCTTCATATTAGAAAAGATTTTTATAAAGCAGAGCCTTCAATGACTTTAAAAGAAATTAAGGCGACGAGTATATTAGTAAGCAGGTTAACGGGTATGGTTGTACCGAAAAATAAAGCAATCGTTGGAGCGAATGCATTTGCTCATGAATCGGGCATTCACCAAGACGGGGTTTTAAAAGAAGTAACAACTTATGAAATTATCGAACCAGCGCTTATAGGAGAATCTCAAAATCTCTTTGTACTTGGGAAACATTCTGGCCGTCATGCGTTTACGGAAAAAATGAAAGAGCTTGGTTATGAATTTACAAATGAAGAGCGAGATGCGGCATTCGAAGCATTTAAAAAATTGGCTGATCGTAAAAAGGAAATTACTGAAGAAGATTTACGCGCACTTATGCTTGGTGAAGCAGCATTTGCAGTTCAGCAATATAACATTACGCAATTACAAGTGCATTTCGTATCAAATAGTACACAATGCGCAACAGTTGTGCTGAAGGATGAGGAAGGAAATGTATATGAAGATGCAGCCACTGGTTCTGGTAGTATTGAAGCGATATACAATGCGATTCAAAGAATTTTAGGATTAGAATGTGAATTGGCAGATTATCGCATACAATCTATTACACAAGGTCAAGATGCACTTGCTCACGTTCATGTTGAATTAAAAGAAGGTAGTCACCAAATATCAGGTTTCGGAGTTGCGCAAGACGTATTGGAAGCGTCGGCGAGAGCTTATGTCCATGCAGCAGGGAAATTAAAATCTCTTATAGCGCTTGTGAAATAAATATTTGATAGGTGAGAGAAGCTTTCCTCACCTATTAAATTAAAGTTCTGAAAATTCAGTTAAAAGGAGTGTTAAAAATGGAAAAACGTATCGTTTGTTTAGCTGGTGATGGTGTTGGTCCAGAAGTAATGGAAAGTGCGAAGGAAGTATTGCATATGGTAGAAAGGCTATATGGACATCATTTTCATTTGCAAGATGAGTACTTTGGTGGTGTTGCTATCGATTTAACTGGGCAACCATTACCACAGCGAACACTTGCCGCCTGTTTAGCGAGTGATGCGGTTTTACTTGGAGCAGTAGGTGGACCAAGGTGGGATAGTGCGAAAGAAAGGCCTGAGAAAGGATTATTAGCATTAAGAAAAGGACTTGGTGTATTTGCGAATGTTCGCCCTGTAACGGTAGAAAGTGCAACTGCACATTTATCACCATTAAAAAACGCTGATGAAATTGATTTCGTTGTCGTTCGTGAATTAACAGGCGGAATTTATTTTTCTTATCCGAAAGAGCGAACGGAAGAAGTGGCGACAGATACACTTACGTATCATCGCCATGAAATTGAACGTATCGTTTCGTATGCTTTTCAATTAGCGAATAAGCGGAAGAAAAAAGTAACATCTATTGATAAAGCGAATGTTTTAGAGTCTAGTAAATTATGGAGAACTGTGACAGAAGAAGTAGCACTTCGCTACCCAAATGTGGAAGTAGAACACATTTTAGTAGATGCAGCAGCTATGGAATTAATTCGGAATCCAGGAAGATTTGACGTTATTGTAACGGAAAATTTATTTGGTGATATTTTAAGTGATGAGGCTTCAGTATTAGCTGGATCATTAGGAATGCTTCCATCAGCAAGTCACGCTGAAAAGGGGCCTTCATTATACGAGCCTATTCACGGATCAGCACCGGATATTGCGGGGAAAAATAAGGCGAATCCAATTGCGATGATGCGTTCTGTTGCAATGATGCTTGGGCAATCGTTCGGATTAACGAGAGAAGGATATTCAATTGAAGAAGCAGTTTCTGCAGTCCTTAAATCAGGAAAATGTACAGCAGATATCGGGGGGACTGAAACGACAACTTCATTTACAAAGGCAGTTATTCAAGAAATGGAAGAGCAAGCGTTAGTAGGGAGAGGAAGATAATGGGGAAAAGGTTACTAGATAAGCTTTGGGAAAGACATGTAGTTGCGACTAATGAAAATGGATTGGATTTATTATATATCGATCTACATCTTGTTCATGAAGTAACGTCACCGCAAGCCTTTGAAGGCTTGCGGCTTACAAATCGAACAGTCCGCAGACCAGATTTAACATTTGCAACGATGGATCATAATATTCCAACGAAAGATGTTTGGAATATTACCGACCGCATTGCGAAGCAGCAACTAGATACACTTCGGGAAAACTGTAAACAATTTCAGGTGCCATTAGCGGATATCGGAGATGAAGAGCAAGGGATCGTTCATGTAATAGGACCAGAACTTGGACTCACACAGCCAGGAAAAACGATTGTTTGTGGTGATAGTCATACAGCAACACACGGTGCTTTTGGCGCACTAGCGTTTGGTATTGGTACGAGTGAAGTGGAACATGTATTGGCGACGCAAACGTTATGGCAACGAAAGCCGAAAGCAATGGGCATTGAGTTAAAAGGAAAGTTACCGCAAGGTGTTTATGCGAAAGATATTATTTTACACCTTCTTTCAAAGTACGGAGTAGCAGTTGGAACAGGTTACGTAATGGAATTTTACGGAGAGGCCATTCATGCTATGGATATGGAAGAGAGGATGACGCTTTGCAATATGGCAATTGAAGGGGGAGCAAAGGCTGGCATTATTGTACCAGATGAAAAAACGGTTGCTTACGTAAAAGGGCGTAAATATGCACCGAAAGACTATGAATCTATTAAGAAAAAATGGTCAGAACTTTATACAGATTTAGATGCAGTTTATGATTTACATATTCTAGTAGATGTTACGGATTTAGCGCCGTACGTTACGTGGGGAACAAATCCTAGTATGGGCGTTCGGATCGATGAGAAATTGCCAGAAAAGCATGATGCAAATGACGAAAGAGCGTTTTCTTATATGGGATTGAGTCCCGGACAAAGTACGTATGACATTCCAGTTCAACATGTTTTCATTGGATCTTGTACAAATTCCAGGCTTTCTGACTTAGAAATTGCTGCATCTGTCGTGAAAGGTAAAAAAGTAAAAGAAGGTGTGCGAGCACTTGTTGTACCTGGATCTCAAAGGGTAAGAGAAGCAGCGATGCATAAAGGATTACATCGCATATTTGAAGAAGCTGGATTTGAATGGAGAGAGCCCGGATGCTCAATGTGTCTAGGTATGAATCCAGATCAAGTGCCTGAAGGGGAACATTGTGCCTCTACGTCAAATCGCAATTTTGAAGGAAGACAAGGAAAGGGAGCACGAACGCATTTAGTTAGCCCGGCAATGGCGGCAGCGGCTGCGTTATATGGTCATTTTGTTGATATTAGAAAGGAGAGTTATGATGGAGCCATTTCGTATTCATAAAGGTACTGCCGCAGTACTGATGAATGATAACATTGATACAGATCAAATTATTCCGAAGCAATATTTAAAGAGAATTGAAAGAACTGGGTTTGGGAAGTTTTTATTTGATGAGTGGCGATATGATAATAATCGCCAAGAAAACCCTAATTTCCCGCTTAATGCACAAGAAAGAAAAGGAGCCAGTATATTAATCACAGGTGATAATTTTGGATGTGGCTCGTCAAGAGAACATGCTCCATGGGCGCTTGCTGATTATGGTTTCCGCGTTATTATCGCTGGAGGATTTGCCGATATCTTTTATATGAATTGTATGAAGAATGGCATGTTACCGATTGTAATGGATAAAGATATGCGTGAACAACTTGCTAAAACAGATGCGAGGGAACAAATTACAGTTGATTTAGAAAATGAAATAATGACAACGAATACGCATAGATTCCATTTTACAATCGAGAAAATGTGGAAAGAGAAGTTATTAAATGGTTTAGATGAAATTAGTATTACAATGCAATATGAACAAGAAATAAAAGAGTATGAAAGAAAAGTGGCTTTACATTAAAAAAGTGACGGAATATTAAAAATGTATTTACATTCAAAATTAACTGTTATATACTATGTGAAAATCAGAGGAGAAAGGGAGTAAGTATTATGAATATCGTGCAATCTATTACAATGCTTACACAACTACATCATCATACATGAAACCCTTGAACCTAGCGTGAAAACGTGTAGGTACAAGGGTTATTCCCGTTGTACCTACACTCTACTGAAGAGCCTTGTAGGTATTTTGTCTACAAGGCTCTTTTTATTTTCGGCTTAGGGGAATGAAATAGGCATACATTAGAAGGGGAAAGGTGTGAAAATTTAGATGACAAAATGGAAACGAGCAAACCCGAATGGAACGAGAGATTATTTATTCGAAGAATGTACGTTAATTGAAGAAGTAGAACAGAAATTAAGGCTTACTTTTTTAGAGAGAGGTTATGAGGAAATAAGAACACCTACAATTGAATTTTATGATGTTTTTGCATTTCAAAATAGACCGATAGATGAAGAGAAGATGTATAAATTTTTTGATGAAAAGGGAAGGATTATCGTTTTACGTCCAGATATGACAATTCCTTTAGCGAGAGTTATTGGAACACAGAGATGGGATACGCCACTTAAAGTGACGTATAGCGGGAATGTATTTCGAGCGAATGAATCCCATTCTGGAAAATATAATGAAATCGTACAAAGTGGTATTGAAGTTATCGGGATTGATAATGTAAGAGCTGAAATTGAATGTGTAATAAGTGTCATTCAAGCACTTCAAAAGTTGAAGGTGCAATCTTTTACAATTGAGATTGGGCAAGTACAGTTATATAAATGTATTGTAAAAAAACTCTCCATCCATGATGAAGAAGAAAGGGTACTTAGAACGTATATAGAAAGTAAAAATTATGCAGCCCTCTCAAATTTTATCGGAGAAAAGAAATTAAATCGATGCGATGAGACAGTAAGGTTACTTGAGAAATTGCCAAGGCTATTTGGAAATTTAGAAGTTATTGAGGAAGCAGAAAAGCTTGCTTCAAGTAATGAAATGAAAATGGCAATTGCAAGAATAAAAGAAATGTATGAAACAATTGAAACGTTAGGATATGGTTCTTACATATCAATTGATTTGGGCATGATTCAACACTTAGATTACTATACGGGTGTTATTTTCAAAGGATATATATATGAAATTGGAGAAGAAATCGTTAGTGGCGGAAGATACGATGAGCTAATTGGCAATTTTGGAGAAATGCTGCCAGCTGTTGGACTCGCGGTACAAGTAAATCAAATTGTGAAGGCGCTGCAAGAGCAGCAAGAACCATATGAACGAAATCAAATTGATATTGTGATTCATTATGAGTTAAATAGATTAGCGGAAGCAGAAAGGTTACGAAATTTACTTCGAAAGGATGGGAAGAATGCTTGGTTATCTCTATTCTCTAATTTAAGCGATACCTTTCAATTTGCAAGAAAAAATAAAATAGGAACGGTTGTTGAGGCAAAGAATGAATATTTAGTGGAATATGTATGGAATGAGAAATGGGTAGTCCAGAAAGAAGGAGAGGCTTCATGCGTAACATTCAAATTGCGTTAACGAAAGGAAGATTAGAAAAACATGTCATTCCACTTTTTGAGCAGATTGGAATTGATTGTTCCGAGCTCAAAAATAAAGGTCGGAAGCTTGTATTTCAAAGTAAAAATACAAATATTTCATTTATTTTAGTAAAAGCGGTTGATGTTGCTACTTATGTAGAACATGGGGTAGCTGATATTGGCATCGTTGGAAAAGATATTTTAATGGAAAACGAGAAAGATATTTATGAAATGCTGGATTTAGGAGTGGGGATTTGTAAGTTTTGTGTTGCTTCTATTCCTACGTATAATCCGAAGAGTTACCGGAAGAAAAGAATCGCTACGAAATACCCACATATTACTTCTACTTATTTTCATGATAAGGGAGAGGATGTAGAAATTATTAAAATAGAAGGTTCTGTAGAAATCGCTCCTCTTCTTGGATTGGCAGATGCGATTGTAGATATTGTTGAAACAGGAAAAACATTACAAGAGAATGGACTCATTGTATTTGAGGAAATGTACTTTATATCGGCTCGGATGATTGTAAATAAGGCAGCCTTAAAAACTAAAAAAGACGAAATATTCAGCATTATAAATATGATGGAGCAAGAAATCTTATCAGGGAAATAGGAGGATTTAAAATGGAAATCATTTATGAAGACTTTAAGGAGGCATTATCTAAAATAAAAGTGCTAAGAGAAAACGCTAATATAATAGAAGAAACTGTTCAAAGAAGTGTAAGAGAAATCATTAGACATGTAAGGGAAGGAAATGATGAGGCTTTATCTTTCTATACAAAAAAGTTTGATGGTGTAGAGATGAAAGATTTTCGTGTAAGTGAAGAAGAAATACAGCAAGCGAGTATGTTTGTAGAGAATTCATTTTTAGAAGCTTTAAAAGAGGCGAAGAAAAACATTGTTTCGTATCACGAAAAACAAAAGAAGTATTCAATCTTCGATTGTGAAAGTAAAGGCATAATTAGAGGGCAGCTTATTCGGCCATTAGAAAATGTAGGTGTATATGTACCAGGTGGGACAGCTTCATATCCTTCTTCAGTATTAATGAATGTATTGCCGGCGAAACTTGCAGGTGTGAAAAAAATTGTAATGGTAACACCGCCGAGGAAAGGGGGAATTGATCCTCATATAGTAGCTGCTGCAAATCTTGCGGGAGTAGATGAAATTTATACGATAGGTGGCGCACAAGCAATTGCTGCTTTAGCATACGGGACGGAATCGATTCCGAAAGTGGATAAAATAGTTGGACCGGGAAATTTGTACGTCGCTCTAGCGAAACGAGAAGTATACGGGATAGTAAATATCGATATGATTGCTGGTCCATCAGAAATTGTAGTTGTCGCGGATGAAACAGGTAATGCAAAATATATCGCAGCGGATTTATTATCGCAAGCAGAGCATGATGAGAGAGCAACGGCGATTTGTATTACAACGAATATGGAACTAGCTAAAGAAGTAGAAAAAGAGGTAGAAAGACAGTTAGAAACGTTACCAAGAAGTGAAATTGCACGTGAATCAATAAATAGAAATGGAGCCATCTTTATCGTTGCTTCTTTAGAGGAGGCACTAAAGTTATCAAATGAAATTGCTCCAGAACATTTAGAGTTACATATAAAAGAACCGATGAATGCTCTAGATTATGTGAAACATGCAGGCTCTATTTTCCTTGGGCCATATGCACCTGAACCGCTCGGGGATTATTTGGCGGGACCGAATCATGTATTACCAACGAGCGGAACGGCAAGATTTTTTTCTCCGTTATCAGTCGATGATTTCGTGAAAAAATCAAGTTTTATTTCTTATACAGAGGAAGCATTAAAAAATGTACAGCATCATATTGTAGAGCTTGCAAATAAAGAAGGGTTACATGCACATGCGAGAGCAATCCAAATAAGGTTTGAGGAGGAAAAATAATGCGTCAGTCCAGTCAAGCACGTGAGACGACAGAAACAAAAATTAAATTAAGTTTGCAGCTTGATGAAAGTACGAGTGTATCTATTCAAACGGGGGTTGGTTTTTTCGATCATATGCTGACTTTATTTGCTAGACATGGAAGATTTGGATTGCAAGTTGAGGCAGAAGGTGATGTATTTGTCGATGCACATCACACCGTTGAAGATGTTGGAATTGTACTCGGAAATTGCTTGAAAGAAGCATTGCAAAATAAAGAAGGAATTAATCGTTACGGTTCCGCGTATGTACCGATGGATGAATCTTTAGGATTTGTTGCAATTGATATAAGTGGACGCTCATATTGTGTATTTCAAGGGGAATTAACAAATCCGAAGCTCGGGGATTTTGATACAGAATTGACGGAAGAATTTTTTAGAGCAGTTGCACATGCTGCCAATATTACATTACATGCGCGCGTTCTATACGGAAGTAATACACATCACAAAATTGAAGCATTATTTAAAGCTTTTGGTAGAGCGCTTAGAGAAGCGGTCGAAAAAAATGCCAACATTACTGGTGTAAATTCAACGAAAGGGATGTTGTAATTGATTGCCATTATAGATTATGGAATGGGGAATATTCGCAGTGTAGAGCAAGCATTAAAATATACTGGCGGAGAGTACATTGTAACGAGTGATAAAGAAGAGATATTGAGAAGCGATGGCGTGATTCTACCGGGAGTAGGTGCATTTCCGAAAGCGATGGAAGTATTAAAAGAAAGAGATTTAGTGTGTGTACTAAAAGAAGTTTGTGACATAGGAAAACCACTCCTCGGTATATGTTTGGGCATGCAACTTTTATTTGAACGAAGTGAGGAACTAAAAGATTGTAGCGGGTTAGGTTTACTACCAGGTGAAATTCGGAAGTTAAAAGTTTCGTATAAAATTCCTCATATGGGATGGAATGAATTAAGGAAGGAAAGAGAATTTCCGCTTTGGAATGGATTAGTGGATGGTTCTTTCGTGTATTATGTTCACTCATATTACGCGGATTGTCCAGATGAAATTGTATGCGGAGTAAGTGATTATGGAATGCAAATACCAGGGTTTGTCGCGAAAGGAAATGTATTTGGTGCACAGTTTCATCCAGAAAAAAGTGGCGAAATTGGCATGCAAATATTAAAAAATTTTCAAGGAGTGGTAGAAGCATGGAAATCTTCCCAGCTATCGATTTAAAAGAAGGGCGATGCGTTAGACTTTATCAAGGAGAGTTTAGTAAAGAAACGGTGATGAATGAAGATCCGGTAGCGCAGGCGATCATATTTGAAAAGCTTGGAGCGGAAATACTACACATTGTTGATTTAGACGGTGCAATTGCTGGCGAGTCGTTAAATTTGCCCGTCATTGAAAAAATCTGCAAGGCGGTACGTATTCCTGTACAAGTGGGAGGAGGAATTCGTTCACTTGTAACGGTGGAGAAGTTATTGTCAGCAGGTGTAGAAAAAGTGATTTTAGGAACAGCAGCTCTTTATGATAAGTCATTTTTAGAGGAAGCAGTTCGTCTATATAAAGAGAAAATCATTGTTGGAATTGATGCGAAAAATGGTTTCGTAGCAACGAGAGGTTGGCTTGATCTGTCTGAAATTTCTTACGTTAGTTTAGCGAAACAAATGGAAAGTTTAGGTGTTCAAACGATTGTGTTTACAGACATTTCGAAAGACGGGACGCTTGCAGGTCCAAATTTTGAACAATTAGCGATACTTCAAAAAAGTGTGGGCATTCGTCTCATCGCCTCTGGAGGAGTGGCATCTATTCAAGATGTGAAAAAGTTAAATGATATGAATATATATGGTGTCATAATTGGAAAGGCGCTTTACGAGAAAACGATTGATTTAGAAGAAGTGTTACAGGTAACGAAGTTATGTTAGCGAAACGAATCATTCCATGTCTAGATGTGAAAGAAGGGCGAGTCGTAAAGGGTGTAAATTTTATAGGATTACAAGATGTCGGTGATCCGGTTGAAATAGCTGAAGCATATAACGAGGCAGGGGCAGATGAAATCGTATTTTTAGATATTACAGCGACTCATGAAGGAAGAAAAACGATTATAGATGTTGTAGAAAAAACAGCAGCTAAAGTATTTATTCCTCTTACGGTTGGCGGGGGGATTTCAAGTGTGAAAGATATGTACAATTTACTAAGAGCTGGAGCAGACAAAGTTTCAATAAACTCAGCGGCAGTGCGAAACCCGAAGCTTATAGAAGAAGGGACAGAACACTTTGGATCACAATGTATTGTCGTGGCAATTGATGCTAGAAAAGTAGCAGAAGGTAAATGGAACGTATACGTCAACGGCGGAAGAGTTGACACAGGAATGGATGCCATAGAATGGGCGAAGCGTGTTGTTAAACTTGGGGCAGGTGAAATTTTGTTAACGAGTATGGATGCAGATGGAACGAAAAGCGGATATGACCTTCGTTTAACAGAAGAAATTTCAAAAAGTGTTTCCATTCCAGTCATCGCATCAGGGGGCTGTGGTCATACGGATCACATTATAGAAGTTTTTCAAAAGACAACAGTTGATGCAGCGTTAGCGGCATCCATCTTTCATTATGGTGAGGCGACAGTGCAGAGTGTAAAGCGAAAATTAAGAGATGCAAATGTTGAGGTGCGGTTATGAAACCTAATTTTTCAAAAGGATTAATACCAGCAATTGTCATCGAAGAAGGTACGAAAGAAGTTTTAATGCTAGCTTATATGAATGAAGAAGCATATGAAAAAACGTTAGAGACGAAAAGAACATGGTTTTATTCTCGTTCTAGGCAGTCGTTATGGAATAAGGGGGAAACATCAGGGAATCTTCAATATGTGCAATCTTTATATTTAGATTGTGATCAAGATTCAATTGTTGTGAATGTGAAACAAGTAGGATCTGCTTGTCATACGGGAGAGAAGACATGTTTTCACTATCAAATTATATAGGGGGATACATATGGAAAATGCCTTTAAGTTGCTGTATAAAACAATTGAAGAACGAAAGGAAAGCCCACTTCCTGAATCGTATACAAATTATTTATTTTCAAAAGGAGAAGATAAAATTTTAAAGAAAATTGGTGAAGAGTGTGCTGAAGTAATTATCGCATGTAAAAATAATGATAAAGAAGAAGTAGTGAAAGAAATGGTTGATGTATTTTATCACTGTTTCGTTTTATTAGCTGAAAAAAATATTACATTGGAAGATGTCATGCGGGAGGTGAAAGAACGAAATGGAAAGCTTTCGAGAGTTGGGGATAGAAGGGAAATAGATACATTATAAGGGGGAATGTATATGAAAGTAGATTATCATCTTCACTTAGAAGAAGGACCGTATTCAATAGGATGGCTTGCTAAAATAAATGAAGCGCTGGAACGTTATGAACCGCTTCAAGAAAGGCATTCTATTGATTGGCTTATGAAAACACAAGAGCGTTTGCAAAAGCGTGTGAAGGAAGGGCCATTTACAACAGAATGGATGGACCTCTATTTAGAAGAAGCTGTGCGAAAAGGTATAACAGAAGTTGGGATTGTTGATCATTTATATCGTTTTCATGAAGCGAAAGGATATTATGAAAAATATGTAGATATTAGTGATTCTAAGCTCGGTCGTATACAGAAGGAATGGTTAGATCAAGTAAGGGTAGTTTCACTGTATGATTTTACAAAGGTCATTGAAGAGGCGAAAGAACGATGGAGTAAAAGAGGTGTCACACTTAAACTTGGAATTGAAGCGGATTATTTTATTGGTTGTGAAGGAGAGTTAAAAGAATTATTAGCGCTAGGAGACTTTGATTATATAATTGGTTCCGTTCATTTTTTAAATGGCTGGGGATTTGATAATCCAGATACGAAAGAATATTTTGAGAAGCATGACCTACGCGCATTATATGATATGTTTTTTAAAACAGTTGAGAGTGCGATTCGTACCGAGTTATTTGATATTATCGCTCATCTTGATAATATAAAGGTATTTAATTATCGATTGGATGAGAATGAACAGCTTTCTTATTATGAGGAAATTGCCTGTGCGTTAGTAGAAACGAATACGGCAACAGAAATAAATGCAGGATTATACTATCGTTATCCTGTTCGTGAAATGTGCCCAAGTCCACTATATTTACAAGTATTAGCTAAGTATGGTGTTCCAATTACGATTTCTTCGGATGCCCATTATCCAAATGATTTAGGGAATTATGTACAAGAAAATGTACAAACATTACTAGCTCACGGTGTTACTCAGGTTGCAACATTTACGAAGCGAGCAAGAGTAATGAGGTCGCTTGAAGAAGAAGTAACAAATTCAAAATGAAACGCAATTTTTTGATGAAAACCGTCCTTTTTGTTCAAAATAAGAAAGAATGAAAAGGAGGGTAAGAAATGGCGAAACAACAAAATAAACAAAATGTACAAGGTGCACAGCAACAAGCTTATACTTCTGAAACGAATGCTGAATCTCAATCGGTTATTGAGGAGCAAATTAGCGATACGGTTGCAGAAGGAACGATTGATGTGAAGCTTGGAAAAGAATCGCAGGAAAAAGCGTAAGAAAAGGGGAGAGTTGCATCTCCTCTTTTTTCATGGAAAAGTGTCGATTTTTAAAACTATAATCAAATTCCTTGGTTTTTATATGTGGATTTCTTACAATGAAATATAAGAGATATCTTATTTTCTATAGAAGAGGTGTTAGTAGTGGCAAAAATATTAGTAGCGGGAAAAATTCCGGAAATTGGATTAGAACTATTAAAAGATCATGATGTAGAAATGTACGATAAAGAGGAGTTAATTTCTATAGATGAATTAACAGAGCGTGTAAAAGATAAAGATGCATTGTTAAGTTTACTTTCGACAAAGGTGCCAAAAGAAGTTATTGATGCAGCGCCTCATTTAAAGATTGTTGCAAACTATGGTGCTGGTTACGACAATATTGATTACAAGTATGCGGGCGAAAAAGGAATTGCAGTTACGAATACACCGAAAGTATCAACGGAAGCGACTGCAGAATTAACATTTGCACTTCTTTTAGCAGCGGCGCGTAGAATTCCTGAAGGGGATACGTTATGTCGTACGACTGGATTTAACGGATGGGCACCGTTATTTTTCTTAGGACGAGAAGTTCATGGTAAGACAATCGGAATTATAGGTCTTGGAGAAATCGGGAAGGCTGTTGCAAAACGTGCGAAAGCATTTGGAATGGATGTTTTATATACAGGGCCAAATCGTAAGCTTGAAGCTGAAAGTGAGCTGGGGGCAACGTATGTGATGTTGGAAGAATTATTACAAACAGCAGACTTTATTACAATTAACTGTGCTTATAATCCAAATTTACATCATATGATTGATGAAGAGCAGTTTAAAATGATGAAGAAAACAGCGTATATTGTAAATGCTTCACGTGGACCAATTATGAATGAAGCAGCACTTGCTCATGCATTAAAAACGAATGAAATTGAAGGAGCAGCTCTTGACGTGTTTGAATTTGAACCGAAAATTACAGAAGAGTTAAAAGAATTAAAGAATGTAGTACTTGCTCCACACGTAGGGAATGCAACATTTGAAACTCGTGATGCGATGGCTGAAATGGCTGTCAGAAATATTTTAGCTGTATTAAACGGCGAAGAGCCAGTAACACCTGTAAATCAAAAGGTATTAGTTACAAAATAAAAAGAAACCTTCCGGACTCGGAAGGTTTTCTTATTTTTCTTTATTCGCTTTTTTAGACGGTCTTTGTCTAATGAATTGAGATAACATGTACAAAATATATAGTGGAATGGCAATAAATAAGAAAACAGAAAAATTTCCAAATCCTGTTTGATACATTGTAATAATGATTCCAACTAAAAATAGTGTAATAATGATGCTATATCGTGGAATTGGTACATCTTTTAAACTTGGGATACGAATGCGGCTCACCATTAAAAATGCGAACGTTACAAATACGGTAATAAGAACGATTTTTGGAATGGTATGTGAAAATAATGTTAAGAAAGCAACAAGCCCTCCCGCTGCTGTAATCGGTACTCCAGTGAAATATTTCATTGAAGTAGAAGATGGTGTTACATTAAATCGTGCTAAACGATATGCTCCGAAAAGAGGGAATAATCCCGCTATGTATAATCCGATGATTCCGTAGTTTGAGAAAGATGTGTAATACATTAAAACAGCTGGTGCTGCACCAAATGTTACGACATCTGCAAGCGAGTCGAGCTCTTTTCCCATTTGTGAATCAACACGTAATAAACGAGCAACACGACCATCAAGACTATCTAACATCATCCCGATAAGTACTAAAATAGCAGCTGATTTATAATATCCTAAAGATGCATAGCCGATTGATAAAAATCCGCTATATAAATTTCCGAGCGTAAATAAGTTTGGAATAGCTGCTCTATACAAAATCTGATCCCTTGCTTTCTGTAATAAATTCTTAATTAGTGTATGAAAGTTTACTTATTTTATCATACCATAAATTTATTCCTCATACGAAAGAAATTACCAATTTGTGAAAGATTTCATAGAAGGATGGTTTGAAAATTAAGTGAAAATAAAAAGAGGAAGCAACTTGTATAAAGTTGCTTCCTTTACTATTCAAATTTCGTTGTCATCGTTCCAGTTTTATATCGATTATTAGGATCGAAGCGTAATAAATCTCCATAAATTAATTTATCGGAGAGTTTTAATTCTGTTTTTGCTTTTTCAATATACGGCTGACATAGCGTCATGTCAGCTTCTTCACCCGTACTTCTTTTGTAGCACATATTTTTTGTATAAACATACTCTTCAGAAACAAAGCTACCATCACGCATTACCATAAGCGGGTCTTTCTCTTTAATAAATAAGTCAGTTCCAAATTCAACGGATTTATTTGTTTTAATACCAAGTAAATGAAGGAGCGTTGGCTTAATATCAATTTGACCGGATACTTTAGAAACAACTTTTCCTTCTTGGCCAGGCACATGAATAATAAGAGGGACTCGTTGTAATTGCATAGAATCGAATGGTGTAATAGTATCTTTTCCTAGGAACTGTGCCATAGCTGCGTTATGGTTTTCGGAAATACCGTAATGATCACCATAGATGACAATAACGGAATTATCATATAATCCTTCTTCTTTTAATTGTTTAATAAATAATTTAAGAGCTTCATCTGTGTAACGAACAGTTGGGAAGTAGCGGTTTACAACACCACTTTCCGAGTTGAATTCATCAACATATTGATCTTCCGGATTTAGAAGAAATGGAAAATGATTTGTTAATGTAATAAATTTTGTATAGAACGGTTGCGGTAAAGATTTTAACTTTGGAATAGATTGTTCAAAGAACTCTTTATCTTTTAATCCCCAACCGACAGACATTTGCTCCGTTCCTGCGTAATCATTTAAATTAAAGTAACGATCATATCCAAGCGCAGGATACATTACATCCCGATTCCAAAACGTTTTATCATTTGAATGGAAGACGGCAGAAGAATATCCGTATTTCTTTAATTGTTCTGGTGTCGCTGTGTATTCATTTGTTGCATGAGTAAAGAATACAGAACCACGATCTAGCGGATAAAGTGAGTTTTCAACGATAAATTCAGCATCAGAAGTTTTACCTTGTCCAGTTTGATGATAGAAGTTATCGAAATAGAAACTATCCTTAATAAATTCATTTAAAAATGGTGTAATTTCTTTTCCATTTATTTTTTTATTAATAACAAAGCTTTGTGTAGATTCCATTGAAATTAAAATTACATTTTTACCTTTTGCAGCTCCAAATAAGTTTTTATCAACTTGTTTGTCTTTTGAGTCTGTATAGTTTTTAATTTCAGAAAACCCATCCCCACTTGCAAATACACGCTCAGCTGAGGACTTGGATTGAAGCGTAATATCAAATAGATGATATGTGTATAAACCTAAATTCTTCACGACAGTTTGACGGTCAAATGAGCGTGAGAACATTTGTGGTTTATAAATAACTGATACAACAATTTGTAGTGCTAATAAAGCTGTTACACCGCTAAAGAAAGTTCGCTTCTCTGAGCGGGAAAGTGGTGTTTTGTCGCCAAATGATGGGAATTTACGCGAAATAAACATTAAAATAATTGCATCTGCAAATAAAAGTAATGTTTTGTACGTAAAGAGTTCTTTTATACTTGTCCCTAAATCAGCCATATTGTTTGTTTGGAATAAAACCGGGAAAGTAACGAAATCGTTATAGAACCCATAAAACATTGCGTTTCCAAATAAAATAAATGACAGTATAAAACTGATTCCAATTATAATTCGGTTTCGGTGCTTAGATGCAAGTAAAGCTAAGCCGAAAAATAAAAGTAACGCAGCTAGTGGATTGATAAAAAGCATGAATTCTTCAAAGAAATTATCAATTTTAATATCAAATGCTAGCTTGTACACAATATATGTTTTAATCCATAGTAAAACGACTGCAACGAGTGCAAATCGCAGTTTTGGAAACAGATGTTGTAGCATAATATACTCCTCTCCTAAAAAGCATGACAGTTCTTGAGAGTCAGTTTGCTTAACGACTCATTTTATATATACGAACAGTCCTTTGTTATTATGATTATTATACTATGAGTATCATTATACGAAAATAAAAGAAGGTTGTGGGCTTTTTTATAATAATCGAGTAGAAAAAGAGTGGTGGGAGACAATAAAACAGAATTTCTATGTATGATAATTATTGTACGCAGAAAGAATCGCGTGATAATACGGAGGTTATAATGCGAAAATTATTATATTTTATAGCATGCAGTAGTGTTATACTTTTTACTTCACCGAGTGTGTCGGTAGCCCAATATGATGCACCTCTTATGGAAGATGCACTTTATTCTGTTTTATTTCCAAAAATAAATAAAGCAATTGAAAAACAATATGGAAGTTTGAAACCTTATCAATGTCCTAAAATTATTAGTTTAAAAAAAGTGTATAGCGGTACATATTTATTTCAAGCAAGTATTGAAGTGACAAAGTATGAACGTGTTGCTGGGAAAATTGCTCCACCATTTGAGAAGGTAACGATTACATTTAATAACGAAGAAGGCGAATGGGAAGTAACAAAGGTATTAGTAAAGCGCTTACCAGACGATACGAAATTAAACTGCAAAAAAACAATATAAAAAATTGTTTGACAAATAAAATGGTCCTTTGGTATTGTTAATAGCAACAATTAGATGTTTGAAAATTAAATAGACTTACCTCATCTACTCTCAAAGGTAGAGGCCGCGATAGGAAAGAGTAAGCTATGGGAGATTTAATGGAATCTGTGATCATAGGTTGAAAGGGACTATTGCCGAAATATAAGAATAACCATCTTATTCATATATTGGGACTGCATTGAATAAATGTAGTACTGTCATAAGATTTATTTTATGGAGAGCTATTTGGAGATGTTGATGCGGTTTCTTATTTTGAGGAGATAACAACTCGTTTATTTTTTCAATATATATTTTTCCTAATAAGAAACGCGTGTGAACATTGTTCCGCGCGTTTTTTGTCTATCTAAAAGCGTGCTGCAATGAATAGAAGATTGGGGTTATGAGTTTTAGAGGAAATAAGGGAGGAATTTAAATGTATTTACACGGCACAAGCCGAATTAATGGGCAAGGACACTTAGAAATTGGAGGGTGCGATACGACGCAGCTAGCAAAGCAATACGGAACACCACTTTATGTATACGATGAAGAGTCTATTCGAGGAAAATGCCGAGCATTTCATCGTGCTTTTAAAGAAAGTGGTTTCTCTTATCAAGTAGCATATGCAAGCAAGGCGTTCTTGTGCATGGAGATGTGCCGAGTAGCTCGTGAAGAGAATATGTCATTAGACGTTGTCTCTGGGGGAGAATTATATACTGCGCTCCAAGCAGGATTTCCGGCATCACGTATTCATTTTCATGGAAATAATAAAACAGAAGAAGAAATAGTGATGGCTCTTCAGGCGAATATCGGTTGTTTTGTCGTAGATAACTTCTTTGAATTAGAAGTTTTACACGATTTAGCGATGCAACATGGGAAATTTGTGAACATATTAATTCGTGTAACGCCTGGAGTAGAGGCGCACACACATGAATATATTACGACAGGTCAAGATGATTCGAAATTTGGATTTGGCGTTTCAAACGGTCAAGCAATGCAGGCAATTGGATTTGCTTTACAAAAATCAAATTATAATGTGCTAGGGATCCATTCACATATTGGATCGCAAATATTTGAAACAGCTGGTTTTGTTCGAGCGATTGAAGTTCTTCGCCAATTTTTAGTAGAAGTGAGAGAGCAAACAAACTATGTAGTAAAAGTGTTAAATGTAGGCGGAGGATTTGGAATACGTTACACAGAGTCAGATACACCATTAACTCTTGAGACATATGTGCGAGCTGTAACAAGTGCAGTGAGAGAACAATTTACTGTATGTGAATATCCATTGCCAGAAATATGGGTTGAACCAGGCCGTAGCATTGTAGGTGATGCTGGGACAACACTTTATACAGTTGGATCTGTGAAAGATATTCCTGGTATTCGGAAATATGTATCAGTCGATGGTGGAATGACAGATAATTTAAGACCAGCTTTATATAGCGCGCGTTATGAAGCGATGTTAGCGAATCGAGGGAATGATGAGAATGAGGAACTCGTTTCGATTGCCGGGAAATGCTGTGAGAGTGGAGACATGTTGATTTGGGATATTCATTTACCGAAAGTCGTTGCTTCTGATTTACTAGCAGTTTCCTGTACAGGAGCATACGGGTACTCGATGGCGAATAATTACAATCGGATTCGAAGACCAGCCGTTGTCTTTGCAAAAGGCGGAACATCGCAAGTAGTTGTGGAACGCGAAACATATGAAAATATTATTGGGAACGATCGCATACGTATTAAAGAACTTGTCTAAATAGGAAAAGGAGTTGTTCGTATGGGCAATTCCTTTTTTATAAAATAAAATAATTAAAATATATCGGAAAACTAGGATTGAAAAAAATCAGAATTGTGATAAAATACAAATACAAAGCTTATCAAGAGAAGCGGAGGGAACTGGCCCGAAGAAGCTCGGCAACCTGCTTATAGAAAGCAAGGTGCTAAATCCAGCAAAATGGGATCCATTTTGAAAGATAAGGTAAAATATATTACCGAACAGTCTTTTCGAAATGGGAAAGATTTTTTTTATGAATAAAAAGGGGGGGCTGTTCGCGTGAGTGTACGGGAACATTTTGATGAAGTATCCGAGAAGATTGAAGCGATGCTTGCTGATATGAAATATGGTTCAATTACAATTGTTGTGCAAGATGGAAAAGTAATTCAGTTAGAGAAAAGTGAAAAAGTACGTTTAAAGTGAAAAGCGCTGACTAGAAAAACTAGAGGCGGTTTTAACCTATTTTCATTAGGTTAAAACCGTCTTTTTGCTTTTACAGGGGGAAAAAACATGTTGACGTATGAAACGTGGGAAGAAAATGTTGTTTCATTCTCGGAAGAAGACGAAACAAAAGGCGCGCTATCAGTATTAAAGTGGGCTTATGGAGAGTATAAAGATGAAATTGTCTACGCATGTAGCTTTGGGGTGGAAGGTATGGTATTGCTGCACCTTATAAACCAAGTAAATCCATATGCTAAAGTCGTATTTTTGGATACAAATGTTCATTTTCAAGAAACGTATGAATTAATTCGGAAAGTGCGGGAAAGATTTCCTTCATTGAATATTATAGAAAAACAGCCAGAACTTACACTTGATGAACAGGCGAAGTTGCATGGTGAAAAACTGTGGGAGAGCAATCCGAATCTTTGTTGTAAGATTAGAAAAATTTTACCTTTAGAAAAATCATTAGTCGTGGAAAAAGCATGGATATCAGGCTTAAGAAGGGAACAATCAGAAACACGTAAGCATACAAAGTTTATAAATCAAGATCATCGTTTTCAATCTATTAAAGTTTGTCCACTCATTCATTGGACGTGGAAAGAAGTTTGGCGATATGTATACAAACATAGCTTGCCGTATAACCCGTTGCATGATATTGGTTATCCAAGTATTGGGTGTGAGAAATGTACGTTACCTGTTGGGGATGGTGGCGATTCAAGAGATGGTAGATGGGCTGGAAAAGTGAAAACTGAATGTGGTCTTCATTACCAATAAGATGAATCTTGAAATAAAGCTAAGAGAGGATATAGAAAAATGAGCATAGTAAACGAATTAGTAAACCGTATAGATGAGGCATATGACGTATCACAAATTGAAAAAGAAATTAAGTTAGACAATATTGCGTTAAGTGATTTAGAACTATTGGCGACAGGTGGATATAGCCCCCTTACTGGTTTTTTAGGGAAGGAAGATTATGATTCAGTTGTAGAAACGCTTCGTTTAGCAAATGGTAGTGTGTGGAGTATACCAATTACATTACCTGTAACAGAAAAAGTCGCAGAAAGCCTGAAAGTTGGAGAGGAAGTAAAGCTTGTCAACAATGGAAATATATATGGTGTCATTCAAATAGAAGATATTTTTGTACCAGATAAAGAAAAAGAAGCGTTACTTGTATATAAAACAACGGATGAGGCTCATCCAGGAGTGGAAAAATTATATGAACGACCAAACGTTTACGTTGGAGGAACTATTATTCTAACAAAACGCTTTGAAAATAATCAATTTCCTTCTTATCATTTAGACCCAATTGAAACGAGGGAAGAATTTAAAAAACGTGGGTGGAAAACAGTGGTCGGGTTTCAAACGAGAAACCCGGTACATCGTGCCCATGAGTATATCCAAAAGTCTGCTCTTGAAATTGTAGATGGTCTCTTTTTAAATCCGCTCGTTGGAGAAACGAAATCGGATGATATTCCTGCTGATGTAAGAATGGAAAGCTATGAAGTACTCCTTCAAAACTATTATCCGAAAAATCGTGTCTTTTTAAGTGTATTTCCTGCTGCCATGCGTTACGCAGGACCAAGGGAAGCGATATTTCATGCGTTAGTAAGAAAGAATTTTGGATGTACCCACTTTATAGTAGGGCGTGATCATGCTGGAGTAGGAGATTATTACGGAACATACGAAGCGCAAGAAATTTTTACGAACTTTACAGTGGAAGAGTTAGGAATTACACCACTATTCTTTGAACATAGTTTTTACTGCACGAAATGTGAAGCGATGGCTTCAACGAAAACATGTCCGCACGGAAAAGAAGATCATGTTATTTTATCGGGTACGAAAGTAAGAGAATTATTAAGAAACGGTGAGATTCCGCCAAGTACATTTAGTCGTAAAGAAGTAGTGGAAGTGCTAATTAAAGGCTTGAAAAAAGAAGTAGTAACAGAATAGGGAGAGAACGAGATGGATACGAATATTACTTGGCATACAGCTTCGGTTTCAAAAGATGAGAGAAGAGTGAAGAATGGACATCATAGTTTTGTAATTTGGTTTACTGGTTTATCAGCTTCGGGTAAATCTACAGTAGCGAATGCGGTCGCTCGTAAACTGTTTGAAAAGAATATTGGAAATTATGTGCTGGATGGGGATAACATTCGCCACGGTTTAAATAAAGACTTAGGATTTTCTGAAAGTGATCGCATGGAAAATATAAGACGTATTGGCGAAGTGGCAAAGTTATTTGTAGATCAAGGAGCAGTTGTCCTTACAGCATTTATTTCACCATTTCGAGTAGACCGCAAACAAGTACGAGATTTATTAGCGGCAGATGAATTTATTGAAATTTTTGTGAAGTGTCCGATTGAAGAGTGTGAGAAACGTGATCCGAAAGGACTTTATAAAAAGGCAAGGAAAGGTGACATTAAGGATTTCACAGGTATTGATTCGCCTTATGAAGAGCCAGAGCAAGCGGAATTAATTGTAGAAACGCACAAATATTCTATTGAAGAATGTGCAGAACAAATCGTGAAGTACTTACAAGAGCGTAGTTTTATATAGGGGGATAAACAATGAGTTATGAAAAAGTATGGGCTAACAATGAAAAATTAAATCAGACCGAGAAAAATAAATTAGAAAAAGATGGCTTAGAAATTTTTAATGATATTCCTTACTATGCGGAAAATGGTTTCGAATCTATTCCGAAAGAAGAGTGGGATGCCTTTAAATGGGCAGGATTGTATTTACAACGTCCAAAAGAAGCTGGTTATTTTATGATGCGGGTAAATATTCCGTCAGGGATTATTACAAATGCACAGGCAGAAGTACTTGCTTCTATCGCTGAAGATTATGGACGTGATGTAATAGATATTACGACGAGACAGGCGATTCAGTTTCACTGGTTAGAAATTCAGCAAATTCCAGATATTTTTAAAAGATTAGCAAGAGTTGGATTGTCTTCAGCTGGAGCGTGTGGTGATATAACGCGGAATATTACAGGTAATCCGCTTGCTGGCATTGATGCAAATGAATTATTTGATACAACGCATATTGTAAAAGAAGTATACGATTACTTCCAGCATAATGAAGAGTTTTCTAATTTACCACGTAAATTTAAAATGTCTATTAGTTCTAATATTTATAACTCAGCAAACGCAGAGATTAACTGTGTTGCATTTACACCTGCTACGAAAGAAATAGATGGTGAGAAAAAAGTTGGTTTTCATATAAAAGTAGGTGGAGGATTATCAGCCCGTCCGTATTTAGCTGATGAATTAGATGTATTCGTTTTACCAGAAGAAGTGAAGGCGGTGGCGATTGCGATTGCTACTATATTCCGTGATTTTGGATATCGTGAAAAACGTCATTTAGCTCGGTTGAAATTTCTTGTTGCGGACTGGGGAGCAGAGAAATTTAAAGAGAAACTAATAGAGTATACAGGGCCTTTACAAAGTAAAGGGGAAAGTGCACTCAAAGGATGGAATGCAGGCTATTTTTATGGTGTTCAAGACCAAAAACAAGAGGGATTAAAATATGTAGGTTTTAATGTACCGGTAGGTCGTTTACATGCAGAAGAAATGTTTGAGATTGCAAGAATCGCAAAGCAATATGGAAATGGACAAATTCGTACATGTAACTCGCAAAACTTCATTATTCCGAACGTTCCTCCGGAAAATGTAAAAGGATTACTTAGTGAACCGCTGTTTGAAGCGATATCTGCTAGCCCGAAATCATTTATTGGTCATGCGGTTTCATGTACCGGTATTGAATATTGTAATCTTGCACTAGTAGAAACGAAAGAAAGATTACGGAAAATTGCAGAATACTTAGATACACAAATTGCACTCGATGTTCCAGTTCGAATTCATATGGTAGGCTGCCCGAATTCATGTGGTCAACGTCAAATTGCTGACATTGGGTTACAAGGTGTGAAAATGAAAACGAAGGAAAAAGGCATTGTTGAAGCGTTTGAAATATACGTAGGTGGAACATTATTAGATGGCGGTGCCTACAATCAAAAGTTAAAAGGAAAAATAGATGGCGAGGATCTACCTGATGTACTTGCATCATTTATAAGTTATTTCAAAGAGAATAAATTACCAGCCGAGACATTTTATGATTTTGTAGGTCGTGTTGGTGTAGATACATTACAAATAGCGTTAAATAACGTGTTAGAAGAAGTCATAGCGTCTTAGGAGGGACGATATGGATTTATATCGATTTGAAGCTGTGTTAGTAAATAGTATTGTTCCGATTGTTGTTGTTGCTCAAAGTGAAGAACAGGCATTTAAGCTTGCGGAGATTGAGCTTGAAAAGCATTTTTTACCGTTGCCAGAGGTAAAAGAGATTTCTTTGTTTGAAAAAAAGAAGATTCGAAAAGGTGCGGCATTTGTTATCCATGAGTAGAGATCAGTAATACGAAAAAATAAAAACTTCCATTCTTATATACGAATGGAAGTTTCATTTTAATAGAAGAAATGAGGAGAGATGATGGGAAAGGTTTATATTGTTGGAGCGGGTCCTGGCGATCCAGATTTAATTACTGTTAAAGGGTTGAAATGTATTGAGAAGGCAGATGTTATTTTATACGACCGACTTGTGAATAAAGAGCTGCTTTCACACGCAAAGCCTGACGCGGATTTAATTTATTGCGGAAAACTCCCGAATTATCACACGATGAAGCAAGAGACAATTAACACGTTTCTTATTAAGTATGCGAAAAAAGGAAAAGTTGTAACGAGGCTTAAGGGCGGCGATCCATTTGTGTTTGGTAGAGGGGGAGAAGAAGCTGAAGCATTAGCAAAGCAAGGTGTACCATTTGAAATCATTCCTGGTATTTCAGCTGGAATAGCTGCTCCTGCTTATGCGGGCATTCCAGTGACGCACCGTGATGCAAGTGCAAGTTTTGCTATTGTGACTGGGCATAGGAAAGAAGGTGCTGAAGAAGAAGTGAAATGGGAGAGTTTAGCGAAAGGTGTAGAGACTTTAGCGGTATATATGGGGGTTAGTAATTTGCCCTACATATGTGAGCAACTTATGAAGCATGGAAAAGATAAAAGTACGCCAGCTGCTATTATTGAGCAGGGGACGACGTCTATGCAACGCACAGTTGTTGGAACGTTAGGGACAATTGTAGATGTTGCGAAAAAAGAGCAAATTCAAAATCCGAGTATGATTGTAATTGGAGAGGTTGTCCGTTTTAGAGAAAAAATTCATTGGTTTGAGAAGCAGACAGAAAATGCTTATCAAGTAAGTGGAGTGTTGTAAAATGAAAGCCGTCTTATATATATGTCATGGAAGTCGTTTGAAGACAGCGAAAGAAGAGGCGATTCAATTTATTACATCGTGTATGAGCCGTATAGAAGCGACTATTCAAGAAGTTTGTTTTTTAGAGTTAGCGAATCCTTCTATTGAAGATGGTTTTCGTACATGTGTGAAGCGTGGGGCCACTGAGATTATTGCTATCCCTGTTTTTTTATTAGCGGCAGGGCATGTAAAAAAAGATATCCCTTTTGAATTAGAAAAATTAACCAATCAATTTTCGGATGTTAAAGTGACCTATGGTAATCCGTTTGGTGTATCAGAAACACTTGTTAAATCGGTGTATAGCGGAAGTGGCATCGAACAGGAAGATAAAAATGAAGTGACGTTACTTCTTGTTGCAAGAGGGAGCAGTGATCCTGAAGTATTAAGAGATATAAACTGGATTGCTTCTTTATTTCAAACAAAAGAGAAGGTTAAAAAAGTAGAAGTTTGTTATTTAGCGGCTGCAGAGCCAAAATTTGAGGAGAAATTAAAGGAAGTTGTAGAACAAAAAGAAAAGAACATCGTTGTACTGCCTTACTTGTTATTTACAGGTTTACTTATGAAACATATTGAGAAAGAAGTGCGCCAATATGAATTGGGAGAGATAAAAATCAGTCCATATTTAGGGAAGAATGAAGCGTTTCAAGATATGTTAATTCAGAAAACGACGGAGTTATTGAAAGGAGATCAGTATGTATCCACTTACAGTGCGAGTTAATGAGAAACGCGTTGTTGTTATTGGTGGGGGAAAAGTTGCAGGATTTAAAATTATTCCTTTACTCAAACAGGGTGCGGATATAGTTGTGATAAGTCCAGAATTAGATGCGAATTTAGTAAAACTTGTGGAAGAAAAGAAAATTCGTTGGTATCAAAGAGAATATGAGAAAAGTGATATTAAAAGTGCTTTTTTAGTTGTTGCAGCGAGTAGTGATTCAATATTAAATGAACAAGTTGCTGAAGATGCCGCCGAGAATCAATTAGTAAATGTTATTACAAATCCGGAAAGTGGTAATGTTCATTTTCCGGCAGCGATTCATCGTGGTTTACTTAATATAGCAGTTTCTACTGGGGGAGCGAGCCCTAAGCTCGCAAAAAAAATTCGAGATGAGATTGCAAATAAATATGATGAGACATATGAATCGTATTTAGTTTTTTTATATGAAGTAAGGGTGAAGTTAAAAGATTTACAGTTAGAAAAGAGAGAGCGAAATATATTGCTCCAAGAAGTGTTGAAATCAGTATATGTGCAAAACGAGGGGAAAAGAGAAAGTTTTTTACGAGAATTAGAGGAAAAGGTTTTAAAATAATAAAAGATAAAGTGAGCTTTACAAATATAAAAATATAATTTATAATCACAAGTAACTTCAATAGATAAAATCGATGAGCAAGAAGAGTACGTATATTTGATGCGTTCAGAGAGCTGGGGTTAGGTGGGAGCCCGGTACGATAAAATATACAGAATGGGCTTGCGAGAGGTATGTTGAACATTGTAGTAGGCAACCCGGGTTCCGCCGTTAAAAGGATAGAGTATCGGAATTATTCCTGTACTTGAACAAGTGGGATTTATCAATCCAATTGAGGTGGTACCACGGTATTTACATTACATATATCGTCCTCTACATGCATATTTGCGTGTAGGGGACTTTTTTATTTTCTAAAGGAGGTGTGCGAGTATGAAATGAAAGTGTATAATTAACAAAAGTTTAAATATTCAGAAAAGGAGAATTTATGATGAAAGAAACACAGCAATGGACGTCGAAAATAGGCTTTGTACTCGCAGCAGCCGGAGCCGCAGTAGGTCTTGGTGCGATATGGAAATTTCCATATGTTGCAGGTAATGGCGGGGGAGGCGCATTCTTCCTTGTATTTTTACTATTAACTTTATTTATAGGTATGCCTCTTCTAATAGCGGAGTTTGTTATTGGACGTAGCACGCAAAAAGAGGCGGTTACAGCTTATAAAGTACTAGTGCCAAATAGCAAATTATATCCTTGGATTGGTCGTATGGGAGTTGTTACTTGTTTTAGTGTACTATCTTTTTATAGTGTTGTAGGTGGATGGATTTTACTTTATTTATATTATAGTGTGACAGGAAGTTTCTGGAATGGAGCAGCTGATTATGGACAATTGTTCGGTGAAACGATTTCAAATCCATTAAGCGCGATTGGAGCACAATTTATCTTTATGCTTTGTACGATTTTTGTTGTAAGTAAAGGTGTAGAGAAAGGTATAGAAAAGGCAAGTAAGTACATGATGCCGCTATTATTTATTTTATTTATTGCGATTATTGTTCGTGCGCTAACACTCGATGGTGCTTTTGCTGGAGTAGAGTTCTTCTTAAAGCCAGATTTTTCAAAGCTTACAGCAGATACGATTTTATATGCGATGGGACAATCTTTCTTCTCGCTAACTGTAGGTGCCTCGGTAATGGTAACGTATAGTTCGTATTTAAAGAAAGAGGAACATTTAGCGAAATCAGCAACATCTATTGTAAGTTTAACGGTTTTTGTTACAGTACTTGCAGGATTAGCAATTTTCCCAGCGATTTTTGCGTTGGGAGTTAAACCGACTGAAGGACCAGGACTACTGTTTATCGTCCTTCCAGCAGTATTTGCAAAAATACCATTTGGTCAATTTTTCTTTATTATGTTTTTAATTTTATTCTTCTTTGCGACTTTAACATCAGCAATTTCAATGCTTGAAATTGTAGTAGCATCTGTTGCGAAAGGTAATGAGAAGAAGCGTCCATCAGCATCATTATTAATCGGTATTCTTATTTTTGCAGTCGGTATTCCATCGGCGTTATCATTTGGGATTATGAGTGACGTGAAAATATTTGGGAAAACATTCTTTGATTTAGTCGACTTTTCGGTCAGTAACGTATTGCTGCCGTTAGGAGTACTAGCTATTTCATTATTTGTACCAAATAAAATGAGTAAAGAGTTATTGATGAAAGAATTAGAAGTGACGGAAACGAAGGGGAAAACGTTATTTAACATTTGGTTCTTCTTACTTCGTTATGTTATTCCGGTAACTGTAATAATTGTATTTTTAAATGCGATAGGTGTATTTAAAATGTTTGCATAAAAAAAGGCGGGGATCTCCCGTCTTTTTTTATGTGGATGTTGATGAGTGTAATAAACGATTATATGCTTTATAGGCTGTAGTGACTGCAAGGAATGAACCGATTAAAAATAATACTGAGCCGCCAAATGTAAATATCCGGCCAATATACGTCTCTCTAGCTTCTTCTATTTTTTGTTGTAATTGCGTATTCATATTGATCACCCCGTAAACTATAGGCATTTAGTTATAGTCTATGTAGAATGCCTATATTGTGTGAAGTGTAAATAAAAAACCTCGGTAGGCACCGAGGTTTTTTATAATCCGATATAAGGAGATGGGTCAACTGCGTTTGTCTTGCCGACATTCCATTCTCCAAGATGAAGTTCGAAGTGTAAATGTTGTCCGTATGATTGGCCCGTGTTCCCCATAAATCCAAGCTGATCGCCTTGTTTTACAGTTTGTCCATTCGATACAGAACGGCTATTCATATGAGCATATACTGTCGTATATGTTTTTCCGTTTATACGGTGAGATAAATACACTACGTTTCCGTAACTAGATGATAATTCTGAACGAATAACAACGCCATCTGCAGCGGCGATAATTGGAACCGTTCCCGAAGCAGCGATGTCAATTCCTTTATGATTATCTAAAGAACGTACACCAAATCCGGAAGTTTTTGATCCAGCTGCTGGTTTGATAAAGCCACCGATATTTGTATCATGTGGTGTTGGGGCCGCTTGAGTTGCTTGAGCAGATTTAGTAGCTTGTTGTTTGCGAGCCTCTTCTGCCTGGCGAGCTTCTTCCGCTTTACGAGCTTCTTCGGCACGTTTTTCTTCTTCAATTGCTTTTTGAACAGCTTGACGTTGATTTTCTAAAATGCCTTTGGATTCTTCTAATCCTTCAATCTCTGAATCTACTTTTGCTACTTTCGTATGTAGATCGTTAATAAGAGTTTGTTGCTGTTGTTGGTTATTTTGTAATTCTTGCTGTTTTTGTTCTAGTTTTTGCTCAGATTCTTTCAGTTGTTGTTCTTTTTTCTCAACAGCCTCTTTTTCTGACGTTACAGCATTTTGATCAGATGTTTGTTTTTTTACAATATCTGTATCGTTGTTTAATATTAAACTTACGGAGTACATATTATCAACAAGATCGGCAATATTTGAAGAATTTGTTAGTACCTCTGTAATGATATTGGTACGCGGTTTTTCTTGCATAGATTGTAATCGTTGTTTAATAACTTCCTGACGTGTATCTATGTTTGTTTGTAATTGTTCTATATGTTTCTTTTTGTCAGCAATTACTTGTTGAGTTTTGCTAATTTCTTTTTTTGTATCGTTTAATTCAGCTTCGTTTTTATTAATAGAAGTAGTTAATTCATCAATTTTCTTCTGTAATTCTTGAATTTCTTTTTCTATTTGTTCTTTCTCGACTGATTTATTTTGTAAGTCACTTTGTTTGCCTTCTAATTCAGATTGAATGTTAGATAATTTATCTTGATTTGTTTCAGCGTATACGGGTGAAAGTAACGGGGAAGCAAAAATCGTTCCTGCTGCTAAAACACTAAACGCTGCAAATTTCTTTTTCATAGTTGTCTGACTCCTTTCTCTATGAATGTTATATATCATAAGAAGAAGAGTGTCTATCGTTGTAATCATAATGTAAAGAAAACTTTATAAAATTGCTAAGTTTTGTCGGAATTTATCATTTTTTAACTGTAATTGTCATAGTACATACATTTTATTCATATGTGTAACAAAGGTATATTTTGGAATTAATCTGTAAAATGAAGAAGGAAAGTAATCGTTTTTATGAGGTGAAATATTACTTGGAAAGCTAATAAAACACTAGTGAGGAATCGTTCTCATGTTAGGTTTTCTGACATGGGTCTGCTTTTTGTCAAGAAAATTATTTGTGTTCGGGCAAAGTTATTTTGTTGTCAGATTTAAATTTTTGATTTATGATTTTTAACAGGGACAAAATGTAGTGAATTGTCGAATAATATGTAATACTCTTAATTTCTTAGTTTTATAGAGATAGAATGAGAGATAGAGTGACACATCGAAGAGGGGGTTACAACAAATATGAAAAGAATAGGACTTGCATGGCAAATATTAATAGGGCTTGCGCTTGGTATTGCGGTTGGGGCGATTTTCTTTGATAATCCAGCTGTTGTGAAGTACTTACAACCAATTGGTGATATTTTCATCCGATTAATTAAAATGATCGTTGTACCGATTGTTGTAGCAAGTATTGTTGTTGGGGTTGCTGGTGTTGGCGATGTTAAAAAACTAGGTCGACTAGGCGGAAAAACAATTCTTTACTTTGAAATTATTACAACAATTGCAATTATTGTTGGTCTATTAATAGCGAATATTTTCCAACCAGGAAAAGGCGTAAATATGGAGCAGTTAACAAAGACAGATATTTCGAAATATACACATACGACAGAGCAAGTACAAAGTCATTCATTTGCAGATACGTTTGTAAATATTGTTCCAACGAACATTATGAAGTCGTTAGCTGACGGAGATATGCTTGCTATTATCTTCTTCTCTGTACTATTTGGTTTAGGTGTAGCAGCAATTGGTGAAAGAGGAAGACCAGTTCTTCAATTTTTCCAAGGTGTAGCTGACGCAATGTTTTACGTAACAAACCAAGTTATGAAATTTGCACCATTTGGTGTGTTTGCACTAATTGGTGTTACAGTTTCTACATTTGGTCTTGCTTCATTAATTCCATTAGGGAAATTACTAATTGTCGTATATGGGGCAATGATCTTCTTCGTCGTAGTTGTCTTAGGACTTACAGCGAAAATATTTGGAATCAACATTTTCCAATTCTTTAAGATTTTAAAAGACGAGCTGATCTTAGCGTATTCTACAGCAAGCTCAGAAACAGTTTTACCAAAAATCATGGAGAAAATGGAGAAATTCGGTTGTCCGAAAGCAATTACATCTTTCGTTATTCCGACAGGTTATTCATTTAACTTAGATGGATCAACTTTATATCAAGCAATTGCGGCTATTTTCTTAGCGCAAATGTACGGTATTGATTTATCTATTACACAACAAATTACATTATTGCTTGTATTAATGGTTACATCAAAAGGTATCGCAGGTGTACCGGGCGTATCATTCGTTGTATTATTAGCGACACTTGGTACAGTAGGTATTCCACCTGAAGGCTTAGCGTTCATTGCTGGTATTGACCGTATTTTAGATATGGCTCGTACAGCAGTTAACGTTGTAGGAAACTCTTTAGCAGCTGTAGTTATGTCTAAGTGGGAAGGTCAATATGACGCTGAAAAAGGACAAGCTTATTTAAAAGAGATTTCTGAAAAGGGTCAAGCGGCTTAATTATAATATGAACAAGCTCTCACATAATATGTGGGAGCTTTTCTGTATATAGAAGAGGAGCAGACATAATGAAACGTAAATATGGTGACGGTTCTTCGTGGAAGAGACTAATAGAAAAGAGTTATACGGTTAAGCAAGTGGAAGAGGGAATGCTCGGAATACTGGATATAAAAAAGGTGAGAGAGTCTAGTTGTAAAGAATATGATGGTGAAGAACTTTGTATTGCAGCGGATCAGTATACGTGGATTCAATATTTCATAGACGGGAAAAACTTTGCGATTACCGCTATGTTAGATGATCAGAAAAAATTAGTGCAATATTATATCGATGTGGCGAAAGAATATAAAATAGATGATCGTGGTTTACCTTATTTTGATGATTTATATTTAGATGTAGTATTATTACCTAGCGGTAAGGTGTATGTATTAGATGAAGAGGAGCTAGAGGATGCTTATAAAAGTGGCGATGTCACGAAGGAAGAGTATGAGTTAGCTTGGTACACTACGAAATGGATATTAGCAACAATAAAAAATAGTGAATTTTATTGGATTTCAATATTAAAAGAAGAAATAGAAAAGTTAAAATGATTGTTGTATTCAAATTTTTGTATAATTACCAAAAAAATCTATACAAAAAATAATTGACTTTTGTTTTGTAAGCGAGTAAAGTTAGGGAAGAAATTATTATTAAAAAATAAATATGAAACCTTCTTATAAAGAGAGGCGGAGGGACTGGCCCTACGATGCCTCGGCAGCGGACTCGATTTCAGAGTGCTGTGCCAAATCCAGCAAGCGTGTGCTTGAAAGATGAGAAGAGCGTTTCTTATAGATGTATAAGACCTCTTCTCATCGGAAGAGGTCTTTTGTTATTCATTAGAAAAAGGTTGAAACTAAGGAGAGATGGTACTTTGAAAGAAACGAGAGGAAATGGTTTAGCTTTATTACCACTTGGGATATTTTTGGCGCTATTTATTGGTTCTGGGATTATTACAGGTGATTTCTATAAATTGCCGATACTTGTAGCGATTTCAATTGCTGTAGGAGTCGCTTTAGTGATGAATCGTAAAGAAAGTTTTAATGTGAAAGTAGAGCGGTTCGCTAAAGGTGCAGGAAATCCGGATATTATGATTATGGTATTAATTTTTGTGCTTGCAGGTGCATTTTCTGAAACTGCTAAAGGAATGGGTGGAGTAGACTCAACTGTTAATTTAGCGTTAACTATTTTACCGCCAGGATTTATCGTAGCTGGAATCTTTGTTATTGGTGCATTTATTTCATTAGCGATGGGAACTTCAATGGGAACAATTGCAGCATTAGCGCCGATTGCTGTAGGTATTAGTGGTCAAACTGATATCTCAATTGCGCTTGCAATGGCTACTGTTGTTGGCGGAGCGATGTTTGGTGATAATTTATCATTTATTTCAGATACAACAATCGCAGCTGTTCGTTCACAAGGAACAGAAATGAAAGATAAGTTTAAAACGAACTTTTTAATTGTGTTACCAGCAGCTATTATTACAATTGTACTATTAGTAATAGTTACTTCAGGGAGTGACACGCAGATTAAAGCACATAGCTTTGATTGGATAAAGATTTTACCGTACGCAGGAGTACTGATTACAGCGCTACTTGGCTGGAATGTACTTATTGTATTAACTGGTGGAACTGTACTATCTGGTGTTATCGGTCTTATAGATGGAAGTTACACGTTAGAAAGTTTCTTTAAAAGTGTAACGACTGGAATGGGCGGTATGATGGAGTTAGTATTACTTGCTATATTAATTGGCGGTATGGTTGAATTAATCCAATATAATGGTGGTATTCAATATTTAATGAATATATTAACACGTAATATTCGTTCGAAAAAAGGAGCGGAATTTGGTATTGCTGGTTTAGTGAGTATGACGAATATGTGTACAGCGAATAATACGATTTCAATTATCTTTACAGGCCCGCTTGCAAAAAATATTGCAGATCAATATGAAATAGACCCTCGTAAATCAGCGAGTGTATTAGATCTTTTCTCATGTTGTGTGCAAGGATTAATTCCGTACGGTGCCCAAATGTTAACGGCAGCAGGATTTGCAGCGTTATCTCCGGTTGAATTGTTGCCATATGCATTTTATCCAATCTTAGTTGGAGTATGTGGGATTGCTTCTATTTTAATTGGGTTTCCAAGGTTTTCGAAAGTAGCTGAGAAAAAAGAGTATCATAAAACAGCTTAATTTAATATGAATGTTAGTAATTAAAAAACGTGCAGAGGATAGACTCTGCACGTTTTTTTGCGTAAAGGGCTGTAAAGGGCTGAATATGACTCGGTCTTAAGTCTGAGTTAAAAACGGTTCTTAAGCTCGTTATGGAAAGATGAAAAAATAGTTAAGATAAGAGTATCAAATCGAAGGGAGGCAAGCACAAGATGAAACAATTTCTAGCGTTTATCGCAGCCGGTATTTTGGCTTTAATTGCTCTTGGTAGTCTTGCTGGTATTGTAGGATTTGCAATCGGAGCAGGAGTTGTATATTGGAGCTATAAATCATTTGTGCGAGCTAAATCATTTTTTGGAAAGTTAGCTTGGGGGATTGTTGGTTTAATCGGTTTATCCATTGCACTTTCTCATTCGCCAGCATTAATCGGTATCGCTGCTTTAGTGGTTTTATACTACGGATACCGTGAGTGGAAAAAAGAAAAAGATGTAGTTGTTGAATCTGCTCCAGAAAGTTCTAAACCATATAGCAACTTTGAAGATGAGTGGAACAAATTAATGAAAAACTAAAACAATAAATCAAATTATAAAAAAAGTAGAAGAGAGGAAGATTTATAATGAAACAATCTTTATTCGGACGTGTACGCGATGCAATTTTAGCTGATTTTCATAACGTGTTAGATGAGAAGGAAAGAAAAAATCCAATTGCGATGTTAAACCAATATTTACGTGATAGTGAGCGTGAAATAACAAAAATTGAGAAGTTAATTGAGCGTCATAAAACATTAAAATCTAATTTTGCTCGTGAGCTTGAGCAAGCACGTTATTTCGTTAATAAAAGATCAAAGCAAGCTATCATTGCTCAAGAAGCAGGCGAATTGCAATTGCACGAACGTGCGTTAGAAGAGGTAGCTTATTATGAAGGTCAAGTAACTCGATTAGAAGAAATGTATGCAGGTGTTGTAGAGCAAATTGATGAGTTAGAGCGTCGTCTTTCTGAAATGAAAAATAAATTAAAAGAAATGCACGCAAAGCGTATGGAACTAATGGCACGTGAAAATATGGCACATGCAAATCGTCGTATGAATACTGCGATGCATAAAATGGATGAAAATAATCCGTTCTTACGATTTGAAGAAATTGAAGATCACATTCGTGACTTAGAAACTCGTATGAATGAAGAGCATGAGCGTGATACATTTGATATGAAAATTGCAAAACTTGAGCGTGAAATGAAAGAAAAGAATGATGTATCGTTAACGAAAGAGTTAACAAAATAATAGTAGTATATTATAAAACAGGCTTATGATATAGTGATAGGAGAAAAGGTGTTGGAAAGCAATGCCTTTTCTTCTATGTATATGTGACAAGAAGGGGGGAGCTGAAATGAAGAAACATTTTTCAAAGACACAATTAATGGGGATGCTCCTCATCATATTTGGATTCGGTCTTTTTCTTGATATGATACTTGGACATTTTGAACCAGGTGGTCTCATTTTTGCATTTATTATGCTTATGTTTGGAAGGCATTATCGTAAAAAGAATCGTTATGTACGGGGAAATGTATTTTTATTTGTTGGTGGTATCGTATTTTTATTTTTCTTATTTTCATCAGCAGCATTTGTTCTTGTCGTATTTGCTTGTTTAGCTTTAATTGGTTATCAATTGATTCAACAAGGGCATCAGCAAAAAGCAATGAAGGTTGAAATTAAAGAAAAAGGGATTATAGACGAAGAGAAGCAAATATATCGTACAGAAACATATTTGAAAAATATGTTTGTAGGCAATGTGCGAATGATGGATCATATTTATGAACTTGAGGATATTAATGTTCAATATGGTGCTTGTGATGTGGAAATAGATTTAACAACTGCTATGATTCCAGAAGGGGAAACGGTAATTGTTATTCGGGGTGTCGTTGGTAATATTCGTTTATATGTGCCGTATGATATTGAACTTTCTTTAAATCATTCTGTTATTGTCGGACGTGTGCTCTTGCCAGGTCATGAAGAGACAGGGTTTAACCGCAATGTTACATTTAGAACAGAGCAGTATAAAGAGGCTCCTCGACGTATTAAAATTATTTCTTCGCTTGTCGTAGGCGATACGGAAGTGAGGAAAGTATAATGAAGAAACAAAAAAATATTTCGTGGATGTATATTCGTTATTCTATGTTGTCCTCTGTTAGTATCGCACTCATTTGTACAATTGTATATGTATGGAAAAGCGAGCAACAAGTGTATGATTTATTATGGAAGGAATCCATCGCTTCTGTTCCAATTGGCTTGTTTATTATGACTACAAGTTTACTTATCGGGGGAATTGTAGGATATGCAATCGGTTATTATATAGAGCAGCGTATACAAGGATTAAATACTTTTCTATTTGAAGTAGAGCGAGGGAATTTTCCGAGCGATGTTTCGTTTACTGCAGATGATGAATTTCATGAAGTGGAACGAAAAGTAATCGTTCTGGCTCGTCGATTAGAGGAGCAAGCTGGACTCTTTCAAAAAGTAACGAATGAACGAGCTCATTGGAATGAAGAGATGAGACAAGAAGCGATTTCTCAAGAAAGGCATCGTTTAGCAAGGGAGTTGCATGATTCAGTAAGTCAGCAGCTTTTCGCAATGTCGATGATGATGTCAGCGATTAATGAACAAATAACTGAATTTCCAGATGTGACAAAAAAACAATTGCAACTTGTTGAAAATATGGTTGTAAATGCTCAATCAGAAATGAGAGCATTGCTCCTTCATTTACGTCCTGTACAATTGGAAGGTAAGAAACTGACAGAAGGTATAGAGGAATTATTAACGGAATTATCGCGAAAACAACATATGAAAATTGAATGGCTTATTGAGCCAATAGAATTAAAAAAAGGTGTAGAAGATCATTTATTCCGTATTGTGCAAGAAGCGCTATCAAACACGTTGCGACACGCGAAGGCAAAGAAAACAGAAGTGCGCCTTCGAAAAATTGATCAATATGCGATTTTAAAAATCATTGATGACGGCGTTGGGTTTGAAGTAGGGGTTAATAAGGCTGGTTCATATGGCCTAAGATCGATGCAAGAGCGTGTTCATGAAATTGGTGGGACACTTAAGGTACTTAGTTTCCCGGCCAAAGGTACACAAATAGAAGTAAAAGTACCGATTATGATTGAGAGAGGGGGAGAAGTATGATAAAAGTATTGCTTGTCGATGATCATGAAATGGTTCGTATGGGTGTATCGGCATATTTATCGACACAGCCAGATATTGAAGTAGTAGGGGAAGCTGAGAATGGAAGAAAAGGATCAGAATTAGCATTGCAATTAAGGCCGGATATTATTTTAATGGACCTTGTTATGGATGAGATGGATGGTGTCGAAGCAACACGTGCTATTATTCAAGAATGGCCAGAAGCAAAAATTGTAGTTGTAACAAGCTTTTTAGATGACGAAAAATTGTATCCTGTTATTGAGGCTGGGGCGACCAGTTACTTATTAAAAACATCAAGAGCAAGTGATATTGCTGATGCTGTACGAGCTACTTATGATGGAGAAACAGTATTAGAGCCGAAAGTTACCGGGAAAATGATGTCCCGTATGCGTCAAAAGAAAGAGCAACCTTTGCATGATGATTTAACGGAAAGAGAGTTTGAGATTTTGTTATTAATCGCAGAGGGAAAAAGTAATCAAGAGATTGCGGACGAGTTATTTATTGCACTGAAAACGGTAAAGACACATGTGAGTAATATATTAAATAAATTGAATGTAAGTGACCGTACTCAGGCGGTTATTTATGCATTTAGGCATCAATTAACGAAGTGATAAAGTGAAACTTTAATCAGTGGGGAGGTTGTTCCTCCCCCACTGATTATCAGCCCTCACCAATCGGGCTTTTACGGGCAGTTAATGCGGGATAAAGTGAAACTTTAATTGGCGGGGAATTCCTCGCTGATTATTGGCTCGATACAATATAGATTTGGCGTTAAAACTATTGAATGTTTTTATTGACGATAAATAATGTAAGCGTTATCATTGAGGTGTTAACAGTACATATAAAGGGGAGAATGTATATGTTAGTTCAAACTATATTCGGAATGGATAAGTCTAAAAAATTAGGGGATTATGTGAACGCATTACAAGCGCTTTGTGAACAATATAATGTTGAAACAGATAAAATTGCGATTATTGAGGCTACAGAGGAATACTATTTATTTTTAGTAAAGCAAGAAGAGCACTATGATGTTGTCAAGGTAGAAACAGTTGATACGAATATTGAATATTATACGAAGGCTTATAAAATAAGCAGTTTTAATCATACTGCGTATCAAATGTAAAAAAACTCCCTTTTGGGAGTTTTTTTTAGGAGGCTTTTACTTCGTGAGATTCGGTTACTAATGGAACTTTTTTCGTACCGCTTAACTTAGCCATTGCAAGACCAATAAGAGCTCCTACTAATGCTGGTATTAGCCAGCCGATTCCTTCATTATATAAAGGGATAAATTCAAAATATGGTGTGATAAATGAAACTGAAATACCACCTTGTTTTAATCCATCAAATACGCTCACTACAGCTGCTCCAATTAAAGCACCTACATAAACAGAGCGATATCCACCGAAGTATTTATGAAGTAATGATAGTAGTACGAGTACAATCGCAATTGGATACACAACAAGTAGAATTGGAACAGAGATTGCGATAATTTTCGTTAAACCTAAGTTGGCAACTAGTAATCCTAATGCGCAAATGATACTCGCGAACGTTTTGTATGAAAATGTAGTCAATAATGTTGAAAAATATTGGCTGCACGCAGATACGAGTCCAACGCATGTCGTTAAACAAGCGAGTGTAACGATAAGAGATAATAGGAGCAAACCGTATGGACCGAATAATTGTTGTACGATAACAGTAAGTAGCTGTCCGCCATTTTTTGCATATCCGAGCGAGACGCTAGTTGCCCCAAGCCAGCCGAGTGCACCGTATACAAGTACGAGCCCTGTAGCGGCAATAAGCCCTGCTTTTGCTGTGGCGATGGCAATGGACTTACGATCATTCACACCTTTAGAGCGAATTGCATTTACAACGATAATTCCGAATGCAAGTGCTGAAATAGTGTCCATTGTTAAGTAGCCTTCCATAAAGCCTTTGAAGATTGGAGAAGTTTGATACTCTTGCATTGCTGGTCCTGATTGCCCAAGTGGTGTAAATACACTTTTAACAAACAATAAGAAAATAGAGAGTAATAAAATAGGTGTTAATACATTTCCAATACGATCAACAAGTTTAGATGGATTCAAACTCAGCCAAAATACGATAGTAAAGAAGATGATTGTATATACAAATAGCACTAGGCTGCTAGAGCGGATTGTTTCTGGTAAGAAAGAACTAACCCCCATTTCATAAGCGACATTTGCAACACGTGGGATGCCCATAGATGGACCGATAGCAATGTATACAATTACTGTAAAGAAAATTCCGAATAATGGATGAACATGACTTGCAAGTTGCTGCATTCCATTTCCAGATAGAGAAATTGCGATAACAGTTAGTAGTGGTAAGCCAACTCCTGTTAGTAAAAATCCAATCATTGCTGGCCAAAAGTTTTCACCTGCATTTTGGCCAAGCATGGGAGGGAAAATTAAATTACCTGCCCCAAAAAATAAAGAAAATAGCATAAGACCCGTGAAAAAAATATGTTTTTTTGATACAGTGTTCATTGTTTTTCCTCCTTTTTTATTCATTTGTAAGAACACAAAAAACTCGTCCCTAAAGAAAGGGACGAGTTATATTTACCCGCGATACCACCCTAATTTACACATGTAGAAATAAATCTATATGTATACGGCTTTGCAACGTACAACATGATACGTGTTCCTTGTAACGGGGGACGGCCGGTAAGAACTTACTGTAACATTCGGTTCTACTTCTCGGAGATGATTTTCGGTTACGCGCTGAACGTTGGCTTTCAGCAAATCGCCAACTCTCTGGGGAACAGTTCTATAACGTACTCGTTCTCGTCAATGAATTTTTATTCAAGTATTCTGACAGTATTGTTGCATGTTTTTTTTAGAAAGTCAATATGTTTTTTGAAAGATATATTTATATACGGAAATATCGAAAGTGATATTCGTTGTTGTAAAGGAAATGATGAATTGTAAAATGGTAGTGAAAATTTGCGGAGAATTGTAAATTTTATAGAGAAAATTGATATTTATAGGAGTGAAGAAGGGATTGTTTGAATTTATAGAGAATAATACAACAATCCACTTGCTGGAAAGAACAAACCAAAAGAGGTGACTGAAATGCTTGCGATGGGAGTATTATTTGGCATTATTGCTATAATTGGTTTTATGTGGTTATATTATTCGCGTTCGTTTAAACAAGCAGAAGTTTTACTCTTTCAAAAAGGTAGTTTGTTGACAAATCAGTCTAGATATTTAGTATGTCCGAAGTGTGGAAGTGCACAGGCCAGAAGTGGAGGATATCAAGAGTGTTGCAAAATTAGATTATGAAAGAAAGGAAGCCTCACATTATTTTGTGAGGCTTCCTTCCTTACAACTTCATGGCGCTCCAAATTGTCCATCGATCTCTTTCAATAATAGGAGAGACGTTTTGTAATGCGGTCTGTATATGTTGTAGAAGTTGAGAAAGTTCATCATCTGTTAACTCATATAGAATAGATCGACCTGTTCGAGGAGATAAATCTTGCAATAATGCTTCTACAGAATCATGTATTTTTCGTATTTCCCATTGTGTTTGTGCGGGAAGTACATGAAGAGAATGTTTTTGTAATTCTGTCTGTATAGTGTTGGTTTTTGGACGTCTTTTTGACTCTATTTCAATAAGTTTTGGAAATAGAGAGAAAAAATATCCGCGAATGTGTTCGGGACTTCCTGGAATTGTACAATCTTCAATTGTTCGATCTTGTAAAATAAGTAAACCGTTTTTATTTAATATACGAGAAGCTTCACGTAAAAATGTAGGAATGTCTTGTAAATGATGAATAACTGCACGCGAAATAACTATGTCGAATGTTTCATTAGGGTATGGGATATTATGTGCATCACCGTGGATGAATGAAATGTTTGAAAAGTTGTTACAATTTTCTTTTGCAGCTTGTAATATTTCTTTTGAAAAATCAAGTCCCACAACATTTTTGGCTCCCATAAGAGCGAGTTCTTTCGTATAAATCCCACCACCACAGCCGATATCAATTATTTGCTTGTTTTGTATTTCTGTAATGTTTTTTACCATTTCAGCCCAAGAAATATGAGCGTTTCTTGTTGCATATGTGTACTTATTATTTTCATCATGAAAATTAATGGACATGATAAAGACCTCCTTTCAATGATTAGTATAGCGTATTTAATAGGATGTCACGTTTTTGTTTTGTGTATGAAGATTATAAGGATTTCTTATCGTAAGAGGAGGATTAATTTGAAAGGGAAATATGTATTGGTGTTGTTGTTTGTTATGTTACTAGCAGCTTGTGGTCAAGTTGAGCCGAAAAAAGAAACAAAAAAAGTAGAAGAGACGGTGAATGAAGTGAAAGAAACAATAGGGGTAACCGTTATACAAAAAAAACATAAAGAGAAAAAGTTGCAGGAATCAGAAGCGAAGTTAGTAATAGACATTTTGAATAAAGCTGAGAAACAAGAAATAACAGGAAGCTTCGGTGAACCTGAATATGAAATACAAATTAGTAGAGATGGGAAAAAAGAAACTTATTATGCATGGTTAAGGGGAGAAGATAGACGAGGATGGGTGCAATATAAGAAAGCTATGTATATGTTGAATGAAAAAGATACGGAAAAGCTTTTGGATATATTTCCAAATGTCTCAGAACAAAAAGAAGATGAGATGCAGGTAAGCCCTTTAACGGAAGTAACAAAAAAAGATTTGCAGATTACCGCGTTTCATATTAAAACAGGCGATCAAAACGTGAATTATACGGTACGGTATACGATTTCACAATCACTATACAATAAGTTAGTGAAGGAGCAAGAATATTATTTGCAACTCAATTTTCCAGAAAAAGTTCAAAAATTAATTGGAGCAAAAGAGAGTGAAATGATTTTAGGTGAAAAAGTAAAGGAAGGGTATAAGCAATATGAATTACATGCTACTGTTCCGATAAAAAGCGCTTCAGAATCACAATTAAAATCATTAGAAACATATTACGAAAATTATGATTTGAAAATATTAAACAGTGAAAAAGAAAAAATAGGTGTGTTTCAAAATATAATTCAGATTGTTAAAGATTATGGTGAAAAAATGAATTTTCAAAGATAAAGTGAGACTTTAATTAGCCCTTACGGATTGGAATGAATGTAAACTCGTCAAATCTATATGACCTTTCCTAGGAAATGATAATAGAGAGGGGAAAGCACCCCTCTCTATTACTTTGCTTTTGTAGATGGCTCATTCATTGATTTTCGTGTAATAAGAAAAGAAATCATAAGAGCGGAAAGGATGACAAGGGCAATAAATACGTGATTGGGCAACAAATCTAATAATAATACGTAACTAACGGTATAAAAAATAAGAGTTGAAGCTAAAAACGATAGAGCACCTATTATAAGAGATTGTAAATTCATTTGTGTACACCTCCTTTTATTTATATTTTTGGCTGAAAATGGATTATATAAACATTATTTCTAACAATAGAAAAAAATATGTCATAATAGAGAAAAGAACAAGCTTTGATGAATGATATGATTCATTAATGAGAGATAAAGGAGAGGAATATGAAAAATAATAAAAAAGGATTATGGGGAATTATTGTTGCGATAGGTCTATTTTTACTGTCTAAGTTAAAGTGGGTATTTGCAATTTTTAAATTAGCAAAGTTTTCAACGGTATTTAGTATGTTTCTATCGCTTGGCGCATACGCAGTTCTATATGGTTGGAAATTTGGAGTGGCGCTCATTTATTTGTTGTTTGTTCATGAAATGGGCCATTTATGGGCTGCGAAAAGAAAGGGGATCCCAACATCGCCAGCAATCTTTATTCCATTTATGGGGGCCCTTATTGGAATGAAAGAGATGCCGAAAAATGCGAAAGATGAAGCTTACATTGCCTATATGGGTCCGTTTTTCGGACTTTTGTCATTTTTACCAGCGATACCGCTTTATATAATGACGAAAGAGCCATTTTGGGCGCTTGTTATTTTGCTTGGAAGTATGATTAATTTCTTTAATTTAATTCCCGTTTCGCCGCTAGATGGTGGGCGAATTATTTCAGTTGTCAGTACTAAAATTTGGGGAGCAGGCCTTATTTTATTACTTGGCTATTCAATTTACTTTAAAAGTATTTTGGGAGGATTTATTGTTATTATCGGTTGTATGGAGTTATATAGAGTAATAAAGAGAGATGAGCCGATTAAGGAATTAGGGCATAAAATTGATGGGATGAAAGAATATGTTACTAGGCTTGAAGAGGAATTAAAAGAAACGGGTGCTGTACATCGGACTATATACGTGATGCATCATGAGATGAATGCATTAAGACAAAGAGAACGGGAAAAAGAGTTACAAATAGGTGAACTTCAAAAAATGGAAGTGTTAGAGTATCTTTTACCGAAGTTCGAACCGTTAGATTATGTTCCATATGAAGATGAAAAAGATGAGTATACAATTCACATAAGGGAAGCATTTGAAGCGTCAGAAAGAAAATTAAATGAATGGAAAACAGAAAAGGAACAACAAGAAAACTATTATAAAGTGGATGCGAAAACGAAATGGACAGTATTTGCTTGTTATATCGGATTAATGGCTATACTCGGTTACACAGCTTATGAAGGATATATTGTTTTACAAGAACATTTGCCAACGAGAAATGTATAGAAAAATATTGTCGAAATGATAGGAAGAATTTATACAGGAATTATATTTCTACGAGAGAAAGTTACAAGTATAGTCATACATTGTAATATTTTTAGTAGAGAAGGAGTTCTGTATATGAAGAAATTGTTAAGTGTATTCGGGATTATTATCGTGATGATCATTGCAAGCTATAGTCTTATGAAAGTGCTGTTACATTATGCGAATAAGCCTGCTGAGGTAAATACAATAGCTCAAATAGAAGATGTGCAAGAAGAGACAAAAGTGCTAAATTTTATTCGAATGACACATGAAAGCTATAATAATTTCTTAAATTACGGTAAAGCAGAGAATTATACAGACGGGGATTGGAATCAATTTAAGCAATGGTTTCAACAGCAAGAACAATCTTTAAAAAATATACACATGGAAATAAAGAATGAAAAAATAAAACGCGATGTAAATAGAAGCTATGAAATTGTAAAAAAAGGTGTGGAACTTCAAAATATTGAGTATGTAGTGTATGCCCACCGTGTATATCATGACTTGGATATTATCGTAAATAAATATAGAGGTGAAACGAATATCTGGGGATATACGGAGTTTGGCGATGGGAAAGATATAAAAGTAATTGAACAAGCTATACAAACAAAATAATAAGCTAGCTAGAATTCTAGTTAGCTTATTTTCTTTTGTAAATACAATGTTCATATATTATTCACAAAAACACCGTGTTAATAGTGATTAAAATCACAATCTGCATTATAAGATTCAGTTAAACTAAAAACAGTTAAGGAAATAGAGGAGTGGGATACAATGTTAAGTGCAAAAACAATTGAAATCGTAAAGTCAACAGTACCATTATTACAAGAAAAAGGCGTTGAAATTACAACGAGATTTTACGAAATTTTATTTTCGGAACATCCGGAGTTATTGAATATTTTCAACCATACAAATCAGAAAAAGGGAAGACAACAACAAGCGTTAGCGAATGCTGTTTATGCAGCTGCAACGTACATTGATAATTTAGAAGCTATTATTCCAGTTGTAAAACAAATTGGTCATAAGCATAGAAGTTTAGGTATTAAAGCAGAGCATTACCCGATTGTAGGTACATGTTTACTACGTGCCATTAAAGAGGTCGCAGGTGCACCTGATGAAGTTTTAAATGCATGGGGAGAAGCATATGGTGTCATTGCTGATGCATTCATTAGCATTGAAGCAGAGATGTATGAAGAAGCTGCACATAAAGAAGGTGGATGGAAAGACTTCCGCAACTTTGTGATTGTTAAAAAAGTGAAGGAAAGCGATGTTATTACGTCATTTTATTTGAAACCTGAAGATGGAGGGAAAGTTTCTTCATTCATCCCAGGTCAATATGTAACGGTTCAAATCAATATTGAAGGTGAGACATATACACATAATCGTCAATATAGTTTATCCGATGCTCCTGGGAAAGAATATTATCGTATTAGTGTAAAAAAAGAAAAAGGTGTAGATACACCAGACGGTAAAGTGTCTAATTACTTACATGAACATGTAAAAGAAGGAGATGTTTTACCAGTAAGTGCACCAGCGGGAGATTTCGTGTTAAATATGGATTCAACATTACCAGTTGTACTAATTAGTGGTGGAGTAGGGATTACACCGATGATGAGTATGTTAAATACGTTAATTGAGCAAGATTCAAAACGTAATGTATATTTTGTTCATGCAGCAATAAATAGTAATACACATGCAATGAAAGAAGACGTTAAGGCAGTAGAAAATGAATATGAACAAGTTAAAGCATATACTTGTTATTCTGCACCGACTGAAAAAGATTTAGAAATGAAGAACTTTGATAAAGAAGGTTTCATTGAAAGTGAATGGTTAAAAACTATTATTCCGACAACTGAAGCAGAGTTTTATTTCTGTGGTCCAGTAGCATTTATGAAGCATATAAATGCTGCACTAACTGATTTAGGTGTGAAACAAGAGCATATTCATTATGAATTTTTCGGCCCAGCAACAAGCTTACAATAAGCAAAAAAACGAGGTATTTATTTTACCTCGTTTTTTATTTGTTCTCGTAATAAACGGTTTACTGTTTCACGACGTATACCTATCAGTTGACCAATTTCGGTTTGTGTTAATATTTCATATATAGGAATGTCACCTAAATATAGGGTGAACCATTCTTGTAAACGATGAAGACGTTCTTTCGGAGAGACGGTTGTCAATTGATCAATTCGTTGTTGCATCATTCTTAATTTAGATTGCAATTGCATAGCGATGTTAGCATACGATTCGGGATTTGCTTGAAGTCTCTCGTACCATTCACTACTAGTAATCGGTTCCACTTCTGTTTTTATTAAAGCGATAGCTGTACCGTGATATTCTTTCGGTGAAATTAAAGAATGATGAGGTATCGTTTCACCTGGAACGATAATGTTGAATAAAAATGGTGTTCCGTCTTCTTCTAGCCGAACTACTTTTAATAAGCCTGTTTTTATAAAGTATAAAGGACCGTCCTCGCCTTGACGGAATAGTACATCTCCTTTGTGTAGAATCAATGTTAGCCCCCCATTAATATGTTTCTATTTCTTCTATTTTAGCGTATATGTATATAGACAATATGCTATTTCAACAGCAATTTCATTGACGAAATGTATGCTATTACAGTAGTATACTATTTAGTGTGTAATAGTACTAGCAATGAATACGCTGTAGGGGGTTTAGTATATTGTTAGATGCGATGAGAATGACGGATATGAGAATTCCGGCGAATGCTATCATTCATGTAGAAGAGATGAAAGGTGGAGTCGTTTTATCCGTTGAAGTAGACGGCCAAATTATTTATACGATGGCTTATGATGAAGAAACAGATAGCTATGCTGAATTATATGATCGAAACGATAAGAGGGCGTGCCAAGTACATGAAGACTTCATGGGGTGGTCACTTCTTCATTAAAAAAGATGTCAATATGACATCTTTTTTTATTAAATCGATAGAATATACAAAGAAATGAAATATAAGGATAAAATTTGTAATAATTGATTTTGCATTGTTAGCACTCTGTAACTGCAAGTGAACTATTTTTTCGCTATCATAAAGATAACAGTCGCAGTTATAGGAGTGGTCAACTTGAAGAAAGTACATATTTCAAATTATATGTTATTATGTGTTTGTTTAATTTTATTTGTTCTCCTCGGAGGATTTTTATATTCATGTGTATAAGAAAAACGCATTCTAAAAAGAATACGTTATAAAAGGGAAATAATGATTAATCTAGTTCCAAGAATAATCAACGTAATACGTAATAAATTAATTACGGCGTTGCCACTTAGTTTTGTATTAATGTAAGCCCCGATTTTTCCGCCAATCCATGCACCCGGAATCAGGATTAATGCATAAATCCAGCTGACATTTCCAAGTGAGATGTGAGTTGCAGAACTTACAATTGCTGATAGAAATACGATGAACATTGAAGTTGCTACTGCAATATGTGCTGGGAATGCAAAAAGAAGCATCATTGCTGGAACAAGTAAGGCACCGCCACCAATTCCAAATAATCCAGATATAAACCCAACTATAAAGGCGATAAAGATAGCAAGAAACGGTGGGAATTGGTAGTGTACAGTATTTCCATCATTATCTGTAAAAGAACGCTTAATTACAGACGTATTTGAGAGGGAAAGAGGTTTTAATTTGTCTCGAAGCATAAGTAGAATTGAGACGAATATAAGGAAAATCCCAAAGTATAAAGAAAATGTGTCTTGGTTTAAAAATTTATTTGCCCATGATCCGATAATACCACCAGGGCCGCTTCCGATAAATAAAATAAGTCCACTTTTATAATCTACTCGCTTATGCTTCATGTAAGTAAGGGTGGAAGATAGTCCTGTGAAAACGACTGTTACCATGGAAGTCCCTACTGCAAGTTGTGGTGATAAACTGTGTAATCCAATTAATAACGGAACAATAATAATTCCGCCTCCAAGCCCAACTAGGCTGCCGACTGTTCCGGCGATTAGTCCGATGAAAAGTAACATGATGTATTCCAAAATTGCCAACTCCTCTAAATAACTTATCCACCAATTATTATACACGCTTTTTAATGAGAAATAGGCTTGTTCACAAAAAAGTCGTCTTCCTAGAAAAATAAGGAAGACGACTTTTGATTAGAAAACAAAATGTAATAGGTAGTAAAACAGAGCAGCTAAAGAAGCTGAAATAGGAAGTGTAATAACCCATGTAATTAACATACGTTTTGCAGTTCCCCATTTTACCCCTTTCACACGGTGAGAAGCACCAACCCCTAAAATAGAAGAAGAGATAACGTGCGTCGTACTAACCGGTAAGTGAATGAATGTTGCACCGAAAATAACAAGTGATGATGATAAATCGGCAGCTACACCATTTACAGGACGAATTTTCATAATTTGTCCACCGACAGTTTTAATAATTTTCCATCCGCCGACAGAAGTACCAAGCCCCATTGCGATAGCACAAGATAATTGTACCCAGAACGGGATATCGCTAGAAGTATGATAGTTATTAGCCATAAGTGCCATCGTAATGATTCCCATTGCTTTTTGTGCATCATTCGTACCGTGTGTGTAGGCTTGTAATGCTGCAGTGAAAATCTGGAATATACGGAAGTTCTTATTCGTTTTTGTTAAGTTAAAGTTTTTAAATACTACTTTAAAAATACTGTATACGGTATAACCAATAACGAAAGCGATAATCGGTGAAATGATTAAAGCTTCAATAATTTTAATAAATCCTTTAAGATTTAGCGAGCTAATCCCAGCGGCCGCAATTGCTGCACCTGCGATTGAGCCGATAATTGCATGCGAAGAACTACTTGGAATACCGTAGTACCAAGTAATTAAGTTCCAAGCTATCGCCGCAAGCAAAGCAGCTAAAATTACAAGAGAACCATTTTGTAAGGCGAATGGATCAACGATATCTTTTGTAATCGTTTTTGCTACACCTGTAAATGTCATTGCGCCCAAAAAGTTCATAATAGCCGCCATAATAATGGCATGTCTAGGCTTTAGAGCTTTCGTTGAAACAGCCGTTGCAATAGCGTTTGCTGTATCGTGAAATCCATTGATAAAGTCAAAAGCTAAAGCGCAAATGACTACTAAAACGGTCAGTATCAAGAGTGTATCCATGATCAAACTCCTTACGCGTTCTTCATAATAATTGTTTCTAATACGTTTGCAACGCTTTGACAGCTATCAGCTACTTCTTCAAGCTCTTCGTAAATCTCTTTAAATTGAATAATCTTAATCGGATCTTTTTCACGAGAGAATAAGTTCTTAATCGCATGACGGCGAATATCATCACACTGTGATTCATAATCCTTAATCTTAATCGCATTTGTACGAATGTCGACTAATTTTTTGTTAGACATTAATTCAACAGAGTTTGCAATCTCAATCGCACATTGATTAATTGCTTCTACGAATTTAATCATGTATTCATCAGCTTCTGTAATAGAATACATTTCGAACAGACCAGCACTGTGATCTAATCCGTCTAATACATCATCCATACTCATTGCAAGTTGTAGGATGTCCTCACGCTCAATCGGAGTGATAAACGCTTTGTTTAACTCCATAATGATTTCGTGAATAAATGAGTCACCTTTTGACTCATACTCTTTCATGCGCATAGAAAACTCTTTTAAATCGCTAGCATTTTTAATTTTATACTCCACGAAAAACTGCGCGCCTTCTTTTAAATTTTCGGAAACATTCATTAACATTTCAGAAAATTTATCTTTTTTTGATTTAAAGACCATTATTGTTACCCCCACAAAAGTAATATATGTAAAATATATTGGCTAATCAATTCTAACAAAAAACTGTCGTTTTTTAAAACATTTTATCGAAAAGTTTACAAAAACTTAACATAACTCTCGTTGTTCTATTAATAATATTAATATCCAATAGTGAATATCTTACTTGTAGAATGTCCTTTTCTTGCAAAAAGTATGAATGTAAAAGAAAAGCTTTACACTATAGGAATGACTACGTTATTATAATAAATTTAAAAGGCGGTATATTCTTCCTTTTAAAAAGAAGAGTGTAAATAAATGAAGGAAGTGAACGAATGAAATTGAAGAACACTCATTTTAAAAAAATGCTTGAGTGGTTCAATAAGAGGAAGAAACTTCGTAATTCATTAATTGTATTGGGAAGTGTATTCGTTACTCTATTTATTGCTGTAAATATAATTATTTCCATTCAAGACATATCTGAACTAAAACAAGCTGTTCCACAACCGACTTTAATTTATGATGCAAATAATGAGGTCGCAACTAAATTAGCTTCTTCGAAAACAGAAGGCGTTAAAAGAAAAGATATTCCTGATATTATGGTTCAGGCAATTGTTGCAGTAGAAGATAAGGAATTTTTTAACCATCATGGTATTTATTATAGTGGAATTATAAGTGCGGTTTTTAAAAATATTACAGCAGGAGAAGTTGTAGCTGGGGGAAGTACAATTACACAGCAGCTTGCGAAGAATGTATTTCTGACACAAGATCGTACATTTTCTCGTAAAATAAAGGAATACTTTTTAACAAAAAAAATAGAACGTACTTATACAAAAGATGAAATTATTGAAATGTATATGAATCAAATTTATTTTGGGGAAGGTGCTTGGGGTATAAAAAGGGCAGCAAAATCTTATTTTGATAAAGATGTAAAAGATTTAACAATTTCAGAAGCTGCAACGATTGCAGGCTTAATTAAAGCACCATCTGCATATTCACCTTATAAAAACTTTAACAAGTCAATTGAAAGACGTAATGTCGTATTAAGCTTAATGAAAGAGCAAGGGTATATTTCTGACGAACAGTATAATAAAGAAAAAGAGAGTGGTCTTGTATTAAAACGTGGTGTGGATGATAAATACAAGGGAAAATATTCTCAATATGTAGACTATATTGTTAGAGAAGCGATGGACAAATACGAATTAACACAAAATGAAATTTTAGCAGGTGGTTATCGTATTTATACTGAGCTTGATCCGAAAAAACAACAGGCTGTAGAAGATGTTGTGAATAATGATAGCTATTTCAAAGATAGTGGCTCAGATCAACTGATGCAAACAGGTGTAGTCCTTATAAATCCCAAAACAGGCGGTGTTCCAGCTTTAGTTGGGGGTAGAGGACCATATCAGTTTTTACAATTTAATCATGCTACGCAATTAAAAAGACAGCCAGGTTCAACATTAAAGCCTCTAGCTGTATATGTACCCGCTTTAGAACAAGGGTATGAAGTATACGATATATTAAAGGATGAACCATTTCATATTAAAGAATATGAACCGAAAAATAGTGATCAGGCTTTTCATGGTAATGTGACAATGTATGAAGCGGTAGCAAAGTCGTATAATGTTTCCGCTGTGTGGCTATTAGAACAAATAGGATTAGATAAAGGATTGAAATCTTTAGAGCGATTTGGTATTCCATTAGTACCAGAAGACCGTACGTATCCAATTGCTTTAGGTGGGATGCATGTAGGGACATCACCATTTGTAATGGCCCAAGCATATAGTACATTTGCTAATGATGGGGTTCAAGTAGAGGCTCATGCAATTAGAGAAGTTCAAAATGCTGAAGGGGAAATAATAGGGAAATGGTATAAGAAAGAGACACGAGTGACGAGTGAGAAAATTGCTCAAAAGATGACGTATTTATTAAAAGGTGTTGTAGAAAAGGGAACAGGTGGAAAAGCGAAAGTTACTAATGTTGATACAGCAGGAAAGACAGGGACTACTCAACTTGTAAATGGCCCGAGCGTAGGGGCAAAGGACTCGTGGTTTGTAGGATACACACCAGATTTAGTAGGTGCGATTTGGGTAGGATATGACAAAACAGATAGCGAGCATTATGTTCCAGGTGGTAGTCAAATTACAACGACGATGTTCCGGGATATCATGAAAAAAGCAAATGCAAACCCAGCTCAAAAAGCGTTCCAATTATCGTTAATATCTGAGGCGGACTATAAAAAACAATTGCAAACAATTGAAGAAGAAAAGCGAAGAAAAGAAGAAGAAAAGAAAAGGCAAGAAGAAGAACAACAAAGGAAAAAAGAACAGCAAGAGTGGTTTAATAAAGTGAAAGAGTGGATTCCATCATTATGGTAAAAAAAGAGGCGAATTTCGTTATTCGCCTCTTTTTCATGTGAAAAATAAAGTGTGCTCATAATTTGTGAGGTAAATGCTACTATTCATTAAGAGTAATGTTCGTACTACCAAAGGAGTGGGAATCGTATGTGATGATTATTGTTCCTTTACTAATCGGTTCGTATGGTAATTCTTCTTCATAACTACCATTATTTTCATTATGGATAGACAGCGTGATTTCATCAATTCCTTTATTGGTATATTGATCTTTAATCGTTTCAGCAATTTGAAGTAGAGTTTCGTAACTAGGAGCTTCCGTAATAAGCATTCCTTTTATAACTTTTTTTTCATTATTTGTGGAATTGGAATAAAGGATGTTGTTTTGTTTCGTATACAAAAGTGTGTATGGAACTGTTTTTCTCTCTGCTTTTGAAATAGTGGAATATTTTAGAGTTAAAAAAAATCCTACACATAAAATAATGCATATCATAAGAGCAATCCAAATGCGTATCGGTGACATAACTCTCATTTTTCATCCCTCTTTCATATCTTTGACTTCATTATTTATCATACAAAATGAGGATTAAGATAGAGTAAATTTGAGGTAAAGAAACGTAAAGAAGGAGCACTTATCCTCCCAAACAAGTGCTCCATTTTATTAAAAGAGAGATTTAATAGACAATCAAAATCACATCTATTACTTATAAATGTGCTTAGTCCTCCCAAAATATTTTCGGAAATTGTGGTTAGTAAATTCGGAAGACAGATAGTGTCGCAGTTGTATCGCCCGCAGGTCCTTGAGCGCCTTGAGGCCCTTGAGCACCAGTAGTCCCCGTAGTTCCTCCGCCTAGGCAACCAGATCTATATTGAACTAGAATAGCTTGACCAAGAGCTTGAAGAAGTCTTTCTGTAAGTTCTGACTTAGGGATGTTAATATGGCTACATGCTCTTAATTTGCAACAATCATTACCATAAAATACTTTTCCTTTATTTTTATTGTTCATCTTTTCATTCTTTTCTTTCATATAATCATTAGTCATTACTATATATTAAAATGAAATTTATACTAAATTCGTGATGGACAAACTACCATTTCTAAAAAAATAAGAAATTGGCCCACCTAGAAAGAAATAAGTAAGATATAGAGAAAGGTTTATATAATGTAAAGAAGAAAAGTGCAACATAAAAAACTACATGCTAATTGTTGGGAGTGTTTAACAATTGGCATGTAGTTCGTGGATTAGTCCTTTATTTACATTGATTTAATTTTTCAAGGGTTGTTTTAGGTAAGATTGGAATTGAAATAGTGAAAGTTGTACCATCTTCATTACTAGTCATTTTTAATGTGCCGTTATGATTTTGGATGATTTTTTTTGTTACTGACAAGCCTAGTCCTGTTCCCGAATCCTTCGTTGAGAAGAATGGATCAAAGATATATTCTTGAATAGCTGGATGAATACCAATTCCATTATCTGTGAAAGTAATCCGAACGAAGTTATTAAGGCGATAACTAGTAATTTGAATAGAAAGAGGTTTGTCGCCTTGAGCATCGACGGCATTTTGAAATAGATTTAAAAACACTTGAACAAGTTCATGTCGATCAATATTGACTAAAATATCATCTAATTCATTAGAGAAGTTATAATCAATTGAAATATTATGCAAGGAGACTTCACTAGCTAGTAACTGTTGAATATAGTCACGTAAAAATGTATTGATGGGAAACGGTTCTCTTGTAAATTCCCGTGTTTTTGAAATGGCTAAAAATTTTGTAATAATATTATTTGCACGATCTAATTCAGGGATAAGCAAGTTTTTAAATAACTCTTTATTTGATGGAGAAATGCTTTCTTGTAAAAATTGTAAGTATCCTCGTACTGTTGTAAGAGGATTTCGTACTTCGTGTGCAATTCCAGCTGCGATTCGCCCTGCTAACGAAAACTTCTCAGCATCACGTTCTGTATTTAAATAATGAAAGACACTAATAACTCTAAAAATCTCCCCGTTATAATCGCGAATAATTCGGTTATTTATAATGCCATAGTTTTTGTCTAAAACTTCTTCATTATATATTTCTGTTCCCGTTTTTAATGTTTCAATTGCTTTAATTTTTTCTTCCGGCAAGTTTAGTAATTGTTGAATCGGTTTTCCGATAATATCATTTCGTATTACACCGAAATCATCTGCAGCAACTTGATTACATAAAGTAATATTCCCTTTACTATCGATAAAGGTTACATGATGTGAAAAGGCATCAAAAATATGTACAAAGTGTTTTTCAAGTTGTTCAAATAAAAATAATGAATCACAAGTAAGTTGAAAATGAGCCTCTTTATTCTCTTTTGGTATTTCTTGAATGGAATGAGTCGTTCTAGTTTTCTTTATTCGTAAACCAATATGTGGATTTTTGTATGTGAAATGATGTGGTAATTGATTCACAAGTTCTTCATAAAAACGTACTTTATTTTCTAGTTCTTCAATTCGTTTTTCATGAGATACAGTAGCATCGTTTGGAAGCATAAATAAATAACCCCTCATTTTAAAAATTCTTCCATATAGTATATCATATTTTTATAAGGATACTCTTAAAGAAAAGGCTACATGATGCAAAGTGAATAGAAGATGAAGTTAAAAAGGGAGGGGTATATGTGCTGTTTATTGGAGTGACAGGATGGGGAGATCATGATTCTTTATACATAAATCCCTATGAAAATAGAAATAAATTACGAACATACAGCGAGTATTTTCCTATTGTGGAAGTGGATAGTTCATTTTACGCGATGCAACCTGCACGAAATTATATAAAATGGGCAATGGAAACGCCGAAAGATTTTTCTTTTATCGTAAAAGCGTATCAAGGAATGACAGGACATATGAAAGGTGAAATTCCTTTTTCTACGTTCGATGAGATGTTTGATGTGTATAAACAGTCTATTCTTCCTTTAATAGAAGCTGATAAATTAAAAACAATTTTATTTCAATATCCACCATGGTTTGATTGCAAAAAGAAAAATGTAGATTTTCTTCGATATACGAAAGAAAAAATGGAAGGTTTACCATGTGCAATAGAATTTCGAAATCAAACATGGTTTTATCCAGAAATGAGAGATAAGACGTTACAGTTTCTAGAACAGGAGAAATGGATTCATACAATTTGTGATGAACCACAGGCTGGGATAGGTTCTGTGCCACTCGTGTTAGAGGTTACGAATTCAGACATGGCATTAATACGTTTTCACGGTCGAAATGTTCATGGTTGGCTTGATAAAGGGGAAAATTGGAGAGCGGTTCGCTGTTTATATCGCTACAACAATAAAGAACTCGAAGAATGGGTTGAACGACTAGAGCAATTAAAAAAGAAAACAAAGGATATATACGTACTGTTTAACAACAATTCAGGTGGGGATGCAGCAGATAATGCGAAACAGCTTATGAAAATGATGAACATTACATATGGTGAGCCGAAGCCGGAGCAATTAAATTTTTTTGAATGATAATAAACAAGAAAGGCACTGTACAAACAGGGGGAATGTACAGTGCCTTTCTATATGAAAAAGAGGGGTAACAATGTTACTGAGCGTTTGGTTGATTCATCAATTGTTGGCTTCATAATAAATGATAATGGTTATCATTATCATTGTCAATGGTTTTTCTAAAAATATATAAAAAACTTTGTGTATTTTAAATAGAGATAAAAAAAGAACAGCGATTAATGCTGTTCTTTTCCATTGACGAATTGTTGTAAATCAAAAGGAGTTATCGCTTGGATAAATTCTTTTGAGATAAGTGTTTGAACGAGAGTGCTCTCAGAGATAGAAGCACCTGTTTTCTTTTCATAAGCTTGTTTTAATAAATCAAGTTTTTCAGCCGTTTCTTTTGGTAATTCAATTGTAAGTGTGTTCATAATTTCTCCCCCTTATTACTAGAGTACCACTACAGTATAGGAGAGACAAGAAAAGAGAATATGAAATATAAAAAAGGTTACCAAATTTTAAAATGGTAACCTTTTTTATGTATAAGAGTTATTAAGCAATACCGATATACTTTAAAGTTTTTGATGGAGTACTGTGATCAAAGAAGTGTTGTAAAAACGCAATATCAACACCTGATTTGTATGCACAATAACCCCAAGTTTTTCGAAGTGTATGTGAGCTAATCCCTTCTAATCCAACTTCTTTTGCAGCTTTGTTTAAAATGTACCATGCATGTTGTCTCGTAATAGATTTTGTTCCTTTTTGAGATTTTAACAATGGTTCATTACGTTTCCAAGTTTTACGTTCTTTCATGTAGTCTTCGATTGCGTGCTGTAAGTCTTCATTTACAGCAAACCATTTATGTTTCTTCACTTTTTCATTGTAAAATAAAATGGAATGGCGAACATTTTCATTTTCATCGATTACATCACTAACTTTTAATTGTAAGATTTCACTTACTTTTAAGCCAGAATTTACAGCTAATACGAATAATAAGCCATCACGTTTCGAAGATTGTAAAAGTATATTTTTGATAGTTTCTAATTGTTTTTCATTTTGAATAGGTTGTCCTGCTTGTTTCATTTCACGCACTCTCCTCTTTTATATGTGTAAAGGAAAGGATTAACTTGTTTCTTACTATAAAGGGAGAGTGTGAATTTCATGTGAACTCCTAGTGAAATTAAGACAAATTATTTGACTTCTTTTACTTTTTGTAAATTGAAATAGAATACAACACTGTTAGTCGTATTATACACACCATACTCGGCATGATGTAGGTCTAAAATGTTTTTTACAATAGATAATCCGAGACCGGTACCTCCAGTGTGACGGCTACGTGATGCATCTAGACGATAGAAGCGATCCCAAATTTTTTCAAGACTTTCTTCAGGGATAGGGTTTCCTGTATTCTCAATTTCGACTTTTACGGTATCTTCTGCTTCTATAATGGAGACTTGTATTTTTTCTCCCTCTGGCGTATAACGGATTGCATTACTTAGTAAGTTCACAACTACTTGCTCAATGCGACTGCGATTTGCTGTAACAAGTATAGAAGGGTCTGCATCGATGTTCACTTGTAAATGTTTTTCTTCCATGCTAAATAATAATTTTGTGTAGACTTGTTGCGTTAATTCACCGATTGAGAACGTCGTCATATCTAGTTTGTAAGTACCAGATTCCAACTTTGCTAATTCTAACATTTCAACAATCAGCCTGTTCATATTTTCTGTTTCTTCTAAAATAACATCAGTATAATACGAAGTATCCTTACTAACACCATCTTTAATTCCTTCTGCAAAACTTCTAATTACACTTAGCGGTGTTTTTAATTCGTGTGATACGCCAGAAATGAATTCTTTTCTTGTTTTTTCTAATTGACGTTCACGTTCAATATCTTGTTGTAACTTTGTATTAGCAACATTTAATCGATCGATTCGATCTTTTAAATTTACAGATAATGTATTGATACTGCCAGAAAGCCCGCCAATTTCATCGTCAGCTGTAACAGGTAATTTCTCGCTGAAATCAAAATTAGCCATTTTTTTTGTAACACGATTTATTTTAATTAATGGCTTAACAATGATTTTTGAGTAGTAGAAGGATAACAAAATAATTACGAGAAACACGATGATTAAGGCATAGACATAATAATCTTTTAAAACGAGCATCGCTTCATTAACAGGCTGCAAAGATGCTATCGCAAAAGCGTATTCTGTAATCCTTCCATTTTCTATAATCGGTTTTACAAAGATACTATTTTTTATATTTTCTCCGCCATCTAATATGAAAGTACTTAATTGGTTCGAGTTAGAAGTTCCCTCTCTAATCATATCTGCAAAATATTGAACGGCTTGTAATGTTTCAATATCATTTGCAAGACGAACCTCAGCTTTGGATGGGAGCTGTAACTTAGTTATAACACCTGTAAAGACGATTCGAGTTGTAGATTTGTATCGGCTTGCAAGTCTGTTCTTAGAAGGGTTACCATTAATTGACTGAAAATCCGAATAGAAATGTTCGTTTTGCCATTGATTATAATTCGTTCCTAATTTTTGTGGTGTGATTATATTATTCTCTTGCACGACTCCATCAACATTGATTATTACATCTTTTTTTAAACCTAAATTTTCGAATTTATTATATTCTTCTGGTGTTAAAAGATTATTGAGTGGAATGGAATACTGTTTATTATTGTTGGGATTAAATACATCGATATAGTAATTGTTATCACTTTTAATAATACCGTTAGAGTCCAAAAACTGCATATCGGCATTTGTTTTATCATGAAATTCTTGTTTTAGTTTTCTAACCTGCTCATAACTTTTATCACTTTTATCATAATTATCTACGAATTTTTCAAAAGCAGTTTGGACTGTTTTTACTTTCTTATTAATATAAAATTTCTCTAAAAATAGAGATTGTCCTAGGAAAAAAAGTAGGAATATGATTGTAAATAAAGTGGATGTTAATAAAAATAGTTTAAAGACGATACTTCTGTTTTTCACTACGTCACCTCTTATGAGAAATACTGTAAATGATTTCTTTATCCCGCTTTAACGGGCAATAAGACTCCCACTTCAAAATTCGGCGAATACAAGGGAGTTAAGTGGGAAATCAATTGCCCGTAAAATCCGATTGGTTCAACTAATAATCAGTGGGGGATGGAAAAACCCCCCACTGATTAAAGTTTCACTTTATTATAACAAACGTTACAAGAAAGTAGAGGGGAGAAATCTGTCTCTTTATAAAGTAGTTGTTTATAAAAAGTCACATAAAAAGAACTCGCCAGACGTATGACAAGTTCTTTAGTGTATTATTGTTGAATTGCTGCATCTAAAGCGATTTCAATCATTTCGTTAAATGTAGTTTGACGCTCTTCAGATGTTGTTTCTTCGCCAGTGAAGATGTGATCGCTAACTGTTAATATAGATAATGCATTTACACCGTATTTCGCTGCTAATGTGTAAAGAGCAGTTGTTTCCATTTCTACTGCTAATACACCGTAATCTCCAAGTTTTTTAACCATGTCCATGCTTTCACGATAAAACACATCTGCTGTTAAAACGTTACCGACACGAACGTGTAATCCTTTTTCAGTTCCAGCATCATAAGCTTTCTTTAAAAGGTCAAAGTTTGCAGCTGGTGCAAAATCAAATCCTGGGAATGTTAAACGGTTCATATTAGAATCAGTACAAGCCGTCATTGCGATAATAACATCACGAACTTTTACATCTTTTTGAATTGCACCGCAAGTTCCAACGCGAATTAAATTTTTAACTCCGTAGCTTTGGATTAATTCGTTTACATAAATAGAAATAGAAGGAACACCCATACCTGTACCTTGAACAGATACACGTTTTCCTTTATAAGTTCCAGTGAAACCTAACATACCACGCACATTATTATAGCAAGTAACGTCCTCTAGAAATGTTTCAGCGATATATTTTGCACGTAATGGATCACCAGGTAATAGAATAGATTCAGCGATTTCACCTTGTTTTGCTTCGATATGTACACTCATAAAAAAGTCCTCCTTATAATGTATTGATAGAAATCAATATCATTTGCATTATACACTACGAATCCTTTCAATTAAAATCTTTTTATTATTTGTAATATGTGCAAAATAGGAGGATTTCATAAATCATAATCTAGAATATATATCTTAAGAAGTTTTGTATGAATAGAGACAATAAAAATGGTAGGTGATGTTTTGAAAAATCTTGTCATCGGGCTTATTGCGTTAGTACTTATTGTGGCAGGAGGATTTTACATAAAAAAATATCAAGAAAACGAAGAGACTGTAGGAGATGTTCAGGAAGTAAAGTGGGGTGTTTCAAATGGAAAGGGAAATGAGAAAGTAGATATTGTATTTCAGTTGTTAAACAACAAGAATAATGAAATTCGTGGTGTAAATGATCAAATGCGGGCAGTGATTGTAGATGGACAGTTAAAAAACATACAACAAATTAAACCCACATTTGCAGGGAACGGGTCATATAAGTTATCTTCCAAAATAGCGAAAGACGAAGAATATACAATATTTTTATACGAAGACAAAAATAAGTCCGTAGAGTCATTCGCTAGGAAGAATTTTGGTAGAACGAAAGAGGAGAACAATAAGAAAAAAGTGAAATTTCCAATCGACAGTGTACTTACAAAAAAAATAGGAGAGTATGAAGTTTCTCTTTTATTTGGCGCATTACATCCGAATGAACCAGTTACGTTAACATTTCAGTTTCAAGCGAAAAAGGGTGAAAAATTGAAATTGCATTCAGAGAGAGGAGAAGTAGAGTCACTCTATATCGTGGATGAAACGAAGGAGAATTTTTTATACGCTATGCCTGTAGATACGGATGAACAATTACAATACCGAATTACATTTCCTGCCGAAGGCACGTATAAAATGTGGGGGAATTTCTATATAAATGGTAAGAAGTATGAAAAAGAATTTATTGTACAAGTTCAAAAAAGAAAAAACAGCTAAGATTTTAGCTGTTTTTTCTTTTTCCTATTAATTTTGTTACAGAGAGCATTGTAATTGGTAAAGAATGATTCTTCCTAAATGCTAAATATTTACCGCTCCATGCTGGTTTATATTTTTCTTTAAAATGTCGTAATCCGCTGAAACTATACGTATAACGAACGTTATTAAAGATTGCAGCAGCCACTCGTTCAGACCAGAAAGACTGTGTGGATAAACCAACATTTGAAAGTGGTGCCATACCGATATTAAAGGAGTGGTATTCATTTTCTTTTGCCCACTGGAATAAGTGGATGAAAATTGCGTCCATAATGCCGCTAGGCGCATCTGGATAATATCGCATTAAATCGACAGATAATGATCCGTTTTGATATACAGGCATGAATGTTGTGAATGCAATAATTTTTCCATCCGCATCAGATAATGTTGCGATAGGAGCGCGACTAATATATTCACGATCGAAGTATCCGAGTGAAAAACCTTTCTCTTTTTTTCCACCAAGCCATGCATCTGAAACTTTTCTTAACTCTTCATATAATTCGTCGGAGAAAGGTGGCTCATGAATAGAGAATGTATAGCCTTCTCTTTCAAAACGGTTGAAAGTAGCTCGCATGCCAGCGCGTTTCTTTCCTGTTATTGTAAAGGTATTTAAATCAACAACAGCTTCTTCACCAAGCTTAAAGAAGTTATAACCAAAATCGTGGTATAAACTCATCCATTTACTTTCAATTTGATAGAATACACAAATGTATCCAAATCGATCAGCCTCAGCTAAAAACTCTTGCAATACAGTACGATAGGAGGAAGGGTCCCCAATTGGATCACCTAGTACAATAAGTCGTTTTCCAGTTATTGAGAAGAGAATGAGTGCTTTTCCATCACTACTGAAAAAGAACTGTTTATCTCCTAAAAAACCTAAATGACTAAGTACATTTCCACCATGTTCATCTAAGAAGTTTTGTAATCTTTTATCATTAGCTGGTTGCCCGGGAAATTCATTTCGATAACGATTTGCAATGAGTGAACCAATTAGTAAAAAAGTAGGAACAAAAAAGGCAGCTGCTAATGCACTTCGTTTCACTTGTGTAATATTACGAACGACAAAATCAGGTTTGAAAGCTTCTTTTGCACCTGCAAATAAAATACCTAAGTTTTTATATAAATATAACGTTACAAGTAGGAATATAAAAACTTTTACGATATCGGAAAGTGAGACTTCCATTTTCTCACGTACAAACCTTTTACGAAGCATATACAATACAGCGAGTACGATTAATAAAATAAAAGTTTCTTCAACATCAATTCCTTTTAGTGTGTTAAAAATAGCCGCTCCAATTAAAGAAACAATCGTCATATAATAAGAACGTTTTGTTCCGTAATATATCCCCCGCGAAAGAATGAGGAGGAGAATACCGAATGTTAGCGATAAGCTAAAAGAAAATTGAATAAGATGTTTTGGAGCTAGAATATGTAAGGCGTGTGCCCGATTTATACTTGTCGGTAGAATGGTTGATAAAATAACCATTAAGCCAGCAAATACTGTTAAAGCAGCAGATGCCCAAGAACCTAACTTTCCTAGAAAGTCACGCTGCAAAGTCCATATAACACCAGTTGTCTCTAATGCAGGCGCAATAAAAGGTTTATCTTCAAACTTTTTAATGGCTACTCCTGTCATTTCAAAAGCTGCAAAAATGAGACCAAGGCAGAAGGGCAAGATGTAATAGACGAGACGATATAATAACATAGCAGGGAGTAAAACACCTGTATCGATGCCGTATTGCCCAAGCCCAGTTAAGAAGACAAGATCAAATGATCCAAGGCCACCAGGAACAAGACTAACGACACCAGCTAAAGCAGCAATAACATATACGCCTAAAAACTTTTGGAATTCGATTTCAATGCCAAATAATAGTAATATGACGTACATAACAATACCAGCAGATACCCATTCGACTAATGAAACTAATGAGTATAAAACAGTTGGGTTTTTCTCCTCTTCTTCTTGTTCCTCTGTTTGCGTCGCTTTTCTATTTTTTAATTTAGAAAATCCGATATATATAGGGACGAAAAGAGCGAAGAAGATAAGAACAGGCCATAGCCATGGTTTTTCATGCAAAATAAATCTCGTGTCTAATATTCCGATGAGACCAAGAAATGAAAGAATGGCTAATCCATTAATAAAGGCAGTTGTCATCCAAGCGATACTTTTAATAAGTTTTCCATTTTCTTTTATATATGGACGATAAAGCATTGTGCGTACGCCGGCTCCAACAAGACCACCAAACCCGATAAATCCATTTAAAGTATTAGCAATCCACGAGATACGGAAAATCTTTTGGACAGGGATATCAGCTTTTAAGTAACGAAGCATAACATAGTCATAAAAGAACATTGTTGATACAGCGAATGCACCAAGTGTAATTGCTAAAAAGACTCCTCCAGTTGGAATGTTTTTAATTGTATCAATCGCTTCTAAAAAAGAAATGCCCGCTAATTCTTTTTTTGCTTGAAAGAATACAATTGTTAATACAACAAATGGGAAGACAATTTTCCCGATTTGTAAGAAACGTTTCCATGAAAACGACATAAATACAACTCTCCTTGTATAAGAAAACTGAGACAATAATATTATTATGACAAACTTCCAGAAAAATAAAAAGGTAAATTCCTGTATAGGCGAGCTATTTTTTATATAGGTATATTTAAAAGAATATTTTGTTTATCAGAAAATTAAGTTAGAATAAGATGAAAGAGGGGGAGGGGAGTATATGATTATAAAAGGTTACGTAGGATATGAGTTAGAAAAAGCGAAACCTAATACATCAGAAGATTTTTTTAACAGATCTGAAGTGACATATATATTAAATGGTAAAGAGAAAACTTTTTCGGTTTTATACGTTCGATATTTTGAAGAAGTTTTACAAGAAATTACTCCTTTTGAAGGAAATCCAGTGTATAAAGTAGAAGAACAAAACATATATTTGCGTGATATTGTAGCGATATGTTGTTTAGTGAAAGATAAGGAGCTTCGTGCGCAAAAACGTTTGTATTTAAATAATATGGAAGAATTTCAACAATATTTTGATGAGGGAACGGTGTCGAAAGTACAAGAAATATTGGCCGAATTACATAAAAATAAAAGAGTAGAAATAGCGTGAAATGGCAAAGGAGAGAGAAAAATGTCTAATTTGATGGTTGAAAATCAAACAGAACAAGTTTCTATATTTTTAGAAGATGCTATTAATTTGATAACCAATTATGTAAATTATCATACGTTACCTTCTTTATTAGAGGAAACACCAGCAGGGAATGAGCAATATTATAAAGGGGTATTAGCATCAATGAGACGACTTCTCGTTTTTTGCGAAGAAGGACAGGATGCATGTTTTGTTTTGTTGAATAGCCAGCCATTTCGAAAAACAGCAGCTGAAAAAATTTTATATAAGATTTACCATCAAGTAATTGCAGAGTTTTTTTCACCGAAGAGTGATCATTGGTATGAAAATAGTCGGTCTGCATATACAGGGAAAAATTCTATCGTTTTTCAACAAACACCACCTGCATCTTTGGAGCAAGTGATGAAGAATTTAGAAGGTAAATTTCAATTGATGCGTGAAGAACTAGAATATTATGAGACGGATTATCAGACAAAGATGTTACACAAATATTGATTGAGGAAAAGAAGCTAAGGTTACTTAGCTTCTTTTCCTTTTGTACAGTTATATAAGGGATTTTCATTGAATATAGTTAAGTGGATAGCATTAGGGAGGTGCAACATGAATCAGCAAGGTGTATTTACAGATTACTTTCATGAAGTAGAAAATTGGTGTGAAAGTGTTCTTCACGTATTAGATAGCCGCGCAATGGAAGTGTATGATGTCCATATGCTTGCCTATAAAATTCAGACGTTATTAGAGCGTATGAAAGAGCATGAGTATGAAACAGATGCAGAGTTTATGTATGAAATAAGCGATGATGTAGAACATATTCAGCATCACTTGCAGGAAGTATTTATGCAAGAAGAAGAGGAATATGAATTATATGAAAGAGGGGATAGTGAACGAGCTGTCCCGATTGGAGGACATACACTCCCGCCATTACCTTATCCGTATAATGCATTAGAACCGTATATTTCTAAAGAAATTATGATGTTACATCATGATAAACATCATCGGAGTTACGTGGAAGGGTTAAATAAAGCAGAGAAGATGATGGAAGAAGCGAGAAAAACAAATAAATTTGATTTAATTAAGCATTGGGAAAGGGAAGCGGCTTTTCATGGGTCAGGTCATTACTTACACACGATATTTTGGAATAACATGAAAAAAGACGGTGGTGGAAGTCCAAGAGGAGCTTTTTCACAACAAATTGAACAAGATTTTGGGAGCTTTTTACGTTTCCAAAAACATTTTACAGAAGCGGCCTCTAAAGTAGAAGGTTCAGGCTGGGCAATTCTCGTTTGGGTACCCCGGTCTGGAAGGTTAGAAATTTTGCAAAGTACACTTCATCAATTATTTACACAATGGGATACGATACCGCTCCTTGTACTAGATGTCTGGGAACATGCGTATTATTTACAATACCAAAATCGAAAAGATGAATATATTAAAAACTGGTGGAATGTTGTAAATTGGCCTGATGTAGAAAAAAGGTTTGAAACTGCGAAACAAATTGAATGGACACCATATTAGACGCAAATTCTCTGCGTCTTTTTTAATGGAAGTAGAAGGAAGATTTCGTTCATATTTTAAAAGGCCAAGCATACACTTGTACAAAAAGTGCCAAAAGGACGTGGGGGGAAATATGAGACGAATTTGTGTAATCATTACGCTTCTTATGATGTATGCAAGCGTTATGCCGATTCCTACATATGCAAAGATGAACAGCAATGTCAGTGCTCGAAATGCTGTATTAATGGAGCAACAGTCTGGTCGTGTATTATACGGAAAAGCAGAACATGAGCCTCAAAAAATTGCTAGTATAACAAAAATTATGACCGCTTTATTAGCTGCTGAATCAGGGAAGATGAAAGAAATGGTATCAGTTAGTAATGAAGCGGTGAGGGTGGAAGGATCGGCAATCTATTTAAAGCCTGGACAAAAAGTGAAGTTAGAAGATTTAGTATACGGACTCATGCTTAGATCTGGTAATGACGCAGCGCAAGTAATTGCTGAAAGTGTGGGTGGGAGTATAGATGGATTCGTATATTTAATGAATCAAAAAGCGAAAGAAATTGGAATGAAAGATACGCACTTCTCAAACCCTCACGGCTTAGATGGAGATGGATCACATTATTCGTCGGCTTACGATATGGCATTATTAACGAAATATGCAATGGGAAACGAGACATTTAAGAAAATCTTTGGAACCAAAACATATAAATCAGATTCTTGGGATTACCCGTGGAAAAATAAACATAAGCTGGTAACGTCTTATTATGAATTTGCAACAGGAGGAAAAACAGGCTTTACGAAGAAAGCTGGGCGAACGCTTGTGACAACGGCATCAAAAGATGGACTAGATTTAATTGTCGTAACTTTGAGTGCCTCTAGTGATTGGGATGATCATATGAATTTGTTTGATAAAGGTTTTGAACGTTTCAAACAAACGAAAGTTTTAGGACAAGGAGCAATTGCTGAAATAAATGAAAAGAAGTATGCCAACCATGTTTATACGAAAAATAGTTTTTCGGTACCGTTAACTGAAGAAGAAAAAAAGAACGTAGTATTAAAAGTTGAACTCCATAAAAGTATAAAACTTACGGATGGAGTAAAGGTTGGGAAGACAGACATTTATGTTGGTAATGAAAAAGTTGGAGAACGGAATTTATTTTATAGTAAACGGAAGTTAGTAGCTACAACGGGACTTTACTGGAATAATGTGAAAGAAATTTTTTCTTACATGATAGGTGTTGGGAACGATGGTTAATCTCGTATGGGTAGCGATGGCTGTCATTGGGATTGTATACGCCATGATAAATGGCACGATGGAAGAAGTGAATAAAGCTGTATTTGACGGAGCAAAAGATGCGGTAACGATTTGTATAGGACTTATTAGTGTTTTAGTATTTTGGCTCGGTTTAATGAAAATTGCAGAGGAAGCCGGATTGTTAAAAAAATTAGTTACACTTTTTATGCCGATAGTAAAAAGGTTGTTTCCAGAAATACCAAAGGATCATCCGTCTATGGGATTTATTCTATCAAATATGATGGCAAACTTTTTTGGTCTAGGTAATGCAGCAACCCCTCTTGGTATTAAAGCGATGGAACAACTGAAAGAGTTAAATGGAGGAAAGGATTCGGCGAGCCGTTCTATGGTGACGTTTCTAGCATTAAATACATCAGCCATTACATTAATTCCTACGACAGTCATTTCCATTCGAATGACGTATGAATCAGCGAATCCTACTGAAATTGTTGGGGTAACATTTATTGCACAAGTACTTTCTATGATTGGAGCAATTTGGATTGACCGCTATTTTTACCGAAGAAGGAGTAGAAAGGGGCGGAAAAAATGAGTATTGTAAATACAATTTCCTTATGGGTAATTCCTTGTGTAATTGGTTTTATCCTTTTATATGGCACAATAAAGAAAGTACCGACGTATGAATCGTTCGTTGAGGGAGGAAAAGAAGGGATTCAAATTGCAATTTCCATCTTACCGTTTATGGTTGGAATGCTTGTGTCTATTTCTATATTCCGGTCTTCAGGTGCATTAGACGCAATGATATCGGTAATGAAGCCAATGTTAGATTTGATCCATGTTCCAGCAGAAATTGTTCCACTAGCACTTATACGCCCTATTTCAGGCTCTGCTGGTTTAAGTATTACGACCGATTTAATTGCCACATATGGGCCAGATTCGTTTATTGGGAGATTGGCTTCTACGATGCAAGGGAGTACAGATACGACTTTCTATATTTTAACTGTATATTTTGGAGCGGTTGGGATCAGAAAAATGGGGGATGCACTAAAAGTAGGACTTTTTGCAGATTTAATCGGGATTATATGCTCAATTGTGTTCGTTTCTTTATTGTTTCAGTAATACTATTCATTTTTTACGCTATTTCGCTTATAATACGTATACGACCACTATTAAGGTGTAGCTTAATAGTGGTTTTTTTATGTGGTATTTTTGACAAAATGATGAACTTTTATTGTGAGAAATATGAAAAATATGGACAATAATAAAGGGTAAAAACATGATTTGACCTTTATATGTTTATTATCATCGCTATGTTGTTTAAGTAAGATGAAGCGAATAGCCGTAAAGCGTATGCGGTTGCCAAGTCTTTCTAATGTAAGGTAAGATAAATTCGAGGTGAAAAAAAGAAATGGAACGATTACAAAAAGTGATTGCGCAAGCAGGTATTGCATCGAGAAGAAAGGCTGAGGAATTAATTCAGCAAGGAAAAGTGAAAGTTAATGGAAAAATAGTGAAGGAGTTAGGGACAAAAGTAACTCCTCAAGATAAAGTAGAAGTAAATAACATCCCTCTTGAAAAAGAAGAACCTGTTTATTTTTTACTATATAAACCAACTGGCGTAATTTCAAGTGTATCAGACGATAAAGGAAGAAGTGTTGTAACGGACTTTTTCCCGGAAATTACACAACGTTTATTCCCAATCGGACGCTTAGATTATGATACGTCTGGCGTATTATTAATGACAAACGATGGGGACTTCGCAAACGTATTAATGCATCCTAGATATAAAGTTGAAAAAACATATGTTGCAAAAATAAAAGGGCCATTAACAGGTGAGAAAATTCGCATGTTAGAACGCGGTGTTACGTTAGAAGACGGTAAAACAGCACCAGCACGTGTGAAAATTATTTCTTGGGACAAGCGTAAAGAAATGGCTATTGTACAATTAACAATTCATGAAGGACGTAATCGTCAAGTACGTCGTATGTTTGAAGCGTTAGACTGTAAAGTAGTGAAATTAAAACGTGAACGTTATGCTTTCTTAGAAGTAGGAAGCCTGCGACCTGGTGATGCGAGAGAATTGACACCACATGAGGTGAAACAATTACGCGCGCTTGCTTCTACAAAGCCAAGATAAGCTATAGAGTTAAAAATTCACCAGTGGAGTGCTCTGCTGGTGATTTATTCAATACAACATTTACAGAAGATAATACATAACATTTATCGAGGAGAGGAGAAGTAATATGAAGAAAAATCGCTTATTATTTCGCGTTATTATTCTACTCATTTTATGTGGTGCTGTAGGATTTACCCTTTATCAAGGATTCTTTGCTAATAAAGAGAAAATGCAAATCGGAAAAGAAGCACCTAACTTTGTTGTGACGGATTTAGAAGGGAAGAAAATTGAACTAAAAGATTTAAAGGGAAAAGGTGTATTTTTAAACTTTTGGGGCACGTGGTGTAAACCTTGTGAAAAAGAAATGCCTTATATGAATGAATTATATCCAAAGTATAAAGAAAAAGGTGTTGAAATCATAGCGTTAGATGCAGATGAAACGGATATTGCAGTAAAGAACTTTGTGAACCAGTATGGTTTGAAATTCCCAGTTGCCATTGATAAAGGACAAAAGATTATAGGAACATATGGAGTAGGTCCATTACCGACAAGCTTTTTGATTGATAAAGATGGAAAAGTAGTGGAGCAAATTATAGGTGAACAAACGAAAGAACAGTTAGAAGGGTATTTAAAGAAAATTACTCCGTAATAAAGAAAGCCTTTACATAAGGGGTGCGTGTCTATAGTGCCTCTGGTTTAAAAATTCTGAGTATTGCGGTAACTTGAGGTTAGAATATACAATAGTACATATAGATACAGGGGCGGTGAGAGTGTTGAAAGAAATTAAATGTGAATGTGGACATGTTAATCCGATAGGAACCGTTTTTTGTGAAGCTTGCGGGAAACCATTTGAAAGCAATGAAAATACAAAACTATTGGATATGCGCTATGAGGGGAGTGCACGGAGATCTCTCACGCAGACAAAAACGATAATCGATAAAATTTGGAGCTTTTTCTCTTCTGTAAAAGTGGGTGTATGGCTAATCGTAATAACTTTAGCTGCATCAGCGATAGGAACTATTTTTCCGCAAGAAATGTACATAACTCCAGGGATTGCACCAGCTGAATATTATAAACAAGAATACGGATTTTTAGGACAATTATACTATCAATTAGGGTTTAATAATTTATACGGTTCATGGTGGTATATGATTTTGATTGCTTCTATCGGTATTTCACTTGTGATATGTAGTTTAGACCGTGTTATTCCACTTTATAAAGCTTTAAAAAAGCAAGGCGTAAAAAGACATCCTAGCTTTTTAAAGAGACAGAGATTATATGGGACTGGTACACCGCAAGAAGGTGACCTGGAAAGAGTGCAAAAGAATTTAAAGAAAAGAAACTATAACGTGAAAGTGGAAGACGGAAACGTTTTAGCAGAAAAGGGACGCTTCTCGCGTTGGGGTCCATATGTAAATCATATCGGTCTTATTATCTTTTTATTCGGTGCGATGCTTCGTTTTTTACCGAGTATGTACGTAGACGAAGCACTTTGGTTACGTGACGGTGAAACGAAAGAGATACCAGGGACGGATGGACAATACTACTTAAAAAACGAGAAATTTATAAAAGAAGTTTATGATAAAAGTAAGGACAAGGAAGTTTTTGATGAAGCGATTGATCGTGTAGGCGATAAAATGATTGCGAAAAACTTCCAAACGAATGCCGTATTATATAAAGCAGTAGGAGAAAATATAGCAGGACAAAAACCGAAATTAGAAAAAGTAAAAGAAGCGGAAATTCGAGTGAATGAACCACTGAAATTTGATCAATTTGCAGTGTATCAAGTGGATTATAAAGAAAGTGAATTTAAAAGTATGTCCTTTAACTTACAAAATAAAGAAAATAATCAAAAGTGGGGACCGATTAAAGTAGATTTAACGAATCCTAAGGAAAAATATGATTTAGGAACTGGTTATTCTCTAGAACTATTAAGCTATTTTCCTGATTTTTATTTTGATGAGAATGGAAAACCAAATACGAAAACGAAATTACCAAACAATCCTGCATTTGTATTTAAAATGTTTACACCTGAAACACCAGATGGTGAAGTGAGTTTTGTTGGTATTCAGCAAAATATAGAACCAGATGGAAACAACAAATATAAAATGTCGTTTGCAGGTGTTGAAATGCAAAATGCAACAGCACTTACTGTAAGAAAAGATTTAACGCTTTGGATTCTCGGCATTGGAGGATTTATATTTATGGTTGGTGTCATTCAAGGTATGTATTGGAATCATCGCCGTATTTGGATACAACGTGTTAATGATGAATGGTGGATTGCAGGGCATACAAATAAAAATTGGTTCGGTTTAAAGAAAGATATTGAAAGAGTAATAGAAGGTACAGCAATTCCACAGCCAAATGATAAAGTAATTGATAAAAAAATTAGTTAAGGTGGGGAAACGATATGGTGCAAATAAGTAGTAACTTTCTCTTTACCGCATTTATTTTATATTTAATTGCGACTCTATTTTTTGGGGGAGCCATTAAAGAAAAGGGTCATAAATGGGCAAATGTAGGAATAACGATTACAATTTTAGGGTTTATAGCACAAACAGTATATTTTGTTACAAGGTGGATTGCATCAGGGCATGCGCCAGTTAGTAACTTTTTTGAATTCGGTACATTTTTCGGCATGATGCTTGTAGGAGCATTTATTGTCATGTATTTTATGTACCGTGTAAGCATAATCGGACTATTTGCATTACCAGTTGCGCTTTTATTAATTGCCTATGCAAGTATGTTTCCGAGGGAAATATCTCCGCTTATTCCATCTTTAAAAAGTAATTGGTTACATATTCACGTGACGACTGCAGCAGCAGGACAAGCCATTTTAGCGATTAGTTTTATTACAGGCGTTATGTATTTATTGAAAAATGTAGATCAATCGACGAGAAGTAAACGTACATTTTGGCTAGAGACGGTAGTATTTACACTTGTTTGTACAGTTGGATTTATTGGAGTAACAACGGTATTTTCTAGTATGAAATATGAAGCGAAGTTTCAATGGATTGATAAAAATGAACAACAACTGGAAATGAAGTACAATCTTCCGGCTTTAGTTGGACCGCATGAAGGGAAGTTACTGACAGAAAATAAATTAGAACCGGCAGTTGAAGTTCCAACAATTGTAAATGCAAAAAAATTAAATACTGTTATTTGGTCAGTGTTAGTTGGAACATTACTGTATATTGTATTAAGACTCGTTTTACGGAAGCGAGTATCGGCGGCACTTCAGCCGTTAGTAAAGAATACGAATAGTGATCTACTAGATGAAATCGGATATCGATCTATTGCAATTGGATTCCCAGTTTTCACATTAGGTGCATTAATTTTTGCGATGATTTGGGCTCAAATAGCGTGGACGCGCTTTTGGGGCTGGGATCCGAAAGAGGTTTGGGCACTTATAACGTGGCTCTTTTATGCTGCAGTACTACATTTACGATTATCTAAAGGGTGGCATGGAGAGAAATCAGCTTGGCTTGCAGTAATTGGTTTTGCAATCATTATGTTTAACTTTATTGTAGTAAACTTAATTATTGCCGGTTTACATTCATATGCATAGAGAAATAAAATAGGAGAGTGCATGTCACTTTCCTATTTTATTTTTGTCAACTTTTCTTCTTTTTTGAGAAAAACATGACAAAGTAGCGGTTGATTTTGTAAAATGATGTCGAGGACATTATATACAGTTCAAAAAAAATACATAGTTTTGGAAAAAAATTGAACAAAATTTATTATTCTTGTGAAGCATAATATGGGAAGTGAAACATTTAGAAGATTGCTTAAATAAACGAGAATAGCGCAACATAATAGTTAAAGAAGGGTAGGTGTGAACCGCTGAGGTGAGAGTACGCAGCGGGTAGAGATGGAAAATGAATCAAGAATTTTAATTGTAGATGATGAGGATCGTATTCGTCGTTTATTGAAAATGTACTTAGAAAGAGAACAATATACGATTGAAGAAGCAGATAATGGTGATACAGCTTTAGAAATGGCGTTGCAAAATGATTACGATTTAATCTTATTAGATCTTATGATGCCTGGTAAAGATGGCATTGAAGTATGTAAAGGGGTTCGTGAGAAGAAAGCGACACCAATTATTATGCTGACAGCAAAAGGTGAAGAAGTAAATAGAGTACAAGGATTTGAAGTTGGAACAGATGATTATATTGTAAAGCCGTTTAGTCCACGTGAGGTCGTGCTACGTGTGAAAGCGGTATTACGTCGTGCTGTACCAACAACATTCTTTACACAAGATACAACGACAAAAGATGTTACTGTATTCCCTCACTTAACAATTGATAACGATGCACACCGTGTTACTGCAGATGGCAATGAAGTAAACTTAACGCCGAAAGAATATGAGTTACTATTATTTTTAGCGAAAGCTCCTGATAAAGTATTCGATCGTGAGCAGCTGTTAAAAGAAGTATGGCAATATGAATTCTTCGGAGATTTACGTACAGTTGATACACATGTAAAGCGTTTACGTGAGAAGTTAAGCAAAAAATCACCAGATGCAGCGAAAATGATTGTTACTGTTTGGGGTGTAGGTTACAAATTTGAGGTTGTGAACGACTGATGCTTTGGAGAAGTGTAGTAGGGAAGTTATGGATGACCATATTACTTCTCGTTTCGTTTGTTCTTGGATTTGTTGCGATTTTACTTTCACAATTTTTTAGAACGTATTATGTTGATATGAGTGAAAATAGACTTCAAAAAGTCGCAACAAGTGTTACGGAATTAATTGAAGAAGGTGCCGATGTAAAAACGATTGAGAACATCGCGTACAAATTCTCTGATCCACTTTCAAGGATTATTATTGTAGAAGATGGCAAGGAAATCTCTTCTTCACCGAAACAAGAAGGGTTAGTCACCCTTACAATGGATAATTTAAAAGAAGATAAAGAATTAGCCGCTGTTTTTACGGACAAAAAAGAAATTAAGAACAACATTAGAAAAGCTTCTGATAGTAGAAAGAATAAAAGCACTGAAAATGATATTGTGATCGTTGGGAAACCAGTGCAATCAAAAAATCAAAGCGCAGTGTTCGTATATGAATCTTTACAAGTGCCAATAAAAGATATGGAGAGAACGACTGATTTCATTTTCTTAGCCGCTGGGATTGCGATTATATTAACAACTTTCTTTGCGTTCTTCTTATCTACTCGGATTACAGCACCGCTTCGTAAAATGCGTGAGGTTGCTTTTGAAGTGTCACGTGGGAAATTTGATGCAAAGGCTCCTATGGTATCTCAGGATGAAATTGGTGAGCTGGCAACGGCCTTAAATCAAATGGGTAAACAGTTGAAGTTTAATATGAATGCTTTGCAGCAAGAAAAAGAACAGTTAGCTAGTATTTTGAGTAGTATGGCAGATGGAGTTATTACGTTAAATCAAGAAGGTGAAGTCGTAGTTATTAATCCACCGGCTGAACATTTCTTACAAGTTTGGCAAGAAGAAAAAGAGATAGAGTTAAGTAAAAAATTACCTTCTGAACTTGTGGAACTATTCCATCTCGTTGTAGAAAGCGAGCAACAACAAGTTGTTGAAATTAATTTACAAAAAGGGAACTATGTAGTTCTTATGACACCACTTTACAATCAAACGAAAATTCGTGGGGCTGTAGCGGTACTGCGAGATATGACGGAAGAACGTCGTCTTGAGAAAATGCGTCAAGACTTTATTGCGAATGTATCACATGAACTTCGTACACCGATGGTCATGCTGCAAGGGTATAGTGAAGCGATTTTAGATGATATTGTGCAAACGAAAGAGGAAATAGATGAGTTTGTTCAAATCATTTATGATGAATCCGTTCGTTTAGGTAAACTTGTAAATGAATTGTTAGATTTAGCTCGTATGGAAAGCGGTCACGTAGAGTTACATATTGGTGAAGTGGACATACATCCGTTTGTGGAAAAAATTGGTCGTAAATTCCAAGGGATTGCAAAGGATAAAGAAGTTGAACTAACAGTTGATTTCCGGAATCAGATTGAAGAATATGCGTTTGATGCAGATCGGATGGAACAAGTGTTGACGAACTTGATTGATAACGCAATTCGTCATACGAATGCGGGTGGACATGTAACGCTTGTAATTGATACGAAAAATAATGGCCTCATTTTTGAAGTACAAGATTCGGGTGTAGGCATTCCAGAAGAGGATATTCCATTTTTATTTGATCGTTTCTATAAAGCTGATAAAGCAAGAACACGTGGGAAAAAGGGTGGAACAGGACTCGGGCTTGCAATTGCGAAAAATATTGTTCAAGGCCATGACGGTAAAATTTCTGTATCAAGTGTTGTTGGAGAAGGAACTACATTCTCTGTATATTTACCGAATCGTATAATTTAGATATGCTTTTTTAAAGTTGATAATGAATAAAGTTCTGCTGTTTTTTATTTTTTTGTAAACTCAATTAAATAAAGAATGGTAGAACTTTTTTCTATCTTGGTCGAATCAAGAATAACAAGAGAGGGTGCTGTGAAGAAATGAAATTATATACAAAAACAGGAGATAAAGGAACGACAAGTGTAATAGGTGGCAGGGTTGATAAAGATGATATCCGTGTGGAAGCGTATGGAACAATAGACGAGGCAAATTCTCATATTGGATATGCAATGACTAAGGTTCAAGGCGGGGCTTTTAGAGATATTTACAATGAGCTCGAAAATATTCAACATGAACTATTTGATTGCGGAGGAGACTTGGCAATAGTGGAACAAAAAATTCCTTATAAAGTGACAATTGAGATGGTTGAAAGTTTAGAAAGAAAGATTGATTTATATATAGAAGAAGCCCCGCCATTAGAACGCTTTATTTTGCCAGGTGGTAGCGAGGCGGCGGCTACTATTCATATTGCACGTACTGTTGTAAGGAGAGCAGAACGCTCTATAGTATCATTGCAAAAAGAAGTGAAAATAAATGAAGTTGTCTTAAAGTATGTAAATAGATTATCTGATTATTTGTTTGCGATAGCTCGAGTAATAAATGCCCGATTACAAGTGAAAGATGTGGAGTATAACCGTAGTGCATTAGTTTTTCGTGATAAGAAAGAGAAGGAAGTGGAGTAATTCACTTTCTTTTTTTGTATACTTTTTTCTGTAATATACCAAAATAGAGAAGGTATGGTGGTAATTAGAAAACGGAGGATGTATATGAAAGTTTTAAAATGCGGCGTCATGTTATTGAGTATGCTGTTTGTATCTCAATTACATGTTTATGCAGAAGAAAATCGATGGACATGGCCTGTTGAAGGTCAGATAAGTGATTATTTTGGGACAAGGCATGGAAAACACTATGGTATTGATGTAGCTGCGCCGATTGGAACGCCTGTGGCAGCTATTCAAGATGGTAGGGTAACGAAGTCTTATTATTCAAGTAGTTATGGAAATGTTGTATTTATTAAACACGGAGAATATGAGGCTGTATATGCACATTTAAATAAGAGATATGTGGGGCAAGGAGATTATATTTCCAAAGGAGAAAAAATTGGAGAAGTAGGGAACACGGGAGAATCGCGAGGTGCACACTTACATCTAGAACTTCATCAAGGAAGATGGACGATGGCGAAAAAGAATGCGATGAACCCATTGCTTGTTTTAAATGAACAAAGAAATGAAGTTGTTTCTTCATCATTATATGTCGTACAAAAAGGGGATACTTTAGTTAGTATTGCACGGAAATTTAGTATGACACTTAAGGAAATTAAAGAAAAAAATGGATTGCAGCAAGAGCTAATTTATCCTAATCAACAATTATATGTTAAGTGAAGGAAACATTTCAAAAATTAAACTTTGAACAAATTTATGTTCTTCTTAAATAAGGTTCAATGTAAATGAAATTATATGGGCGCTTTTGCTAGAACTATTGAGTGAATTAGAGCATCTATATCTAAAAGAAAACCGTCCCAAAATTTATTTTGGGACGGCTTCTTTTACCAAAAAATAAAGACACATATAAATCCAGAAATAGCTAAATAGCTATATAAGTAAAAAACTTTTGTTCTTGTTTTCTCTTTTGTTCGAAACAGTACGATAGTCGGTTCAATTAAACCGATTGTCAAACAAAGTAGGCCAAGAAGCATACAACCAATCGAAATAGAATACAGGGCGATTTGTGGTGCTTGAAATGGAATCATCCATTTTAATAAAAATGCAATAAGTGCAGTGTAACAAATACTACCGATGTATTTATTCAGTGGTGTATTAGAACGAAAACCAGGAAGTTTTTTTAAGAAAGAGCGGGAAACAACTTCTGTTTGTAAAGATGTATGCTCTTCAATAATTTTTTGAGCTTCTTTTCCTTTTTGAAAAAGAGATAAGATCCAATTTCGCTCACCCTGAAAAATAAATTGAGAAGTTGTCAAATAGTGATCAATCTTCACTTTATTCCAACTCTTCCACGGATGACGCTCACACAATTTTAATTTACTTTCTGTTTTTTTATCATACTGATAAATACTAATGCCATCTTCATCGAAAGTAGCATAGTATGTCTCGTTTGAGAATGTGCCTAAATCAATTGGGCAGTAGAAAAGTAATTCTTTTTTTAAGTAAAAGTATTCTTTTCTTAAGTTTTTTTTCATTGCTTCTCGAATAGAATGTCTCTTGTCTTTTTTCATGACATTTCCTCCATAACTCAGAAAATGTTCTTATCTTAACAATTCAATATCTTATCACTTTTAATTATATATGACTAGGTAATTCAAAAGAGAAATGCCGAATAATAAAAAATATGGATTGTATTGTAAAATATCTCGCAATTTATTTTTTTGTTACGAAAAATAAATAACTAATTTTAAATAAGTTACAATTTTTTAGTTCACAATGTTATGAGGTTGTTGTATAATGAAGGGGAAAATAGAATATCGGTCTATCTTCGGGGCAGGGTGAAAATCCCGACCGGCGGTGATGAACTATTTATGATTTTGTTCTAAGCCCGCGAGCCGTTAAGGCAGGATTTGGTGTGATTCCAAAGCCGACAGTATAGTCTGGATGGGAGAAGATGGAGGTTCAAGCGTTCAAAAAAGATATGGATTTGAACGTCTGTTTGATGTGCCTTAAATTCTCCCTTTGTGTAAAACACAAAGGGTTTTTTCGTTCTATGAAAAAATAGGCATAGCAGAACCTTTCCACTTTCCATGAGATGATCGATGGAAAAGGAGAGAGAAAGATGAAACAAAAAAACAGTGTAGTGCAGATGGTGAGTGTAGCGATGCTAAGTAGTATTGCATATTTACTAATGATGTTAGATTTCCCGTTCCCAGGGCTTCCGCCATTTTTGAAAATTGATTTTAGTGATGTACCAGCTCTAATTGCAGCAATTATCTTTGGACCAGTAGCAGGAGTGATTGTAGAGGCGATAAAGAACATTTTACATTACGGGATTCAAGGAAGTTTAACGGGAGTACCAGTTGGAGAAATTGCAAACTTTATTGCAGGATGTTTATTTATTGGACCAGCAGCTTTCTTATTTAGAAAGTATCGTACTGTGAAGAGTTTAACTACAGGATTAATGCTAGGGACAATTACAATGGCGCTTATTATGAGTGTATTAAACTACATCATCATATTCCCGGCTTACACTTGGTTTTTAAATTCACCGGCTATGTCTAGCGAAGCTATAAGAACAACGGTTGTAACGGCAATCTTACCATTTAATTTAATTAAAGGGATTGTTGTAACAATTGTATTTGTAGCATTATTCTCACGCCTGAAAGTATGGGTGTTTGCAAAAATGAAAAATGCATAATATATATTAAAACCATTAGTAGTGTGAAACTACTAATGGTTTTTTATTAAGGAAAATAAAATTTAGATACAAAAAATGCCCCTCATCAATATGAGGGGCATTTTTTGAAGTTAATAAAAGACTATTCGAATTTTAAAGCGTCTCCGTCAAATGATTCGTCAGCAACTTTAATTGAGTCAGTTGGACAGCCTTCGAATGCATCCATCATATCTTCAATTAATACATCTGGAATTTCAACGATACCTTGGTTATCATCTAATGTTACAAATGCAATACCTTCATCATCATAGTCATAAATGTCTGGTGCAGCAGCGCCACAAGCACCACATGCAATACAAGTATCTTTATCAACGATTGTATATTTTGCCATCTTTTTTCCCTCCTGATAATATGTATGTGAAAAGCTCGCCATAAAAATTATAACCTTATTGTAAAACGGTTTGTAAAACTTTTCAACATAAAATTATAATGATAATGCTTATCAATTAGAGTGTCAACTTATTTTTGAATTATGTCATAAGATTTTCAAAATACGTAAATATGATTTCGTTTGATACAATAGAATATATACAAGTATATAGTTCTTATATGATAAGTTTAATGAGCGAAAGTAGATAGTGTAATTGTACTGAAAAGAATGAAGTTAAGATTGGAAGGTGGAAGCGGTCATGCAAATACAATATACTTTGTTGCATTGTTTAAAACAATTGAATGGTGAAAGAACCGTTTCTTCTATTTATTATTTACTAAAGGGCAAACGTTCTTCGCAAACTTTACAAGATGGAAATATGTTCCGAATTTCTTTTTTGTTCGGAATATATAAATCATTGAATAGAAATGACTATGATGGTGAAGTTGCAAAGTTGTTGCAAGCGAATTTTATTCAAGAAATACATGAAAATACATATGTGTTAACACCTACGGGTAAAATGCAGTTACATAAATGGGGGGAAGTTTATGCTTTTCCGGCGCATTTGCATGGTTTACATTATGGTGAATTAGGTGAAACATTTTGGAAAAGATTATCATTAATTATTCAAACTATATCAAATTTACAACAGAATAATACGAAGTTTATCCCAATTCAGCAAGATACAGAAATAATGATGTGGGTGAAACGTTTTCTAACAGGAATACCATATAAGAGAAGTGAGTTGGCGAGAAAACTATGGACGGAAGTACATAATCTTTTAGAAAAGAGCAATACGATAGAAGCGACGATTGTAACATATCGACTAACGGGTTATGAACGTATTGGTTGTACATTGCAACAATTAGCAGAAATTACGAAACAAGATATATTCAGGGTGTATTTTTTATTTTGGGGTACAATGCATTTCTTTATACAAGAAGTTCGTGATAAAGAAAATGAATTTCCACTATTAGCTGAAATTATATCTTATCCAAATGAGAGAGCTGAATTATTTAGTTTATCCACGAAAAAAACATATAATTTTTGGAGACAAGGACGTTCTTTAGAAGAAATAGCGACGATTCGGAATTTAAAGGTTGCAACGATAGAAGATCATTTTGTTGAAATTGCTTTGCGAGAAAAAGATTTTTCTATTGAAATGTTTATGGAAAAAGAAAAGATAGACAAAGTAATAAAAGTAATTGAAGCATTGCAAACGCGGAAGTTACGTGTTTTGAAACAAGCGGTTGGAGAAGATATCTCTTATTTTGAAGTTCGTCTTGTATTAGCGCGGATGGAGGGTGTAAATGAAACTTGAAGAATATTTATATAAGTGGTTTGGATATTCTGAATTTCGTCCAGGTCAAAAAGGAGTTATTACAGATTTATTAGAAGGAAAAGATGTGATAGCAATGCTTCCGACTGGAAGAGGGAAATCTATGTGCTATCAGTTTCCGGGGCTTATGCGAGAAGGAACAGTGCTTGTTGTATCACCGTTATTATCTTTAATGGAAGATCAAGTGACACAATTAAAGTATGTTGTGAAAAACCGAGTAATAGCATTTAATAGTTTTCGGACATTAAATGAAAAAAGAGAAGCGATGAAAAAATTATCTTCATATAAATTTATTTTTGTTTCACCAGAGATGTTACAGTCGGAGTTATTAATTAGGGAATTGAAGAAAATTCATATTTCATTATTTGTTGTTGATGAGGCTCATTGTATTTCTCAATGGGGTTATGATTTTAGACCGGACTATAAAAAACTAAATGTAGTTATTGAAAATATTGGTTCTCCTACAGTATTAGCATTGACAGCCACAGCGACAAAAGGGGTACTGCAGGATATCGCAAATAGTTTAAATTTAAAGGGTGCCGCGGAACATGTATACTCTATTGATCGTCCTAATATTGCAATGGATGTGCAATTTGTAGAGACGATAGAAGAAAAGAAAGAGGCGCTTTTAGAGCAGGTGATGTATTTACAAGGGCCGGGGATTGTATATTGCTCAAGTAGAGCGTGGACAGAAAGGTTAACGGAATACTTGAGAGGGAAAGGTGTTACTGGTGTAGCTTTTTATCATGGTGGTATGGAACATGAAGAGCGTATGTTAATTCAACAGCAGTTTATGAACGATCAATTGCAACTTGTAATATGCACAAGTGCATTTGGTATGGGGGTAAATAAGGCGAATACGCGATATATTATTCATTTTCATTATCCAACTAATATAGCTTCTTACTTACAAGAAATCGGAAGAGCTGGAAGAGATGGCGAACCGAGTATAGCTATTTTATTATGTAGTCCGCTGGATCATGATTTACCAATTTCAATCATTGAGGATGAATTGCCAAGTAAGTCACAAATACAATTTTTATTTTCTTTACTACAAGAAAGAATGTTTCAAACGAAAGAATTACCAATAGAAGATGTAGAAGAAATTTGTTATAATGCAGCAAGATTTAATGAGCAATATTGGCGTTTCGTTCGTTATCATCTCGAACAGGTTGGAATTATACAACAACGAAGATTATTATTAGAAGGTTTGTCAGATGAAATTATGAACCGATTAATAGCTGAAGTAGAAATAAGGTTGCGTAATAAATATAGTGAGCTAGAAAATATGAAATCATGGATACAAGTTAAAGGGTGTAGACGTGAATATGTGCTGCAACAGTTCGGTTATAGGAAAGAGCAAGAGTTAATTAATTGCTGCGATTATTGCGGTATTATAAAAGAAGATTATAAAAAAAGACGAGCGCAACAATCGGATTTCGACTATAATTGGGAAACAGAGTTACAAAAGCTTTTCGGCCTAGAAAAGATGGAGGAATGATGAACATTCAAAGGCATAATGTTGAAGATATGAGTCCGCAGGAAATAAGGCTGAATCTATATATAACACAGTTAATTATTATCGGTATTGGCTGTTTACTGGCATATATATTATTTCAAGATGTAAAAGAAGTCTTTAATTTATGGAAATGGGAACCAGTATCTATACTTATTATAGGTGGTTTGTTAGCGATTGGTATTGTGTTATTAGATTATGTTGCAATGCGAGTGTTTCCGGAGTCTTGGTTTGATGATGGTGGTATTAACGATAAGATGTTTCGAGGAATGTCCGTTCTACACTTACTCGTTATTACGTTCTTAATTGGTTTTGCAGAAGAATTTTTATTTAGAGGTGTAGTACAGACTCATTTTGGAATTGTAATTGCGAGCTTCGTATTTGCAGTGTTACATATTCGTTATATAACAAAGCCATTTTTGTTTTGTTTCGTCTGTTTCATTAGTTTTGTCTTTGGTTATGTATTTGAATGGACAGGAAATTTGTTTATAACAATCTTTGCACACTTTCTTGTTGATTTTATAATGGGACTCCAATTAAGAAAATAAATGGAAGGTGGTGGTGAACAACATGAGGAAACGAATTCCTGATTTTGAAGAGGAATTAGAAGTTGAGCGAGTGGAAGAAAAAGAAAGTTTACCGCCGCGTAGTGAAATTCATAGAAATAAAGAAAAAAAACAAAAGTTTAAAATAAATCACATTTTCGTCCGGGTTTTAACATTTCTATTCATTCTGCTGCCGATTAGTATTTTGTGGTACACGGATAAATATATTCAGGTGAAGGGTGATAGTAATAATGCCGGAAAAAGTGCGTTTGAAGTAATCTTCTTTGATTCAGCTAAATCTGAGTCGCAGAAACATTCTGAAAAAGTAATAACGCATACTGTGAAAGAGGGAGAAACTTTAGAAAGTATAGCGAAGCAATATTTTTCAGATGGAAATGGAATTGAAGTAATTAAAAAGTATAATAACTTGCAAGAAGATGAAGTGAGTGCAGGTCAAGAATTAAAAATTCCGATAAAAGATAAGTCCACAAAGCAAGAAAGCTAGTGAGTTAAGCGATCACCGTTTGTTATAAAAGCCTAGGATTATCTTTATGAGGAGGGGAGTCAAAAATATGATATGGATTATATTATTCAGTACTCTCATAGGCATGGGGATTTTATTGCTTCTTGTGATGTATAAAGAAGCGATGCGTAATACGGTGTTGGAACATACTTTAGTATTTAAAGAATTTCCGAAAAGTTTTCAAAAAGTAAATGTGTTTTTTATTTCTGATATTCATAGAAGAGTCATTTCGAATTTGTTAATTGAACAAGTAAAAGGAAAAGTAGATCTCGTAATTATCGGAGGAGATTTAGCAGAGAAAGGTGTCTCTTTATCAAAAATCTCTGCGAATATTCAAAAGTTAAGAGAGGTAGCTCCTGTATATTTTGTGTGGGGAAACAATGATTATGAGATAGAATATCATGAATTAGATGCGTTATTATTAGAAAATAACGTAAAAGTTTTAGATAATACAAGAGTGGTATTTGAGTCTGAATTAGGCGAGAAAATTTGTTTGCTCGGTATAGATGATGTTGGATTGCACCGTGATCGTCTAGATTTGGCATTGGCGGATTGTAAAGAAGATGGTTTTCGTATCCTAGTTAGTCACAACCCTGATATAATAAAAAAAATGTCTGGAAATGAACAGATTTCACTTGTCTTAAGTGGACATACGCATGGAGGGCAAATCCGATTATTCCCATCTAAAAAATATTTAAAAGGTGGCGTATATAACCATTTAAATACGATTCTCTTTGTTAGTAATGGGTATGGAACAACATTGATACCACTTCGTTTCCGAGCACCTGCTCAAACACACATCATTACATTGTGCGGAGGGAAATGATGCCAACTCTTAATGGGAAATACAATATAAAAGCCGTTTCGAATATAATTGGAGTTCAGCCGAGTACGCTTCGTGCATGGGAAAGACGATATCAAATTATTGCCCCAAAGCGGAATCAAGCTGGGCATCGTTTATATACAGAAGAGCATATTCAAATTTTAAAATGGTTAATGGAAAAAGTTTCTTCCGGTATGATGATTGGACAAGCAGTTCAATTATTAGAAGAAAATCGTTTGCAGAGTACAGTTCAAAAAGAGATACATTTCGATAAAGAAGTTGTTTTAGTGGACGATTTGCTACAAGCTTTGTTAAAATTTGATGAAATTACAATTGCTGCATTATTAAACGAAGCTTTTAGTATATATTCAACAGAGAAGGTTGTTGCCAGTATTGTTCTTCGAGTGACAGACAAATTATTAACGTCAAAAAATAATAATGAGATTTCAATGGTGCAATTTCAATATGCACTATCATTTTTACAAACGCGTCTAGGGATGGTGTATCACAATGCCTCAATGTTTTCCTCTTTACACAAAGTTATTGTGTTAGAAAAGGATGCATTGAAAGGATTTATTTTTTCAACTTATTTACGCTTAAAAGGATATGAGGCGATATATATTAGGACAAGCTTAGCTGAAGATGGTATGTTATCAGCGGTAGAGGAAATACAGCCGAAATATGTATTTATATCTTTTGCTGACGAACAAGAAATGAAAAAGACGATGAACTTTATAAATTTATTACAAGAAAAAAGGGAATCTCTTTCTGTTGGATTTATCGGAAAGCTAGGCGTTCTAAACCAGTTGGACATTGAAACAATCTTAATTGGTGATACGAAAGAAGAATGGGATGGATGGTTAAAAATGTCGGAATAGTTGTTCGAAAAGAACCATCTATTTTCTATTTCATATAATAAAAATTAGATGCATTGGTTACGTAGGGAGGGTATGAGATGAGGCTGGAACGATTAAATTACAATAAGATAAAAATTTTTCTAACATTTGATGATTTATCTGAACGAGGATTAACGAAAGAAGATTTATGGAGAAATGCACCGAAAGTACAGCAATTATTTCGTGATATGATGCAAGAAGCAAATAAGGAATTAGGATTTGAAGCAGATGGTCCGATTGCAGTTGAAGTGTTTTCTCTACAAGCACAAGGGATGGTTGTAATTGTAACGAAAGAAAATCAAGAAATAGATACAGATGATGAGTTCCGTGACGAGTTTATTGAAATGCAAGTGACTCTAGATGAAAGTGAGCATATATTATATGAGTTTGCTACGCTAGATGACGTAATTAACCTGTCGAATCGCTTATATAACCTTGGTGTAACTGGCGGAAAGCTATATACGTGGGATGAGCGCTTCTATCTTTGGGTGGAAGAAGAGGAACAAATTCAATTGTTAAAGGCGGATTTTATAGCTATTTTAGCGGAATACGGTAATCCGTCTACAGCAACCATTTATCGCATCATGGAGTACGGTAAAGAATTAATGGATGTTAACGCGATAGAACAAATACACAATTACTTTGTGAAAAAACAAAACCTCAGCTAATACAACATAGCTGAGGTTTTGTTCTTATTTGGAGAAGGGAAGGGATGATTGTAAATACTCGAACATACTTTTTGAAAATAAAATATGCAGTTTTATGGGAGTGTGGTTGATGAAAATAAAAAATATTTAAATATTTAAGTATTTTACTTTTCTAAAAGTAATAAAAGGACTATAATAATAGTGAAAACGCTTGCAATAGAAAATAGTTTGTATATATTTGTTAGCGTTTTCTATTGCATTCCAAATTTAAGGGTGTATACTAGGCAATGAAGGTTTACTAAACAAGTGAAATTACAGGGGGTTTACTTACTATGGTAGCCGAAAAGGGAACTCAAACAAAAACACAACAACAAAGGGAACAACATTTTGAACTATTGAATTCAACACAAATTGTTATTAGTGAAGCGTTAGAAAAATTGGGTTATCCAAACGAAGTATATGAATTATTAAAAGAACCAATTCGTATGATGACAGTGAAAATACCAGTTCGTATGGATGACGGGACTGTTAAAATATTTACAGGATATCGTGCGCAACATAATGATGCTGTTGGTCCAACGAAAGGTGGAATTCGCTTCCATCCGAATGTAACAGAAAATGAAGTGAAAGCACTTTCAATCTGGATGAGTTTAAAATGTGGTATTGTTGATTTACCATATGGTGGAGGTAAGGGTGGAATTATTTGTGATCCACGTGAAATGTCATTCCGTGAGTTAGAAAGATTAAGCCGCGGTTATGTACGAGCAATTAGCCAAATCGTAGGACCGACGAAAGATATTCCAGCTCCAGATGTATTCACAAACTCTCAAATTATGGCATGGATGATGGATGAGTATAGCCGTATTGATGAATTTAATTCACCAGGATTTATTACAGGTAAACCGCTTGTACTAGGTGGATCACATGGACGTGAAACAGCAACAGCGAAAGGTGTAACAATTTGTATTCGCGAAGCTGCGAAAAAACGTGGCATTGATATTAAGGGTGCACGCGTTGTTGTTCAAGGATTCGGTAATGCTGGTAGCTTCTTAGCTAAATTTATGCATGATGCAGGTGCGAAAGTTATTGCAATCTCAGATGCTTACGGCGCGTTACATGATCCAAACGGATTAGATATTGATTATTTATTAGACCGTCGTGATAGCTTCGGTACAGTAACAAAGTTATTTAACAATACAATTTCAAACAAAGAATTGTTAGAACTTGATTGCGATATTTTAGTTCCAGCTGCAATTGAGAACCAAATTACAGAAGAAAATGCTAATGATATTAAAGCGAAAATCGTTGTTGAAGCTGCAAATGGTCCAACAACATTAGAAGCGACTAAAATTTTAACAGATCGCGGAATTTTACTTGTTCCAGACGTGTTAGCAAGTGCTGGTGGTGTAACAGTATCTTACTTTGAGTGGGTACAAAATAACCAAGGTTACTACTGGACTGAAGAAGAAGTAGAACAACGTTTAGAAAAAGTAATGGTAAGATCATTTGATTCTATTTATGAAACAGCACAAGTTCGTAAAGTGAACATGCGCTTAGCGGCGTACATGGTTGGTGTTCGTAAAATGGCTGAAGCAAGCCGCTTCAGAGGTTGGGTATAAAATATTATATCTTGAGAAAACGTGATTTCCTTTCGAGGGAATCACGTTTTTTTGTTGAAGTATTAAATGAGGTGTTGTATATGGAGAATGAAATGTTGGAACGAGTAGAACAATTAGAAGAAAAGGTTAATAGGTTAGAGGGAGAACTCGCAAGAACGATGAAAGCTCGCAAAATAAGTACCGTTCGGATGTTCGGGGAAGGGCTACTGTTTCTGATATTTGGTGTGGTTGTAGTAGGGCCGATTATTGCCGTTGTAATCTCAATTTTTACTTGGCTTGCTGAAAAATAAAATAAAATAAAAATAAAAAAGAACGCTTGTTCTACACGAACAAACGTGCTATACTCTCCTTAGATAAACAAAACGGAAATGATTTTAAGGAGAGATAAATGATGAAAATGACAGTAGACCAAAGATTTATGATGCCAGCAGATGTTGTAGAGCGAGTGGAAGTATTACGAAACAAACAAAGCAAGCGTGGCACATTATTACAATCGGTAAATAAATTTTTCGGTTTAGATACGAAAGAAGATTGTGTTTGGTTTTACGGTTTTTATGGAGTGGCTGTAAGTATCTTGTTGTTTATGGTGTTCACTTCAAATATTTTCGATTTTCTCTTCGCGTAAGAAATATGCGATAAGGACATTGCTACCGAATACATATATAAGGAAGTAAGGTAATCTTCTAGAGCGGGAGTTGGTAGCAATGGCGATGTTTCCTATAGAGCGCAATTATATTGGATATGGAAGTTCACGACCGGGGATTCCTCTGACTAAAGTGAGATTTATCGTAAGCCATGATACGGGGAATCCTGGAAGCAATGCGATAGGCAATCGAGATTACTTTAATGAATTACAACCGAAAGCTTCGGCACATACATTTATAGATGATAAAACAATATTGGAGATTATTCCTATAAATGAAGTTGCGTATCATGTTCGATATGGTGTGCCGACGGATAATGACTTATATGGCTATGACGCGAATAAGGCGGCCATTGGAGTGGAACTTTGTTATGGTGGTGATGTTAACTTTTGGGAAGCGTATAATCGTTTTACATGGTATCATGCGTATTTATGCCAAAACTTTGGCTTAAATCCGAAAAAAGATATCGTGTCACATAAAACGCTTGATCCAGCTAGAAAGATTGATCCTGAGAATGTATTAGGGAAACAAGGTATTAAATTTCAACAGTTTTTAGCAGATGTCTATCGGATGTACGTTTCGTTTAGATGACAAATATATGAAAAATGAATACAATAAAGATAGGTGCCTACTGCTGTAAGTAGGTTTTTTCTTGTTTTTATAAATAGTGCATTGGTAGAAGACTAGGAGTGGACGAGTATGCAGAAAGAAACAGTTATTATAATCGGAGGCGGTCCGTGCGGATTAGCGGCTGCAATTTCGTTGCAAAAGGTAGGGATAAATCCGTTAGTAATTGAAAAAGGAAACATTGTAAATGCCATTTATAATTATCCAACTCATCAAACATTTTTCTCTTCTAGTGAAAAATTAGAAATTGGTGATGTAGCTTTTATTACAGAAAATCGTAAGCCATTTCGAAATCAAGCGCTTGCGTATTATCGTGAAGTAGTAAAACGTAAATCTGTACGTGTAAATGCTTTTGAGCGAGTGGAGAAAGTTCAAAAAGATGGAGAAGTTTTTCAGGTTGAGACGACAAAGCGTGATGGAAGTAAGGAAATGTATATAGGGAAATATATTGTTGTAGCAACTGGATATTATGATAATCCAAATTATATGAATGTTCCAGGTGAGGAATTGAAGAAAGTAGCTCACTATTTTAAAGAGGGGCATCCTTATTTTGATCGAGATGTAGTAGTTATAGGTGGGAAAAACTCGAGTGTAGATGCCGCGTTAGAACTTGTTAAATCTGGTGCACGTGTAACGGTACTGTATCGTGGAAGTGAGTATTCACCAAGCATAAAGCCTTGGATTTTGCCGGAATTTGAGGCGTTAGTACGAAACGGTACAATTCAAATGCATTTTGGAGCTCATGTGAAAGAGATTACTGAGCATACATTAACGTTTACAGTTGATGGTGAAGCTTTTACAATCAAAAACGATTTTGTATTTGCGATGACTGGTTATCATCCTGATCATAGCTTCTTAACGAAGATGGGTGTTCAGATTGATGAAGAAACAGGACGTCCAATTTATACAGAGGATAGAATGGAAACGAATGCTGAAAATATTTTCATTGCAGGTGTCATTGCTGCTGGAAATAATGCAAATGAAATATTTATCGAGAACGGTAGATTTCATGGAGATGCGATTGCGCAAACCATTGCATTAAGAGAAAAATAAAAAGGAGCTGTCGGGAAAATCTCGACAGCTCCTTTTTATTCGTGCATAAACATATTTTGAATGGATTCATGAGAATTTGTATTCTCTAATGCAACAAGTAATTTAATGCGTGCTTTTTGTGCATTTAAGCCGTATGTGAATACAATGCCCATATCTTTTAAGTGTTTACCGCCACCTTCATACGAATATACGTCTTGAACGATACCGTTGAAACAGCGAGAAACTAATACGACAGGAATACCTTTATTTAATAATCTTTCTAGGCTAGGCAGTGTTCTTGGAGGGAGGTTACCTTGTCCAAGAGCTTCGATAACAATGCCGTCTACAGGAAGATTTTCGATTGCTGCTAATAATGTATCATCCATGCCAGCATATGCTTTTAGAACAACTACATTTTTAGACACTTTGTTTATCGTATATGATTCGCGATGTACTAAAGCGTGATGGAAGACAACGCCGCGTTTTGTTACCATTCCAATTGGTCCGTATTGTGGACTTTGGAATGTTGCGACATTACTTGTATGTGTTTTTGTTACATTTGTAGCGCAATGAATTTCGTCGTTTAATACGACTAAAACACCTTTTTCTGCAGCTTCATCACAACTAGCAACTTTTACAGCTGATAAGAAGTTATATAGACCATCAGCACCTAACTCATTGCTAGAGCGCATTGCACCTGTCACTACGATCGGAATAGTTGCTTGTACTGTTAAATCTAAGAAATAAGCTGTTTCTTCTAATGTATCCGTACCATGCGTAATAACTACGCCATGAATGTTGTCTTGTTTTACTCTTTCATCAATGATGACTTGTAATTGTAACATTTCGCTCGGTGTCATATGAGGAGATGGTAGATGGAACACATCTTCAACGATTAAATCAACATCGCCTTCTAAATCAGGAATGAATTTTAAAAGAGGATTTTTTTTACCTGGTTGTACGACCCCAGTTTCTTTATCTTCCTCCATTGCAATTGTTCCACCTGTGTGTAAAACTAGGATTCTTTTCAATGCTTATACCCCTTTCAAGTAAAAAAATACATTTAGAACATAACATGTTTTGAGTAAATTCGACAATGGAAATGTATAAAAGTATGCCTCGAAAATGACAATAAAATTAACTGCTATATGTACGATGTATAAAATTACGAAACGAAATGTGCAAATATAGTATAGGAGGGAGAAATTACGTTGAAAAAGATGGAGAGAATTTTTATTCGTATATTGATAATACAATTCATTTGTCTTTCTGTTGTACAATTGTTATTTATACATAAGTCATCAGTGAAATATTTATCTAAAATTGTTTATTATGAGGGTGTTATGGTAAAAAACAAAGTGGAAATCTTGCAGGTGAATCGGTAGTTTTCATTTTCTTCTATGAAGGATTATGCTACAATAATTGAGGATTTAATGACGCGAAGCAAATGAGAAGAAGCAGGGTGAACACCTGCTTTTCGTTTTGTTTTATAAGTGAAAAAATGAGGTGTTACAATGGATAAACGAATTTCAATTGCTATAGATGGTCCAGCAGCTGCAGGGAAAAGTACAGTGGCAAAAGTTGTTGCGAAGGAACTTTCTTATGTTTATATTGATACAGGCGCAATGTACCGTACGCTTACATATGCAGCCCTTGAACAAAAAGTAGACATTGAAAATGAAGAGCAGTTAATGGAAGTTGTAAAGAATGTAAATATTGAGTTTCAGCAAGGAGAAAATACACAGCTTGTATTTTTAAATGGACAAGATGTTTCTGAAGTAATTCGTACACCTGATGTGACGAATCGAGTATCTATTGTAGCGAAACATCGCCTTGTTCGTGAAGAAATGGTACGTCGTCAGCAAGAGTTAGCGAAAAAAGGCGGCGTTGTAATGGACGGCCGTGATATTGGTACACATGTATTACCGGATGCTGAAGTGAAAATCTTTATGCTTGCTTCTGTTGAAGAAAGAGCGGAAAGAAGGCATTTAGAAAATTTAAATAAAGGTTTCGATTCTAATTTAGAGCAGCTAAAAGAAGAAATTGCTCAGCGTGATAAATTAGATTCAGAACGCGAAGTTTCTCCACTAAAAAAGGCTGATGATGCATTGGAATTAGATACGACTTCTTTATCAATTGAAGAAGTTGTCCAAAAAATTATGAGCATTGTTTCTGGAGTGTTTGCGAAATAAAGAAAGGGGATAATCCTCTTTCTTTTTTTGTTTAAATAGAAATGTAAAGGATACGTGAATTGTGAGTCTCTTTCCTTGACAAATGAGCTGATTTGTAAGAAGTTAGTTAAAGAGGAATAAAACTGTCAGAATATATTCGCTATTATATTTCAAAACATACTTTTTTCAAGCTGGTTTTGCTGTATACTATTTATATAGGTTTAATATATTTTCTTGTGAATGTTATTGAAAAAGAGTATGTGATGAGAAATTCTTAAACATGCAAATGAAAACTTTGTTTTCATTTCGTATATACATAAAAAATGCTTTGTCAATTCTGTAGGGAGGTATTTCCATGGTAGAGAAAATGAATGAAGAAGTTATGGATTCAAAAGAATTACAAGTTGGTGACGTTGTTACAGGTTCTGTAACGAAGGTTGAAGAGAAACAAGTGCTTGTAAATGTTGGATACAAAACAGATGGCGTAATTCCAATTAGTGAATTAGCTAACGTTCATATTGAAAAAGCAAGCGATGTTGTAGAATTAGATCAAACACTAGAGTTGAAAATTATTAAATTAGAAGAAGATGATCTTGTCTTATCTAAACGTGCTGTTGATGCAGAAAAAGCATGGGTAGAACTACAAGAGAAATTTACTTCTGGTCATGTATTTGATGTTACTGTAAAAGATATTGTGAATGGCGGATTAGTTGTGGACCTTGGTGTTCGCGGTTTTATTCCAGCTTCACTTGTAGAAGTACATTATGTAGAAGACTTTACTGACTATAAAGGTAAAACATTAGCTGTGAAAATTGTTGAATTAGACCGTGAAAAAAATCGTGTAATCCTTTCGCATAAAGCGGTAGTAGAATTAGAACTAGATTCTAAGAAAAAAGAAGCAATTTCTTCATTAAAAGAAGGGGACGTTGTTGAAGGAACAGTACAACGATTAACTGACTTTGGCGCATTCGTTAATGTTGGTGGAGTGGACGGTTTAGTTCACATTTCACAAATTTCACACGAACGTGTAGAGCAACCTTCTGAAGTGTTAGAGCAAGGTCAAAAGGTTAAGGTAAAGGTGTTATCTGTTGATGCTGATACACAACGTATTTCTTTATCAATTAAAGCAGCTCAACCAGGACCTTGGGAAAACGTTGCTGGCGAAATAAAAGCTGGAGATATTCGTGAGGGAGTAGTAAAACGCCTTGTTACATTTGGTGCATTCGTTGAGATTTTACCGGGCGTTGAAGGACTTGTACACGTATCTCAAATTGCAAATCGTCACGTGAAAAATCCGAATGAAGTATTGGAAATGGGACAAGAAGTAAAAGTGAAAGTACTTGAAGTTCACGTAGCAGAGAAACGTATTTCTTTAAGTATAAAAGAAGCGCTTGAGGAAAATAATGTAACTGAAGATTATAGTCAGTATGAGCCAAATGCTGATTCTGCTACTTTCCAATTAAGTGATATTATTGGTGAACAACTGAAAAAATTAAAGAAATAATGAGGGGTACAAGTGGTAAGGGCAAAACGTAAATTAGATCATATTGAATACGCTCTTTCTACTGGTCAGTCTCGTACGCATGGCTTTCATGATATTGATTTTGTGCATCAAAGCTTGCCAAATTCAAATTATGACACAATAACATGTGAAACAAAAATCGGCGAACTTTCACTAAGTTCGCCGATTTTTATCAATGCGATGACTGGTGGTGGAGGAGAGAAAACGTTACATATTAATGAGCAATTAGCATATGTAGCGAAACATCATAACCTTGCTATGGCTGTAGGTTCGCAAATGGCGGCGTTAAAAGATGAAAGTGAAGCTGCTTCTTATAAGGTGATCAGAAAGGTAAATCCAAATGGTATTTTCTTTGCTAATTTAGGTAGTGAGGCAACTATCGAACAGGCAGAGCGTGCCGTTGATATGATTGAAGCGAATGCATTGCAAATTCATTTAAATGTCATACAAGAGTTAACGATGCCAGAAGGAGACCGTGATTTTACTGGAGTACTTCAGCGCATTGAGAAAATTGTTTTAAATAGTAAAGTTCCTATCATTGTAAAAGAAGTTGGATTTGGGATGAGTAAGGAAACAGTGCAGCAGTTAGCGAACGTAGGTGTAACAGCAATTGATATTGGTGGGCAAGGTGGTACGAATTTTGCTGCTGTTGAAAATGAAAGAAGACAGCGAATGCTTTCTTATTTTAATAACTGGGGCATACAAACAGCAACCTCGATTATTGAAGCAACCTCTACAAATAATAACCTCTCTTTTATTGCATCTGGGGGCATACAAACAGCGCTTGACGTAGCGAAAGCGATCGCATTAGGGGCGAATACAACTGCGTTTGCTGGTTACTTTTTACGTATTTTAATGCAAGATGGTATCGAGAAGTTAGTGGATGAAATTGAGCTCCTACATACAGATTTGAAATTTATAATGACAGCTCTTGGTGCGAAAACGATAGAAGAGTTGCAATCTGTACCTCTTGTTGTAAAGGGTGAAACGTATCATTGGTTAATGCAGCGTGGTATTGATACTGCGCATTATAGTAGGAGATAAAAAATCAACCGTTCGGTTGATTTTTTTTGTTCTATTCTTTTTCGTAATATAAAGTGGAGAAAGGAATTAGTATTATATAAAAATATCATTTCGTAAAAATTGCAATTGAAAAAGGGTTGAAAAATGTAGATGGTGTGTTGTCGAATTACTGGAGAGAACTTAATTTTTAATAGGAATAGGTGAAGATAAAAAGAAGTAATGGGAGGATATAGTGTGCAAAATATTATTTCAATATAAATAGAAAACATTAAACTGATTATGTAAAAGACGGTTTCGTACAATATCGAAACCGTCTTTTTGCATTAATTAGTGCTGGTTTTGTTTTCGAGCCTGTTCTGGTGTATCAAGTCCAGTTGCACCTGGATATTGTAGTGATTGATCACGATCGGATTCAACGCGGCGTGATTCTCGTAGTTTTCGTTCTTGGCGATCTTTACCCATAATGAATAACACCTCCTTGTTAAAAGTGTTGCTGTTATAAGAAAAAACTATGCGTAAATAAAGTGGATTAACTTTCATAAAAAGTTCCCATAATGGAAAACATAGGAGGTGAAGTTGATGGATGGAAGTACTTTTTATTTTGTAGCTTGGATAGGGTGGATCATTGTAACCTTTTTTATGAAAAAGGACCTTATTCGGTGGAAGTTAGGCGCTTGTATACTGATTTTTATAATTTGCTCTCCGTTACATGTAACGATCGCCTCATTCGTGGTATCAGTAAATGCTCTTTTACTTTGTATTATTTCTTTTATAGGGATCACGCTATATTCTGTCTGGAAAAAATTATATAGCTTACTTTCGGCGCTTATTATTGCAATGTTATATACAAGTTTTCATCTGTTAGAAATATATGATCCGATTTGGATTGTGGTGGATAGAGTGTTTCTGCTAAGTAGTGCTCTTGTGTATGCATCGGTGTTATTGCATGGAGATCGCATATTACGATTATGTTCTCTATATGTAGGGATGTTACAAGGAGAGCTGCTAGTGACATTTATTTTTAGGAAATTGAATTTTCCATATGATTACGGTAGTTTAGCATTTTTTGATATCGTCGCCATTTCTACATTATTCATGGCAATATTGTTTTGGATTGCAAAAGCATCAGTATACATGGAACGGTTTAAGAGAAAAACACGTAAAAGAAAGGCGAGGGTAATACATGACTGAATATACACCAGCCATTTTATGCGGCGTAATAGCGGGGACAGTTACAAGGGTGCTAATGCTTCGGACGGATACGCGGCAATATCCGACGAGGCTACATGGGAAAATTATTCATATTGCAATGGGGTTAATTGCAGCTGCTTTAGGAGCGATTGCAATCCCGTCTATTTTGAAAAAAGATTTTTCTGCCATTACATTTCTTACATTAGCAGCGACACAATTTCGTGATGTACGTAATATGGAAAGAAATACGCTTCAACAATTAGATGGGTATGAGCTCGTACCGCGTGGAAATACATACATTGAAGGAATTGCATTAGTTTTTGAAAGTCGCAACTATTTGGCGATGTTAACGTCGTTTGTGACGACGTTTGCATATATAGGGTTTCGTTCGTGGATTGCTGGAGTAATTATGGCGATCATCGCATTTTTTATTGCGAAAAAATTAATGTCTGGCAGAAGGTTACATGATCTTGTTGATATCGAGCATGTTCCGCTTCGGTTTGAAGGAGCGGGGCTATATATTGATAATATTTACATTATGAATATTGGATTGCCAGCAAGACAAGAAGAAATTATGAAATATGGTATGGGTTTTATTTTAAAGCCGAAATCAATTGATGCGATGGTTACAATCTCAAATTTAGGGCAACGACAAGCTATTTTACACGATGTTTCAGTAGCGTTAGGGATTTATAGAGATTCTGGTACACCAGCGCTTGTACCGTTAGCAAAGCGTGATTTAGAGGATGGCAGGGTTGGGATTTTTGTCCTGCCGCAAGATCAAGATGCAGAGAAAGCGATAGGTGTCATAGGAAATGTACCAACGTTAGAAAGTGCTGTCCATATGTCATCGGAAGCCCCGAAAGGAAGGGGAGATAAGAGATGATGTTAGAAAGTGTTATTCTGGCAGTTATAACAACGACTCCAGAAAAATTTGCAGGTGGTGCTCCTTTATTCGTTTGCGAATCGACAGAGGAACTAGAATTTGTTGCAAATAATTTAGAGGCAATTTTAGATGGTATTGCACATCGCTTACAAGAGAATGTATATATTATTGTGAAACATTAGCAACGTGTGTTATAATGTGAGGTGTTTTGATACGTTGAGAAATATTCTGGAATGCAAATCCCTTCTTGCACAAAGAAGGGTTTTTTACATAATAAACAGAAGCAAGTTGAAAGGATGAAAGTATATGCCGAAACCAGTAATAGCGATAGTAGGTCGCCCGAACGTAGGGAAATCTACTATTTTCAATAGAATTGTTGGAGAAAGAGTTTCAATCGTAGAAGATATTCCAGGTGTAACGCGCGATCGTATTTATAGCGCTGGAGAATGGTTAAATCATGAATTTAACATTATTGATACGGGCGGAATTGATATTGGAGACGAGCCGTTTTTGACACAAATTCGTCAACAAGCTGAAGTAGCAATTGATGAAGCGGATGTTATCATTTTTATGACAAACGGTCGTGACGGTGTAACAGCAGCTGATGAAGAAGTTGCAAAAATTTTATATCGTTCAAATAAACCGGTTGTACTTGCAGTAAATAAAGTGGACAATCCGGAAATGCGCAGTGACATTTATGACTTTTATGCATTAGGATTTGGCGAACCATTCCCAATTTCAGGTACACACGGATTAGGGTTAGGTGACTTACTAGACGAAGCTGCACAACATTTTCCAAAGATTGAAGAAGATGGATATGATGAAGACACAATTCGTTTCTCTTTAATTGGACGTCCAAACGTAGGAAAATCATCACTTGTAAATGCTCTTCTTGGTCAAGAGCGTGTAATTGTTAGTAATGTAGCAGGAACAACTCGTGATGCTGTCGATACACCATATAGTAAAGATGGAAAAGATTATGTAATTATTGATACAGCTGGTATGCGTAAAAAAGGAAAAGTGTATGAAAGTACAGAAAAATATAGTGTACTTCGTGCGCTAAGAGCGATTGAACGTTCTGACGTTGTTTTAGTCGTTTTAGATGGTGAAGAAGGAATTATTGAGCAAGATAAAAAAATCGCTGGATATGCTCATGATTCAGGGCGAGCTGTTGTTATCGTTGTAAATAAATGGGATGCAGTGAAAAAAGACGAAAAAACAATGAAAGCATTTGAAGAAAATATCCGTGCTCATTTCCAATTCTTAGAATACGCACCAATTGTTTTCTTATCTGCAAAAACAAGAAAACGTACACAAACATTAATACCGGTTATCGATGAGGTAAATGAAAGTCATAGTATCCGTATTCAAACGAACGTATTAAACGATGTAATTATGGATGCGGTAGCGATGAATCCGACGCCAACTCATAATGGTAGCCGTCTGAAAATTTTCTATGCAACACAAGTTGCGGTAAAACCACCGACATTTGTTGTGTTTGTAAACGATCCAGAATTATTGCACTTCTCATATGAGCGTTTCTTAAAGAATCGCTTACGTGAATCATTTGGCTTCGTAGGAACGCCGATTCACATTATCGCTAGAGCAAGAGACTAATGGAGAGGATGTGATTTTATGACAAAAATCACAGTAGTAGGAGCAGGTAGCTGGGGAACAGCGTTAGCGATGGTATTAGCTGACAATGGACATGATGTACGTATTTGGGGAAATCGCCCAGAACTTATGGATGAAATTAATACGAAACATGAGAATGGTCGATATCTCCCAGGCATTACATTGCCAAGCACAATCGTAGCCTACTCTTCTTTAGAAGAAGCATTAGTAGATGTAAATATAGTACTGCTAGTAGTACCAACGAAAGCGTACAGAGATGTATTACAAGAGATGAAAGAAATTGTTACTGAACCAATTACTTGGATTCATGCGAGCAAAGGAATTGAACCTGGTACGTCAAAACGTATTTCGGAAGTGATTGAGGAAGAAATTCCAGAGCACTTAATTAAAGATGTTGTTGTACTGTCTGGACCGAGTCATGCTGAAGAAGTCGGTTTACGACAAGCGACAACAGTTACGTCTGCAGCAAAGCGTATGGAAGCGGCTGAGGAAGTACAAGATTTATTTATGAATAGTTATTTCCGTGTATACACAAATCCAGATATCGTTGGAGTTGAACTTGGTGGTGCGTTAAAAAATATTATCGCATTAGCTGCTGGTATAACTGATGGTCTTGGATTAGGTGATAATGCAAAGGCGGCATTGATGACACGTGGTTTAACAGAGATTGCTCGTTTAGGAAGAAAAATGGGCGGGAATCCGTTAACGTTTGCTGGTCTAACTGGTATGGGAGACTTAATTGTAACTTGTACAAGTGTTCATAGCCGAAATTGGCGCGCTGGAAATATGCTTGGAAAAGGACACTCTTTAGAAGAAGTGTTAGAAAGCATGGGTATGGTTGTGGAAGGTGTAAGAACAACGAAAGCTGCTCATGAATTGGCAGAGAAAATGGAAGTTGAAATGCCGATTACAGCTGCTTTATATGACGTGCTGTTCAATGGGAATAACGTAAAAGATGCGGTAGGCTCATTGATGGGACGTGTTCGAAAACATGAAGTGGAAGCTATACCTGATTTACTGTAAAGAAAAGCGACAGAAGTACATTTGTACTTCTGTCGCTTTTTTTATTTTTTGGGTCTTTTCACCATTTTTTCATTTTTGCATAGGATGAAGAGTAACTTGAGGAGAGGGTGAAAAGAATGGATAATAACATTTTTAATAATATTGAGAAGGAAGCGAAAGTAAATAAAGAGGATATTTTTAAATTAGCATCATCCGTGCAAAATGCGAATTTACGTGATGAAACTGTACTTCGTCAATTAATTCATCAAGTGGCTCTTATGGCGGGACGTGAAGTGCCGAAAGAGCAAGAGGATCAAATTGTAAAAGCGATTATTAATAATAATATGCCAACAGATTTTGGCTCGTTAAGCAAAATGTTTAAAAAATAAATTATGAGAAACAAAGAGTTTGTAGATTGCATATGATAGCCATGAAAGAATGGGAATAGAGCTGTTTTTGGGCATATTTGGTCAACCGAAGCGAGAGATACAATCGCTTCGGTTTTATTTTTGTCTAGATTGGTGAGAAATGCTGGAAAACCTATTGATTAAAGTTATATATTCGCAATTTGTAGTAAAATGTTCTTTTTGTATTTGTTTAAAGATTTTAATTTGTTAAAATAGTATAAAAATAGATTAATAAAAAGGGGTGTGTATATGTCAGAAGGGCTTATGAAAATGTGGTTAGCTTTAGGGGCAATTGGATTTATGTTTTTTGCAGTAAGTTTTATTTTATTAAGTAGACATAAAATAAAGAATAAATTTTTGAAAGGGATTACAGCGTTAGTAGCGTACACCCTTATGATTGTGTCAGGAATTGTTATTTTTCTTGTTGTATTTAGTGGACCTGTACAGCAGTAAATGGAATGGTCTCGAAAATACTACATACAGAGCAAATTAGATTAGTATGAAAAGGTGATGCTAGTGAAAAAATTACATATTATTTTAATATTTTGTTGTATGAGCCTTTTAACGGGGTGTCTGTATCCGAAAGAAAATATGAAGCAAAATGCGGTTCCTTATGAAGATCAGCTACAGGTTGTTCAAAAAGCTGTTGTGACATTTAAGGAGCAAAATGATGGGATATTGCCAATTAAGACGAGGGATATGAGTACACCTATTTATCAAAAGTATCCGATCGATTTTCAACAGATTGCCCCGCGTTACATACAAGAAGCGCCAGGGAATGCGTATGAAAGTGGAGGAGTATATCAATACGTATTAATAGACGTTGAAACAAATCCAACAGTAAAGTTAATTGATGTTAGGATGGCTGAACAAATTCAGGAACTATCTTTAAAGCTTAGGATATATCGTGATGAACATCAATATCCACCTTTTAAAAAAGTAATTTCAGATGGTGTATATGAATTGGATTTCAAAAAACTAGGATATAAAGATGTGCCACAAGTGACAAGCCCATATTCTGGTAAAGGACTTCCTTTTGTAATTAATGAAAAAGGAGAAGTTTTTGTTGATTATAGAATTGACTTATATGACGCTTTGAAAAAAAATGAAGGGCAGTTTGCGGAGGGAGAAGATATTCGAAATATACTTTCAAAAGGATCCCCGTTTGTACCAGCTTATTCTTTACCGTACACAGTAAAGGACGGAGAACCAATTTTTTTAAAATGATAAGTCATGAACCTTTCTTTTAGTGAATAAGTTCTACAAGAAAGGTTTTTTATGTTATACAACTTACGATGCAAACAAAAGATATTTTTTAATAGTCATATGAAATTGGACAAAATTATATGATATATTGTCCGAACTTCTAGAATACCATTATATTATATCAGATATTATAGGCAACGTTAGAGAAGGTATTAGTTGACTATAAACGCGGAATTATTCCCAAAAATTTTGAGGGAGGGAATCACTTGGAAAAGGTAGATATTTTTAAAGATATTGCAGAACGAACAGGCGGTGATATTTATTTTGGAGTTGTAGGAGCTGTTCGAACAGGGAAATCAACATTCATTAAAAAATTTATGGAACTTGTAGTTATTCCAAACATTGAGAATGAGTCTGACCGTCAAAGAGCGCAGGATGAATTGCCTCAAAGTGCTGCTGGTCGTACAATTATGACGACGGAACCGAAGTTTGTTCCAAACCAAGCGGTTTCTATCGAAGTAGATGAAGGACTTGAAGTGAATATTCGATTAGTAGATTGTGTTGGATATACGGTTCCTGGAGCGAAGGGCTATGAAGATGAGAATGGCCCGCGCATGATTAATACCCCTTGGTATGAAGAACCTATTCCATTCCATGAAGCTGCAGAAATCGGCACGCGTAAAGTAATTCAAGAACATTCAACAATTGGTGTTGTAATTACAACAGATGGAACAATTGGTGAAATTCCAAGAAGAGATTATATAGAGGCAGAAGAACGCGTTGTAAATGAGTTGAAAGAAGTAGGAAAACCTTTCATTATGATAATTAATACGGTACAGCCGTATCATCCAGATACAGAGCAATTACGCCAAAGTTTATCAGAAGAATATGATATCCCGGTTATTGCAATGAGTGTGGAGAGTTTAAGAGAAACAGATGTATATAATGTACTTCGTGAAGCGCTATTTGAATTCCCTGTATTAGAAGTGAATGTGAACCTTCCAAGCTGGGTAATGGTGCTAAATGAAGGGCATTGGTTGCGTCAAAGTTATCAAGAAGCAGTTCAAGAAACTGTGAAGGATATAAAACGTCTTCGTGATGTGGATCGCGTTGTTTGGCAGTTTAGTCAATATGAATTTATTGATCGAGCGAGCCTAGCGGGCATTGATATGGGGCAAGGTGTGGCGGAGATTGATTTATATGCGCCAGATGAATTATATGATCAGATTTTAAAAGAAGTAGTAGGAGTAGAAATTCGAGGGAAAGATCATTTATTAAAGCTTATGCTCGATTTATCTCATGCGAAAATAGAGTACGATCAAGTGGCGGATGCACTGCGTATGGTTAAGCAAACAGGATATGGTGTAGCAGCGCCTGCATTAGCGGATATGAGCTTAGATGAGCCAGAAATTATTCGTCACGGTTCAAGGTTTGGTGTGAAGTTAAAAGCGGTAGCGCCATCTATTCATATGATTAAAGTAGATGTAGAGTCAACGTTTGAGCCGATTATTGGTACTGAAAAGCAAAGTGAAGAATTAGTTCGTTATTTAATGCAAGATTTTGAAGATGACCCGTTATCAATTTGGAATTCTGATATATTTGGACGTTCACTTAGCTCGATTGTTCGAGAAGGAATTCAGGCGAAATTATCTTTAATGCCAGAAAATGCTAGATATAAATTAAAAGAAACGCTAGAAAGAATTATTAATGAAGGATCTGGCGGATTAATTGCGATTATACTATAAGAAAAAATCCCTCTCACTGTAGAGGGATTTTTTGTTTTTTTGATTATAAAATAGAAAAATAAACAGTCATTATCTAATACATTGTTGTAAATTGTCAAGTTTCATCAGATTTTCACATTTTCAGAGTAACAATTTCCTTAAAAATATTGAATTATAAAGGAGAATCGTATAATATAGGCGTTGATAATGATTTATCTACATCTTTGTAGTATAGAATTTGCAAAAATTGCCTACAAATGAAAGTAAGACTCATTTTATGATCATTATACAGTCTTATCTTTGGGAGGAGGTGAATGGCATGAACAAGACAGATTTAATCAATGCTGTTGCAGAAGCAAGTTCCCTTTCTAAAAAGGACGCAACAAAAGCAGTAGACGCTGTTTTTGATTCTATCTTAGAAGCTTTAAAACAAGGTGATAAAGTACAACTGATCGGATTCGGTAACTTCGAAGTTCGTGAGCGTGCGGCTCGTAAAGGTCGTAACCCACAAACAGGTGAGGAGATTGAAATCGCTGCAAGTAAAGTACCTGCATTCAAACCTGGTAAAGCGTTAAAAGATGCGGTTAAATAATCCTTACATATTAACAGGGAAGAAGAGTTTCCTTTTTGGGAACTCTTCTTTTTGCTTTTAAAAACATAAATATGCTAGAATGTGTTCGTATCACTTTTAGGTTTTCGGGAGGGCTAGCGGATGGCAAAAGTTAATTTAGAACAAATTGAACATGCAGTACGCCTTATTTTAGAGGCGATTGGGGATGACCCAAATCGTGAGGGAGTACTTGATACACCAAAGCGTGTTGCAAAAATGTACGCAGAAGTGTTCTCAGGTATGCATGAAGATCCGAAAGAGCATTTGCATAAAGTATTCGGAGAAGATCACGAAGAGCTTGTACTAGTAAAAGATATACCATTTTATTCGATGTGTGAGCATCATTTAGTTCCATTCTATGGAGTTGCTCACGTTGCATATATTCCGCAAGGTGGAAAGGTGACAGGGTTAAGTAAATTAGCTCGTACCGTAGATACAATTGCACGTCGCCCACAACTGCAAGAACGTATTACATCAACAGTAGCGAACTCTATTATGGAAGTACTAGAGCCTCATGGTGTAATGGTAGTAGTAGAAGCAGAACATATGTGTATGACGATGCGTGGTGTAAAAAAACCAGGTGCGAAAACAGTAACGACAGCAGTGCGTGGTGTGCTTGAAAATGATGCTGCAGCGCGCAGTGAAATTTTATCGTTTATTAAAACGAAGTAAAGAAAAGCGGGAAACTGCTTTTCTTTTTTTTTTTAGTAAATAAATGATATAGTTTTAACTAGACAGAGTGAGATTAGAAAGATTGCTTACATGAATGGCAGGTGTAGCCAAGTTTTGGTTATAGAAAATAGAGTGTATGTGTTATAATAAGTTTTATGAATTAGAAAACAAGGGTGATTTTTTGTGTGTGACATCTACGGAGGGTATGCGGGTATAAAAGAAAAATTGATGGAGAAATTACGCCATCCTTACTTTATAAACTATATTGAAGAACCATTTATTGATGAAGAAAAGATAGCATTGTTATATGGTGCTTTAAAGAGTGCAAACTTACATATAGAACAAATTGAGCATTACGTAGTAACAATTATGCTTGTACAAATTGCGCTTGATACGCATGAAAGGGTATCAAATAAAGCAGGCGAGGAAGAGATTGAATTCCATAAATGTCGTCAATTAACAGTACTTGCAGGCGATTACTATAGTGGACTATATTATTATTTATTGTCTATGAATCGTGATATTGTTTTAATTCGTGCACTTGCTGAAGGAATTAAAGAGATAAATGAACACAAAATTATGTTATACCAAAAAGCGCATGAAACGACGGATGACATAATGAAAAGCGTAGTAACGATTGAGTCTGCGCTCCTTCAAAAAACATGTGATCATTTTCATTTATCACATTGGAAGCCATTTATCACATACGTATTAGGTGGAAATCGCCTTCAAAAAGAAATTCAATTGTATGCTGATAAGCAACATTCACCTGTTTTTCAAGCTATGCAAGATGCTTTAGGGGATAAAGCAGAAGTAGTGATTATTGGTTGGATGAAGGAATTGAGAAAGAAAGAAAAACAATTTTTAGAAAATCACACAGACATAAATGAAATAAATTCTGTGTTAAGGAATAAATAGAAGACATAAGCAATTTTACATTGGAAGAAGGTACGAGCATGCAACAATCAAAAGAAGAAAGAGTACATGACGTATTTGAAAAGATTTCTGATAAATACGATGTGATGAATTCTGTAATTAGTTTTCAAAGACATAAAGCGTGGCGTAAAGAAACGATGCGAATTATGGATGTACAACCAGGTAGTCAAGCGCTTGATGTATGCTGTGGAACCGCAGATTGGACAATTGCGCTAGCTGGAGCTGTAGGTGAACAAGGAAAGGTTGTTGGCTTAGATTTCAGTGAAAATATGTTATCTGTCGGTAAGCAAAAGGTAGAGGCGTTACAATTAAAACAAGTAGAACTTCTACATGGGAATGCAATGGAACTTCCGTTTGAAGATAACACGTTTGATTATGTGACGATTGGGTTTGGTTTACGTAACGTACCGGATTATATGCACGTATTAAAAGAAATGACACGTGTAGTAAAACCAGGTGGAAAAGTAATCTGTTTAGAAACATCTCAACCAACAATGATTGGTTTTCGACAAGGGTATATTTTATACTTTAAATATATCATGCCGTTATTTGGAAAGATGTTTGCGAAAAGTTATAAAGAATATTCATGGCTTCAAGAATCTGCTAGTACGTTCCCAGGGATGAAAGAATTGGCTCAAATGTTTGAGCAAGCTGGACTTGAACGTGTGCAAGTGAAACCATTTACTTTTGGGGTAGCAGCGATGCATTTAGGTATTAAACCAGAATCAAAATAGAAAAAAGAAGTTTTAGGTTAAGGTGAACAATATGAAGTTACAACTTATGTACTCTTTTTTACGATCGGATATTAATGTGATAGAAAAAGAATTAAAAAAGACAGTTGCTTCTGAACAGCCATTAGTAGAAGAGGCAGCATTACAGCTTATTGAAGCTGGTGGGAAACGAATTCGTCCTGTATTTGTGTTGCTTGCAGGGAAATTTGGAGATTATAAGTTAGATGCGATTAAGCATGTTGCTGTTGCGTTAGAACTTATTCATATGGCTTCTCTTGTTCACGATGATGTTATTGATGCTGCATTTTTACGACGCGGCAGTGCGACTGTGAATGCGAAATGGGGAGATCGTATTGCGATGTATACAGGGGACTATCTGTTCGCTAAGTCTCTTGAATGTATAACAAATATCGAAATTCCAGAGGCGCATCAAGCGTTATCACATACTATTTTAGAAGTCTGTAAAGGTGAAATTGAACAAATTAAAGATAAATACAATTATGACCAAAATTTAAGAACGTATTTAAGAAGAATAAAGCGAAAAACAGCATTGTTAATTGCCGCGAGTTGTCAATTGGGAGCGATTGCTGCTGGTGCTAATCGTGATACGGTAAATCGTCTATTTTGGTATGGGTATTTTGTAGGGATGTCTTATCAAATTATTGATGACATTTTAGACTTCGTTTCCACAGAAGAGAAACTTGGAAAGCCTGCTGGCGGAGATTTACTACAAGGGAATATTACACTTCCTGCTTTATATGCGATGGAAGATCCAGTACTTCGTCAGAAAATCACATCTGTACATGAAAATTCAACAGCAAGTGAAATGCAAGAAATTATTGATGCTGTAAAAAATAGTACAGCAATTGATCAAGCATTTGCGTTTAGTGAACGTTATTTACATAAAGCTTTAGAAATAATAAAACCACTTCCACGTGGAAAAGCAAAGTACGCATTACAAAATGTTGCAAAGTATATTGGAAAACGAAAATTTTAATGTTTATTCTAAAAAATAAAATAATCTCTCTATTTCAAAACTATTGCACAATTGTGATAAGGGTGATAATATGTGTGTGGGGATATACAATTACATACATAATTCAGAAGTGGAGAGATTTTTTATGGAAAAAACATTTCTAATGGTAAAACCAGACGGTGTACAACGTGCCTTCATTGGGGAAATTGTAGCTCGTTTTGAGAAAAAAGGCTTTCAATTAGTTGGTGCAAAATTAATGCAAGTCACTCCGGAAATTGCTGGACAACACTACGCTGAGCATAAGGAAAAACCTTTCTTTGGTGAGTTAGTAGACTTTATTACATCTGGACCTGTGTTCGCAATGGTATGGCAAGGTGAAGGTGTAGTAGATACAGCGCGTAACATGATGGGGAAAACAAGACCACATGAAGCAGCTCCTGGAACAATTCGTGGAGATTTCGGTGTAACTGTTGCGAAAAACATTATCCATGGTTCTGATTCTTTAGAAAGCGCAGAGCGCGAGATTGCTATTTTCTTTAAAGAAGAAGAATTAGTTGACTACTCAAAATTAATGAATGAATGGATTTACTAATTATTTTGAAATAATTTGTAAACGCTTTAATCACTGTGATAATAGTAAAAAGTGCAAGGAGAATAGGGGTATTCTTCTTGCACTTTTTTTATTTTCAGTTAGTTACGAAGTTTGAGCTGTTATGATATGTTGATATTTAAATTAGGCCTATCGGAAATATAGAATAAGAAAATGGTCGATTTATGATATAATTTCTTTAATATTTTTAGAATGATAAAAGTTAATATAGTGAGATAAATACATATACGAAAAGAGGAATAACGTATGCGATATATTACAGCTGGTGAATCTCATGGTCCACAACTTACAACGATTATAGAAGGTGTTCCGGCAGGATTGTCTTTAGTAGCAGATGATATAAACGAAGAGTTAGCTAGAAGGCAAAAGGGATATGGGCGCGGTAGACGCATGCAAATTGAAACGGATCAAGTGCAAATTTTAAGTGGTGTTAGACATGGAGAAACATTAGGTTCCCCTATTGCACTTGTTGTTGAAAATCGTGATTTTGCACACTGGACAAAAATTATGGGGGCGGAGCCTTTAACTGAGCAAGAAGAAAAAGAGATGAAAAGGAAAGTGACAAAACCAAGGCCTGGGCATGCTGATTTAAATGGTGCGATTAAATATGGTCATAGAGATATGAGGAATGTACTGGAACGTTCGTCAGCGCGCGAAACGACGGTGCGTGTTGCTGCTGGTGCGGTTGCTAAAAAGGTGTTAGCAGAACTTGGTATTAAAGTGGCGGGCCATGTAATTGAAATTGGCGGTGTACAAGCTAAGGAGATTACGTATAGTTCAATTGAAGAATTAAAGAGTATTACAGAAGCATCTCCTGTACGTTGCTTAGATGAAGAAGCTGGTAACCAAATGATGAAAGCGATTGATGATGCGAAAGCAAATGGTGATTCAATTGGTGGAATCGTTGAAGTAATTGTGGAAGGGATGCCAATTGGAGTAGGTAGCTACGTGCATTATGATCGAAAACTGGATGCGAAATTAGCAGCTGCAATTATGAGTATTAATGCTTTTAAAGGTGTCGAGATTGGAATTGGTTTTGAAGCAGCGCATAGACCAGGAAGTGAAGTTCATGATGAAATTCTGTGGGATGAGGAGCATGGATATACACGAAGAACAAATAATGCAGGTGGACTAGAAGGCGGTATGACGACTGGAATGCCAATTGTTGTGCGCGGTGTGATGAAACCGATACCTACACTTTATAAACCTCTTCAAAGTGTAGATATTGATACGAAAGAGCCTTTTACAGCGAGTATTGAACGTTCAGATAGTTGTGCAGTGCCAGCAGCTAGTGTCGTTGCAGAAGCGGTTGTGGCTTGGGAATTAGCGACAGCTTTAATAGAACAATTCGGATTAGATCGTATGGAACTAATTCGTGAAAATATTGAGAAACATAATGAATATGCGAGGGGATTTTAATGGGAAACATACATATTCAAACGAAATCAAAAGAATATGATGTACATGTTGGTAAAGAAGCGTTGTCAAACTTAACAACGATCGTTCAAAATATGCAGCCAGCGGTATCTAACGTAATGATCATTTCAGATGAAGCTGTTGCATCACTACATTTACAGACAGTTATCGATGCATTACAAGTAGAGCAGCACGTGTTTTCGTTTGTTGTACCAAGTGGCGAAAAAGAGAAGTCTTTCGAAAATTTCTATGCGGCTCATACGTCAGCTCTTGAAAATAAATTAGATAGAAATTCTTTAATTCTTGCACTTGGAGGCGGAATGATTGGAGATTTAGCTGGTTTTGTTGCTGCATCGTTTATGCGTGGTATTCGCTTTGTGCAGGTTCCGACAACTTTATTAGCGCACGATAGCGCAGTGGGTGGGAAAGTAGCGATTAACCATCCGTTAGGTAAAAATATGATTGGTGCATTCCATCAGCCAGAAGCAGTTGTATATCATACACCGTTTTTACAGTCTCTTCCTGAAAAAGAGTGGCGTTCAGGTTATGCAGAGGTGATAAAGCATGCTCTTATCGGTGATGTGGAGCTATACCATTGGTTAAAAGAAGAAGTGCAAACATTAGCGGATCTTCATGATGAGAAGTTAATCCATATATTAACGAAGGCGATTCCTGTAAAGGCAAATGTTGTGTCACAAGATGAAACAGAGAAGGGTGTACGTGCTCATTTGAACTTTGGACATACGTTAGGACATGCTCTTGAAAAAGAGCTAGGGTATGGAAATATTACTCACGGTGACGGTGTAGCGGTTGGAATGTTATTCGCCATATTTTTAAGTGAGCAAGTGTACAAGGTTGATCTTGCTTATGAAGATATGAAGCAGTGGTTCTTGAAATACGGCTATCCAAAAATGCCAAGAGATTTGAATGTAGAGCGCCTCGTTCAATTGATGAAACAAGATAAGAAAGCAAATGCAGGAGCAATTCATATGGTGCTTATGCAGGAATATGGGGTAGTGAATGTCGTATCTATTTCAGATGAGACTGTTCATATTGCGTTAGAGGCATTTCAAAAAGATATGGTTTAAAATGATAGCGAAGTGCTGTGAAGTGCTCATTTAGAGGTATTCTCGTAATAGTGACGGTTATGACAAAAGATTACAGTAAGGGGCTATAACCGTATTGTAATCAAATTGAATGAAATGACTGGGGGAAGAAAAATGAGAGTGAAAGAGCAATTGTTAACTTTGAGAGCGTATGTGCCTGGGAAAAACATTGAAGAAGTAAAAAGAGAATATGGTTTATCAAAAATTGTGAAATTAGCATCCAACGAAAATCCATTCGGTTGTTCAGCACGTGTGACAGAAGCATTAACTTCTTTAGCGAGCCAATATGCCCTTTATCCAGATGGATATGCCTTTGAACTTCGGACAAAAGTAGCGAAACATTTAGGTGTAAAAGCAGAACAACTACTATTTGGTAGTGGATTAGATGAAGTCATTCAAATGATTAGCCGAGCGTTATTACATGAAGGAACAAACGTTGTAATGGCGAATCCTACGTTTTCACAATATCATCACCATGCTGTTATTGAAGGAGCAGAAGTTCGTGAAGTATCACTTAAAGATGGTATTCACGATTTAGATGCAATGCTAGAGCAAGTAGATGAGAAAACGAAAATTGTATGGATTTGTAATCCGAATAATCCAACAGGTACATATGTTGAGAAACAAAAATTACTTTCATTTTTAGAATCAGTTCCTAAGTCGGCTCTCGTTATTATGGACGAAGCATATTATGAATACGCGGAAGCAGAAGACTATCCGCAAACATTACCACTTCTTGAAAAGTATGAAAATCTTATGGTTTTACGCACGTTTTCAAAAGCATATGGTTTAGCTGCTTTTCGTATCGGATATGCGATTGGGGATGCGAAGTTAATCGGACAGCTAGAAGTAGCTAGGTTACCATTCAATACATCAACTGTAGCCCAATCTGTAGCACTCGCTGCATTAGAAGATCAAGCCTTTTTACAAGATTGTGTGCAAAAGAATGCTGAAGGTTTAAATCAGTATTATGCATTTTGTAAAGAATATAACGTATTCTATTATCCATCTCAAACAAATTTCATTTTCTTAAAACTTGGTATACCGGGTAATGAAGCTTTCGAACGATTAATGAAAAAAGGATATATCGTTCGTTCTGGTGCTGCATTTGGTATCGATGATGGTATTCGTATTACTGTCGGTTTGAAGGAAGAAAATGATGAAATTATAGAGTTGCTGAAAGAGCTTGTAAATGAGCAAGTACAGAAAGAAGAAACATATTCTTAAGAGATTGTGAAGGCTCCTAGTATAGGAGCCTTTTTTATCGCATTCAAAATAAAGGTTGAAGACTGCTAATTAAGTTATTCTGTAAACCACGGTTTGTATGGCTCGATAATTAGTGAGAGAAGTTATTTGCACGGTCATAAAAGAAAGCGGTACAATAGAAGATGATGGTAAGGTATCGGTGTCATATCCGAACCTTTTGAACAATTAACTACTCTGTAAGAAGAAGTATAAGAAGAAGTATGCTCATTCTAAAGGTTGCGTTCTAACAGTGAGTTGCTTATGATAAATGAACAGAAGAGAATATTTTTTAGAATTAAAGGAGACGTTTATGCAAAAGTTTGAACAAGCTGTTTCATATATTGAAAATGGTGAAGCGGAAAAAGGATTACAATTATTAAAAGAACAATTAAAAATTGCGAATGATGAAGAGAAGTATGATATCGCTCGTTACTATCATACGCTTGGATTTACAGATGAGGCATTAGCAATTACTGAAGACTTACGTTTACTGTATCCAGAAGAAAGTGAATTCACTGTATTTTTAGCAGAATTATATATTGATCTAGATAAAGAAGATGAAGCGATTGAAGTGCTTCATGATATTCCAGAAAATGACGATTTATATGTTCAATCGTTATTACTTGTTGCAGATTTATTCCAAATGCAAGGTTTTGATGATGTAGCAGAGCAAAAACTATTAAAGGCGAAAGAAATGATGCCTGATGAACCTGTTATTACGTTTGGGTTAGCAGAATTATATAGTAGTAAAGGTGAAGAACAAAAGGCAATTACTTATTATGAATCGCTATTAGCGGAACATAAAGTAATGGGTGGTGTTGTGATCGCACTTCGCCTCGCAGAAACGTTAAGCGCGATCGGAAACTGGGAAGAAGCGATTTCTTATTATGAAGCAGGCCTAGAGGAACAAAAAGATATTCACTCATTATTTGGATATGCCTTTACATTATACCAAGGTGAAGAATATCAGAGAGCAATTGGTGCTTGGCAAGAACTAAAAGAATTAGACCCTGAGTACGCATCACTGTACATGTATTTAGCGAAAAGCTATGAAAAAGAAGGAATGCTTCAAGAAAGCTATGAAACGCTTCATGAAGGAATTAAAGTAGATGAGCTTTCAGTTCCATTTTATGTAGAGTTAGCGAACATTGCGGCGAAATTAGGGAAAATAGTAGAAGCAGAGGAAGTTCTTCAAAAAGCGCTTGAGTTAGATCCAGGGCATTTAGGTGCAACATTAAAATATGCATATATCTTAAAAGAACAAGAAAAGTACGAAGAGTTAATTGCAATTGTAGAGCGTGCTATTGATAGTGGAGAACCAGATACACAACTACTTTGGGATCTTGCGTATGCAAAAAAACAATTAGAAATGTATTCGGATGCATTAAAACACTATGAAAGTGCATATACTTCTTTTAAGAATCATCCAGACTTCTTAGAAGAGTACGGTTATTTCTTATTGGAAGAAGGAAAACGAAAAGAGGCGAAAGAAGTATTTACCCAGTTATTACAACTAGACCCGACACAAATTCATATTGAAGAATTGTTATATAATTTAGAGGATTTTTCATAAGTTGGAAGGAAACTGAATGCCGCTTCTTGAATCTAAAAAGAAAAGAGAAAGACAGAGGAGGGACTTAATTGCTATGAATACCCCTGTTTCTGTAAACGAGAAGAAGGATTTTGTAAAATGGTTTTTGAATAATTACCAACTGAAACAGCGTGAATGTGTATGGATTCTGAATTATTTAATGAGTCACGACCAATTGATGCATAAAGTCCACTTCGTAGAGCATGCAAAATATTGTCCGCGTGGCTTAGTGATGTCAGCGAATTGTGTGAAAGACACACCGTTTCACTTTTTTAAACAAAATGTTATGACAACAGATGCTGAAAAATCGTTTCATGATATTCGTTTAAATCGAGATGAGGATATTTATATTCAACTCAACTTTAAATCATCGTTTCAAAATGCGAATTATGTAGCTGTATTAGAAGAAAACCCATATCTACCAAAGCATATTGAAGTAAATGAAAAAGATCGTTTACTTGCAGAAAGGTTTTTGGAAGAAAGTGTATTTTCGTTTAGGAGAGAACGCCTTTTGAAACAAATTGATGAAGCGTTAGATAAGCAGGATAAGGAAGCGTTTCATAGATTAACGGCAGAGTTAAAGACTTTATAGAATTTATTTGGATTAATTAATTTTTACAAATTTCAGACTTTTATAAAGAAAAACTACCTATATTGGGTAGTTTTTCTTTTTTTACCTCTTTTAGTGTGGTTTAATATATATAAAGTGAAAGTTCTGTCATTTGCAAGTGAAGGAGGGAAGGGATTTGAAGTGGATTGTAAAAGATGTAGAACAGTTTGAGCAAGCAAGAGAGTATGTTGATACAGGAGTAATACCGCTGTTATCAATTTCGGCAGCAAAAGAAATGAAAATGGTTGTAGAACAAGGTGAATTTATCGAATTGTTGAGCACGGAATTGGAAAGAGAGTATAAAGGAAGAGTGCTTTTACTGCCTGCGTTTACGTATTTGGTAGAAAGTCAAAAGAATGAAAAAGGTCGTTTGCAAGAATGGACAAATCATTTACGAAGTGAAGGTTTTAAGCATATTGCTTATGTTACAAGTGATTTTTCATGGAAAGAGGATATGCAAGAGTTACAGGGAGATTTATTTTGGTTTCCTTCATTAGCGTTAGAACAATTTAGTGATCAAGCAAAAAGAGAAGTTATTCATGCGCATATAAAAAATATAATGGTGATGTTGGAAGAGAAATGGGGAAACTCGCAATAAACAGAAAGTTCTTATTATTATGAGTAGTATGATATTGACCTGTGCATGAGCGTATTATATCATGATAGTGTCCTAGTTTTTATTTTTTATATAATTTATCACGAGGGGACAATTTCTGATAGAGGGGGGAAATTTTCGTGAGCGACAAAGAACATCGCGTGTCAAGAAGACAATTTTTAAATTACACACTCACAGGGGTAGGAGGCTTTATGGCTGCCGGTATTTTAATGCCGATGACGCGATTTGCGCTTGATCCGGTGTTAAGAAAAGAAGCGGGAACAGATATGGTTGCTGTTGCGCAAGTAAAGGATATTACAACAGAGCCGAAGCGTTTCGATTTTAAAGTGAAGCAGGTTGATGGTTGGTACAAGTCTGAAGAACCAAAATCGGCTTGGGTTCATAAAGATGAAAGCGGAGACATTGTTGCGTTCTCTCCAGTATGTAAACATTTAGGATGTACAGTTAACTGGAATTCGGACAAAGCACATCCGAATCAATTCTTTTGCCCATGTCACGGGGGGCGTTATACAAAAGATGGGATTAACATTAAAGGTACGCCACCCCTTGCTCCGCTTGATGTGTACGAGTCTAAAGTGAAAGATGGAACGCTGTATCTAGGAAAAGCGAAGCCAAGAGGGGGTGCAAAGTAGATGTTAAATAAAATTTATGATTGGGTGGATGAAAGATTGGATATTACACCAATATGGCGTGATATCGCTGATCATGAAGTACCTGAACATGTAAACCCGGCACATCACTTTTCTGCATTCGTCTATTGCTTTGGAGGACTTACCTTTTTCGTTACTGTAATTCAAATTTTATCTGGAATGTTTTTGACGATGTATTATGTGCCTGATATTAAAAATGCTTGGGAATCAGTTTACTATTTACAAAATGAAGTTGCTTATGGGCAAATTGTTCGTGGTATGCACCACTGGGGTGCTAGTCTCGTAATTGTAATGATGTTTTTACATACACTCAGAGTTTTCTTCCAAGGTGCGTATAAAAAGCCCCGTGAGTTAAATTGGATTGTTGGTGTTCTTATTTTCTTTGTTATGTTAGGTCTTGGTTTTACCGGATATTTATTGCCGTGGGATATGAAAGCTTTATTTGCTACAAAAGTAGGGATTCAAATTGCAGAGCAAACACCGCTCATTGGTCCTTATATTAAAACATTACTCGCTGGTCATTCCGAAATTGTTGGCGCTCAAACATTAACTCGCTTCTTTGCTATTCACGTCTTCTTCTTACCAGCAGCACTTCTAGGTTTAATGGCCTTCCACTTCATCATGATTCGCAAACAAGGTATTTCCGGTCCACTATAAGAGATTGCTAAATTAAAGGGGAAAGAACTAAAGGAGGGAGATTATGCATCGCGGCAAAGGGATGAAGTTTGTAGGAGACTCTCGGGTACCAGTAGCTCGGAAACCAAATATTCCAAAAGACTATTCTGAATACCCAGGGAAAACAGAAGCATTTTGGCCGAACTTCTTGTTAAAAGAATGGATGGTTGGTGCAGTTTTTTTAATCGGTTATTTATGTTTAACAGTGGCGCATCCGTCGCCGCTTGAGAGAATGGCGGACCCAACAGATGCTGGATATATACCACTTCCAGATTGGTATTTCTTATTCTTGTATCAGTTATTAAAGTATTCTTATGCTTCCGGTTCATTTACTGTAATTGGAGCATTTATTATGCCAGGGATTGCGTTTGGAGCATTACTGTTAGCTCCATTTCTTGATCGAGGTCCAGAAAGACGTCCATTGAAGCGTCCTGTGGCAACTGGATTTATGCTTTTAGCAATTGCATCGATTATCTTTTTAACTTGGGAATCTGTAGCACACCACGACTGGGAAGCTGCAAAAAAACAAGGAGCAATTGTAAAAACAGCGCCAGTTGATAAAAATGATGATGGCTATAAATTAATGCAAAAAAATACTTGTTTAACATGTCATGGTGACAATTTACAAGGCGGGGCAGCAGCACCGGCACTGCAAAACTTAACTTTAAAGCCAGAAGAAATTGCTAAAATTGCGAAAGAGGGAAAAGGTTCAATGCCTAAAGGTGTATTTAAAGGTACGGATGAGGAACTGAAGAAGCTTTCGGAATTCGTTGCAAAGTATAATAAAAAATAATAAAAAGCTGACTACAAAATTTGTAGTCAGCTTTTCTATTTAGTTGGATGAAGTTTGTTATAATAGAGTAGGATTTAATGAATGAATTACTTTGCTTGAAAGGTGTTGGACATACGGATTGGTGTACTTGTATGCAATGTTAAGACAACGCTCGGTATTATTATTTTTATTAATTGTTAACATATTAGGTACAATTTACGGATTTATATGGTACGGAAATCAATTGAAAGAAACGTCACCTATATTTTGGCCGTTTGTACCAGATAGTCCTATGGCGAGTCTCTTTTTTGTGTTTGTTTTAATTGCTTTTTTGGCAAAGAGAAACTGGGGATTAATAGAAGCGTTAGCGATTGTAACTTTAATAAAATATGGTATTTGGGCTGTTGTTGTAAACGGGATTATGATTTACGTAAAAGGGCCTATTGGCCTTATGGGCTACATGTTAATGCTTTCGCACTTTGCGATGGCAGTACAAGGATTTTTATATGCTCCATTCTATCGTATAAAAAAATGGCATTTTATAGTAGCAGCTGTGTGGACGTTGCATAACGATGCAATTGATTATTTATTTTGGCAAATGCCGCGATATGGAATTATGCATTTGTTTGTAGAGGAAATTGGTTATTTTACGTTTTGGTTAAGTATTGCTGTACTATGTATTACATATTATTGTTGCTTACGTGAGCAAAGGAAACAATTTTCTTTATGATGGTTAGAACATTTAGGGGGAGAACATGGAGAAAAATAAGAGTGGTACAAAAATATTGGATCGATTGATTACTTTAGTTGTTTCATATAGCATAGCATTTTCTATTTTTGCACTCGCAACAACGGCAGTTGTCTATGGAAAATGGCTGTATTATTTTGAAATTGATTTTTTAAATATTCCTGATTTAGCGGATATGACGAAGGATGAAATTAAAAGAAATTACGATGTGCTTATTACATATTTATCCCCGTTTTATGACGGAGCATTACATTTGCCAACATTAGATATGTCCACAAATGGCCGTATTCATTTTGTAGATGTTAAAAATATTTTAGTAAAGATTCAATATGTGATGTATGCGACAATTATGATTGCAGTGATAGGCGGAATTTATTTATTAAAAAAGAAAAATGAAAAGTTTTTACTGCACGGATCGATTTTAACAATCATTTTTCCGATAGCGCTTATGTTACCAATTGCTATTAATTTTGAAAAGAGTTTTGTATTATTCCATAAACTTTTATTTAGTAATGATTATTGGGTTTTTGATCCTGAAAAAGATCCAATTATATTAATGTTACCAGAAGAGTTCTTTATGCATGCTGCGTGTGCTATTTTATTATTCATTTTAGGTGGTAGTATACTTTGTTACAGTTTATATCGATATTTCGTAAAAAAGAAAAGGATGTCACAGAAAAAATTCTCTGCTTAAAGAGAATTTTTTTCTTTGTAAAATGATAATATATTTTTCGGTCTAGTTCTGTTCTATTCTTGTCCAAATTAACATATTTTGTACTAGTAGTTATAGGGGGGACCGGGATGAAGAGAACATTAATTGGATTGATAGCATTTCTAATTATAATGTTTCCGTTACGTATATATGCTGAAGAGTGGAATGAGCTAACAGGGTTGTTAGACGACTCGTTACAGTTAGTGAAGCGTAATGAAGATGAAAAAGCGGTACAAGTATTACAACATTTCTCGGAGCAATTTTTAATAAAGGGGAATGAAAAGAAGCAGGAAGTAACACCAGATCAAGTTAGAGTTATTTCTTTAGCTTACGATAAGGCGCAACAATCGCTCTCTGAAGAAGGTTTAGGTAAGCAAGCTAAAATTGATAATGTGCTGGCATTACAACTTGCTGTTGATGCACAAGTATCGAAATATCAACCACTTTGGATGGAAAGAGAAAGGAAAGTAATGGATGCCTTTTCTCAAATGGAAAAAGCGATGGAAAAAGAAGATGCTGGGCAGTTTCAACAAACGTTAAATACGTTTTTAAATGAATTCAATATTATTTATCCAAGCTTAATGATTGCTTTGCCAGAAAACGAGGTTCAGCGTGTAAATGTTCATTTATCTTATTTAGATGAATTTCGTAACGTTATGTTAAAAACGAAAGGCGGCCAAATGCAATTAGGGATTATTAAAGGGGATTTGCAAAAGATATTTCACACAGTAAAAAAAGATGAAATTGCACCCTCTCTCATTTGGTTTATGACAATTACTGGGGGACTTATTTTCTTCACATTAACTTATGTTGGATGGAGAAAGTATAAAGGAGAGAGAGAAAAAAGAAAAAGTAATGTACATTCTAAAAATAGATAATGCAATAAATAAAGATATGGATTGTAAGGTTTATTCATTGACAATAGTGGCAGAAGAAAATAGAATGAGAAGTACTATAATTAAAACTTCAATGGAGGTTCATGATGTTTTATTTAATTTACTTCGCGATCATAATGATCATACCGTTGTATGCACAGTCAAGAGTACGTAGTGCCTATAGCAAGTATTCACAAGTTTATTCAACATCAGGTATGACAGGAGCGGAAGTGGCTCGAAAAATTTTAGATGAAAATGGATTATACAACGTAGCTGTAGAAGAAACACCAGGTCATTTATCAGACCATTATGATCCAACCGCTAAGACGGTTCGATTATCAACAGATAACTATTATGGACATTCAGTTGCTGGTACAGCAGTTGCAGCACACGAAGTAGGACACGCAATTCAAGATGCAAAAGATTATAAATTTATGCGCGTTCGTCATTCGTTAGTGCCAGTTGCAAACTTTGGTTCGAATATGTCTTGGATTTTCGTCCTAATCGGTATATTTGCACAAATGTCTGGTTTGTTGTTATTAGGTATCATTTTAATGGCAGCAGGTGTTGTGTTCCAGCTCGTTACATTGCCAGTTGAGTTTGATGCGTCAAAGCGCGCAATGCAACAAATTGAAGCGTTAGGTATTGTATCAACAGATGAATATGGGCAAGCTCGTAAAGTATTAAATGCGGCAGCATTAACATATGTAGCAGCTGCAGCTGTAGCGGTATTTGAATTATTACGTCTCGTATTAATGTATACTGGTATGCAGCGTAGCGACGACTAAAGACTATCAATTTTGATAGTCTTTTTTTGTTGTATGGATTGAATTATATAATGTATTGCAAATAGAAATAATAGAAGTAATGCGGAAAGGCGGTGGGGGGAAATGAAATATCCAGACCATTTAGTAAAACAAGTGCAAGAGCGAAGTGCTCCTTATCAACTAGAAGGTTTTTTAAGTGGACAAGGTCCTGAAAATCCCAAATTTATGTTGTTAGGAGAAGCGCCTGGTGAAACAGAAATTCATAATGGGATTCCGTTTAGCGGGAGGGCGGGAAAACAATTAATGGATTTTTTAGAGCGTATTGATGTTACAAGGGAAGAAGTATATATTACGAGCGCTGTTCGAAGTAGACCTTATAAATGGCGAGAGAAAAAAGAAAGAAATGGTGAAATCATACAAAAAAAGTATAATAGAACGCCAAATCAGGGAGAAATAGTTGCCCATGCGCCTTTGTTAGATTATGAATTAGAGAAAATACATCCGAAGCTTATCGTCACGCTTGGAAATATCGGTCTTCAACGTTTAACAGGAAAAAATAAAAAAATCACAGATGTACACGGGCAATTATTAAAACAGCCCATTCAAAAATTAAAGGATATGCAAAGTGCAGAGTTTACATGGTCAGAGAAAGAATATCATGTTTTTCCGACTTTTCATCCAGCTTCCATTTTTTATAATCGGAGTTTATTGGAGCTTATTCATGAGGATTTTGAGAAGCTTAAAAGACTTGTAATAAAAAACTAGAAAAGCTAAGGCGCTTTTCTAGTTACATTTAATTATGTAAAGGGTTTTTATTTTCATCTAACGTAAATCCTTCACCAACTACATCATGTACATCACTTACAGCGACAAAAGCATGAGGATCTACAGAAGTAATGATATTCTTTAATTTCACGATTTCATTTTTAGCAACAACGCAATACAATACGTTACGTTCCACTTTTGTATACGATCCAACAGCTTTTAAAAAGGTTGCTCCGCGCTCCATTTCAGATAAAATTTTGGCAGCAATTTCATCGTTTTTTTCTGAGATAATAGTCGCTCCTTTGGCAGCATAAGCTCCTTCTTGCATAAAATCAATGACTTTAGCACCGATAAAAACAGCAACTAGCGTATACATGCCCTCGCGGTATGATAAATAGGTAAGAATAGAGACTACGATAACGACAGCATCAAACATAAACATTGTTTTCCCCATACTCCAGCCAACATATTTGTGAGCTAGTCGTGCGATAATATCTACACCGCCAGTAGTCCCGCCATATTTAAATATTATTCCAAGGCCGATACCGATAAATGCCCCGGCGAATAAAGCTGCGAGTGTCATATCATTTTGCAAGTTTAAATGTAAGTTGAGTACTTCGTAACGCTGGAAAATCCATAGAAATAAAGATACGCTAAAGGTGCCAATTAATGTATATAAAAATGTCGTTCTGCCAAGTAACCTCCAACCAATAAAAAATATAGGGATATTTAAAATTAAGTTTGAGTAGGAAGGATCAAACTTAAATAAAAAATACAATAATAGTGTAATACCAGTAAACCCACCCTCTGCAAGGTGGTTTTCAATATTGATATTGACAATACCGAAAGAAAATATAGCGGAACCGATTAAAATAAAAATAATATTTCGCATCTTCAATTTTGATGTCATATAGAAATCCCCCTAATTATGTAATGATTGCATTGCTCCGCTGAAACAGTAAAACATAATAATAAGTAATTTCTAGTTGCTAGTGAAAATAGTAAGAACTTGATTGATGTGGGCTGATCTTTTGTGAAAAGCACAAAAGAAGGTTTCACTTTATCCCGCTCTAACGGCTGATAGGAGATGAAGCAAAGAAGAGGGGCAAACCAGCCGTAGGAACTCGATTAGTTCAACTAATCTTTTGCAAAAAGCGCAAAAGAAGTTTCACTTTATTATAGTCTATCCAAAAATGGGTCGCAAATAGGTGTTTGGCGGGGAATAATATTTGTCAAATCGCGATGAATTGGCTAACATGAAAGAGGAAGGATTAGAGGTGAATAGTATGGAAGCAAAAACGATGAAAGATATGCAGAAAGAAGTAGATGCATATATTGGTCAGTTTAAAGAAGGTTATTTCAGTCCGCTTGCAATGATGGCTCGTTTAACGGAAGAAATGGGAGAGCTTGCAAGAGAGGTAAATCATTATTATGGTGAGAAACCGAAGAAAACAACTGAAAAAGAAAGAAGTATTGAAGAAGAGCTTGGAGATGTATTATTTGTTATGATTTGTATGGCAAATAGTTTAAATATTGATTTAGAGACAGCACATAACATTGTAATGAATAAATTTAATACACGTGATAAAGATCGCTGGACACGTATTGATGAGGGAGAGAAAGAATAATGAAAGAAATTAAAGTAATTATCGCCGGACCAAGAGGACGTATGGGACATGAAGCAGTTCTTCTTATGGAAAGAACGGAACATTTTAATTTAGTAGCAGCAGTGGATTATAAGCATGGTGGTGAGAAGATTTCTGATTTACCTGGCATGCCAGCATTACATGCACCGATTTACGCTGATTTACATACTTGTTTAGATGAAGTAGAAGCAGATGTGTTGTTAGATTTAACAACACCAGAAGTGGGGAAACAACACGTTACACTTGCAGTTGAGCGTGGACTTCGTTCGGTTATTGGTACAACTGGATTTACAGAAGAAGAATTGGCACGTTTAACAGAGAATGCAAAAGAAAAAGCAGTAGGAACAATTATTGCTCCAAACTTTGCAATTGGTGCAGTTCTTATGATGAAATTCTCACAAATGGCAGCGAAATATTTCCAAGATGTTGAGGTAATTGAATTACATCATGATCAAAAATTAGACGCACCATCTGGTACAGCTGTAAAAACGGTAGAGTTAATTCGTCAAAATCGTGAATCAAAGCAGCAAGGTCATCCAAAAGAAGTAGAGCAACTAGCAGGTGCACGTGGTGCAAATGTAGACGGTATTCACATTCATAGTGTACGTTTGCCAGGGCTTATTGCACACCAAGAAGTAATGTTCGGTGGAGATGGACAAATGTTAACAGTTCGTCATGATTCATTCAATCGTGCATCATTTATGTCAGGTGTAAAACTATCAATTGAGACAGTAATGAACCTTGATCATCTTGTGTACGGTTTAGAAAATATTATCGACTAAAGGGGAGACAACGGATGAAAATTGCCTTAATCGCACATGACAAAAAGAAAAATGATATGGTTTCGTTTGCATACGCATATAAACCAATTTTTGAACAACATGAATTATTTGCAACAGGAACGACAGGGCTTCGTATTATGGAAGCGACTGGATTAGTTGTAACAAGATATCAATCTGGCCCTCTTGGTGGAGATCAAGAAATTGGTGCAATGATTGCAAAGAACGATTTAGATATGGTGATTTTCTTCCGCGATCCATTAACAGCACAGCCGCATGAACCGGATGTGAATGCATTGCTTCGTTTATGTGATGTATATGCGATTCCACTTGCAACGAATATGGCAAGTGCTGAAATGTTAATGCACGCATTAGAGCGAGGAGATTTAGATTATCGTAAGTTAAGAAAATGAGGGGAACAATTATGAGTGGATTACATATATTAGCGTTTGGTGCTCATGCCGATGATGTTGAAATCGGCATGGCTGGTACCATCGCTAAATATACAAAGCAAGGGTATGAAGTAGGTATTTGTGATTTAACAGAAGCTGATCTTTCTTCAAATGGAACGATAGAGTTGAGAAAAGAAGAAGCGAAGGTTGCAGCTCGTATAATGGGAGTAAAAACGAGGCTGAATTTAGCGATGCCAGACCGTGGTTTGTATATGAAAGAAGAGTATATACGTGAAATTGTCAAGGTGATCCGTACATATAAACCAAAACTAGTTTTTGCACCGTACTATGAAGATCGCCATCCAGATCATGCAAATTGTGCAAAGCTTGTGGAAGAGGCTATTTTTTCAGCAGGAATCCGTAAATATATGCCGGAACTTTCACCACATCGTGTGGAGTCTTTTTATAATTATATGATTAATGGTTTTCATAAACCGAATTTTTGTATAGATATAAGTGAGTACCTCTCTATAAAGGTGGAAGCATTAGAAGCGTATGAAAGTCAGTTTTCAACAGGGAGCGATGGTGTTAAGACACCGTTAACAGAAGGTTACGTTGAAACTGTAATCGCTCGTGAGAAGATGTTTGGAAAAGAAGTTGGAGTCTTGTATGCCGAGGGATTTATGAGTAAGAAACCGGTTTTATTACATGCTGATTTATTAGGGGGATGTAAATGAAATTAAAAATAGGTATTACATGTTATCCTTCTGTAGGTGGTTCTGGAGTTGTTGGAACAGAATTAGGAAAGCAATTGGCGGAACGTGGGCATGAAATTCACTTTATTACATCGGGTTTACCATTCCGGTTAAATAAAGTATATCCAAACATTTATTTTCATGAAGTGACGGTAAATCAATACTCTGTATTTCAATATCCACCATACGATTTAGCGTTAGCAAGTAAAATGGCCGAGGTTGCACAAAGAGAAAACTTAGACATTTTACATGTGCATTACGCAATACCACATGCAATTTGTGCATATTTAGCAAAACAAATGATCGGAGAGCGTATTAAAATTGTTACAACCTTACATGGAACAGATATTACTGTGTTAGGTTCCGACCCTTCGTTAAATAATTTAATTCGTTTTGGTATTGAGCAATCGGATGTTGTCACTGCTGTCTCGCATTCATTAATTAACGAAACACATGAGCTTGTAAAACCAAGTAAAGAAATTCAAACGGTATATAACTTTATAGACGAACGTGTATATTTCAAGCGTAATATGTCTCAATTAAAGAAAGAATACGGTATAAGTGAGAGTGAAAAAGTACTTATTCATATTTCGAATTTCCGTAAAGTGAAACGTGTGCAGGATGTTGTTCAGGCATTTGCTAAAATTGTTAAAGAAGTAGATGCGAAGTTGCTTCTTGTTGGAGACGGACCAGAATTCTGTACGATTTTACAGATAGTGAAGAATTTACATATTGAAGATCGCGTTTTATTCCTAGGGAAGCAAGATAATGTTGCAGAACTACTTGCGATGAGTGATTTAATGTTGCTTCTATCAGAGAAGGAAAGTTTTGGTCTTGTTTTATTAGAAGCAATGGCGTGTGGTGTACCTTGTATCGGAACGCGGGTTGGAGGTATTCCAGAGGTTATTCAACACGGGGAAACAGGATATTTATGTGAAGTTGGCGATACAACAGGAGTGGCAAATCAAGCTATTCAGCTATTAAAGGACGAGGAACTTCACCGTAATATGGGAGAACGAGCAAGAGAAAGTGTTTATGAGCAATTTCGCTCAGAAAAAATTGTTTCACAATATGAAACGATTTACTATGACGTACTAAGGGATGACAAAAATGGAAAGATTTAAAAAAGCTAGTTCTATTATTGAGACATTAAAGCAACAAGGACATGAGGCTTACTTTGTTGGTGGGAGCGTACGAGATCTTATTATCGATAGGCCGATTGGAGATATTGATATTGCGACATCTGCTCTACCAGAAGAAGTGATGGCTATATTTCCAAGAAATGTTCCTGTTGGTCTTGAGCATGGAACTGTAATTGTTGTAGAAAATGGTGAGCCTTATGAGGTAACTACTTTTCGAACAGAAAGCGAATATGAAGATTTTCGAAGACCTAGTAGTGTTCAATTTGTTCGTTCATTAGAAGAGGATTTAAAACGTCGTGATTTCACGATGAATGCAATTGCTATGACAGAAGAAGGCAAAATGGTTGATTTATTTGCTGGACAGGAAGCCATTCAACAGAGAGAAATTGTGACAGTTGGAAATGCTGCGGATCGTTTTCAAGAAGATGCCCTGCGAATGATGCGTGGTATTCGGTTTGTAAGCACGTTAGGTTTTTCATTAGAAATGAAAACGAAGCAAGCGATTGAAACGCATGGGCATTTGCTAGAACATATAGCAATTGAGCGTATTACAGTAGAGTTTGAGAAACTGTTAACTGGTACATATTGTGTGAAAGGTCTCAAAGAATTAGTAGAGACGAAGCTATTTTCTCATTTGCCATATTTACAAATGTCAGAAGAGAGACTGTTAAAAGCTACGCAGTATAAATGGGATTCTTTCGAAACGGATATTGAGGCGTGGGCATTTTTCTTATATTGTATCGGAGAAGAACATCCATCTGTCTTTTTACGTCAATGGAAGTTTTCGAATAAAAAAATAAAAGATATTGTTGCAGTTTTATTGGCAATTCGTACTAGAAAGGAGAAGGATTGGGATACAGTCCTTCTTTATAAAACGGGAATTCATATCGCTGAAATGGCAGAGAGAGTATATGAAGCGATGATTGAAAGCTATGACCCTACATCTGTTGAACGAGTACAATTAATGTTTCATGCATTGCCAATCCAGGAACGTCAAGAAATGAATGTGACTGGTAATGATTTATTAAACTGGGCAAACAAAAAGCCTGGTCCGTGGGTTGCTGAAATGCTTCAGAAAATCGAAGAAGCAATCGTACAAGGAAACGTAGTTAATGAGAAAGAGCGTATAAGGGAGTGGCTGCAAGGATGCAATCTACTATAAGAAAGCAGTTATTGCAAGTTTTTTCTGAAGCGGATGGCGAGTTTGTATCCGGCCAAACAATTAGTGATAAACTTGGTTGTTCAAGAACTGCTGTGTGGAAACATATGGAGGATCTGCGGAGTGAGGGATATGAACTTGAAGCTGTGCGCCGATTAGGTTACCGAATTGCAAGTAAGCCAGACAAAGTGACTGCTAATGAAATTCAGCTAGGGCTACAAACGAAGCGGATTGGTAGAACAGTGTATTTTGAAGAAACTGTTGAATCAACGCAGCACATTGCAGCAAAACTTGCTTATGAAGGTGCAGAAGAAGGAACTGTCGTTGTAGCAGAAGAACAAACAGCGGGAAGAGGTCGTTTAAGCAGAAAATGGCATTCACCAAAAGGAACAGGGATTTGGATGAGTATTATTTTACGCCCGTCAATCCCAGTTCATCATGCACCGCAACTTACTTTGTTAGCGGCTGTTAGTGTTGCACAGGCAATTGAAAAATGTACAGGTGTAAACGTAGGAATAAAATGGCCAAATGATATTTTAATTCAAGGTAAAAAGGCTGTAGGTATATTAACAGAAATGCAAGCGGATCCTGATAAAATTAATGCTGTCATTATGGGCATCGGTATTAATGCGAATCAAAAGCAAGAACATTTTGATGAAGAAATTCAGCACATTGCTACTTCATTAGCGATTGAATCAGGTAAGCCGATTGTTCGTGCAGAACTTATGCAACAAATCTATTTACAACTAGAAAAATTATATGAAGAATATTTACAAAATGGTTTCTCTGTCATTAAAATTCTTTGGGAAAGTTACGCTGTGAGCATCGGGAAAGAAATTACCGCTCGAACGATGAGAGAGACAATTACGGGGTTAGCAAAAGGAATCACAGAGGATGGTGTATTACTTCTGGAGGATCATGAGGGGAAAGTACATCATATTCATTCTGCAGATATCGAAATTAAGTAAAAGAAGTTCCTCTTTTGGAACTTCTTTTTATTTCAATAGTTTTGAGTTGAATTTGTAACATGATAATAAATTCTTTTCATATTTAAAGTTCATTTCAAAATAGCTTCCGTCGAGTTGACCTGGCATGTTATTTGACGATTACTTTGCCTGTCATTCCTTTAAGAAGATGGTATCGACATATTAATTCATATGTACCAGTATTTTTAGGTTTCACGGTAATATTCTTTTCTTTTCCTGACTGGACTACGACGTCAATACCGAGTTTTTTCACTGTAAAGGTGTGCTCGTTTTTACCTTTATTTTTCAATAGTAATGTTGTTGATCCTTCAAGCGGAATCGTTATGACATTTGGATTAAAGTAATCATCATTTAGTTCAACCTCAATCACTTTCGTTAAATCGGTAGGTTGTGTTACGACATGAACTGAGGCAAATACTTGGGAGGATCCTAAAGACATCCACCATACAATCATTACAAGCAAACTGCTGAATCGAAATAACCACCTGTTCATAGACATCTGCAATTCTCCTTTGTTAAGTACTTTCCTCAATTAACCTGCATCATTAGTTTAAGAGTTATACTATATAGTTAAATTGATTACAGAAAAAATTAACTTGGACTTTTTTAACATGCGTTGAAAAAACATGTATCTTTTCAGGATTGAATTATCCATAAAAACTGTATAGCATATATACTCTCGTGTTAAATTTCATATACCGTAATAAGAATAAAAAATTATTTTTTCGAAAAAATGTAGTAATTCCTTTTTGTAGTTTGCTATAATTAGTTCGAATGTGGGCAGTATCAGAGCGAACTGCACCATGATTCGAAGTCATACGAAAAATAATAACTTGGATTCTGCCTTGATCCAATAACGGACTGGGACAGAGGGATGAATAATGCCGACTAACACACAACCCTTCTGCCCTTTTATGGCCAGAGGGGTTTTTTTATATGATTTCGGCCATCTCCTCTCTCCTGCATAAAGGAGGAGTAGTTTTTGAAAACAAAAACAGATTTTTTGAAGATGAAAGAGCAAGGTGAGCCGATTACAATGCTAACGGCGTATGATTATCCATCTGCTAAATTAGCAGAAGAAGCTGAAGTTGATATGATTCTAGTTGGAGATTCTCTTGGAATGGTTGTACTCGGATACGATTCAACAGTACCTGTAACAGTAGAGGATATGATTCATCATACGAAAGCTGTACGCCGCGGAGCGAAAGAGACGTTTATTGTAACTGATATGCCATTTATGTCGTATCACGTATCATTACAAGAAACGATGGTGAATGCACGCCGCATCGTTCAAGAGAGCGGGGCACACGCACTGAAGGTAGAAGGTGCTGGAGAAGTTATATCGACGATTCAATATTTGACGAACGCAGGAATTCCTGTTGTAGCGCATTTAGGTTTAACCCCTCAATCTGTAGGAGTGTTGGGTGGATATAAAGTGCAAGGAAAAGATGCGGAGAGTGCAAAAAAATTAATAGAAGATGCAAAGAAATGTGAAGAAGCTGGTGCAATAGCGCTTGTGTTAGAATGTGTACCAATGCAGTTAGCAGAACTTATTTCAGAGCAACTAACAATACCGACAATTGGGATTGGCGCAGGACAAAAAGTAGATGGGCAAGTGCTTGTTTATCATGATCTTATCTCATACGGCGTAAATCGTGTTCCGAAATTTGTGAAGCAATATACGTCTGTTCAAGAGGAGATTGTGCGTGGGATTTCACAATATGTTACTGAAGTAAAGACAAGGCAATTTCCTGAAGAAAAACATTCGTTCACAATGAAAGAGGAAGAATGCTTAGCGTTATATGGAGGAAAACAATAATGAAAATCGTAACTACAGTGCAAGAGATGCAGCAAATTACGAGCGAACTTCGTGCAAGTGGAAAGAGTATTGGTTTTGTTCCAACAATGGGTTATTTACATGAAGGCCATGCTACTTTATTACGTAAGGCAAGAGAAGAAAATGAAACTGTAGTTTTAAGTGTATTTGTAAACCCACTACAATTTGGCCCAAATGAAGATTTAGATCGATATCCTCGTGATATTGATAGAGATGAAAATGTAGCAAAAGAAAACGGTGTAGATTATTTATTTTATCCGAGTGTAGAAGAAATGTATCCAGCAGAACAAACAACAACGGTAGAAGTTGTGAAGCGCACGGACGTATTATGCGGTCAACAAAGACCTGGTCATTTTGCTGGTGTTGCAACTGTACTAATGAAACTATTTAATATTACGCTGCCAAAGCGTGCTTATTTCGGTATGAAAGATGCTCAACAAGTTGCAGTAATTGAAGGGTTTGTAACTGATTTCAATATTCCAGTTACAATCGTACCAGTTGATATTGTAAGGGAAGAAGATGGTTTAGCGAAAAGTTCTCGTAACGTGTACCTATCACAAGATGAACGTGAAGAAGCTCTTCATTTATACCGCAGCCTATGTATAGCGAAAGAAAGAATTGAGGCAGGTGAACGTAATCCCGAAATCATTACAAATCTTGTGAAAGAGTATATTGAGACGCATACGAAAGGCACTGTAGATTATGCAGATTTATATGCATATCCGTCATTAACAATGGTAGAGAAAGTCAAAGGAAGAATCATTTTAGCTATTGCAGTTAAGTTTGAAAATGTAAGATTAATTGACAATATAACATTAACAGTTAAATAAGGGGGAGCATCTATGTTTCGCACAATGATGAGAGCAAAGTTACATCGTGCAACTGTAACGGAGGCAAATTTAAATTATGTAGGTAGTATTACAATTGATGAAGACTTAATGGATGCAGTAAATATTGTAGAAAACGAAAAAGTCCAAATTGTAAATAATAATAATGGTGCTCGCTTAGAGACATACGTTATTAAAGGGGAACGCGGTAGTGGTGTTGTTTGTTTAAACGGTGCTGCGGCAAGGCTTGTACAACCAGGGGACAAAGTAATTATTATTTGTTATGGGCTAGTTACGGAAGAAGAGATTCATAAACAAGAACCAAAAATTGCAGTATTAGACGATAATAATCAAATTATTGAAATGTTAGGTGCTGAAAAAGCGGGTACGATATTATAAGTAGAAAGGCTATCTCCATTGCGGAGATAGCTTTTTTGTGCATCTTTTCATTAAGATGAGATAAAACGTGGTATAGTAACATTATATAAATTATTGTTGTTTGAAAGGTAAGAAATTGAGGTGTTACATATATGAGTAAGCGTTATGTCGTTGTTGATTTAGAGACGACAGGGAACTCCTGGAAAGATGGGAAGGATAAAATTACCCAAATTGCAGCTGTTGTAGTAGAAGATGGAGAGATATTGGAGATTTTTTCGTCTTTTGTTAACCCAAAGAGAGAGATCCCACCATTTATTACAGAATTAACAGGGATTGATGAAAGTCTTGTAAAACAAGCCCCGTTATTTCAAGATGTAGCCCCGATGATTGTTGAGCTATTACAAGGTGCGGCTTTCGTTGCGCATAATGTTCACTTTGATTGGAATTTTTTAAATGAAGAATTAAGGCAAGCTGGATATACAGAAATACATTGTCCGAAAATCGACACGGTTGAATTGGCTCAAATTCTTTTGCCGACAGCCGATAGTTATAAATTACGTGATTTAGCTAAGAAGCATGAACTAGAGCACGATCAACCACATCGTGCGGATAGTGATGCTCTTGCAACAGCGGAATTATTTTTACAATTTTTAAATGAAATTGAAAAGTTACCACTTGTCACGTTGCAATCGCTTTATGAATTAAGTGATGTGTTCCAAAGCGATATAGCTGATGTGCTTTCTGAAAATATTTTAAAGAAAGTAATGCACGGTAAAGAAGATATAGCGGAGTATGAAATACATCGAAATATTGCGCTGAAAAAGCGGAACTATTCCTTAAACCTTGGAGAAACGTGTTCATCAAAGTTTGATGCTTTCTTGAATAAAACGATGGATAAATTGGAATCACATATGCCAAAGTTTGAAAGAAGAGAAAGTCAACAACTGATGATGAAAGAGATATATACGGCGTTAAGAGATTCTCGTTTTTCACTAATTGAAGCGGGTACAGGAACAGGAAAGACTCTTGCTTATTTGCTTCCTAGTCTTTATTTTGCAAAGAGAAAAGAAGAACCTGTCATTATAAGTACACAAACGGTACAACTCCAACAACAAATATTAGAAAAAGAAATTCCGTTATTACAAAAAATAATGCCATTTTCATTTGAGGCAGCTCTTCTAAAAGGAAGAAAGCATTATTTATGCTTACATAAATTTGAGTATGCTTTGCAAGAGGAAGAAAAAAATTATGATATGGCACTTACGAAGGCGAAGATTTTAGTTTGGCTATTGCAAACTGAAACAGGTGATCGAGACGAATTAAATATTCCTGAGGGCGGAAAGTTACTTTGGAATCGTATTTGTAGCGATGCGTATAGTCCAGGCGGTATGCAAAGTAATTGGTTTAGTCGTTGTTTTTATCAGCGAGCGAAGAATAAAGCTTTATTTGCAGATATCGTTATTACAAATCATGCGTTATTATTTCAAGATTTTTCAAGTGAAGAACCGTTGTTTGCTTCATGCGAACATATTATTTTTGATGAAGCTCACCATATTGAAGAAGCTGCGAGTAGAACATTGGGTGAACAGTTCTCTTGTATGTATTTTCAATTGGTTATATCTCGTCTTGGGACGCTAGAAACAGAAGATGTACTCTCCAAAGTATATAAAATGATGAAAAAATCAGAGCAAGCATCTCGTTCAACTTTCCGTATGATAAGTTATAGTTTGAAGGAACTTAAGTTTGATGCGGATGAACTCTTCCAAATGTTACGTACTTTTATATTTAAACAAACAAAGCAAGAGCAAGGAACGAATAATATGCCGCTCATCTATAGGTATAACGCAGAACTAGAAAAAGGTAAGTTGTGGGATAGTATCGTCGAATTAACAAATCGTTTTATATATGAATTAAGAAGGGTAGTAACTGCTCTTGAGAAGCAAGTGGATATATTGCAAAGTAAGTTAGAATGGGAGATGCATGTTGTAACAGGTGAATTTATGCATTTAATTGAGTTGCTGAGAAAGATGGCAGAATCATTACAGTTACTCGTATTAGAAAAGAATTCGTATGTAACTTGGATGGAGACTGAAACGAAAGGGACGATTCATTCAACAGTTCTATACGCACAGCCTGTCCATATTGGTGAAAGATTTGCTGATGAATTTTTAACAGAAAAAAAGAGTGTTATTTTTACATCCGCAACACTAACAGTTAACGATACGTTTGATTATATAAAAGAGGAACTTGGTTTACATGATTTCGCTCCAAATACATTAAAGGTTCCGTCACCATTTCGTTATGATGAACAGATGAAATTAATGGTTTCAACGGATGTACCTTTTATTAAGCAAGTAAGTAATGAGCGATATATTGAATCTGTATCGGAACATATTGCAAAGATAGCAAAAGCCACAAAAGGCAGAATGCTCGTTTTATTCACTTCGTATGAAATGTTAAAAGAAGCGTATGCGAATTTAAAAAATAATGATGAATTAGAGGGTTATTTATTACTCACCCAAAGTGTGAATAATAGAAGTCGAAGCCGCTTAATTCGAAAGTTTCAAGAGTTCGACAAATCAATTTTATTAGGGACGAGCAGTTTCTGGGAAGGAATAGATATTCCTGGAGATGCCTTAAGTTGTCTTGTTATAGTCCGTCTACCATTTACACCTCCTCATCAGCCGATGATGGAAGCGAAAGGTGAGTGGCTAAAAAATCAAGGTGAAGATGTATTCGCTAAATTAGCGCTCCCACAAGCAATATTACGTTTCAAACAAGGATTCGGCCGCTTAATTCGAACGAATACAGATACAGGAACGGTAGTAGTGTTAGATCGTCGTTTGACGAGTTCTTCCTATGGAAAACGATTTCTACAATCGATTCCTAACGTACCTCTTTATGAAGGACCATTAGAAGAATTGTTAGTACAATTAGAAGAACCATCAAATGAATAAAAATGGAAGAAAAATACGCCTGAAGTACTTATAAACTTCAGGCGTAAAAAATGTGGGTAGGAGGAATTTTATTTTTCTTACTTCTTGTATACAAAATGTGTTGGTTTTCGACTTGAAACCTTTTTTTGCTGTACATGTCCTGCTATAATAGATGGGTGATGAAGCAGGGGTTGTAAAGAATGTACTCTTATTGTAACCGCATTGCGTTCTTCTATAATTAGAAATTTTTGTGTAACGGAGGAGTTTTTTCATGGATAAGAAAATCGAAGTACTATCAACGACGCGTATTAAATATTCGTCGGATTTGTATAAAATTGTTGATAGTTTAAATCGTACGTTAAAAGAGCAGGACCTCATGTTCGGACTAGCATTAGACGAAAAAGATAAAGAAACAGCTGTATTTACGATTTACAGAACGTAGTGATACAATGAAAAAGTGGATCTTTGCAATCATTATTGTTATCGTTGCTAGCGGAATATATGGGGCGTATGTTTATAATAAAGCGATGGGAAAGAAAATTCCAAAAGAGTCGAAATTTGTAGAAATTGCTAAAGAAAAAGCAAAGCTTACAAAGGTGAAATCTGTTGATTATTACAACGGAAAATCTGCATATATAGTCGTGCAAGGTACAGATGAAAAGGGAGAACAACTTATCGTTTGGGTGCCTGAGAAAAAAGGGGATACTGTAGTAAGGAAAAAGAGCGAAGGTATTTCTGAAAAAGAGGCTATACAAAGAACAATAGAGCAAGTCGGCAATGAAAGTAAGGAATCAAAAAGTAAGCCGAAAGAGATTATGAAAGTGAAATTAGGCTTTGAAAATGATGTACCACTATGGGAAGTTACATATATTGATGATGACAATCGTTATAGTTATTACTATCTTGAATTTAAAGATGGAAAATTTTTAAGACGATATAGCATTGAAAAATAGATGTAGGGGGAACTACAAATGAAATTAGCAAAGCGAGTAGCTGCTTTAACACCGTCTTCAACTTTAGAAATTACAGCAAAGGCACAAGCATTAAAAGCAGAGGGTCATGATGTAATTGGATTAGGGGCAGGGGAACCTGACTTTAATACACCAAAGCATATTATGGATGCTGCACATAAAGCGATGTTAGAAGGGCATACGAAGTATACACCAACAGGTGGATTACAATCGTTAAAACAAGAAATTGTGAAGAAATTTACTCGCGATCAAGGTATTGCGTATGATCCATCTGAAATTATTGTATGTAATGGTGCAAAGCATGCATTATATACATTATTCCAAGTATTACTTGATGAGGGAGATGAAGTTATCATCCCAACTCCTTACTGGGTAAGCTATCCAGAGCAAGTAAAGCTTGCTGGCGGTAAGCCGGTTTATGTAGAAGGTTTAGAAGACAATGAGTACAAAATTACAGCAAAGCAGCTGCGTGAGGCAATTACAGAGAAAACGAAAGCAGTTATTATTAATTCACCGAGCAATCCAACAGGAATGATTTATAGCAAAGAAGAATTACAACAGCTTGGAGAAGTATGTTTAGAACATGATATTTTAATCGTTTCTGATGAAATTTATGAAAAATTAATTTATGGTGGCGTAGAATATACTTCAATTGCCCAGCTTTCTAATGCATTAAAAGAACAAACACTTATTATTAATGGTGTATCTAAATCTCATTCTATGACAGGATGGCGTATTGGATATGCTGCAGGAAATAAGCAGCTTATTAAAGCAATGACGAATTTAGCGAGTCATAGTACGTCAAACCCTACTTCAATCGCTCAATACGGCGCAATTGCGGCATATGCAGGCTCACAAGAACCTGTGGAAACAATGCGTCAAGCCTTTGAAGAGAGATTAAACATCATTTATGATAAATTAATTCAAATCCCTGGCTTTACTTGTATTAAACCGCAAGGGGCATTTTACTTATTCCCTAACGTAAAAGAAGCTGTAGCTTTATCAGGATATGCAACAGTTGATGATTGGGCAAAAGCTCTATTAGAAGAGGAAAAAGTGGCTCTTGTACCAGGTACAGGATTTGGTGCTCCAAATAATGTTCGTTTATCATATGCGACATCTCTTGAACAAGTAGAGAAAGCATTAGAGCGCATCCATACATTTATGAAAAGTAAAGTGCAAGCTTAATTTTATATTTCATTCATGTAATATAAAAAACCTCCCTATTAATGGGGAGGTTTTTTTGACGGATTGTGGCAAAAAGAAATAGCTAAAGGTGTGTTATACTAGAGAGCGAGGTGTTTGGTGATGAAAAAGAAAATGATGTTACAGTGGTTTGAGCAGGGAAGCATTGCAATTCCAAAATTGCTTATGATGCATTATAAAAAATTAGGTTTAAATGAGACGGAATTTATGGTTGTACTTCATGTACACACATTTTTAGAATCAGGTAATTCGTTTCCGACTCCTTCAGAGATTTCTGAACGGATGACGATAACGGAAATGAAATGTATGGAAGTAATTCAGACGTTGATTCAAAAAGGTTTTTTATCACTAGAAGGTGGACAAAGATCAGAAGCGATGATGTGCGAAAGTTATTCTTTACAACCGTTATGGGAAAAAATATTACATTTCTTAATGGATGAATCAATAGAGGAAGAGCAAAAAGAAAAAAAACAGCTACAAGTAAATTTATATACAGTATTTGAAAAAGAATTTGGAAGACCACTTTCGCCGTTCGAATGTGAAACGTTAGGGATGTGGGAGGACCAAGATCAACATCATCCAAATTTAATTCAAGCGGCTCTTAGAGAAGCTGTAATGAGTGGAAAACTAAATTTCCGATATATTGATCGTATTTTATTTGAGTGGAAAAAGAATGGAATTAAAACGGTAGATCAGGCTCAAAATCAAGGTCAAAAATTTAGAGCGAATCAACAAAGGGCACAACAAATGACAAAACAAGAGACGAAATTTACTGGAAAAGTGCCTTTTTATAATTGGTTGGAGCAGTAATATAGGAGGAAAAATATGCTTAACAAAACGCAAATCCGTTATTGTTTAGACACAATGGCGGATATGTATCCAGAAGCACATTGTGAATTGGTTCATGATAATCCATTTGAACTTGTAATCGCGGTGGCGTTATCTGCACAATGTACGGATGTACTTGTAAATAAAGTGACAAGAAATTTATTTCAAAAATATAAAACACCAGAAGATTATTTAAGTGTTTCTCTAGAAGAATTACAACAAGATATACGCTCTATCGGATTGTATAGAAATAAAGCAAAAAACATTCAAAAATTATGCCGAATGTTATTAGATGACTATAATGGAGAAGTACCGAACGATCGAGATGAACTTACGAAATTACCAGGTGTAGGAAGGAAAACAGCGAATGTTGTAGTTTCCGTAGCGTTTGGAATTCCGGCAATTGCTGTTGATACACATGTGGAGCGAGTGAGTAAACGATTAGCTATGTGTAGATGGAAAGACTCTGTGTTAGAAGTAGAAAAAACATTAATGAAGAAAGTACCAATGGATGAGTGGGGAGTTACACATCATCGTATGATTTTCTTTGGACGTTATCATTGTAAAGCACAACGACCGCAATGTGAGGAATGCAGACTGTTAGAAGTATGTCGTGAAGGAAAGAAGCGAATGAAGGTGAAATAAAGGATGGAACGAGTTATAGAAATACCGAAAGAATTTCACTGTTTACCATTTTTTAAAGAAAGTGTAAATTTAATTAAGTATCATACAGACAATTCTTTTGAAGAGATAATACAAAATACTTACTTTATATTTGATATTGAAAGACAGTATGAGCCATGGAAGGAAATTGAAAACAGCATTCCAGCGATGTTGAATGTATGGAAAAATAAGCATGAAGACATTGCTATACTGTTTCGAAATAGAAATAAGCAAGAGGCTGAGGGACCAATGATTCTTTTTGCAGCTCACTTGTTATCGGTTGTCTATTGGCTAAATGAACAACCTGTTCATAGTTTGAATGAAATGCAAATAAATACGAATAAATTAAAAGTGCAACCTGTTAATTTTATGGAAAGATATTCATTCATTATAAAGAAACCGAGTAATTATCATTCTTATATTCAATTAGCGCAGTTGTATATCGAAATAGAAAAGCTGTATGTAAAGAAAATGATAACAAAAAAGAAGTCCGCTTCTCGTTAAGAGAAACGGACTTCTTTTTTTGTATATTAGGACTCTGTTGTAACAACAGCACCGTCTGCGTGAGGTGTATCTCCTCCGGGATTTTGGTGTTGCTGTTCTTGTTGTTTCTTAGCCTCTTCTTCAGCTTTTTTCTTGGCCTCTTCTTCAGCTTTCTTCTTAGCTTCTTCTTCAGCTTTTTTCTTAGCTTCTTCTTCAGCTTTCCTTCTAGCTTCCTCATCAGCTTTCTTTTGAGCTTCTTCTTGCTGTTTACGTTGTTGTTCTTGCTGTTGCTGTTCTTGTTGTTTCTTAGCCTCTTCTTCAGCCTTTTTCTTAGCTTCGTCTTGTTTTACTTTATCTTCATTAGCCTTTTTCTGGGCTTCCTCATCAGCTTTTTTCTTAGCTTCTTCATCGGCCTTTTTCTTAGCCTCTTCTTCAGCTTTTTTTGCATCTGGAGTTCCGCCAGGCGCAGTGAAGGATGCACCAACTGCTGGGCTTGTGCCAGTACCTTTTTTCGCTACTACAGAGAAGCTGTAAGTAACACCTGGTTTAATACCACCAAGAGTAGCTGTCGTACCACTTATTGATAGGCTACCACTTGAACCGTCAGTTGCTTTATAGCTGGCTGCATATGCATCAACTTCTGCTGGTCCAGACCAGTTTAGTGTAACTGTGCTAGCGCCATCAAAAGTGACATTCAGACCACTAGGGGCATCTACTTTAATTTGTTTAATTGCATCTTTTTTCGCACCTTTTACGTATAACTCTCCGTTTATTTCTTGTACAGAAGAAGGACGTTCAAAGCGTGATTTATCTGTAGCGAATTTGCTCATCATTACTTGGAACATTTGCTGTGCAATTCTAGTGGAGCGATCGCTAACATAATTTTTTGGACCATCTTTTTCGTAACCGGTCCAAACAGCCATTGTGTATTGTGGCGTATATCCAGCAAACCAGCTATCTCTGTTTGCATCAGCTGGGATGTCATATTTTTGAAGAACTGATTCATCAAAGTTTTGTGTTCCTGTTTTACCTGCTACGTCAACACCTGAAACGTATGCTGTTGGACCTGTACCACCAGAACCAGGTTTTACTACGTCACGAAGAACGTCAGTAACCATATAAGCTGTATAGTCTTGCATTGCGCGATGTTCTTTCGGTTTAAAGCTTTTCTTTTTCCCGTCCGGGAAGGTTACTTCTTTTACGAAGTGTGGTTTATTATAGTTACCACTATTACCAAAGGTTGCATATGCACCTGCTACTTCTAATGGAGAACTATCGTTACTACCGATTGCTGTTGATTCGTAGACTTTTCCTTCTTTAAAGGTCATGCCTAAACCTTCAGCAAATTCTTTTGACTTATTAAGACCAACTGTTTGTGCTGTCTTTAAAGCTGGAATGTTTAATGACTTTTTCAAAGCTTCACGTAGTGAAACGTCACCTTTGTAACTCTTTGTTGCATTTTGTATTTTCTTACCATTGGAATACGTATACTCTGAGTCGTTTAATTGATGGTATGTAGACCATTGTAAATTTTCAATTGCCGGACCGTAGTCGAAAATTGGTTTCATTGTTGAACCAACTTGGCGTTTTAAATCAGTTGCCATATTATGACCTTTGAAAGTAGACTTACTTTCTTTACGTCCAGCACCAATTGCTCGAACTTCTCCAGACTGTGTATCCATAAATACGAATGACCCTTGGAATTGATCGTCCGGATACTTAATAAGATTGCCATCCATAATTTTGTCGGCGTAATCTTGAGCATCTTGATCAAGTGTTGTATGAATCGTTAAACCATCTGAACCGATATTTACATCAGGATATTCTTTTTCAACTTCTTTTACAACCGCATCTAAAAATGCTTGATACTTCATCTCAGTTACTTCTGAAGACGGTTGAAGGCCCTCAGTTACTGGAATCTTAACGGCGTTATTCATTTCTTCTTTTGTTATATAACCATGTCGATTCATTAATGATAATACGACATTACGACGATTTGTTGCTCGTTCAACATTTTCCTTTTTTGTTGGATCATAAATGTTTGGACCTTGGGGTAAACCAGCGAGCATAGCAGCTTCATGTAATTGCAAGTCTTTTAAATCTTTACCATAATATTTTTGCGCTGCTGTCGCAATACCGTATGAACGGTTACCTAAATTAATCTTATTTAAGTACATTTCTAAAATCTCATGTTTAGAGTATTGTTGCTCTAATTTGTAAGATAAGTACCATTCTTGCACTTTTCTTTTAGCAGTTTTGTCCATCGTTAGAAAGTAGTTTTTAACGACTTGCTGTGTAATCGTACTACCACCTTGGGAACCGAAACCACCAGTGACATTTTCCATAACTGCTTTTGTAGTTCGTTTAAAATCAATTCCATTATGATCATAGAAACGCGAATCCTCAGTTGCAAGAAATGCATTTTCAACTACTTTTGGAATTTGATCATAAGTAACATGTGTTCGTTTTTCAGCACCGTATTCATAAAAGAAATTTCCGTTTTTATCGAGAAACTTTGTTGATAAAGGATTAACAAGTTTGGATTTGTCTAATTTTGGAGCGTCCTTTACCATAACAAAGAAAGCGGAAACGCCGGCTACAAGACCAACGATACCAAGAAGTAGACAACCTATAAGGAATTTCTTGAAAAAGGAGCCTTTTTTCTTTGGTTTTTCTTCTTTATGTGTTTTTTTCTCTTGATTTTTCACATGATTTCGTTCTGTACGAGAACGATAATTATCTGACATTATACTTTCTCCTACCTTTCATTCTCTCCCCCAAAAGTCGAAAAAAGAGCCTTAGTGATGACTCTATCACGAAAAATAAACCATGTCTAGTACACGGATATAGTCAATCCGAGGGTGATAACCGCATGATAATAAGGATCCATGCTCTTCTATTTCTTCTTTCGTAATCGACTTGCGTCCACCAGTATTTTGACGATTCCAAAATGCAATAATATGTTTTGCATCTAGTAAATAAAATTCATCAAAAAGTGTAAATTTAATAATAACAAATGCAATTCCATTATGAGCAACCACTTGCTTCATATGTTCAATTTGATGAAGGTGGAAGTTTTGAAGTGGGAAACTAGTTTTATTTTTGGTTTCCTTTGCTTCAAAATCGATGTATTTCCCTTTGTATACACCGTTGTAATCTGTTGTAGAAGGTTGTTTAAAATACGCTTCTTTTACCACTGCAGCACTTCGAGCGGGGTAATCTACTTTTACAATTTGAAGAGGTGTAGGCTTTTTATGTACACATGCAATATTATGGGTTAAGTAATATTGATTTGTTTCATTCAATTCCTCTTCAAGGGACATACCTCTATTACTATAAGTATGTGTTTTTATAGGTGTTTTTTGAGGTTGTGAAGCTTGATTATACCTTTTTCCATTTGGGTAACGAATGGTCATAGTGTGTCCACCCCCAACTTGCTAAGAATTACTTACAAAGGTGATTATATCAAAAAATGAAAAAAGATGTGACCTTTTTGATGAAAGGTATGATGACTTATTTATGTTTACATGGAATGATTATATGAAAATTAAACAAAATCGAGAAAAAAATTTTTGTATAGAGGAAGAAAAAGCAATCATTCACAATATTAAAAAGAAAACAGAAATAGCTAATGTGGACAATATTTCTCGGACACAATCTTATCAAGAATATTATTTAAGAAATAGTGAAATCAGGTGGGCCTTTTTAGCGAGTATGGTTTCGAGAAATGCGGGCTGGAATATGACTGATTTAGAAGGGAGATATTATGCTACTGTTTTACCTAGAACGGTAAAAAAATATTTATTTCTTCTGTACGAACAGGCTAATTGGATTATTTTTTTAGATGCATTTCCTCAGCTATTATTGTATGAGGAAAGTAAGAAGAGACATGCACCTCTCTTTCATTTGTTGCAATACTTCAATGTATCAATTTTTATGGAAAAAGAATGGTTACTTTTCTGGGAAAGAAGAGATATGAATAGACTTATGACAGCGCTTATTATAAATGAACAAAATAAAATTCAAAAACCAGTCATTGAGAACACATATTTTAAAAAACATGTATTCCATACTGCACTTTTTAAAGTACAAGAAAGACTTCATATTAGTGCAGTTATCTTCCCAACAATTGAAGGGAGAATGTATGGGTTTTCGGTTTATCAATTTGAAACGTTACAAAAGCGTATAGAACTAGGAAAAAAATTAGCATGGTTATTGTTTCATCCAATTTATAATGGTTCGTTTTATAAGTTTGCACTGCAAACTACACATACTGGGTCTAGAGAAGATTATGAAGTTTACGCAAAGGAAACTCGAAAGTCTTATACGCCAACACTTAGAGATATTTATCCTGTTATTTTACATGGAGAAATAAAAATGAGAGATTGGTTTTGTGCAAATATGAAAATGAATGTGCTATTTGTACTTGAAGAACCTAAAGGGGAAGTTAATATAACAGAATGGTATAGAAGAAAGAGAGAACAAATCTATAGGCTATCTATCGTAAACCGTTTTGCTAAAAGGATCGATGAGTTCATGATATAATAAAAAAGAAGTCCCGTCTTCCATTTTGAAGACGGGACTTCTTAATTTGAAAAAATCCTGCTATGCGTGCTACAACTTTAATTTCAAAACGTAATGCTAGTAGGAGATTAAGGATGATTTGAAATTTAAATGTTCGTAATAAAGTCTCGCTTTATGTAGCAGGGAAGTTTGGACCATCTAGCTTTGGATTGCCAGTCTCGGGTTTATTTTGTTGTTTGTTTTGGTTTTTCTTTTTTTCATTTTTGTTCTTTGCCATTGTAATACACCTCCTTTTTGTATTGTTACCATTTCTATAAATGACATACGAAATGATTTCTTTGACGAATAACAACTAGTTTTGTCATGTGGGCAGGAGTGGTGAATCATTCGGCGAAATTACATGACAAAGGAAAAGCAAAGAAGGAGGCGTTTTGTATATGGCGATGGTTCAGAAGGAAGATGTAATGAAAAAAATGGATCAAATGTTAAGTTCTCTCGATTTGCTGGAAATGAATATAGGGATTAGAATGAATCATGCATTAAAGGATGCGAGTGAAAAAATATGTAATAAGATAGAAATAACAGAAATGCATATTGAACATATGGAAAATAAATTAGTGCATCACGAAGAAAAAGGGAATTGGGTGAAGACATTTCAAAACGTCGTAGTGAGTGCATAATAAGGTGGGAAAGAAATGAAGAATGAAGCATTAATACAGTCTTCAGAAAAACTCATGCAGTATAATAATGAAGCGAATGTAAAAAAAAGAGAACTAACTGAATACGACTTTTATAAGGATATGAAACCGTTTGTAGATATGGTAGATGAGGAATTAAAGAAGTGGAAAGAACTAGCTTATACGTGGATTAAAGAAGAAAAGCCAAAGTATATACATGTACAGCAAATTGATCAAGTATACGATAATTTACAAACGAATGTGTTGCAATGCTTTGTAAATAAAGGTAAAGGTAAACGATTCTTTGAAACACACCAAGCCATTTCGTATACTTTGCAAAATATAGTTGAGCAATGTAAATAACAAGAGGGAGAGCCCTCTTGTTATTTTTATGCTTCTGTCATTGTTGTAGGTTTTGTTGCGCCGTTTATTTCTAATTCTTTTATTAATGTTCGATAATCTGATATGCATATTTTTCCTTCGAGATACCAATGTCTCGCAAAGTCTAATAATTCATTTGCATTCTCTGTGCAATACCCCTTTTTTTGAGAAAACGCTTGTTTTAAATCCCCTAATACCATGTTGATTCCTCCCCCATGAGAATCTTCTTCTTAATTATCATAGCATGGAAGGGTTTTCTTTTTTAATTTTTTAAAAATTTAAACTTCCGACAAAAATAGACATATATTCCATCACACATATTATTTTATAGGTACATATTATATATGTAGAAACTTATGTGAAGGAGGAGAGAATGCATGTTTCAACAACCTAACGTATATCAGCAAACGAATCCATATGCACAGCAAAATATGTACCAATATAATACGGATACATATTTACGGTATAATATGTATCCTTTCGAGCCTTATTATGGAAATCAAAATTATTATCAACCGTTTGAAGTGTCCTTTATGAATCAAGCTCAACAACCACAACAGCAGCAACCTTATGTGAATCAAGTTCAACAATCACAAGCTCAGCAACCATACATGAATCAACCACAGCAGCAGCCTTATATGAATTCGCAATATTATATGCCACCACCATCGCCGTATGCTAATCAACAAGCGATGTTTTATCCACCAAAACAACCGTACCCGACGCAGGGTAAGCAAAAGCAACAACAGCCAAGCCAGTTTTCTAGTTTTGTTTCTCAATTTAAAACATCAGATGGTAACTATGATGTAAATAAAATGATGAATACAGCTGGACAAATGATGAATGCGATGAATCAAGTGACAGGTATTGTAAAGCAAGTTGGAGGCTTTTTTGGTAAGTGATGTTGAAGGATTGTCTATAAAAACAATGTAAATGAAATAAAGGACTAGACAAATTTCCTTGTAATAAATGGGTATATATAACAAACGGCTTTCTCTCTTTTCTCATACTGTAAAGTGTAATCAGATTTTTTTAACGAGAGAGGAGAGAAAAAACTATGCATCATTGTCATCCTTGCTTTGGAGGGCATAAGCCTACAGGACCTATTTGTACGACTGCTCCTGTCATTCATCCGACGAAACAATGCGTAACACACTCTTTTTCAACAACGGTGGTGCCACACATTTTCCCAACACATACAACACATGTACATCATCAACAAATTAAAAACCAAAACTTCTTCCCGCAAACAAATTCAAATGTAAATGTTGTGGACCCAATCGACCCAGGATTCGGCGGCGGATGTGGACCGTGTGGCCATGGACATCATGGACATCATGGACATCACGTATCACCATTTGGTCCAGGACCAAATGTATCTCCGTTTGGACCAAACGTATCACCATTCGGACCGAATATTGGACCAAACGTATCACCATTCGGTCCAAATATCGGACCAAACGTTGGTGGAATGTTTAAAAAGTAAATGATATGTTAGAACTAGCGAAATGCTAGTTCTTTTTTTGTAATTGGAGTGTTGATATGAAAGTTATTGCAGTAACAGGATATAAGCCATTTGAACTTGGAATATTTAAAAATGATCATCCAGGGGTGGAGTGTATAAAGAAAGCGTTACACCGTAAATTAACCAATTTTGTAGAAGATGGTTTAGAGTGGGTTATAATAAGTGGCCAATTAGGTGTAGAATTATGGGCTGCTGAAGTTGTTTTTGAAATGCAAGTAGAATATCCAGATTTAAAATTAGCGGTATTCACTCCGTTTTTAGAACAAGAAGAAAATTGGAAAGAAGATAATCGTGAATATTATGAATTTATCCTTTCTCAAGCAGACCATGTTGATAGTATCACGAAACGGAAGTATGAAAGTCCAGAGCAATTTAAATTAAAAAATCACTTTTTTATTGAAAAAAGTGATGCGCTTTTAGCGGTATACGATGAAGAAAAACCAGGAAGTCCCAAATATATTGTAGAAGCAGCAAAGAAAAAAGGAGAAATAGAAAATTATCACAGTTATTTCATTCTTTTTTCTGATTTACAAGATATAATAGAAGAGGAACAGTGGAATAATGCAGAGTAATATGTAATATAGTACTCGTATATATGATTGACAAAAAGCATTGTTTCTGAAAAAATTTAGTTAATGAAAGTTTTGGTAAAAATTTGAGGTGAAGAAAATGATTTCGGATAAAATTAAATTAACAGCGAAAGATATTTTAGAAAAAGAATTTAAAACAGGTATGAGAGGTTATCAGCAAGAAGAAGTAGACAAGTTTCTTGATATGATCATTAAAGACTATGAAGCTTTCCACAAAGAGTTTGAGCAATTAAAGCAACAAAATGCTCGTTTAAAGCGTGAATTAGAGGAACAAAAACTAGCAGTAACGCAAGTTCCACAACAACCTGTACAAACACCAGTTGCACAACCAGTTTATAACAACACGAATACGGATATTTTAAAACGCTTATCTAACTTAGAAAAAGCTGTATTTGGAAGTAAGTTATACGAATGATGTAAGGTGGGAAAAGGTTTAAGCATTTTACATAGAAAAAAACGTTGCAAAATCTTTTTGTTTCCACTATACTAATGGATGTCATAACGTTTGGGTAATCGCTGCAACGCCAACGTTGTAGAGGAAAGTCCATGCTCGCACGGCCTGAGATGGCTGTAGTGTTCGTGCCTAGCCAATTCATAAGCTAGGGTATTCTGGCTGTAAGGCTGGTTTAACGGCAGGGAAAAAACCTAAGTCCTTTCGGATATGGTTTGACTACCTTTAAAGTGCCACAGTGACGAAGTCCTTGAAGAAATGATAGGAGTGGAACGAGGTAAACCCCACGAGCGAGAAACCCAAATAATGGTAGGGGAATCTTTTCCAAGGAAATGAACGACGGGAAAGGACAGGTTTTATAACCTGTAGATAGATGATTGCCACCGGAGTACGAGGCGTGGGCCGTTTGTAGTACAAAGGAACAGAACATGGCTTACAGAACGTTATGAACCAACTATGAAATAACTCAGCTCTCCTTTGTTAGAGGAGGGCTTTTTATTTGTATGAAGTTATAAAGTATGAGTTAAAATGGTTAATGAGAAAATTTTTCGTAAAATGTAATGATTAATAGGACCAATTGCTATTAATTATTGTTTGAATATACATAAGAGGTGAATGCAAATGGGAAAAGTTACTTTAATTGCAACAGCGGCAATGGGTATTGAAGCGTTAGTTGCCCGAGAAGTTCGCGATCTTGGTTATGAATGTCAAGTAGAAAACAGCAAAGTAACATTTGAAGCAGATGAAAAGGCGATTTGTCGTACGAATTTATGGTTACGTACTGCGGACCGTGTAAAAATTAAAGTTGGCGAATTTAAAGCAACAACATTTGATGAGCTATTTGAAAAAACGAAAGCATTAAACTGGGGAGATTATATTCCAGAGAATGGTGAATTCCCTGTTATTGGTAAATCTTTAAAATCTGAATTATTCAGTGTTTCGGATTGCCAACGTATCGTTAAAAAAGCTGTCGTTGAAAAATTAAAAACAACATATAAACGTACAACTTGGTTTGAAGAAGATGGTCCATTATTCCGTATTGAGATTGCAATGCTCAAGGATATTGCAACATTAACAATTGATGCGAGCGGTGTTGGACTTCATAAACGTGGATACCGTATGGATCAAGGGGAAGCTCCGTTAAAAGAAACATTAGCTGCGTCTTTAATTAAATTAACAAACTGGAAGCCAGATCGTCCATTTGTTGATCCATTCTGTGGATCAGGTACAATTCCGATTGAAGCAGCATTAATTGGACAAAACATCGCACCAGGATTTAACCGTGGTTTCGCATCTGACGAGTGGGGCTGGGTAGGTAAACAAAACTGGCGTGAAGCTCGTCAAGAAGCTGAAGATTTAGCGAACTATGATCAACGATTACAAATCATTGGATCAGATATTGATCATCGTATGATTCGAGTTGCTCAAGATAATGCAGAAGAAGTAGGCTTAGGCGATTTAATTACATTTAAACAAATGCAAGTAAAAGATTTCACAACAAAAGAGGATTATGGCTATGTTGTAACGAATCCTCCATACGGAGAACGTTTAAGTGAAAAAGCACTTGTTGAACAATTGTACAAAGAAATGGGACAAGTATTCCGCCCATTAGATACATGGTCAGCGTATGTATTAACAAGTTACGAAGCATTTGAGAAGTGCTATGGAAAAGATGCATCGAAGAAACGTAAACTGTTTAACGGATTTATCCGTACAGATTACTACCAATACTTCGGAAAACGTCCACCGCGTAATTCATAGTATAAAACTCCTCCAGCGCGCATATACTGGCTATTATGTAATGCGTAAAGGAGGAAGTGATATGGATAATTTCCAATTATCAATGATTCAAAAAGCTATTCACCGTACGTATGATGAGCTCGGAAAAGAAGTGGATAGTCAAGATGCGATTGTAGATGAAATACAAAAAGCACAAGAAGAATATTTGTCAGCTCTTTCACATGAAACAGCGATTGATAAAAGGTATTTAAAGTCATTAATATAGAAGAAAATTTTCCTTTTTCGAAAGGAAAATTTTTTTTCGTGTATTTATATGTATGGCAACAGGGGAAAGTAGCTGCACACATATGAGTAGCGGTTACTATATCTTTTTATAGAAAAACTTTTTGGTTGGAGGCTAAGGATGTTTACTGAGAAGAGATTACCATTTGAAGTAGGAAAACAAGACAATTTTTATGATAAGTTGAATGAGTGGATTGGAGATGTGTTTTACGACATCCTTCCGGAAAAAGGTTTTGAAGAGCGTGATGAACAAATTTTTATGGCGTTTCAATTAGAGCGTGCTTTCCAAGAAAAGAAAGTTATGTTCGCAGAAGCGGGTGTAGGAACAGGGAAAACTATTGTATATCTTCTATATGCAATTTGCTATGCGCGTTATACTGGAAAACCAGCTATAATTGCTTGTGCAGATGAAACGTTAATTGAGCAGCTTGTGAAAGAAGAAGGGGACATTGCTAAGTTATCTGAAGCATTAGGGCTATCTGTTGATGTAAGGCTTGCAAAATCAATGGATAATTATTTATGCTTACGTAAACTTGAAGATGTTATGAGTGGACGAGCTCCAGAAGTAATTGAAGACGTATATTATGAATTACCACAATTCGTATTTGATCATGGTACGATGCAAAACTTTACTCACTATGGTGACCGAAAAGAATTTCCACTATTAAATGACGAAGAATGGTCAAAAGTAAATTGGGATTACTTCCAAGATTGCTTCACTTGTGATTCTCGTCATCGTTGCGGTCAAACTCTTTCTCGTGAACATTATCGTAAAGCAGCAGATTTAATTATTTGTTCTCAAGATTTTTATATGGATCATATTTGGACGTACGATGCTCGAAAGCGTGAAGGACAAATTCCATTATTACCAGAAAGTAGTTGTGTTGTATTCGATGAAGGACATCTTGTAGAATATGCAGCTCAAAAAGCTTTAACATATCGTTTAAAGCAAACGATGATGGAGCAACTACTAACGAGATTGCTACAAAACGATATTCGTGAGGAGTTTGCACATTTAGTAGAAGAAACAATTTGGCAAACAGAGCGATTCTTTGATGTGTTACAAGAAAACAAAAAAGAAATTGCCGGTTCTGATCGTTTAGAAATTACTGTGACAGAAAAAGTAACAGCTGAAGCAAAACGACTTTATGCGAAAATTGGTGAAGTCGGTGATGCGTTAGTATTTGAAAGTGAAATGCATACAGTAAATACGTATGATTTAAATATCGTTGATGAACATTTAGATGTATTAGAACATTCACTTCGTCTATTCATGCATGAGAAAAATGTAATTACATGGGGTGAAGAAGGTGATGGAGCCTTCACGTTAGTAATTATGCCACGTGCAGTTGAAGAAGTATTACAAGAGAAAGTATTCTCGAAGAAAATCCCGTATATCTTCTCATCTGCTACATTATCTAATAACGATTCATTCGCATTTACAGCAAATAGCCTAGGGGTAAAAGATTACTTATCATTCTCAGTTGCCTCACCATTTGATTATGAAGAGCAAATGGCAGTAAACTTACTATCGCATACGAAAGAAAATGAGTGGGAAAGAAAGTGTCAATATACACTTGAAAATATACAGAAAACAAACGGACGTACACTTGTATTATTCCGTACAACGCAAGAACTTGCAGCGTTTAAAGAATATGTAAGTAAAGAACAAATGTCAGTTCCGTTCCTATATGAAGGGGATCAAGAAATTAGTCAGCTCGTTTCTCGCTTCCAAAATGAAGAAGAGACTGTACTTTGTGCCGTTCATTTATGGGAAGGTTTAGACATTCCTGGTTCATCATTATCACATGTTATCATTTGGTCATTACCATTCCCTCCAAACGATCCCGTGTTTGAAGCGAAGCGTAAACATGTGAATGACCCGTTCTGGGATGTAGATGTACCATATATGATTTTACGTCTTCGTCAAGGGATTGGTCGTTTAATTCGTACGAGCGACGATAAAGGTGCTATATCAATCTTCTTATCTGATACAGAAGATGAGAAAGTGATAGAAGCGGTGAAAAACGTACTACCAGTAGAAGGTAAAGAATTATAAGGAGAAAGCTTGGCGCTTGCCAAGCTTTTTTTCTATTATAAAAGGAAATTAGATTTTCATGTCGAATTAAGTTTGAGGTAGAAAAAGGAGGTTTTTATACAATGACAGTAGCTACATATGAAGTAGAAAAACAATTTTTAACATACGTGAAGAAGATACAAAATTACGGAGAAGCATTAAGCTTAATGTTTTGGGACTTGAGAACAGGGGCGCCTAAAAAAGGTGTAGACCAGCGTTCAGAAGTAATTGGCATGCTTTCATCAGAAGTATTTGCCATGTCGACTTCAGATGAGATGGGGAACTATTTAACAGAGCTTGAAGCTTTAATACGTGAAGATAAACTTTCTGAAACGACGAAGAAAATGGTTGAAGAGTGTCGTAAAGAATATGATAGAAATAAGAAAATTCCACAAGCGGAATACGAAGCGTATGTGAAATTAGAAGCGAAAGCAGAGAGTGTGTGGGAAGAAGCTCGCGAAAAATCTGATTTCGAAATGTTCCGCCCGTACTTAGAAAAAATTGTTGAATTTAAAAAGAAATTTATTACATATTGGGGTTACGAAACATATAAATACAATACATTATTAGACATGTATGAGCCAGGTATTACAGTAGAAGTTTTAGATCACGTATTTGGTCAACTTCGTGAGCGCATCGTGCCGCTTGTAAAAGAAATCTCTGAGTCTAAAAAAGGATTAAAAACAAGTGCTTTATCGGAGAAATTTTCAAAAGAAAAACAAAAGAACTTTACATTAGAACTATTAAAGCAATTGAATTATGACTTTGAAGCAGGTCGTCTTGATGAAACAGTACATCCATTCGAGATTACATTAAATAGAGGGGATGTTCGTATTACGACACGCTATGACGAAAAGGATTTCCGCATGGCTGTGTTTGGAACAATTCATGAATGTGGTCATGCAGTATATGAACAAAACATTGCAGAACAATTTGAAGGTACACCACTTTGCAGTGGTACATCTATGGGTATTCACGAATCACAATCATTATTCTTTGAGAACTTTATCGGCCGTAATAAATCATTCTGGAAGAAAAATTATGATTTATTAAAAGAGTATAGCAATGGTCAATTTGATGATATGTCAGTCGATGAATTTTATGATGCAATTAACGAATCAAAGCCGTCATTCATTCGTATAGAAGCAGATGAGCTTACATACCCGCTTCATGTTATGGTGCGTTATGAATTAGAGAAAGAATTATTTGATGGTACATTACAAGTGAAGGACTTACCAGCAGCTTGGAATGATAAGATGGAAGCATATTTAGGAATTCGTCCGGAAAATGATGCGCAAGGTGTATTGCAAGATGTTCACTGGGCTGGTGGCTCATTTGGATACTTCCCATCTTATGCGCTTGGTTACATGTATGCAGCGCAATTTAAGCAAAGAATGTTAAAAGACATTCCGAACTTTGATGCATTGTTAGAAGAAGGAAACGTAACACCAATTCGTGAATGGTTAACAGAACATATTCACCAATATGGTAAAACGAAAAAGCCACTTGAAATTTTAGAAGATGTAACAGGCGAAGGGCTAAATGCAAATTACTTAGCAGATTATTTAGAAACGAAATATAAAGAGATTTATGAGTTGTAAAAAAAGAGCTGCTTAATTGCAGCTCTTTTTATTAAAGGGGATGAGAGAATGGGGTATACATATACAGTAATGAAGCAAGAAGAAGCGGAGGAAATCGCGTATAACTGGCATTATAAAGGGGAATATTCCTTTTACGATATAGAGGCAGATGAAGAAGATTTAGCTGAGTTTTTAGAGGGTGAGAGTAGAGGGAATCATGTGTTTTCTGTGAAAGAAAATGGTACTCTCATTGGGTTCTTTACGGTTTGTAAAATAAATAATGGAACGGTTGATATAGGACTTGGAATGAGACCTAATATAACTGGTAATGGATTTGGTTTACAGTTCGTGAATGCTGGACTAGCTTTTAGCAAAGAAAAATACGGATGCAAATATATAACACTATCAGTAGCGACATTTAATGAGAGAGCGATAAAAGTGTATAAAAGGGCGGGATTTGAAGCGGTTGGAACGTTTATACAGAAAACAAATGGTGGTTGTTTTGAGTTCTTGAAAATGAACTATATATGTAAACGTGATTAAAAAACAGAGAATCTTCTGTTTTTTTATTTTGATTTAGAAATATATGATACATATTGTTTACTTGTTGTAATTGAGAGTTTTGAAATTTTGGTAGAGGGTGTGTATGATAGAAGTTTAGTAGCAAATAGTAGGTTTAGCAAGGAAAGGTAGAGGTAGTATGATTACAATTAAAACGAAAAATGAAATAGATTTGATGCATGAATCTGGAAAATTACTTGCTTCATGTCATAAAGAAATTGCGAAAATGATAAAGCCAGGTATAACGACACAAGAGATTGATACGTTTGTTGAAATGTATTTAAAAAAGCATGGTGCCACATCTGAACAGAAAGGTTACAACGGGTATCCATATGCGATATGTGCATCTGTAAACGATGAAATGTGTCATGCGTTTCCGGCCGATGTTCCTTTAACTGAGGGTAATATTGTAACAATTGACACGGTAGTAAACTTAAATGGGGGGCTTTCAGATTCTGCTTGGACGTATAGAGTTGGAAAAGTTTCTGATGAAGCAGAAAAGTTGTTGTTAGTAGCTGAGAATGCTTTGTATAAAGGGATTGATCAGGCGGTAATTGGTAATCATGTAGGAGACATTGGCTATGCAATTGAAAGTTATGTAACAAATGAAGGTTTTTCTGTCGCAAGAGACTTTACGGGACATGGGATTGGTAAAGAGATTCATGAAGAACCAGCAATTTTTCATTTTGGGAAACAAGGACAAGGACCTCAGTTACAAGAAGGAATGGTAATTACAATTGAACCGATTGTAAATATAGGTATGCGATATTCTAAAGTAGATTTAAATGGGTGGACTGTACGAACGATGGACGGGAAATTATCAGCTCAATATGAGCATACAATTGCGATTACAAAAGATGGGCCAATCATTTTAACGAAGTTGTAATTGGGAATGAAAGAGTTTGCAAAACTCGAACAAAGATAGTGGTTTTTAAAAATTTGTACGTGTTTTTTTGATAAATGCTTTTCAAAGCATAAAAAGTACGTTATAATCCTTCTATAAAATAAATAGTTAGCTACACTCATATAATCGCGGGGATATGGCCTGCAAGTTTCTACCGAAGTACCGTAAATACTTTGACTATGAGTGAGGACGAATATAATTGCTTGTTTAGCATTCTTTTTTTGCGAAACTCCAAAAGCGCGTCTCTCACTTGTAACGAGTGGTGGCGGCTTTTGGAGTTTTTTTATTGCATAAGAGGGGGAACAAACATGAAAGTATTACAAGAAAAGATTTTGAACGAAGGAAAGGTTTTATCTGGTGACGTATTAAAGGTAGATGCTTTTTTAAATCATCAAATTGATCCAGTACTTATGCAAGAAATCGGAAAAGAATTTGCTAAACGTTTTAAAGAAGAGAACATTACAAAAATCGTGACGATTGAATCTTCAGGCATTGCACCAGCAGTTATGGCTGCATTAGAGCTTGGTGTAAAAGTAATTTTTGCACGAAAACGTAAATCGTTAACGTTACAAGATAATATGTACGTTGCAAACGTATATTCATTTACAAAACAAGAAACAAATGAAATTTCATTATCTCGAAATCATATCGATGAAAATGATCGTGTATTAATCATCGATGACTTTTTAGCAAACGGTCAGGCTGCTTTAGGTTTAATGAGTTTAGTAGAGCAAGCCGGAGCGAGTATTGCAGGAATTGGAATTGTTATTGAAAAAGCATTTCAAGATGGAGGAAAGAAGCTTCGTGAACAAGGCGTTCGTGTTGAATCACTAGCAGAAATTGCATCACTTGATAACGGCACAGTTACATTTGTACAGCAAGAAACTGCGGAGGTGAAATAAACGATGAAGCAGCATCCATTTAAAATTGCATCGCTCGGTATGCAGCATATGCTTGCAATGTATGCTGGAGCAATTATCGTTCCGCTTATTGTGGGCGGTGGACTTGGTTTGAATCAAAAAGAGTTAACATATTTAGTCTCAATTGATTTATTAATGTGCGGCGTTGCGACAATTTTACAAGCATTATCAAATCGCTTTTTCGGTATTGGGCTTCCAGTTGTGCTTGGTTGTACATTTACAGCCGTTGGACCGATGATTGCAATCGGGAAACAATACGGTGTGTCTTCAATTTATGGAGCAATTATTGCAGCTGGGTTATTCGTTGTTATTTTTGCGAAATTATTTGGAAAACTTGTAAAACTATTTCCACCTGTTGTAACAGGATCTGTCGTTACAGTAATTGGAGTTACACTTGTTCCAGCTGCTATTAATGATATGGCTGGCGGAGTAGGAAGCAAAGATTTCGGAAGTCTTGAAAACTTAGCGTTAGCATTTGGAGTGTTATTATTTATCATCATTATGTATCGTTTCTTTGATGGATTTATCCGTTCCATTTCTATTCTATTAGGTTTGTTGTTCGGTACTATCGTTGCAGCGTTTATGGGGAAAGTAAGTTTGCAAGCGGTTGGAGAGGCGGATTGGTTCCACGGTATTCAACCATTTTACTTCGGTACACCAACATTTGAATTAACACCAATTATTACGATGATTTTAGTTGCTTGCGTAGGGATTGTAGAAGCAACGGGTGTATACTTTGCATTATCTGATATTTGCAATAAAAAAATCGGTGAAAAAGAATTAACAAAAGGCTATCGCGCAGAAGGATTAGCGATGGTGTTAGGTGGTATTTTCAACGCGTTCCCATATACAACATATTCTCAAAACGTAGGGCTTGTTCAATTAACTGGAGTAAGAAATCGCGTTATTATTTATACTTGTGGTGGTATGTTAATCGTTCTTGGATTCATTCCAAAAATCGCAGCTATTACAACAATCATTCCGAAATCAGTACTGGGCGGTGCGATGTTAGCAATGTTCGGTATGGTAATGGCATATGGTATTAAAATGTTAAGTAGCGTTGATTTTGGTAAACAAGAAAATTTATTAATCGTTGCATGTTCTGTCGGAATTGGGCTTGGCGTAACAGTCGTTCCTACATTATTTTCACAACTTCCAGAAAGCATTCGTATTTTAACAGATAACGGAATTGTACTTGGAAGTGCGTCAGCAGTACTTTTAAATATCGTATTTAATATGGTGCCGCAGCGCAAAGTGAAAGTAGAAGAAGAGCCAGTATCTATGCAAAGTGCAGTAAGAGAAGCGTGAAAAAGCAAGGTCTCGTTATGAGACCTTGCTTTTCTTTTTAAGTGGCATCATTTTCCCGTACGTACCAAGACGCCAAATGTACTCAAGTGGCCCGTATTGGTAATGTGAAAGCCACCAGCGGCTAATAAAGATTTGTAACGTGTAGAAACTAATGCAGAATATTGGTCCAACCCATAATGGAGCAGGATAATAATTTTTAAGGAATAGACCAAATACAAGTAATGTAACAATTGTATGCGAGATGTAATTTGTTAATGCCATTCGTCCAACGTGTTGGAACGGACGTAATAACGTTTGCCATTTTTCTTTTTGTAATAAACGCATTAGTGTGAAAATGTAGAATATGAATAACGTTTTTCCGCTAAACATTGTAAAGACCTGCATATAAATTGGTTCATAAAATGGTTTTGATAAGAAGTAACGGACCATGAAGAACCACATTGGTAATGTAAAAAGGAACATAATAATTTGCCATTTTTTAAGCTTTGAATCTAACTCTTTCGCGCGGCGGAAAATATCCTTTTTCCCGGCGTATAAACCAAGTAAAAACAGCCCAACTGTTTCTGGAAGCATAAGTAAATTTAATCCAATTCCATCAGCGTAAAATGCATGGAAACGATTTTGTATTTGTGACAGCCAATCTTCTAATGGCATGATAGGTAAGGAAAAACCTAGCTCTTCCTTTGGTACCAATGCAACTGTAATACCAGCCATTAGCATAATGAATTGAAAAATACTCAATAAAACGATAGCCCATATTAAAATAGTACGAGGTTCTCTCTTATAAAATAAAAATAAGAAAAATCCAGCAATCGCATAAGTATGTAAAATGTCTCCGTCCCATAAAAGAACGTAATGTAAGAAACCAAATAATAATAAAATAAGTAAGCGGCGAACAAATAAAATTTTCGGATGATCTGTTTTTGCTTCAGCACGAGTCATAAAAATGTAAAAGCCTAGGCCAAATAAAAAAGAAAAGATAGTATAAAACTTTGTTTGAATAAACATATCGTAAAATAGACGGATATAGCTATCTAGCCCTTCATAAACTCCTGAAATATCACGTGAGTCAATCCCAGCGATAACAGGCCAGTTCACAAGAAAAATACCTAGTACAGCTATTCCCCTAATAATATCGATGGAGTGGATCCTCTCGCCTTGTGAAATATTTTGTGTCATTTTTTTCCTCCTTGTTAAGTAATTCCCTTTTATTATACAAAATGTAAGATGGAGGGGATAGGGGATATTTCCATTTTTTTAAACTGTTAAGTTATGTAGGATGAGATATAATAAGAGTGCACAACAAGTTTTAACCTTTTTCAAAACAGGCAGTAAAGCTCCTTCTTATAAGGAGCTTTCTTTATGAAAAGTGTTGATAATGATTCTCTTTAATGATAAAATATATTTAAAATTGATAATCATTATCAAAAAGGTTGGTGTGTAAGTATGGTATATGCATTAGTAGCAGGTACAGTCGCTGTATATGCAGTTATTGCGAAGTATGTTTTAAATGGAGTAGGAACAGCAAAATGAGTGATATGACATAAAATCCCTTTCATTTGTAAAAAGAATGAAAGGGATTTTTTATTTTTAATGAGAATATGCTGAAAATTTAGTATGATAGTAAAGTGAAACTGTAATCAATGGGTAGGTGTAACTCTCACTGGTTATGAGCTCGCAAATAGCGGGGAAAAGTATATACATCTTGGATAAAGGGGAACAAGGGGATGACAAACATAGTACAGACAAACGGTATGAAAAAACTTGTTTGTTTTTATGAAGAGTGGCAAAAACACGGCGATGCAGAGAATAGTTTAAAGTTGTTTGAGGTGATTCAAAAATATAAACAAGAACAGCTTATGATAGCGTTCTGTGGTCACTTCTCTGCAGGGAAATCAACGATGATGAATCATCTATATAAAGCGCAGTTGTTACCAACAAGTCCAATTCCGACAAGCGCTAACGTTGTCAAAATTGAAAAAGGAATGGATCGTGTTGTTGTAACGGTTAAATCTGGAGAACAGTACGAGTATGACGGTGCATATTCAGCTGAAGAATTAAAACAAATTTGTAAAGATGGTGATGAGGTAATTGGTGTTCACATTTATCGGAATGATGCGCCAATTCCTGAAGGTGTTATGTTAGTAGATACACCAGGGATTGACTCAACAGATGATGCCCATCAATTAGCGACAGAATCAACGCTACATCTAGCAGACGTAATTTTTTATATGATGGATTATAATCACGTCCAATCGGAAGTGAATTTGCAATTTGTTAAAGAATTGAAACAACGTAATAAAACGGTTTATCTCGTTGTCAATCAAATAGATAAACATAAAGAAAATGAATTGTCGTTTGAGAATTATAAAGATAGTGTAAAGCAATCGTTCTCTAACTGGGATATTGAAGTAGATGGAGTATATTATACGTCATTACGAATGATGAACCATCCACATAATGAAATTGGAAGCTTAGAAACGTTAATTACTTCTATTATGAAAGAAAAAGAGCAGTATGTAAGGACTGGAATGGAGCGAGAAACAGAATATTTAATGGGGGAACATTTCTCGTTTATTGTTTCTGAAAATGAAAAAGCTCTTTTGAAATATGAGGAAGAGTTAGCATCACCACTTTCTATTTCAGAGGTAGTTGAAAAGAAGGAAGAGTTAACGGAAGCGAAAAATCGTGAGGCAAGTAAAGAGTCTCATGTGAGAAATGAATTTATAAAAGGCCTACAAGCTATATTAGATAACGCGTATTTAATGCCATTTGAAATGAGAGAATTGGCAAATGCGTACTTAGAAACGAAATTAACAAAGTTTAAAGTCGGTTTGCTATTTGCGAAAGGAAAGACGGAGCAAGAAAAACAAAGGCGTGTAGAGGCGTTTTATTCTGCCCTTCAAAAGACTGTTGAAACGCAGCTTGATTTTCATGTGAAGGAATTTATTGTAGCCTTCTTAAAAGAAGAAGGATTGTTCACGGAGGAAATTGGGAAAGACATATATGGGTTAGAAATTGCTTTCGGACCAGAAATGTTGGCTGAGGTAATTAAACAAGGCGCAGGTTTCACAGGTGATTACTTACTTCTTTATACAGCGGATGTAGCGAATGAACTAAAGAAGCGTTATTTTATAAAAGCACAGCAAATTTTTGATAAAAGTGCGGTCGTTTTAAAGCAAAAGGTGAGGGAAGCAGTTGCTCGTATTGAAGAAGAGATTGAAACATATACGATGTTGCAAACGGCGAAAGAAACACAATTACAATACAATAACAATTTGGCGGCATATGAAGACTATTTACGAAATGTTTGGCACGATCATGTTGCTACGCCTGAAGGTTTGCAAATAGATGAGATATTGCAAAGGGAAAAGCAAATTGTTAGTGAGAAATTTACACTACAAGAGCAGAAAATCGTAAATGATAACGTAGCGATTCATGAAGAAGAGCTGAAAGGAACGGCGGCTTTAAATATTCAGCGGATATTAGAGAAAGTGAAAAAAGCTGAAACGATATTAGAGCCATTGCCAGCGCTGAAACATGTACAGCAAGAGGTAATAGAGAAAAGAAGACGTGTAGAAACAAAACAATTTACAGTAGCGTTATTCGGGGCATTTAGTGCTGGAAAATCATCATTTGCCAATGCCTTACTCGGTGAGAAAGTACTTCCTGTATCACCAAACCCGACGACGGCAACGATTAATCAAATTTTGCCGGTTACAGAGGAAAAACCACATGGAACAGTAATTGTTCAGTTTAAATCAAAGCAAGCGTTATTAGAAGATATGAAAGCTGTTTATAAGCTGTTTCATTATGAGATTGCTACGTTAGATGAAGCGTTAGCACAAATTGATAAAGTTATGAAATATCCTTCACCAACTGGGAAGCAAAAAACAACATTTAGCTTTTTACGAGCGGTACAAAAAGGGTATGATGCAGTTTCTACTTATTTAGGAGAACAAGTACAAGTTACATTAGAAGAGTTCTCTGATTATGTAGCGAATGAAGAGAAATCATGCTTCGTTGAGTATATGGAACTTTATTATGATTGTGCTTTAACAAGGCAGGGAGTAGCGCTTGTAGACACACCTGGAGCGGATTCTATCAATGCTCGCCATACGGATGTTGCATTTCAGTATATTAAAAACGCAGATGCTATTTTATTTGTAACATATTATAACCATGTATTCTCTCGTGCTGACCGTGAATTTTTAATTCAGCTTGGTCGTGTAAAGGATACTTTTGCCCTTGATAAAATGTTCTTCTTAATTAATGCTGCGGATTTAGCAGAGTCTGAAGAAGAACTTGAAATGGTAAAAGGTTATATCGCAGATCAGCTACTGCAATACGGTATTAGAAATCCGCGTTTATTTGCAATTTCAAGTTTATGTGCGCTTGAAGAGAAACAAGGAAAGAATGTTGAAAAAGAGAAGTATGGTATTTTACAAAACTCTGGGATTACTAAGTTTGAGGAATCATTTACGTCCTTTATGATGAGAGATTTAATGCTTGTTTCTGTGCATGCTCTATATGGTGCGTTGCAAGGGGCAGATCAGCTTTTAGTAAACATGATAAAGGGTGCAAAGCAGGGGAATGAAGAGAAAGAGAAGCAAACGAAAAAATATGAAGCAGAGCGTGATCAACTACTTCATATCATTTCTTCATATAGTGTACTTGCTGAAGAACAGGCGATGCAAAATGAAGTGAAAGAGTTGCTTTATTACGTGCAACAGCGTCTATTCCTCCGCTATAATGATGTGTTTACTGAATTTATTAATCCGGCATCACTTCGAACGGATGGAAATGTGAAAACACAATTGCAACAGTGTGTTATGGAATTAGTAGCATTTATTCAGCATGATTTATTACAAGAAATGCGTGCGACATCATTACGCCTTGAAAAATGGATAGACGAAGCGATGAAGCGTGCAAAGGATGAAATTGTAGTAAACTGTAAAGTAGAAAATGAATCAATTTCTATGAATGGAACAGTGGAGTATGAATACAAAGATATTACACATAAAGAACCGTTCCCTTCAGTTGAAATAAAAGATTTCAAAAAAGCACTGGCACATTTTAAAAATGAGAAAAGCTTTTTTGAAAAGAATGACAAGGCTTTTATGCAAGAAGACGCTAAATCTGTATTAGAACCGCTCGTATCAAACTATGTAGCTGATGAAAAACATTTATTTGTTCATCATTATAAGCAAGAGTGGGATATGAAGTGGAATTTATTCGAAAAAGTGATGCAGCAAGATGTGATGAACTATTATGAAAGTATATTGTTTGCATTGGCTGAAACGATCGATGTATCTCTATATGAACAAAGTAAAGAACAATTGCAAAAGCAGTTAGTAGAGATTGAAAAAGAAATTTATGTTATATAGTCGTTATGAGAAAAAGATTCGTTCAATTTTCTTTTGAAGTACAGTATCTAAAGATTTTACAAATCCAGCAAATTCATCGGTAGAAATCATATGAGTAAGAACGAGTCGTCTGCCATCTGGTGTTTCACCGCATAAGACGAATGAAGAAAATTCATATGTTTTGTTTTCAACTACTAATTTTGGATAGGAATACGTGTCGCTTTTCTTCTTCTTTCCATCAATAGAGATGACGTTGCATTTTTTCTCATTGTTGTCCATGGTGAATCCCTCCTTTCTATTATTTATGGTAGACAAGGAGGGTTTAGAACAATAGAGAAGGGGGAATTTTTTATGTCTGTTGTAATAGAACGTATTTCAAAAGAGGCTATACCGAAGGCTTTATTGTTACTTGCTGATCCAAGTGAACGGCAAATAGCTACGTATGTACAAAGAGGATTAACATACGTAGCTAAGCAGGGGGGGAGCGTTATCGGTGTATATGTTCTTTTGGAAACAAGGCCAAAGACGATGGAAATCATGAATATTGCGGTTGCAGAGCATTTGCAAGGAAAAGGGATTGGGAAGAAGCTATTAAGGCATGCTGTAGAAACTGCTAAAGGATATGGTATGTCAAAACTTGAAGTTGGTACAGGCAATTCTAGTGTTTCACAACTTGCTTTATATCAAAAATGTGGATTTCGTATTTTTTCTATTGATTTTGATTACTTTTCGAAGCATTATGAAGAAGAGATTATTGAAAATGGAATTGTATGTCGTGATATGATCCGGCTTGCAATGGAATTGAATAAAAACGTATAACTATTTAGGGGGAAGAGAAGATGGAAGTACATAAAGCAATTACAGCACATTCTCGTAAACAAAATGAAAGTGTAAAAGCATGTTTACAATTAGATGCACAGCGTGAAGCAGCTATTGAAGCTGCCGTATCTCTTGCGTCAAATGGGAAAGAATTTTCGGTTGATGTAATTAATGTTGTAACGAAGCAGATTAATGATCTTGCAAAAAATGGTGTTACCTTGCAGCGTAAATATGTTACAGAAGAAATGGTTATGGAGTATGTAAGTCGTTTGAAAGAGAAAGAAGGTCGTTAAAGATGATAGTTACAGTCGAATGGTTACGTGAGCATATAGAAGATGAGAATGTCCGTATAATCGATTGTCGTTTTGATTTAGCGAATCCTAATTGGGGTAGAGAAAAGTATGAAGAAGGACATATTCCTCATGCGTTATATTTTGATTTGAATTTAGATTTATCAAGTCCTATAGCAGAACATGGTGGCCGCCATCCTTTACCAAATATTGAGGAGTTTGCAGACAAGCTTTCGAAGGCTGGTATTGATGAACATACGACAGTAATTGCGTATGACAGTCAAGCCGGTGCAAATGCTGCTCGTTTATGGTGGTTATGTAACTATGTAGGACATGAGAAAGTATATATATTAGATGGTGGTTTCCAGGCTTGGAAAGAGAATGGACTACCGACAACAGCGGAAATTCCTGTTGCTATACGAAAAACATTCAAAGCTAATATACAAGATCATATGCTTGTAACGATGGAAACGGTCAGAGAGAATATCCGTGCAGGTGCGGATGTTACATTAATTGATTCAAGAGAGCCGAAACGTTATGCTGGTGTAGAGGAACTTGTCGATCATAAAGCAGGACATATTCCAACAGCAGTAAACCATTTTTGGAAGGATGGAATGTTGCAATCAGGACAATTTAAGAATAAAGCTGAGCAACAAGAACGATTCCAAAACCTGTCGAAAGATAAGGAAACCATTGTATATTGTGGTTCTGGTGTTACAGCGTGTCCAAACATCCTTGCATTAAAATTAGCTGGATTCCAAAATGTGAAATTGTATGCAGGTAGCTGGAGTGATTGGATTTCTTATCCAGAAAATCAAATTGCAAAAGAAGAAGATTAATCACTTGCATGCAAAAATAATTTGTATTAAAATAAGGTCACAAGCAAGAGATTGCTCGAAAAACTTTGTATTTTACACATTGGAAACAATGTGATAATATAACGACAAGTAAATAATACATCCTGCGGTGTGCGTAACTTATTTATGTCTAAAACCGATGTTAGTTATACGGAAGCTCAATATTTAGCGACCATCATCAAGCCTTCCTTGTGGAGGAAGATGTACGGTAACTGTGAGGGCATCCACCTGCGAGTAGCGGGTTTTTGGACATTTACGAGGAGCGGCACGTGCGGGGGTCTTATTTCAACTAACCTTATATAAAATTCCTACGGTGTACGTAGCTTATGCATGTCTTAAACCAATAAGTTTAATATGGAAGTTCAATATTTAAATGTAGCTAACATGCCATCTTTTTAAGAAGGAAGTTACAAACATTTGTGAGGGCATCCACCTGTGAGAGCAGGTTTATGGACATCTAGAGAGAACGGCATATGTGGGGCTATATAAAAACCTTACGTTTTATACGTAAGGTTTTTTTGTTGCATAGATATATTAATATTATCTTGATTCACCTGTGAAGTTTCCGTAATAAATGTAGCACTTTCTGTCTTCATCAATCTCTCTTGAATCCAAGGAGAATTCCATAGACATGCCGTCTCGCTGAATATATATAATATCTGAATGAAGAGATGGTAAAATTTCTTCGTAGTTCCATACATCTTGACTATCTACTAAGCTTGAACTCGTTTCACTTAGTTCTCTAATTTCAAAACCGATGTGGGAGTATGTAGGGTCTGAAGGGTCATTGGCGAAAACTTCTTTTTGAATATAAATAACTGCTGTTCCGTCTGGATCAACCGAAGTTGCAGTAACAACATAAGTATTTTTCTCTTTAATAAAATATTCACAAGTCATGCGTGCGATAATTTCAGAATTAGAAATATTGGCGTAGTTCCATAAAGCAGGATACCCTTTCGTTTCATCATTAAGTCGATATTCTAAGCGCATTTAATCCCTCTTCTTCCTTTTTCTTCTACTTTATCATGCCATCCTATATAATAGGAATAGAATTTAAAAAGGGGAGTGCGAAGGTGACAAAAACGAAATGGTTAGTAGGTGGTGTCGTAACGTCTTTAATGACTGGCACTTTATTTGGTTGCGCACAAGATCTTCCCCCAAAACCGAATGATAATAGTTGTTCTGATTGGGATTGGGATGATGAACTTGGGGTATGGCAGTGTGATGATAGTAGTTCAGGTTATCGTGGGCATTATTTCTATGGTGGGCGATACTATCAAAATAAGTCCACTTTTAAAAATTCATCGGCGTTTAAATCGTATCAATCGTCTGCTGAATTTAAAGGTGGAATTGGAAGCGGTTCAAAGGGAGGATTTGGGGGCTAAAATATGTCGCAATACATAAGGGATCGAAAAGAATTTTATTTAAAATATCCGAATTTTTGGTCGGATTTATATGAATGTGAGTATAGTTTGTTTCATGTTTTTTCTATAACAAATCAGACTTTGGACCAATTACACTTAGCGACTGAACGAATGGGGAAAATATTTTTTAAGACTGCTAGACTGCTGCGTAATTTAAGTGACGAACAGCTTCTAGATCTTGGCTTTCCATCCGCGAGTTTATCATTCATTAGAATGAAAGGGCTTTATCCTGAATCTGTAATTTCGCGATTTGATTTTGCTGTAACAGAGGATAACAAAATTAAAATGCTTGAGTTTAATAGTGATACACCAACTTTTATTGTGGAATGTTTTCAAATGAATGGAAAAGTTTGTGAAAATCTAGGCTATGATGATCCAAACTCAGATCAAGAACGATTGCTATCTTCTGGTGTTACGAAAGCTGTAATGGAAGCGACAAAGGAATTAGACAATCCAAATGTTGTTTTTACAGCACATCATGAACATATCGAGGATTGGAATACGACTATGTATTTGAGTCAGCTATGCCATGTTGAAAATAAAGTAGTGCCAATGTCAGAACTTAGAATTACAAAAGATGCTCTAGTTGATAAAGATGGGGCGAAGATTGATGTTTTATATCGCCAAACATATCCGATAGAAGATTTAATTGAGGATCAAGATCCTGAAACAGGAGATTTGGTAGGTGTGGAACTGCTGCAACTTGTAAAAGCCGGAAAGCTTTTTATAATAAATCCTTTGTCAGCATTTTTACTTCAGCCAAAATCGATTCAGTGTCTTATTTGGGGGTTAGCAGAAGAAGAGGTCTTTTATACAAACGAGGAACAACAGTGGATTAAAGAATATATGTTACCTACATATTTAGAACCAGATTTATTTTTAGGAAAAGGTTCTTTCGTTCAAAAACCTTCATTTGGTAGAGAAGGAGATACAATTACGATTCGCGATAAGGATGAAAATATTATGCTTCAAAATGCACATCAAACGTATAAAACTGCACTGCCGATATTTCAAAAGTATACAGAACTGCCAGTCGTATCCTTGGAAACAGAAAAGGGGATGGAGAAACTGTCCTATGTGTTTGGTTCTTTTTTAATTGCTGGAAAAGCGAGTAGTATCGGTATTCGCGCGGGAGAAAAGATTACAGGAAATGAATCGTACTATTTACCGGTAGGTATAAAAAGGAGGAGGAAAAATGATTAATTTTTTATTATATTTAGCAGTAACACTTGGACTTTTATGTATTGGTCTGTTCTTGATGGAAGTGACAACGAAAGTTAAGGAATTTAAGTTAATGGCTCAAGGGAATAAGGCGGTAAGCTATGTGCTTGGAGGGCGATTACTTGGGTTAGCTATCGTTTTATATTCGACAGCAGCTAATTCAATTTCACTTCTTGATATGATTTCGTGGGGAGCAGTTGGGATTTTGGCTCAAATTATCGTCTTTTATTTAGCTGAGTGGCTTACACCACGCTTTAATATAAACAAAAGTCTCGAAGAAGATAATCAAGCAGTCGGTCTTTTTCTTATGTTTTTATCGCTTTCAATTGGGATTGTAATCGCTGGTTGTATAACTTATTAAAAACTTTACGTTTAAACGTAAAGTTTTTTATTTTATCCCGCTATTTGCCGGGCAGCCCGATTGGTGAGGGCTAATAATCAGTGGCGGATGAACAAAACCCCCACTGATTAAAGTTTCACTTTATATACGTTAGTTTGCCATACCATTTGAAAAAATTGTAGGCTACGGTTGACATCTATTTTAAATAAGAGTAACATTTTCAATGTAATGAAAATAAGTCTCTGTTAGGTGAGGCTCCTGTATAGAGAAATGCTACTGCCCAAAAATGTCGAGAGACGCCAATGGGTCAACAGGAATGATCGAATTAAGGTTTTTCTTAACGTAGCTGGTAATGTACCTATGCTATACAGTGCTAAAACTCGGTGAGGGAGAGGTCCGTAGATTTCTAATTATATTAGAAATCGTTTATTTGTGTATGTAATGGCCGCTACTCTCTTAAGGGTAGGGGTCTTTTTTGTTACCAAGCTATGAGTAATTTCATATTATAAACTATAAAATTAAACGAGGAGGTGAGGAGCATGTCAAATTCTGACTCGGTTCCGTTACCCATATACTTCAAATCAAAAATATATGATGTAGGCAGGAAACGATTTGTTCCTCCCTCTATATTTATCACAATATAGCGTTTATAAAGCGCGAGACACTTTCACAGTAAAGTGGATAAATTGAGAAACAAAGCGTTTCTTCCTATGTTGTAAAGGAGGAGACGATAATATGTTATATGCAAACAAAACTGTGGGTAACACGTCATATAAACTAAGTAAAAAATCAATAAAAGAACAAACAATGCTCCAAAAAAATAAAGATTTATTAATTGAAATTGCAACAAGAGATGTAAAATCTGTATTTGCATATTTTAAAACAACAAGAGACGGACTATCAATGAAAGAGGCACAAAAACGTATTCAAGTATATGGCCGAAATGAACTAACTTCAAAAAGAGCACTTCTTGCAGAAGTAATGATGAAGCTAGGTGGCATGATTCCAGGTTTTTCAAAACAACGTGTGTGTGATGAATTACAACGTGAAACGATTACTGTATCTAGAGTAGAATGTTCTAGTAGTACAGGGCTAAATAGTGAACTGAAAATGATGGAGATACCTGTGCAAGAACTTGTACCTGGAGATATGATTTTTCTTTCGGCTGGAGATGCTGTGCCAGCTGATGTACGTATTATTTATGCAGATGATTTATTAGTGAATGAGTCTGTGTTAACGGGAAACGAAGCGAATATAGAGAAGTTTGAGAGCTGCTATCACCTTGAACGTAAACGGTTTATTCCATTAAAACGGATGAAAGATTATAATCCACTTGAGCTTGAAAATGTATGTTTTAAAGGTTCGCATATTGTTAGTGGAAATGCAAAAGCTATCGTTGTTTCTACTGGAAAAAATACGTATTCAGGCATCTTGCATACTTGTTGTAGTAGAACGTCTTAATGTGTTAATGATGCTAAATATACAAAAACAATGTATAATAGACAAAGTTGAGCAAAAACGTAGAATGGTAATCTATTTATATAACCTTACGTGATAACGTAAGGTTATTATTTTTTTAATAGGAGAGGAATTATGAAAAAAGTATTATTAGTTGATGGTATGGCACTATTATTTCGTGCTTTTTACGCAACAAGTGTCTACGGACAATTTATGAAACGACAAGATGGAACCCCTACGAACGGGATTCATGGTTATATGAAACATTTATTAACAGCTACGCAAGCGATCGAACCAACACATATCGTTACATGCTGGGATATGGGAAGTACGACATTTAGAACAGAATCGTTCTCGAATTATAAAGCAAATCGTGCAGCGCCACCAGAAGAATTAATTCCTCAATTTGATTTAGTGCAAGAAATGACTGCAAAATTATCCATTCCAGTTATCGGTATGAAAGGCTACGAAGCCGATGATTGTATCGGTACGCTTGCAAAACAATATTGCAATGAAGCTGAAGTTTATATTTTAACAGGTGATACGGATTTACTTCAACTTGTTGATAAGAGCGTTACAGTCATGCTTCTGCGTAAAGGAATTGGAAATTACGAATATTACACACCGGAGAAAATCATGGAAGAAAAAGGTGTAGAGCCGTGGCAAATCGTCCATGCAAAAGCTTTCATGGGAGATACAAGTGATAATTATCCAGGGGTAAAAGGTATCGGTGAAAAAACAGCGTATAAGCTTATTCAAGAGCACGGAACAGTATCCGCTGTACTAGAAAATGTAGAATCATTAACAAAAGCGCAGCGTACGAAGATTGAAAGTGATTTAGAGAACTTAAATATTTCGTTACAATTAGCCCAAATTCACTGTGAAGTTCCAATTTCATGTTCACTAGAAGAAGGATTACACACAATGGATGAAGAAAAACTTAGATTTGTTTGTGAAGAAATGAATTGGGGAAGACCTGAAATATTAATAAATATGCTATAAATAGTTTGGGAAGAGGGATGTTGCATAAGTCGAACTTTGACTTGGTGACACCTTTTTTTTGTTTTTGTAAACAGTATTATAATAAATAAAATTATGTCGAACTCAATTTTAAATATATAAATATTTCGACAAGATATAATGATAAAAGTTGATGAAAATAATAACTTTTATCATGAAGTGAATTAATTTCAACATAGTTTTAGATAATCATTTTTTCGTGTTCACAAAGTTGTCAGAAAATAAACGAGATTTTCATATGAAGTTCAAATAGAATTCACAACAATCAATTATTATAAGAACACACAGATAATTCTTTATCTTTTATATAAACCATCCCCCAAGGAGGACAATGAAAATGAGAAAAAAAGTGAGAAAATCTTTTAAACAATTATTAATTGAAAATAAACAATCACTATTAAATAATAAAGAAAATATGAAAGAAATTGAAGAGAGAATTGAGAAACGACATGTAGCATATAGTGGTGCCAGTAATTAAATAAAATAAAAAAGATAGCCTATGTAGGCTATCTTTTTTATTTTATATTGAAAAAACGCTATTCAGCTCTTTAATTTTGTAAATATGCAAGATATTTTTATAGCGTTTTTCTATCAATATTACTCATTTTTCGAGGTTGAAATTGGTATATACCAATTTTTGAGATTTTCTATTCAAAATATTACAAAAAATGTTACAATACACTCAAATTTATACTATAAAATCATTTTAATATGAAAAATTGGAATGAAAAGAAAGGAGAGGAATATGAATAAAGATGTCGCTTTGAAATGATTATTATCATTTCATTAGGAGTTGATGTAAAAAGATGAAAAGATACGAAGAATTGGACTCTATAAGAGGGATTTCTTCATTAGTAGTAATGATTGGTCATCATTTAATGATTTTTTCAGCATTTCAAAATTACAGTTATGAAGATAATAAACCATTTGTTGTGTATCTATTAAAAGAAACGCCTGCTCGTCTAATTTTTAGTAGTGGTAACGAATCAGTTATTATCTTTTTTGTTTTGAGCGGATTTGTTTTGTATGAATCTATTCAAAAAAACTATAGTAGCTATGGGTCATACCTTTTAAAACGTATATGCAGAATATATATTCCTTATATTGTGGCAATAATTATAGCTATTGTATGCCAGATTACAATTAGTGAATATGGTATTTCTTATTTAAGTGAATGGTTTAATCGCTCATGGACGATTGAAAGTTCTTCAAGCTTAATCGCACAACATATTTTATTGGTTGGGAAATATAATACAGATGCATATAACGGTGTGATTTGGTCACTTGTCCATGAAATGCGAATATCAATAATTTTCCCGTTAATTTTGATGATTTGCTTACGAAAAACGTTAAGGTGTTCATTACTATTATTGTTTAGTTTTAGTATATGTTCTGTCGTAATATTATTTTTGTTTCGCTCGGGCTTAACATTAACAAGCTATGCATTAACATTGCATTACACAGTACTGTTTTTACTAGGAGCACTAGTTGCGAAGTATAAAAATAATTTAATAGTTTTTTATAGTAATTGTACTAAAAACACGAAAATTGCATGGTTTTTATTTGCGATTTTACTTTTTATGTATGAAGGGCTTATAGGAGAAATTAAAGTGCTCAATAATTTTATATTTCGAGACTACGTAGTGGCGATAAGTGCATGTTTATTTGTCATATTAAGTTTGTCAATATCAACTTTGTCGTCCTTGCTACATAATAAATATTTGTTATATTTGGGGAAGATTTCTTACAGTCTTTATTTATACCATATTATATCGTTGTTTTCCCTTATATACATGCTCCATGAAATATTACCGTTGCCTATTATTTTAATTTTTTCACTTGTTTTTTCGTTTATACTTGCAATGCTTTCGTATGTATATGTAGAAAAATTTGCATTCGGAGTCGGAAAGTATGTAACAAAACAAGTGGATAGAAGAGAGAAAGGGTTATCTGTAAAGAGTGAATTGCAGGATGTTATTCAGAAAAGGGCGGTGAAATAATTGAAGCAAGAAATGAGTATAAAAGATTTTCAACAATTACTGAAAAGAAGATTCGTAACGATTATTTTAACGATGTGTTGTTTAACCGCTTCTTTAGTTCTTATCTCTATGTATGTTTTAAAGCCGTCATATCAATATTCAACGCAAATTCTTGTTGGGAATTTAGATGAGTTTAATAAGGAAAATTCAACAAATAAAACACAAGAAAATAAGCAACTAGTAACATCGTATGTTGATATTTTAAAAAGCCCATTAATTATTTCAACAGTCAAAAAAACTTTGAAATTAGAGCAATCAAGTTATGAATTAGCACAAAAAATCTCGGTTGTGAATACGGACAACTCACAAATTGTAACTGTTACAGTAAAAGATTCCAATCCGAAAATCGTGAAAGACATTGTAAAGACATTGGCAGAGCAATCACAAAAAAGCTTTCAACAGTACACAAATGTACAAGGGGTGAAAGTATTAACTGATCCTGAGTTACAGGAACAGGCTGAAAAATTGTTTCCGAAATTTCAACTGATCATTCCTATTTCTTTAATTGTTAGTTTTTTTGTTGGGATAGGTTTAGCTGTATTTCGAGATTATTTTGATGAACGTATATACACGGAACAGGATTTAGAGAAAATAACAACAGTCTCTGTTATTGGTCACATAAATATGGAACCAAATAGAAAAAAGAAACCTACAGAGGTTGATAAAAAATCATCTATATATCGAGGTGAACATGTCGATGTTTAGGACAAAGAAACAGCTGCCATTCGATCTGCATGATGATCTGATGAAAGAGCAGTTTTATACGGTGTATCACGAGTTGAAAAAATCTGGAAAACAACTGTTCACAGTTAGTTCAACGAAGGACAGAGGTGTTGTTGCCTCGCTTATAGTAAATATGGGTCTAGTGTTTGCTGAAATGAAGAAAAAGGTGTTACTTATTGATGTGAATTTTTCTGACCCAAAATTACATGTATTATTACAAAGTGATCACATGATAACAGTAAACGATATAATAAGCTCTTCCCCCTGTAATTATGAATCTTTTTCTAGTAATTTGTCTAAATACTTAGATTGTATTCCTGCAAAAAAAACAGTACACACAGGGACGCCCTTAGTTGCTATGGATGAATTTGATAATGCAATTGCTAAGTGGAAAGAAGATTTTGATTACATTTTCTTTTATTCTTCTGAAGTATTTGATCTTCCTGCTACGCACATTATTGCCGGGAAATGCGATGGAGTAGTCTTAGCAGTTAAAAAGCGAAAAGATTCACTACGTACAGTGCAAAAAGTAATAGCGAATATAAATAGAAAAGAATGTGAATTAATAGGGATAATTTTATATTCTTGAATGTGGGGGTAACGATCCATGATTCGTGAAACAAATCAAGCCAAGTTGTATACGATTCCAGCTCAAGAAAAGCCTAGCATATTGAATCGAAGTGTAAAACGCTTGTTTGATATTATATTTTCAATCATATTGTTACTATTAACGATACCAATTATGTTGTTCTTTTGTATTATGATTACTTTAGAAACATCAGGGGCTCCAATTTACTTTCAAGAACGTTTAGGTATAAACGGGAAGAAGTTTAATGTATTTAAATTAAGATCGATGGTAAAGGATGCTGAAATAAATGGCCCACAATGGGCAAACGAACATGATCCAAGAATTACAAAAGTTGGATTGTTTATAAGGAAAACGAGAATTGATGAATTACCGCAACTTTTAAATATTTTAAGAGGAGATATGTCTTTTGTAGGTCCTAGACCAGAGAGAGAGTTTTTTTATAATGAATTTGATGCGTATATTCCAGAATTTAAGGAACGTTTAATGGTAAAACCAGGATTAACCGGATGGGCACAAATAAATGGAGGGTATAATCTTGATCCAAAGGAAAAGTTGAGGCTGGATATGGAGTATATTGAAATGAAAACGATTCGGATGGACATCCGTATTTTATGTAAAACCGTTTTAATTGTATTGAACGGTAACGGTGCAAGATAAATATAAAGGTAAACAAACAACATATGTAAGTAGGTTACTTGCAAAGGAGAACTTGTATGGGTAGATCTATTCTAAACAATATTATCCATCTATTTTATAGTACGATTTTAGCTAACCTTCTTCAGGCCGTCAGTTTAATTGTTTTAGCAAACTTTTTTAACGCACAACATTATGGGATGTTTAGTGTTGCCATAGCAGTGACGTTTGTTATGTTATTTTTTACAGACTTAGGACTTAGTAATACGTTTCTTCGAGAAGGGGCAAAGGATGGAGCAGATTTAGAGAAGATTTTATCATCGTATATAAAAATAAGGATGATTCTACTTATTCTTATTTCTATAATCGGTTATATTGTTATTCATTATATGTATGCGGATAAAAATTTAATTTATATGATGATAAACGTAATGTTTTTCATGTTAATAGGATTAACTTGGCAAAACATAGGAATTGCCTATTTTCAACTGACGGAACGTATGAAGTATATAGCGCTCATAAAAGTTGTATCAGCATCAGTTGTCATTATAATTACATGTTTTTGTATTTTCGGAGAGTTACCGGTGTATGTAACGGCTCGCTTATATGCTTTTGGGTATATGATCGGCGGTTTATTCAGTATATATATCATGAGAAGAAAGACGAAAATGAATATGAAAGTCGTAATTCATAAAGCGTTATTTTGGCAATTAACTCCCTTTATTATAAGCGGTTTTTTAATAATGAGTACGCCACAATTAGCGCCTATCTTGCTTAACTATACATTGCCATTAAGTATGGTAGGTGTTTTTGCAGTGGCGTACCGGATGCCGGCAGCTTTATATCAAGTACCAGGGGTAATTGCAGGTGCATTTTTTCCAGTGCTTTTTAAGCATTATAACCAGAATAATATAGAAGAGCATACGAAATTAAATTTGCTTCAAATTAAATCAATGGCGATTGTAGGAATATGTATGACAATCGGTTTATATCATTTAGCACCATACTTTATTTCTATATTTTTTCATGAAGAATGGAGCGATGCAGTAGAACCACTCCAAATATTATCATTTCTTATTGTGCTACAAAGTTTAAATATTGCCATTGCTGACGGTTTAACGACGAGTGGATGTCAAAATAAGAGGACTGTTGTGCAGTGTGTAGCATTGGTGATAGGTGGGGTTATGCTTTATAGCTTTAGTAGTCTTGGTGGAGTGATAGGAGCGGCATACGCTATGGTTTTATTTGAAATCGTCGCTTTAGTGGGATACATAGCGGTAAGTGTAGTGAAGAAAAAAATTGTATTCCAAATTGTAATACCGTATACAATTTATTTTGGTGTAACCTTTATTGGAGTGCAATATATATTGCATACATATCATTTAATTGCGCTTGTTCTTAATATATTAATCGTAGTAGCTGCCATATTCCTATATGATTATGAGCTGAAAAAACTTCTTCTTTCTTTTATAAGAAAAATACGCAAAAAGGATTATATTACGAAACAGGGGATATAGCCTATGGAAAATAATATGAAAGTATCGATGGGATGGATTATTCTTCTAATATTATTTGTTATGTTAAGTAAATACAATTTATATATTGGATTTTCATTGAAGATATATATGATTTTTTTAGTCATATATTTTTGTTTAACAATTAAAAACTTTCATATTCAAAAGTTATATTTTCATGAAGTTGTATTTTTACTGTTTTATTTCATTTATTGTTTAAGTGGAATTCTTTCTATGTATTTAAATGCTAGTATTCGTATGATTTTTGGCGTGCTACTCGTTTTAGGATGCTATTTTATAATGAGGAATTTATTGGGGAATACTGAAATAGTGGTACTTGAATCATCTATTGCTTATGTAGGAGTAGTATTTAATGTTGTAAGTCTAATACTATATATAATTGGTTTACAATACTTTAGTTTATACGGTGGAGAAGAGAGAGAAATTTTTGCTGGGTTATTAGTGGATAGAGGATATCCACGATTAATTGGATTGCTAGATGATCCTAACATTTTTATTTTTTATAATACAATATTTTTTATGTACTATATGACGAATTTACAAAATATTACTAACATCTTAGGATTGATTTTATGTGTTACGACAAGTCTATTAACCTTTTCAAGGGGCGGTATATTAGCGCTTGTACTTGTCGTTTTTGTATATATATGTATGTCTAGTTTCGCCAAAAAAATAAAAATAATTATGAGTTTAGTATTGTTTAGTGTAGTTATTTTTAGTTTATCGAATAGTGTAATGGGGGGCCAATTAGATGATATATTAAATAAACGAATTTCTGATTTTTCCCATGATAATGGAAGTGGTAGATTTACATTATGGGAAGCTGCTTTTAAATATTATTTATCCAATCCATATATTGGAATCGGTGCTTTTAACTTTTCGAATTATTATGAGTATCAATTTAATGAAAAATTATATGTACACAATACATTTTTAGAAATTTTGTCTGAATCGGGTACAATTGGTTTTCTTCTATATAGCGCGTTTTTATTCATATTAATGTTCAAGCTAGCGCAGCATACTTTGTTTCGTGAAAAACCATATCTTCTATTGACTATGATTGCATTTTTATTTCAGATGATGTCATTGTCACTCATTATTAACGAAGCGTTCTTTTTATTTTTAGCAGTTGTTGTGAAGTATATTTCAATATATGAAGGAAGGGGAAAGATAGATGGTAAAATGTCTATCAGCACATAACGAGCCGCCTTATGTTTCTGTAATAACACCTTCTTATAATAGTATACGATTTATAGGTGAGACAATTTCATCTGTACAGAATCAATCGTATGAAAACTGGGAAATGATTATCGTTGATGACTGTTCAACCGACCAATCTGCCGCAAAAATTAAAGAGATAATAGAAGGAGACTCACGAATTAGGTTATTATCATTAAAAGAAAATGTTGGTGCTGCTAAAGCTCGGAATTTAGCGATTCGAGAGGCGAGAGGAAGGTACATTGCCTTTTTAGATAGTGATGATATATGGTTGCCGCATAAATTGAAGACACAATTGTTATTTATGGAAGAAATGAATATTGCTTTTTCATATGCGTCGTATAGTTTAATTGATGAAAATGGTAATGAATTAAATCGCGAAGTGAGTGTACCAAAATCTGTTGACTATCATTATTTAGTGGGAAATACAATTATCGGGTGTTTAACGGTGATGATTGATCGTGAAAAAATTCCGTATGTCGAAATGCCTAGTGTACAGCCGGAAGATACAGCGTTATGGCTGAACTTATTACATGAAGGGCATGAAGCAAAAGGGATACAGCAAGTATTAGCGAAGTATCGAATTGTAGCAAATTCTGTTTCGAGAAATAAAGTTAGAGCAGCTTTTCGGTATTGGAAATTATTAAGAGACCAAAAAAGTCTTAATGCAGTGCAAAGCTTTTACTATTTTAGTAAGTATGCTTATCATGCTTATAAAAAAAATAAAATCAATGTAGTTGGGAAGACGCAATTATGAATATACTGTTGATGACTGATAAATTGATAACTGGCGGAGCCGAAAATTATTTCTGTAAATTAGAAAATAATTTGCATTATGAGGATTTTAAGATTTATACAGCTGCAGGTGATGGAGAACTATATGAATCCCTTACTAGAAAAGAAAATTTTATCTTACTTAGTCGATGGAATCATTTGAGAAATATTTATTATTTACGAAACGAAATTTGTAAACGAAAGATAGAACTTATTCATGCAAATAGTTTGCGAATGGTATTATATGCTTTTCTACTTCAAAAGTTTATTAAAAAAAAGATGAAAATTGTTTATACGAAACACAATGTAACGATATTAGAAAAGAAAATGCCAACGCTTTTTCGGTATTTCATGAATAAATATGTGAACAATATTATTACAGTAAGTGAGTTTGAAAAGAACAATTTAATTTCAATTCATGTAGCAGAAGAAAAAATAAATACAATTTATAACGGTGTTGATATTGAAAAGTTTTTATTCCAGCAGAAAAAGAAAGAATCTACATATAAAATAGGGATATTAGCTAGATTATCCAAAGAGAAAAACCATCAACTATTTGTCAAAATTGCAAATGTATTGAAAAAGAGAAATGATTTTATGTTTTATATTGCTGGTGATGGACCAGAGAAAGAATCGATTATGAAAGAAATAGAAAAATATGGATTGCAGCAAAGGGTGAAGATGATAGGGAATATTTCAGAGCCGCATGAGTTTATAGGGAATATGGATGCCTTACTTTTATTATCTTTTCGTGAAGTGTTTCCAATGGTAGTAATTGAAGCGATGGCTACAGGGACACCAATTGTTTCAATAGATGTTGGCGGAATAAATGAAGCGGTAATAGATGGAGAGTCAGGCGTTTTGATATCTGAATATTGCGAATCTGAATTCGCAAGTGCACTTGAAGAACTACAAGGGAATGAAGAAAGGGTAAATGATATTAGATTGAAAGCACGAGAGAAAGCAGTGAGGTATTTCTCGTTAACTAAAATGATAGAAGAAACGAAAAATATATATGAGTTAAACAAATGACCGAGTAGGTCGTTTGTTTTTTTTATTATAGAAACTTTTAAGAGAGAACTCACATATTATATGAAAAAAGGTAATATGAGGAGTGAATTTATTTTGTCAGAATATATTTCTTCCCAAGAAGATTGTGCGCCAGAAAGTAGCGTTCACATTGATTGTTTTGGCGCAGTTCCAAACTCGGTAAATGATAGCTCATTAGCAATTCAACAAGCTATTGATTATTGTGTAGCTAACCGAATTTCGACAGTAAAAATTACAGGAGTAAATACGTACAAAATTGTAAAGCCGATTGTTATTAAATCAAACGTAAGATTAGAGTTAGATCCTACCGTAACGCTGCAAATTGATGGAGATTTTAATGCATTTGAGCTACAAAGTAACGCTTCGATAGTTGGTGGTACTATTCAAGTTATAAATCCATTGTTTCAATCTGCTGTTATTTATGTTTCTGGTTCACAACAAATCGAAGTACCTAATCAATCTGTTATATCAAATATAAATATAATAAATACAACTCCATCGTATAAAGGAAAAGCTATACATTTTTATTGTCAAAAGGCATGGGATTATATTAGTTTCTTTCAAGTTAAATTTATTCAAATTAAAAACTTTCAAACTGCAATATATTTGAAAACAGAGTATATAGATGATATTAATACACCTTGTTGGATTAACGCCAATGTATTTCAATCTATATTTATTGATGGATGTGTGTATGGGATTGAAGTAGATGGAAATAGTGATTTGCCAAATGAAAGTTCAGGAAATACGTTTCATGATATTCAAGTGCAATGTAGACAACAAACGAACAAAGTAATTCGTTGTTCAGGTGCGTATAATACATTTGATTGTATGATCTGGGATACGTACCGGATGAGTAGTGAACAAATTGTCATTGAATTTTCTTCCAATTCTCATCGTAACTACCTTTTTTCAAATCTGCTTTCGACAACTATTGTAGATAAAGGACAATACAATGTTTGTAAGTCTACTTATGAAGAATCTCTACGAATTCAGTTACCTTTGACGTTAAATAGACCTCATTTAATAGGAAATCAAGATGATATTTTAGTAAATGCTCAGCAGAAATATAACGTTAAGCAAGTAAGTGGAAAAGTGCCGTACGGGGGAAATCTCACAAATTGCTTTAATTTAATAGATGAACAAAGTGTAAACTATATTGACGTTCCAGATAGTAATCCAGTTGTAATTGAACTGGATTTTACGAAAAAACCAATACAAATGTTAAATTGTTTTGGAATGTATTTTGGGTGGGGAGAGAGTCCAAAGAAAATTAAAATTGAATATGCATTAAGTGCAACTGGAAGTTGGGTTATCGCGTTGGATGTTCCATTAAATGTTGGCGATACAATTATATCGAATATGAAGGCGAGTCAGTTATATAAAGTTAGAATTACATTAAGTGGTTATTCTCAAGACCATAAGCGTTTTCGAATTAATCGTATCTTTGCAAGATCTTCTATGGAAAATGGGAGTGCTTGGTTAGCGACAACTGGAGGAAGAATGTTTGGAGATATTGAAATAGAGGCAAGTAAAGGTATAATCATGAAGACTGCTAGTGGAGTGAAATGGAAAGTTACTATTAATGAAGCTGGCCAACTTATTACGACTAAAATAACTTGAGATGGTGTTTAATCGTATATCATTGGACGAGTTACAACGTAGTGGAATATAGGTAATGAAAAAGAGATTGTAATTTGGTTTCAACCAAACTACAATCTCTTTTTTGTTTCAATTACTTCCACCAAATCCAAGTCCAAAGGTAATTTCGTACATTTCGAGGAGTAATACGAATGAAGCGCTCACCGTCAAAGAAGCAATTTAAATTTGGAAGTGTTTCATCTGGATTTTCTGAAACAAAGGTGACGATGTTTTCGTTACTTGTAACGGTTACTGTAATTGGTGGGTCGGTAGGTGAGACTTGAAGTTGTAACGAAATATTGGCTGTATTTTTAAAGGGATTATTAACAGGTGGACTTATTACTTGTACTGTGAATAACACGATAATTGTTTCGTTTGGTTCCAAATTAGTAGCGACTAGGAAACCGATATTCGGATTCGCTAGTGGAGAGCGTTCACCGTTAATAAAGACAGTGCCGTTTATAAATTGTAAACCTGCTGGAATAGTATCTTGTAATGAAATATTTGAGAGTGAAATTTTGGAAGTATTCGTAATGCGCACCGTGTAATCAAAATATTGATTTAAATAAGCAGAGCTGACGGAAGCATTTTTCGTGACTGTTGTAGTTATAAATTGAACTGGTATACGAACGATATTTGAATTAACAATGAAAGTAATAATTGGATCCTGTGGTGTCAATTGAAAGGCAGCGGTAACTGTTGCAGAATTTATAATTGTACTGTTTGAAGGAATAGAAGTTACGAGGACTTGAAATGTTATAGTTGCTACTGAATCTGCAGGTAAAGAGCCGATATTAATACCAGTGTCTGGACGAACATTTGGAACGGGAGTACCGTTAATTGTTACGCTGTTTTCTATAAATGTTGTACCAGCTGGAATTGTGTCTATAACAGAAGTGCTGATTGTCGGAATTGGGGAGTGATTAAATACCGCTAATGTGAATGTAATGATATCTCCTATAACGACAATAGATTTGTCAGTTGTTTTTTCAATACGAACCATTGGATCAATGACTGTCGTTGTAACGGTATTTGTTTGCTTTGTAATTGTAATAGGTGGTTTTGTTGGATCAATGATAACGGTATAGGAAACAGAAGCATCATTATTAATTGTAGATTGAAGAGTAGAAGAAGATATTGTCACTTGGAACGTAATAATAACAAATTCATTAGGAGCAAGATTTCCTAACGTAATACCATTTTCAGGATTCTCATTAGGCTGATTGATTCCGTTAATCGTAACACTACCAGCAACAAAAGTCGTATCTATTGGTACGGCGTCTATGGCAAGAAGGTCTTCAATCGTTACATTACCGCTATTCGTAATCGTAATTGTATACGTTAAAGTTTGACCAGGTAAGGCGTTTGTTACATCAGCAGACTTAAAAGCAATGACATTATCATTTTGGACAGTAGTTTTGACAGTATTTGTTGTAGTCGTATTTGTAACAGGTACGTTATTTGGGTTGACTATATAGTTAAAAGTAGTAATTGCGTTGTTGTTTAGTTCATTTGGTGTTGGAATAGAAGTCACAGTTACTTGGAATGAAACGATAGCATCTCCACCAATAGTTATAGTACCAATTGGTATGCCGCTTACTGGATTCACTCCTGGAAGAGTTTCTCCGTTTACAATGACGCTATTTTCTATAAACGTAGTACCTTGAGGAATAATATCTTGAATGATTACATCATTTACTGCAACATTACCGGTTTGATTTAGTGTAATCGTATACGTTAACGTATCACCAACCGTTGCAAATGCAAGGTCAACAGCTTTATTACTATTCAAATTCGCATGATTAATTTCTGTTAAAGCAGCTGATGAAATAATAGTTTCGGTAATAGGTGGTCGATTTGGTACCGTGTATTCATATTCAATTGTACTCGTGTTAGAGATTGGATTTGTTTGTGGAATCGAAGTAACCCGTACTTGGAATAGAATGGTTGCTGTCGTATTAGGCGGAATGTTATCAATTTGTATACCGTTAAGTGGATTGTCATTTGGCCGAGCGTTGCCATTCACGATAACACTATTCTCTATAAAGCTCGTATTTGCTGGGATGATATCTGTAACAATAATGTTTTCTACTTGTATATTCCCATTGTTTGTAATGGAAATAGTGTAAGGGATAATAGTTTGTAGGTCAGCATATTGGATAGGTGTTGTTTTTGTCGCAATTACATTAGCAGAAATAACTTCAGTGAAGGTAATATTGCTAGTGGATATTTGTTCTTCCACGTTTATTGTATAACGAGAAGTTGATTGATTTTGAACATGGCCACTAGCAGGAAGAGCTACGACGGTAACAGAAAATGTGACTGGGATAGAAATATTAGGAGCAATCGTTCCTACAAGTATACCTGCACTTGGGTTGGCATTAAGCTGAGGAATGTTATTTACTAAAACGCTACCATCAATAAAGGTTGTTCCATCAGGTATATTGTCTGTAAATACAACAGTAGTGGCATCCGTATTCCCTGTATTCGTTAAAGTTGTTGTATAAGTTAAAATGTCACCAATTGTTACAGAGGTCAAATCAACAGTTTTAAGTGAAATGATATCAGCATCATTAATTTGAACGAAAGTAGTATTGGAAGTAGTAGATTTTTGAATTGGCGCAAAGTCAGGATTGAAAATAAAGTCGTAAACGATGTTTGCAGTATTAGGTGTTGGATTTACAGCAGGTAAATTCGTAACGGAAACTTGGAATGTTATTGTAGCCATTTGACCTGCTACGACATTAGGAATGGAAAAGCCGATATTCGGATCTGCTGCAGGAAGTACAGTATTGTTAACTATTACACTTCCTGGAATAAATACTGTTCCATCCGCTATAGTATCTGTAAAAAAGATGGAGTTAGTTGTAGTCGATCCATTATTTTGAATGAATACTGTATATTCAATGGTTTCATCAATGTTAGCTAATACAGTATTAGCGGATTTTGTAGCAATAAGAATAGCATCAATAAATTGTATATTTGTACTATTGGAAGAGGTTGTTTCTGAAATTGGTGGTCCGCTTGGGTCTGGTCGATACTCATAGTGAATGACGGCGATATTATTAATGTTATTTTGTGGCGGTATAGAGACTACGCTTACTTGGAACGTAACAATAATCGTATTATTTGGAAGAATTATATCAAGATTAATACCGGTAATTGGATTTTCGTTAGGTCTTGGTACGCCATCTACAAGAATGCTATTTGGAACGAATGTGGTGCCAGAAGCAATTGCGTCAAGTAGGAGAGTATTTGTAATAGGTATTGTACCGGCGTTTGTAACTGCGACTGTATATGTGATGATTTGACCGATACGTGTAATGGATCTGTTAGCGGATTTAATTGCACTAACATTTGCCGTTCGCACTTCAGTATTTACTGCATTTGATAACGATCTACGCTGAATAATTGGAGAACTAGGGTCAATTTGGTATTCGTACGAAGTGTCTGAAATATTAATGACTGTATTGCCCTCTGGTATATTTGTAAGTTGTACTTGGAATGAAATAGTGACTGTTTCATTTGGTTGTATCGTGCCGAGAGTTACTCCGTTTTCAGGATTAGCGCCAGGCTGAGTTACATTATTTATTGCTAAGCTATCTTCAATAAATATAGTACCTTCCGGAATGTTATCAATGAACACGGTATTGTTAGCTGGAACGGTTCCTATATTTTGTAGTGTATTTGTGTAGGTAATAATTTGCCCGATTGATACAAAAGTTACATCCGCGCTTTTAACAGAAATAATATTTGCGTTTTGAAGTGATGTTGTAACAATGTTAGAATTTGCAGAGCGATTTACTGGTGGGGCTGTAGGGATACTTACATATTGGTAAGTTGCTGAAGATTGATTTACAATTTCGGTTTCAGTAGGTGGATTATTTGTTTGCACTTGAAATAGTATCGTTTTGGAACTATTTGCTGGAATTGTTCCAATCGGTATTCCGTTTTCAGGATTTAGACCTGGCTGAAGGACACCGTTAATTGTGACACTATCAGGAACGAATGTAGTCCCAGCTGGGATAGAATCTGTGAAAACAATATTTATTGCGTCAACATTACCGATATTTTTCACTTCAGAAATATAAAGTATAGTTCCGCCAATATCTACAGTTGTTGGATTGGATGTTTTTGTAATTGTCAATTGTGCTTGCACGAAATTTGTAATGACGATATTACTAGTAGATGTTTCAGTAATAGGCGGTTGCCCTGGGTCTGGTTGGATTGTATATGTTGTATTGGATTGATTTGTAATCGATTCTCGCGAGAATGAATCGTTAATAAGAATTTGGAACGAAATAAGGTGAGTATCGTTTGCTGCTAAGGTAGGTAAAGTAACACCTACATTTGGATTGGCACCAAGTATAGTTGTTCCATTAAGTGTAAAACTATTTTCTACGAATGTAGTATCTTGGGGAATCGTATCTGAAAATATGAGATTCGCAGCTGGAATATTTCCGGTATTTTCTAGTGTTATTGTGTAAGTCAAAATATCACCTGTTGTTGCTTGAGGTGCATTGACTGCTTTTAAAGAAAGGATAGTCGCATCCGAAATTTGTGTGAAAGCAGGATTAGACGTAATTGTTCGAGAGATGATAGGAGCAGTTGGATCGGCGATAAAAGTATAGTCAATACGGGCTGTATTAGAAATTGGGTTCACGCTTGGAATAGATTGAACGATAACTTGGAATGTTACAGTGACGTTTTCTGACGGTGCGATGGAGTTTAATGGTATTCCTACGTTAGGATTGGCACCTGGAACGGAAACACTATTAATAGTTACGCTATTCGGAATAAATGCAGTTCCTTCTGGGACCAAATCTGTTAAAGTAACTGTATTTGCAGTAGTATTTCCGTTGTTTTGAACGACTACTGTGTAAGTGATTGTACCGTCAGTAGATTGTACGAGAGAATCTGTACTTTTAATTACGGATAACGATGCATCAACAACAGCTGTATTAACCGTATTAGACGAGGATGTTGCTGTAACAGGAGGTTGACTTGGATCGACAATATACGTGTAACTTGTAAGTGCTTGATTTATAATCGCTCCTTGCGGTGGAATAGAACTTGCAAGAAATTGGAACGTAATAGTAGCGGAATCACCTGGTGCGATAATACCAACTGGAATACCGAGAGTTGGACTTGCATCTGGAAGTGAAATCCCGTTGAGCGTAACACTATTTGGAACAAATAATGCTCCTTCAGGAACTCCGTTAATGAGTAATACAGAGTTTGCAGGGAAGTTTCCAGTATTCGTTAATGATGCTGTATACGTAATTACATCCCCGATAGATACAATTGAACGATTTGCTTGTAAAACAGTTGTAACAGTCGCGTTATTAATTTGTGTTGAAGCGCTATTAGAATTTATCGTGCCTGTAACAGGAGGAGAGGCCGGATCAACGATGAATGCGTATTGAATAGATGCTACGTTTGTAATCGGATTTGAAGGTGGAGTAGATGTAACTATGACTTGGAAAGTAACGGTTAAGGAACTACCTGCGCTAACTGTTCCGATATTCACTCCGTTATTTGGATTTGCGCCTGGAATGGTACTTCCATTTACAGCAAAACTATTTTCAACAAAGGTCGTTCCAGTTGGAACTGGGTCTGAGAAATTTACATTCGTAGCGTTTGTATTGCCGTTATTTTGAATCGAAACTGTATAAGTGATCGTATCTCCAATATTTGCAAAGGCTGTATTAGCAGTTTTTACAGCTGAAAGTATGGCTGTATTAATAGAAGTAACGAAGACATTCGTTTCCACATTGCCAGGCTGAGCCAGTAATGCATTGCCTACGTTATATTGGAAGTTAACAAATCCTAAGTTTTGGAGTTCAGGTGTGAACGTTGTTGGATTACTTACGATTTGTACTTGGAATATGATTGTAACAGTTTGATTTGGATTGATTGTATTTATGCCAACACCGTTAATAATCGAAGCGGATGGTAATGGAGTGCCATCAACAATAACTGATCCTGCAACAAATTGTGTCCACGATGGTAAAGGGTCTGAGAATATAGCGTTGTTAGCAGGAATATTGCCTGTGTTCGTAATAGTCGTTGTATACGTAATCGTATCACCAATCGTTGCAAAAGTTTTATCTCCTATTTTAATAGTATTTAAAATAGCACTTTCAATTTTGGTTGTCACGTTGTTAGAAATAATATTTTTTGAAACTGGAGGATTAGCTGGATTAACGATATGTTGAAAGCTAACGCTAGCTTGATTAGTAAGTGGATTTATAGGCGGAATTTCATTTGCGATAATGTGAAATGCTACGATGACAGATTCGTTTGGCGCGATATCACCGATTGGAACGCCTGTAATGATGTCTGCATTTGGGATGCTAGTTCCGTTCAGTGTAAAGCTATTCGGTTCAAAGGAAGTTCCGTCTGGAATAAGATCGGTAAAAATAACATTCGTTGCACTAACATTTCCGCCATTTGTAATTGTAACGGTGTAGGTAATATCCTGCCCGATATCTACCGTTGATACATTTGAATTTTTTTGTGCAGTAAGGATAGCGCTATTAATTTGTGTTGTCGTTGTATTAGATTGATTGGAAGTTGTAATAGGTGGCTGGCTAGGGTCAACGACATAATGATATGTGGTAGAAGCAGAATTAGAAATAGAAATAGGATTAAGTGTTGGAAGTGTAATAACAGTTGCTTGGAATGTAACGATTGCCGTATTACCACCATTAATGGAACCAATATTTACACCAGTTGATAAATCGGCGTTTGGAATGGTTTGCCCATTAGCTGTGAAACTATTTGGAACGAAACTTAAATTGCTATCAAGAATATCGATAATAGTTACATCAGTTGCGGTCACATTCCCGGTATTAGGAAGGTTAAGTGTAAATGTTATTGTATTACCAATGTCCGCAAAAGTAAGATTTGCTGTTTTTGTGGTAATAATAGTTGCGTTGTTTATTTGAAGAAGTGTAGTGTTGGAAGTAGCTGCACTCGATGCCGGCGGATTACTTGGATTAACAGTAAACTCATACGTGGTTGATGCTGTATTTGGTGCAGGGTTACTAGGAGGAATGCTGTTCACTGTAACTTGAAAGACGATACTATATATTTCATTTGGTGGAAGTGTTGCAAGTAATACACCTGTATTTGGATTCGCGTTAGGTTGTAAAACACCATCGACAGTTAATGTGTTAGGAACAAATGTGAGTCCACTTGGTAATGCATCTGTGAATACAATATTAGTTGCATCGGTATTGCCTATATTGGTAATAGAAGTAGTATAAAAAGCAGTTTGCCCGATATCTGCAAAGGATACACTTTCATTTTTCGTCATAGATAATATGGCTTCTTTAATCTGTGTTGAAACAGGATTACTAATTGAAGTTTCTGAGTCAGGTGGTGAGACTAATTGATACGATGTTGATGAGAAATTTACAATTGGGTTTTCGGTTGGTAATGATGTAACAGTAACTTGGAACGAAACTGTTACTGTAGTCCCGGCTGTTATTATCCCAATATTCACACCGTTCGATGGATCCGCCTCACTTTGAGGAACTCCATTAATAGAAAATGTGTTTGCAATAAATGTAGTTCCACTTGGCACGGTATCTGTGAATATAACATTTTGTGCAGATGAGTTTCCATTGTTTGTTAAAGCGACAGTATAAGTGAGTGTGTCTCCAATACGACTAAAGGATTTATCGACTTGTTTTAATGAAAGAATGGTAGCTGTATTAATCGTAGTAAACACTGTGTTTGAAGTAACGTTTCTTGAAACAATAGGTGCATTGGGATCAGCAATAAATGTGTAAGAAGCAGTAGCGGAATTGGCAATAGGATTTTGAACAGGGGTAGAAGTAGCGGTAACTTGAAATGCTATAGATATTGAGCTGTTAGGAGCAATTGATCCAATCGTTATGCCTGTATTAGGATTCAATCCAATTTGTGTGAGTCCATTTATTGTAACGCTATCAGTAATAAATGTTGTACCATTTGGTATAAGATCCGTGAAAGTAATATTCGTTGCATTTGTATTACCGTTATTCGTTAAAATTGTCGTATAGGTTATGGTATCGCCTAGTGTTACAAGGGTTTGATCGACCGATTTTACCATCGTTATCATAGCATTTAATACAGGGTTTGTAGCAATATTCGTTGAAGTAGAGGTAGTAGCAAGAGCGCTGTTTGGATTAACAGTATAAGAATATAAAATTGTGTCATTACCCATAATTGAACTGGAAGGGGGAACAGAAATAACATTTACTTGGAAAGTAACAGTTACTGTTTCACCAGGAGCGATATTTGGTATGTTTACTCCAAGTGCTGGTTGCGCACTAGACTGCTGAACGCCATTTATTGTGACTGAATTTGGTATAAAGGTAGTGCTAGCTGGAATAGCGCTTGTGAAAGTAATATTCGTTGCGGCTGTATTTCCGGTATTTGTAATAGTAGTTGTATACGTAATCGTATCTCCAACTGAAACGATAGATTTATCAGCACTTTTTTTGGTTGTTAAAATTGCGCTATTGATAGTTGTCGAAACTGCATTAGATACATTTGTTTGTGATACGGCAGGTTGGCTAGGATCGACCACATGTGCAAATTGTACAGAGCTAGAATTAGAAATTGGATTTATACTTGGAATGTTTGTAACAAGTACGTTAAGAGTAATCACGGCCGTTCCATTTGGGTTTATATTTCCAATCTGAATTCCGTTAGCTGGATTTCCGATTTGCTGTGTACCAGAATCGTTTGTAAGAGTGCCAGATATGAATGTCGTTCCATCAGGTAAAGTATCCGTAAAAATTATATTTTGTGAAGTGACATTTCCAGGGTTACTTAATGTAATTGTATAAGAAATTGTATCGCCAATTGTTGCGAAAGTTTTATTTACAGATTTGATTGCCACAATTTCCCCAGAATTTATTTGTGTCGAAACTGGATTGGACGTCGTACTTCTTGAAACGAGTGGTAAGTTTGGACCTGTCATAAATTGATAATTAATGGAAGCGCTGTTTACAACCGGTGAGTTTGGTCCGCCTGGTCCAATTGTGAAAATTGGATTTGGAATGCTAACTACTTGCACACGGAAGGTAACGTTTATAAAATCTCCAGCAATAATATCCCCAATCGGTATCCCATTCGCTGGATTTACTCCAGGCAATAAAACTCCGCCTACTCGAACGCTATCTTCTATAAATACTGTGTTATTTGGAATCGGATCTGTAAAAATGATATTCGTAGCAGTTGCGTTTCCTATATTATCCAATAAAACAGTATACGTTAAAAAGGAATTTCCAGGTGCTACGTCAGAAAATAGTCGATCTACACTTTTCGTTGCTTGAATAATCGCTTCGTTAATTTGAACTAAAGTTGGATTACTTGTAGCTGTTTCTGTCACCGGCGGCTGGGTAGGATCAATAATGATCGAGTATGTTGTGCTAGATTGGTTCAAAGTTGGGTTTGTAGCTGGTATTGAGCCAACGATAGCTTGAAAGCTAATTGTTGTCGTTCCTCCAACTGGAATTGAGTCTAAAGAGATTCCGCTATCTGGTCTAAATCCAAGTTGTGGGATTGTATTAATTTGTACGCTATCAGGAACGAATGAAAGTTCAGGTGGTAATATATCGATAAAAACAGGTGTGTTTGCTGAAGTATTTCCGCTATTGGTGAGGATAGTTGTATACGTAATTGTATCTCCAACAGCAGCAAAAGCACTGCTTGCAGTTTTTGTTGCGATAACGGAAGCAGTATTTACTTGTGTAAAAGTTTTATTAGATTGAACTGTTCGTGAAACTGGCGGTTCATTTATATCTACAATAAAGCTATATTGAAGCGATGATTTGTTCGGGATTGGATTCGGGTTTGGAAGTGTTGTAATGTTTACTTGAAAACTGAGTGTAGCAGATGCATTTGAATTCAAGTTACCAATATTGATACCGTTTTGTGGATTTGCATTAGTAATAGTTGTTCCATTTACCGTAAAACTATTTGGAATAAACGTTGTACCATTTGGAATTACATCTGTAAAAATAACATTGTTTGCGGTAGTATTACCGGAATTAGTAATGGTAGAAGTGAAAGTAAGTGTATCTCCAATAGTAGCGAATGTTGAATTGACAGTTTTATTTATAGAAAGAGTAGCATCAATAATTGGAGTAACCGTTGTATTCGTAATTGTACTATTGACAGCAGGTGATTGGTTGGGATTCACGGTATATTCATAATTTACAAGAGCATTATTTGTTAATGTGCCACTAGGTGGTATCGCTAAAATTTGTGCTTGAAAAGTAATAAATACAGTATCCCCTGGCGAAATATCTGCCAAGTGAATACCAAGTGATGGATCTAATCCTGGTTGTGGGACATTATTGATCGTTACGGAGTTTTGGATAAATGAAGCTCCTGCACCAAGCCCATCCGTTAAAACAGTCGCACTAGCAGGAGTATTACCTGTATTTGTTACTGCAATCGTATAGGTAACGATATCGCCAATTGCAGCTGTCGGTGTATTCACAGACTTAGTAGCGACAATAGTAGCGTTATTAATTTGAGTTGTTATTACGTTACTTAACGTATTGGCGGATGATGGAGGTAAGTTAGGATCTACGACGTACTGGTACGTTGTATTGCTTTGGTTCGGGAGTGGATTTGGATTCGGGATAGAATTTACTTGTACTTGGAACGAGATGAGCGTATTTGCATTCGGATTTATTGGATCAATGGCAATTCCACTTGCTGGATTTACATTAGGCAGTGTATTCCCGTTTACAGTAACACTATTAGCAATAAATGATGTCCCGTTTGGAATTACATCTGTAAATATTACATTTGATGCAAGTGTGTTCCCGTTATTCGTTAAAGTAGTCGTGTACGTAATAATATCATTTACGTTAGCAAACTGTTTATCTGCAGATTTAGTAGCGGCAATTGAGGCGTTATTAATAGTTGTCTGTACAGTGTTAGAAGCAACCATCTGCATCACAGCAGGTTTGGATGGATCATACGTATATTGGAATGTTGTGCCTGATTGATTTGTAATTGGATTTACAGCAGGGATAGTTGGTACAAAAACTTGGAATGCAACGGTGCGTGATGAATTCGCTCCTATTGTACCAATTGAAATGCCGGTAGCAGGATTTGCGTTAGCTACAGGGACATTATTAATCGTTACAGTATTAGGAATGAAGAGGGTACCAGCTGGAATGATATCTGTAAACGTTACATTAGCAGCAGGGATATTCCCGTTATTTGTTAAAATAGTCGCATATAGTATGACATCACCAACATCAGCGAAGTTTGTACTCGTTAGTTTTGTAGCAACGATATTAGCAGTATTAATTTGTGTAGTTACTATATTACTAGCAGCGTTTCTAACAAGAGCAGGTAAATTTGGATCAGCGATAAAGCTATATTGAAGTGAAGCGCTGTTTTGAATTGGGTTTGGTGAAGGTAGCCCATTTGCACTTATTTGAAAAACAATCGTTGTAAAACCACCTGAAGGAATGGAGCCGACTTGAAGACCGGTACTAGGGTCTGCACCTAGTTGTAAAGCACCACCTATAAAAATACTATTTGGTACGATTGTGGTGCCATTAGGGATTATATCGGTAACAATAACATTATTTGCTATAGTATTTCCAAGATTAGCTAAATAAATTGTATATGTGATTGGTTGCCCGACATCGGCGATAGTTAAATCTACTTCTTTGACAATCACTACATTTGCTAAATTAATTTGTGTACTTACAGTGTTACTTACAGATGTTTCTACAGTTGGTGGATCGCCCGGATTTAAAATAAAGCTATACTGTGTACTAGATGAATTTAATGTTGGATTTTGTGTTGGTAAAGAGGTGACGGTTACTTGATAAGAGACGGTAAGTGAACCGTTAGCAGCAATGGAAGGTAGCGGAACACCTATATTTGGATCTGCGTTATTTTGGAGTACACCATTAATAAGAAAAGTGTTTGGAATAAAGGTAGTACCGTCTGGATTCGTATCTACGAAAGTAGGACTATCAGCAGAAACACTTCCTGCATTCGTCAAAGTAACAGTATAAGTTAATATATCCCCTACGGTAGCGAACGCTCGATCCACTGTTTTGGCTGAAATGACATTTGCATCGTTTACTTGAGTAAATGTAGTGGTTGAAGTAGTGTTCTTACTTACAGGTGAAGCGTTTGGATCAACAATAAAGTTATAGGAGATGGAAGCGCTATTTGAAATAGGGTTTGGATTTGGAATGCTAGTTATTATTACTTGGAATGAAGCTGTAATTGTAGTATTAGCATTGATGCTACCAATATTGATGCTAGTTGGTGTAACGCCTGGTTGAGTAACACCGTTAACTATAACGCTATTTGGTACAAAGGCGGTTCCATTCGCAATTGAATCGGATAGTAATACACTGTTCGCTGCAACATTCCCATCGTTAGTAAGAGCGAAGGTGTAAGTTAATACATCGCCAACTTCCGCAAACGTTTTATCTACAGATTTATTAGCATGGAGATTTGCTAGTCTAATTGTTGATGTAACAGAATTAGAATTTGCTGTCTTTGAAGTCGGTGGCAAATTTGGATTTACAGTATATAGATAAGAAGCGAAGGCATTGTTAATGATAGGATTTTGGGTCGTAATATTGATGGCTGTTACTTGGAAAGAAAGGGTAAAAGTAGCCCCGCCAGGAATTGTGCCGATAGGTAAAGCGACGAGAGAATCTACATTTTGCAAAACTCCGTTTAGTGTTACAGTACCAGGAGTTAATATCGTTCCATTTGGAAGTGGGTCTGTTAGTTGAACGTTAGTAGCGGCCGTATTTCCACTGTTTGTAATAAGGATTGTATAACTTATCGTTTCGCCAATTGTGGCAAATTGTTTGTTAGTTGATTTTGTTAATGTTACATTCGCATTGTTAATTTGAGTGGAAACGAGATTAGAAGAAATGTTTTTTGTAACGGGTGATTGGCTAGGGTTGACGGTATATTGATAAGAAGCACTTGATCCGTTAGATACGACATTTGACGCGGGTATTGTATTTACTACTACTTGAAATGCAACATTTTTTGTTGTGCCGCTTGGGATGGATCCAATATTCACACCGTTAGCGGGATTTGCGCCCACTTGTGTCGTGCCATCTATTGTTAAACTGTTTAGAACGAAAGTTGTTCCAGTAGGGATGACATCTGTAAAAATAACATTGTTCGCATTTGTATTACCTGTAGCTGTAAAGGAAACGGTGTACGTTAGTGTATCACCAATATCTGCAAAATTTTTATCTACTGCTTTCGTCATTGTTACAGTAGCATTATTCACTTGAGTGGAGACAATATTTGTCTTATCAGTCCCACTTACTGCTGGTTGATTAGGTACAGGAATGTATTGATATGTTGTTGTTCCACTATTTAATATTGGGTTTGTTTGAGGGATAGAAGGAACGAGTACTTGGAATGAAATAGTAGTAGTGGAATTTGCGGCAATTGACCCAATTGATATACCATTAGCGGGATTTGCTCCAGCTTGAGTAACTCCGTTCACAGTTACACTCCCTGGAATGAAAGTAGTCCCGCTAGGAATCGGATCCGTATATATCACATTCGTTGCAGCGATATTTCCTATATTAGCTAAGGCAATACTGTAAGTTAATGTTTCACCAATATCGGTAAAAAGTTTGTTAACTGATTTTGTTCCATTAATATCTGCGAGGTTAATTTGTGTTCCAGCAGAGTTGCTTGTTGCAAGACCATTAAAAGTTGTTCCTCCGGCGATTGGTGTATATTGAAATGTAATATTAGCAGTGTTAGAGATAGGATTTTGACTTGGAAGAGAAACGACAGTAGCTTGAAAAGTTACTGTACGAGAAGCACCATTATTAATTGTTCCAAGAGATATACCAGCTGCAGGATTAGCATTTGTTTGTGGTACGTTATCTACTGTTACAGTGCCGGGTATAAAAGAAGTACCGCTAGGGAGACTATCTATAAAAATAGCGTTATTGGCAGGAAGAAGCCCGGTGTTAGGGATAGTAACTGTATAAGTGAGAATATCTCCAATTGCAGCAACACTTTTATTCACGCTTTTCGTCGCTTGTATATTTGGTGAGTTTATATTAATTTGTAAGCCTACTGTATTTAACATATATGCGTCTCCGTTAGTAGTTAAACGGATTGCGGCGGATACTTGTGAGTTTGTTAAATAAGGAGAAATATCAATGGAAGTAATGTCCCAGCCCTGTCTTCCTGCGGAGATGTTTGTACTTGTAGAAGCACTTTGATTTCGCGTTCCAAATGTCCCTGTTGTATCTAAGTTTCCTGCAGCATTATTAACTTGAGAACCGAAGAAATTATTTATAGCATTGTTTGGTCCAGATAAAGCATTTAATGAACTGAAATTTGGTCCAAATAAAGCTTGATCCCCGGTTAAATCTGCATCTCCTTCGGTAGAACTTAAAAATAATCTCCCGCTTACTGGTCCTCCTGAAGGTGTTAAAAATCCAGAAACAGATACATCGGCACTACCAGTTTCTGCAGAAACACGGTTACCAGCTACATAAATGGTTAAGTTTCTTGCAGGTAATGTCCCGTTTTGATAAGCGACAATGAGTGTCCATCCGGCCGAGTTAATGGATCCATTTGAAGCATCTAAAGGATCAACAAGTCCAGGGACAGCTCCTGTAGTATAAGAACCAGAACCTCCAGCTTGAATAAGAGTTGTTACGTCTGCTGAACGAGTATAAAAGCCAAATGTAATAGAGTTTGAAACGAACGTTTGATTTGAAGCTGTAACAGCTGAAGGAGTAATTGAGTATGTTGAAACGGGTGTTGTAAATGAAACGGGATTACCTAGAACACTCGTAATGTTTTGATCACGAGATAAATAGTTTCCACCCCAAACGAGTTCTGCGTAAAGAATAGTGCTACCAGCAGGGATATTTAAAATAGCGGTAGAACTATTTTGTGTATAGGTTAACGTTGTACCTGCGGGAAAAGTAGGTACTTGTAAAGCGGTATTCGTAGTTATAAACGCACCAATTGCCCCGATTGTACCAGCACGGTTTTGATTACTAATTTTACTTAATCCTAAAGTATTACCTGTAATAGCGAGTGCGCCGTTAGTGGTGGTAGAAAATCGATTTGTAATGGGCATGTTGTCACCTCATTTCCAATATAGTCTTGGTCAAAATAGGATATGTGTGTGATAAATAAATGGAAACATGTACAAGTTGATTTGATAATAATGATTTAAATGTCTAGATAAGGGGATGGAGTATGATTGAATTGGAAATTAGAGTGGAGCGTCTTAGGGAAGCAAAAACAGGGAATATTGTATCATTATCTTCTTATATTGGGTGGGATTATAACAGAGAAGAAATTGAGACTATTTTTAACGCAGGGAATGTATACGGTGTTTGGAATGAGAGAGAGGAACTAATTGCTAGCGCGGCAATAATATTATATGGGGAGAAATTAGCGTCTATCGGAATGGTGATTGTACATCCAGATTATAAGGGGAGAGGGATTGGAAAGATAATAACGGAAGCGTGCGTTAAAAGCGTATCAGCTCATACTCCAATTATGCTTATTGCTACGGATGAAGGGAAACCTTTATATGAAAAGTTAGGATTTAGGGCAGTAAGTTATGTTTCTAAATACATATGTAACTCATACAATGCGAAAGATTATTGTGTAAGAAATGAAGATTATGTGATGAATTATGAAGAGGGTGATTTAGAAAAAATAATAAAAATAGATGAATATGCGTTTGGAACAAATAGAAAAGAGTTTTTAAAGAAAAGAATTATGCAAAGTGAACAGTGTATCGTTGTAAGGGACAAGGAACAAAATGTATTAGGTTACGGTTTAAGCATACAAACACCAGAAAATAAGATAATAGGGCCGGTTGTTGCTAAAAATGATGAGATGGCAATGAGAATTGTACATGATTTAGCAAGAGGGCATAATGGAAAATTAAGAATGGATGTACCAGAAGGAAAGAACGATTTCATGAAAGAATTAGAGGTTGCTGGTTTTAAAAAAGTGAATACACCACCAATTATGATGAAAAATAGTAATCGGTTATTAAAAAGAAATAGTGAACTATATAGTATTGCAGCGCAAATTTTTGGATAAAAAAGAATCCTTTTAAATGAAGGATTCTTTTTTGAGCCAATTTAATCACGATATTGGTCATGAGTTGGCTGAAAGAGGTCTTCCTCGATATCTCGCACCATAGAAAAATGATCAACGTTATAATGACCGTGTAAAGTTTTATTGTGATGACCAATAATTTGTTCTGCAGACAATACGTTAGAATCAGTTGTTGAATGACCGTTTTTAATTAATGTAACGTCAAATCCTTGTACAGTTGCTGTCCTAACGGCAGTGTCAATGCAATGTTCTGTTTTACATCCGCCTATAACAATATGATTAATGTTTTCTTCTTTTAAAAGTTCAAGTAAAGAAGTACCGTAGAATGAATTGGTTGCTGCTTTATTAATAAAGATTGCAGACTGGGGTACTTGAATTTGATTATGTACTTCAAATCCTTCGCCACTACCAGAAGCAACATCGATATCTCTTACGAAAACAATAAGAGCATTTGAATCTATTGCTTTCTGGAGGGCTATATTTAGTGTAGATAATAGCTCGGTTTTACGAAAAACTTCATTTTCTTGCTCATTTCCATCAATTAATTCTTGCTGAGCGTCGATAATTAATAGTGCTTGTTTCATCGTGTCTCCCCTTTAATATGAAATAAGTTCCACTGTACATATTCCTTCAGATTGTTAGAAAATCCTCCATTGTAAGAGAAGTAGAAGATTGATTTACAAAGTTGTCAAAGAAATTTCATTCTCATAGCGTGTAAAAACATGTATGATAGGAGATGGAGAATTTTTGAGTAGGTGGGAATAACATGCAAACAGTAGAAGATTATCTTTCATTCTTACATACGAAAGGATTTAAATTATCAGAGGAAGCACAAGGGTTTATTATGTTTGGACAAGGATATACTGGTGCGTCTGATGGGATTGTGAACGCAGCAATAGAAGCGACAATTAAACATCAATTGCAGTTTGATGGTAGTTATTTCGTTGCGTTATTAGAACGATTGAAAGAGGAAGAAATTACAGATAAAAAAAGCGCTAAGGCTTTTATGCGGAAGTTACAAGCGTAACTTCACGCAGCCTGCGCTTCTTTTTTTGTTTTGGAAGGTAATTCAACAAAAATCATGCCTAGAAAAATACATAGACATCCGATAATAGCAGAAATAGAAAGTTGTTCATTTGCAACGAGAACGCCTGTTAATGCAGCAAAAACGGGCTCCATTGCGAAAATAATTGCTACTCTCGTTGGAGAAGTGTGTTTTTGTGCCGATGTTTGAATGAAAAAAGCAATAGATGTTGCAAACAGGGCAGTTAGAAAGAGTGCGAATAAAAAGGATTGATTCGTCCATAGTGATACTGAAAATAACTTTTCCCAATCTTCAAACAAGAAAGCGCAAATAGAAGAAAATATACCAACAGCTAATACTTGAGATGTGCTTAATAATAAAGGTGATATTTTTTTAGAAAAGAAGCCGTTAATAAGAATATGGGCAGCGAAAGCGACTGCACAACCGAGAACAAGTATATCTCCTATATTTAATTGGAAAGAATCAGCAGCTGTTAATAAGTACAAACCTGTTGTAGCTACAGCAATACCAAGTACGATGAAAATGGTGGCTTTTTGTTTTAAAAAGATAAAGGATAAGATTGGGACCATAACAATGCTTAGCCCAGTTAAGAAACCTGCTTTTGAAGAAGTTGTATAGAGTAAGCCAAATGTTTGTAATAAATAGCCGACAAATAAGAAGAACCCAACTATTAATCCAGCTAAACTACTATGTTTTAATTCTTGTTTTGAAGTTTTCTGTGAGAAAATAATTTGAACGAATAATAAAATAATTCCAGCGAATAAAAAACGAATACCATTAAACGTAAATGGACCAACGAAAGACATAGCGTTTTGAACGACAACAAACGTAGCTCCCCAAATAAAAGAGACAAATAATAAAGCAAGAGGAGCAATCCACTCTCTTTTCACACTCATACCCCCGTTAATTTTGTAAGATAGCTTTTCTAGCTAATTCATCAGCTACTTTATTTTGACTACTTGGAATCCACTTAATAAAAAAGAGATCGAAGTTTTTTATGTACTGCAGTGCTTCATCTAAAAGAGGTGCAAATATTTTATTTTTTGCGTATTCTTTTTCAACAGCCCGTTCGACAAGCTGGGAATCTGTACGAAAAGAGACAGTGCTATAATTATGCTCGATGCAATATTTTAATGCTAGAAGTAAAGCGCGGTATTCTGCTTCATGATTGGACATTGTTCCAAGTGGTACTGATAATTGTACAGGCGGCTGAACGCCTTTAATAAACACTCCTGCACCAGAAGGACCAGGATTTCCTTTTGATGCACCATCAATATATACTTCAATCAAAATGAGAAACCTCCAAATTATAAGATTATCCCCTACTTAAATATTTTTTTGAAGTAGGGGATAGGGTAGTTATCCGATTGTGATGCTGTAACGACATGTAAATGTTTCATTCGCTTGTAAAGATTGAATTCCCTTTTTGTCCTTGAAATCTTTTGCTGGATTTACTTCATCAGCGATTCCATACCAAGGTTCAATACATAAGAAAGGTGCGTTATCCCCTGGTGTCCATACGCCGACAAATGGAAATCCATCAAATTCTACTTTTACAAATTTATTATGTTTATGAGAACGAATCGAAATTTCATTCGTATTCATATGTTCAAAAATAAGTGCATCATTTTTGAATAAATCGTATGTAAGTGGCAATTCAGTCGTATTTTCAGCGATTAATTGCTTTTTGTTTGAAAGATAAGGTCCTTCTAATACGCTTGTTTCTAAGCGTTCCGAACCATTAAACGATAAGTGATAATCTGTAAATGATTCACCGTCCAATAAAGGGAAGTTGAATCCAGGATGTGCGCCGATTGAGAAGAACATTTCTTTAGAAGTAGGATTGTTTACTTCATATGTTACATGAACACTTTGTCCATCTAGCTCATAAGAAACGAGTAATTCGAATTCGTATGGGTATTTTTTTAATGTTTCTTCATTACTAGTAACGATATAAGTGATCTTTGTTTCGCTTTGTTCTTTCACAGAGAAAGTAAGATCACGAGCGAAACCGTGTTGTGTTAATGAATATGGTTTACCGTCTACGTAGTATGTATTATCTACTAATCGACCAACAATTGGGAACAAAATTGGTGCACGGCGTCCCCAATAAGTAGAATCACCTTGCCATAAATATTCTATGTTGTCTTCTTTTAAGCGAACGCTCTGTAATTCTGCACCTTTGTCAGAAATGGAAACGATCACTTTTTCATTTTGAATTGTTGCTGTCATGAAGTGAAACCTCCTAAATCTTTCATATGTTTCATTATACGTTGTCTAAAAGGAAAAAGGTAGTTTATGATAGGAAATCTATTGACGAAAGAGGGGCTACCACGTAAAATATAATCTTGTTGCTTAAAAAACGAATAACGTGGTTCGAAACCATCCCACGTAAAAAAACTAAGGAGATTTTGTCATGAATATTAGAACATTAGTCGGTAATGGTATTTTAGCGGCATTATATATTGCTGTTTCTATGCTTATTCAGCCATTTGGCTTTACGAATGTACAGTTTCGTATTTCAGAGATGTTTAATCATCTCGTTGTATTTAACAAGAAAGCAATTTACGGAATTGTATTAGGTGTATTTTTAACGAATCTCTTTTTCTCACCTATGATCGCTTATGATTTAGTATTTGGAGTAGGGCAATCTATTCTTGCATTAGTTGCAACGATTATTTCTATGCGATTTATTAAAGGTGTTTGGGCTCGTATGATTTTTAATACAGTTATCTTTACGATTACAATGTTTATGATTGCAATTGAACTTCATCTTGCATTTGACCTACCATTTATGTGGACTTGGTTAACATGTGCAGCAGGTGAATTCGTAGTAATGGCGATCGGTATGCCTGTAATGTACTGGATTAATAAGCGAGTACAATTTGAAAGATTTATGTAATAGATGAAAGAGCTATTCCTTATATAGGATGGCTCTTTTTGTATGTGATTATATTGAATATAATACTGTGACTCTTGATAAAATATAATAAAATAAAGTGAGGCTTCAATTAGCCGGATAAATAAGAAGTCTTACATAAGGGGAATGTAGTATGAAATATAAAATTCATTGGTTGTATAAAACGAAGCGCGGATTGCAGACGGAATTAACGACAGAGTATATGAACATAGAAGAAGTACTTCAATTTGCAGAGGATTTTGAGAAAACAGGAAGAGTAAAAGAAATTTCATTTTATGATGAAATGGACGCAGAATGGTCATTAAAAGAGATGAAAAAGTTAAGTAAGCAAGTAGAGGAAGATCCCCAAGAAATACTCGTTTATTTTGATGGGGGATATGATGTGCAAACGAAAGAAGCTGGCGTTGGTATATGTGTGTATTATAAAAAAGGAAATACAAACTACCGGATTCGCCGCAATGCATATATAGAAGGTATATATGATAATAATGAAGCGGAATATGCATCGTTACTATACGGTATGAATATACTCGAGGAATTAGGGGTTAAGTATGAAGCAGTCACACTTCACGGTGATTCTCAAGTTGTACTGCAGCAATTAGCCGGAGAATGGCCTTGTTATGATGAGCATTTAAACCATTATTTAGATCAAATCGAACAAAAGGCGAAGCAAATGAAATTAAAACTTATATGTGAACCAATATCTAGAAAACAAAATAAAGAAGCACATCAATTAGCTACGCAAGCATTGGAAGGAACAGTTATTGATAGTCATAAAGAAATAACTGAATAGAGAGGTGCAAAGGTGGATAAAAAGCAACTCATTACAGAGGTAAATGACTTATTAGAAACGTATTGTGAAGGATGTTTCTTGCGAGAACATAATCGAAAGACAAATAGTAAATATTATGCCCATTCATTTTGTATACGGCAATGTACAGTTGGAGAAACATTGAAAAAGTATGGAGAACAGTTGTCATGAAAAAACATCCAGAGAAAATTCTCTGGATGTTTTTTAGTGTCTTGCTTCGTTTAGTTGATGCTCACATTTATTTAATTTCTTTTCCTCATTCATTAAAAATGGCTCATCTAAATCAGTTGCAACAGATTTCATAATTTCAAGCTGAGAGCGAGCTGCTTCTACAGCAGTAGTAGCATGCTCTAATGTATCTGGATCCATTGAAATTGTTGCTGATCCTACCATTTTTTGTGCTGTTTCTACACGGAATTTCACTTCTTCAAAATCATTTACTTCTGATCCCATTAATAATTCCTCCTTTGTATAGTGCGCATTTCACATAGTTTTTGCTCTGTAAAACGGAAATATACAAAGGAATAACAAAGGAGGTTACCAAGTAAGGCAACCTCCTGTTATATGTTGGATTAAAGTTTTACTACGTTAGCAGCTTGAGGTCCGCGGTTACCTTCAGTAATGTCGAAAGATACTTCTTGACCTTCTTCTAAAGCTTTGTAGCCGTCTCCTTGAATAGCAGAGAAATGTACGAATACATCGTCAGCGCCTTCCATTTCGATAAATCCAAAACCTTTTTCGTTGTTAAACCATTTTACTTTTCCTTGCATGTTACAATTCCTCCTAAAAGCGTTTACTATTTTCATTTAGTGAAATTCATTTTAAAAAATAATATAAACTAAAAATGCTATATTCTTGAATATTCTGCTAAATGATTAATTTAAATATACACGAATTGGGAGAAATTAGTCAAGTAAGCGATTTTATTTTTTTGTATTTTTAAATAATTTTCCAGTCAAATTTTTAAATAGGTATAGGACAGGCCTTGTACGTAATATTCTTAATTGAATGCTATACATAATGAGGTGAAAGAATGAATAAGTCTTGCTTATTAGATAATGAAGGAATGAGAACGAGAACCGACATACCGGATTGGGTTGCAAAAGAATTTGAGATTTTTTCAAATGTTGTGTTAGAACCAACTTTTCCATGTTATTTCGGTTTAACAGCTTTGAAAAAGAATGAACTTCGTTATTCATTTCTTTCTCATAATGATTGGAGTCATTTGCCGCATACAATGTTATCTTTTTTAGAGTTAATGAAAGAGAGACCGATTGTAAGAAGGGGCTTTTTCCTTTTTGTAGAACCGGAATGTGAAGAACAATCACTCGAATATTACCGTGATTCTTTTTGGAAAGTGTTACAGTATTTACATGAAAACGATAATCAAGCATGGCCAAAGCAAATTCCTGAAGACCCAGACCATTATTTATGGGAATTTTCATTTGGTGGTGAGCCAATATTCGCATTTGGAAATGCGCCAGCTTATAAACAACGAAAAACTAGACATTTAGGGAATTCTCTCGTTATTGGGTTTCAGCCACGCACTATTTTTGATGGATTAGAGGGAGATCGTCCTAAAGGAGCATATTCAAGACAAATGGTCCGTGAGCGAGTTGAAAAGTGGGATCAATTGCCGAAACATCCTAACATTAGTCATTATGGTGACCCAGAGCATCGTGAATGGAAACAATATTTCATAGGAGACGATGTAGAGCCAATAAAAGGGAAATGTCCTTTTCTTCATAGGATAGAAAAGTAAGAGCCATCATCTAGATGGCTCTTTTGTATATTTTGGATAAAAAAGGGTATTTTATTATGAAAGCTAGTCTATTTTTTAAAATTACATCATTAACTAGTAGTAAAGAGAGTAGAAAGGATAGAGCGATGATTGGAGCAATTATACAGCAAATCGTATTAGGTATATCATTAGCTGCGCCAGTAGGGCCGATTAATATTGAAATGTTAAAACGAGGAATTGAACGTGGTTTTTGGCACGCTTGGGTTGTTGGAATTGGTGGAATGACTGCAGATGTTTTATTTATGCTTCTCATTTATTTCGGTTTATCTTCTGTGTTTATGTATACATATGTACAAGCCTTCATGTATTGCACGGGTTTTTTCTTGTTATTTTATTTAGGATTTCAAAGTGTAAAACAAGGAATTTTCGAATCGAATATGGAATATAAAAAAGAAGAGGTAGGTGGCCTTAAGCAATCGTTTATGGCAGGATTTTTAATTGCGATATCCAATCCATTAAATCTTGTTTTTTGGTTTGGTATATACGGAAGTACACTTAGCTCATTACTTACGAAGGTAACGAAACAAGAAGCTTTTTTGTACAGTCTTTGCATTATTGTTGGTATTATTTTATGGAATTTAAATATTGCTTTTTCTGTACATTTTGGAAGAACTTTATTAAAACCAAAAGCGCTTGGCTACATAACAGCCGGAGCAGGTATTATTTTAGTAGGTTACTCTATACATTTTGCATACAAAGCTTTACAGTTGTTCACATAAGATTGAAGGGGAGATTTTTATGTATCGAACCACTATTGACGGAAAAGAAATTATAATTACGTTAGCGCCAAAAATCCGAAAAGAAATTACTGATAGAAATCCACTATATGAAGCGGTATTTCATAATGCTGCAAGATTGTTACAAACAAAGCAACCGACGTTTGCAGTAAATCATGAAATATTTGGGCTCATTATTGGAGAAGTGCAAAGAGGAGAAGTAACAGTGTTTGCAGTGGAACATATTATTCCGAAGCAAAATATATTTGGATCAAACAATTTTTTCTCGGCAATAGAACAGCAGGCAAATTTGTAAAGTGAATAGAATAAGAATAGAAAAGAAATAGTCGTAACGATATGTTGCGGCTGTTTTTTTGGAAAAGGGGGAAATAAGATGAAGAAAGTGGGGAAAGAGTTCTTTTTACAACATGATATTGTTATTATGTATAGCATTCTATTTATTTTCATTATTATTTTAAAAATGCAATTTTTTACTTGGTTTGGCATGTTAGCATGTATGTTTGGGATTGTTTTCTATACGCTTAATGAATATATGACACATCGTTTTTTATTCCATATAAAGCCACCTAAAAACAAATTTCTATTAAAAATGTTAAGAAGATTGCATTATGATCACCACGTATATCCAGATGATTTAAAACTTTTGTTTTTACCTGTATGGTTTAGTATACCTAGTTTTACTATATATTTACTTATAGCATATGGTATTACAAAAAGTGTTACTATTGCACTTTCATTTGGAATCGGAATGATTATCATGCTGCTCGTTTACGAATGGAAACATTATATTGCTCATAGACCGATTCGTCCCGTCACTAAGTTTGGAAGATGGCTAAAAAAACAACATATATTACACCATTATAAAAACGAAAAGTTTTGGTTTGGTGTTTCAAATCCAGTATTCGATTTTATATTTGGAACACTTAAAGACGGAAAAGATGTTGAGTTAAGCGAAACGGCTCGTAATTTAGAAAAGGAAAAAAAGACAAAAGTAGTGCGTTAAGCACTGCTTTTGTCTTAATGAGGATAAATAAGTAAGGTGTCACTTTATTTTGAAAAAGTATATTAAAAATTTAGGGGAAATTGCCGAAAAATGTCTATCAAAAAATCTTTGCATGAATGCATGGATTGTCTAAAATGAATATAAGTTTCTGAATATTTATAAAATTTAGTCTTTAGGTATGCAAGGGGGAAGTGTATTTTAAGTAAGAGAGGGGATCGGTTAATGAAACGAGACGATACGTCAGCACGTAAGTTGCAAAATGAGGTGAATTATACAGAGGTCGTTCAGTCGGAAGAATTTCAATTGTTATTAAATACGAAAAAGAAGTTTATCATTCCAATGAGTATTTTCTTTTTTAGTTTTTTTATCGCATTACCTATTCTAACATCGTATTCAAAGGTGCTTAATACACCTGCATTTGGAGACGTTACATGGGCGTGGGTATTTGCTTTTTCCCAATTTATTATGACATGGGCACTATGTATGATTTATAGCAAAAAAGCAGAATCATTTGATGAAATCTCCCGAAAAATTTTGCAAGATATGCAAAAAGGGAGGGGCTGAACTTGAATACTACTGCATTTGCACTATTTTTAATTATTGTTCTTGGTACGCTCGTCATAACCTATTTTGCATCGAAAAAAACGAAAAATGCGAGTGAATTTTATACGGCTGGAGGGGGATTAACTGGTTGGCAAAATGGTCTGGCCATTGCTGGAGATTACATGTCTGCTGCTTCATTTCTCGGTATAGCTGGAGCAATCGCATTAACTGGGTTTGATGGATTCTTTTATAGTATCGGTTTTTTAGTTGCTTATTTAGTTGTACTATATCTTGTTGCAGAACCGCTTAGAAATTTAGGAAAGTACACTTTGGCGGATATGATTGCAGCACGCTTTGACGCGAAAAAAGTTCGCGGAGTTGCAGCTCTTAATACGATGACGATTTCTATCTTTTATATGATTGCACAATTAGTTGGCGCGGGTGCACTTATTAAATTATTATTAGGGATTGAATATACGACATCTGTATTAATCGTTGGAACACTTATGACGGTGTATGTTATTTTTGGTGGTATGACAGCAACGAGCTGGGTACAAATTGTAAAGGCTGTATTACTTATGGCCGGTACGTTTATTATTTCTGTTATCGTTTTCGCAAAATTCAACTTCAGCGTGACTGAAATGTTTGCCCAAATGAAAACAGCTACACCATTAAAAGATTCATTTTTAAATCCAGGTGTAAAGTATAAGGATGGCCTTGATACACTTTCTTTAAATTTAGGACTAGTACTTGGTACAGCTGGATTACCACATATACTTGTCCGCTTTTTTACAGTACGTGATGCAAAAACTGCACGTCAATCTGTCGTATATGCGACATGGTTAATTGGTGCATTTTATATTATGACGATTTTCTTAGGATTTGGTGCGGCAGCGTTTGTAGGAAATGAAGCGATTATTAAAGCGAACCCAGCGGGTAATATGGCAGCACCTTTATTAGCCAAAGCGTTAGGTGGAGACTTCTTATTTGCTTTCGTATCAGCAATTGCTTTTGCAACAATTTTGGCTGTAGTGGCAGGTCTCGTATTAACGGCAGCATCAGCATTCGCTCATGATTTTTATAATGAGATTATTCGCAAAGGGAAATCAACGGAAAAAGAGCAAGTATCTATGGCTCGTTATGCATCTATTGGGGTAGCGATATTATCTATCATACTTGCATTATTTGCCCAAACATTAAACGTAGCATTTTTAGTATCATTAGCATTTGCAGTTGCAGCGAGTGCAAATCTACCAGTGATTTTATTTACAATATATTGGAAGCGTTTTAATACAACGGGTGCTATTTCCGGTATGATTGTAGGGCTCGTATCAGCAATTGTTCTCGTAGCGTTGAGTCCGAATGTTTGGAACCCTGTAGCTGGAAAAGCTATTTTTGTTGGGGAAGCGATATTCCCATATACGACACCAGGAATTATTTCAATTCCGCTCGGATTTCTTGCAGCATATTTAGGAACTGTTTTATCTAGTAAGAAAGAAGATGCAGCGAAATTTGATGAAATTCTTGTGAAATCTAATACTGGTCAAGGTATTAGTGATGCGTCTTCACATTAAATAAAAGAGGAGCTTTTCGATAGATAAGAAAAGCTCTTTTTTCTTTTGTCATTTTCTTGTAAATATTACTGATTTGTAAGTAGGATTTGTCTTAATTTTGTGGAATGAAAATAGCAGGGAGAAATTTAAGTCATCATGGCACCAGCGCAGCTTTTGTGAAAAATAAGTTGTTATGGAAGGTGGAAGTAATGATGAAAACGAAGCAAACTGATGAATTATTAGCAAAAGATGAGCAATATGTTTGGCACGGAATGCGTCCCTTTAGTCCAAATAGTACAATGGTAGGGGCAAAAGCTGAAGGGTGCTGGGTTGAAGATATACAAGGAAAAAGATATTTAGATGGTATGAGTGGTCTTTGGTGTGTGAATAGTGGATATGGAAGAACGGAGCTCGCAGAAGCGGCTTATAAGCAATTACAAACATTATCATACTTTCCAATGTCACAATCTCATGAACCAGCTATAAAGCTTGCTGAAAAGTTAAATGAGTGGCTTGGGGGAGAGTATGTTATTTTCTTCTCAAATAGTGGTTCAGAAGCGAACGAAACAGCTTTTAAAATAGCAAGGCAATACTATGCGCAAAAAGGTGAACCACATCGTTATAAATTTATGTCACGTTATCGTGGGTATCACGGGAATACAATGGCGACAATGGCAGCGACGGGACAAGCGCAGCGTAGATATCAATATGAGCCGTTTGCTTCAGGCTTTTTACACGTAACACCACCGGATTGTTACCGTATGCCTGAAATTGAAGGGCAGCATATTTATGATGTAGAATGTGTGAAAGAAGTCGATCGTGTTATGACGTGGGAATTAAGTGAAACAATTGCTGCGTTTATTATGGAACCTATTATTACAGGCGGGGGCATATTAATGCCACCACAAGACTATATGAAAGCTGTTCATGAGACATGTCAAAAACACGGTGCCTTGCTTATAAGTGATGAAGTGATTTGCGGCTTCGGTCGTACAGGAAAAGCATTCGGATTTATGAATTATGATGTGAAGCCAGATATTATTACAATGGCAAAAGGCATTACGAGCGCATATTTACCATTATCTGCAACAGCTGTGAAAAAAGAAATATATGAAGCATTTAAAGGGAAGGGAGAGTATGAATTCTTCCGACATATTAATACATTTGGTGGAAATCCAGCAGCTTGTGCATTAGCCCTTAAAAACTTAGAGATTATGGAAAATGAAAATTTAATTGAGCGATCTGCGCAAATGGGTTCCCTTTTATTAGAGCAACTAAAAGATGAAATTGGGGAACATCCGCTTGTTGGGGATATTAGAGGAAAAGGTCTATTAGTTGGAATTGAATTAGTAAATGATAAAGAGACGAAAGAGCCAATTGATAACGACAAAATCGCAAGTGTCGTAAATGCTTGTAAAGAAAAAGGGCTTATTATAGGACGAAACGGTATGACGACAGCAGGATATAATAACGTCTTAACATTAGCACCACCGCTTATTATTTCAAGTGAAGAAATTGCCTTTGTTGTTGGAACGTTGAAGACGGCGATGGAACGTATTTAATGAATCGAGCGAGCTGTAATATACAGCTCGCTTTTGTTTATTATGTGAAATATGATAAATTTTTCAAAGGGAGGGGAATTATTATGAAGAAATATGATCCTAATCAACATTATCACATCGGATATTATGAAGATGGATATGATTTAGAAGTGACAGCGTACAAAAGAATACATGAACCAGTTTGGGATGCTTATATTCCGCACTATGAGGTGGACGATTTTTATAAGAAAGTGGAGGAAATGAAACTGGGTGAATATATAGATGATTATGGTATTAAGGTGTATTCATTTAGTAATGATATCAATGATGAAGAAGCACGAACTATTTTTGAAAAATGGTTAAAAACGAATGGAATTGTTTAAAGATAAAATGAAAAAGGAGATTGCTATCTTATAAAATAGCAATCTCCTTTTATTATAGTAAACTTATTTACTTGCTTTCATTGCTTTATCTTTTGCACCAAACGTGTATTTTAACATTGGTGGTGTAATCATTGTAGTTAAAATAACGACAATAACGATTGCTGTAAAGTAATCTTGTGCCAATAGACCTGAAGAAAGTCCTGTTCCTGCAATGATAAGTGCAACTTCACCACGAGAAACCATACCAGAACCGATAATTGCAGAAGACTTAGCATCAAATCCAGTCATGCGTGCACCAACACCACAACCAATTAGTTTCGTTAATACAGCGATTACTGTTAATGCTAAGATGAACCAAATTTGATTGCCAATACCGTCAAATGTAATATTCATACCGATACTAACGAAGAATACCGGAACGAACATAGCGTAAGCAATTGGTTCTACTTTCTTTTCTACTTCATGTTTGTAGTTTGTTTGAGAAATTGCAATACCAGCAGCGAAAGCACCGATAATACCAGCAATTCCTAATAGTTCGCCGAAATATGCGAATGAGAAACAGATGATAAGAGCTGCGCTCACGATAGACTCAGATACGCGCAGTGGTGACAACCAACGCATAATTGCTGGAACACCTTTCCATCCGATTAAAATAATAGAAGCGAAGAATACTACTTTCTTCAAGATAACCATTGTTAAGTTAACATCATCAGTGCCTAAGAAGCTCATTGCGAATGCTAATAAAATAACAACAAGAATATCATCAAATACAGCGGCTCCAAGCATCGTCGTACTTTCACGTGTTTTCATTTTACCTAAATCACGAAGTGTTTGTACGGAAATACTAACACTTGTCGCACATAGAAGTAATCCTAAGAATACAGCGTTTCCTTGTTCCATTCCCATAACAAGGCCAGAAACGTAACCACCTACGAATGGAAGAATAATACCTCCGAGTGCAACTGCTAAAGAAGAATTACGATTGGCGTTTAATTCTTCTAAGTCTGTTTCAAGTCCAGCCATAAACATTAGAAGAATAACCCCGACATTACTTAATTGAGTTAGAAGCTCTGAATTTTCAATCCAACCTAATACAGCTGGACCGATAACGATACCGACAATTAATTTACCTAGTACAGAAGGTTGACCTAATCTAACACTAAGATCACCAGCAAGCTTTGTACTTAATAAAATAAGTGCAATTTGAAAGAAAAATTCGAATTCCATCTGATCCTCTCCTCATCATTTTTAGTTTTATCATACGATTTCTCGGAATTTGCCTAATGAAAATATGTAAAACCCATTAAACAAAAGGGTCTGATTACAAGTTCTTTTGAACTCGTAATTTGAACCTGTAATTAATATATAATACATTTTGCAAAAAATCAATGAAAAAATGGGAGCTTTTTTAGAGAGAGACGGTGTTATTAGAGGTATACATATAAGAATAGTGTGTGAATTTTTATATGTATGAAATAGTATGAAGTCCTTTTTCATTACAAATAATAAAGCCTAAATGCTATTTCACGAATTATAAATGTGAAAAGGAGGTTTTATCATTTGAATTCATTAAAAAATAACTTGTCTATTGTTGCTTTAGGTGGAGTAAATGAAATAGGAAAAAATATGTATGCTATCCAATATGAAAATGATATTGTCGTCATTGATTGTGGATCTAAATTTCCAGATGAAAGTTTATTAGGGATTGATTTAATAATTCCAGACGTCACATATTTGCAAGAAAATAAAGAAAAAATTCGCGGTTTAGTAGTAACGCACGGGCATGAGGACCATATTGGCGGAATACCATATTTTTTAAAACAACTAAATGTACCAATCTATGCAACAAAGTTAACGTTAGGTTTAATTGAAATTAAATTAAAGGAACACAATCTTCAAAATGATACGGAATTAATCGTTATTCATTCAGAATCAGAAATTGATTGTGGTTCTATTAAGGCAACCTTTTTTAAAACGAACCACAGTATTCCGGATTGTCTCGGTATTGTTTTTCATACACCAGAAGGTACTGTAGTACATACAGGTGATTTTAAATTTGATTTAACACCAGTAAATAATCAACATCCTGATATTCATAAAATGGCTAAAATAGGAAGTGAAGGTGTACTAGCTTTATTATCTGAAAGCACAAATGCAGAACGCCCAGGTTTTACTCCATCAGAAAGGTCAGTAGGAGAACGGGTAGAGGAAATATTTATGAAAGCAAATAGAAAAGTAATTATTTCTACATTTGCTTCTAATGTGAATCGTGTTCAGCAAATAGTTGAAGCTTGCATAAAAACAAATCGAAAATTGGCTTTGCTCGGGAGAAGTATGGTAAATGTAGTAGAAGTTGCTCTAGAGAAAGGGTATTTACATATTCCAGAAGGTATGTTAATTGAAGCAAATGAGGTAAATCGTTTAGATCCAAAGCAGGTTGCGATACTTTGTACAGGAAGTCAAGGAGAACCGATGGCAGCTTTAGCGCGTTTAGCGAGTGGAAACTATAGACAAGTTGATGTTTTACCAGAAGATACGGTTATTATAGCTGCGACTCCGATTCCAGGAAATGAACGTAACGTTTCAAGAATTATAGATAATCTATTTGCTTTAGGAGCAAAAGTAATTTATGGATCAGGTAGTTCTACTGGAGTCCATGTATCTGGTCATGCGTATCAAGAAGAATTGAAATTAATGCTCACTTTAATGAAACCTAAATATTTTATCCCAATTCATGGAGAGTTTAGAATGCTACATCACCATAGTTTGTTAGCAGAATCAATTGGTATTGAAAAGGAAAATATCTTTATCGTACGTAATGGAGATGTTGTAGATATTAGTAATGAAGTGGCAATTCAATCTAGAAGAATACAGGCAGGAAATATATATGTAGATGGATTAGGAATTGGAGATGTTGGAAATGCATTATTACGTGATCGTAAACAACTTTCAGAAGATGGAATGCTCGTTATAGTTATTACTTTTAATAAAGTGGATGGAGAAATAATTTCAGGTCCTGATATTATTTCTCGTGGATTTGTCTATGTTCGTGATTCAGAAGAATTTTTAAGAGAATTAAATAAATTAGCTGTTATTACAATTAATAATTTAAAGAAAGAGAATGTGAATAGCTGGGGTATTTTGAAAAGGGAGGTAAGAGAAGCGTTAGGGAAGTATATATATACAAATACAAAACGAAAGCCGATGATTCTTCCTATAATAATAGAGGTTTAATAGTAAAAAAAGAATTCTCGTATGGGAATTCTTTTTTGTTTTGAAGACAAAATGAACATATAATGAAATAAATAGAAATGGAAGGAAATAAAAGATGTTATTAAATAAACGTTTTACAATTGGAGAAATGGCAAAAATGCATAATATCGCAGAATCTACATTAAGGTATTATGATGAAAAAGGAATTTTTCATCCGTCCATTGTTGATCCTCAAACGAATTATCGTTATTATACAATCGATCAATTTTCACTATTAGATACGATTAAGTTTTTACGCCAATTAAACATTCCATTAAAGGAAATTAAAAAATATATTGATGAAAGAAATCCAGCATACGCACTCAATTTACTGGAAAAACAACAAGAGATGATGCTGAAGAAACAAAGAGAAATTGAGTATGCTTTAGCGAAAATGGAGCATAGAATTCATTTAATTAAGGAAGCAACAAAAGCAAAAGCTGAACAAATGGTAATAAAAGAGATCCCGCAGCGAAAAATAACAGCTATTGCGGTTGCCCCGAATACGACGGATGATATGTTTGAGTACTACATTCATTCGTTGCAAAAAAATATGAGGCAAATGGATGATAGCTTATTTTCTGGAGATATTGGTGTAACTGTTGCGAAAAAAGGGTTAATGCAAAATGAGTTTCAAGCATATAGCAGTGTATTTATTCTTTTGGATTATATGCCTTTTGAAGTACAGAGTTCAGATGAAATTAAAGAAGGTATGTTTGCCTGTGTATATCATCATGGGCCATATGAAGAAACTGATGAAACATATAAGAAGCTAATGAAATATATTGATCAAGAAGGATACGAAATAAGTGGAGATGCAATTGAGATTGCATTAATTGATTGGTCTGTAACAGAAGATCCTGAGGAGCAAGTAACAGAAATTCAAATTCCTATAATGAAAAAACAAAGCAATAAGTTATAGGACTCGTATAATTACAAATGAGCATCAAACGCGATAATTAAGTCACCTATTTTTTAATTCTCTATTGACCTTAAAGTTACTTGAAGGTTTAAACTAAGAAAAGAGAGTTGAAAAAAGGAGCATATTAGAGTATGGAAGCAACAGAAAAATTAAGAGAAAAACCAATTAAAAGCTTATTTATTTCTTATTTAATACCAGCAGTTCTTGGAATGGTATTAATGTCAGTGAATATTGTAATTGACGCGGTTATGATTAGTAGAGGAGTTGGGGCGAACGGTTTAGCAGGAGTGAACGTGGCTATTCCAGCCTTTTCGATTTTCTTTTCTATTTCATTATGGATCGGAATGGGCGGGGCAACGTTATACTCCATTGCATTAGGTGAAAATAAACGAGAAAGAGCAAGGTCTATTTTTACTCAATCAATGACGGTAGCAGTTGTTATCGTAGGGATTTTAGCAGCGATTTGCTTATGGAGAATAGAAGATTTAGCATACTTATTTGGTGCAAACGAAGTGATTCTACCATATGCGTTAGACTATTTACACGTATTATTAACATTTGGAATGATATACGTTTTAGAAAATATTTTAAGTACATTTATACGAAATGATGGAAATCCTAATTTAGCAATGGCTGGTCTTGTTGTAACGGCTGTATTAAATATAGTGTTTGACTATATCTTTATTTTTATCTTTGGATGGGGCGTAACAGGTGCTGCCTCAGCGACTATTCTTTCGGCAGCGATTGGTTTCCTTGTATTATTAACCCATTTCTTTAGAAAAAGTAGTATTTTAAAGTGGACGAAATTTCATTTTGAATGGGATACTGTCAAACAAATTATGGTGATTGGTTTCCCAAGTTTTACAGCAGAAAGTACGGTTGCAATCGTAACGATTGGTTTTAATATCGCATTTGTCCAATATGCAGGAGAAGTAGGAGTAGCTTCCTATGCGATGGTGAATAGTATTCATGCAATGACATTACTATTATTCTTTGGTGTTGGAGCAGCATTACAGCCAATTGCTAGTTTCCATTACGGGGCAAATTTATCAGAGAGACTTCGTGAAGGATTGAAGTTTGCTGTGAAAATTGCAGTTGTCCTTGGAGGCGTTGCGATAATTGTCGGATTATTCTTCGGGAAATATATCATTGGTTTATTTGATGTTCAATCTCCAGAATTATTGGAGTTAACCTTAACAGGTATTAGTTTATTCTTTATCCAATACGTATTTTTAGGTTATAACATTGTGTATGGAGAGTACTTCCAATCAGTGCGACAAACGAAGAAATCAGTACTTATTATAATGAGCCGAGGATTACTATTTATTATTCCATTGTTATGGATTATGCCGAAACTATTTGGTATAAATGGAATTTGGCTCGTTATGCCAGTTGCAGAAGTAATGACAGCGATTATCGTATTTACGATGAATCGTATGAAACATCCTGTTCCATTAAATATGGCAGGAGAGAAAGAAGCGATATGATAAAACATCCCCTTAAGCAATTAAGGGGATTTTCTTATTCCTTTAAACTAATAGCAAAAGATCCATCCGTTTCTTGAACAGAAGCAAAGGCAACGTTTTTAATATTTGTAATTCCTTTTTCTTTTAATTCTTTATATAACCATTTTTCATCTTTATGTATTAACTTTAAGTTATCATATTGAATTTGTGAATCGACGATAAGTGCAATTGGTAATCCAGCATACTTAACATCTATGTTTAAATCTTTTGGAGTTAATGGTACAAGTTCTCTTTTTGGTAAAATACTAATAGCGCCGTTCGCTTCTAAAATAGCGTATTCAATTTCATGAACACTTGGATATCCTGCAACGCGAAGATTAGAAAGCAGTTCTGCAATGGGGTATCTACTTTTTTGTAAGTTCTCAAAAATAATATCACCATGTTTAATTAAAATGATAGGGTGTCCGAGAATAAAACGATTTAGTTTGTTGAATAGGCTTAATTTTGTAAGGAGTAAATGTAAACATGTGATAACAACCATACCGAGAAATGCTTGTAAAGCACCAGAGACGGGTATGGCCTGGAAAGCTAAATAAGATAAAAAAATTATAGCCCCAAAATCATGAGGAGTTAGTTGCGCTAACGCGGATTTACCGAGTAACTTAAGCGATAGCAAAAATAAGATGAAAAAGAACGACACGTTACATAAAAAGAGAAGCAATAGAGACACTCCTTCGTGTAAAGTTGTACTTACTATTCCCGAAAGTAATATAAATATTACCTTTCAGAGGATAAATTAGGGTTTATTGGAATTTGTCTGTATACAAACAAATAAATGGATATTATCATGAAGGAAGTAAAAGAAAATAGGAGTATATGAATATGAGAAAGAAGAAAATAATGAAGGGCATTTTAGTTGTTATAATGATTTGCGCCGTGTATGCGGGGTTTTTACAATATCACATTTATAAGCATGGGCATATGAATGCAACATACGATGCTGATTACATAATTGTACTAGGATCGAAAGTAAATGGGACGAAACCATCTTATTCATTGCAATATCGTATTGATAAAGCAGCTGAATATTTAAAATCACATGAGAAAACAATCGCTATCGTATCTGGAGGACAAGGAAAAGGCGAAGACATTTCAGAAGCATTAGCAATGAAACAAGGACTAATAAAACAAAATATCGTAGAAGACCGCATTATAATGGAGGACAAATCTACGAGTACAGATGAGAATATTACATTCTCAAAACCGTTAATTCCAGCCGATATGAAAAAAGGTATGATCGTAACAAACGATTTTCACATGTTTAGAGCGAAAAAAATAGCGGCCAAACAAGGTTTACAATTAGAAGGTCTTCCGGCAAAAACACCGAAACCAATCATCATTCCATCGAATGTACGAGAATATTTAGCAATTACACAGTATTGGTTTATGAATCGAATATAGTGAAAGTGATCCCGTCTGAAACTCAGGCGGGATTTAGTTTGAGGAAAATCTTACAAATATGTCACGTTCGTGAAAGGTAAAGCGATAGTTTCTAGAATGATTTCCTGACATAATGAAGGTAACAAAAACTATTTAGAGGTGAATCGGATGAAAGGAAATAATATTTTATCTTCGTTATGTTACTTTAGTATCTTTTTTGCACCATTTTTACTACCAATTATCGTGTACTTTGTTGCAGAAGATGAAGTGAAGTATCACGCGAAAAAAGCATTTTGGTCACATGTTTTCCCATACGCAATCTTATTTGGAGGACTAGCAGTATCAGGCATGTACGGTTTAGGTTTCAATCAATCTGACGGTGCTGGAATTGGAATGGCTATCACATATGCAGTGTTCATTCTTGTAGGAATTTACTACTTCATTTGGAATATCGTAAAAGGTATTAAAGTTTTGAAAACGGCGTAATAAGATAATTATAATTTCATTTACCGTATCGATAAACGTTTTAAAAAAGGGCAATTCAAAAAGAATTGCTCTTTTTGTGCTTATAAGTTGTGAAAATTGAAAAAGATATGTTAATTTTTCATTATGAAGAGAAAAAAGGAGTGATTTTCATGAATGAGATCATACATAAGATGGAGCAACATGTTTCAGTTCGTAAATATAAAGAAGAATCAATTCCGAAAGATGTAGTAGAAAAGATGGTGCATGCTGCGCAACATGCAGCTTCATCACATTTTGTACAGGCGTATTCTGTTATATATGTAACAGATCAGGAATTAAAGGCTAAACTAGCAGAGCTATCCGGAAATCGCCATGTGAAGGACTGTGCAGCATTTTTTGTTTGTTGTGCAGATTTAAAACGACTTGAAATTGCATGTGAAAAACATAGTACAGAGATAAAGCATGAGGGAGTAGAAGACTTTATCGTTGCGACGGTAGATGCTTCACTTTTTGCGCAAAACTTAGCACTAGCAGCAGAATCGTTAGGATACGGTATTTGTTATATTGGTGGTATTCGTAATAATCCGAGAGAAGTGAGTGAACTGCTTCATTTACCGGATAAAGTATATCCTGTATTCGGAATGACAGTCGGTGTACCAGATGAAGAACATGGAGTTAAACCACGTTTACCAGTAGCAGCAGTTCTTCATGAAAATGGATATGATGAACAAAAATATGATGAATTACTAAACGAATATGATGAAACGATGAACGCGTATTATAAAGAAAGATCATCAAACAAGAAAAACGTAACATGGACGGAATCAATGAGTTCGTTTATGTCTAAAGAAAAAAGAATGCATATGAAAGAGTTTTTAAGTGAAAAAGGATTAAATAAGAAGTGAGTAAAGAGGCAAACCTGTGATGCGGGTTTGCCTTTTTGAGAAGGAGAAATACCTAAGGCCAGAAAGTTGTTTATTCTTTCTGAACTTAGGTATTTTATTTGTTATCATATACATAAAAATAAAAATAAATAATTTTTTACAAAAGTGATAGAAAATGAGAATGAAATACCAATAGTAAGTAAAAGCGGCATAATAGCCGCTTTTTATCGTTTTATTTAGTATTTGATTTGAAATATTTTCCTTATGAAAGAAAGATTATTGCTAATTGTAAACTGTCAATAAAGTTATTTAAGTTTTGATATGGAATACCCCGCCGGAAAATACAGCAATAATTTCGTTTGAACATATCTGTTATTGCACGATCTAAAGCATCTTCTATAACAAGTTCAAACTTTCAATAAGAAGATAACCCCCTGTACAACTTAAAAGAATGTACGTAAATATTTTAAAAATCCGTTGATTAAGCCATTTAAAAATAATTTGACCTATAAACAAGCCTAAAAATACAATTGGAATGGCATAAAAACTTGATTCCCAAATGGTTTTGTTTGTGCCAGTAAAGAGTATTTGAGTTACTAGACTAATGAAATATATAAACAGATAAAAAGCTAATGTAGTTGCTCTTAACTTCTCTTTTTCAGTATTAGTTCCTGTAAAATAAAGTAACAGGGGTGGACCTGGCATACCGATACTTGTCGTTAAAAGACCAGATAATCCGCCAACTATGAAATCTCTAGATTGTGTTGATCTAACCTTAACGTTGCATATTAGCAACAATGTTAATAGTAAGAGTAGGATGCTAACTGCTAATTTAAAAGTGTTTATGTTAACGGAAATGAAAATTAAAATGCCAAAAGGAACACCAACTATACTTCCAAAAATAAACCTTTTCAGTAGAACAAAATCAACGTCCATTCTTATTTTCCAAATGAGTGAAATGGAGATAATTAAAGATAAAATAATGTTTATTTGTATAGCTTCTTGTGGTAGAAATAACATAAGTAAGAAAGGGGTTGCCATTATGGAAAAGCCAAAACCTGTACTTGCTTGCAGAATAGAAGCCACTAATATAATACATATGAAAAAGAATGTGATACCCAAAACAGCCCTCCTATTTAATCAAGTTTAACTAGTTAAAGTCTATTATTTAAGTGCAATGTTTCACAAACTTATTTGTATTTTAACATAAATATCTAGTTTTTTCTCAAATAGTGTTGCCATATAAGGCTCTTTAACTAAAAAATCTGACTTGTATTTTTAAACAATTTTATTATGGGGAAACAAATAATGAATGGGATCAAAATGTATTGATTATCATTAAATTATTCACTGAGATCCCCGCGATAAAACAAGAACAGCCATATAAAACTTACAAAAATACAGCATGTAGCTAATAAACAGCCAATCATTTGAGGAGAAAGAATTTCTAACAGCCCTCCTGTAAAAAACATCGATAACTGAATAAGAGATCCGTAAATGGAATAATGGAATGAAAAAACTTTACCTATCATATTTTCGTGTGTGTAAGTTTGAAGTAATGTCGTATCAAGTGGAACATTATCTCCTCTTTTATATAATTTTAGCCCTAGTGATTCATAAAAAGGTATTGATACTTTTAAGTTGCGGACAGGTAAATGTGCTTCGTAAAGACCTCTAATCATTGTAATCCCCCTTAGTAAAAATGTTTCTTATTCCATAGTAAACAATATGTTGCTAGTTGAAATCGCAAATAAGAGGGATATAAATTCATACGAAAGTATGAAAAAAAACAGCTCATATTTGAGCTGTTTTTCTATAGTTTTTAGTTCATTTTTCAAGGATAGGATATATTAATATCCGTATCCGCCGCCACCCCAACAGCTACATCCGATGATGATTAGAAGGATGAATAGTACGATAAGCAAAGCAAATCCACCGCCGAAACCAGCGCAACTTCCACCATAACTCATATGTTTTCCTCCTTTTTAGTAAGTTAATCTATATGGTTCATGGACTACTATATACAGTATGTTTTTTGTATAGAAAACGAGCCAGTCTCATTTATAATTAGACAAATGCCTGTAGATTCATTAGGATTGCATGTTAGTGATTTGTAAATAAACCTTTACGTAATTCATAATTTAGGCATAAAAAATAAAAAATTGTAAAAAAAACCATTTTCTTATTTTTTTATGAGAGAATATGTACTATAATTTTACAAGTAATATTATGGGAAAAGGGAGTTTTAGTATAGAGATGGAGATGGGACAATTAAAAAATAAAATAGAAAACAAAAAGAAAGAGTTAATTCAACTTGTTGCGAGACACGGATTGGATCATGATAAAGTTTTGTTATTTAGTCGTGATTTAGATATACTTATTAATAAGTTTATGAACATAAAAGACAAAGTGCATAAATAAAAAATTTATAGTTTTTTATATTAAGATGTTTCACAGAAAGGAGAGGACAGTAATTGGAACATTTACAGGAAGAATTGTATAAACAAATAAAAGAAGAAAAAGGTACAGTTACAATTTTCTTAAAGAGTGGCGTTAGAATAGTAGGAGAAGTTGTTGGAGTGGATAAATTTACAGTTTTAATCTTAGTGGATGGAAAACAACAGCTTATTTATAAGCAGGCTATATCAACAATAATGAAATAAGACACTCTTGTTGAGTGTCTTATTTCATTATTGCTTGCATGCCTCAACATCAATGCCGGCAGCAATTAACTTCTTTTCTCCATCTTGTTCAATAATTTTTTGTAATTTAGATAGGAAAGAATCAAAGTTTGTATGCTTTGCTACTTGGAATGTCATTTTATGTTCAATTGGTAGCCACGTATCAATATCAGCTTCGTTATGTTGGATTTTCACCTCAAGTTTATCGAGTGCATTAGCAACTTTTGCTTCGTACGTTTTTTTCGCTTCAAACTCCATCCATAAGTCATATAATTCCTCGCCGAGAGAACCTGTTAACGTTTGTTTAATATTTAAAATAGCCTCCAGTTCATTTTTTTGTTTTTGTAGCTGTAATTCGTGACTATTCATTGTATCAAAAGCAGGAATATCACCAGCTTCGGCTTCGACTAGGTCGTGAATAATAACCATTTTAAGTAATTTCTCAATACTTACTTTTTGATCCAAATAAGGTTCAACTAAAATGGCCATTAGAGACATCCGCCATGTATGTTCGGCAACACTTTCTTGACGTCCGTTGGAAAGCCAGCTATGTCGCATTTCATATTTTAGTTTTTCTGCTAATGCAATGACTTGTAAAATGTTGTGTTCCATCGTGATCCTCCTCATTTATTCATACCATAATTCTAATATAGAAATGAAATGTGTCAATTTCATGAGTATATTGCGATAAACAGATGATAAGCGTATAATACATGTTATATGTGAAAACGTATTATTAAAATAAAAAAATGTTATATAAAAATGGAAAGGAAAGGGCAGAAATATGGGAGAGAAAAATCAAGTATTAGCTAGACCACAAAGAAGAAAAAGGAAGTTTGATATTTCTAGCCCAGTGGGCATTATAGTAGGTTTTATTATAGTGATAGCGGCAATTATGCTTGGCGGCGGTGGAATAAAAGCTTTCAAAAACTTTTTAGATGTTTCATCTATTTTAATTGTCATAGGGGGAACAACAGCGACAATTGTTGTGGCATATCGATTTGGAGAAATAAAAAAATATACGAAAAGCATTTTTACTGTTTTACATAGAAGAGAAGAAGATTTAGAACAGTTAACGGATTTGTTTGTCGATTTTTCGAAAAAGTCTAAAAAGCACGGCTTGCTTTCTTTAGAGGTAGATGGAGAGCAAGTGGATAATCCTTTTATTCAAAAAGGAATTCGATTAATGTTAAGCGGTTACGATGAAGATGAATTAAAAGAAGTGTTATTGAAAGATATTGAAACGGAAGTGTATGAGTTAAGAAAAGGAGCAGCATTATTAGATAAAATTGGTGATTTTGCTCCAGCTTGGGGCATGATAGGGACTTTAATTGGTCTTATCATTATGCTCCAAAACTTACAAGATACATCGCAAATTGGTACAGGGATGGCAGTTGCGATGTTAACGACATTATATGGGTCTGTACTTGCGAATATGATTGCAATCCCTCTTGCGGAAAAAGTATATCGTGGTATTGAAGATTTATATACAGAGAAGAAGTTTGTAATAGAAGCAATTTCAGAATTGTATCGTGGACAAATCCCTTCTAAATTAAAGTTGAAACTGGATACATACGTATACGAAACAAAGGTAAAAAAGGTAAAAGGAGCAGCCTAATATTTCAAGGAGTGGTATGATGAGTAAAGGACCGCAAAAGGGATCGCCTCGTTGGATGACGACTTTTACAGATTTAACGATGTTATTATTAACTTTCTTTGTATTACTAGTTGCTACATCAAAGCAAGATGCAGTAAAATTGTCAAAGATGCTTGAAAAGTTTAGTGATACGGGGCAAGTAGATGCAAAAGTAATGGAAAATACAATACCGGATATTTCACATGAAAAAAATGATGAAAAAATGATTTCAAAAAAGAGAATGGATGAATTATATAAGAAGTTAAAAGCATATGTAGATAATAATGGTATTAGTCAAGTGAATGTATATCGAGAGGATACAGGGGTAAGCGTCGTTATAGTAGATAATTTAATATTTGATACAGGCGATGCGAACGTTAAGCCCGAAGCGAAAGGGATAATAAGTCAATTAGTTGGATTTTTTCAATCCGTACCTAACCCAATTGTTGTAGAGGGACATACAGATAGTAGACCTATTCATAACGAGAAATTCCCTTCTAATTGGGAGTTATCTTCAGCACGAGCGGCAAATATGATTCACCATTTAATTGAAGTGTATAATGTGGACGATAAAAGGCTAGCTGCGGTAGGATATGCAGACACAAAGCCAATTGTACCAAATGATTCACCGCAAAACTGGGAAAAAAACCGTCGCGTTGTTATTTATATAAAAGAGTAGTATATTATTATTTTAATAATAAAATAATAAAAACACGAAAATTCTTTTAAAAAAATATTAAATTTTATCATTTTATTTTGTATAATGAGTGAGAATGATAAGGTGAAATATTAAGATATATTTATACATAGAAGGAGAGAATTAAAAAGAATGGCACATAAAATTTTAGTAGTAGACGATGCGATGTTTATGCGAACGATGATTAAAAACTTATTAAAAAGTAATGCTGAATTTGAAGTTATTGGCGAAGCAGAGAATGGTGTAGAAGCAATTCAAAAGTATAAAGAACTTCAACCTGATATTGTAACATTAGATATTACTATGCCAGAAATGGACGGGCTTGAAGCATTAAAAGAAATTATTAAAATTGATTCAAGTGCAAAGGTTGTTATTTGTTCTGCAATGGGACAACAAGGTATGGTATTAGATGCAATTAAGGGCGGGGCAAAAGACTTTATTGTAAAGCCATTCCAAGCGGATCGTGTAATTGAAGCTTTAACAAAAGTAGCAAATAGTTAATATAGAAGGGGTGCCACAAGGAATCAAAACAGTGATAGCGGATCGACGTGTGGCCCCCTTTTTTCTCATTGTAAAACACTAAATTGTTATACATAAATGAAATGTTTGTTAGACAGGTAGGGGATAAAAATGCAAACAGATCTATTAAATATATTTTTCGAAGAGTCAGAAGAACATTTACAGTCGCTAAATGAAAATGTGCTAGTGTTAGAACAAAATCCTGCTGATATGGATGTTGTAGGAGAAATATTCCGATCCGCTCATACATTCAAAGGTATGTCTGCGAGCATGGAATTTACGGAAATGGCTGATTTAACGCATAAGATGGAAAATGTGTTAGATGAAATTCGTCATGGAAATATAGTTGTAAATGCGGATATTATTGATGTGATTTTTGAGTGCATTGATAATTTGGAGAAGATGGTTGCAGATGTGCAACAAGGTGGAATGGGCAATATTGATGTAGCCTCAACTAAACAGAAATTAGAAGCATTATTGAACGGCAATGTAGAAACTCCTACGGAACATATAGAGCAAAATCATATAGACACCGATGATGCAGTTTCGCATGAAGTGCATATAACAGTTGAACAGCAAGCAATTTTAAAAGCGGTACGTGCTATTATGTGTATTGAAGCATTGCAAAATGTAGGGAATATACAAAAAACAGCTCCGAGTATTGAAGAAATTGAAGCAGATGCTTTCGGATTTGAATTTACAGTATTTATGGATACTGATTGTAGTATAGAAGAATTGAAACAAGTAGTACTTCATGTTTCTGAAATTGAGAAAGTGGAAGTAAAGCAAGGAGAACCTATATCGAAGGAAGTAGCTTCTAAAAAAGTCGTTACACAAGAAGTTGTGCAAGTAGAAGGAAAGCTACAACCAGCTGTGGCTACGCAGGTAGAATCACCAATAGCGGCAACGAATCAACCTTCAAGTGCTATGCCAGCTAAAAGTACTATAAAAACGAAAAATGCTAAAGTGGAGAATCGTTCAATTCGTGTTCAATTAGAGAAAATCGAAAGATTAATGAATATGTTTGAAGAAAGTGTAATTGAACGTGGGCGCATTGATGAATTGGCTCAAACGATTCAAAACAAGGAGCTAATTGAACATTTAAATCGATTAGGCGATATTTCAAAAGATATTCAAAATGTACTATTAAATATGCGTATGGTGCCGATTGAAACTGTGTTCAATCGTTTCCCGCGTATGGTACGTATGTTAGCGAAAGATTTAGGGAAAAAAATCAATTTACAAATTACAGGTGAAGATACTGAAGTAGATAAAATTGTTATTGATGAAATCGGTGATCCGCTCGTTCATTTAATTCGAAATGCAATTGATCACGGTGTTGAAACTGTTGAAAAACGACGTGATGCAGGTAAAAATGAGACAGGTACGATTAAATTAGAAGCCTTTCATAGTGGAAATCATGTCGTTATTCAAATTACGGATGATGGAAACGGTATTAATAAAGGGAAAGTATTAGAAAAAGCGATTAAAAATGGCGTTGTAACTGAAGCGGATGCGAATAGATTAACAGATCGTGAAGTGTTTGATCTTATTTTCCAACCAGGATTTAGTACAGCTGAAGTTGTATCAGATCTTTCTGGACGCGGTGTCGGATTAGATGTTGTAAAACATACGATTCATAGTTTAGGTGGACATTTAATTATTGATTCTGAGGAAGGAAAGGGAAGTACATTTAGAATTGAACTTCCATTAACGTTGTCTATTATTCAATCTATGCTTGTTCAAACGAATGATAAGCGTTATGCTTTACCTCTTGGAAATATCGTTGAAGCAATTCGAATTAAGAGAGAAGACATCCAATCCTTACAAGGAAAAGATGTGTTAAATTATCGTAATCAAATTATTGAAGTGAAACATTTAAGTACTGTATTTGGTGAAAAAACAGTAGATGAGGCGTTTGCGTCATATGATGGTCAAATGGTTCCTGTGTTAATTGTTCGTAATACACATCGCAGCTATGGACTTATTGTAAACACAATTATCGGTCAAAGAGAAATAGTCTTAAAGTCATTAGGTGACTTCTTTGCAGAGAGTTCTAACTATTTCTCTGGTGCGACGATTCTCGGTGATGGACGAGTGGTCCTCATTTTAAACCCAGAAGGTTTATAATAGGAATGAAGGAAAGCTCCCCACTTGTATACAATTGGGGAGCTTTTTGGCTAATCGTTACGAATCTAATAATGGGATACATAGTAACGTTTTATACTAATGAGTTTGCTAAAATAAAATAAGAGTTTATATTATTTGATAGAAAAACAGAAATGAGGAGGCAGGGAAAATGCCTGAGCAACACACAAAAGGGGATACGAGCACGATTGTGCTAGAAAAAGAAAATGAGCATTTAACGCCCCAAGAATGCGATATTCTTGGCGAAATTGCAAATATATCATTTGGTTCAGCTTCGACTGTATTATCAACAATTTTAAATAGGCAAGTAAGCATTACTGCTCCTCGTATAGAGTTGGTAGATTTATATGATTCAAGAGATGTCGAAGTTCCACATGTTGTATTAAACATTCATTTTACAAAAGGATTAGATATGGAAAACCTCCTTGTCCTTAAGCAAGATGTTGCATTGTCCATTGCTGATTTAATGATGATGGGAACAGGTGAAGTCGAGGACGGAAAAGAACTTGGTGAATTAGAGCTAAGTGCTGTACAAGAAGCGATGAATCAAATGATGGGATTCGCAGCTACATCTATGTCGGAATTCTTCCAAGATACAGTAGATATGTCTCCGCCGACGATTAAAGTTGTAAAGTTATCAGAAGAAATGGAGAAAATCTCTGAAATCGATGGGAATCATACGATTGTTAAAGTATCGTTTGATTTAAAGATAGATAATCTTGTAAACTCTAAACTTGTACAAATTGTTTCAGTTGAGCATGCGAAACAAATGGTAAATAAATTAATGCAATTATCTGGTGGAGTAGAAGAAACAGACGAACCAGCAGAAGTAGTGGAAACTGAGATTGTAGAAGAAGTTGAAAAAGAGCATTTAACACAAGAAGAGAAAGATGTGCTTGGTGAAATTGCAAATATTTCAATTGGCTCCGCTTCAACAGTATTGTCAACGCTTTTAAATCAGCCAGTTACAATTAGTACACCAAATGTGGAAGCAATCAATGTTCGTCATTATGATGGAGTACCAGTACCATTTGTTATTTTAAATGTCGACTTTGTTGAAGGGCTAAAGAATGAGAATGTATTCGTATTTACGAAAGATGTTGCCTTAACAATGGTAGATTTAATGATGATGGGAACAGGGGAAGTTGACCCAGAAAAAGAGCTTACTGAATTAGAACTGAGCGGTATTAAAGAAATTATGAACCAAATGATGGGTCATGCTGCTACGGCGATGTCAGAAATGTTTCAAGAAAAAATGGACATGACGCCGCCAAATGTTAAATTTGTAACATTAAAAGAAGAAATGGAATATTTGGGAGAGTCAATGGAAGTGGACGAACTCGTTCAAATTACGTTCAATCTTGAAATTGGCGATTTGCTTCAATCGAAGATGTATCAAATTTTGCCAATTTCCGAAGCGAAAGAAATGGTAAGGCGACTTCTGTATCCGATGGTGGAAGAAGAAGAGATTGCCACAGAAGAAATTGAAGAAGAAAAAATTGTAGAACCAGTTGTGCAACCTATTGAATTTAAAGAAGTAAAACAAATGGAACCAGTATATATGGACACGTCCATTCTACAAAATGTAGAAATGAACGTGAAATTTGTATTTGGAAGTACAGTGAAAACGATTCAAGATATATTAAGTTTACAAGAAAATGAAGCAGTTGTACTAGATGAGGATATTGATGAACCGATTCGTATTTATGTAAATGATGTATTAGTAGCGTATGGTGAACTTGTAAATGTAAATGGATTTTTTGGAGTAAAAGTGACGAAATCACTATAAGGCATTGAAATAGGAGTTTGAACTAGTAGATGAAAAACGTAAAGTTTTTTCTAATGAGTTGGCTATGCATACATGTGTGCTTGTTCTTCCCCTTGCAAAGTCAGGCTGAGGAACAAATTGAGCCAGATCAAAAAATAAATGAAGTGAATGTACAAGAAGAAAATAAGGAATCTCAAGAATCTTCAGAGCAAGTGGAAACGAAACAAGATGAAGAGAAACAAAAAGAAGCAGAACAAGAAGTAGAACAACAAGAAGTAGTAAATAAACAATTGAATGAAAGAAAGATAGAAACAGAACAGGGAATTATTACAGTAAATAAGCAGGAGCTTAAAGTTGGCGAAGAAGTGCGAATTGCTGTAGAACCAAATGGGAAAAACATTCAAAGCATGAAAGGTATATTGCAGTTACAAAAAAATGGCGAGCAATATGCGCAAGAAAGAATATTATCTTTTGGGTATGATGAAGAAACGAAGAGCTGGGTTGCGAACTATAAAGCAGGGGATTTTGATTTGCAAGGTGATTGGAATCTTCAGCTCGTTCAAAGTTACAAAGAGAATGAGAAAGAAGAGATCGTAAAAAATGAAGTGAAAGTCCCGCTCATTCGTATTAAAAATGAAACGCCAACTATAGATAAAGAATTGCCAAAGTTACAGAAAGTTACTATTGATGAAGTGAAAGAGGACTTAGTTGAACGAAAACAGGGAGATTCTATACATATACGAGTAAAAGCGTCAGATATAGAATCGGTTGTAAAAGAAGTGCGCGTTACATTAAAAGGGAAAGAAAATAAAGAGCTTTCGTTTTTATTAGACTACAACAAGCATGATATGGATTGGCAAAAAGTATTTGAAATAACAGAAGCATTGCCGACTGGGCCATACGAATTACTTGTAGAGATAATAGATGGAGCAGGTAATAAACTTGTTGAAGAAAGTGAATATACCATTTCTGTTTTGGCGCCAAAAAACGAAGATGATAAAAAGATAGAAGAGAAAGAAGATAAATTAGATAATAAACTAGAAAATGAATTAGAAGATAAGAAAGAAAATGAGAAGCAAAAAGATTTGGAAATCAAAAACCCGCTTCCAGAAGAAAAATTGCCAGTTGTTCAAATTCCGAAGCAAGATGAGAAAGTAAATAAGTTTATAAAAGAACCGTTGAAAGAGAAAGAGGAATTTACTTACGTTATAAAAGAGCCGTTCGAAGACAACAAGGAAGTACATAAGGCGAAGGACCAAAAAGAGAAAAATAACAAACAGGTTGTCTCTAAAAAGAAAGAACAAAAAGAAGAAACGAAAGACAAGGAAGAAGAAAAAGGTGAACAGGGAGTACAAGCTTCGGATGTATTTACTATCATGTCAGGTTTGTTCGTACTGTTTTTAGTTTTAAAGAGTAATAAAGAATGGGGCTAATTATTTCATAGTAGTGGAGGCGCTTAAATGGAGATTAAACGTACGACAATTGAAGATAAGACGCTACAACCATTAAAACAGCCTGCAGCTATTTCGGAACATGAAATCCAGAAAGAACGAAAGCGTAGCAATTTAGTGTTTACTGGACAGTCTAAAATTATTTCGAAAAATAATGAGATAGGTATTTTACTTGCAAGTTTAAGTGATGGAAAGATTATGAAGGAAATGCTTTCTAAAGAGATGGATACAGTGTTACAACTTTTTAAAAAGTTACATACGTTATCTGAAGAAGGAAAGCAATCAGAAAAAGTGTTTGAACAAGTAATTAGAAGCCTGCAAGGACTTATTAAGCAGGCGCATATAAAAGAACTTCCTTTGTTAGATGGAACATATGATTTCGCTGAAGTACAACTATCATTTGGTAGAAAAGTACATATTCCTTTACTAGATGTAAGTGCACTTATCTCTAGAGTGGAAAGTGATTCTTCAGAAGGAAATATAAATTTGATGGTAACGGTTATTACTGCTTATATAACGAAATTGTCTAACGAAACAATTTTAATTAGCGTTACAGACCGCATTGCTAAAGATCGGGATGTAAGTGTATGGAGAGCGCTTGCGGAAATGAACATGACACAATTATCACAGGCATTGAAACAAACGATGCAAGAACATAAATGGTCTATGACGTTTCTTTTTCTCTTCATATGGATTGTCGGTATTATTTTAATTCGAGTTATGTAAAAAGGTCGTCACTCGATTGTGACGACCTCTTTTATATTTTTTCGTAGAAGAATGTATCAAATCGCTGAAGATTGTAACGTTCGGGTGTTAAAATTTGTTCCGTACTACCAACAAATAGTACACCGCCTTTTCGTAAAGAACGACTAAATTTTTCGTAAAGTTTTACTCTTGCTTCTTCTGTGAAATATATCATTACATTACGACAAATAATCAAATCATAATTTGTATCGAATGACTGCATTAAAAGGTCATGTTGTTTAAACGAGACGTTTTGTTTAATGTTTTGATGCAATGAATATAGACCATTCTCTTTTGTGAAATGACGTTCTTTCAAATCAGTAGGTAATTCCTTTAACGAACGTTCTGTATATTGAGCGCGTTTTGCGGTTTCTAAAATATGAAAATCAAGATCTGTTGCTTGAATTTCAAAACGAAATGGAGCTAGATGCTTTGATAAAATTAAAGAGAGTGTATATGGTTCTTCACCAGCAGCGCAAGCGGCACTCCATACCTTTAATTTTCCGCTATTTTGTTCGAGTAATTTTGGTAGTGCTTTCGACTCTAAAGTTTGCCATCGTTCTTTATTTCTAAAAAACTCTGAAACGTTAATTGTAATATAGTCAATAAAATTTAAAAATAAATTTTGATCAGCGCGTAATTTGTTTAAAAAATTAGTGTAGTTTTCGAAGCCTTTTCTCGAAATGAAAGCATCGATTCTACGGCGCATTCTATCTTGTTTATATGAAGCGATGTCCATATTGAATTGTTGTTTAAAACTCGCGATAAAATGATCATAATCTTGTTCAATTATCATATTTACAATGGGCACAATAATGGTATTGTGCCTCCCCCTTTACATCATACGAATTTTTTGTTCAAAGCTTTTTTTCATTTGCTTTTCATGTAATCCTGGTAAATCATAAATGACAGCATCAATACCTGCTTCTTTTGCAACATCGACAGGGATGACAGATGTATGTTTGTCACCATTATAAAAACAGAGAACTAAATCAGTGTCTTCAATAATTTGTTTAACAAAAAACATATAATCTAATCGGTAAATGGAGTCAGAAGGATGATCAAAAGCAACATATTCGGCTCCGTGTTTTTTTAAGTAATCAACGACTTCTTGGAATTCATCTGTAATTGCTTGCAATGGTTGCAGCGTGTAAAGGCATAAATTTTGAGCGAGTCTTTCATTCTCAACGAAAAAACGAAGAACCTCATTTTCAATAGATTTATAACATAATATGTAAATTTTATGTTTGTGAGCATAGTCAGTTAAAAATTTTTTAATTTCTTCTTGATCTAATGCTGTTAATTGATTTGAACCACAAAGGAAAATATTCATAGAATTGTGCCACCTCATACTAAATTGTAACATATCTTTTATAAAAAATAACTGCAAAATATTACTGTTCAGAGTATAATTATAAATAACTGGATTTTACGATTAAGTTTAGGAAGAAATAAAAAAATAAATAGGTGATATATATGCTACGTTCTATCTCGCATAATCCAATTTTATCGCATATACCGCCTGCTACTCAAATGCCGAAAGAAGCAAATGTCAGGACAGGACTTGCATTTTCGGATAATTTGCATGCAGATCCGAAAAAAGATAAATTACTAGAACAAATGGAAGCTTTTGTCGATAATATTGGAGAAATTAAAGAGAAAATTGAAATGGAATTAACGCTTGATAATGTAATGGAATACAAAAATACAGTAAAATCATTTTTGAATTTTTACGTGGATAATGTATTGCAGTATAAAGATGTCATGTCTCGTCACCCGCGTTACGGATATTCACAGAAAATGACGATTGTGAAACAGGCAGAAATGGGATTGAATGAATTAGAAGATGTTATGAATTTAATTAATACAAAAACAGGACATTTAGAAATGTTAAATCAAATTGGAGAAATCCATGGTTTAATTGTGAATTTAGTCTTGTAAAAGGAAGGAAGCTATATGTACATACAATTATATGAAAAACTCGTTATTATTCAAAAAGCGTATGAAAATATTCAAGCGCTTGGAGAGCAAATATATGAGAATTTAAAAAATAAAAATGTAAATGCAGTTCAAAAATTGCAAGTAGAGCAATTGCAGTACATTGATGGTTTAAAAGGGTTATCAAGCTCATTAGAAGAAATGGTTGTTCAGTTCTGTAAAGAACAAGGAGTTGAAGCGTTTCGTGTAAGTGCGTTATTTTCGTATTTTTCTCAAGAAGAAATTGAAAAAATGGAAGAATTACAAAAAAACGTAACTGAATTAGAAGAGAATGTAAAAATGCTTCTTTTGAAAAATCAATATTACTTAAACGTACTATTAAAAACTACAGAAAGTATTGTGGATTCTGTTTCTGAATATAACTTAGAGCGAAACAATAATTCGCAAATCTTTATGAACGAACTATTGTAAAGGAGAAGTGAAGCTTTATGAGATTATCTGATTATAATACACCGCTATCGGGCATGTTAGCGGCTCAAATGGGGTTGCAAACAACGAAACAAAACTTGTCTAACATTCATACACCGGGTTATGTGCGTCAAATGGTGAATTACGGATCTGCTGGAGGGAGTAAAGGGTATGCACCAGAACAAAGAATAGGGTATGGTGTACAAACGTTAGGTGTTGATCGTATTACAGATGAAGTGAAGACAAAGCAATATAATGATCAAATGTCACAGTTCTCTTACTATGCATATATGAACTCTACTTTGTCGCGAGTAGAGTCTATGGTAGGAACGACAGGTAAAAATTCATTATCTAGTTTAATGGATGGGTTTTTCAATGCTTTTCGTGAAGTTGCAAAAAATCCGGAGCAATCAAATTACTACGATACATTAATTGCTGAAACGGGGAAGTTCACAAGTCAAGTAAGTCGTCTTGCGAAAAACTTGGATACAGTGGAAGCACAGACGACAGAAGATATTGAAGCGCATGTTAATGAATTTAATCGACTTGCTGCTAGTTTAGCAGAAGCGAACAAGAAAATTGGACAAGCTGGTACACAAGTACCAAATCAACTATTAGATGAACGTGATCGTATTATGACAGAAATGTCTAAGTATGCAGATATAGAAGTATCGTATGAAGCTACAAATCCTAATATTGCAAGTGTTAGGATGAATGGTGTTTTAACTGTAAATGGTCAAGATACATACCCACTTCAATTACAGAAGGATAAAAAGCCAATGTCTGTACAAATATCTGGAACAGATATCCCATTAAGTGGTGGAACAATTTTATCGGCAATTGATACGAAAGCAAAGATTACAAATTATAAAGATAATCTGAATGAGTTTGTAAATTCGTTAAAAAAACAAGTGAATAATACTATGAAGAAAGAGCTTTTTGTAGGAGAAGATGCGAAGAAGCTTGAATTGAATCCTGATTTTATAAAAGATATTTCAAAAATGAAAATTTCGGCTGAAACTGCCAACAACCTTGCGGCTATTACAGATAAAGGCTATAAGGATGGACTTACATATAAGCAAGCCTTAGATCAATTTTTAGTTGGTGTAGCCTCTGATAAAAGTTCAGTAAATGCATATCAAAATATTCATAAGGATTTATTAGAAGGTATCCAGCAAGAAAAGATGAGCATCGAGGGCGTAAATATGGAAGAAGAAATGGTTAATTTAATGGCCTTCCAAAAATACTTCGTGGCGAATTCTAAAGCTATAACTACTATGAATGAAGTGTTTGATAGTTTGTTTTCGATTATTAGATAAGGAGTAGTCATGTATAGTTGGTAATTGGAAATATTTAAGGAGGAGATAGAAATGAGAGTATCTACATTTCAAAATGCAAACTGGGCAAAGAATCAGTTGATGGATTTAAATGTGCAACAGCAATACCACCGAAATCAAGTAACCTCAGGGAAGAAAAACCTTCTTATGAGTGAAGATCCACTTGCAGCAAGTAAATCATTTGCGATTCAACATTCATTGGCAAATATGGAGCAAATGCAGAAAGATATAGCGGATTCGAAAAATGTATTAACACAAACTGAAAATACTTTACAAGGTGTTTTGAAATCTTTAACAAGAGCAGACCAATTAACAGTACAAGCGTTAAATGGTACAAATAGTGAAAAAGAATTGCAGGCTATTGGTGTAGAAATTGATCAAATTTTAAAACAGGTCGTCTATTTAGCGAATACAAAAGAACAAGGTCGTTATATTTTCGGTGGTGATAGTGCAGAAAATCTGCCATTTACAGAAGATGGTACGTACCAGGGTGGAAAAAATGATGTGAACTGGAAACTAAATGACGGTTATGAATTCAAAGCGTTCCGTAACGGTGAAGCATTATTATCCCCTGTTATAAAAACGTTAAAACAGATGAGTGAAGCGATGCAAAACGGTGACCAAAAAGCACTAAAACCGTTATTAGAAGAAAATAAGCAAAACTTAGATGGCATCATTAACCGTACAACTGAAGTTGGTTCAACAATGAACACAATGGAGACGTTTAAAACAATTTTAAGCGAGCAAAATGTAGCACTTCAAGAAAACCGTAAAGAAATTGAGGATGTTGATTTAGCGATCGCAATTTCTGATTTAGCTTATATAAACGCAACGTACGAAGCGACATTAAAAGCTGTTAGTACGATGAGTAAAACGAGTATTTTAGATTACATGTAAATGATAAGGAGTGAAAAATATGGCAGGAACAATATCTGATTATGGTGGCAGACAACAAATATGGAATTTAGGAAATAACATAATAGATACAAAGAAGTTAGTAGATTTAGAGTTACAAGCATTGGAAATGAAAAAATCACCTTATACTACACAAAAACAAACATTAACAAATGAAAAAAACGTGTATGCAAGCATGAAAAAAGAATTTGGAAATCTTGTACAAGTGTTCAAAGATTTATACGCATTTAAAGGTGATGAAAAGAAAACCACTCTATCCAAAGATGGTTTTATAAAAGCACAAGCTGACACTGCTGCAATTCCCGGAACATACACGATTACAGTAGAACGGGTAGCTGAAAGACATCAAATAACTACAGCTCCACTTACTCCTTCAAAAACTTCTGAAGGTACGGAGCAAAAATTTAGTTTAGATTTAAAACTTGGAGTAGATGATGTATTTCAGATAAATGGAAAAGAAGTTAAAATCTCGAAAGATATGACGTATAAAGATCTTGTCAATAAGATAAATAATGGGAATTATGGTGCGTCAGTATATACATTAGGAGATCAACTATTTTTCACATCGACTACTGCAGGAGAAGCTGGGGAGCTGAAATTAACGGATGGTGCCAATGGTTTTTTACAAAATATAGGGCTAGTTACTTCTGCAAAAAATACGGATGGAACAAATGTTGTTGCACATCAAGTGACAGGAGCAATAAATGCTGAGTATACAATAAATGGAATTAAAGGAACTAGTAAAACAAATAAGATTGATACAATTCCAGGATTAACTATTAATTTAGAAAAGGAAACTACAGAGCCAATAAAATTAACTATTGAAGATTCTGATATAAAAAATTCGATAGATTTAATAAAAAAAATGAAAGACGAGTATAATAAGGCTGTTAAAAGTTTAGATTTATTTGCTGGAGAAGATGGAGTAATGCAAGGGAATAATGTGTCATTTGCTATCAATAATGCAATGACAGGTATTTTTAAATTTTCCCAAGATGATAAGTATTTATTTTCTTTTGGAATTCAAATTGATAAAAAAGGTAATATGACTCTTGATGAAGAAAAATTAAAAACAGCTTTTAAAGAGAATCCGGAATCTACCAAACAATTTTTCTTTGGCTTAAATGGTCTAGGGCATGATACAGAGAAAAAGTTAGACGGGATATTTGGAGATGAAGGAATTATCGGGAAACGTTCTAAAAGTATTGAAAAGCAAGTAACTGATTTAGAGAGAAAAATTCAAGATATTGAAACAGTTAATAAGGAAAAACAAAAAACAATTATTGATAAATATGCAAAATTAGAAAGTCAGTTAGCGTTGCTTGATAGTCAGTTGAAGACAATTCAAGCAATGACAAAAACAAAAAGTGATGACTAATGAAAGCTGAGGAAGTGATTGTATGCAAGCATGGCAACGTTATATGCAAAATGATATTATGACGAGTAATCCAATTAAAAATACAATATTTATTTATGAGAGATGTATCATCGAGTTTCGTAAGTTGGAAGAACTTTTAAATACATTCAAGATTCAAGATAGTGATGAACTTCTTGAAAAGTTAGAACGTATATTTGAAGAGTTGAAGCTCCAATTAAATCCTGATATTACGAAAGATTTGTACGATAGTTTATTTGGTTTATACGATTGGATTAGCTTTCAAATTCAAACGATGAAAGTCACGCGTGAAGTAAAAGATATTGATGCCATTGTACAAGTGTTACAAGATTTAATAGACGGATACCGTGGAGCGCTTGAAAATGAACAATGATATTTATCGAACGTTTGTCGGCTGTTTTAATGAAATCGGTGAATTGCAAGTGTCAGATGAAGAGTTTGCTGAGAAGAGTGAGATGTTAAATCGCTGGATGATGACATTGGATGAAGAAACGCGTGCACAAGTTGCAGCAGAAGTAAGCCCGTTCATTATTAAGGCAGCACAGCATATTCGGGATAAGCAAAAGATTTTGGAAGAAATGATTATGACAAATGATGGGCGAATGAAGGCTAATTCATTTTACGGTAAATATTAATAATAACGTCTGGAAACAGGTTCCCCTTTTAAAAGGGGGTCTATTCCTTCGTTTACATAAAGAACCCGCTGATTGAGGTTTCATTTTATGACTGTGATGAAATAATAATTGTAATCTAAATAATAGAAAAATGGACTTTAGTTTATATATTGAAATGTTCTATAGATTACTGTGTGTATACAGTTTTTTGCATTCTTTTTTATATTTTTATATTTTTCTAAAGACAACAATGAAAAAATGGAATAAAATATGTAAGGGTACATAATAGTAAATATTTTAATAAATGCATATAAGAAAATAAACAATGAAGTGAAACTTCTATCAGTGGATCATTACGTTAGAAAAGGAAGGGTGTGGAATATGCCAGATTTAGTGAGTGATGTAAGCCATTATATGAATTATTTAGTGACGAAACGAAATACAGTTTCTAGTAATATTGCAAATGCGAATACACCTGGCTATAAAGCACAAGATGTAACATTTGCTGAGCAGATGAATAAAAGTAGTGCGTTATATAAAAACAATGTGGCTGATTTAAAGAGTAATCCAGATTTATATCAAACGAATGAAATGCACTTGCCGACAGTAAATACGAAAAATACATATGCAAAGATTCAAACAAAATCAATGCAAACGAATAAAGACGGAAATAGTGTGGATGTAACGACAGAAATGCTAGATTTAATGAAAGCAAATCAGTTATACGGTATTTCAGTTAACGCAATTAATACACAATATGCAATTAACCAAGCGGCACGCGGACGTTAAAAGTAGAAGGAGAGACAACGGATGTTTCAGGCAATTAATGCAAGTGGCTCAGGACTAACGACAGCGAGAAAGTGGATGGAAGTTACTTCTAACAATATTGTAAATGCAAATACGACGGCGGCTCCGGGGGCAGATTTATATGAGCGTCGTAGTGTGGTGCTAGAATCAAACAATAGTTTTGCAAGTATGCTAGATGGGGCTCCTACTAACGGAGTAAAAATAAAAAGTATTGAAGCAGACAAAACGGAAAATTTAGTGTATGATCCGACGCATCCGCACGCAAATGAAGAAGGATATGTACGTTATCCCAATATTGATGTAACTGCTGAAATGACGAATGTAATGGTCGCTCAAAAAATGTATGAAGCGAATACGAGTGTATTAAATGCGAATAAAAAAATGCTTGATAAAGATTTAGAAATCGGCCGAGGATAAGGGGGAAGATAGTAATATGAAAATTCAACCAATGTTACATACACAACCATTTGGAGCAATTCAGTCAATTGGTGCACCGAAAACTTCTCAAACATCTGTAGTTGAGGGGAAAAAGTTTATTGATTTATTGGAAGATATGAATCAAACGCAAAACAATGCGCAAACAGCAGTATATGATTTACTAACTAAAGGGGTAGGAGAAACACATGACGTTTTAATTCAGCAAAAGAAAGCTGAGTCTCAAATGAAAACAGCTGCTCTCGTACGTGATAATCTTATTGAAAATTATAAGTCACTAATTAATATGCAAATTTAGGAAAGTGGACGGGTGTGTTTAAATGGAAAAGATGAAAAATGTTATCCAATCGTTAAAAACGTGGCATAAGTTAGTAATTGGTGCTGCGCTTTTAGCGATTGTAACAGGAGCACTTTTATACTTCACCTTGCCAGATAAATATGTTGTTGTATATCAAAATTTAAATGATACAGATAAACAAGAGATTACAGCAGAATTATCGAAGTTAGGTGTCGATTATCAATTAGCGGCCGATGGTTCGATTCGTGTGCAAAAGAATGATGCTCCATGGGTTCGAAAAGAAATGAATGGGATGGGCTTACCGTTTAATTCGAAAAGCGGTGAGGAAATTTTATTAGAAAGCTCGCTCGGTTCAAGTGAGCAAGATAAAAAAATGAAGCAAATTGTCGGTACGAAGAAGCAATTGGAGCAAGATATTGTAAGAAACTTTGCGACAGTTGAAACGGCAAATGTTCAAATTACATTGCCTGAAAAAGAGACAATTTTTGATGAAGAAAAAGCAAAAGGAACAGCGGCGATTACGGTTGGAGTGAAACGTGGACAATTGTTAACAGCTGATCAAGTTGCGGGTATGCAGCAAATGATAAGTGCAGCAGTTCCTGGTGTAAAGGCAGAAGAAGTAAGCGTTATTGATAGTAAAAAAGGTGTTATCTCAAAAGGGACAGATGAAGCACATTCTAGTAGTTCTTCTTCTTACGAGAAAGAAGTAGAGATGCAGCACCAACTTGAAGGTAAATTAAAGCAAGATATTGATGCAACGTTAATGACGATGTTTAAACCGAATGAATATAAAGTGAATACGAAAGTATCTGTAAACTACGATGAAGTTACACGTCAGTCAGAAAAGTATGGTGATAAAGGTGTACTTCGTAGTAAACAAGAACAAGAGGAAAGCTCTACTGCGCAAGAAGGGGCAGATACGAAGCAAGGTGCTGGTATTACAGCGAACGGTGAAGTGCCAAACTACGGTACGAACAATAATCAAAATGGTAAAGTTGTCTACGATAATAAAAATGGTAACAAAATCGAAAACTATGAAATAGATAAAACAGTTGAAACAATTAAGAAACACCCAGAATTAACGAAAACAAATGTTGTTGTATGGGTAGATAATGATACGCTAGTAAAACGTAAAATTGATATGACAACTTTTAAAGAAGCGATCGGAACAGCGGCAGGACTTCAAGCTGACCCGAACGGTAACTTTATAAATGGTCAAGTTAACGTTGTAACTGTTCAGTTCGATCAGCCGAAAGCCGAAAAAGAGAAAGAGCCAGAAAAAAGTGGTATGAACTGGTGGTTATTCGGTGGAATTACAGCTGGCTTATTAGCGATTGGTGGCCTAGTATGGTTCTTATTAGCAAGACGTAAGAGAAAGAAAGAAGAAGAGGAATATGAAGAATACTTAGCAGAAGAGGAAATTGCTGCAAGTAATGAAAGTATCTTGGAAATTCCTGAAGAAAAAATAGTGCCAGAGCCAAAACCTGAACCAGAAGAACCGAAAGAACCAACGTTAGATGAACAAGTGCAGGATGCTACGAAAGAACATGTAGAAGGAACTGCAAAAGTAATTAAAAAATGGTTAAACGGACAGTAAGGGAGGAACAACGATGTTAGATGAAATCTCCTCCAAAGAAAAAGCTGCCATCCTTATTCGTACATTAGAAGAAGGGGTGGCAGCAAAAGTCATTGAATATATGACAGCTGAGGAAAAAGAAGTATTACTTCGTGAAATCGCGAAGTTTCGTGTATACAAACCAGAAACGTTAGAAAATGTACTAGGAGAGTTCTTATATGAACTAAATGTAAAAGAATTGAACTTAGTCACTCCAGATAAAGAATACATTCGTCGCATATTTAAAAATATGCCAGAAGACGAACTGGAAAAATTATTGGAAGACCTTTGGTATAACAAAGATAATCCGTTTGAGTTCTTAAATTCACTTACAGATTTAGAGCCACTTCTTACAGTGCTTAATGATGAGTCACCACAAACAATTGCAATTATCGCTTCTTATATTAAACCGCAACTTGCGTCTCAATTAATTGAGAGATTGCCAGATCATAAGCGCGTTGAAACGGTAATGGGTATAGCGAAGTTAGAACAAGTTGATGGTGAGTTAATTAATCAAATTGGTGAGTTGTTAAAATCGAAATTAAATAATATGGCATTTAGTGCAATTAATAAAACTGATGGCTTGAAAACAATCGTAAATATTTTAAATAATGTTTCACGAGGTGTTGAAAAAACAGTCTTTCAAAAGCTGGATGAAGTCGATTATGAGTTATCTGAGAAAATTAAAGAAAATATGTTTGTCTTTGAAGACTTACTTGGTCTTGAAGATCTTGCGCTTCGCCGTGTATTAGAAGAAATTACAGATAACGGTGTTCTTGCGAAAGCACTTAAAATTGCAAAAGAAGAAATTAAAGAGAAATTATTTACATGTATGTCTTCAAACCGTAAAGAGATGATTCTAGAAGAATTAGATGGCTTAGGACCGCTTAAGATGACGGATGCTGAAAAAGCGCAGCAAACGATCACTGGTACAGTGAAAAAGCTAGAGAAAGAAGGAAGAATTATCGTTCAAAGAGGTGAAGAGGATGTCCTTATTTAAAAACAGAATTCCGAAGAATTCTGTTTCTTTTTCTGAAGAAACGTATGAATTACAATTTCCAAAACCAGCTTCAGTTCAAATAGAAGAGGAAGAATTACAAGCTGATCATGCAGAACTTCGCGCCCAGCAAGAATCGTTACATATGGAAATGAATCAGCTAAGGCAAGAGAAGCAAATGCTAGAACGAGAGCGGCAGCAGTTATTACAAGATAAAGAACAATTTCAAATGCATATTCATGAGCAAATGGAACAGATGGAAGCAGCGCGTGTGCAATTTCAAAAAGAACAACAAGAAACAGCGTATGAATGGACAGAGTTATTATGGGATCAATCTTTTCATCTAGCAGAAAAAATCGTGAATCAAGCGGTAGATTCACGATTGCTTGATGTGTTACCTATTTTAACTGGCATCGTGCAAACATTGCCAACTTCGTTTGAAAAATTAATCATTACAGTACATCCAGAAACGTTTGAACGTATTCAAGAAGAGAAGGAGAATACGAAAGAATATTGGTTACTACAATTAGTAGAATGGAAATATGATTTCTCCCTGCAGTTTGGTGAATTTGTTCTGGAAGAAGAGAAAGAGTTCTTTGAATTTAAATTTGCACCTATATTTGCGAAACTTCGTCAGAAATGGGAAGAAGAGAAGTTATTTGAGGAGCAAAATGTATGAGCCGCCTGTTAATGAATGAGAACGAAAAATGGAATAAGTTCATTGAAACACCGCTGTATACGAAAGTAGGCAAAGTTCATAGTGTACAAGAACAGTTTTTCGTAGCAAAAGGGCCGAAAGCGAAGATTGGTGATGTTTGCTTCGTTGGAGAACATAACGTCTTATGTGAAGTGATTGCCATTGAAAAGGAAAATAATATGCTACTTCCATTTGAACAGACAGAAAAAGTATGTTATGGAGATTCAGTAACATTAGTTTCAGAAGATGTTGTTGTACCACGTGGTAATCACTTGCTCGGAAAAGTGTTAAGTGCAAATGGTGAAGTGTTAAATGAGGAAGCTGAAAACATTCCATTACAGAAAATAAAACTAGATGCACCACCTATACATGCATTTGAACGTGAAGAGATTACCGATGTATTTGAAACAGGAATAAAATCAATTGATTCTATGCTAACAATTGGTATCGGTCAAAAGATTGGTATTTTTGCTGGGTCAGGTGTTGGTAAATCAACTTTACTTGGAATGATAGCAAAAAATGCAAAAGCTGATATAAATGTTATTAGTTTAGTAGGAGAACGTGGCCGGGAAGTAAAAGACTTTATTCGAAAAGAGTTAGGCGAGGAAGGTATGCGAAAAAGCGTCGTTGTTGTAGCGACGTCAGATGAAAGTCACCTTATGCAACTTCGTGCAGCGAAACTCGCAACGTCTATTGCTGAATACTTCCGTGATCAAGGCAATAACGTATTACTTATGATGGACTCTGTTACTCGTTTTGCCGATGCACGAAGAAGTGTTGATATTGCTGTTAAAGAGTTACCGATTGGTGGTAAAACACTGTTAATGGAAAGTTATATGAAGAAGTTGTTAGAGCGTTCCGGAAAAACACAAAAGGGATCTATAACAGGTATTTATACGGTGCTTGTTGATGGGGACGATTTAAATGGTCCTGTACCAGATTTAGCACGTGGTATTTTAGATGGACATATCGTATTAAAGCGTGAGCTTGCAACGCTTAGTCATTATCCTGCAATTTCAGTATTAGATTCAGTAAGTAGGATTATGGAAGAAATTGTTTCGCCACATCATTGGCAACTTGCAAATGAAATGAGAAAGATTTTATCAATTTATAAAGAAAATGAATTGTATTTTAAGCTAGGAACGATTCAACAAAATGAAGAAAATGCTTATATTTTTGAATGTAAAAATAAAGTAGAAGGCATAAATACATTTTTAAAGCAAGGTCGATCGGATAGTTTCCAATTTGATGATATCGTTGAAGCGATACAGCATATAGTATAAGGCCTCTGCATAAGAGGTCTTATTTTTTTGTTTTTTAATATTTCACAGATTTTTTTGGAAAAAAACTATATAATAGAAAAAGAGAACGTTATAATAGAAAGGGGTTATGAAAACAGGTGGATAAACAGCAGTACGACACAATAAAATTGCAAATAAACCAAGAAAAAGAACATATTTTAAAAGAAGTGTATGAATTAACAGCTGAAAAAAGAAAAATAGAACAAAAAAAAGAATATGATTTATATGTTGTGAAATCGCGTAGTAAAGTCGTACAAACTGGGCAACGTATTATGGCTGGCATGCTTTCTTCACATACGTTTTCACCTGAAAGAATAGAAGAATGGAATCGAAAAATTAAAAAAACGGAAGGTTTTATTCAAAAAAATGAAAGCCTTTTAGAGCAAGTAAAAGAAAAAGAACGTGTCATTGATGAGATGTATCAAGAAGATTGCAAAAAGCTTGCGAAAGCACAAGAAAAGCTGGAAGAAAAAATGCTTCTGGATTTGAAAATGTGTATGAATGGATGAGGTGAATGTAGTGATACAGTCTGTATTACCGGTGCAACAAAGTTTACCTCCGCAAAAAGAAAAAGGGCTAGAAGTACAATCAAAAAATGAAGATTCTTCATTCGATCGTACGATGAGAATGGAAAATAAAAAACAGCCGCAAACGGAGAAAATGAAACGAGAAGAAGCACCAAAAGAAGAGAGAAAAGATTATATTCTTTCTAAAAAATCGGTAACGGAAGAAGAACCTATTGTAAAGAAAGAAGAAAAAAAAGAGACAGAACAGTTGTTATTAGCTGTATCTGAGCAAATGGTTGCAATTGAGCAATTACATGTGCAGCCGGAATTGTTATATCAATACATACAAAAAATACAAGAGCTATATAAAGAATATGGCAATATTAAACTTAATGAATTACCTGCAGCTGAATTACAACAATTACAAGAACTTCTTTCAAATATGAATATCAAAAATGCCATATGTTTAGAAGATACAATGCAAATGGTATTAGACAAAATGAAGATGCCAGAGCAAACGATGCAAGCATTGAAGGTTGTAGAAACAGAAACTTGTAATATTGCAAAGGAACAAGAAGAGTTTAAAGACGTAGATCTTCCGAAACTTGAGAGCGATGATACAAAGGTAGAGTTGCCTGAGGTTGATGCATTAAACGATTCGAGCTCTGCAGGTGCAGAATTATTAAATAAAACGACGAGTACCGAACAAGTAGGGAAATCAAATAGTGGTGCTGAGAAAGTTTCATTACCTGACTTAGGAAAGAAAATGGAAGCGCAAGTAGAAGCGTTGCAAAAATTTGTAGTGAAACAAGAACGTGTTTTATTCCAGTTAAATCCAGAAAAACTTGGTACATTAACAGTGTTTATGAAAAAACACGGAGATCAAATTGACGTTCACGTAGAAATGGAAAAACACGATGCGAAAAAACGTGTTGAAATCATTTTTGATGAATTGAGATTAAAGTTAAAAGAAAAAGAAATCAATATTCAAATTAGCTATTCAGATAAAGATGAAAATCGCAAAGAACAGCGAGAACAAGACCAAAGGCAAAAACAGAAATTAGCAAATACAAATCATGAAAAACAACAATCAACAGAATTTGCGGGATTATTGGAGGAATAACGCGTGCCAACAGTTGGATTAAATACAACGAGTACAAATCATATTCCGTTACAAGCAGGGGCGCAAACAAAAAACGCATCTGTAAATGGTGTGCAATCGCCAGTTCAACAAACAAACGGAGTATCAGCAAGTAATCAAAAAACACCCGGTATTATGGATAAAGATGATTTTCTGAAACTATTTTTAGCAAGCTTTCAACATCAAGACCCGTTTAATGCGATGGATATGAACCAAATGATGAATCAAACGGCTCAACTATCGCTTATGGAGCAAGTACAAAATATGACGAAAGCAGTAGATAAACTACAATCAACGATGTATACGACAGCTCTTGATGGTGGGATGAAATTTTTAGGAAAGTATGTTAGAGGTATAAACAATAAGGGGGAGCAAGTGACTGGTCAAGTGGAAACAGTTCGACTTGCTGAAAATAACGATGTACAACTTATTGTTGATAATCAAGTTGTCTCACTTCGTTTTGTAGAAAGGGTTTCAGATAAACCGATAGCAGAAACAAATCCAGAAGATGAGAAGAAAGATGATATAGAGAAAAATGAAGAGGTTAAGCAAAATTAATAAAAGGAGTGTATATAGGTTATGATTAAAGCGTTATATACGAGTATTACAGGGATGAATGCGGCACAAAATGCATTAAGTGTTACTTCAAATAATATTGCAAATGCACAAACAGTTGGATATAAAAAGCAAAAAGCTATTTTTGATGATCTGCTATATAATAATACGGTTGGTTCACGTGGGGATGGTGCTTATGCTGGTACGAATCCAAAGAGTATCGGTAACGGTGTAAAGTTTAGTGGGACATCTACAGATTTTAGTGATGGTTCTATTACTTTAACTAGTGATAAGATGGAGACAGCCATAGAGGGAAATGGTTTATTTTTAGTTGGTGATCGTAATAGTGGAAATGTAGAGTATACGAGAAAAGGGTCTTTCGGTGTATCGAAAGATAACTATGTTACAAATACAAGTGGACAGTATGTGCTAGGTTATGGTGTGAAAACAGGAACACAAGAAATAGATTTTTCTTCACGACCAAGTCCAATTCATATTCCAATGGGATCAGCTGTTGGTGGAATTCAAACAGATAAAGCAACAATAGGTGGAAACCTTCCTAGAAATCAAAATGCATTATCTCACGAATTCACAGTTTTTGATGAGGAAGGGAACTCGTTAACGTTACGTGTAAATATTAAACAAAAGACTACAAAAGAGACTGTAGATGGTAAAGAAGTTGAAAAGCCTGTGCCAGGTGAATATACATATACAGTTTCTGTAAGAAATGATTCTAAAAACGAAAAAGAGTTTAAGCCTGTTGAAGGCATGACGGGCGAAAAAAATCTTAAATTTGATACATTAGGAAATCTAAAGGAGACAGATGAAGCTGTACAAAAAAATCCAGTAACTGGTGAAATTACTAAAGGTGGAACGGTTAAAATTCCTTTTGGTAAGGGACTGACACTGGACTTAAGTGGTTTAACAAATTATCCGACAGGGAAAACTATTTCTACAACAGAAGTAACGGGGCGTCCAGCTGCAATTGCAAATGACTATTCAATTTCTGACGGTGGTTTCGTTATGATGAGATATTCGGATGGTAGTATGAAGGTTGTAGGACAACTAGCTGTAGCTACATTCCCTAATTCAGGTGGATTAATGAAAACTGGGAATGGCAATTACATTGCCACACCATCAGCGGGGATTCCAGGGATAGGTGTTGCAGGTGAGAATGGTGCAGGTAATGTAAGAGGTTCAGCAAAAGAAAGTTCAAACGTAGATTTATCTGTAGAATTCGTTGACTTAATGTTATATCAACGTGGATTCCAAGGAAATGCGAAAGTAATTAAAGTGTCAGATGAAGTATTAAATGAAGTTGTAAACTTAATTCGATAATGTATTATAAAGAAAGATCGTAATGTAGTAGAAAGGGTTTTTATTCGTATGACAAGACAAGAACGAATTTTACAATTGCCATTTTTCGAAAATAAACGTGAACTTGCTGAGCAAGTGCTAAAAATGGAACGAGAAGAGCATGTATATTTACCAGATCAATTTGAAATTAAGCAAGTGCCCCCGTATTCATTTGCTGAAAAGAAAGCGATTATTGGTCGTATTCATGAGTTTTATTTCGTCAGTGTTGGTAATGATGGCGCATGGAAGTATCAACTGTTTAAGGACGAGATGAAGTGCCGTGAGTTTTTTGTTACATTATCAGGCATTACAGATCAGCAAATTGCGTTTTGGTTCAACAATATTGAGTTGCTTAAAGGCGCTTAAAAGTGTTTTTAGTCTTAGGTGGCTCGGAGCTGTAAGAAGAGAACTATAGAAATGTACTGGAATGGTTGAACAATAATCTCTTTATAGCAAGCCAGTACTTTTTTATAGTCTGTGAGTTGTGACAATAGGGCAATGAAATGAGAGTATGCTAGTTTCATTTTATATGTTTGTGATGATAGATTTTTATAAAAGGAGAGGTGAGGAGGATGGCGCAAAATAAGTATCGCGTTACATTCATTTCGCCGAGTGAGGTTGAGCAGCGGACTGTAATGGGGGCGAATAGTTTGCCAGATTTAATTCGTAAAGTAGAAAGTATTATCGCAGATCCAAATGGTTATTTTGTAAATGATAAAAAAAATAATTGCTATTTTAAAGTGATTAAAGAAAATGTTACGTTTATTCAATATGAGTTACTATTTTCGGATAAGGAAATTCATATTGAAAAATTAAAACATATAGCACCGGTAGTATTAAAGCGATTATTCGAAAAAATAAATGACCCGGAATTATATGCACTTGCGCTACTTGATGTTGATATAGCAACGAAAGAATATGTGTTAGCAGAAATGAATTCTGAGCTGAGAATAAGAGTAGAGACGGAGCTTTCGAAAAAATGGGAAGCAATGCCGACAGAAATTGTAGGGGCGCAAGAAGTGTTATTAGAAGCACTTGCTTCGTTTATACAAGATTAATTGTTTTTTAATAAAATGAATCGATCGACTATCTATATTTTTTATATAGGTAGTTGACTTTTTCTCTTTTATAAAGCTTAATAATTAGATATACGGAATTAATGGAAGGGGAGCGACACCTTTATGTCACAAGCACAAAGTATTTTATTAGAAAGCGGAACAAATGAATTAGAGATTGTTACGTACACTGTTGGTGAAAACCTATTTAGTATTAATGTAATGAAAGTACGTGAAATCATTAATCCATTCCCTGTTACAACTGTGCCAGAATCTCATCATGCAGTTGAAGGTGTTGTTCAAGTACGTGGTGAAATTTTACCTGTTATTAACTTGGCAATGGCTCTTAATTTAAAGTCAACAAAGCCACTTGATCAAACGAAATTTATCATCTCAGAATTAAACCAAATGAAAGTTATTTTCCGCGTGGATGAAGTACATCGTATTCAACGTATTTCGTGGGAACAAATTGATGAACCAGCTTCATTATCTATGGGACTAGAAGAAACGACATCTGGTATTGTAAAACTAGATGGCAAAATCATCTTACTATTAGATTATGAAAAAATTGTATGTGAAATTAGCGGCACTGGTTATGATAATAAATCAATTGCAGGGTTAGAACAAAAAACAGATCGAGCTGAAAAAGTAATTTATATTGCAGAAGATTCAGCAATGCTTCGCCAAATATTAGAAGAAACATTATCATCAGCTGGATATACGAAAATGAACTTCTTCAGCAATGGTGCAGAAGCGTTAGCGCAAATTGAAAAATTAGCGAAAGAGCAAGGCGAAAAAATGTTTGAACATATTCACTTGCTAATTACGGATATTGAAATGCCAAAAATGGATGGACATCATTTAACGAAAGTGGTTAAGGATAGTGAAGTAATGAATCGTTTACCAGTCATTATTTTCTCTTCATTAATTACAAATGAATTATTCCATAAAGGTGAAGCTGTAGGAGCAAATGCTCAAGTAAGTAAGCCAGATATTCAAGAGCTAATTGGTTTAGTTGATAAGTTAGTGCTTTAAAAGCTTCTATTTAGCCGGAATAGAAGCTCTAGCTAAGTGTTGAGCGGTCAGTGCTTAATAGAGCCCTATGCGATGTTGAGACCAGAGATATGGAGTGGTTATAGGTAAGTAGAAGAGCTGGCGTATAACATTTTTCTATTTAGTAGGAATAGAGGAACTACTTATGTAAGGAAGTTTTCAGTGCTTAATAGAGTCTCATGCGATGTGAGTTCAGAGGTATGAAGTAGTTTTAGGTAAGAAGAAGTGAGACTTTGATTGAGGATTTGAAGACAGGGTTTATAACTCTATTCTGTTAGAGAGAGGAAGGAATTAGCCAATGCTACATATGGCTAATTCCTTTTTAGTATTCTATACTTTAAGCTGGTAGAAAAATGAAAGGTTTCTTGGGTGTTTGTCGCTGTATGTGTGAATAATCTTTATTTAGAGATTTTTGATTTAAAAATATAAGCAAACGTATTTTCGATTGTTATTTTAGTAATATTTCGTGGTAACGCAAATTTTTTCGGTGAAAAAACATTCAAAATACCATATAATATAATTAAATGTAATTAATATGCAATTTTGCATATTAATAAAAAAACATTTTCCAAATTTTTATACTTTCTATACATTTTTGTATGTTTATTATTTGACAGATAATTTCGAACTGTTATAATATGGATATGTAAAAATTGCTATTTTCTTAAAAGACATGGGAGTCAGATGAGAATTGTGAAAGGATGAGGGGGAGTGGCACAGATTATGTATCACCACACAGCAATTAATGTATTAGGTCTTTTGCAAAACATGTCAAATAATAAAATGAACGATATGCAACTAGAGGTGGAATTTAAAAAAATAGAAAAAGAATTCCAAGTAAAGTATGAAGAATTAGTTGATTTACATAATAGAATGGTATTATTTCAAATAGATATAGAAAAAAATGGCGGGATGCGAGCATATGAAAAATCAGCAATTACATGGCTGAAGTCTGAACTAGAGCTACTGTATGAAGTGTATCAATTTTGTCAACGTCACGGTTTAAACATTTTAAATATTTCAAAATACGTAAGTAAAAATGAACTAAATCTTTTTCCAAAAACAGAAAGTCAATTGCAAAATACGTATTATAAATTGAAAAAACGTGAAATACCGTTTGAAAATATTGAAAAACAAAAACCAGGACGAAAGCGAAAATATATACCAGTAAAAGAGACAATCGTTGCAAGAAAACAAGAAAACGAGTACGAATTAAAAGGTGAAATTCAGCATAAAGAGGATGAAAAAAATCTTGTAACAGTTATATCTGGTATCGTTGATAACTTTGAAACAATTAATCAATGTAGTGAAAGGAAAGAAGACGAACTACATCAGTTTATGGAAGGTATTTATAAGCTTTCTAGCATGGCAGCAGGGCGTTCTAGAGAAGCAAAGAATACACGTAGTCTAGAAGGTGAATTGCAGTCGTTACAACTAGAAAATGAAAGGCTAAAAGGAGAGAAAGAAGAGCTTGTACAAGATATTAAAGGTATGACGCAGCTTTTAATTCATTTCATTACAAGTTCTGATATCGATCAAATTCGTAAATTACCAACTTTCGTACAAGATTGTAAAATGGAATTACATAAACTTGGGCTATATAATGCACAAGACGGAAAAATGAAAATAATGGTTGACCGTAGCGGACAAGTTATGACGGTAACACAGTAATAAAATTTGGGTACAAAATAAAAGGGAGATACATAGTTTATATGTATTTCCCTTTTGTTTTGTATGGAATCGTTTCAAAGATGGAAGATTCATTTTTATGATTGTAGTAGTTTAGAGACCATTTGCGGAATTTGGTTCGCTTGTGAAACCATACTAAGTGCAACTTCAGTCAATAATTTGAACTTTAAAAAATCACTCATCTCCTGCGCCATGTCTGCATCTTCAATTCGAGATGCAGCATCTGTTAACGCCATACTTTGACTATTTAAATTTTCAATATTAAATTGTAAACGATTTATCATAGCACCAAGGTCGGCACGATGAAGTGACACACTTTGCAAAGCATCTTCAATTTTAAGGATCGCTGCTCTTGCTTCTTGTTCTGTTGAAATCTTGATGTCATGTTGTGTAGGGGAAGGGGGAATTTGTTTCGTCATATGTACCGTATGACCGATATCGTCTAATGTAATAGGACGGTTTTGACCGTCAAATACGGATAAATCATTAAACTCAGTCGTCTCGACAATATAGCCAATTTCTTCTGTTAAAGACTGAAACTCTTTATTCAGCGAATTACGATTTTCATTTGAATTTGTACCGTTTGAGGATTGAACAGCTAAATCACGCATATGCTGCAAAATATTCGTCACAGTTTGAAGGGCAGCTTCTGCCGTGCGAAGCATTGATATCGCATCCTTATTATTACGAATCGCCACGCGCATACCACTTGCTCTCACATGCATTCGAGTCACAATTGCAATATTAGCGGGATTATCAGAAGCATAGTTTAACTTCTTACCAGTCGCCAAATGCTCCATTGACACATTCATACATTTCTCATTCTCATACAACGACTGCCTAGCATTCATACTTAAAACATTCGTACCAATACGCATAATAGACACTCCTTATAGATTGATATAGTCAGTGTTCTAAAGCTAATAAAAGGTCATGAAAAGATAAAAAGGCTTATGCTTATTTGCTATTTGTGTTTTAGCATAAGAGGGGATCAAGATAAGCACTAACCGCTTCTATGCACCGCAGATGCTCTCTTCCATCAAAAAAAAGAAGTTTTTATAAAAAATAAACCTCTCCGCAAGCAGAGAGGTTTATTCAGGAAACTAACTCAAATGGCTTATTGTAATAATTTAGAAACCATTTGTGGAGTTTGGTTTGCTTGAGAAAGCATGCTGATACCAGCTTCATTCAAGATTTTGAACTTAGTCATTTCAGACATTTCTTTCGCCATGTCAGCGTCTTCGATTTGAGAAGCAGCTGAAGCCATGTTAGTAGCTTGGCTTGTTACGTTGTTTAAGTTATGGTCTAAACGGTTTAATTGAGAACCGAAAGTTGCTCGAGCATCAGCGACAGCTTGGATAGCTGTGTCGATTTTTTCCATTTCTGCTGTTGCTGCAGTAATAGCAGCTGCTGGATCAGCAGCGTCTGTTAAAGTTCCAACAGCCGCTCCAAGTAATGTAGCTGCCTTTGCATTAATAGCTGTAATATCAAGTGTATCATTTGCAGCGTCAGAAAGTTGAATCTTAATATCTGTACCACCACCAGCTTGGTTTAAGAATGAATTACCGTTAAAGTTAGTTTTTTCAGCAATATGGTCAATTTCCTCAGCTAATTGTTTGTACTCTTTGTTTAGAGAAGCTGAGTCCTTAAGATTATTCGTACCACTAGCAGCTTGTGTAGCAAGATCACGCATACGAAGTAAGATGTTAGAAATTGAGCCTAAAGCAGCGTCACCAGTACGTAAAGCAGACATAGCGTCTTGCGTGTTACGAGCTCCGACGTTTAATCCGCCTTCTTTCGCACGCATACGAGTAGCGATAGCTAATCCAGCCGCATCGTCAGCCGCACTGTTAATAGATTTACCGCTAGATAAACGATTCATTGCAGTGTTCATTTTGTCTTGATTTTGTCGCATGTACTCTTGCGTACGCATACTGTTAATATTTGTATTAATTCTCATATAAAGAACCTCCATTTTTTTATCTTGAATTTTTAGTTATATATAAATCTCTTTGTAATCAAATGGATTATTGTAATAATTTAGAAACCATTTGTGGAGTTTGGTTTGCTTGAGAAAGCATGCTGATACCAGCTTCGTTCAAGATTTTGAACTTAGTCATTTCAGACATTTCTTTTGCCATGTCAGCGTCTTCGATTTGAGAAGCAGCAGAAGCCATGTTAGTAGCTTGGCTAGTTACGTTGTTTAAGTTATGGTCTAAACGATTTAATTGAGAACCGAAAGTTGCTCGGGCGTCAGCGACAGCTTGAATAGCAGTATCAATTTTACCCATTTCAGTTGTTGCACCAGCTACGTCTGCTAAAGTTAATAAGGTTGCACTTGTAAGTGCCTTTGTATCGATAGCTTCAATAACAAGTGTATCGTTTGCCGCATCAGAAAGTTGAATCGTAATATCTTTACCTGGATTAGTAGGATCAGCTTTGTCTAGGAATGCATTGCCGTTAAAGTTAGTTTTTCCAGCGATATGATCAATTTCACCTTTTAATTGTTCATACTCTTTATTTAAAGAAGCTGTATCTTTTGCGTTATTCGTACCACTAGCAGCTTGTGTAGCAAGATCACGCATACGAAGTAAGATGTTAGAAATTGAGCCTAAAGCAGCGTCACCAGTACGTAAAG
>NZ_JBNRIL010000001.1:1936256-2012163 GCF_053557995.1 Bacillus sp. XB1 | reverse complement strand
CGCAGTATTCATTTTGTCTTGGTTTTGTCGCATGTACTCTTGCGTACGCATGCTGTTAATGTTTGTATTAATTCTCATATAAAGAACCTCCATTTTTTATCTTGAATTTTTAGTTATATATAAATCTCTTTGATTACAAAGAGATTTATATAATCAAATGGATTATTGTAATAATTTAGAAACCATTTGTGGTGTTTGGTTAGCTTGAGAAAGCATGCTGATACCAGCTTCGTTCAAGATTTTGAACTTAGTCATTTCAGACATTTCTTTTGCCATGTCAGCGTCTTCGATTTGAGAAGCAGCAGAAGCCATGTTAGTAGCTTGGCTAGTTACGTTGTTTAAGTTATGGTCTAAACGATTTAATTGAGAACCGAAAGTTGCTCGGGCGTCAGCGACAGCTTGAATAGCGGTATCAATTTTACCCATTTCAGTTGTTGCTGCAGTTACAGCAGCTGCTGTATCAGCACCAGTTAAAGTTCCAACGGCCGCTCCAAGTAATGTATCTGCCTTTGCATTAATAGCTGTAATATCAAGTGTATCGTTTGCAGCGTCAGAAAGTTGAATCTTAATATCTGTACCACCACCAGCTTGGTTTAAGAATGAATTACCGTTAAAGTTAGTTTTTTCAGCAATATGGTCAATTTCCTTTGCTAATTGTTGGTACTCTTTGTTTAAAGAAGCCGAGTCTTTAACGTTATTCGTACCACTAGCAGCTTGTGTAGCAAGATCACGCATACGAAGTAAGATGTTAGAAATTGAGCCTAAAGCAGCGTCACCAGTACGTAAAGCAGACATAGCGTCTTGCGTGTTACGAGCTCCGACGTTTAATCCGCCTTCTTTTGCACGCATACGAGTAGCGATAGCTAAACCAGCCGCATCGTCAGCTGCACTGTTAATAGATTTACCGCTAGATAAACGATTCATCGCAGTATTCATTTTGTCTTGGTTTTGTCGCATGTACTCTTGCGTACGCATGCTGTTAATGTTTGTATTAATTCTCATGTTAAGAAACCCCCATTTTTTTATATTGATTTTTCTGTTAATTGTTAAACGTAAATATGCAAAAAAATCAATTTCGAGATTAATTGTAATCCTTGGTATATATCGTGTCAACGAATAATTGTAATTAATGAATATAAAAAAATGATAATTTCCTATTTGTTCATTTTTTTATTACAATATTATCAAAAGGATTATTGCAAACTTTTAAAAAAAACTCTAATATTAGATTATCTTTGTTTACCGAAAAGGTGATATTATGTTAGTTGGAAATATAGTAAAAGAAGTGCTTGCATATAAAAAAGGACAAATTCAGCAAAAGCTAAGTAGTCCACAAGCATTTGTTAGTAGTCGTTTTCAAGAGAAGTTGCAGAGTGAACCTGCGAGGGAGACGAAGGCTACTACGCAGCCGGCAAAAATAGAAGATATGAGTCAGCCGGAACAATCTACGAAAATAGAAACGGTTGTTAATAAGCCGGAACAATCTATTAATAAAGTAGATGAAGCGAGTAAGCCCGAAGAAAAGGGTGAAACGAAAAAAGTAGATGAAGTGAGTAAGCCTGAAGAAAAGGTTGAAACGAAGAAAGCAGATGAAGTGCAAGTTGCGCAAAAAGAGTTTGAACGACGTTTCCCAGAAACGAAAAATGAGGCTGCTGATACGTGGGAATTAACGAAGAAGTATAATATTCAAAAAATACGTTCTTCCAATGAAGGCAAGTATGAGGATATTATTGATCGTGTAAGTCGTACATACGGAATTCCAAAAACGTTAATTCAAAAAATGATTGAAGTAGAGTCTAATTTTAATCCGAAAACGGTATCACATGCCGGTGCGATGGGTCTTATGCAGCTTATGCCAGCGAATGTGAAGGAGATGGGTGTGAAGAATCCCTTTTCACCAGCTGAAAGTATTGAAGGTGGCGTGAAAGAGTTAAGTGGTTATTTAAAGAAAAATAACGGTGACTTAGTATTGGCACTTGCTTCTTACAATGCTGGTCCTGGTAATGTGAGAAAGTACGGAGGCGTACCGCCATTTAAAGAAACGCAAGGATATATTAAAAAAATATTAAATATCGACGTTTCAAAATAAGAAGTTTCATATATAGAGAGAACATGAAATTTTCGTGAACATGATATGGGAGTTGGCTAGATTTGAAATTACAAGATGATATTCCGTTAACAATTTATTTTGAAATCGGAAATACGAAAAAGAAAATTGAAGATCTGCTTCATATTACGAAAGGTACATTGTATCGTCTTGAAAATTCAACGAAAAATACGGTGCGTCTTATGCTTGAGAATGAAGAGATTGGAACCGGAAAGATTTTAACGAAGAATGGAAAAATGTACGTTGAAATCGTTGAATTGAAAAGGTAGGGAAGGGGATTGTCATGAGTGGCGAAAAATTAAGCCAAGAGCAAATTGATGCCCTGCTGAAGGCGGTAAATGAAGGCGAGGAAATGCCAGCTTTCGCACAAGAAGCAGGAAAGCAAGAGAAATTTCAAGAGTATGATTTTAATAGACCAGAGAAGTTCGGTGTTGAGCATTTACGTAGTTTGCAAGCGATTGCTTCTACTTTTGGAAAACAGACGTCACAGACGTTATCAGCGCGTATGCGTATTCCAATTGAACTAGAGCCTTCAACAGTTGAGCAAGTTCCATTTACGAGTGAATATGTGGAGAAAATGCCGAAAGATTATTATTTATATTGCGTAATTGATCTCGGTTTACCAGAGCTTGGAGAAATTGTTATTGAGATTGATTTAGCATTCGTTATTTATATTCATGAATGTTGGCTTGGCGGAGATAGTAAGCGTAACTTTACGATGCGCAGACCGTTAACAGCGTTTGAGTTTTTAACGCTTGATAATATATTCTTGCTTCTTTGTAAAAATTTAGAGCAATCATTTGAAAGTGTTGTTGCGATTGAACCGAAATTTGTAACGACGGAAACAGATCCGAATGCATTAAAGATTACGACAGCGAGCGATATCATTTCATTACTTAACGTAAATATGAAAACAGATTTTTGGAATACGACGGTGCGTATCGGAATTCCATTCTTATCTGTTGAAGAAATTATGGATAAGTTAACGTCTGAAAATATTGTCGAACATTCTTCAGACAAGCGTAAAAAGTATACGTCTGAAGTGGAAATGAAAGTAAATCAAGTGTACAAACCTGTTCACGTTGCAATTGGTGAGCAGAAAATGACAATGAGTGAGATTGAACAAATTGAAGAAGGCGATATTATTCCGCTTCATACGAAAGTTTCGGATGAATTACTTGGTTATGTAGATGGAAAGCATAAATTTAATTGTTTTATTGGAAAAGATGGAACGCGTAAGGCGCTCCTATTTAAAAGTTTTGTAGAGTAGGAGGATCCATATGAAGCATGAAGTATCTCCCGTGTCATTAATGGGATTAGAAGATTTTGCAGGAAAGCGAAATGAAGCAGGTAAAGCACATATTGATACTGTTTCAGATATTTCGATTGAACTTGGTGTAAAGCTTGGAAAGTCATCTATTACACTTGGTGATGTAAAGCAGTTAAAAGTTGGCGATGTTCTGGAAGTAGAGAAAAACTTAGGACATAAAGTAGATGTGTATTTAAGTAATATGAAAGTCGGCATCGGTGAAGCAATCGTAATGGACGAGAAATTCGGTATTATCATTTCTGAAATTGAAGCTGATAAGAAACAAGCGGCGCTTATGAAAGCGCAAAGTCAAATGCAAGATAAAGAGTAGAGGAGGAGTCATATGTCGTATATGACGACCTTATTTCAAGTCGTTTTACTGTTTGGTGCGCTCGGTTACGGTGCATATTATATGACGAAAAAGACGCGCAAACAGCAGTTTTTTAAGCAGGGTGAAAATGGCCATATTCAAGTAAAAGACGGCGTTTATTTAAATCATCAAACGAGTGCCTTTTTATTTGAAGTAGACGGAAAGCAAGTGTTCACTGTTATTAGTAATAACGGTGTGCAGTCTGTGCAATTAACCGGAACAGGAAATCAGTTTCAACAAGCACTAGAAGACGCGGTGAAGAGTGAAACGAAAAAAGTAGAGGATCCATCATGAGAATAAAGAAACAGTTATCATTATTAGCCGTTATTTTCGTATTTTCTATCGTTTTTTCAATTATTTTTGTAAATCCAGCGTATGCAGCCCCGAACGGTTTTATTAATTTCGAAAATGGAAAAGAGTTTACGAGTAATTCAAGTGTACAACTATTTGCGCTCGTTACCCTTTTATCATTATCTTCTTCTATCGTTCTATTATTTACACATTTTACTTATTTTATGATCGTTCTAGGGATTACACGTCAAGGACTTGGGGTAATGAATTTACCACCAAACCAAGTGCTTGTTGGACTTGCATTATTTTTATCACTCTTTACGATGCAGCCTGTACTCGGGCAACTGAAGAGTGATGTGTGGGATCCGATGACGAAAGAGAAAATAACAGTAAGTCAAGCTGCGGAAACGACAGCTCCTATTATGAAAGAATATATGTCAAAGCATACGTATAAGCATGATTTAAAAATGATGCTGAAAGTACGCGGAGAAGAGTTGCCGAAAGATTTAAAGGATCTTTCCTTATTTACACTCGTACCATCCTTTACGTTAACGCAAATTCAAAAAGGGTTACTTACAGGGATGTTCATTTATTTAGCGTTTGTATTTATAGATTTGATTATTAGTACACTTTTAATGTACCTCGGGATGATGATGGTACCGCCGATGATTTTAAGTTTACCGTTTAAAATACTCGTTTTCGTATATTTAGGTGGATATACAAAAATCGTCGATATTATGTTTAAGACGGTCGCCTGAAGCGCTGGATGCTATGTGATAGGAGTCATATAAATGAATACGTCACCAATTATAGATATTTTCCAAACCTTTTTTTATAAAGGGGTTATGATTTTAATGCCGATTGCCGTTGTAAGTCTGATTGTCGTTATTATTATCGCGGTTATTATGGCAATGATGCAAATTCAAGAGCAAACGCTGACGTTTTTACCGAAAATGGCGAGTATTGTCCTCGTTATTATCATTTTAGGTCCGTGGATGTTCCAAGAGTTAACGACACTTATTTTAGATTTATTTGATAAAATCCCATCGCTATTGCGTTCGTACTAAGATAGGTGAACTGAAATGAATATGGAATTATGGGCGGCAACGTTTTTTGCGTTTTGCCGCATTACTTCATTTTTATATTTTTTACCGTTTTTCTCAGGACGATCTATTCCAGCAATGGCGAAGGTTACAGTTGGACTTGCTTTTTCAATTACAGTGGCTGATCAAGTGGATGTCTCTCACATCAAGACAGTTTGGGACGTTGCAGCTTATGCAGGAACGCAAATTGTAATTGGATTATCACTTTCAAAAATTGTAGAAATGCTGTGGAACATTCCAAAAATGGCCGGGCATATTTTAGACTTTGATATCGGTTTATCACAAGCAAGTTTGTTTGATGTAAATGCGGGCTCACAGTCTACTTTACTATCAACCATTTTTGATATATTTTTTCTCATTATTTTTATTTCACTTGGCGGCATTAATTATTTCGTTGCCACGATTTTAAAGTCGTTTCAATATACAGAGGCGATTTCAAAATTGCTGACGACTAGTTTTTTAGATAGTCTACTCGCAACGCTATTATTTGCGATCACATCAGCGGTTGAAATTGCTCTTCCGCTCATGGGAAGTTTATTCATTATTAACTTTGTTCTTATTTTAATTGCAAAAAACGCTCCGCAATTAAACGTTTTTATGAATGCATACGTAATTAAAATTACGTGCGGTATTTTGTTTATTGCGATGAGTGTACCGATGCTCGGTTATGTGTTTAAAAATATGACGGATGTATTACTTGAAGAGTATACGAAACTATTTAACTTTTTCTTAACGAAGTAGGGGGACGCGCATGGCAAAGGATAATAAAACAGAAAAGGCCACCCCGCAGAAGCGTAAAAAATCGCGTGAAGAAGGGAATATTGCCCGGAGTAAAGATTTAAATAATTTATTTTCCATTCTCGTATTAGCAGTTGTCGTTTATTTCTTCGGAGATTGGCTAGGGTTTGAGATTGCGAATTCCGTATCGGTGCTGTTTAATCAAATTGGAAAAAATACAGATTCAACCGAGTATTTTTATTTAATGGGGATTTTATTACTAAAAGTATCGGCTCCAATATTAATACTCGTATACGCTTTTCATTTATTCAATTATATGATTCAAGTCGGCTTCCTATTTTCTTCTAAAGTTATTAAGCCGAAAGCGTCACGAATTAATCCGAAAAACTATTTTACGAGACTGTTTAGTCGTAAAAGCTTAGTAGATATTTTGAAATCACTGTTTTATATGGGATTAATCGGTTACGTCGCTTACGTTCTTTTTAAAAAGAATTTAGAGAAAATCGTGAGCATGATTGGATTTAACTGGACTGCGTCACTTACTGAAATTATTAGGCAAATTAAATTTATTTTCTTAGCAATTTTAATTATTTTAATCGTTCTTTCTATTATTGATTTCATTTATCAAAAATGGGAGTACGAGCAAGATATTAAGATGAAAAAAGAAGAAGTGAAACAAGAGCATAAAGATAATGAAGGGGACCCGCAAGTAAAAGGGAAACGAAAAAACTTTATGCATGCAATCTTGCAAGGAACAATTGCGAAGAAGATGGATGGCGCAACGTTTATTGTAAACAACCCGACTCATATTTCGGTCGTACTTCGTTACAATAAACACGTTGATGCAGCACCAATTGTCGTTGCAAAAGGGGAAGATGAGCTCGCGTTATATATACGAACGCTTGCCCGTGAACAAGAAATACCAATGGTGGAAAACCGTCCGCTTGCTCGTTCTTTATATTATCAAGTCGAGGAAGATGAGACGATTCCAGAAGATTTATACGTAGCTGTAATTGAAGTTATGCGCTATTTAATTCAGACGAACGAACTTGAAGTATAATAGCGCGTTTGGAGGAGATCTCTTTGTTTAAGATAGAGTCTGCAAGAACCTATTTTTCTATCTTTTTAGCAGCGTCATTCGTAGTGGCGCTCTTAATTCCACTTCCACCATTTATACTTGATATCATTATCGTTTTTCTACTAAGTATGTCAGTGCTTATTTATATGCGAGCGACAAGTATTAACGAGTGGGATGAATTAAAGTCATTTCCAACGATGTTGTTATTAATCGGGATTTTCCGCGTATCGATTAACGTTTCGACGACGCGAGCGATTTTGACAGATGGAAATGCAGGTCATGTTATTGAAGAGTTCGGCCAGTTCGTAATTGGCGGAAACTTATTAATTGGTATCGTTATTTTTACAGTATTAATCATATTCCAGTTTATTGTTGCAAACGGTGCGTCTCGTACAGCTGAAGTAGCAGCTCGTTTTACACTTGATTCTTTACCAGGGAAACAAATGTCTATCGATGCTGATTTAAACCAGCGTATTATTTCAGAAAAAGATGCACAAGCAAAACGAAAAAAATTAAATATGGAAACAGAGTTTTATGGAGCGATGGATGGTGCCGGAAAGTTCATTAAAGGGGACGTTATTTTCGGGATTGTCATTTTATTCGTAAACATTATTTTCGGTTTAATTGTCGGAATGATGCAGCAAGGGATGAGCTTTGCAGATGCGGCTCTTCATTACACGCAGCTAACTGTCGGTGACGGAATCGTAAACCAAATTGGATCGCTAATGCTTGCAATTTCAACAGGTATTATCGTAACTCGTGTATTTGACGGCTCACCAGATACAGTAACAGAAGGTATCTTTAAAGAGTTATTAGCGCATGAAGTCGTTGTATATGCGCTCGGTGGTTTATTTATCGCAATGGGTATTTTTACTCCGCTACCGTTTCTACCATTCGCACTCGTTGGCGGAACAATTATCTTCTTAGGAATTCGTAATAAAAATCGAATAAAGAAAGAAAAAGAAGACGAGCTTCAAAAAGAAATAGAAATGATCCAAGGCGAAGATGAGCAACTGCAACAAGTAGAAGATTCATTTGGAGTATTTACGGATAAATATCCAATTATAGTAGAACTCGGTTTAGATTTAGCAGCACTTGTAAAGCAGAAAATTAACGGGGAAACAGCTCGTGATAAAGTTGTTCTTATGAGGAAGTCAATTATTACTGACCTCGGTATTAACGTTCCTGGAATTAACTTTAAAGATAATACGAGCTTTAGACCACGCGGACGTTACATTATTCGAATTAAAGGTGCGAAGGCGGCTGAAGGTGTTTTAAAATCAGGTTATTTATTAGCACTGAAAACACCGAATGTAATGGCTGATTTAGATGCAGAGCCAGCGAAAGATCCAATTTTCGGTGAAGATGGATATTGGATTTTAGAGCATATGGTGCAAGATGCACAAATGAAAGGCTATCAAGTGTTAGAGCCACTTAGCATATTAATTACACATTTAGATGTTGTCGTTAGACGTAATCTTCATGAATTAATTCAGCGCCAACATGTAAAAGACTTAATTAACTCGCTTGAAAATGATAATGGCGTTCTATTAGAAGAGATTAAGAAAAAAGAAATTGATTTATCACTTGTTCAAAATGTTATTAAACAACTTCTAAAAGAAGGTATTTCTATTCGTGATTTACCAACAATTATTGAAGGTATTATTGACGGCAAAGAAATTTATCAAAACCACGTGGATGGTGTAACATCATTTGTTCGTGAATGTATTTCAAAAGTTATTTGTGAAAATGCGAAAAATCCGGACGGAAAAATATATGCAGCGCTCTTCTCTGATTCAATCGAGTTAGATGCGGATGTTGTGAATAATTCATATCAAGGTTACTTATTAAACTGGGATTTAGATTTAGAAACACGTGTCGTTGAGCAAGTGCAGCGCGTCTTTAAGCAAGCACGTTTAATGGGAAGAGAACCAGTGTTATTAACACGTAGAAAAGATTTTAGATTTGCGATTGTAAGACTGCTAGAACGTTATCAAGTGGAAGCACAAGTACTTTGTATTAGTGAATTAGCACCAGAAATTGTTGTGGATCAAATTGCCTATATTGAATAGTAGGGGGTGAAGTAATGGAAAGTACAGAAAAGAAAGAAGCGTTAATGCGAATAAAAGCAGCTTCGAAAAATGAATTGTATCGAAAGTTATTTGACCAATATGGTACAGATTATTATTACGTTGTCGATGAAAGTGTAAAACGAAATATACCGTTTTTTTGGAAAAAGGATTATGAAATGTTAGTTGCATTTCCAGAAGAAAAACAGGAAGAAGTGAATGAAGGTACAGCTCAATTTCATGAACAATTAATGGATGTTGTGAATGATCCTTCAGAACAAATTGTGAAGGCGAATGGAATTCAATCAGTACTGCACAATTTAGAAAACGTAACGACTTCTATGTCATACGCGGCGATGCAAACAGGAAATAGTGAAGAATGGGCAAGAAAAAAAGAGAAACTATTAAAGCTGTTTGAAAAAGGAATCGTCGTTGTGAAACCGATGAAAGAAACGGAAGTAACGAAAAAGAAAAAAGTTGTGAAACAAGTCGTTCCAGTAAAGAAAGAAGAAGTAGCTCCAAAGAAAGAAAATCAAGAATCTGTACCGTTTATTATTCAAAAAGTAATTCGGATGCTAGAACAAAACGATGTGGAACAATATTTCATTCATGCATATGCTGAAAAGTTAAAAATAAAGTTTGAAAATGCAACGATGATTACGGAAGAAGAAGTTATCAGGTACATATTGGAAGATATGAAATCTCATTTTAATACGGAAAACGTCTTTGAAAAAGAAGTACAAACAATTGCATTAATAGGTCCAACTGGCGTTGGTAAAACGACGACACTTGCGAAAATGGCATGGCAATTTCACGGTAAGAAAAAAACAGTTGGTTTTATAACGACCGATCATTCGCGCATAGGGACAGTGCAGCAATTGCAAGATAACGTAAAGACAATTGGATCTGAAGTAATTGCTGTGCGTGATGAAGCTGCAATGACAAGAGCGCTTACGTATTTTAAAGAAGAAGCACGCGTCGATTATATTTTAATTGATACAGCAGGGAAAAATTATCGTACGTCAGAAACAGTGGAAGAAATGATTGAAACGATGGGACAAGTAGAACCAGATTATATTTGTTTAACGTTATCAGCTTCAATGAAAAGTAAAGATATGATTGAAATTATTACAAACTTTAAAGATATTCATATAGATGGTATTGTGTTTACGAAATTTGATGAAACAGCAAGTAGTGGCGAATTGTTGAAAATTCCAGCAGTATCATCAGCTCCTATTGTATTAATGACAGATGGCCAAGACATAAAGAAAAATATACATATCGCTACAGCTGAACATTTAGCAAAACAAATGTTACAAACATCGTAGAAAAGAGGTGAAGAATAAGGCGCTTGCCTTATTCAAACGAATATGAACGGTCTTTATATAGGTTCTATGGGCATGATGAATTACATGCAGCGCATTAATGTTCATTCGAATAACGTTGCAAATGCTCAAACGACAGGATTTAAAGCAGAAAATATGACGTCTAAAGTATTTGATGTACAAGACACATATCGCCGCGGAGATGGGGCGGTAACAAATATCGGTTCGGTTGATTACGCTGTAGTACCAGCTGCAACGCATGTGAATTTAGTACAAGGAAATATACAAATGACAAATAGCGCTACAGATTTCTTTTTAGATGACGGCGCGGCCGGCACAACATCATTTTTTGTTACTTCTAAAAATGATGAAACGTTTTTAACGAGAGATGGTAGTTTCACATTAAATAGTGATCGATATTTACAAACATCTTCAGGTGCTTTCGTAATGGGAGAGAATAATGAGCGTATTCGTATTCCAGAAGGAGCAAAGGTTGCTGTACAAGCAGATGGTACATTATATGATGAGGTAACACAAAATAATATTGCTCGTTTGCAAACAAAAACAGTAGATGCCGAAACGAATGCTCGTCTTGTGCAAAGAGAGAACAAAAGCTTTACACTAGCAGAAGGAAACATTGCTAATTTACCGAACGGAACAGGAATAGTAAAAAATCATATGCTAGAAAATTCAAATGTAGATATGACGAAAGAGATGGCAGATCTTATGACAGATCAAAAGATGATTCAAGCATCACAGCGCGTTATGACGTCATTTGATAAAATTTATGAAAAAGAAGCGAATGAAATATTGAGATAGTGGACTCCGAATAAAGGAGTCTTTTATTAATTTTAAATTTCAGAATTATCAATTGACTTCACGGAGTTTCTTTTTTATATTAGTAGGTATAACTATAACTACTAAAGAGGTGAGAGTATGACAACGGCATTATATTTAGAAGATGCATACAAAACGAGTTGCGAAACAGAAGTGATAAGAGTAGAAGGGAATAAAGTATTTGTAAAAGAAACAGTTTTTTATCCAACTGGTGGAGGACAGGAATGTGATACGGGTGTCATTGTACAAGATGGGTCTGTATTTGAAGTTGAAAAAGTAAAGAAGGAGCAAGGAGAAATAGTTCACTATATAAAAGATGAAGCTCAAGTAAAGTTAGGTCCAGTTAAATTAGAGATAAATTGGGAAAGACGTCATAATTTAATGCGTCATCACTCTTTACTGCATCTTATCGGAGCTGTTGTTTATGAAAAGTATGGAGCTCTATGCACCGGAAATCAAATTTATCCTGATAAAGCACGTATCGACTTTAATGAGTTACAAGAGTTATCGAGCGTGGAAGTAGAAGAAATTGTTGAGGAAGTGAATAAACTTATTAAGCAAAATAAAGAAATTTCCACTCGTTATATGAGCCGCGAAGAAGCAGAAAATGCTGTAGGAATGATTAAAACAGCAATAAATCTCCTGCCAACTACTATCCAAGAAATCCGCATTGTTACAATTGAAAATTTAGACGAACAAGCTTGTGGAGGCACACATGTGAAAAATACGAGTGAAATAGGAACACTTGTTATTGATAAAGTAAAAAGTAAAGGGAAGCAAAATCGTCGTTTTGAAGTAAGAGCGATTTAGATTGTGAGGGGTTACCGATGGATGAAATTATAAAGGAATTACAAAAGTTAGGATTTTCTCAGTATGAATGTAAAGCGTATATTGGACTACTAAAACATTCCCCAGTAACAGGCTATGAAGTAAGTAAACAAACAGGAGTACCTCGTTCTATGATTTACGAGGTACTCGGTAAGTTAATGGATAAAGGAGCGGTGCATATTGTACCTTCTGAACCAGTTAAATATGTACCAGTACCAGCTACCGAATTAATGAATCGAATGCGAAAAGACTTTGAAAAGTCCTTTGAATTTTTAGATGAGAAATTAAATTGTTTAGAACAAGAGCGACAAATAGATGTAATTTCGCATATTCGTTCAAATGATCGTGTTTTGAAAGAAATATGCAATATAATTAGTAGAGCTAAGGAAGAGTTATGGGTTTCTGTATGGGAAGAACAAGTGCATGAAATTGAACCATACATTCATCAAAAGGAAGAGGAAGGCGTACATATATTTTCAATCTTATTTGGAGCTCCAGAAACAAAAATAGGAGCGACGTTTCATCATAATTATATGACGCCCCACGTTGTTGAAAAGAGAATGGGTGGTCATTTAACTGTTATTGCTCGTGATGGAGAGGAAGTATTAATTGCGAACTTCTCAAATGATAGCACTTCATGGGCCGTTACAACGTATGACCCAGCGCTAGTTCTCGTTGCTACAGAGTATGTGCGGCACGATATTATGGTTGAAGAAATCACAAAGGAATTTGGAGCTGATAAGTTAGATACGTTATGGCGTGAAAATATAGATTTAGTTCATGTCGTAACAGGAAAACGAACTTTAGAAGGAATGGAGGATGATAGAGATGAGTAAAGCTCAGGCACATGTAGCTTTGCAGAGTGACGATACATTTCAGCAAGGAGTAAAAGATTGTTTACCAACTGTATTTGGTTACTTGAGCATCGGTATAGCAGCTGGTGTAATTGCAAAAACAGCTGGTTTCTCCATCATTGAAATTGCGTTTATGTCCACTTTAATTTATGCAGGTTCTGCCCAATTTATATTAGCTGGTATGTATGCAGCCGGTGCTCCTGCTTCCGCAATTATTTTTACTGTATTTTTTGTTAACTTGCGCCACCTTCTTATGAGTGCTGCACTTGCACCATACTTTATGAAACTGCCTCTATTTAAAAACTTACTAATCGGTTCTCAAATTACAGATGAAACGTTCGGTGTTGCAGTGCAGCATGCAGCGCAAAAAGGATATTTAGGCGAAAGATGGATGATTGGGCTAAATGTAACGGCTTATTTAAACTGGATTCTTGCTACTATTATCGGCGGGCTATTTGGTGAGTGGATACCAGATCCACATACATACGGGATGGATTATGCATTACCAGCAATGTTTATCGGATTATTTGTACTTCAGCTCATAAGTAGTAAACCGAAACTAGCAATTCATTTAAGTGTTGCAATTGTAGCAATTATTATCGCATACGTTTCACACCTATTTATGCCAGATAGTATAGCGGTTATTATCGCAACCTTACTAGCTGCGACGATTGGAGTGTTGATTGAAAAATGGAAATGAGATTAGATGTATTATTACTTTTACTAGCAGCAGGAGCTGTTACAATCGTGCCACGTATTTTACCTCTACTCGTATTTAGCAAACTACAAATTCCTGACTGGGGTTTAAAATGGTTAAATTACATACCAATTGCGATATTAGCAGCGCTTTTAGCACAAGTTTTATTTATGCATGAAACGATGCAGTGGGATTATCTTATTGCAGCAATTCCAACATTTCTTGTAGCGATATATACTCGTAGTTTATTAGGTACAGTATTAACGGGAGTGATTGTGATTATTTTGTTACGTTTCCTTTTCTAAAAAGGATTACACTCATATCATAGCGAAAAGTGTAATAACATGAAAAATATAGGGGTGGTGTTATGATACTTTTAACGATAGGAGCAATTTTGTTAACGTTATTTATTTTCTTTATTATCGGCTTTATTACGTTTATGATGTTTGTTGATAAGGCGACACCTCAAATATATTATACACCTTGTGAATCAGTGACAGTGAAAACTAAAGGTAAACATAGAAGGAAGAAAAGTTGAACGTTAGCTTTTCTTCCTTCTTCTATTACATCCCGGAAAGAACTAACAACAATAATCCAAATAAAAAACTAGTCAAGGAAAGAAAACCGATACATATGGAGAATACACGATTATTTCCCCATTCACGCCAGAAAGTTATAAAACCTAAAATACAAAGGAAAAACCAAATGGGTAGGAATAGGAACTCACTAATTTTCTCGGGAAGTAACGAATAAAAAGTTATTACATATAAGATCCAATTAGTAAAAAATAAAAGGCAAACGATAATAGATTGTAAGTAGGGGCGGTTGAAAAATCCTCCTTTTTTTACGGTTATAAAAATGATAGTTAGCGCTGAGATAAAGGCAATGAGTATGAAAACAAGTAAGAGTAATGTCAGCGTCATTTTGAGTCTCCTGTATAAGATTGTTTTTATCACGTATGGGCAGTAAGACCCACACCTTAAAACTCAACGTAAGAAAAGAGATTAGGTGGGGGATGAACCCCCCCCACTGATTGAAGTTTCACTTTACAAGAAATGAATCTATTAAATTGTATGCTTGTTTTGTAGAGTGCCCGTTATATTTTTCAGTGTACGGATTTAGAAATCCATGTTCACCGTGTAGTTGTTTTATTTCTAATAAAGGATTCTTTTGTTGCTGCAATGTGTGAATTAAAGAGGATACTGAAAAACTAGCCTCTTTTTCAGGGAATATAAGTAATGTAGAGCATGTAGGCTTTATGTGAACATAGTCGCGTATACGAGAACCGTAACATCCGATAATAAAATCTATTTTCGGATTGTTACTACATAGCCATGAGATGGTAGCTCCAACACTAAAGCCGATAAGTCCAATATGTGTATAACTACTAGAAAGATGGGAAATGAATTCTTCAATTTGCTTTTTTCCATCATCAAATCCAATATGATTTACAAAATGTTCATATGCTTTTTCTTCATCACGATAATGAAATGCGTGTTGTGATTGTAGAAGATTAGGACAGAATACATCTATATGAGATGAAGTAAAGTGCTGGGTAACGTGATGCATATGGTCGTTCACACCATATATTTCATGAACAATAACGAGAGCTAATTTTTCCTTCATAGTTATAAATTACCTCTATGAAACTTAAATTCTTTCTCAACAAGGCAAATACGCAGATGGAAGTTTTCATACCATTGCTCACGACCTCTTTTTTTCGCTTCTTTATGTAAGGTGTTCTTCTTCCAATTTTCAATCGCATCAAGTGATTCCCAATAAGAAATTGTTATTCCGAGTCCAGAATTACCTCGTGCACTTTCTACACCTAAAAATCCAGATTGTTGCTTTGCAAGTTTCTCCATTTCTTCGGCAACGGTATTATAGTCAGTTGTATTATTTGATAAATTAGAAGTGAATATAACTGCATAATAAGGCTTGTTTTTTTCTAAATTAGATGCCATTATTTTTCCCCCTTAATGTATAGTACAAATAATTAATCCATAGTTTGTATTTTAGCAGGTCACAAAAAGAAAAGAAGTAGAAAATTCTTATTTTTTTAGCTCATGTAAAATAAAGGATTGAAGAACTTTATAATAAGTAATCTGAAAGAAGAAAAATGCCACTTCAAAAGAGAAGTGGCATTTCTTATATTTCCTCTAAGCTATTAACTGGAACAGTTAATTCGCGTCCTGGGTTTTTTACTTCATATATGCGGGCGGTTTCATTGCTTTCATCGACGTGTTGAATCATAACAGGCATGCCTTGAAAATTGACATTGGCTTGTTCTGCTGACATAGAAAGCTCTATTGCACGTTGTATATTCATTTATATTCCTCCCATCATTATTATCTTTGCTAAAAAAGAGGAATAATATACCATTTAGAGACATTCTTAAAGTTTTTGTATTATTTGTAATATTTCTTTAATAAATGAAGTGAAGATGGAATCAGGATAGCTATCTATTGCTTGAACGGCTTCTTTTGCCTCTTTTAAGGCAGATTTTTTATCTTGAAGTTCTATATAGCAAAGGGCACGATAAGACCCAGCTGTTAATACCCACGATTGATCAAGTGGATGACTCATATAATCTGGTATGGTAGCGTGTTTTAATATTGCCAAAGCTTCCTTATAACGTTTTAAGCCATACAAAGATTTTCCTTTTTCAAGATAATATAATCCATCGTCTTGAAAGATTGGTTCATCTTTTAGTTTTTCTCGAAATTGTTCTAGATGTTTTAATGCGATTGTATATTCATTAGTAATTGTGTTGTAATAGTATGCTTTTAAAATATCAATAATTGCGATGGATAGAATATCTTCTGTAAAAATGGCAAATTGCTCAGATTTTTTTATGTAATATAAATATTGTTCTTTATCAGCTGTAATGACTTTTTGGTAAGATAAAATCCGGTAAAATTCATCTGTTTTATAATACACTTGATGCTTTTTTGAAAATGCAAGTGCATCTAAAATGACTTTTTCACATTTTTCATAATTGCCGTATGCGAGTAAAATAATGGCTTCTTTTAAGTATAGTTGTATATGTGTAATCAGATCCATTTCTAAATTCTTTGCTTTATATTCATCACGAATTGTAGCAATCATCTGTAAACATTCTTTATATTTTTTACGTTTGAAGAGCATATAGTAAAACAGTAGTTTCGTTTCAGTGCTTTCTCGATATAAAGTATATTTTTCAAATATAGAAACAGCAGTTTCAACGTAATATTCAATATGATAATCGTTCATAATAACTGCTCCTGTTAGGAACTGTTTATATAAGCGAGCTGTATTTAAAGTAGAAGGTAGCTCTGTTTGAACGATAGGTAGTAAAGTCTTGTATACTTCATCGCATTTATTTGCTTTTATTAATGGCTCCATTTTTTGAATGAGTTCTACAATTTCTCCTTCATCTTCTTCTAATAAAAAGCTCATTTCACATTCAAGTTTTTCAGCAATATATTGTAATGTTTTCATAGAAGGTGTAGCTTTTCCATTTTCAATTTGACTAAGCATACTTTTTGTCAGTTCCGAACCTACCAGCTCTGTTTGTGTAAGATTTTTTTCTTTTCTTAATGTTTTAATTTTTTCGCCGAGAGTTGCCATATTATTGCTCCTTTATATTTAAAAAGTTAAATTATATTTAACTTTATGTTGTGGAAATCGGAAAATTGATTATATAATAAGTTTAACACAATTTAACTTTTAAGGGGAGAGAGTCAAAAATGGGAGATATAAGTATAGGACAACATGATTCAAGAATGAAGATTGCAACGAGAAACATCATTTTAATGATGATTGGAAAAATGACGTCTTTATTAGGCGCAGGTATTTATACGTTCGCAATGGGGTTATACGTATTAAAGACTACTGGTTCAGGGATGGGGTTTGCAACTACGCTCGTTTGCGGATCACTTCCAAGGATGATCTGTGGTCCAATTGCTGGTGCTGTAGCAGATCGCGTCAATCGAAAATGGCTTGTCATTGGTACTGATTTATTAAGTAGTTTAACGATGCTTAGTATGTTTATTCTTGCTACTATATTTGGACCATCACTTCTTTTTATTTATATTTCAGCAGCATTATTATCAATTTGTGCAAGTTTTTATTCCGTTGCATTAACTTCGTCTATTCCGAGTTTAGTAGATGAAGGACGTATTCAAAAAGCGAGTGCTTTAAATCAAACGGCGGCTTCTTTATCAAATATTTTAGGGCCGATTATTGGCGGAGTTGTATTTGGTTTCTTTTCAATTCAGTCGTTCTTTTTGTTGAATAGCATTACATTCTTTTTAGCGGTTATTTTGCAATTATTTATTGTATTTGATTTATATAAAAAAGAAGTGGCTGAGAGTAAAGAGCATTTCTTGACGAGTATAAAAGAAGGTTTTTCATATATAAAACGAAAACATGAAATATATGGTTTAATGAAAATAGCATTGTGGGTAAACTTTTTTGCGTGTGGTCTAACCGTTGCACTTCCATACATTATCGTACATACATTACATTTATCTTCAAAGCAACTTGGTACTGTAGAGGGAATGTTAGCAGTCGGGATGTTAATTGGTGCGATTGCTTTATCGGTGCGTAAAGAAGTGAATAATCCGTTTCGTTCAATTTATACTGGACTGTTTTTGTTTGCAGGTTTAAGTTTATGTACAGTCTTTCCGTTGTTAGTTATCATTCCAAAAGTAGCAAGTTTTATTTACTATATTGCTTTTATGATGTTAACTGGTATAGCAATTATGATTGTAAACATTCCAATGCAAGTACATATGCAAAAAACGACAGATCCGAACTACCTAGGGCGTGTGTTTGGCCTACTTGAAACAATTGCGACTGCAATCGCACCACTTGGTATGATTGTATATGGACTACTATTAGATATGTTGCCAACTAGCATTGTTATGATGACATTAGGCGTAGGTTTATTGTTAGTTGTATTAGTAGGAGTAAAGAAGCATGTAATGAAAAAGCAAGTGGATGTGTCTGTCTAAAAGGAAATGTGACTTAATAAAATAAAAATGACTAAATTAGTATTTTAGTTTTTGAAACTCTTTTTCATGTATGTTAAAGTAAAGTGAGCTTGCAAAGAAAAGGAGACAACAGCATGAAAAAATTAAGTTTTGTTATGCTTTTTCTATTAGTCGTAATGGCTGGATGTAGCAATTATGACACATATATTGAAACAGGTATGCAATCATTGAAAGATGAAAAATATAGTGATGCAACAATGTGGTTTGAAAAAGCAGAAAAAGAGAAATCCGGGAATGAAGCGAAATCATATAAAGAAATGGCCGAGAAAATGGATCACGGAGCAACAGCATTAAAAGACGGTAAGTATTTAGAAGCGAAAGACATTGCAAATGAAGTGTTACAAATGAAAAAAGACGATGCACTTGAAAAAGCTGTAACATCAAATGCAGAGAATATGCTTCAAAAAGCAAAAGATGTGGAAGAGAAAGTAAATGAAAGAGTGGCAAAGCGTAGAAAGGTAGAAGAAGAAGGAATCGATAAAATTATTAAAGCTGTCGATAGTATAGATGAAGTGAAAGAAAAAGAGAAGAAAGTATCAGAAGCATTAGATAAGGCTGAAGAGGCGCAAGCGAAAATTGAGGCAAAGAAAAATAAATAGATTTATAGTTTAAAAGGCTGTCGTGCATAACGACAGCCTTTTAATTTTTTGTTGCAAATGAAGTGATGCTCTGTAATAAAAAAGAAATGATTTTAGAATTCCATCTGTCCTCATGATGAATCGTATAAATATTACGCTGAAATTCAAATTCAGGGATTGGTATATAGCATAGCTCATTTCGTTGTATTTCTTGTTCGATAGCAAGTTTAGAAATCAAGGCAATTCCATTACCATATTTTAAAATTTGTTTCATCGTTTCTAATGAATCTAATTCAATTTCTGATTGGAATGTAATGTTGTGCGCTAACGTCCATTGTGTAAGTAAATCTCTCGTTGTAGATGGGTTACGATGCAATAGTATGCGTTCCTTTTCTATATTTTGTAACGATACATTGTCTTTCTTTGAAAAATGATGTTCTTTGGAAAAAGCAAGAACAAGTGTATCGGGCATTATATTCGTTTGTTTTAAAAGTGGTTCATCAAATGGAGCAGCGGAAATTATCCCAAGATCGATTTCGTGATTTTGTAGTATCATTCGAATTTCAGGGGCTGTTTTCACTAGTAGCGTTATTTTTATATTGGGAAATTCACATTGAAATTGATGAACGACTGCTGGCAAAAGATAAGTCGCTGGTACATAACTAGCGCCAATTGTTATAGCACCTTTATGAAAATCTTTAAACTCTTGCGTGACACGTCTAGCTTCTTTCATAAGTGCATCTATTTTACAAGCATAATGGTGCAAAGCCTCACCAGCCTCTGTTAAGAAATACCTTCCAGAACGTAATTCGAATAAAGACACACCGAGTTCTTCTTCTAAGCTTTTTATATGAAAAGTAATAGTTGGTTGTTTAACGCCAAGTTTTTCTGCAACGATTGTAAGCTTTTTGTATTTCTTAATAAGTACTACAATTTCTAATTTTAAGAGATTCATTATGAATTGCCGCCTTTTTTATTTTAACTATAGAAAAAATCTATAGAAATAAATAGTTTATTAGAAGTTTTTTAATTTAATCTTTACAGTGCATTAACATTCAGTATAAATCTTCCATATAGAATGAAAGCAGGTTAAGAATGAGGGGAGAGAGGTGAGACGATGGATATTAAAATTAATGGATTAGAAAAAACATTTGGAAAAACACAAGCGTTAAAGCCGTTGCAGATTGTAATGAAAAAAGGGGAATTCACTACACTTTTAGGACCTTCGGGATGTGGGAAAACGACTTTACTTAGAATGATAGCAGGACTTGAAGAACCGGATAAGGGAGAAATATGTTTTGGAGACCAATGCATGTATTCTGCTACAAAAAAGATAAAGACATCTCCTCATGAACGGAATATCGGTATGGTATTTCAAGATTTTGCTTTATGGCCGCACATGACTGTTTTTGAAAATGTTGCATTTGGTTTAAGAGCTACAAAGCAAACGAATCATTTACGAGAAAAAGTAGGGGATGCGATAAAGCGAGTTCGCCTGCAAGGTATGGAGAAAAGGTATCCACACGAACTTTCTGGTGGACAGCAACAACGTGTCGCATTCGCTAGAGCAATTGTAACAAAACCTCATTTTATTTTGTTTGATGAACCGCTAAGTGCACTCGATGCAATTTTGCGAGAAGAAATGAGAATAGAGCTTATGGATATCGTTCATTCCATTGGTTTAACTGCACTGTATGTCACTCACGATCAAACAGAAGCAATGTCAATGTCAGACCAAATTATTGTCATGAAACAAGGAGAAGTATTACAAAAAGGAACACCGGAAGATATTTATGTGAAACCGTCTCATGAATTTGTTGCCAAATTTGTTGGTAAGGCGAATTGGCTTGTAGAGGGTGAAAAAATGATTCGTCCAGAGCATGTGAGTTGGACAAAAAATGATGTGTGCGAAATGTATACAGGTGAAATTCAGCACGTTACATACGTAGGAGAGCGTTATGAAGTGAAAGTAAATATGGGGACTTTAGGCATCTGGACAGCCTATCACAATAGTAAGCTAAGCATCGGGAAACCAGTATCGTTATATGTACCCAAAAAATGTATTCATCATATAGGGGGAGAATCGTATGAAGAAATTCAGTTCGCTTAAGTCTTTATTTGTATGTACTTTACTATTTTCTACTGTAGTAACAGGTTGTAGTTCAAAGACAGGTAATGCAGATGCAAAAAGTAAAAATATGAATGAAAAGAAAATTGTTGTATATAGTGCAGGGCCAAAAGGGTTAGCAGAAAAAATTCAAAAAGACTTTGAAGAGAAAACTGGTATAAAGGTGGAAATGTTTCAAGGGACAACTGGTAAAATTTTAGCGAGAATGGAAGCTGAAAAGAAAAATCCAGTCGTTGACGTTGTCGTACTCGCTTCCTTACCAGCGATGGAAGGATTAAAGAAAGAGGGTCAAACGTTAGCTTATAAAGAGGCGAAACAAGCTGATAAGCTGCGTTCTGAATGGTCAGATGATAAAGGCCATTATTTCGGGTATAGTGCTTCAGCATTAGGGATTGTGTACAATACAAAAAATGTGAAGACGGCGCCTGAAGATTGGAGCGATATAACGAAAGGAGAATGGAAAGGGAAAGTGAATCTTCCAGATCCAGCACTTTCAGGTTCAGCTTTAGACTTTGTAACAGGATACGTGAAAAAGAATGGACAAGATGGATGGAATTTATTTGAGCAGCTTAAGAAAAATGAAGTTACAGTAGCAGGAGCAAACCAGGAAGCGTTAGACCCAGTTGTAACAGGTGCGAAAGATATGGTCATTGCGGGTGTTGATTATATGACGTATAGCGCAAAAGCAAAGGGTGAACCTGTTGATATTGTATATCCAAAAAGCGGAACAGTTATTAGCCCACGTGCAGCGGGGATTATGAAGGATAGTAAAAATGTTGAAGGTGCAAAAGAGTTTATTGATTATTTATTATCCGATGATGTACAAAAACAAGTTTCTAAAGCGTATTTATTGCCTGGTAGAACAGATATAAAAGCTGAAAATAGACCAAATATAGAAGAGATTCCAGTATTAAATATTGATTGGAAAACAGTTGAGAAAGAGCAAGATGAAATAGGAAAACAATTTAAGAAAGTATTTCAATAAGATGGTGATTCCATGGTAAATCGATTCGTATCAGTAAGACAAGTTGGAATGACGGTAGCGTTATTACTTGTGGCGATGTTAATCGTCATTCCACTTTTTCTTATTTTATTTTCTAGTGTATATGAAAATAGCAGTTGGAATTTTTTAAAGCCTTTTGAAGTGATGCAGAGTGGTGGATTAGCTGGGATTTTTCTAAATTCGATGCTTCTAGGTGCACTCGTTGTAATAGGTGCTACAATATTTGCATTTCCATTGGCATTTATTATGAGCAAAACAGATGTAGGAAAGTATAGTAAGTTAGATATTGTTTTTATGATTCCATTTATGACACCGCCGTATATTGGATCGATGGGCTGGATTTTGTTCATGCAACCTAACGGCTATTTTGAACAATTTTTCCCGATGTTAAAGACAGTTTCATCATCGTTTTTTAGTTTAGGAGGTATGGTATTAATTATGAGTCTGCATTTATTCCCATTCCTTTATTTCATGCTGAAAAACACGTTGCTTCAGATTGGGAGTAGTAAAGAAGAAGCTGCAGCAGTTCATGGCGGAAGTTTTTTCTATCGCTTAAGAAAAATAATATTGCCGTTATTAGTATCAAGTTATGTAATGGGTGCTTTACTCATTTTCGTAAAGACGATTGCTGAATTTGGAACACCGGCTACATTCGGACGTAGAATAGGATTCCACGTGTTAACATCAGAAATTCATAAATTTATTTCGAGTTGGCCAATTGATTTCAGTAGTGCAACAGCATTATCTTCTTTATTACTTAGTGCTTGTGTGCTCATTTGGTATATGCAAAATGTATTGAATCGAAAGTATTCATATGCAATGGTTAGTGGAAAAGGTGTGAAATCTAAAAGATATACTTTGTCTATATTTACGCGCGTTGTAGCATGGATGTATGTAATTGGTTTATTAATCGTATCGATTGGAATTCCATACTTTTCTATACTTATTGCTTCTTTTTCAAAATTAAGAGGCGGCGGTTTACATGTAAATAACTTTACAACAAGTCATTATGAGGCATTGTTTACAATGGGGTCTCCGGGATTAGAGGCTTTATGGAATAGTTTTCTTTTTTCACTCGTAACAGCGATTATTGCGGTAATGATTGGAGTCTTTTTGGCACTTATGATTCGAAAGGGGAAAAAACCTCTGAAAAATGGCTTGATATGTGCGGTATGTTACCGAATATGGTACCAGGAATCGTTATGGTTGTAGGTCTTATTCTATTTTGGAATTCACCATATATGCCTATGTCAATTTATAATACACCAATCATGGTTATCGTAACGTATGTTGTTCTGTTTTTACCTTACACGGTGCAATATGTAAAATCATCACTCGGACAAATTGATGATTCTCTCGTGCAGGCAGGAAGTATTTTTTCGGGAAATTATATTTATATTTTTAGAAAAATAATATTGCCTCTTATTATCCCAGGCATTCTTGCCGGATGGGCGATGACATTTACAATTTCAATAAGAGAGTTAGTAGCATCACTTCTCGTATTACCTCCATCAGTAGAAACGTCAGCAACGTTTATTTTTGCTCAATTTGAACAGGGTGAAGTATCTATAGGAATGGCGATGGCCGTTGTTTCTGTTGGACTTACAACAATGTGCTTATTACTGCTGCAACATATGGAGCAAAAGCGAAAAGGGGTAGCATGATGAGAGTGGAAGTATGGGGAGGAGCAGGAGAATACGGTCGCTCTTGCTATTTTGTAAAAAATAAAGAGACGAAAATAGTATTTGATTGTGGTATTAATCGATCATATGAGAATAGTTATCCAAAAATAGAGGGAGAAGTTGTTCAATTTTTAGATGCGGTATTTTTATCACATATTCATGAAGATCATACGATGGGTTTACCTTTATTGGCGAAGTATGGATATAAGAAAAAAATTTGGACGACTCGTTATACGAAGGAGCAACTGCCGTTATATTATGAAAAATGGAGAAACTATAATGTGATGCAAGGGTGGAAGTTACCTTATAGCGACCAACATATAAAAGATTTAAATTATGTATGTATTGATGAGATTAGTAATCCAAATGAATGGATACAAATTACTCCTACATTGCGGTTTCAGTGGGGGTATAGTGGGCATGTATTAGGAGCTGTTTGGTTTTTAGTTGATATGTGTAATACATACGTATTTTATTCAGGCGACTATTCAGCAGAGTCTAATATACTACGAGCTAATTTACCTGAGAAATTGGGCCACAATATAAAAGTTGCAATTGTAGATGCCGCTTATCACACAGATGATGTTTCGCAAAATGAAAGATTAGACGATCTATGTGCAGAAATTGAACGAGTTATGCAAAATGAAGGAATAGCATTATTACCGCTGCCACAACTTGGTAGGGCGCAAGATATAGTATTGTATTTATATGAACTATATAAAGAATTTCCGCTTATAGTAGATAAAGAAATTTTGGCTGGATTTGAAGAGATGTTCATATATAAAGGTTGGATAAAAAATAATGAAGAACTTAAATGGATTATGGAGAGTTTAAAAAGAAACATAATAGTGATGGATAATGACATTAGTATGCAAAATAGTTACGGAATAGTTGTAATGAGTGATGCGAATATGCAAACGAAACGAGCACAGTTATACTATGAACAACTTCGGAATGAAAAACGGAATGCCGTTATTTTTACTGGGCATATTGCGAAAGGGAGTTTTGCAGAAAAAGTTATGAAAGAACATGTAAGGAGTACATGTAGGGTGAAGAGAGTTCCGTATAAAGTTCACCAAAGTATAAGAGACGTTAAAGAGATGCTAAATACATTATTACCAGAACATACGGTGTTAGTGCACGCTTTGAAAGAGGATACGGATCGATTACAACAAAAGCTAAGTACAGCAGGGTATGAAAATGTATATTCACTTGCAATGGAACGTATAGAAGTCATTTGAAATGTAAAGGGGATAGGTATATGAAAAAAGTATTTGTATTCGTAAGCATTTTCTTTTGTTGTTTCCTTTATAACGTTAAGGAAGGGTTTGCAGCTAGTCCAATGAAACCTAGTTTTGAAGTAAAGTTATTATTGAAGCCAGAACAAGTATTAGGTGATAACAAAGAGATGAAGCAAGAGGTGCTAGAACATTTCTAGGCTGGTACAAAATATGAAAGAATACAAGTGCAATTTTTAGATACTGCGAATAAAAGTTTAAGCGAGGAAGGTTGGTTTGCTAGAATTCGAAAGAAAGAATTTAGTAAAGATTTTGAATTAACATATAAAAAAAGATATCCTATTCCAAATGGTGTAATTCAAGATGCACTAGAAGTAGCTAAAAAAGAAGGATTCGATAGTAATACGGATAGTTATGAGGCGGAAATAGATTGGGGATTTGAGAAGAAAACATTAAGCATTTCAAATAAGAAAAGTTACAGCGCTAAAGGATATGGGATACTTGATTTACCAAATGAACAAGCTGCTCAAAACATGTTAGTAGAAAAATTACCAGGGAAAATGAACAAATGGTTGTATACAAATTGGGGAGAGGAAATGTTAAAGAATTCCCGTATTTACGGTCCTGTATTAATGAAACGATATACAGGAGAGTTTGAAAACATAAAAGCAAATATTGAAATTTGGCCATTAAGTAATACCGGAAAATTAGAAGATGACTTCGTAATAGAAGTGTCATTTAAAACAAATGAAGAAAGTATTGCGACAAAACAAAGGGAATTATTAATGGCGAGTTTAGAGAAAAAAGGCTGGTTGTTACCGAAAGATAGTTTGAAGACAGAGCTTATTTTTCAGTAAATGAGAAAAAAGGAATCCATATTTCTTGGATTCCTTTTTCTAATATATGAGTATTAAGCTAAGTCAGCTGACACGAACATATCACTATTTTGAAGGTTTTTAGAGCGTAAACTATAAGCAACTACCTTCTTTTTATATTGTTTTACAACATCAACATGCTCCTCGTGACTATAAATATAAAATGTAAAATTCTTTTTGCCACGTTTTGCATTGATAATTAAAGGCGTACCCTCATTGTGTGGTGGTGCATAATAGCGATCTAAAAATAAACCTTCGTTAAAATCATGAATAATTTTTGATTTCTGTTCGCCTTCTACGTTATTTCCGTGAATTGTAATAGTCACATTCTCTTCTTCAAGTTTTGGATGTGTTTCGTACTTGCTAATAATGGATTCAATAACAGTGTTAGGAAGGCTAGAAACGATAATTTTAAATGCTCCAAATACAACTAACATTACAATAAACCAAGTCGTCATAGTATATCATCCCCTTTATTCTATTTAATAATATAACTCATATGGTAATAGTACATATGGTGAAGTTTTGTATAATTTGTGAAAAATATGCCATTTTCACGAACGAAATGTTAGAAAAATCAATTTTGTTACAAAAAGTTGAAATCGAAGTATTTTAAAAGAAAAAGGTTTATAATAAAAATATAACTAATAACCATATTACTAATTATAAGGAAGTGTAACTATGAGTACTGTAGCAATCGTATATGGTATTATTCTTTCCACAATTATTGTTTTGTTTTTCGTTGGGGTTTCACGTTATATTCATAAATGGAAAGAAGGCGTTGCGAAATTAAATCACATTGAAGAAGAACTTAGTGATTTAATGTTACATCATGGTAAGTAAACATTTATTTTTTAACTAAACAATGTGAAGAATATCACAAAACGTGCTTTCCTAATGAAGGCATGTTTTTTTGTTGTTTAAGAAAAGAAGTGTTTTTGTATAAATAATCTAATTATTACTTAAAAAGGGAAATTTATTTAGTATAATATATAATATGTTTATTTTAGGGGGAGTATCATGAGGGGATTAAAAGTTGTTGGAATTATAGCTGGAATTACTATAGTAGGCTGTATAGCTTTCTTTTCAGTGAAGGAATATGTCAATTCCAAAGAAGACTCTAATTATGTGCTAAATTACATAAAAGAACATAAGGATGATAAAACAACTTCTTTAATTGTTAAAAGAAATGGTGAAACATTGACATCAATAAATGAAAAAGAAAAATTACCGCTAGCAAGTATGTCGAAAATCGTTATAGCAATTGAATATGCTAAGCAAGTAGCTGAAGGGAAAATAAGAAAAGACGAGAAAATTTCATTGAAAGAATTAGAAAAATACTATGTGAAAAATACTGATGGTGGTGCACACCCTGCATGGCTAGATGATGTAAAAGATAAAGAGTTAGTGAAGGGTGGTCAAACTTCTTTAGAAGAAGTAGTGAAAGGAATGATCCATTATAGTTCGAATGCGAATGCATCATATTTATTGGACAAGCTTGGAGCAGCGCGGATAAATGAAAGTTTGAAAGAGTTAGGCTTAAATAGTCACGATGAATTTTATCCAACGTATACAGGGGCATTATATATGAGGGGCTATGTTGAAAAAGAACTGCATATTCCTCAAAATAAAGCATTGGACAAGCTACGTAATATGTCTAATGATGAATATGTTAAGCATGTATGGCAAATACATGAATGGATGAAAGACGAGAAAGAATGGACAAAACGCGAGATATCGTTAAAAGCCGATATGGATTTTCAGCGTATTTGGTCAGATCGGTTTATAGGTGCAAATGCGAAGGATTACATGAGTTTATTGGAAAAGATAAATAGCAGAAATTATTTTACACCACAAATGCAAGGTGAGGTTGAGAATATATTTAAAGGAACCGTAGGAGAGGGTATATTCGAATTTGCTGGACAGAAAGGTGGTTCTACGGCATTTGTATTAACAAATAGTTTCTATGGTACTGATAAAAAAGGGAATAAGATTGAGATTGTCTTTATGATGAACAATTTGAGTGAAAAAGCATTTGAAAAACTTTTAAGTAATATGGATTACTTTATTCGAGATATTGTCATAAGTGAGGAATTCAGAAATAAATTATAATGAAATAATTTTATTATGTAAACAAAGGGGCACTTATGAAAAGTGCTCTTTTGTAATACAGGATTTTCCAATATTATTATTGAATATAGATGGAAAATAAGAAAGGAGGTTAAAAAATGACAACAATATATTTCGTTCGCCATGCCCATTCTACATATACAAAAGAAGAACGGGAACGACCTTTATCTGAAAAAGGGCACTGTGATGCAGAAAATGTAACGCATTTATTAAAAGATAAACATATTGATGTTGTTATTTCTAGTCCTTACAAAAGAGCAATCCAAACTGTACAAGGAATTGCGAATACATATAAATTATCAATACAAACTGAAGAAGATTTGCGTGAAAGATTATTGAGCACAGAGCCAGTATCAAATTTTAATGATGCTATGCAGAATGTGTGGAAAGATTGGAGTTTTGCATACGAAGGCGGAGAATCGAATACTGTAGCACAAAAGCGCGCTGTAATATGTATACAAAATATATTAAAAAAATATGAAGGTAAGAATATTGTAATAGGCACGCATGGAAATATTATGGTATTACTAATGAATTACTTTAATTCGAAATATGATTTGGAGTTTTGGAAAACACTTCATATGCCTGATGTGTATAAATTAAATTTTGATAAAAATCGTTTCATTTCTGCTGAAAGAATAGAGAAAACAGGTCATCGGTTAAATATTTTGTAAAAGTTTATCAAAAAAAGAGGAAAGAGAGAAGTTATTGTAGAAGTATGACTTTGTAACATAAAAATTATATGTTAAAGGAGGCTGTTTACATGTTTGAGAAAGAGAAAGAAGGGCTTATTGAAGTTCACAACGTATATGAAATTGCACCAGCAGATGGAACAATTATTGGTATGGCAACAGAAGAAGAAATGGAAATTGCTGCTGAACTAGAGCTGCAGTACTATGCCCATTCTCGTTTGCTAGAAGCAAATATTCAGTTAGACGGTTCCTCCTATAAAGAGTTACTTCAGGAGTTCCAGGAGTACGAAAGAAAATCAATGAGCTTTTGGCGAGCAATACATAAGCGTTTAGCTGTGCCATGGGCATGGGTATTACGTATTGATGTTGCGAATGGCCCTATTTATGTAAGTAATGGGAATGCGTATTACGAAGAAATCGATGATGAAGAAGATTATGAATAGATAAGTAAGGAAGCAACTTTAGTTGCTTCCTTTTTTTATTTATAGAGATTGAACAGCCTCAATAATAATATCAGGCCGATCAATTTCGATTCCGTGACCAGCATGTTCGGCAAGTATATATTGGCTATGTATGGAGAGTTGTAATTGTTCATGAATCAGTTCTTGCCACATTGTTTCTAGTCGTGTGGCCTCCTCTTTCGGCATGCCGCCCTCAGTTAACTGAGTAATAGAATATTGAGGGTCTCTACCGATAACGATTAACGGTACTTTTAATGTTTTATATAGCTCTTTTATTGAGCGGGCACAATTTTTCCACTCACATAGTTCGGAAGCTGTTGCTTTATATAACAGAGGAGAGGTAGAAAATTCAATGTACTGTCTTGATTGGTTAGCGAGTATAGATTTTAGTTTATTAGAAAGCATGTCTACATCCATTTTGGAGTATGTATTATATTTTTCAAGCCACATATCATCCGAGTCAGTTTGATCAGAAATTGGTAAATGAAGTTCATCTAAACGGTGTAAGTTCATCGAAGTAGAATCAACTAAAATAAGTGCTTGCAGCTTATCTTCATGTAACATCGCAAAATGTTGTGCACATAAGCCTCCATAGGAATGACCGATTAGAATAAATGGCTCTTGAATAGCTAGTTTGTTTAGTAACATATGTAGCTCTTTTGTAACTTGCCTTATTGTACGTGGCTGATTTCCTAGCTCACTTTTCCCGTAACCTGGGCGATGGTATGAAACGACTGTAAAGTGCTGTGAAAGCTTTTTTATAATAGGAAGCCAATCATAAAATGAGCAAGTCATTCCGGTTTGAATGACTACAGTTTGTTTACCACCTCCTTTTATATGTACTTCTATATTTTGCCCCATTATTTCTACAAATTTATGAATGTTAATTCCTCCTAAGCTTGAAATAATTTTTGACAAGCAAAAACGATACACCAAACACCTATACCGAGTAGGACAGATGTACTAAGTGTAAATGAATTTTTTAAACCAATATAGACAATAAATAATAGTAGTGCTGATGCGGGGAATCCATATAATACCCCTAAAGCAAATTGACTCAATTCTTGTTTATTCCCGCCTTCAAATGAAATCCAAAATAGACTAAGTAAACTCACGAGAGGAAGGGCAGCAATAAAGCCACCTATCGTACTGTAGTGTTTAGCGACTTCAGTGATAACGCCGATAATAAGTGCCGAAACGATTACTTTAACGAGGAAATGCATATTTTGCCTCCTTCGCTAATAACGAAAATGCTTTTTCAATTAATTGTTGTTCTTCTTTTGATAACTGTGATTCTAATATTTTTATCTTTTCTTTATCTAGTAAAGTATGTTTTTCTAATACTTCAATTCCTTCAATTGTTAATGTAAGGTTTACCACTCTTTCATCTTTTTTATTTCTCTCTTTAACGATGAACCCCTTTTGAATAAGGCGCTTTATATGTTCAGATGCTGTGTTATGAGAAAGACTAAGCTCAGTAGCGACTTTTCCAATTGTTATATCTTTCTCACGAGAAACGATTTGTAAAATATGAATTGCTTGGTGGGAAAGGTTGTCCTCGTATTCGTATCGTAAGTGATAATAAATGCTCTCCCAATGTTGATTAATGTTGTTCATAATAATAAATCCCCTTTTTTATATCGTATAGTAAGATATATTCGTCATTTTAGAAATAAAATCCTTTTATTTGGATAAAAAATGTTGAAAAAGTTTATTTTTATTGAAATATAAGGTAATCTATGTGTAAAGGTATACATTTAGCAAGAGAGAGGATGATAGTTGTGAATACATTCAAATGGATGAGTCATGAACAGATGTATGTAGATGAAATACATGTTGAAAAATGTGGTCCTCTTTCAGTCGGCGTATATGGGGGAAATCAAGAAAGTGATGCATATGAACGAGGAGATGCGGTACTTGCTTGGTGGGACCCTGAATTACAATTTGAATTTGTTATGATTTTTGATACACACCACAAAACAAAAAATATTGATTATATAATAGAAGCGATTTCAGAAAGAAAAGAGAAATTAAAAGAGTTATTTTCCTATCCAATACATTTAGCTTTTCATCATACACATATGTACTTATTAGCGTTATTTACAGATGAGTTATTTATTAAAAAGTGTGATCAAGATGATGAGGAACTCGCTTGCTTAATTTGTTTACGAAAAGGCGAATTTTTATATTGGTTATCAGTTGGTGATTGTTTCGCGTATTTATTCCATTCTGAGAAAACGAAAAATGGAAAAGGACGATTAAATAAACGGAAAAATTACGAATATATTGGCAGGAAAAATATTTTTGCAGCAAATACACCTTGCTTTACGTCAGGTGTAAGAGGATTAGAAAAAGGAATGAATCACATTGTAATGGCAACGGACGGTATTTTAGAGTGTGACAAACGAAGGTTTGATGATGATCAATCTTTAGTAGAAATATTACACGACGGAAATAGCTTGCAGATTGAGCCCGTATTAACAAATGTACTGCAGTGGAAAGGTAGAGACTGTGCCACGATTATTGGATGGTCTATTGATACTGATAATAAACAATGTGCTAATTAATATAAAAGGAGTTCAAGGTTTTTATCCTTGAACTCCTTTTTGTTAAGCAATATGGATGTGATATGTTTTCAACCATTCATTTACTTGTAGCATATACTCCATGGCACTTCTTGCTTCAAAATTGTTAATCACTTTATTACTTTGATCAGCAATTGAAAGTAAGATGGAATGGTTAATAAGTGAGAAAATAGGATTGTTTTTATTGTTACACATATCAAGTGTTAAATTACGGATTGTTTGTAAGTAGTGTGGATCTTGTGAAGTTGGATAAGCGCTTTTTCTTCTATTGCGTACATCGTCAGGTAAAGCTGGTTGTAGTGCTCTACGTAAAATGCCTTTTTCAATATTATCAATACTTTTTATGTTGAAAGGAACATTCCATAAATATTCAACTAATCTATAATCGCAAAACGGTACACGAACTTCAAATCCAACAGCCATACTCATACGATCTTTACGGTCAAGTAAGAAAGGAAGGAATCTTGTTAAAAATAAATAAAACATTTGACGTTGTTTCGCGGATTTTTTACTTTCGCCTTCAAGAGTAGGTACTTCAAGTATCGCTTCTTGGAATCGTGTATCAATATAGTCTTCTAGATTGCATTGGTTACTTACTTCATTTAGTAGAAGAGGAGATGTATTTTTCCAATTTGTTAGCCAAGGAAACTTATCTACATATAGTAGTTCTTCTTGATGAAACCAAGGATATCCACCGAATACTTCATCAGCTGATTCGCCGGATAAAGCTACGGTCGCATCTTTTTTCATTTCGCAAAATAGTAAATATAGTGAAGTTTCCATTTCACCAGCACTCGGTAAATCTTTTGCATGAAGGGGAACGAATAAGTGATTTGCTAATTCTTCAGCATTCACAATGATATCATGATGCGCTGTCCCGACATGTTCAGAAACGCGTTTTACCCAAGGAGCGTCTAAACCAGTGCGAGCAAATGTCAGTTCGAAATCTTTTGCGCTATTTACAAAGTCAACAGAATACGTATGAAGTGTTTTATTTTCAGCAGCAAATTCTTTACCCGCAAGTGCAGTAATACCGCTAGAGTCTAATCCGCCTGATAACATACAAACGAGAGGAACATCGGCAATTAATTGTCTTTTTACTGTATCTTGTAAAATAGATAAAATATGCGAAGATGTATCTTCTATAGAGTCTGTATGGAACTTACTTTCTAAATTCCAATACTTCGTAACTACTTTTTTATGACGTGTAAATGTTATAGAATGTCCAGCACGTACTTCTTGAATATGTTTAAAGACGCCACATCCTGGGGTGCGAAATAAGCCTAATCCAAATATTTCATTTATTCCATCCGCATCAATTTCAGCAGGGACAGATGGATGCGCTAATAATGCTTTAATTTCAGAGCCGAAAATAATACTGCCATTTCTTTCTGTAAAAAAGAGTGGTTTTACACCTAAATGATCTCGTGCTAAAAACAATTGTTGCTTCTGATCATCCCATAAGGCAAAAGCGAAAATTCCGTTTAAATGTCGTACGCAGTCTTCTTTCCATTCTAAATAAGCATGTAGTAGTACTTCTGTATCTGAATGGGTTTCAAATGCATGCCCACATTTTTGAAGCTGCTCTCTCAGTTCACGGAAATTATAAATTTCTCCATTATAAGTAAGAGCATACGTATAATCACCAGCACGAAATGTCTTAGGCTGTGTCCCGCCTTCTGGATCAATTACAATTAAACGCCGGTGTGCAAAGGCCGCATGAGGTGAAAACCAAAATCCTTCAGCATCCGGACCGCGATGCTGAATACTATTTGCCATCTTTTTTAAAATAACATGTTGATTTGAAAGGTCTTCTTTCCAATCTACCCAACCTGTAATTCCACACATACACATCTCATCTCCTAATTTTTAAAATAGATTAATGAAATAAAATGTACACTAAATTAAAGAGTGACTATATAAATAGTGTACCACATGAATTAAATTACAGACTTGAGAAAGTTTTCCTTGAATGCATAGTTATGTGAGAAAATGGCTAAGGGAAAGTATTCCATTACATACAAAAAATAAAAAAGATGAGAGAAAAAATTTTCTCAGACGTTATATAGGGTGTAAAAGCTTTTACAAAACAATAAGGGGAATCGCTACATGAAATCAAATGAGAAAAATTTTATAAAAAGATTACAGCGGCAAAAAGAAGACGCGTTAGAATTCGTTGTCGATACATACTTACCACTCATAAAGGGGATCACGCATAAAGTTCTACTTCCCATTCAAAATGATGGACTCATAGAGGAATGTATAAACGATATATTTCTTTCCATTTGGAATAACGCAAATAAATTCCATGGAGAGCCGAGTGATTTTAAAAAGTGGATTGCAGCGATTGCGAAGTTTAAAGCAATTGATTATTACCGGAAATCGACTAAAACAGTAGAAATCATTTCAGATGAGTTTCATATCAGTACAGAAAAATCAGCAGAAGACGAATTAATCGTTATGGAAGATAGGGAAGAATTATTGAAGCTCATTAATCAATTAGAACCGCTAGATCAAAAGGTGTTCATTATGAAATATTTACTTGGTATGAAGACAGAGGAAATAGGCGACAAGTTAGGATTAACTCGGGCAGCAATTGATAATCGAGTGTACCGGGGGAAAAAGAAACTACAACAAAATGCTACGAATATTAGTTTTGGAGGTAGTGCAATATGAAAGACATTTATGAACTATTAAATGATATTGATATAGATGAAAAAGAACTAGAAGAAATTGAGGCTTCTGAAATTGAAAAGGAAAAAGTAAAACGAAATGTAAAACAATCGATACGTACGAAGAAAAAGATGAAAAGTTGGAAAAAAGGTGTCGCTGCTGCATCAATTTTAGTAGGGTTATCGGTTGCAACTCTTGGTATCGGTTTTCCTACATATGCCGGGGGATTGCCAATTGTAGGTGACATATTCCGATTTTTAGATAATGGTAGAACGGGATTATATGAAAATTATAAGGAATTTTCGACTGAGTTGAATATGACAAAAGAGAGTAATGGGGTTAAGGTTACAATTAATGATGTAATTTCTGATGGCAGAACATTATCTATAACGTATTCACTGGAAAGTGAGCAGGACTTAGGGGAGGATCCTATCATATTAGGTGGATTGGATATAATGGACGCTCATGGTAGTTCAGGCAGTGGTAAAATGACTAAAGTTACTGAAAAAAAGTATGTAGGTATGGTAACAACGACGCATCATGATAGCAATAAAAAGGACAAAGTAAACTTTAGATGGAATATAGAGAGAATAGAGATGCCAGATAGGAAAAAATCAATACAAGGTAATTGGAATTTCGCGTTAACTGTAAAATCAGTGGATAGTAAAGAGAGAACAATTGGTGGGAGTTCGGAAAAAGAAGGTATAAAAGCAAATATGGAAAAGGTCGCAATATCGCCAGTTTCATTTATTCTTTATTACAATCAAGAGGTTTCTAAGGGCGCGAGGAAAGAATGGGATAGTGTAGATGTTGAATTGACGGTTAAGGATGATTTAGGGAATATTTATTCGGGTGAAGGAAATGGGGGAAGTGGCAACGATCCTTACAATATCCATTGGAGTGCCACCTTCCAAAAACTAAACGAAAATGCAACAAAGCTTATCGTTACACCTCGCGTGCACTTGCGAGTACATACACCTGAAAATCATGGTGGAGTAGAGTATGTGAATGGGAAAGAGAAGAAAATAGAAGTACCGAAAAAAGAAGCGAAGAGTAAAGATATTGTGTTAGATGATATTGTCATTGATTTAAAGAAATAAAAGAGAGACTGCCTAAAATCATTTAGGCAGTCTTTTTTTTGTTAAGAACTAGTAACGAGCAATGCATGCGGATGCTGCGTTTTATATTCATCTTTCCACGAAATATTTAGTTGTTCCCACGATTCGCCGCTATCATTGGATTGAAAGACGCCATTGTTATTTAACGTGTAGAACGTATGTGGTTCGGCTTCGTTTGTCGCAAACATCGAAATGACTGTACCGATTGCAGATGGTAATCCTTGTTGTACTTGCTGGAACGGAGTATCTTTCGTTTTTCGATAAATATAAGATTCATAAGGGATACGATGATGAGCGAGATCAGCACTTGGCGCAGCAGAAACGAGAATCGTATCACAATCAGCTGGATCGATAGCCATGCTGTATAAATAATGATGTTCAAGTCCTGCACTACATGAGATCCAGCTGTTTCCATTGTTATAACTCTCAAGATAAGCACGATCAGGTCCGCCCATAAATCCGTCACCACATGATGCATAAAGACGATTTGGTGCTTCAGGGTGCATAAGTAATTGATGAGCATCGATAGGAGCACCGAATTTTTTATCAATCCATGTATGCCCTTTATCATTACTTTGAATAACAGCACCAGCTTCGATTGAAACGTGTATTGTATTAGGGTTGTTTGGATCAACTGTAATCCAGCGTACGTGATGGGTAAAAGGTCTAGGCGGGAAAGCCCATGTATAAGAAGATAATAATGATTTCATATTTTTAAGTTCAGTCCACGTTTCACCACCATTTTCAGAGCGAAATAAAGCGCTCGGTTCTGTGCCGACATAAACGACCCCATATCCGTTAACTTGTTCATTTGAGCTTATTGTTATGGAAGTGATAGAGGAGTGCAAAATACCATCTTCTTTAGGGAAATCAAAGTAACGATAAGAATCTCCAATTGGTCGCCATGAATCCCCACTATCGTCACTTAACCATAGACCTCGTCCAAATGTTCCGCAATATACACGATTCTTTTGAAATGGATCAACAGCGATACAGGTAGGTTGCATATTTTGTAAGTGATAAGTCGTTTCATAGTTATCATTGTGTTCTTTCACTACAACAAGTTCACGTTCCATACAGAGAAATAAACGTTTCATTTAAGTAACCTCCTTAAAAATTCTTTCATTAGTAAACAATATGAAAATAAAAAAGAAGTAGTCTTGTTTTATTTGAGAAAAAGGGATTGTTTAAAAAATAGCGAAGTGTGTATACAGAGGAAGCGGGCGTTTACAATCAGTCAATTCGGGATAAAGATGGGGAGTTTGTTTCATACTAACATACAGATATTGTACTTAAAGGAGTATAAGTATGGGACATTCGCATGATCATGGTCATTCAAAAAATAAAAAGGCGTTACTAATTGCCTTCCTACTAACAACAAGTTTTATGATTGCAGAAGTTGTTGGTGGATTTGTAACAAATAGCTTAGCACTACTATCTGACGCGGGGCATATGCTAAGTGATGCAGTATCTTTAGCTTTAAGTTTACTTGCGTTTAAACTCGGAGAAAAAACAGCAACAACTGCGAAAACATACGGGTATAAGCGAGTCGAAATGTTAGCAGCATTATGTAACGGTGTCGTTCTTATTGTCATTTCGGTATACATTTTTATTGAAGCAATCCGTCGTTTTAAAGAACCAGTTGAGATTGCTAGTAATGGGATGCTCATTATTGCAGTCCTGGGTCTGCTTATTAATATTTTATCAGCTTGGATATTAATGAGAGGCGGAGATGTGAAAGGTAATTTGAATTTAAGAAGTGCTTTCCTGCACGTACTAGGCGATCTATTGGGTTCCGTCGGAGCGATTATTGCTGCGTTACTTATTAAATTTTTCGGATGGACTGCTGCAGATGCGATTGCTAGTATTCTTGTGTCTATTTTAGTCATTATTAGTGGATGGCGTGTAACACGTGATACGGTTCATATATTAATGGAAGGTGCACCACAGCACATAAATGTTGAAGAGGTAAAAAGTACGTTATTAAATATTCCGATTGTCAAAGAAGTTCATGATTTGCACATATGGTCTGTCACATCAGATTTTCAAGTATTAACATGTCATCTTATTATTAAAGGAAATGAAACGCAAAGTGTATTAAAAGAGGCTACGTATGTATTAAAGGAGAAATTTCATGTAGAACATGTCACCATTCAAGTAGAAATAGATGGTGAATTTAATCATGATGAGACAACTTGCAAAGTATGAAAGAAAAAGGATAAGAAAAAGTGTCATAACATTTTTCGCACGGCATACATATATATAATGTGGCCACAAGTACTTTGCAAGGTAAATATTTCATGAAATTACTTTACTTATAAAGAGTCATCTTTTATAATCAAAAGTGGTAATTGATAGAGATTATCATTTTCAATGATCGTAGAAAGGAGTTTTTTAAAAGATGAGTAGTCAACTCCGTTTTGCTGTTGAAAATCGTAAGAGGCATTTAATTGATGAGTTAATTGGAGCAGGTGTGTTTAAGATTCGCGACCGACAATTATACGAGCTGTCTTTAGAGGAATTGGAAAAAGAGTACGAAGATATGGAAGATTATGCGAATATTCAGGCGTAGCTATATAGATTAGTAAAAGGAGAGCTGGTTACGATTTTGTGTAACCAGCTCTTTTTTTACTTCGTAGAAATTATTTTTTGTATTTCTTTCATGGGACGGAGCCAGTTTTGGGTCATTATTTGTTCCATTTGTTTTTCGTCCTGCTTCTGTAATGCTTGAATGATAGAGTGATGTTCTTCAATAGATTGACTTGCTGGAACAAAGTTTTGGAAAAATAAATATTCAAGACGTAAAACGTGAAGTTGCATATTTTCTAGAAAGGGTTCAATATATTGGTTTTTAGCAATAGAAGAAATTGTATTGTGGAATTGTATATCTAATTCTAAAGCTTGTTTTGCGTTTTTTTTCTCTATAGAGTGCTGAAAATGATTATTTATTTCAGAAAGTAGTTGAATATCAGCGTCTGTAATGTTTTGAAGAGCTTGCTTTCCTATAATAGAGTGAAGACCAGCCATCGTTTCATAAATGATAGATACGTCGTCTAATTTAATAGGAGCAATTTTCGTTTTTTGCCCTGGTACCATTTCCACTAATCCAGAAAGCTCTAATATTTGAAGTGCTTCTCTTACAGGTGTTCTGCTTACTCCTAGTGCCTCAGCCAATTCCCCATCATTAATTTTTTCATTGGGCTTCAGTACACCTTCAATAATCCAATTTTGTAGTTGATTTAAAACGAGTGATTTTGCTGAAATTCTTCCTGGTTTTTTATAATTTTGAGGGACAGGCATAGTGAATTCAATCCTTTCATTGTATATTTTCCTTTTTTGTATGAACAAGCTTTAATTTTTGTTTCCCTTCATCTGGCTTTTGGCCTAAGATGAGCACCATTACAATGACACAAAAAGCGCCTAATAATTGAAAAGATTGAAATGGCACGTGCAATATAAGTACAGAAGAAATAATAGCTGCGAGTGGTTCTGTGCAACCAAATAATGTTGTTTCTTTCGGAGTCAGGTATCGTATGCTGTCTAAGTATAAATAAAAGGCAATAAGTGTCCCGAAAATGACGACAAATGTGATGAGCGGTAGGGTACTTAGTTTTACATATTTCATAGTTGATAATAAAATGAATTCGTTTGTAGAAATAAAGTGTACAATCGTTACACCAATACCCCCAATAATCATGCCCCATCCAACGATAACGGAGGAAGACCACTTTTCTAACAATTCCTTTGAATATAAACTATAAAAAGCGAGAGATAATCCAGATAAAATACCCCAAATAATAGCTGGTGTAGAAACAGCCAAGTTATGAACAGACCCGTTTGTTAGTAAGAGAAAAGTGCCTACTAATGAAAGGGTAATTGAAATGAAATCAATTTTTGATGGACGAACGTTCCATTGGAAAAGTAAGTATACAGTGATGAATATAGGAGCTAAATATTGCAATAATGTTGCGACGGCAGCATTTCCTTCTTTAATTGAAGCGAAATACGTATACTGTACAGCAAGCATACCGAATAGACCAAACAAAATCATTTTAATAGCATCAGATTTTTGTTTCCAAATGCCAAATATCTCTTTTTTTCTCGTTCCGAATGAGGAAATAATGAGCAAAATAATTCCAGATATAAGTAAACGGATCGTAACTAACCATTCGGTTGAAACATTGTCATATTGAAAAAGTTGTTGTGCAGCTGTACCAGACAAGCCCCATAAACAAGCACCGATTATGACCATTATAATTCCTTTTAATCGATTTGAATCCATATGATCTAAAATTCTCCTTTCTAAAAATACAAATTGAATACAATATGCAATATATCACAGAATGACTTGTTAATAAACTGAAATTTCTAATTTTATTTTTTATGTATAGTAAAATATTGTAGAGGAGGGGGAGGATATGTTAACTGGATTTTTAGTTTGTTTATTTGTAGGGTTACTTATCATTTTTTTAGGGTATCAAATACATGTGAAAAAGAGGTTGTTTTTGTTAGCAGGATATCAAGAAGAAACGTTTGTTGGAGATAAAAATAAATTAGCGAAGCTTTCAGGAGCATTTTCTTATATAGTTGGAGTTGCTACTATAATATTACCGCTTGGCTTAGAAAAAATAGGTGCTGTAGTTGGTATCATATATGCTATATTAATTGTTTTAGGTACAATTGTATTCATAATTAAAGCAAACCTATTAAATAAGAGTGCTATAAAGTAAAAAGGCTTCATTCTACTGAAGCCTTTTTTAAATTATTATGAAGTATAAGTAAAAGCTGGAATAGGATCAACAAATATATCCCAATCTTGTTTCATTTCTTTCTCTGTTAATAGACAACTATCTAATGATTGTTCAATTAAAGAACGGTTCATATCAATTCCGATAAATACGAGTTCGGTTATTCGATCTCCATATTGTTTATCCCAGTTTTTCAATACTTCTGGTTCTTCTGTAAACATTTGATTTCTTTCAGTTTCAGGTAATGCCGCTATCCACTCACCGGCTCCTTGAATTATAATAGAGGAACCTGCTTGAGATAGAAGCCCTATCATATTATTACGAGATGCCAGCCAGAAGAATCCTTTCGCTCTTACAATATCTAAAGGCCATCTTTCTAGCCAATTCATAAGGCGCTCGGGATGGAAAGGATATTTGCGGCGGTAAACAAAGGAATTGATACCGTATTCTTCCGTTTCCGGTGTATGATGGTCACTATTTAATTCTTGTATCCAGCCGGCCGATTGACTGGCTTCTTCATAATTAAATAGATTTGTGTTTAAAATTTCTTGTAATGGTACTTTGCTAAACGAAGATTCAAGAACTTTTGCATTAGGATTTAATTTTTTTAGTAAATGATGAAGCTCTATTACATCTTCTTTTTCTAGCAAATCTATCTTATTAAGAATAATTACGTTTGCAAATTCAATTTGATCTATTAATAAATCAATAACTTCCCGGGTATCATTCTCATCGATTGCTTGTTTTCGGTCTAATAAACTTTCTCCATCTGCAAAATCATCCCAAAATCTATTTGCATCTACAACTGTAACCATCGTATCGAGGCGACAATTTTTCGTTAAATCAATGTTAAGAACTTCGTCTGTATAAGTAAACGTTTGAGCAACTGGAATAGGCTCACTTATACCAGAAGATTCAATAATAATATAGTCAATATCACCATTTTCCACAAGACGATTCACTTCTATCATTAAATCTTCTCGTAGTGTACAACAAATACAGCCATTTTGAATCTCTACTAGTTTTTCCTCCGTACGTGAAAAACCACCCTTTTTTATAAGAGATGCATCAATGTTTACTTCGCTCATATCATTAACGATAACAGCTACTTTTAAGTTATTCTTATTGGTCAAAATGTGATGTAGTAAGGTAGTTTTTCCAGATCCTAAAAAACCACTTAATACAGTGATAGGTACTTTTTTCATGAAATGATCTCTCCTTTAAATCGTAATGATTACGTTTTATATTAAACGATAGGAAAAGAAAAATCAATAATAAATCATAATGATTACGATTTAAGAATAGAAATAGACTATAAAATTTGTGTTGTAGTATGAAGCATTTGGACAAGCACATGTTTACATGTAAATAAAATGGAGGCGAGAAGCTTGGTCTTTAATAGAGTTTCAAAAGAATTAGTAGGCATAGCTCTTATCGCTATGTTTCTCTTTTTATTATTTTTTGTAGATTTTACAAGTCTAGTAAATTTGCACACAAATATACCGCAGGAATGGCTGAATGTGAATACGGTATTTTTAAGTATCATTTTTGAAGCAATACCTTTTATTTTATTAGGGGTAATTGTTTCTTCATGTATTCAAGTGTTTGTGACGGAAGATATGATTCAAAAAGTAATGCCGAAATCTCCAATTGTTGCAATGATTCCAGCAGTATTTGTGGGAGTTCTTTTTCCAATGTGTGAATGTGTCATTATACCAATTGTAAGAAGGCTCATTCAAAAAGGGCTACCACTTCATGTAGGCATTGTTATTTTATTGAGTGCACCCATTATGAATCCAGTTGTTCTTTTATCTACTGTATATGCGTTTCCAAAAAATGATTACGTTGTATATGCACGTTTTGGGATAACAATTTTAGTTGCTCTATTCATAGGGCTAATTGTGTATTATTGCTATCGCGAAAGAAATGTTTTAAAAGACGTAGAGGTTTCAGTTCAAATAAGCAAAAAAAAGAGTTGGAAAGATGTTATGAATCACACTGTAGATGAGTTTTTTGATACTGGTAAGTATTTATTGATTGGTGCTTTTTTAGCAAGTGTATTTCAAACGTTTTTTGATCGGAATGTACTGGATGCAGTAGCACATAACGAAGTAATTGCTCCCATTATTATGATGGGGTTTGGTTATGTTTTATCAATTTGCTCTGCAGCCGATGCTTTTATAGCTGCGTCTTTTGGACATGTTTTCTCGATAAAGGCACTTCTCGCATTTCTTGTGTTTGGGCCTATGCTTGATCTGAAAAATACGTTAATGCTATTTGCGTATTTTCAAAAGAGATTTGTATTCTTTTTGATGGGAATTGTCATTGTATCTGTGTATACCATCGTGCAAATCATAATGTTATAGGAGGTGAGAAAGAATGGAGAAAGAGGAGCAGAAGGCATATCATCGCTATATTCGTGGCATTATTTTAATTGGTTTAGCAATGCTCTTATTTAAACTACTTGTAACAGGGAATATTTATAATTTTATCGCTCCAAAAATGATCAAATTTACGTATATAGCTTTTGTAGTAATTTTAATTTTTGGTATTGTACAAGTTTGGGGAGATGGAAGAGAAAAACAGCATGATTATAATTGTTGTAAACATCATACAACATCAAAAGCAGGGATAAAAAGTTTCTTTGTATATGTTTTATTTGTTGTTCCGATAGTTAGTGCTTTTCTCTTTGGAAGTGTAACAATTGATGGAAGTTTAGCAGGAAAAAGGGGTATGAATCAAAGTGTACAGGCGAGAAGTCTGGAAAGAAACGAAAAAGAGGGGAAACAGGTTAAGTTTGATGAGCAAGAAGTATTAGTTGATTCAGAAGAAACATCAAATTTAGCAACGACTTATAAAACGGAAGAGCAAGTAGTAAAAAGTATGTTAGGACAGCGTAAACTACAAGTAAAGGATAAGGATTATGTTCAAACAATGAATGTAATTGGTCAAAATGTTAATTGGTTTAAAGGGAAAGAAATTACATTCTTAGGGTTTATATATAAGGATAAAGATGTGACGGGGAATAAAGCAGTAGTGGCTCGATATGGCATAACTTGTTGTATTGCGGATGCATCAGTCTGGGGAATGATTGTTACCGGGAAAAATATTGAAAAAATTCCAGAAGAAACATGGGTAAAAATAACAGGATTATTAGATGAAACGACATATAAAGGAACAGTCTTTCCACTTGTAAAAGTAAACAAAATCGAAAAAATTAATAAGCCAACTGACCCATATGTATATGATGCTTTACCTCAATAGAAAAGAATAAATTCTTCATATTTTCATGAAATAGAATCATAATCAAGACGATAAAAAAATAAAGATAAGAGTAATTTGGTTTGTTAAAAATATGTGCAGAAGGAGTTATGCGATGAACTGGGTTACTCATAAACCATCATTTGAATTTGAAACATTTAGTCCTATTATTCGGTCACAATCTGCGTGGAGTGGACATTTAGATTTTGCATATGACTTAGTACGATTTGAAAAACCAGAAACTTTAGTTGAGTTAGGTACACATTTAGGAGCTTCCTTTTTTAGTTTTTGTCAGGGAGTAAAAGATGGAGGGTTATCGACTAAATGCTTTGCAGTAGATACTTGGGCTGGAGATGGGCATACAGGTCCATATGGAGAAGGGGTTTTTCAAATAGTAGAAAAAGTAGTGAGCGATAACTACCTTAATATAGGAAATTTAATTCGATCTACTTTTGATGATGCTGTAGACCGGTTTCAAGATGAAACGATAAATCTTTTGCATATTGATGGCTATCATACGTATGAAGCTGTTTCTCACGATTATAATACATGGCTACCGAAAGTCGCGAAAAACGGTATTGTATTATTTCATGATATTGAAGTTAGAAGTAGTGATTTCGGCGTATATAAGTTTTGGGATGAGGTAAAAGCGAAGTACCCTCATTTTCAATTTGCGCATTCATATGGACTGGGAGTGTTATTTCCGAAGGGTTGTAGTGATAAGTTTGAGGAAATACTTAAAAATAAAGAAGAAATACAAAATATGTATAAATAAAGGTAGGGCATGCATCATTTTAATGATGTGTGCCCTATTTTTTATGTAGAAAATAATGGTGTGAATTAAAAAGCGAAGATAGTTGTAAAAAGTTTTATTGCAGCAAATATTAAAAAAGTTAGTATGGTATTTTTCTTTGTAAATAAAGTGAAGCTTTAATACGTTCATATCAATTCGGAATTTTACAGTAGTTAATTTCTTACCTAAGTGCTTTGCACTTACTGAATTTTGAGACGGGGGTCTTATTGGCCGAAAATATCGGGATAAATAAAAATACAACATTTTTTATATTTTTCATTGCGAAAAACGTAATCTACTTTTACAATAGAAAGGGTTGTGAATATATTATACTGGAAAAATAAATCGAAATAATATGAAAATTTTGTTTTGTCTTCGCTAATTGTATATTACATACATGTAAGACGACATACGTCATGTTATCGACTTGTAAGGAGAGAAAAAAATGAAAAGTGTAAGATTACCATCGATGCTAGAAATCATAGTTCTTTTATTACTATTTCTTGCTGTTGTCTTTTCCTTCCAAACGATTTTTGATCTCCCAATTCAATTAGCGCTATTTATTTCATGGTTTTTAGTAATTGCGCTTGGATTAAGATTAGGATTTCGTTATCAAGAATTGCAAGATGCAATTACGAAAGGGATTTCTAACGGATTAGAAGCGATACTGATTTTAGTTGCAGTAGGTGCTTTAATTGGAACATGGATTGCTGGTGGGGTAGTACCAACATTAATCTATTATGGATTAGAATTTATTCACCCTAGCATATTCCTATTAGCAACATTAATTATTTGTTCTATAACTTCTATCGCAACAGGAACGTCTTGGGGAACAGTGGGAACAGCAGGTATTGCTATGATGGCGATTGGTGAAGGACTTGGTTTACCACTTCCGCTTGTTGCTGGTGCAGTTCTTTCAGGAGCTTATTTCGGCGACAAATTATCACCACTTTCTGATAGCACAGTTCTTGCAGCTTCTATGGCGAAAGTAGATGTTATTGCTCACGTTCGAGCTATGCTCGTATTAGATGTTCCAGCTTATATTATTACTAGTATTATGTTTACTGTAGCTGGTTGGATGTATGGCGGCGATAATGTAGATTTGAATCGAGTAGAATTTTTAAAAGAAGCTTTATTAAAGCAATTTGATATTAAAATATGGATGCTTGTTCCGGCGGTCATTGTTATCGTTCTATTAGCGATGAAGAAACCGTCTATGCCAACAATTGCAATGGGAGCTTTAATTGGTGCAATTTGGGCAACCCTTTTCCAAGGGATGAACTTTGGAGAGGCGATTGGAACAGCTTATAACGGATTCTCAATTCAATCTGGTGTTGAGTTTGTTGACAAGTTATTAAACCGTGGTGGAATTAACGGCATGCTTGGCTCAGTAGCCGTTATTATTTTCGGTTTAGGATTTGGTGGATTACTTGAAAAACTAGGTGTTTTAAAAGTAATCGTATCAAAATTTGAGAAGAAATTAAATTCTGCAGGTAATGTAACATTGTCTACATTAATCGTGGCATTCTTAGCTAATATATTTGGTTGTGCGATGTATGTATCACTAATTTTAACACCAAAAATTATGGAAGATAGCTATGATAAATTAAAAATAGACCGTCGTGTATTAGCGCGTAACTCAGAAGTAGGTGGAACGTTAACTTCAGGTATGGTTCCATGGTCTGATAATGGTATTTTTATGGCTGGTATTTTAGGTGTAGCAACGTTCTCATACGTTCCGTTTATGTGGTTAAGCTTCGTATCGTTAATTTTAGCAGTTATTTACGGATATACAGGCAAATTCATCTGGTATGTAGATGATGCCGATAAAGGAAAGCAAGCATCATAAAATAAAAATCACCTTCTACAATATGTAGAAGGTGATTTTTTTATTTTTTAATAGCATTTGCTGAAGTTATTTCATTCTCATATTTAGCAATTTTTTGTTGTATCTTTTTTAAGTTTTTTTCAGTGTCTTGAATGAGCTGTAAGACATTGGTCTCCTGTTGTTTCATTAATTCTAACCTTTGAAGGATGGTAGATTCTCCTTCCATAGACCAGTCGATAAATTGTTTTATTTTTTGAATTGGCATACCAGTGTTTTTTAAACACAAAATCATCTCTAAATATTTCAGTGCTTCTTCATCAAAAACTCGATCTCCTTTTTCGTTTCTTTGCAGAAAAGGAAACAGTCCTTTTTTATCGTAATAACGTATTTGAGAAATAGTTAAGTGTTGCATTTTGGCGACTTGCCCAATTGTATAATACATATCATTCATCCTTTTATTACCAAGGTATAATGCCATCTTTGTTAAGTATTTTACCATTATAGTTTGTTTCACTTAATGCATATTTAACAATAATTTTAGCACTTTCAGTGGTTGTATGGCCACCGGGGGAATTTCCATTAAGATCCGTAGTTGTAAAACCAGGAGTTACCCCAAATACTTCTGGACCGTTAGTGGCAAATTCTTTACTAAAAGCTAATGTTAAAGCATTAATAGCTGTTTTTGAAGAATTATATCCTAGTGTATTAATTGGATGTGTTTCACCATTAGCAAACATTGTTAGTGAGGCCATGTCAGTTGTTACATTTATTATTTTACTGTTGCTTGAATTCTTTAATAATGGTAAAAAGGCTTGCATCATTTGGAAAGTTCCAAAAAAATTAACTTCAAATCCTTGGCGTAAAGTTTCAATATTTAATTCACTAGGTAGCACATTGAAGTCTAGCGCTATGCCTGCATTATTAATTAATAAATGTAAGTAATCAGTCGTTTCGTAAATTTTCTTTGTTGCTTCTTGAATGGATTGTGAATTTGAAATATCTACTTGAATATAGGAAACGTTTGAAACATTTAAAGATTCTACGGCTTGTTGTCCAAGTTGTTCATTACGAGCACCTAAAAATACGTGATAATCTTTTTCTGCTAATTGACGAACAAGTTCATATCCAATTCCTTTATTCGCACCTGTTATAAAAGCATATTTTTTCATATTGAATTCCTCCAGTAATGTTATAGTAGGTTACAATGGAAAGGATACAGCCTAAACTTAAGTTTAGGTCAAGAGGAATTTTTTAAAATAAATATAGAATATCTATATATAAGAGTGAGAATTCTTATCATTTAAGAGAAAGTCTGTTATTATAAGAGATGTAGGTATTATATTTTCAAGGGGATGAAAACATGGAGTACAGAATTGAAAGAGATACATTAGGAGAAATAAAAGTTCCAGCTGATAAATTATGGGCAGCACAAACACAACGTAGTAAAGAAAACTTTCCAATTGGAACAGAGCAAATGCCGCTTGAAATTGTAAAAGCATTTGCAATTTTAAAGAAGAGTGCAGCGCTTAGCAATCAAAAATTAGGAAAGCTATCAGAAGAAAAAGCAGAAGCAATTGTAGAAGCTGCGGATGAAGTGATTGCAGGGAAATGGAATGAACATTTTCCGCTTGTCGTATGGCAAACAGGTAGTGGTACACAGTCAAACATGAATGTGAATGAAGTAATTGCAAATCGTGGGAATCAAATTTTGAAAGAGAAGGGATCTGACGTACATATTCATCCGAATGATGATGTGAACATGTCACAAAGTTCAAATGATACATTTCCAACGGCGCTTCATGTAGCTTGTGTAATCGCAGTAGAAAATCACGTATTACCAGCAATTACGAAATTAAAAGAAACTTTAGCAGAAAAAGTAACTGCATTTGAACATATTATAAAAATTGGTCGTACACATTTACAAGATGCAACGCCGTTAACTTTAGGGCAAGAAATTAGCGGATGGCACCGTATGCTTGAAAAAACAGAGCGTATGATTGCAGAGAGCAATACATATATGAAAGAGTTAGCAATTGGTGGAACTGCGGTTGGAACAGGTATTAATGCTCATCCTAAATTTGGCGAGATGGTATCAGAGGAAATTAGTCAATTTACAGGTAAACAATTTGTTTCTGCACCAAATAAGTTCCATGCATTAACGAGCCATGATGAAGTTGTATATACTCACGGTGCATTAAAAGCATTAGCTGCGGATTTAATGAAGATCGCTAACGATGTACGTTGGCTTGCAAGTGGTCCACGTAGTGGTCTTGGAGAAATTATTATTCCAGCAAATGAACCGGGAAGCTCTATTATGCCAGGTAAAGTAAATCCAACGCAAAGTGAAGCGTTAACGATGGTTGTAGCGCAAGTAATGGGAAATGATGCAACAATCGGATTTGCTGCGAGCCAAGGTAACTTTGAGTTAAATGTATTTAAACCTGTTATTGCTTATAACTTCTTACAATCAGCTCACTTATTAGCGGATGCAATTGTTTCGTTTAATGACAATTGTGCAGTTGGTATTGAAGCAGATGAAGAAGTAATTAATGAAAATGTGAATCGCTCACTAATGCTTGTAACAGCGCTAAACCCACATATCGGATATGAAAATGCAGCGAAAATTGCGAAGCATGCTCATAAAGAAGGATTAACTTTAAAAGAAGCAGCATTGCAATCTGGGCTACTAACAGAAGAGCAATTTGATGAAATTGTAGATCCAAAGAAAATGATTGCTCCAAAAGAGTAATAGAAAAAGCCAGGGTTCTGAGTATAGAATCTTGGCTTTTTTGATGTTCATTTTTATGTTTCATCTACTTGCAATACTACAAGCTTCAAAATATATTATTTGTTAGCAGGCGTATTCATTACTTTCATCTGTGGGCAGTTCTCTTTTAAGAGTGAAATGAATTTTTCTTCTTCTAGTGGTATGAAAGTGGTCACTGAGTCAAATAAATTGTAATGGATTTCTAATTGTTGTCTAGTCCATTTTTTTGAATGAAGTTTTTTACCAGAGTATTTAACGTGACGAATATTTTCAAATGGAATTTCAGTATGAAAAATGAAACCGTGTTTTACAACAAGAGATGATTCCGTTACGTTGTAGTGAGAGAAATAGAATGAAGAAAGATTCACGATATTTAGCAGCATCATGAGAGTGAAAAAAATAGAATTTTCATTTTGGAAGAATAATGAAACGAAAAAAATAATTATAAATAATGTAATGAAAATGACGTGGAATGGATTTTTTTTCGCTTTAAATTTCAAGTTAGTCACCTCGGTATACTTGTTCTTTAACTAAATTAAATCATAACATTGTGATAAAACGTGTGAATATGCAGAATTGCATATTCACACGTTTTATTATTCATGTAAAATTTCTTGATGGGATAAATTCAAAAGAAGTTTTGTAATAGTGGAGTGGCATAAAGTGACTTACAAGAATAGAAAGATAGCGTTAGTCATAATTAGTTGTATGATGATTATGAGTAGTTGTGCTAATAAATTTGTTGAAGATAGAAATCGAAAGCATACATTTGTACAAGCAAGTAAGGTTTTAGTAGAGACTGTAAATAGAATATATAAAGTGAAACGTTAATTAGTGGGAGGCTTACTGCCCGGTAAATAGCGGGATAAAAAGTAAAAGGTGTTTTCTTATACGGAAACATCTTTTTTGTAGTTAAAATTGAATACTGAAGTTTTGTAATGAGTGAATACCAGTTCCATATTCACTAATCGCATATGCGTTCTGTGTAATTTGCTTAACGGTAAACCAAGGGTCTTGAAGAATATTCATGTTCTATTTCACATCCTATAAAATGAGGTTGTATAAATACATTCGCTTTTCGTTATATCAAATCCTTTCGATAGATGTTTTTATAAAAGTTTATAAAATGGGCAAACGAAACGTTGAAATGTTTGTTTGTGTTGTGATAAGATGAAGAAGTGATAATAAACGATATAGCGATTTGTTTGGTTTTTAAATAAACATTTTGAAGGAGTGTTTAGTATGAGCGATATTTCAGAGAAGTTTTGGGATGCGTCAATAGAGGAATTAAAGAAAGGGTATGTGTTTGATGAAGAAAAAGAGGGGTACATTTGCTTAGCTTGTGGTGAAACATTTATTAAAGGTGTTATTTATCAAGATAATCAAGTTTTGTATGAAGCAGAGAAGTTCGTCCAATTGCATATTCAAAATGAGCATACGTCTATGTTTGATTATTTGCTAAATATGGATAAGAAATTTACTGGATTAACGGATTTACAAAAGAAAATGGTTCAGTTTTTCTATATGGGACTGAATGATAAAGAAATTGTAAAAGAGTTGGATGGCGGAAGTACATCAACAATTCGTAATCATCGATTTACACTGCGAGAGAAAATGAAGCAAGCAAAAGTATTTTTAGCGCTAATGGAATTATCAGAAGAAAAATCAAAAGTACAAACGAAATTTGTACCAATTCACAGAACAGCAACGATGGTGGATGACCGATACAATATTACGGAAGAAGAAAATAATGAAGTATTAAAAGCTCACTTTACAGAAGGATTAGATGGACCTCTCTCTAAATTTCCGAAGAAACAAAAGCGTAAATTAATTATATTGCGTCATTTAGTGAAAAAGTTTGATAGTAATAAAAAGTATACTGAAAAAGAAGTAAATACAGTGATAGAAAATGTATACCCTGATTTCGTAACTTTAAGAAGATATTTAATCGAATATGGATTTTTAGATCGAACAGCCGATGGAAGTCAATATTGGGTGAAGTTATAATCATATGAAAAGAAAATGAATAGAAGCACAGTATTATAACAACTATACAAAGAGATAGATATTGAAAATAGATTTTTAATAAAAGGAGAAATGAAATTTGAAACCACCTGCAGATAACAATAAAGAAGGTGCGGAGTCACATAAGTTGGAAAGTGAGAGTAAACCAATTTGGAAATCGATGTCGATGTTTTTAGTACCGTTATTATTAAGTAATGTACTACAATCAGTTGGACAATTATTTGGTATGGTAGTAGTAGGAAGATGGCTTGGAGTTAATGATTTAGCGGCCATATCAGCATTCTTCCCATTATTTTTCTTGCTCGTTTCATTTGTAATTGGTATCGGTTCAGGGAGCTCTATTTTAATTGGTCAGGCGTTTGGTGCTAAAAACGAAGATCGTTTAAAAGCTATCGTTGGTACGACGCTGACATTTACCTTTATTATTGGAGTTGTGTTGGCGATAATAGGAAGTATTTTTGCGATGGATATTATGCGTCTAATGGGAACGCCAGAAAATATTATTGAAATAAGTGTACATTATGCACGGATTTTATTTATATCGATGCCAGTATTATTTTTATATTTCGCATATACAACATTTATGAGAGGTACAGGAGATTCTAAAACGCCATTTTACTTTTTAATTGTAAGTACAGCACTAAATATGATTTTATTACCAGTTCTTATTTTTGGATGGTTAGGAGCTCCGAAATTAGATGTGTATGGAGCAGCCTATGCATCTGTTATATCTACAGTTATTACGTTTATTGTCATGCTTGTGTATTTAAAGAAGAAAAATCACCCATTACAACTAGATGGAACGGTTAGAAAATACCTTCGAATGGATGGGGAGTTATTAAAGCTATTGCTAAGGCTCGGTATACCGGCAAGTATAAATATGATATTAGTTTCATTATCTGAGATTGCCGTAATCGCATTTGTAAATCGTTACGGTTCGGATGCAACAGCTGCTTACGGCGTTGTGAATCAAGTTGCAAGTTATGTACAAATGCCAGCAGTTAGCCTTGGTATTACAGTTTCTATTTTTGCAGCACAATCAATTGGGGCGAATCAATTTGATCGATTGCAGAAAGTTGTGAAGGCCGGAATTATTATGAACTACGTCATCGGTGGTGTGTTAATATCTCTTATTTATTTATTCTCAAGAGACATTTTATCACTATTTTTAACGAGTCAAACTACAATTGAAATTGCTCATAGCTTAGTTATGATTACGTTATGGAGTTATTTAATTTTCGGTCATGCACAAATTATTAGTGCGACAATGCGAGCGAGCGGTACAGTACTTTGGCCAACTGTTATTGGAGTTGTTTCAATTTGGCTTGTAGAAGTACCCGTAGCATATTATCTTTCTTACCATACAAGTCTTGGAATAGAAGGCATTTGGATCGGGTATCCAGCAGCATTTATTGTCAGCTTACTATTGCAGTATGCATATTATAAGCTTTCATGGCAAAAGAAACGAATTACACGATTAGTTAGTTAAATAGAAAAATGTCCCTAAGTTATTAGACTTAGGGACATTTTTTCGTAAGTGCAGGTTTACAAATAGCTTTTTAAAGTTATATCAAAATGTTGTCTAATGAGTGTTTTATCACTCATATAAAGCTCCCACGCTTTTTCCGGTTCACCGATAATCTCAAAGGATTCCTCTGTAATATATAAAGCGCAATTATCCTCCAGTGCAATTCCTTCTATATTCCCTTGATGATTTTGTAAAAAGGAATGGAAGGCGTTCATTCTGTTTAATTGATTATAATGTGGACAAAATCTTTTATTAACAATACCCCATCCGTTACTCTCTATGTAACCAGAACCTTCATAATCTGATCGGATACTAGACGTGAACCAACACATAGCACCAGCGCTATAACCAGCAATAAGTGTTCCTTGTTGCAGAGCCAATAATAATTTTTCATCAAGTCTATGTTCTTTCCATTGCGTAAGCATGTGAATATAGTTTCCGCCACCTAGATAAATTAAATCGGCTGAATGAATCATCTCCTCTATTTCATACTTAGAAGGTGAATCTGTTGTAATGCGTAAAATTTGTACTTCACAATGTAATTGTTTTTCAAACGTGTCTAAAAATAATTTTATATAGCTTTCATCATCATGACTAGCCGTTGGAATAAACAATACTTTTGGATACTGTTTATTTGTTAATTCTATAAGGCGTTCATTAATAGGCAAGTGATTTGAATCTTGTAAATCACCGCCACCAATGACAGCTAATTTCATAGTAAAGCACCACCTAATCATTTTTGTTATATAAAAATTCGATAGAAGAGAGTTACATTCCTTCCGTAATGTAATCAATAATTAGAAAATGTAGCTTAAGTATATCGGAATAGTAAAGAAACTACTGACTATATATACCAATACATTAGAAACCATTCATTGATATATAATATTTCATACTAATGTTTCAAAAAATGGAAAAAATATGTTTAAATAGATGTAATGAAGCATTCATTCATATTGAATTTATACTTATATTTTAAAAGGGTATCGGAAATAATAGCGATTTTCTAAAACAGTTTTTACTTTTAATAGGAAGTTGTATTACAATATGGTAAAATTATTTCAATATATTTATTTAATATGAAATACAAAGAAGGAGCGTGAAAAAAGTGGATTTTCGATTTGAATTTACAACGAAGCTGAAAGAATACTTAGACGATGAGAAGGATGAAAAAATAATAAAAGATGGACATAGAGATGTAATTTTTCACTATTTATATGCGTTAGAGACTGAAATTGGCGTTGTTAAAAATCCTAATTTTACTTTTTTTGCATCAGGAAGACGTTCACATATAGTGTTAGAAAACGTTGAATTTAAAACAGAAGTAAATGTAAAAAGTAATATAATTGAAATTACAAAAATAGTGGATAATGTAGTTATTCCGTTAGATACTATCGTAGCGAAGGATCGGGAATTATTTGCCCTTGGGCGTAATGAGAAGTTTAGTGTACAAATATTAGAGCAGTATCTCTTTGATACATTTGGAGATAAGTTAGGCTTATAATGAATAGAATGTGGTACGTATTTATAGGTAGTGAATTTTAGTTTGTATTACTTGCGTTTGACCTCTCATTTAATTTGTACTACAATTCGTAGTGTGAAAGGAGTCATACGATGTTTACGCAAAACTATAGGTTAAATGAGCAAGGATTAAATCATTTCTTTGGACCGCTTGAAGCGAAGATTATGGAGATTATTTGGTCTACTGAAGGTATTACTATTAAAGAAGTCCAGCAGAAATTAAGTGAAGAATCGCCTGTGAATTTTAATACTGTTATGACAGTTATGAACAGGTTAGTAGAGAAATTACACTTAGAAAAACAGACTGTGAAAAGAAGTGGCATATATCGTGCTATACAAACGAAAGAAGAATTCTTATCCAATCAAACGAAGAAAATGACACAGGAATTAGTGGGGGAATTTGGAGATTTAGTTATAACACATATGATAGATGAGTTAGAGCAGGCTGATCCGAATTTAATAAAAAAATTAGAAGACAAATTGAATCAGTTAAAAAAAGAGGATCGATGAAATGAAATGGAAAATGCGTAAAATCGTATTGTTAGCGCTCATTGTTAGTACCCTCTTTTTCAGCTTGTTATTGTATTATGTTACATATCCATTTCTCTTTCAAAATAAGGCATTCTTCCTTTCAAAGTTTTGCTTGTTTCAGTTAGAAAAACATATGAAAGAACTATCAATGGTTCGTATTATAGTAGCGGGGTTATTATTAATTACTGTATTGATTGTGTGTAAAAGAATTTGGCGGCAATTTTTCTATAGTAAAAAAGTACAAAAAGTACTTATCCCACTTATTAGAAAAGGGAAACAAATATATATACTGCCGACTGCGGAAGTTGCAGCGTTTACAATTGGATTATTCCGTCCGAAAGTTGTCATGTCGGAAGGTTTGCTTCAGACGTTTTCAGATGAAGAGATTGATGCGATTATTTTCCATGAAGAATATCATCAAAATAATTGGGATCCGCTAAAATTATTTTGTTTTACGTTATTAGCAGAAGGAATGATGTACATCCCGATATTAAAAGAATTGTTACAACGATATCATACGTATCAAGAGTTAGCAGCAGATAAATATGCGATGCAAAAAATGGAATCTTCATTTGAGTTAGGTAGCGCATTATTAAAATTAATTAAAATAAAGACAATGGAAAATCGATGTGTTACAGCTTCATTTGCAAAAACAGCAATAAATTTACGAATCGAGCAAGTGTTAAATGAAAAGGTTGCTAAGCTTACTATTCCGTTACATACGAACTCGGTATATGTAACAATAGGGTTATTCTGTGTGTCGATTGTACTTATTGTCGGAGAGTGCATATAGCCTCTTTTTTTTAGGGTAAACACTACTCTATGTAGTGTGGATAGAGTGTTGTCATTTATATCATTATACTTTTTATCGCTATATATATCTTATTTATCATATATTACAGGTATTTTATTGTATACAAATCAAATGACGAAAATTACAGCATTCTTTATTCGTCTATTCGGTGGATTTACAGGTTTTTAAAAATGAGGAGGAAGAAAAGTGAAGAAACTAATTGCTATTATACTAGTAGGTGCTCTCGCTTGGGCGGGGGTTAACTTTTATAATTCAAAGAAAGAAGAAAAGGAAAGAAAAGCAAAGCAAGCAGAGTTACAAGAGAAAGAAGTATTACCACAAGTAGGTTTTAAAGCACCTGGCATCACATTAAAAGGATTAGACGGAAAGTTGCAGTCGTTAAATGATGCCAAGGGAAAACCATATATTATTAATTTTTGGGCATCATGGTGTGGGCCGTGTGAAATGGAGGCACCTGACTTAGTTCATATGTATGATAAATATAAAAAGGATGTTGAAATTTTTGCGGTGAATGCAACTGTTAGTGACCCAGTACAAGAAGCAAGCGCATTTGCTAATCGCTATGGATTTGAGTTTCCGGTTCTACTAGATATGGACGGAGTAGCTGGACTAGATTATAAAGTATTCTCTTTACCGACGACATTTTTTGTTAATAAGGATGGAATTATAGTAGATCATGTACGAGGTGTATTACCACCAGATCAATTAGAAAAGAAATTTAAGAAATTGATTGAGAGCTAAAAGGGGATTTCGTGATGATGGAGTGGATCGTGAGATTACAACCCGTATCTCTTATAATTGGAAGTCTATTTGGATTTATGTTGATGAAACGAAAGATGAGGCATCAAAATGCATCATATGAAAAAATGATGGATGCCGTAACAAATGCGTTTATTATCATCGTATTTGTATGGAAGTTTGCACCAGCAATTTTAAATCCTGTATGGGCTTTTAAATCGCCATTGCAAGCATTATTAGCTATAGGAAGTATGCAACATATTGTAGTAGGATGCGTAATTGCTAGTGTATACATTGTTTGGAAAAGTAAAAAGGAACAATTTTCGCTTCGTATTTTACTTGATGCATTGCCTTTTGGTCTGTGTGTAAGTATTATCTTTTATTTTCTATTACATCATGAAGTAGGTGTACAAACGACACTACCATGGGGAATGAATATATACGAATCTAAATTTTTGTATCATCCTATTTTTGTATATGAGATTATCCTCAACCTTTGTATAATGGGCTTGTTATGGATGAAAAATGAAAGGATCGGAAATGGAAAGAATATAAGTATTTTTCTAATTGTTGAGGGGTTTGCTCAAATTATTATTTCGCTTGTTAGTGAACAAAATTCGGTACAGTTTGGTCTATCAGCACAGCAAATAATGAGCTTTTGTATTATTAGTTTAGGGATTTTGTTGGTGCCGAAAAAATAAAAGATATCCATGTACAGAGAGTATCTGTGTATGGATATCTTTTATAAGCGTATTTCTTCATCATATGCTAAATCATTATATTGTAGAAACCTAAAAACCCCTTTATTAGGGGTTTTTAGGTTTCTACAGGTCTGCATGTGTTTCTTGTTTATCTGTATCCCATTTTGGAAGTTGTTTTGCTTGTTGATTTTCAGTGAAATTATTAAAGCCAAAAGCAAGTATGCATGTAAAGGTTAAAATAGCTAAACTAATCTTTTTCATTATCTTAGTGCCTCCTTAGTTAATAATTTTTGTTTTGCTTCGTAAGTTTTGAAAAAATATTTTTGAGATTTCTCTATTTTATTCACTTTATGAAATTCTACTGCTAATAATTCGTAATATTCTTGTGCATAATCGTATAATTCTTTACTGTTAAAATATGTGGTGCCTGCAATGATTGCGTTTTCTAAGTCGTCTAGAATACCAGTGTGTTGTGTTTTTAAGATAGTGAAATGGTGTTTATATTCTTGATTATTTAATTCATTACAAATTTCTAAGCCTTTTTGAACCCAATCGTTTGCAAGTTCTTTTTCATTTAAACTAAAATGTTCTTTGGCTTGTAGAAAATTGGCTTTTAGGTGTTTAGGTAATTTGTTTGTAACTATTGTAAGATGTCTAATAGCAAGGGTTGATAGATTTTGAGAAGAGTAGAGCCAACCTAAGTTATTTCGAACTTTTAAGATTAGTGTATCGTCTTTCAGCTTTTGTAAAATATTGATTGCTGAATTATAGTTCTCTTCGGCTTGTTCGAATTGTTTTAAATAAACAGAACATGAGCCTAAAATGTTTTCGCATAGAGCTATTTTAATTTCATAACGTGGATATTTTGAGAAAATCTCTTTCGCTTGATTTGCATAATTGATTGCTGTAAGTGGTTTGTTTGTATGGTGATTAAATATAGCAAATTTATATTTATATTCAGCTTCTTCTAGTTCACCTGGTACATGTTTTAAAAGGGATTCAGCTTTTTCGTATTCTTTTTTTGCTTCATCATAATTTCCAATAATGGTAGCATGTTCAGCTTTAAAAAAGTGATAATAATAAGTAATAAAGTCTTCAGTTATTGGATTGTCTAAACGAACAATTTGACTAAAAGTATCATACTTAATGTTTGTCCAATCGGTTAGGACCTTATATTTAAAGTTTAGTAGGGAGTAGTAAAGCGATAGATTTTGATCAGCTTCAATTTTATTAATCTGTTTCTCTATTTTTTCTTTTAATTGTTTCGCTTCAATTAATTGCTCCGCTACCATTACTTGATATAAAATGTTTAATTCGTTGACAATCTGTTCATGCCCTTTTAATAACACACTCATTATATATTCCCCCATCCGATAAAAGTATTCTAATTTAATTATTTCTATAATAGCAAAATAGAAGAAGTATAAGAGTAATTTTACCATATTTTTCAACAAAATTCTGAAAAAACAATTAATTTTTACGTGTTTCTTATTTTTATGTGAATATTACAAGTGCCTCTGGTAGTGGTGGGATGAATCTGACTCATGATACGTTAGCATCAATGGGAGGGATAGCTTCACTTGTAAATATGTTTTTAGGAGGATTGTTCGGATTGGGTCCAACTGTTAAGCTTTTAACAAAAATTTCACTTTCTTATTTAATAAAAACAGGATAATCCGCATTTTATAAGAATCATCCTGTTTTTATTGATATATTAAAAAATCGGCGGAGTAACAGAAAATAAGACTATCGCATTTTTCTCAAAATGATTCACCCATTTATGCTTTAAATAAGCAGGTATCTTTACACTGTCGCCAGTTTCTAATACGTATTCTTCCTCGTTTAAATATAATGTGATTTTCCCATCTAAGACAAATGCTAATTCTTCTCCTTTATGTTCTAGCACATTTTCTGATGAAGCTGTATTAGGCGGGACGGTCATAATTGCTGTTGCTAAATTTCCAGTGAAATCAGGTGAAAGCATTTCATATGATAAATTATCGATAATCATTTTCTTTCGTTTATGGGAACGTACAATTAAATCGTCTGTATTTGTATCTTCAAGTAAAAAGCTAAATGTTGGCACATCAAGAGCTTTAGCAAGCACTTTTAATGTTTGAATAGAAGGGTTAGCGGACCCACGCTCAATTTGACTTAACATAGATGGTGTAATATCGGCCATCTTTGCTAGTTCTTTACTAGTTAAACCTTTTTCTTTTCTTTGTTTTTCAATTTTTTTACCAATATCTATATTTTCCATAATGAAAATCTCCTTAAGGGTTATTAAATTATATTTAAATAAATTAAATTAAAATTAACTAAAGTTAACGATTTGTGTTAAACTATATTAAAATTAATTTAATTATAATTTATTATATGGTGAGCTACAAGGATATAGGGAGGAAACAAAATGAAAGAAATAGGGGCATTACAAGCAGAATACCCATTAGTGAATAAACTTATTGCAACAGAAGAAGTATTTTGGATAAATCCAAACATAGAAAAGTATGAAAGGGCAATAAAAGATTCACCACTTAATGAAGAGAATGTAAAAGATGTGGAAGAGAGATTAAAGCGTTTTGCACCATATATTGCGAAAGTTTTTCCTGAAACGAAAGGGACGAATGGCATAATCGAATCACCTTTAGTGAAAATATCTTCTATGAAAGAAGCTTTAGAGACAAATTACAAGCAACCTATTTTAGGAGAATTATTATTAAAATGTGATAGTCATCTTCCGATATCAGGATCAATTAAAGCTAGGGGCGGCATTTATGAAGTTTTGAAACATGCTGAGCAACTAGCATTGCAGCACGGAATGTTAACAGAGGAAGCGGATTATTCCATTTTAGATAGTGATATATGTAGAGAACTTTTCTCGAAGTATTCAATTGCGGTAGGTTCGACAGGGAATTTAGGACTTAGCATTGGGATTATGAGTGCGAAACTAGGTTTTAACGTAACGGTTCATATGTCAGCAGATGCGAAACAATGGAAAAAAGATTTATTAAGAAGTAAAGGTGTAAACGTTATTGAATATGAAGATGATTATAGTAAAGCAGTAGAAGAAGGAAGAAGACAAGCGGATTCGGATCCTAGCTGTTATTTTGTAGATGATGAAAATTCCCATGATTTATTTTTAGGATACGCAGTAGCAGCATTGCGATTACAAAAGCAATTAGAAGAGTTAGAGGTTGTAGTAGATGAAAATCATCCTTTATTTGTTTATCTTCCGTGCGGAGTAGGAGGAGGACCTGGCGGGGTAGCATTTGGTTTAAAGTTATTGTATAAAGACAACGTGCACTGCTTCTTTGCGGAGCCTACGCACTCTCCATGCATGTTACTCGGTTTAATGACAGGACTTCATGATAAAATTGCTGTTCAAGATATCGGGATTGATAATGTAACAGACGCGGACGGACTAGCGGTAGGAAGACCGTCTGGATTTGTCGGTAAAACGATGGAACCATTTTTGAGTGGGAATTACACAGTAAGCGATGAAGAGTTATATAGATTGTTAAAAGAACTAGCTGACACGGAGAATATTTATTTAGAGCCTTCTGCACTAGCAGGTATGATAGGGCCAGTGAAAGTATGTAAAGAAGATGAGTATTTACAAAAGCAACAGTTAACAGAGAAGGTGAAAAAAGGTACTCATATTGTGTGGGGAACGGGTGGAAGTATGGTTCCAAAAGATGTAATGAATGAATATTATAGGAAAGGTTTGGAGTTAACGGTATAAGAAAAATGAGGCTAATTGTAGCCTCATTTTTTCATGTACATAAAAATCTTTGTTATTTTCACAATAGTTCTTTATAGTATATATAAAGGATAACTAATATTGAATAAATACAACAAAAAAGCTTTATTTTACATAATAAGAGGATGTGTATACGATGTCATTACAGACTAAATATATAGCGGGTATTTCGCTTGGGGTTATGGGTGTAGGCTTTGCGGCTTCTATCCCTTTTCAAGGAACGATAGCTGGAGAGATTATACAAGGGGGATTTGAAGCTGGGTTAGTTGGCGGGCTTGCAGATTGGTTCGCAGTTACAGCATTATTCCGTCACCCGATGGGAATTCCAATTCCGCATACAGCTTTGTTACCTAAAAACCGTAAACGAGTAACGAAAGGGCTCATCAATACGTTAGAAAATGAGTGGCTAACGAAAGAAAGTATTACGAATAAAGTAAAAGAAATGCAGCTAGCACAAATGGTGCTACAAATTGCAGAGAGAGAAATGCAGTCTGATGCTGTGAAAAAAGGCATTGTAACGATTGCTGAGAAGGCGATTGTTTCAATCGATACAGAAAAATTAGCGGTTATTATTGAAAAAGAATTAAAGACGTATTTACATACAATTAATACAAATAACATTTTACAAGTGCTTGTTGATCAATTAGTTGTGCAAGAATATGATGAAAAGACACTTGATTACATATTAGTGAAGGTAAAAGATTGGACAGCGCAAGATGAAGCTCGTTACCAGCTCGGTAGCTTAGGTATGAAGGCGATGGAAAATATAAAAGTAGATGGATTCTTGCAGTTTACTTTGAAATCATTTATGAATATTGTAGATGAAGATAAGATTGGCGGCATTTTGCAGAAGTTTATCATTAGTAATATTAACAGCTTACAAGAGGCTGATAATAGCACAAGACAACTTATATTAGCGAAGATTCGTCAAGAAATTATCAATGTAAAAGAAAATGAAGCCTTATTACAGGAATTAGAAAATTGGAAAGAAAAGTGGCTTGCGAATTGGAATGCTACTGACAAAATAAAAGAGATGCTAGAGCAAGTACAGCAAAGAGCAGTTGCTTTTGTAAATAATGAAGAATTTGCTGATAAATATGTTATTCCATTTTTACAAAAACAAATGAATAAAATAAAAGAAGATGAACAAACTGTTCAAAAAATAGAGGAGTGGTTACAAAAGCAAGTTGTCACACTTGTGGAAAAGAACCATTCGAAAATCGGTAAGCTTGTACAAGAAAATCTTGATAAGTTAGATGATAAAACGTTAATCGAAATGATTGAAAATAATGTCGGTAAAGATTTACAGTGGATCCGAGTGAACGGGGCGGTTTGCGGATTTATGATTGGATTAGTGTTAGAAGGAATTAAAGCGATTATATGAGAAAAACCTTCCGCAATTGCGGAAGGTTTTTTATTTTTCGAGAACACTCATATTCAAATTATAAGCTTTCTCAATATTTAACTTGTACGTCCCATTTCCAGTTTTAATCGAATTTTTATACCAATGTTCTTGGTTGTTTAATTCTGGATGTTCTTCTGAAGAAGTATTTTCGTTTTTCGTTAAATCTTCTACTTGTTCCCAAGGTGTACTTCCATGGGTTTCTTTTTGATTCGTTACTGCTGTTAAAGATACATCACTTTCTTTTGCAAGATGGACAGACACTCTTGAGCTTTCCTGTACAAACCAATTATTTTGTAATTGACCTGGATAAAGAGATAGTTCGTTATTTGAAGCACGGATTTCCACATTTTTATTTTGCGGAAGAACAAGCGTTGGTTTCACCTGTGGTGCTGAATTAAATAATGTATGCTGAACAGGTAAAGATTTTAAAGTGATATACATCGTTTCTCCAGCCGTTTGAACTGAAAGGAAATCATCTCGTTTTAAATTGAGTTTTTCATTTGCTTTCGTTGTCATTTCATAAGTTCCCAAAAGATGAATTTGATTTGTATTATTTCCCTCTATCGTTAGAGGCTGATGTCCTGCATCTACTACGATTTTTTTGATAGATTCAGGTATATCAAATTGTCCGTCTGGAATATTACTCGTTTGCCTCGTTGTGTTAATAGAGTGACGAACTTCTTCTAGTAATCCAGTTGATAATAAACAGTAAAAAGCAATTCCGACGCTTCCTAAAACGCCGATAAAGAAAATACTAAAAATATCATATTTAATAAATGATTGTTCCTTCTTAGAAAATAGAAGGTATAGTAAAACTTCGGCTCCAAGTATGATGAGTAAAACTGGCCACCATGCAGTTAGTGTATCTAATACTTGAATTCCTTTTACGACTGAAAATAGTAAAAAGCATCCTAACGATATAATAGAAAGCCCCATTGAGAATGTTCCAACACGCCAAGTCCTCATTCGCTTGTCCCACCTTTGTTTTCTTTATTTCCAAGTAACAATTTAAAGCCGCCGCCAATTAAAAGGAGCGCAACGATAGATGTTTGGAAATAGCGATAATATAGTTCACTAAGATGAATATTAAATATAGTTACAAAATAATCATTCAAAATAGGAAGGACTGTTTGATTTAATAAATAATAACCACCGAGTGTAATTAATCCGATACCGATCCATCTTTGATGATTTATAAAATAATCGATAATGGGTTCGTCTTGAACTCGTTCTTTTCCGTATTTTGCTGTTTGCTGTAACGCATCAAAAAAGCTATAGAACCAAATGATTGGTACTAAAAATAAAAACGCAGAAAGTCTTAATAAGTCGAGTAAATAAATAGATAGTAAGAAGGCTGCCATAAGCTGAAGACCACGGCGTTGTAAGCCTAAATACATATGACCTGCTCCAGGGAACATCGCTAAAATAGAAGCAAATGTTTTACTTTTCTTTCCCTGCTCTCGATGTTCTTCAAAATCTTCGAAAATAGTACGGTCAATTAATTGCTCGCCACGTTCTTTTTTCTGTAGTTGCTGAACAACGTCAAAGAAATTATAAATCCATAAAACAGGTAACGTAATAAGGAAGATAAGAAAACTTTCTTGCGATGTTAAAAGTGCAACGAAAATGATCATACTTCCGATTCCTGTGCAAGCTACTAAAAATGTAAGTCCGCGTTGCATAAGTCCTAATTGGAAATGGCCAAGTCCAGGGATGATGGATAAGAGAATGATATAAAATCGTTCGCTCTCTTTAGAGGAATTTATCACTTCTCCAGCTTCTTGCTTTTTCGTTTGGTTTATAATGGTGATAACTAAATCTAGTAAGTTAATTACCCATAGAACAGCTAGTAAAAATAGAGAAAGAAAAGCAATATCACGTTCTCTTACTACTATGGTACAAAATACTGCAAAGGAGAATAGAAATAGTGATCCCCCGCTATATAAAATAAACCGTCCTAGCTTTTTTAAGTATAAATGTCCAAGCCCAGGAATTAGCCCTAATACAAGTGCTAAAAAGGGATTTTTATTCATGCTTTGAACCTCCGTCCTTTTTCGATGTGTCTACCGATTTGTTTACAATTTGTTGTGAAATAGAAGACTCGTTATGTTTTGAAGATTTCTCTAAATTTGATGTCGCTGTAAAAATATACTGAAATAAACCACTTACCATAAAAATAATTGTAGCCGCAGTCGCAATTATGTAATGAATGATCGTGCGCTTTAGTGAGGTTGTTTTTATATTTTCATTAGACTGTAGTGTTTCAAAATTAATTTGCGTCATAACTTCGTTCGTAAATGAATCATCATTTATCATTGGAAGGTTTTCATGTTGTTCATCAATACTTTCCATATAAAGTGCTAAACAATGATCACATTCATAAAGATGTTCTTCCATAGATTCACGTTCATTGCTTTCTATAAAATCTAATGTATAATTGCGCCAATCTTCTTTTGAATAATGCATCATAGAAACTCTTCCTCCTTCCAATGTTTTTTAATCCATTTTCTTGCTCGATACAGTTTCATTTCGACTGTTTTTACTTCGATGTTTTCCTGTAAAGCAATTTCTTGATAGCTCTTTTCTTCTAAGTAATGTGCGAGAACGACGTCACGGTAATTTTCGGGAAGTTCTCGCAGTTTTTGAGCAATGAGTAATTTTTGCTCTTTCGTCAATAATAAAGCCTCAATATTATGAGAGGACTGTATATTTTCCTCAGCTTCTTTACATAAGGAGAGTTCTTCACTTTCTCTAGCTTTCTTTCTCTTATAATCAATAGCGTGATTGGTGGCAATACGTGCCATCCACGTTTTTAATCCGCGAAATTGATAATTTGGGAGAGAGGTGTGAATTTTTACGAATACTTCTTGTGTAACATCTTTCGCATCTTCTTCATGTCTTAAAATAGAAAAGATAACTTGAAAAATATAATGACGATATGTTTGTACAAGGATACGAAAAGCATGCTCGCTTCCTTGCTGTGCTTTTTCAATTAATTGTTTTTCCTCAATCGGTCTCTCCCTCCTTTTTGACGCATTCTATTATATAGACGTAAAGAATGATAAGTCACCCTACACATTTTGTAAAAAAAGAATAATATATTTTTTGCGGGAGAGCTAGATGAAAAAAGGTGTGAAAAAATGGTAAAGAGAAGTATATAATGAGCAAGTAGGAAATGTTACACGGAGAAAGGATGTGAATGTTAGTAGGGAAAGGTCCATACTAACAAACATGAAAATTAAAATATTAATAGCAGATGATAACTCTTTTATTAGAGAAGGCATGAAAATTATTTTAAATACATACGAAGAGTTTGAAGTAGTAGATACTGTAAATGATGGGGAAGAAGCTGTAGCGTATTGTAAAAAGCATGAAGTTGATATTGCTCTTTTAGATGTTCGTATGCCAAATATGAACGGGGTAGAGGCGACGAAGTTCATTTGTGAAGAGACGAAAACAAAACCGCTTATTTTAACGACGTTTGATGATGATGAATATATTTTGGATGCAGTAAAAAATGGAGCGAAAGGTTATTTATTAAAAAATAACGATCCGGAGCGTATTCGTGATGCGATAAAAGGAGTATATAACGGTCAAACTGTTATGCAAGATGTTATTCTCGATAAAATTAAGTCTAATTTAATGGAAAGTAAAGAGGAAGAATGTAAAATTGATAAGAGCCTTTTCACAGAAAGGGAGCTTAGTATTATTGCATTAATTGCAAAAGGTTTCTCAAATAAAGAAATTTCGAAACAGCTTTTTATATCTGAGGGAACAATTGCAAATTATATTACGTCAGTTTTAGGGAAAACTGGACTTGAACATCGCACACAAATTGCGATTTATTACTTAACAGGGAAAGTAGATTAATGATATGGAATTTTGGTTAACTGTAAGTAAATTAATTGTCTTTTTATATATTGTGTTCAGTTATATTTACGCAAATATAGCAAATTTACCGTGGGTTATATTTACTTTACTTATTTACCTCTCTGTAAACGTAATGATTTCTATATTTAAAAAAGATACGTATAAAAAAATATTAATCTGTATGTCCATTGGCGTAGTTATGTTATTTACATGGAGGGTTCATCCATTTTTTATTTTGTTTTTACCTTTGAACTTATACGAAATTACATTCTATTACATAGAAAAGAATTGGCCACGCTTTGTCGTTATGATGCTCCCAATTACGATTGCAGATGAAAGTATTCGAATGACTTATGGATTGATTGTTGCATTTTCTTTTCTCGTTTTAACAATTGCAGATCGATATATATCGCGTGTAGTAAAGCTTGAATCGCAAAATGATAAGATGCGAAAAGATATGCAACGACTTACGAAAAGCTTACATGAAAATAAAGAGTACATAAGACAATCTGAATACACATTTAAGCTAGAAGAGAGAAATCGGTTATCGCAAGAAATTCATGATAAAATTGGTCACTCGATGACGGGTGCACTTATTCAAATGGAGGCAGCAAAGAGGTTAATGGAAATAGATAAAGAAAAATCTGCGGAGTTATTACAAAATGCAATTCACATTTCAAAAGATGGAATTGAAAGTATTCGCATTACATTGAAAAATATGAAGCCACCAACTGAGCAAATTGGTATTCATCGTATGAAATTATTCATAGAGGAATTTGCCGGTAAGAATGATGTGAATATTCCTTTCGTTTATAAGGGGAACTTAGATATGATTTCTCCGATACAGTGGAAAATTATTGGTGAAAATGTTATGGAGGCATTAACGAACGCGATGAAGTATGCTGATGCGACAGTCATCTCAATTGATATTCATGTACTTAACAAGATGGTGAAAGTACAAGTGAAGGATAACGGAAAAGGTGCGGTTCTCGTTAAGAAAGGTCTCGGGATTATGGGGATGGAGGAGCGAACAGCGTCAGTAAACGGAAAAATTATTGTAGATGGAACAAGTGGTTTTGCAGTAACAATGTTGTTGCCGATATGAGGATGAATCATCTCATATGAAAAAAGTGAATAATCTCATGTGAAAAGAATGAACTTCTGCACTGAGCAGGTTCATTCTTTTTGTTTATACTAAAAGCAGAGAAACCGAAATAGGGGTGAAATGATGAATACATTAGAAATTAAAAATTTAACGAAAAAATTTGGTGATTTCATCGCAGTTGATAATATGTCTTTATCTATTAAAGAAGGAGAAATATTTGGCTTTTTAGGATCGAATGGTGCTGGTAAGAGTACAACGATTAATATGATTGCTGGTTTGTTAAGAAGTAATGAAGGCGAAATTAGCATACTAGGAAAAAATATAAAGAAACATAACCGATTTGCGAAGATGAATATCGGTATCGTTCCGCAAGATATTGCGATTTATGAAGAGTTAACTGCCTATGAAAATGTGAAATTCTTTGCTGGGTTGTACGGATTACGAGGAGCCGAATTAAAAGCTAGGGTAGAGGAAGCTCTTCAATTTGTAGGACTTAGTGATAAACAGAAAAGCTATCCGAAGAACTTTTCTGGCGGGATGAAACGGAGACTGAATATCGCTTGTGCGATTGCTCATAGACCGAAGTTAATTATTATGGATGAGCCGACAGTTGGAATTGATCCACAGTCAAGAAACTACATTTTGCAGTCAGTACGTAAATTAAATGAAATGGGAAGTACGATTATTTACACGAGCCACTACATGGAAGAAGTAGAAGAGATTTGTACGAAAATCGCAATTGTCGACCACGGTAAAGTGATTGCAGAAGGTACGAAAGAACAGTTAAAAGCGATTATTACAGATACGAAAGATATTTGGATTGAAGTGAAGTCAGTAGAAAATTTAGATGTAGAAAAGTTAAAAGAGATAAACGGTGTGAAAGCTGTTCAAATTGAAGAGAACGTAATCAAGGTAAACTCGGATGCAGGATTAAATAATTTAAATCAAGTTATTCAGCATTTCATTAATCATGACATTGAAATTCGTTCGTTAGAGGAGCAGGCTCCAAACTTAGAAACAGTATTTCTTACGTTAACCGGAAGAAACTTACGAGATAAATAAAAGGTAAATGAAGAAAAGGTAAAGGGAGGTTCATCAATTGAACATCTTCAATATTGCAATTATGCATATTAAAAGAGATTTCAGAGACGTAAGAACTTTAGTTTTTATGTTAGCATTTCCGATTGTACTTATGCTTGTGTTAGGAACAGCGTTAACCAACGCATTTAATAGTGATAGTCATTCGATTAAAGATATACAAGTGCTATATAAAGATGAAGCGAGTAGCACGTTTTCTCAATCATTTGCAGCATTTACGAAAGAAGTGGATAAATCAGGTATTCATTTTAAAAAAGCTTCCGGCAGTATAGATGGGAAAGAAGAAGTGAAGAAAAATAAATATGCTGCTTATGTAGAGTTAAATAAAGATGGTGCAAAATTTTACGGAAGTGATAAAAGTAGTATTGAGGGGAGTATTGTGGAAGGAATGCTTACAACATTTGTTGATAAGTACAATGTAGCGGTCGAAGTTGCAAAAGTAGATCCTACTAAGGTGAGCACAGTTATTTCAAACGGAAATCATAATGATTATATAAAAGAAACATCCTTACAAGCTGCGAAAAAACCAGGTTCTATGGATTACTATGCGGTTGTAATGACAACGATGATTGCACTGTATGCTGCGATGGGAGCGAGTTCTTTAATTCGAGGAGAACGAATACGTAAAACAGGAGATCGTCTCATTGCTGCACCTATAAGTAAAGCTGAAATATTCATTGGAAAAGTACTTGGTAGCCTAGTAGCAAATGCCCTGTGCATATTACTCGTCATGTTATTTAGTAAATTTGTTTTTCAAGCGAATTGGGGCGACCATCTTGGAATCATATTTCTTATTTTATTAACACAAGTCTTTCTAGCAATTAGTTTCGGTTTAGGAATCGGATATATTACGAAAACAGCTGAAGCGTCCAGGGCAATTATTATGGTTGGTGTGCAATTAGCTTCTATTTTTGGAGGTGCATATTTCGTAATAGAAGAAAATTTCGTTACGAATTTATCGCCATTAACTTGGGCAAATACAGCTGTTATGAAAATTATTTATGCAAATGATGTAGGGGCAGCACTACCAGTCATTTCTTTAAACCTTGGAATTTCAGCACTCTTTTTATTAATTGCAATTATTGCATTACGTAGACGGGAGGGGCTATAGTATGAAGGATATTTTATGGCTCATACAAAAAACGTTATCTGTGCTTTTGAAAAATAAAAAAAGTTTACTCATTATAATTAGCTTGCCGATAATAGGGACGCTCATTTCCTTCTCGATATACGGAAATGCAGGGCAAGGAACGTTAAATATCGGGATTGTAAATAAAGAAAATGAGCCGATAGCAAATGATACGATAAAGTTTTTAGAAGGATTAAATCATGTGAATGTGAGTAAGGTGAAGGAGTCTGAAGTAGAAGATAAACTCACTTCCAAAAAACTTGATGGAGTTATTACATTAGCTTCTGGTTTTTCAAAAAGTGTTCGAGAAGGGAAACCAGAGCATATTGAAATTTCATCGATTAAAGGTGATCAAGTAACAGGATTTATAAAATCATATTTATATAATTATATTGATAATATAGCAGCTATTAGTAAAATAGCAGGAACAGATCAAAGCACATTCGACAATATGTACGCAGGGTATCAAAAAAGTTCATTTAAAATGAAAACTGAGACGCTAGAAGATACTTCGAAAAATAAAGATATGACAAATCAAACGATGGGTTACCTTATTATGTTTATGCTGTTTTCAGCAGCGAACTTATCAGGTCATATTTTAAAAGAAAAAGAGAATAGAACGTACTTTAGACTATTATCAACGCCGATAGATGGGAAGAAGTTTATATTATCTAATGTCGGAGTAAATATGATAATACTAACAGTACAAATTTTGATTACAATCCTATTCCTAACGAATGTTTTTCATACGAATATCAATATGCCTTTCATAGTGATGATGGGCGTACTAATGCTATTTGCATTAATCGCAATTGGAATATCATTAGTCCTTGTAGCTTTTTCGAAAAACTCAGCATCGGCAAATGCGATGCAAAATATGATCATTGTACCAACATGCTTACTTGCTGGATGTTATTTCCCATATGACATTATGCCAAGTGCAGTACAAAAAGTAGCTAATTTTCTTCCGCAGCGCTGGTTGTTAGATACGATATCAAAACTACAGCAGGGAATACCATTCTCGGAGTTGTATTTAAACATTTTAATTTTATTCGCTTTCGCAATTGCATTCTTCTTAATTGCTATTTATAAGTTTGGAAGAAATAATGATGCGAGAAATTTTGTTTAATGTGAAAAGGTGTGGCTTAATGCCATACCTTTTTTGTTTGAAATTTAGAGTATCTTTTGTAGTATAGGAATGCTTTTGTAGAGCACTTCGTTATGTGAAGCATGCAAAACATATTTATTTCCCTCTAGAAGAAAAACGCTATGTAGAACAGCGTTACCGTCACCATGTTTTGTAAGTAAATCACCGACGACTTTGCCGTCTGTCCATTTCAGTTTGGAATGTGAAGGGACGACTTGTAAATATTGAGTTGTTTCCTCTCCATCTCCGGCAATGAGTGTCGTTTCAATATTTCTTTTTTGTATAATAAATCTATTTGTATTTAATATATCGAGGAAAGGGTTTTTCGTTTTCATCTTACTATAAGGAAGAAATGTAATAGAAGAGTCGGATTTTATAAATAAATAATTTCCGTAATCTTTACAAGGAATAACATCTTGTAATCCTGGAAAGTAAATGTGTATCGCCTCAACTTTATTCATTTTATGTAAGATGCTTAAGTAACAAATATATTGTTCCATATAAAAATGAACGATATTTATTTTAGAAGAGGCATGGATAGGGAGACTGCCTCCAGTCCAATAACTATAATTTGGTGGAGATCCAGCGTTTGGTGTGCAGAGTATTATAAGTTGATTCACATCATTTTTATATTCGTCACTTTGAACGTAAGAACGTCCAAGAAGGCCGCCCATACTATGACAAATTAAATTTAGTTTATCGCAACCTGTAATCTTTTTAGCATAAGCAATCGTTTGTAATAAATATTTTTGTGTAGAAAAAACAATACGCTGCCGCCAGTCATAAAAACAGATGAACAAGTCTTTATTTCGTTCGTAGCCCATACTTTCTAGCATCATGATGAATGGTTCGTAAACAAATGCAGAAAGTCCAAAACTCCAATTACCAGTGCCGGGAATAATAATATTGCTCATTGAACCGAAAAGACCTGGGATAAAAACAATAGGAGTTTTTCTTTTTCTCATATTCATATCTCCTTTAACTGTTTAGTATCAATAAAAATAAGAAATACATTTCGTATGAAAACATATTTAAATGAAACACTACGAAATAGTAAGGAATATGATTGGAAGGAAACCAAAATGATTAAAAAAATATTAAGAGTTACTTCTATTATTATTGCTATTTTCGTTTTTATTGTAATTTGTATGCATATCGATGTTACCTTAGGTAGGAAAATGGAAGCTGGAAAAAACATGCCGACAGAGTATGCGCCTCATTATAGTGATTTTCAATTATATGTAGAAGGGAAATCATTATATGAGCAGCTATTTGAAGATATTAAAAAAGCGAAAAGCTCTATCTACACTTATTTCTTCATTTTGTCGGATGATAAAAGTAGTCATACTTTTTTAAACTTATTAAAAGAGAAGGCAAAAGAAGGAGTAAACGTCTATTTATCAGTTGATCGCATTAATGATTTATCATTTGAAAGAAAGATGATAAATGAATTACGGGAAAGTGGTGTGCATTTTACATATAGTAGAAAACCTGCATTGCCATTCGGATTTTATTCACTTCACCATCGTAATCATCGCCGTATTACGACGATTGATGGGGATATTGGCTATACAGGCGGATTTAATATAGGAGATGAGTACTTAGGGAAAGATAAGCGATTTGGATATTGGCGTGATTATCATGTACGGCTTAAAGGAGAAGGAGCAAAAGATTTAGAACAGCAATTCGCTTTAGATTGGAAACGAGATACGAAAGAAGAGATAAAGAGGAGTACGAATAAAGCTAGTAAAGGGAATACATTACATACTATGACTAGTTACAATGGGCATTACGTTGCTGAAAAATATATAGAGCTCATAAAACAAGCTCAACACTCCATTGTAATTGCAACGCCGTATTTTATAGCAAAAAATAAAGAATCCATGAATGCTTTAATCGCAGCACAAAAGCGTGGTGTTACAGTAAAAATACTTTGGTCATATAAACCAGATCTACCTCTTATAAAAGAAGCGGCGTATCCATACATACGTCAAGCTGTTAATAATGGGATTACTGTATATGGGTATAAAAAAGGAATGTTCCATGGCAAATTAATGCTTATTGATAATGAATTAACCGTTATTGGTACAACAAACTTTACTTCGCGTAGCTTCAATATAAATGATGAAATGAATTTTTATATTTATGGTGGTCCTATTGTAGGACAAGTTAATAAGGCGTTAACAGAGGATTTTCATGATTCGAAAGAAATGACGAAAGAGTTTTTTGAAAAGTTATCTTTTTGGGAGCGTTGTAAGGAGAAAGTGGCGGGATTGGTTGAGTTCTATTTGTGATGATGGATTAGGAAAGGGTGCCTACAAAAGGCACCCTTTTTGGTGGGAAATCATTATTTTTCATGCACCAGCATCGTAACATCATCATTAATCAACGTCCCCACATGTTCACCTAAACATATTTTTTTCATCACTCCAGGCTCATCAAAGTTAAAGACATGTGCTGGTAAATTGTAGTCCCGGGCAAGCAGTAATGCCGCTTGATCCATGACTTGTATATTTTGTCTAACGACATCATTATAGTTTAGTTTGCTGTACATTTTTGCTGATTTGTTATGCTTTGGATCACTTGTAAAAACACCGTCGACACCTTGTTTTGCGACTAATATGGCATCACTATTCATTTCGATGGCTCTTTGTACACTTGGATAATCTGTTGTCACGAACGGTTGCCCGTTTCCGCCTCCAAAGATAACGATATAGCCGTTATCTAAATGGTGGGCTGCACGTAAGCGAATGTATGGTTCAGCTACTGCATTAAATGGAATGGACGTCATAACGCGTACTTCTCTATTTGTTTTACTTGTTAAAACACCGCGAAGCATTAAGCTGTTAATGATTGTACCTAGTGTACCGATATTATCAGCTTCTACGCGATCAATTCCCCACTCTTCAGCTAGATGCCCCCTAAAAATGTTACCGCCACCGATGACGATGGATACTTCGATACCTAAATCAACAATGGATAAAATTTCGTTTGCGATATGTTCTAATCGTTTGGAGTTAAAGCTATTTCCAGTTTGATCGGCAAGTGCACCGCCGCTTAATTTAATTAAGACACGTTTATATGGCCTCATAACAATTCCCCCTATATAGATCGCAATAAAAAAGGAACAAAGGCGAATGCCTTTGTTCCTTTTTAAGAAAATGAAAAAGAAAAGAAGAAGATAGGACGAATTGCTTTGTATAGTTTTTCATAACATCCACTCCTTTTCATTTTGATTTGTTTTAAGTATATATCTTTTTGATTATACGAAACAATCTGATTACTTATCAAGTTTATTTTATCGTTTTTTAACAAAATGGTGTCAATGAAAAAAAGAAGAAAAATATTTGAATTTTTTGTGACGAACTTGTAGGTTTTTGTATGATTTTGTAGGTTCGCTTATAAGATGTGTGAGTAGCTTTTATAAATTCAAATTGAAAGCGTTCGCATGAAGGGGATGAACATAAATGAAAAAATTCGGATTGGCAACACAAATTTTTGTCGCGCTTGTTTTAGGGATTGTAGTAGGGGCAGTCTTTTATGGCAATAAAACGGCGATTTCTTATATCACACCAATTGGGGATATATTTATTCACTTAATTAAGATGATTGTAGTACCAATTGTTATTTCAGCATTAATTGTTGCAGTAGCTGGTGTAGGAGATATGAAGAAGCTTGGGAAACTGGGTGGTAAGACAATTCTTTATTTCGAAATTATTACGACGATTGCTATTTTAATGGGATTACTTGCAGCGAATATATTCCAACCAGGTACTGGTGTTGATATGAGTAATTTACAGCAAAGTGATATTTCTTCTTATAAACAAACTGCAGATGCAACAGAGAAGAAAGGTTTTGCTGAGACAATTGTTCACATTGTACCGAAAAACGTATTTGAATCGATTGCACAAGGTGACCTATTACCGATTATATTCTTCTCAGTATTATTCGGCTTAGGAGTTGCGGCAATTGGGGAAAAAGGAAAGCCTGTCTTTAACTTTTTTGAAGGCGTACTCGAAGCCATGTTTTGGGTTACAAATCAAGTTATGAAATTTGCACCATTTGGTGTATTCGCATTAATTGCCGTTACGGTTGCAAAATTTGGTGTAGCAACACTACTTCCGCTAGGAAAACTAGTGCTAGCTGTATACGTAACTGTTATACTATTCGTTGTGATTGTATTAGGTATTAATGCACGAATGGTTGGAGTAAACATTTTTACATTAATAAAAATTTTAAAAGAAGAATTGATTCTTTCATTTACGACAGCAAGTTCAGAAGCTGTTTTACCTAATATAATGAGAAAAATGGAAGAGTTCGGTTGTCCAAAGGCAGTTGCCTCTTTCGTAATTCCGACAGGTTATACATTTAACTTGACTGGATCAGCTATTTATCAAGCGTTAGCGGCATTGTTTGTTGCACAAATGTACGGTGTGCACATGTCACTAACGGAGCAAATAACGTTATTATTCGTTCTCATGTTAACATCCAAAGGTATGGCGGGAGTTCCAGGTGCATCGTTCGTTGTTGTATTAGCAACGTTAGGTTCAATGGGGTTACCACTAGAAGGTATCGCATTAATTGCGGGAATTGACCGCATTTTAGATATGATTCGCTCATCTGTCAATGTATTAGGAAATGCATTAGCGGCTATTGTTATGTCGAAGTGGGAAGGCGAATTCGATAATGAGAAAGCAAAACAATATGTAGAAACAGTCAAAGAAACAAAAGCAGCATAAGAAATCGTTAAGGAGTGAATAATCATGGCAACATTAACTGAAGTTAAAAATGGTGTTCGAATTGAAAAAGATTTTTTAGGTGAAAAAGAAGTACCAAACTATGCATACTACGGCGTACAAACAATGCGTGCAGTTGAAAACTTCCCAATTACAGGATACAAAATCCATGAAGGTTTAATTAAAGCGTTCGCAATTGTAAAAAAAGCTGCAGCGCTTGCGAATACAGATGTAGGAAGATTGGAATTAAACAAGGGCGGTGCGATCGCAGAAGCTGCTCAAGAAATTCTTGATGGAAAATGGCATGATCATTTCATCGTAGATCCAATCCAAGGCGGAGCGGGTACTTCAATGAACATGAATGCAAATGAAGTCATTGCCAATCGTGCTCTTGAATTATTAGGAATGGAAAAGGGAGACTATCATTATATTAGTCCAAATAGTCATGTAAATATGGCCCAATCAACAAATGATGCATTCCCAACGGCGATTCATATCGCAACGTTAAATGCATTAGAAGGCTTATTACAAACGATGGGTTATATGCATGATGTATTTGAATTAAAAGCAGAACAGTTTGACCATGTTATTAAAATG
>NZ_JBNRIL010000001.1:1449525-1936246 GCF_053557995.1 Bacillus sp. XB1 | reverse complement strand
TCGTACACATTTACAAGATGCGGTGCCAATTCGTCTTGGACAAGAGTTTAAAGCATACTCTCGTGTACTTGAACGTGATATGAAACGAATTCAACAATCGCGTCAACATTTATATGAAGTAAATATGGGGGCAACTGCAGTTGGTACAGGCTTAAATGCAGATCCAGAATATATTGAAGCAGTTGTAAAACATTTAGCTGCAATTAGTGAATTACCGCTTGTTGGTGCAGAAGATTTAGTAGATGCGACGCAAAATACGGATGCTTATACTGAAGTATCTGCAGCGCTTAAAGTATGTATGATGAATATGTCTAAAATTGCGAATGACCTTCGCTTAATGGCATCAGGTCCGCGTGTTGGTTTAGCGGAAATTATGTTACCAGCTCGTCAACCAGGTTCATCTATTATGCCAGGGAAAGTAAACCCTGTTATGCCAGAGGTAATTAATCAAATTGCGTTCCAAGTAATTGGTAATGACCATACAATTTGCCTTGCTTCAGAAGCAGGACAATTAGAATTAAACGTTATGGAACCAGTACTTGTTTTCAACTTACTTCAATCGATTAGCATTATGAATAACGGTTTCCGTGCCTTTACAGATAATTGCTTAAAAGGAATTGAAGCGAATGAAGATCGCTTAAAAGAGTATGTTGAGAAAAGTGTAGGAATTATTACAGCCGTGAACCCTCATATCGGTTATGAAGCAGCAGCTCGCGTTGCGAAAGAAGCAATTGCAACAGGCCAATCCGTTCGAGAACTTTGTGTGAAAAATGGTGTATTGTCACAAGAAGACTTAGAGTTAATTCTAGATCCATTCGAAATGACACACCCAGGGATTGCAGGAGCAACTCTTTTAAAGAAAAATTAAAAGAAGAGGGGGACAATCCCCTCTTTTTTGTTTACAATATAGAAATGCTATATATGAATAGAGGTAGGGATGTTATGAGCAAGTTTACAGTAGCTTCTAATGGTGCATTAGAAACAACATTAAGAGGAGCAGAAGTATTATCAACACCACTTTTAAATAAAGGGGTAGCTTTCACACAAAATGAAAGAGAAGAGTTAGGTTTAAAAGGGTTATTACCGCCAGCGGTTTTAACGTTAGAAGAACAGGCACGCCGAGCATACGAACAATTTAGTTCTCAGCCGGATGATTTATTAAAGAATGTATACTTAACTGCGTTACATGATCGAAATGAAGTATTATTTTATCGTATATTAACAGATCATTTACGTGAAATGTTACCGATTGTATATACACCAACTGTCGGTGTAGCAATTCAAAGATATAGTCATGAATATCGTAAACCACGTGGTGTTTATTTATCAATTAACGATCCATCAGGTATTGAAGAAGCATTCACGAATATCGGTGCAACAGCTGAGAACATTGATTTAGTCGTTGTAACAGATGGAGAAGGCATATTAGGAATTGGTGACTGGGGCGTTGGTGGTATTAACATCGCAATCGGAAAATTAGCTGTTTACACTGCTGCAGTTGGAATCGATCCTAGTCGTGTATTACCGGTAATTTTAGATGTAGGTACAAACCGTGAGGAGTTATTAAACAATCCATTTTATATTGGAAATCGTCACCCTCGTATAACAGGTGAAGCTTACGATGAATTTATTGATACGTTTGTACAAGCGGTAAACAAACAATTCCCGAAAGCACTTTTACATTGGGAAGACTTTAGCTCTCGTAACGCACGAAAAATTTTAGATAAATATCGTCATGATGTTTGTACGTTTAATGATGATATTCAAGGTACAGGTGCAGTTTCACTTGCGGCAGTATTATCGGCAGTGAAAGCTTCTGGTGTACCGCTAAGTGAACACCGCGTTGTTGTATTTGGTGCTGGTACGGCTGGAATCGGTATCGCAGATCAAGTTAGAGATGCGATGGTCCGCGTAGGCGTATCTGAAGAAGAATCATATAAGCGTTTCTGGTGTATTGATCGTAACGGGTTAGTTACAGATAATATGGAAGATCTTCTTGATTTCCAAATTCCGTACGCAAGAAAAGAAGCAGAAGTAAGTGAGTGGAAAGAAAATGATGTGATCGGACTTGCTGAAGTTGTGAAACATGTAAAACCGACAATTTTAATTGGTACATCTACTGTTGCAGGTGCATTTAAAGAAGAGATTATTAAAGAAATGGCTTCTCACGTAGAAAGACCAATTATTTTACCAATGTCGAATCCGACGCCACTTGCTGAAGCAAAACCAGCAGATTTAATCGAGTGGACAGAAGGAAGAGCGTTAGTTGCAACAGGAAGTCCATTTGAACCAGTTACATATAACGGTGTAACGTATGTGATTGGACAATCAAATAATGCACTTATTTTCCCAGGTCTTGGTCTTGGAACAATTGTAGTACGAGCAAGTGTCATGACGGATGGAATGTTCGCAGCAGCTGCTGAGGCAGTTGCAAGTATGGTAGATACAAGTCAGCCAGGAGCACCTATTTTACCAGAGGTCGAAGAATTACGTAATATCTCAGAAATGGTTGCAATTGAAGTAGCTAAAGTTGCAGTTGCAGAAGGTGTTGCAAGAGTGAACTTAAGTGATAACGATATCAAGATGGCAGTGAAAGAAGCAATGTGGAAGCCAGAGTATCGCCAAATAAAAGCGGTAGAAAAGGTTAGAATATAGAAAAAAAGCCCGTTTATAACAATAAGCGGGCTTTCGCTTTTACTACTGAAAAAAAGTATAGGAAGTGTCACCTTTGAATTGGAATCAATTATGGAAGAAAGATATGTCCCTTTTAATTATATTAATGGTCGTTGTTCCGATTGCTGGGGAGCTGAACTTTCATCCCTTTAATGATACGTTTCGAGTTAGCTTCGGTACACCGCTATTCTTCTTTTTATTATTATTTTTAAGAAGAGTACCAGCAGGAGTTGCAGGTATTCTTGTTGGTATATCTGTAGTCTTATTCCGAGTATGTCTTGACTGGATCATGCAAGGTTCATTTCATATGACAGAATCATTTTATTTGCGTTATCCTGTGTTCTTCTATTATTTTATTTATGGCAGTTTTTTTTCGCTTTGCAGGGTAAATAAGTTCCATCAGAAACCAATCATTATTGGATGCCTTGGGATTTCAATTGAAATTGTTGCAAGTATGTCAGAACTTGCGTTTTATCACATGTTAGTACTAGGTACAACAATAACGATTTCTGAAGTAAATAAACTCATCATTATTGCTATTTTTCGTAGTTTCTTTGCACTTGGTTTTTTAAATATGATGAATTTATATGAAACGAAATTAAAAGAATCGCAAGTTCGAAAAGAAAATGAAAATATGTTAATGCATCTTTCTAATTTATATGTGGAATCTGTTCATTTGAAAAAGACGTTACAAAATGCGGAGTTAATTACACAAGAAGCATATCAACTATATCGAAATTTACAAGTAAGCGCTGATTCAAGTAGTAAAACAGCATTGAAAATAGCGGGGGAAGTGCATGAAATAAAAAAGGATAATCAAAGGATATTTGCAGGATTATCTAAACTGTTATTAGATAAAAATGTGGCTGAATATGTAGAAGGACATGAGTTAGCAGAAATGATTGTTAGAATAAACGAGAAGTATGCTGAAATGCTAGAAAAGGATATACGTTTTTCTAAACATATAGAAGGTGAGCATGCTGCATACCACGTGTATACAGTTCTATCAATTTTTAATAACCTCGCTGCAAATGCAGTTGAAGCAATTGAAGATAAAGGTGTCATTATTATTAAGCTATATAAAAGAGATCAACATATATTTTTTGAAGTAATTGACGATGGACCTGGTATTGCACAAAAATATAAGAAATTAGTATTTAAGCCAGGATTTACTTCTAAGTATGATCAAACGGGAACACCGTCAACTGGTATTGGGCTTTCTTACATAAATGAAATGGTAACAGAGCTAGGCGGAGAAGTGAGATTAGAAGGCCGAGAAAATAAAAGAGGATGTAAGTTTATCGTTTGTTTACCAGAGGGTAGTTTAAAGCGGGAAGGGGAATAGATTTGTTTTATTATATCGTAGACGATGATGAAGTTTTCCGTTCGATGCTTTCGCAAATTATTGAAGATGGAGATCTTGGAGAAGTAATTGGTGAGGCGGATGACGGAGCTTTTATTGAGGCGGATCAACTAAATTTTAAAAAAGTAGATATTTTATTTATTGATTTGTTGATGCCGATGAGGGACGGAATTGAAACAGTTCGTCACATTGCGTCAACTTTCACGGGGAAAATCATTATGATTTCTCAAGTGGAATCGAAGCAGCTTATAGGTGAGGCATATACACTTGGTGTAGAATATTATATTACAAAACCATTAAATAAAATCGAAGTTGTATCTGTTGTACGCAAAGTGATGGAGCGTATTAGATTGGAGCGTTCTATACACGATATTCAAAAATCATTGAATAACGTGTTTCAGTGGGAAAAACCGCAATTGCGTACTGAACCAGTGCAAGAAGGAAAAAAGATAGGGGATTTAGGGCGCTTTTTACTATCAGAACTCGGTATTGCGGGAGAGAATGGAAGTAAAGATTTACTTAGTATGCTGGAATATTTATATGGTCAAGAAAAGGCACAGACATTTGAGTTTGGCTTTCCTGCGTTAAAAGAAATTTTCCATCATATTACGATAAGAAAATTAGGGGATTTAGCTTTAGAGGCGGATATTGATAAAGAGAAAAAAGCGTCTGAACAAAGAGTACGTCGAGCTATTTATCAGTCGTTAAATCATTTGGCTTCTTTAGGATTAACAGACTTTTCAAATCCAAAATTTGAAAGCTATGCTCCAAAATTTTTCGATTTTACCGTAGTTAGAAAACGGATGACAGAAATGACGAAAGATGAACTCGCATCTTCTGGTCATACGCGAATTAATACGAAAAAGTTTATTCAAGTGTTGTATTTTGAGGCGAAGAGGTTGATGGAGATAGAGTGAAGAAGATGCTTATAAATAAGCATCTTCTTTTGTTAAATCAACATTTTATATTTTCTCGTGGAGCATGTAAAATGTTAAGTAAGAGAAAATGGTTTTATATTAAGGAAGTGTCAAAGCAATGAGTTTCACATTGAATAAATCGATTATTAAAGAAGTGTGCGGAGAGACCTCATATAAAAGAGGTGAAGCCTATTATAAATCAAATAAAGTGATAATAGATCAGTACGATGAAAATAAAGAAATTTGTGAGGCGACAGTAAAAGGGAACGAGGATTTCCATGTTACAGTAGCAAAAGCCAAAAAGGGTGATGTTGTTGCAAAATGTAGTTGTCCTTCATTAGCGTCTTTTCAAACGTACTGTCAACATGTTGCAGCAGTATTAATACAAATAAACTATAATCAACAAACAGGTAGAATGAGCTCCACTAGTAGCAGAAATGATCAATTGACAAGTGGTATGTTTCAGCTGTTTGCAGACAAACCACTGAGGCCAAAAAGTAAACAACACCGTTTTGATACACGTGAAATATTAGATATTGAGTTTATATGTACACCAGTAGCTACGAGAAGTGGTGGGGCTCTTCTTGGAATTCAATTGAAACTTGCCAAAGTGTATTTCATAAATCATATTAGAGAATTTCTTTCTAAGGTGGAGAAAAGGGAATCTTTTCATTGTTCAAATGAATTTACATATACACCAGATGTACATAGTTTTAAACAAGAAACGGATGCGATTATTCAGCAGCTCATTAAAATGTATCATAACGAAAAAATGTATGAAGATACGCTAGAAGTACATGCGAAACAAGATGAAAGTATGATATTTATACCACCAGCTTCATGGAAAGATATGCTCTCTTCACTTTCTAAAGTTGAATATGTACAGCTGAAACAAAATGAACAACTGTTTCAGGGATTACAAGTTTCAAAAGGGTTGTTGCCGTTACACTTTGAATTTACGAAGGGAAATAATGGCGGATTTACACTTCATATAGATGGTTTAAATCGTGTACAAGTTATGGATATGTATAACAATGCACTTTACGATGGGAAATTATATCACTTACACATTGAAGATTGTATGCGACTTATTGAATTACAAAAGATGATGAGTCGCTCAAATAGTAATCAGTTTTATATTCCAGAAAGTAAGATGGAACATTTCGTCGCGAAAGTTGTACCAGGATTAATGAAGCTCGGAACTGTACACATTGATGAAGTAATATCGGATCGTGTTGAAACACCTTCGCTAAAAGCGAAATTGTATTTAGACCGCGTGAAAAGTCGCTTATTAGCAGGGCTTGAATTTCACTATGGGAACGTCATGATTAATCCGCTAGAAGAGGATGGACAGCCGTCTGTTTTTAATCGTGATGAGAAAAAGGAAAAAGAGATTTTAGACATTATGAGTGAAAGTGCCTTTGCAAAAACAGAAGGCGGTTACTTTATGCATAATGAAGAAGCTGAGTATAACTTTTTATATCACGTCGTGCCAACATTAAAAGGTTTAGTTGATATTTATGCGACGACAGCAATCAAATTGCGAATTAGTAAAGGGGATGCAGTTCCTCTTATTACAGTGAGAAGAAAAGAAAGAATTGATTGGTTGTCATTTCGTTTTGATATAAAAGGAATACCAGAAGCAGAAATTAAAGGTGTATTAGCGGCCCTTGAAGAGAAACGTAAATATTATCGATTGGCGAACGGTTCGTTTTTATCGCTAGAGAGTAAAGAGTTTAATGAAATTAATCAGTTTATAAAAGAATCAGGTATTCGGAAAGAATTTTTACATGGAGAAGAGGTAAATGTTCCACTTATTCGGAGTGTAAAATGGATGAACGGACTTCATGAAGGCAATGTTTTAAGTTTAGATGATTCTGTTCAAGAGTTAGTAGAAAACATTCAAAACCCGAAAAAATTAAAGTTTGCTGTGCCAAATACTTTAAATGCAGAAATGAGAAAGTATCAAGTATATGGATTCGAATGGATGAAAACACTTGCTCATTACCGTTTTGGCGGTATTTTAGCAGATGATATGGGACTTGGAAAAACGTTGCAAAGCATTGCTTTTATAGATTCTGTTTTGCCTGAGATTCGAGAAAAGAAACTACCTATATTAGTCGTTTCACCATCATCTCTTGTTTATAATTGGTTTAGTGAATTGAAAAAATTCGCCCCGCATATTAGAGCAGTTATTGCAGATGGAAACCAAGCAGAGCGCCGGAAAATTTTGAAAGATATAACGGAATTTGATGTCGTAATTACGTCATATCCATTACTGAGAAGAGATATAAGATTATATGCAAGACCATTTCATACACTATTCCTTGATGAAGCGCAGGCGTTTAAAAACCCTACAACGCAAACGGCAAGAGCTGTGAAAACAATTCAAGCTGAATACCGTTTTGGGCTAACGGGTACACCTGTAGAAAATTCATTAGAAGAGCTATGGTCTATCTTCCATGTCGTCTTCCCAGAATTATTACCAGGAAGAAAAGAGTTCGGTGATTTAAGGCGTGAAGATATAGCGAAGCGAGTGAAACCATTCGTATTAAGAAGATTAAAAGGGGACGTATTAAATGAGTTGCCAGAGAAAATAGAGCACTTACAATCATCGGAGTTATTACCCGATCAAAAGAGTCTCTATGCTGCTTATTTAGCGAAGCTAAGGGAAGAAACGTTAAAGCATTTAGACAAAGATACGTTACGTAAAAATAAAATTAGAATTTTAGCTGGTTTAACGAGATTGCGACAAATTTGTTGTCATCCTGCTTTATTTGTTGATGATTACAAAGGAAGTTCAGCTAAATTTGAACAACTGTTAGAGATTTTAGAGGAATGTAGAAGTACAGGGAAGAGAATATTAATTTTTTCTCAATTTACGAAGATGCTTTCCATTATTGGTCGTGAGTTAAATCGACAAGCAATTCCATACTTTTATTTAGACGGGAGTACACCAGCGCAGGAACGTGTAGAGCTGTGCGATCGGTTTAACGAAGGAGAAGGAGATCTATTTCTCATTTCTTTAAAAGCTGGTGGTACCGGACTTAATTTAACTGGTGCAGATACAGTAATATTATACGATTTATGGTGGAATCCAGCTGTTGAACAACAAGCGGCCGATAGAGCGTATCGAATGGGACAAAAAAATACAGTGCAAGTTATAAAGCTAGTAGCTCAGGGAACAATTGAGGAGAAAATGCATGAACTGCAAGAAAGTAAGAAAAATTTAATTGCTGAAGTGATTGAGCCGGGAGAAGAAAAATTAGCATCCATCACGGAGGAAGAAATACGAGATATTTTAATGATTTAATATGAAAAAGCTATGCTTTCACATGTGAAAGCATAGCTTTTTGTTGTAATAATTATATTTTGTTTTGTACAAAGTAAAGAAATCAAATGTTATTTAAATTACTTCTTTGTACCTTTACTTTTGTATGGCTTTGCAGCTGCCTTTTTCTTTGCACTTGATTGCCAACGGTTCCATCCTTTACTTCCTGTACCTTGTCCTACACCTTTTTTCGGTTTTGCCTTCGTTTTACTCATATGATCACTCCGTTATTTAAAAATCTTATTTGATAATAGTCAATGATTTAGAAAATACTCTTTATAAATGACTATGATTGCTTTAAGTAAAAATAAACTGCTTGAATGCTATAGTATATCATGAAATTGCAAGTAAACTGAAAGGAATTATAAAGAAAATGAAAATAATAAGAAATACTGCGGATTCTATATTCCGAACGATCACATTAATTATTGTGTATACGTTAGTTTCGGTCAGTGAAACATTTTTTGGATTGACGAGGCAGAAAAAGTAAAGATGTTAAATTAACAACAATCAATAAAGCCGTAAAATAAAGAATTGAAAAATATTTTAAAACTTTTTGTTGACTTTCTTTATTTTTTGTATAGAATAATCATTAATAAAATGTTTCAGAGATGTGACAACAAAACGACTATGAAAGGACGAGTAGTAGTAGGACGTAGTTTAAGCGAGTCAGGGGTGGTGTGAGCCTGATACGAAGCCTATTATGAAGAACCTCCTGGAGTTGCTAACCGAAATCCTTTATAGGAAAGTAGACTTAGCCGGGAACTTCGCCGTTACAAGAAGAACAGTATCGAGATATTTCATCTCCGTATTGTATAAGTGAGCAACCTCTGTTGCTAATTTGGGTGGTACCGCGGAACCAAAGCCTTTCGTCCCAGTTTTTTGGGAAAGAAGGGCTTTTTTTGTTGGCTTCTTTTCACAACATCCAAACATTTTAGGAGGAAACCACCATGTATCAATCATTAATGACAGTAAGAGAGACTCAAATTGCAATTAAGGAAGTTAAAACATTTTTCGAGGACCAATTAGCAAAACGCCTTGAACTATTCCGCGTATCTGCACCATTATTCGTAACGAAAAAATCAGGATTAAACGATCACCTAAACGGTGTAGAACGTCCAATTGAATTTGATATGTTACATTCAGGAGAAGAATTAGAAATTGTTCATTCACTAGCGAAATGGAAACGATTTGCATTACATGAATATGGATATGAAGCTGGTGAAGGTTTATATACAAACATGAACGCGATTCGTCGTGATGAAGAACTTGATGCAACGCATTCCATTTACGTTGACCAATGGGATTGGGAAAAAATCGTTCAAAAAGAATGGCGTACTGTCGATTACTTACAAAAAACAGTACAAACAATTTATGGAATATTCAAAGATTTAGAAGATCACTTATTTGAAAAATATCCGTTCCTTGGAAAGTATTTACCGGAAGAAATTGTTTTCGTTACTTCTCAAGAATTAGAAGATAAATATCCAGAATTAACACCGAAAGATCGTGAACATGCAATTGCGAAAGAACATGGTGCAGTCTTCATTATCGGAATTGGTGATGCACTTCGTTCAGGTGAAAAGCACGACGGACGCGCAGCTGATTATGACGATTGGAAATTAAACGGTGACATTTTATTCTGGCACCCAGTACTACAATCTTCATTTGAATTATCATCAATGGGAATTCGTGTTGATAGTAAATCACTTGATGAGCAGTTAACGAAAACTGGTGAAGACTTCAAACGTGAGTATGATTTCCATAAAGGTATACTAGAAGACGTACTACCATTAACAATCGGCGGTGGTATTGGACAATCAAGAATGTGCATGTACTTCTTACGTAAAGCTCATATCGGTGAAGTTCAATCTTCTGTATGGCCTGACGATTTACGTGCAGCTTGTAAAAAAGAAAACATTCATCTGTTTTAATAGAAGTGAGGGAATAGCTTAAATATAGAGCTATTCCCTCTTTTTTATAAAACATTACTTATTTATTACCGAGTTCTTCCGCTAAACCGATTAAAATTCCTTCGACTCCACGAATGTAGCAGAGACGATACGAGTTCTCATACTGAACTACTTCACCAACGAGCTCTGCACCATGCTTAGTGAGTCTCGATACCATTTCGTCAATGTCTTCAACGGTGAACATGACGCGTAGATAACCGAGGGCGTTTACAGGAGCATTTCGGTGATCTGATATAGTAGGTGGGGTGAGAAATCGCGAAAGTTCAATTCGGCTGTGGCCATCTGGAGTGACCATCATAGCGATCTCTACGCACTGAGAACCGAGTCCAGTTACGCGACCAGCCCATTCACCTTCGACATTGGCTCGACCTTCGAGATTCAAGCCAATCTCCTCAAAGAAAGAGATTGCGTTATCAAGGGATTCTACAACGATGCTGACATTGTCCATTCGTAGTAATTTGTTTTTTGCCATAGTCTTATCTCCTTATGTATAAAAGTCTATTATTTAATTATCCTCATAATTATACTACTAAGTAGTTACAAATTCCTTTCAGTCAAAAACACCTTGTCACAGTATAGGAAAATGTGACAAGGTGTTTTTTAATATGTCATATAGCATCGTGTTAACGAACAGCTTTTTATTTAATAGGAAGGTAATACATTAATATGATTTTTTTAGCATTACTAAATATATCAGATTAGCTCATTTGCACTAAAGGCTCAATTTTCGCCATAAATGATTGATGCAGCGCCTCAACGCCTGTTACTAAATGAAGGCGGTCAATAACGACAGACACTTTAATTTCTGATGTACTTACCATTTTAATATGAATATCTTCTTCTTTTAAAGTAGTGAACATATTTGCAGCGACACCTGGGTTAGATACCATGCCAGATCCTACGATTGATACTTTTGCTAAGTGATTTTCATGTTCTACAGATTCATAGTGAAGAGTTTCTTGATTTTGTTCCAAAACTTCTAAAGTTTTTCTTAAATCATTCGAATGAATGGAGAAGGAGAGGTGTACAGTTCCTTCATTTGTAATACTTTGAATGATGATATCTACATTAATGTGTGCTGCTGCTAATGTAGAGAAAACTGTTGAAAGCGAGCCTTGTTCTAATCCTTTAATTGTGACACGTGTAATGTTATCCTCAAATGCAATACCTTTAACGATTGATTGTTGTTCCATGTTACATTCTCCTTTTACAATTGTTCCGTTTTCTTGTTCCATACTTGAGCGAACTTCTAAAACTACATTATGATTTTTAGCAAACTCAACAGCGCGCGGGTGTAATACGCCAGCACCGAGATTAGCAAGCTCTAACATTTCGTCATAAGAAATTTCGTCTAATTTGTAAGCATCTTTTACAACTCGTGGGTCCGTCGTATATACACCTGTCACATCCGTATAAATATCACATTTTTTTGCTTTAAGTGCAGCAGCTAATGCGACAGCAGTCGTATCAGAGCCACCACGGCCAAGCGTTGTAATTTCATTTTCTACACTTATACCTTGGAAACCAGCTACGATAACAATCGTACCTTCAGCAAGATAAGATTGAATACGATCTGTATGAATGTCAGTAATCCGTGCACTACTATGTACAGATTCTGTCGTAATACCTGCTTGCCACCCTGTTAATGAAATTGCATGATAGCCTTTTGCTTGCAGTGCCATTGTTAATAATGAAATAGTTACTTGTTCTCCTGTAGATAGAAGCATATCCATTTCACGTTTACTTGGATTTTCTGTGATAGCGTTAGCGAGTGCGACAAGTTCATCTGTGCTTTTTCCCATTGCTGAAACGACAGAGACAATGCTATGACCTCGTTCATATTCTTCAATAATTAAATTTGCTACATGTTGAATGCGTTCGACGCTTCCGACAGAAGTGCCACCAAATTTTTGAACAATTGTTTCCATTACAAATTCCTTCTTTCGTCTATTTTTAAGAATAGATTAGGAAATATATAAATCCCAATACTCCTGTAGTTACCAGAAAGACAAACAAAAAACACCATCTCAAATAAGTGAGGATGGTGCTGTTACAGGAAAAGGGAAACAGAAAACGGAGCTAATAAAAAAACCGCCAAAAAAGGAATATCATAAAAAAATGATATCTCTTTTTTGTAGATAGCTCTTCATACGTACACGTCTGTACATATGACAGTTCTGTTTCTATTCGAAAACAGCCCCAATTGATAAATGCAGAGAAATTTATCAATTTCGGCAATACTTCCTTTCATCTAAGTTCATAGACATCTCTGTGTCTCCATTAGAATACTCATAAGTATCGCAACCTCTATCTCACGTTTTAGGCGAGAGTGTTTGATTTATGAAGTTGTTGGTAACATTTGTTTTATAATAATTTAAATTTTTCGTGGAATCAAGTGTTTTATATATATTTTAAAAATTCTTTCTTTTTTTGAGGAAGTTTGTGAAAAATGTAGCAAAATAAATTCATTGCATGTACATTAAACTTATAGTGCATAGGAGGTGGGGAGAATGAAAAGGAAACAGCCTATTTATGTTGCGACAAAAATGAACACGAAGATGGAAAAATTATGGGAATATACGCAAGAACCAGATATACATACAGAGTGGGATGCTCGCTTTACTGAAATTTCGTATTTAGAGAAAAAAGAAGGAGAACCAAAGAAGTTTTTTTATAAAACAAAGATTGGATTTGGGCTTGAAATAGTTGGAGAAGGGGAATCAATAGGTGAAATAAGAAAAGATATTTTAATGCAGTTATGCAATTGGATGAAAACGAAAATGAAATTGTAGATTATTTTGGTGAACCACATTTACTCGTTTCTACACTGCATTTTCATATCGATGAGTTAGGGGCAATGCATATTTCTTCAAAGAAACAATGGTTTTATATGTTTGGAAGAAAAATGCCGTTACCAAAATTCTTGTATGGTGAGGCAAAAATTGTTGAAAGTTATGATGAAACACTACAATGTTTTCGAATTCATGTACAAGTACGAAACCCGTTAATTGGTTGCTTTTTTCATATAAGGGAACATTTGTGGAAAGGGAATAGACGATATGAAAAATATAATATTTGGGCTTGCTTGTTATGTTGTTTTTCTAATATGTGAGTGGTCGAATATAAATCCTGTTGAAGCAATTATATTATTATCTGTTTTATTATTTATACCAATGTCATTTTGTATTATTGATAAAAGAAAAAGAGATGGATCGCAATTATTATTTTATAAATCCGTATCATTTTTATATCCAATCGCAGCAATTTGTGCAATGCTAGCTTTCGTCACAAATCACTATTTATTTGCGCTAGTTTGGTTTGTATATACAGGAATTGTTGCGTTATTTGGTGTAAGTAGATTGTTAGAAAGAGGATGGAAGCCGTTAGAAGAGATCGCCATAGATAGTGCGTTTATTTATTTGTTTTTAGGTGGTTTTTGGTTTTCTGCTTCAGTAGCAAAACTTTCAATTATGCATTTTAGCTCTGACATTGTTTTACTCACAGCTGCACATTTTCATTATTCGGCGTTTCTATTGCCATTATCAGCTGGTTTAATAGGGAGAAAAAGAGAAAAGAGAAGTAAAGTGTATGATGCTATTATGTTTATCATCATGATTTCACCTATGACAGTTGCAATAGGAATTACATACTCAAGAATATTTGAATTTTTTGCAGTGTTCCTATATTTATGTGCAATTTATGGGTATGGATTTTACGTTTGGAGAGCAAAATTTAATGCTATCAGTGCAAAGATTCTTCTAATCGTTTCGTCTAGTACACTCATGGTTACAATTATGTTCTCACTTATATATTCATATGGAAATTTGAAGCATGTAATGACGATTACAATTGCTCAAATGGTTTGGATTCATGGTGTTGTCAACGGAATTGGAGTAGCTTTACCGGCATTTATCGGCTGGATGATTGAAAAGAGTGTTCCGAATTATAAATACTATGGGAAACCAATGAGTAAGTTAAGAGGAAATGTGGCAATTGGTGAGGCTTATTTATATAGCAGCAATTTAGTAGACAGTAAGGAATACAACGGTTTAGTCGATAAAGTAAATGACTTTCATAGTGAGGCATTTGATGTGACGAAGGTTCCTTTAAGTATGATTCATTTTTATGAAAATACAGCAGAGTATGAATTGCAATCGAATATTAAATGGGCTCGTTGGTTCCGTCCGTTCGCACTTTGCTATGAGAAAATGAGTAAGCGTGTAGAACAAATACATTTAGGAATGGGCGGCAATTGGGAAACGATGCATGGCTCTATCATTAGTGTCATAGATGAGAAAGATGGAAGAGAGAATGTAAGGGCTTGGCTAAGAAAAAATGAAGCAGGTAAATCTATTTTTGTAGCTCTTTATTCAAAGCATACAAATAAGAATGAGACATATATGAATATCGCCTTACCTTTACCTTATTCGAATATGACTGGTATTTTGAAACTATATAATGATAGTCATGATTTAATTATTACTAGTAAGTTAAGAGAAAATGGTCAGGGAGATGAGGGGATTTATTTACATACTCGGTTCTTGACAATCCGTTTACCGTTAGCAGAGACTTTTATTATAAAAGAGCGCACGGATCACATACTAGAAGCTAATCATAGAATGTGGATATTTGGAGTTAAGTTTTTAGAAATTGATTATAAGATTAAGAAAGTACAGGAGAAGTAAGAAAAGCTTGGAGAGATTCCAAGCTTTTTTACGTATGTGTAATTGTTATAGCAACTTGTTTATCTAGCTCATTATCCCAAACACGTTGAATTTCAAAGGTGCCTTTTTCAAAAAATAATGGGAATCTTTCTTTAAACCAATCTTGCATAGGAAGCTTTAGTGCTGTATCGATTGGTATCCATAATAATTTGCCCTCAGATGGGTTTAAAAGAAGTTCACCTTCAAATGAGTCTGTCCAGTAGTTAAATACCATGTACCGAACATTCCCTTTCGGATTTACATATTCATCTAATCCCTTAAAATTTAAATCCGAAACAAGTAATCCGGTTTCTTCTTTTACTTTCCTTATAGCGGCTTGAACGATACTTTCGGGAAAATCTACTTTGCCGCCAGGAGCTATGTAGCCAGGGAAACCTCGATGATTGGGTCGTTTTACGAGTAAAACTTCATTGTTGCGCTGGATCATACACATTGTATAGATTTGGTGTTCGATGTTATGTGAATTTGGAGGCATAATGATGCATTCTCCTTTATATTTTTTTGATAATTTTACCATAACATAATGGTTTCTTATATAATTGGAAATATAATATTATGAATTTTCAGTCGTATATTATGTATTCTATAGTCATTTGAAAAGAGGAGAGAGACATGCAAGGGGAAATACAAAAGGAGAAAAGTTTAAGTTATATTGGAAAATTATTATTACCAGTTAAAGTATCAACGCACTTTAAGTTTTTATGGATTGGACAATTACTCTCGGCCTTAGGTAGTTCGATAACTATGGTCATACTTCCAGTTGTTGTGTATTCATTAACTGGCTCAACAGTTGTAATGGGGATGACGATGGCAATGTACATGCTACCTAATATTCTTGCTTTACCGTTTGCAGGTTTAGTTGTAGACCGAATTGATCGGGTTAAATTAATGTTATTTACGGATATAATCCGCTGTATATTAATGCTATTACTTGCATCGCTTATATTTATGGATTTATTAACAATTACGATTTTATATATTCTCGTTGCCATATACGGACTTATGGAAGGGATATTCCAACCAGCATATTCTGCTGTAAGGGCGAAAGTATTCGTTCCTGAAATTCGTAATGCAGCTAACGCACTCACTCAAATGAGTAATCAAGGTATACGATTGATTGGGCCAGCACTTGGTGGGTTAATCGTATCGGTTGCATCTGCAGGGATAGGTTTCGGACTAGATGCAGCAACGTACTTATTATCATTTTTATTTTTATTATTTTTAAAAGAAATTAAGTTTAAAAAAGTAAAACCCATTGAAAAGAGTAAGCTTACTTACAAACAAGAGTTTATGGAAGGTGTTTTAGTTTTAAAAAGTCATCCGTGGCTGTGGATTACAATTTTAGTTTTTTCTTTTATAAATATTTGTTATGCCGGCATTATCGTCGTATTAATTCCATGGTTATTTAATGTTCATCATCATTTTGAAGCTTACGTGTATGGGCTTGGCATGGCCTTTTCTGGTGGTGGGGCTATAATTGCCGCAGTAATATTTGGTGGGAAAGAGCGGTGGGATAAGAGAGGATTACTGGCTTATGGAGGTGTTTTAATGAGTGGCATTGCTTTATTAATTATGCCATTCATTTCTTGGGCACCCGCTTTAATATTCTTAATGGCAATTGAAGGATTTGGCATGATGATATTTGGACTCATTTGGGAAACGAGTTTACAGGAGCTTGTACCAGAAGAAGCATTCGGAAGAGTGGCAAGCCTTGATATGTTGGGTTCTTTTGCTTTATTGCCATTAGGGTATGTAGTTGTAGGCTGGTTAGCTACTGTCATAGGTGGCGAAATAACTATTATAACACTAGCTAGTTTAGTAATTTTAACAATTGGAATAGCATTGTCTGTACCGAGTATTCGTCGATTTAATTGATTATATGGGAAAAGAGGGCTAGACCTATATAGAAAATAACTTAGCATATAATCAACTAGTATTAATAAAACACCTTTGTAATGAAAAACTGTCCGTACATATTTGGCACAACAAAATTAGAAATCACAAAAGAAGTGACGGAAGCGATACAAGCAGGTTTCAAAAAAGAAGACTAAGCCCTAAAGAAATTAGGACTTAGTCTTCATTAAATACAAATGTTTGTTTCATTTTTTTACCTTCATTTACCGGATGGCCATTGTAAGAGAAATTCTTTTCTTCCCAAGTGATTACAACTTTAAAATTATGACTATTAAAGTCTAATGGGAATACCATGTAGTCAAAGCTTGTATGACTTTTAGAAATATTTTCATTAGGTGTAGTAGGTTTAAAGGTAGCTTTAGAGGTAGGGTTGTTATCAAGTATTTCCACAGATACGTTTAATACATCATGACCGATGTTTTTTACGAGTAAACTATACGTATCAAATACACCTTGCTTTGGCTGGATTGCTTGCTTGTTTGAGTTATGAGATTTATCAATTTCGACATACCATTGTTTAGACTTTGACGCAATCGGTAGTGACTGAAATGTGTAAGCACTAGCTTGTATTGGTAGTGCTAAGCATAAAAGTGTAAAGAGAGTTAATATTTTTCGTTTCATTTTTTTAGAGCTCCCATTCTTTAATGGATTTACTTGTTATTATCTTCTTTTTACGAGTAAATATACCATATAATGTAAAGTGGCTATAAGAGTAGTGAATCAATATCTTATTCAATACTCTTATAGCCGGCATAATTACGTATGTAGTAAAAAAGAATAAATTTGTTTTTCTATACTTAGATTGCTGCCCTTTTTAAAAGGACTATTTTTACGTTTTAATAAAAAGAATATACTAAGAGTTCAGTATAAATTATTTATTTTAATGTAGTTAAATGTGCTTATATATGTGAAATTAGAGAAGGAAGCTGTGTAGAGATGTTTCTACACAGTTTTTTTAGGATATGAAAAAAATTACCAAAAATATGTTAAAATAACATTGTCATACAACAAGGGGGATTTGTTTTATGGAAAATGGACATCTTGCTAAAGTAGACTTAACGAAAAAAATTGAATCAAAATCTAAGTACAATAAGAAATTAGAAAAATATCAAAGGCGCTTATTAGCATTACAGCAAATTTTGAAAGAAGAAAAAATCGCGGTTATGCTTGTTATGGAAGGATGGGATGCGGCTGGTAAAGGTGGGGCAATTAAGCGGGTGACGGAACATCTTGACCCGCGTGGGTTCCAAGTAAATCCAATTGGAGCGCCTGCACCTCATGAGAAACGTTACCATTATTTGCAACGTTTCTGGCGCAAAATTCCACAGTACGGGCAAATCACCATTTTTGATCGCTCATGGTACGGTCGTGTGTTAGTTGAGCGTGTTGAAGGATTTGCTACAAAGGAAGAGTGGATGAGAGCATATGATGAGATTAATGATTTTGAAAAACTACTAACAGATGACCATTACATAATAGGGAAGTTCTTCTACCATATAAGTAAAGAGGAACAGTTAAAGAGATTTAAAGATAGAGAGAAAAATCCTTTGAAAAGATGGAAAATTACAGACGAAGATTGGCGTAATCGTGAAAAATGGGATGAGTATGTTGAAGCAATGGAAGACATGTTTGAAAAAACAAGTAAGCCAAATGCAAAGTGGCATATTATTGAAAGTAACGATAAATTGTATGCTCGTGTAAAAACGTTAAAAATTATTATTTCATTCATTGAGGATTATTTCTTAGAACATGGTATAGAATTGCCTTCTTATTATTATGAAATGAAAGAGGATATTGAAGTTTTGCAAGGTGTAGGTGTTAAAGAGTAAATAAGAAAATGGCCCTGTGAATTGGTGAAACCAAATTATGGGGCTTTTTTATTTAGAAACATTTTACAATTAACAGAATAAGGTATATAATCAATAATCATATTAACAATGTTAATATGATTATTGATTATATACTATGTGGGGGTTTTACTTTGAAGGGAAGAGATGTTGTTTTAGGTTTATTAATGGAAAAGGAATTGTCTGGTTACGATATTAAAATTGTGTTTGAAGACGTATTTACTCATTTTTTTGATGGAAGTTTTGGAATGATTTATCCAACATTACGGCAATTGGAGAATGAAGGGAAAATAAAAAAAGAGGTTGTCATGCAAGAGGGAAAACCGAATAAGAAAATGTACTTTATTACAGATGAGGGGCGTGAAGAATTTTATCAATACATGCAGACGCCTATAGAGAAGGATGTTTTACGTTCGGATTTTTTAATGAGAATGTATTTTGGCAACTATAGTGATGATGTAACAATAAAAAAATGGATTAAAGATGAAATTGAAAGAAAAGAAGCGTACATTGCAGATCTTCGATTGAAATATGAAAAGTGGAGAATAGGTATTACTTTCGTCGAAGAAATTTCACTAGATGTAGGTATTGCATCGTATAGTGCACAAGTGGAGACTTTGAAGAAAAAATTAGAAGAGTTAGAGGCGAAAGAAAACAATAAAACAGAAGAATGAAAAACGCATTCACAATAAATAAAGGGGTATATAAAGATGGAGCAATCAAAGGGTATTAAGATTGTCTTTTTAATGTGTCTAGGTATCTTTCTTTGTATGATTGATACGACAATTATGAATATAGCTTTACCGGCAATACAATCGAGTGTAAATACTTCATTAGAAAAGATGTCTTGGGTATTAAATGTTTATACAATGACGATTGCAGTACTTGCCATTCCGTTAGGGCGGATAGCTGATATCTTTGGAAAAGCAAAGATGTATATTCTTGGTCTGGTGATTTTTGGGGGTGGATCGGTACTTTGCGCTTTTGCTAATACAGGTGATTTTCTTATTTTTTCTCGTTTTATACAAAGTATTGGGGCAGCAATTTTATTTCCAACAAGTATGGTAATTGGTGTATCAGCTATGCCGTTAGCTAAAAGGCATGTTGCACTTGCAATTTTAGGAGTAACACAAGGATTGTCAGCTGCTATGGGGCCAGTAATAGGTGGAATTATTACGCAAAATTTAGGATGGAGATGGGTGTTCTTCGTTAATGTTCCGGTTTGTATAATAGGAATTGTGTTATGTTGCATCATGCTACAAATAAAAAATGAAGAACGTATTATCTCAAAAATAGATTGGATAGGACTACTATTAAGTAGCACAGCAATTTTTTCATTTACTCTCATATTAGTAAAAGGTAATACATGGGGATGGCAAAGTAATATTGCTTTGTCTTGTTATGCAATTAGCACTATTTCTCTTATTCTATTTATTTTAGTAGAACGAAAGATTCATAACCCAATGGTGAATTTAAAGTTATTTCAAGATCGAATGTTTGTCGGAGCGTCGATCGTTGTTATATTGAGTAATTTATTTTTAATTGGAGTTACTGTATTGCTTCCAACGTTCTTGACGAAACTACAAGGTCGAACGGAAATTGAAGCGGCTTTTTTAGTGACACCTATTTCAGCGATGATATTTTTTGTCTCACCAGTTGCAGCAACTTTAATTAAAAAACTCGGAAAAGTAACTATTATTTTGTCAGGATTTCTTGTTATGGGGCTTTCCTACTATTGGTTGCAAATGATTGATGTTCATTCAACAAATATAGAAATTATTATTCCATGTATGATATTAGGTGTCGGATATGGCTTAGTAGTGGGGCCAATTACAGTTTTAAGTGCGTCTTCGTTTGAAGGAGAATTATTAACTGCTTCTCAAAGTGTTGTATCAATGTTACGACAAGTTGGAATTGTATTGGCGGTCGCAATATTTGTCTCTAACTTAACTCACAATTTAACTGTAAATAAAGAAAAAGTATATCGTTATGCAGAAGAAAAGGTGCGGAATATTCATGTGAATAGTACTGAGCAAACTGAAATTTTACAAATGACTAAAGAAAAAATAGAGAATCAAAGTTTAGAGTCGAATATAAATAAGAAACAAAATGCAATGACAATGGGATTAAGTAAAGAGAAAAAGGAAGAATTGATTCGCGACAAGACGGATGAAATATTAAGAAAAGTTCCAGTAGAATATAGGGATGTAAAAAGAGAAGAAGTTATGAGGCAAGTGACAAAAGAAGTTGAAAAACAAGAGGAAAGTATAAAGAAAGAGGTACTCACATTTTCGAATGATGTGAATCATTATGCCAAGAATCAGATGGCAATGAGTTTCACAGATTTATATAAAGCAAGTGTGCCAATTATTTTAATTTGTGCTTTCGTAAGTTTGTTGTTTTGGGAAGGAAAAGCTTTAAGTAAAAAGAGAAGGGGAAGATTAGTAGAAGATGCGTAAAGAAAAACAGGCTGCTATTAGCCTGTTTTTTTCATTGTTTTCTCCTTGCATATTGTGAATAGTAGTGTTTTTAATATAGCATGGGATAAGTCGAGTATGATTAGAAAGTTTTTTAGAATGAAAGGGATGAATGGAAAATGCCATTGAATATGTAACGTTATACATAGTACATTAACAAGAGGGATTAATTTTAAAAGGAGGATGGGGAATTGCTAGATAAGGCAGGGGCTTTAATAGATAATCATGTGTACACAGAAGAAGAGCAACAAAAACTATACAAACGAACGTTAATAATCGTCAGCATTTCACAAATGTTTGGCGGTGCAGGACTAGCTGCTGGTATTACAGTGGGAGCACTTCTTGCGCAGCAAATGCTTGGAACAGATGCATTTGCAGGATTACCAACTGCTATGTTTACATTGGGATCAGCATTAGCAGCTTTCATAGTAGGGAAGCTTTCGCAACGGTATGGACGCCGGATAGGTCTTGCAACAGGGTTTATAGTAGGTGGATTTGGAGCAATTGGTGTTGTAATGGCAGCTTTAACGAATAGCATTATTCTTTTACTTATTTCTTTACTCATATATGGTGCCGGTACAGCCACGAATCTACAAGCTCGTTATGCAGGTACAGATTTAGCAGATAAGAAGCAGAGAGCAACGGCTGTTAGTATTACGATGGTAATGACGACTTTCGGTGCAGTTGCAGGACCAAATTTAGTAGGAGTAATGGGTAGTTTTGCGCATTCAATTGGAGTTCCTAAACTTGCAGGTCCGTTCATACTATCGGCAGCAGCATTTATACTGGCGGGTCTAGTTCTTTTTGTTATGCTTCGTCCAGATCCGTTAATTATTGCTAACATAATAGAAAGATATAAACAGGAACATACATATAAAGGGCAACCAATAACAGAAGAAGTGAAAGAAAATAAACGAGGTATTACAGTTGGAGCAATCGTAATGATACTTACGCAAATCGTGATGGTTGCGATTATGACGATGACGCCAGTTCATATGGGACACCACGGTCACGGTTTAAGTGCAGTAGGACTTGTGATAGGTTTTCATGTAGGTGCAATGTATCTTCCATCTCTCGTTACAGGAATGTTAATTGATAAAATTGGCCGAACTACAATGAGCATAGCTGGTGGAGTGATTTTACTTGCAGCGGGTGTCATAGCTGCGATAGCGCCAAGTGATTCTTTATTACTATTAATCGTTGCTCTGTCTTTACTTGGGCTAGGATGGAACCTCGGATTGATTAGTGGTACAGCACAAATCGTTGATTCCACAACACCGTCTACACGTGCTAAAACACAAGGGAAAATAGATGTTTTTATTGCGCTAGCTGGAGCTTCTGGTGGAGCGATGTCAGGTATGGTAGTAGCGAATTCAAGTTATGCGGCATTGTCATTGGCTGGAGGCGTGTTAGCGTTATTACTTATTCCTGTTGTGATATGGTCTCGAAAAGGGGCAAGAAATTAAATGAAAAAGAGGTTCTAGTTACTGACTAGAGCCTCTTTTTATACACTTAAATTAAATTCCACTCTACAATAAGCCCTAAATGTGTAAGACCACCACCGAATCCGTATAGTAAAAGTGTGTCTCCATTATTTAACTTTCCTTCTTTTATAGCTAAATCTAGAGCGAGTGGAATGGTGACTGAAGAGGTATTCCCCATATATTCCACGCTCGTTAATGTTTTTTGTATTGGAATTTGAGATTTTTCGCAAATAGATTCAATCATTCGTAAGTTAGCGCTGTGGGGTATGAACCAGTCTATATCATCCCCTTGCATATTTGCGTTATGTAATAAATTTTTTATGCCTTTTGGCACTGTTCGTGTTGCCCATTTATATACTTCTCTTCCATTTTGAACGATTTTTTCATTTGTTTGCAGTGGTGTGCCATTCATAGTAGTAGATAAGTTTGTTCTATATAGATGAATGCCGCCATCACCGTTTGTTCCCATGTGAGCAGCGATAAAGCTTGGGGTGTCTTCATCTCTTTCTAATAAAATAGCTCCAGCACCATCACCGAATAAAATACAGGTCGTTCTATCGGTATAATCAGTAACTTTAGATAATGTCTCTGTCGCTACGACAAGTATTTTTTCATGTGATCCAGAAGTGATTAAGCTATTACCGACGTGTAGTCCATATGTAAAACCAGCACAAGTTGCATTTAAATCAAAAGCTAGTGTATGAGGTATGTTGAAGTATTGTTGTATTTGGCAAGCAACACTAGGGAAAACGTAATCAGCAGTAGTAGTAGCGACAATGATACAGTCGACATCTTCTAAGTTTTTCTTATATGTTGTACATAAATTTTTAATTGCTTTAATGGCTAAGTTTGAGGAATATTCTTCTTCGCTAGCGATTCTTCTTTCCTTCATTCCTGTTCTTTGTACAATCCATTCATCATTCGTATGGACCATCTTTTCTAAATCGTTATTAGATAATATTTGATCTGGAACATAAGTACCAATTGCAGTAATACGAGATTTAGAATGCATAGGAACATCTCCTAATTTTTATTTTTATAACCTGATACTAATATTAGGTTATAAAAATGTCAATATAGATTTTTGTTGTATTAAAACGATAATACTTAACTTACTATGAAGGAATTTGGCGAGTGCTGTAAAAATAATATACGAGAAGTTTCTAAAATTGATAATTGCTTTTTTTATTTTTATTGTGAGAAAAACTCGCAAAAAATGACGATTAAAGTAAAAAAATAACGATTTTCTTTAGTGTGATATAGGTTGTTAAACCTTGTGAAAGCGAATTACTTATGCTACACTTTATGTAACTTAAAATGAACGGAGGGGCTTCCTTTGATCTTAATCAGATTACGTCTCAATACTTTGTGCCAATAATTGAATAGCGCTCAAAGGCTCTGTCTGTGTACAGAGTGAACGGGATTGGTCTGCCTATTTTAAAGGAACCCTTTATTAAGCTTATATGTGAAAAAGAGGGAGGGACGAATACGCCCTCTTTTTGTTTTGCCTTTATAAATAGAATGGGATTGTATAGGTGAACGCTTATTGTGTATACGTATACGATCTTGGGACTTTTTGACTATAAAATAGGATGAAAGCATAGCTTTCTTCTATTTCTTTGGTGAACCCTTATCCGTTTACGAAAACACAGGCAGCGACCTGTGTTTTTTATTTTACGTAATCGAAATGGAGGAATAAATATATGGAAGAAGTATTACAAAGAGCAGTTTTAGTTGGAGTAAATGTAGGTAATGAAGATGATTTTGCATATTCGATGGAAGAGTTAACAAATCTTGCGGAAGCTTGTGATGTAGAGGTAATTGGGCAAGTAACGCAAAATTTACAACGAGTAAATCCATCGCATTATATCGGAAAAGGAAAGATTGAAGAAGTAGCAGCGTATGTACAAGAAATAGATGCGAATATGGTCATCTTTAATGATGAATTATCTCCTTCACAAATTCGAAATTTAGAAGAGGATTTAGATTGTAAGGTGATTGATCGTACCATTTTAATTTTAGATATTTTTGCGCAACGTGCGAAAACGAAAGAAGCACAGCTGCAAGTAGAAGTAGCACACCTTCAGTACATGATGCCTCGTTTAATTGGTCTTCGTGAATCGTTAGGGAGACAGAGCGGCGGCGTTGGTACGAAAAATAAAGGTGTCGGTGAGAAGAAGTTAGAGTTAGACCGTCGTAAAATTGAAGAACAAATTTCAGTTTTGAATAAAGATTTAGAAGCGCTCGTTGCCCAGCGTCAAACGCAGCGAAAGCAACGTAAGAAAAATGAAATACCTGTTGTAGCATTAGTAGGTTATACGAATGCAGGAAAGTCAACGACGATGAATGCAATGCTTGAAATTTATAATGGTACAGAAGAAAAACAAGTATTTGAAAAAGATATGTTATTTGCGACGTTAGAAACATCTGTACGAAATATTGATTTGCCAGATAATAAATCATTTTTATTAACAGATACAGTTGGATTTGTAAGTAAATTACCACATCATCTTGTGAAGGCGTTCCGTTCAACGTTAGAAGAAGTAGCGGAAGCAGATTTACTTATTCACGTCGTAGATTACGCAAATCCAAATTATGAACAATTAATTGATATTACAAATGAAACGTTAAAGAAAATTGGAGTAGAAAATATTCCAACGATCTATGCTTATAACAAATCAGATATGGTGGATGTTGAAATTCCGAAAGTACAAGAAGACCGCGTGTATTTATCTGCGAAGAAACATGTTGGAATTGAAGAGCTTGTAGAAATGATTCGTTCCCATATTTATAAAGAATATACGAAATGTGAAATGTTAATTCCGTATGATCACGGACAGGTAGTTGCGTATTTCAATAATCATGCGCACGTTTTATCAACGAGTTATGAAAATGAAGGTACGAAACTAGAAGTGGAATGTAAGACGAGCGATTATGAGAAGTATAAGCGTTTTGCAATTTAATGTAAGAGGCAACCCAGTTTGTGATTGGGTTGCCTTTTTCTATAATGTTTTACTGCTGAAAGTTACAAGGATGCAAGTCAATGATGGGAGTTAAGTTATATTTCTGGAAAAAGAAATGAAAGCAGTATAGAATAGAAATGTTTCAAAAGTCAGAATTTATTACACCTACTGTAATAAATATATATTTTGTACAGAAAGGAGCGATTCACATATGCAGGCAGTTTCACAAAAAAACACAGTAGAAACACCGACAATATATCGAATATTATTTGCGATTAGTTTCGGACATTTTTTAAATGATTCGATGCAAGCAGTTGTGCCGGCGTTGTTTCCTATTTTGGAAAAAACGATGAATTTATCCTATATGCAAGTAGGGTGGATTGCGTTTGCGTTAAATATGACGTCATCGATTATGCAACCGGTGTTTGGTATGTATTCAGATAAGAAGCCGTCACCATTTTTATTACCACTCGGTATGTTTTCAAGTATGCTTGGAATGATTGGACTCGCGTTTGCACCAAACTTTATTATTGTTATTATTTCTGTTTTATTTATTGGCTTAGGTTCCGCAGTCTTTCATCCAGAAGGCGCTCGTGTTGCCTATATGGCGGCAGGTGCAAAACGAGGGTTAGCGCAAGCGATTTATCAAGTTGGGGGAAACACGGGGAATTCTTTAGCTCCTATTTTTACAGCGCTAATTTTCGTTCCACTCGGTCAAATTGGTTCATTAGGTTTTACAGCATTTGCAGCAGTAGGAATTGCATTATTAATTTTCGTATCGAATTGGTACAAAAATGAATTAGCAACCGGCGCTGTAAGAAGGAAGAAGAGAGCTGCGCTTGAGGCGGAAAATGCAATTGTAAGTACACACATTAAATTTGTTATTATACTTCTTGTTTTTCTTACTTTTGTGCGCTCTTGGTACGGTGCCGGTATCGGGAATTTCTATCAATTTTACTTAATTGAGCATTATGGTTTATCTATAAAAAATGCCCAGTATTTCGTATTCGCATTTATGATTGCTGGTGTGTTAGGCACTTTCTTCGGGGGACCGTTAGCAGATCGATTTGGTAAGAAAAACATCATCGTATTTTCAATGTTAGGTTCAGCGCCACTTGCGCTGTTATTACCACATGTCTCACTTGTGTGGGTCGTACCTTTATTTTTATGTATCGGTTTTATTAGTTCAAGTAGTTTTAGTGTAATTGTTGTATACGCGCAAGAGCTTGTTCCGGGAAAAGTAGGGATGGTATCAGGTCTAATTGTAGGTCTTGCGTTCGGCCTTGGTGCTCTAGGTGCTGTAGTACTAGGAAAGTTAGCTGATATATATAGCCTTCAGTTCATTATGATATTATGTAGTTGTTTACCGTTAATTGGACTTACTTCATGGTTATTACCAAGTGATAAGAAAACGATAGAATAGGGGATGCACTATGAAATTATGTGAAAACGTAACAGAATTAATAGGAGATACACCTGTCGTCCGATTATCTAAATTTATTCCGGAAGACGCAGCGGACGTGTATGTGAAACTAGAAATGTTTAATCCATCACGTAGTGTGAAAGACCGTGCTGCTTATAATTTACTTCACGTTGCAGAAGAAAATGGTCTCATTAAACCAGGGGATACAATTATTGAACCGACAAGCGGGAATACAGGAATTGGTTTAGCGATGAACGCAGCAGCTAAAGGGTATAAAGCGATTTTAATTATGCCAGACAATATGTCAAAAGAGCGTATTAATTTATTGAAAGCATACGGGGCAGAAGTAGTTTTAACACCAGCAGAACAAAGAATGCCAGGAGCAATTGCGAAGGCGTTAGAACTGCAAAAACAAATACCGAATAGTTTTATCCCGCAACAATTTGAAAATCCAGCTAATCCGAATATTCACCGTTATACGACTGCACTTGAAATTTACGAACAAATGGATGGAGAGCTTGATGCTTTTGTTGCAACGGCAGGAACAGGCGGAACGATTACAGGGACTGGTGAAACGTTAAAAGAGAAATTGCCAAACTTATATATTGCAGTAGTGGAACCGAAAGGATCTCCCGTTTTATCCGGTGGTGTACCAGGTCCTCATAAACTAGTAGGAACAAGCCCAGGATTTATTCCGAAAAACTTAAATACAGAAGTGTATAACGAAATTATTCAAATTGCAGACGAAGAGGCTTTAACGACAATGAGAAACTTAGCTAGACAAGAAGGATTATTAGTTGGGCCATCTTCTGGAGCATCTGTTTACGCTGCAATCATGATAGCGAAACGTCTAGGCGTTGGTAAAAAAGTTTTATGTATTGCGCCTGATACAGGTGAACGTTATTTGAGCATGGGGTTATTTGAATAAAAAGGATAGAAACACCTTAATAGTGAATAGCTGCTATTAAGGTGTTTGTTTTATGGAATGAAGAGGGGGAGAAGAACAATGAAACTATTAAAACCAATCCATGAATATAGTGAGCGTATTACGGCGTATAGACAAGCGTTTTTACACTCAGGGGAACAACCACATGGAAGTAGTTCTTTACAAAACTTTGATTCTCTTGATGAATGGTTTGAAAAAGTGAGTAAACAAGAACTAGGAGAAAATTTACTAGCTAATCGAGTGCCATCTAGTCAGTTTTTAAGTTTTGAAAAAGGGGAACTTATAGGTTTTGTGAATATTAGACATAGATTAAATCCAGAATTATTACGGGAAAGCGGTCATATTGGATATAGTGTCCATCCGAATAAACGTCGCCACGGTTACGCTACGAAACAACTACAACTTGCATTAGCTGAAGCGCAAAAATTAGGATTGCAGAAAGTATTAATAACTTGCGATAAATCCAATATCGGTTCTGCTAAAACGATTCAAAAGGTTGGAGGTGTGTTAGAAAATGAAGTAGTTTCTTCTCGTACTGGTGAAGTTATTCAGCGCTATTGGATAGAAATATGATTAAGTAGGAATTTGAAAAGGTAATGCAAGCTGTAATATCGAAATAGATAAATGAAATATAGGGGATTACTGCAATTTTAGGGGGAAATGAAATGGGATTAAAAGAGAGAGCGATAGAGATGTCAGAGATTTATAGGCAAAATCCGAAAGTAGAAGCTATTATTTTAGCGGGTTCAGTAGCTAGAAAGCTTGAAGATGAACATTCAGATATAGAATTACATATTTTATGGTCAACACCGCCGGAAGATGAGGATCGTAGGGCCCCTATTTATCATATTGATGGGAAAATATTATCGTATCATCCGTATGAGGAAGAAGAATGGTCGGAAACGTATTTAACGAAAGAGGGAATTAAATTAGAGATTAGTAACTTTTTAACAGAGACAGTAGAGAAAGTAATTTCGGATGTGGTGGATCAATATGATATAAATTATGAAAAACAATGTATTGTATCATCCATTCATGATGGTGTTAGTTTGTATGGAGAAGGGAAAGTGAATGAATTAAAAGAAAAAGTAGCGGCATATCCAGATGAACTAGCAAAACTGATGATTTCAGAAAATCTATGGTTAAGTAATCGTTGGCACAATCGAAAGGCGCTTTTAAAACGGAAAGATTGGCTTATGCTTTATGACGTTATTTGCGAAGTACAAAGGAACGTATTCGGTGTTTTATTTGGTTTGAATAAAATGTACGTACATCATCCAGCGTTTAAATGGATGCCTAATAATGTGGAACGAATGACTATTAAACCTGAAAAATTATATGAACGTATGGCGGACACATTAATAGGGAATCCAGAAAAAAGTGTGCAGGAGTTAGAGTTGCTAATAGAAGAAGTGTTGCAACAAGTTCATACATACGCGCCAGGAGTAAATGTGGATGAGCAAGAAAAATCTATTTTTTATTTTGTGAAATAGAAAATAGTAATAAGGGGGAAGTTATGGGTTTTTTTAATAGGTTTTTTAAAAAAGTTGAAAAAGTAAATGAGCAAGAAGCTACTCTTCATGAATTAAGTGAAGAATTGTATGTTGAATCACCGGTAGAGGAAGCGACTAGTTACTGGGTATCAATGGCACAAAATATAATTGTTAATGCTGTAAAAGCGGCTGACAATGATGTGGAACGTGCCTTCGTGTTATTGAATTTGAAGAAAGGTGAGGCTTCATTTGATATTTTTTATCAAATAAATGGGCAATTGTATTTCTGGGATCAGCTAGAAAATGAGACGATAAGAAATAGAATTCAGAACGAGTTGTTACCGCAAGCTCCAGAAGTTTCAAATGCAGTAAATGAGCAATTTCGTGGAGCTGATCACCCTATAATTTCGTTCGCACAATTGCAGTTTGAATGGGAAACGAAAGCCTGGTTCTCACATATAATTTGGGAAGATAGCCTTGCTGCTCAATTGCCCAAAACTCAAATTCTAAATGAATGGTTTCGTGTAATTAAAGAAGAAACAAAAAATAGACCACTGGATAGTGATGCGAAATTTTCTTGGTATCCATCAAACTCTTAAAAAATGAATACAGAGAGACAGGTTATGTTTCTAGATGATTTGTATTATTGAATAAGTATCAATAATACGTAATTCTTTTTCTATTGCCTGTTAGAATTCGTTATGTACTAAGCTACTTGTTTTCTAAACTAAAACTTATATTTCGAATTTTTAAATAGATTGTAATACATAAAAATTCGAAATATAAGTTGACACTATTTTTAATGTGTGATAAAAATGATAGTAATCAATTCGGAAAATAATATTTGGGCAATGAAAGGGTATAGTAGTGAATATCTCCCTATTTCAGAGAGCTGATGGTTGGTGTGAATCAGTATATAGATTATTCATGAAGTTCGTCCTGGAGCATCTTTCATAAATCTCATATTTTGAGGAAATGAAAGACGGTAGTTTATACCGTTATCAAATAAAGTGGTGAAGATTTTTTCACAACTAGGGTGGTACCGCGATATTTATCGTCCCTACGTATTTACGTAGGGACGTTTTTTATTTAGGTCCTAACTTTGGTGTGGCTTCATAACTAGGGTGGTACCGCGATATTTTATCGTCCCTACGTTTTTGCGTAGGGGCGTTTTTATTTAGGTGGTTTCTTAGTGTTCTTCACAACTAGGGTGGTACCGCGATATTTTTGTCGTCCCTACGTATTTACGTAGGGGCGTTTTTTTATTATTAGGGAGGAAGTGAACGTATTAGAAAAGAGTATTGATAGAACAATATAAATACCGAATTGTAACAAAGAAAAAGAGATAGAGAGGAGATTAACAAATGAATTCACAGCAATGGACATCGAAATTAGGTTTCGTATTAGCTGCAGCAGGTTCGGCAATTGGTCTTGGGGCGATTTGGAAATTCCCATATATGGCCGGCATTGGAGGAGGCGGCGCGTTCTTCCTAATTTTCATCGGTTTCACATTATTAATTGGTTTACCACTATTATTAGCTGAATTCGTTATCGGAAGAAGTACACAAAAAGAGGCCGTTGATGCATATAGAGAAATCGCACCAAAAACATTATGGCCATGGTTAGGGAAATTAGGAATTGTAACTTGTTTCATACTACTTTCTTTCTACAGTGTTGTAGGAGGCTGGATTTTATTATACTTATGGAATGCAATTACAGGTAGACTATGGGAAGGAAATGGGGCATACGAAGCTACGTTTGGTGAAATCATTTCCAATCCATATTTAGCAGTTGGGTCACAGCTATTATTCATCCTAATTACTATTTTCATCGTAAGTAAAGGTGTACAAAATGGTGTTGAAAAAGTAAATAAATATTTCATGCCAGCATTATTCGTTTTATTCTTTGTTTTAATCGTTCGTGCACTTACGTTAGATGGTGCTGGAGAAGGAGTTCGTTTCTTCTTACAACCTGACTTCTCACATGTAACATCAGAAGTTATATTATACGCAATGGGGCAATCGTTCTTCTCATTATCTGTCGGGGTAGCCGTTATGGTAACGTATAGCTCATACTTACCGAAAGAAGAAAGCTTACCACGTTCAGCATTTTCTATCGTAGCCTTAACTCTTGTTATTACATTACTTGCAGGACTTGCAATTTTCCCAGTAGTGTTCGCATTTGGAATGGAACCATCTCAAGGACCTGGGCTATTATTTATCGTACTGCCAGCTATTTTCAGTAAAATGGCATTCGGAAAATTATTCTTCATCGTTTTCTTATTACTATTCTTCTTTGCTACTATTACATCAGCAATTTCGATGTTAGAAATTAGTGTTGCATCGTTAACATCAAAAGGTAAAGGGAAACGTGAAAAAATGGCCTTAATCGTAGGGTTATTAATCTTCGTTGTTGGGGTACCATCAGCATTATCATTCGGTATATTAAGTGATCTGAAGATTTTCGGGAAGACAGTCTTTGATTTAGCGGACTATGCAGTAAGTAACGTATTAATGCCACTTGGTGTATTATTAGTTTCTATCTTTGTTCCTTTAAAAATGAAGAAAGATGTATTAATGAAAGAGCTAGGTGTAAGTAAAAATAAAGGATACAAAGTATTTGTGTTATGGTTATTCTTACTTCGCTTTATCGCACCAATTGCGATTATTATCGTATTCTTAAATGTACTTGGCATTATATAAATAGAAAGGTAGCGTATCATACAAAGATACGCTACCTTTTTATTTTGCTCTTTTTTGCAGTTCGTTTACCGTTACGAACTGATATCCCTTCTTAGATAAAGAATCTAAAATACCTTCAATCGTTTGTAAATTTTCATTAGACTCATCATACATAGAGTGCAGTAAAATGATAGAACCTGGTTTTACATTTTTATTAACGTATTTAATTTTATCAGCCGCAGATTTATAAAAAGTATCGGGCTCAAGATCCCATGTGATTGTTTCGATATTGTTTTTATTTAAATAATATGGCAGCCCTATTAACTTCTTACCGTTAGGGGGCCTAAAATCAATTTCGCCTGTAAATCCTGTTTGGCGGATTAATGAATTCGTTTTTTCTATTTCACCTTTAATAAAAGAAGGTGTTTTGAAAACCATTCTATTATGAGAATATGTATGGTTTCCAAGTTGGTGCCCAGATTGCGCGATAGCTTCTCCTAACGATAAATTTTTCTCTAATTCATTTCCAATTAAAAAGAAAGTAGCTTTAGCGTTGTATTTATCTAGTAGCGGTAATATTTGTTTTACATTGTTAGTAGGGCCATCATCAAAAGTTAAAGCGATCACTTTTTCATTTGTTTCTACACATTGTGTTAAATTTCCAAATAATTGAAAGCTTCTTGCGTTCATCAATTTGTATGTTCCGAATAATGCCGTGATAATAAAAAATAGTGTAACGATCGTAATGATAATTTTTTTCTTCATAATGTAACCTCACAATGATTTTTGATTCAATTAAAAAGTATTATATCAAACTAAGTAATTTCGTGCTTTAAGAAGGGCGTGGATGCAAGGAGAAGGAATTTATCATATAATAAAATACAAAAGGTATATTAGGAGGTGTTTATATGGCGATTATAATTCAATTGCCAGACACTGCAACGTCTCATGCAAAGCCAAGTATGGAAATGGCGATACTTTGCGTGAGGTAGACAAGTAATATACAATCGCCTATATGAGCTCGTATCATTTTTTATATTTGGCTTTGCACCTTATTGAAATGAACCATAAAAAATAAGGGGCGAGCAGAAATGAAATACGTAAAAGCTAATGCTGTTTTACCGGAGAGTTTAATTACTGAAATTCAAAAGTATATACAAGGTGAAACAATTTACATTCCGAAACAAGAAACGAAACATTATAAATGGGGTACACGATCTGGCGGAAGAAAACAATTAGATGAAAGAAATAAAGCAATTAAAGAAGCGTTTAAAAGTGGGATTGCTATTCATCAACTTGCAGAAGAATATTTTCTTTCTGGGGAAACGATTAAAAAGATTGTGTATTCTAAATAAGAGGAAAAGAGTCTGATTCATATATTACTTTGAATCAGACTCTTTTTGTTTTATATGTATTGGATATATGAAGTGTGAACGGGCATGATAATAGAAAAAATGTGCCGTTTTTTTATTAAATGCTATACAGAACATTTGAAGAGTAGAAAGGTGAACATATATGAATCATATTGGACAAATAACGATAGAGCTTTTAATTGGTTTTTTTGTTCTATTAATTGCTACAAAAATATTAGGGAAAACACAAATATCTCAGCTAACGCCCTTTGATTTTATTTCTGCAATCGTCCTAGGTGAGCTCGTTGGAAATTCAATATATGATCCTAAAATTAAAGTATGGTCTATTTTATATTCAGTATTTGTTTGGGTAATTTTAATTTATACTATTGAAGTGATAACACAAAAAGTAAGAGGGACAAGAAGGTTTTTTGAAGGATATCCTTCAATTATTATTCGTAATGGAAAGATTGATCGTGAACAATTAAGCGTAAATCATTTGGATATAAACCAATTACAACAAATGCTTAGGCAACAAAAAGATATATTTTCAATCCGAGAAGTTGAATATATGATATTGGAACCTAACGGAAACATAAGCGTTTTGAAAAAAAGTAAATACGAATCTCCTACTGTAAATGATTTAAGTTTAAAACATAAGCCTGTATACTTACCAATTTCATTAATTAGTGATGGAAAAGTAGTTAAGGATAATTTGAGGGAAGCGGGATTTGATGAAGGGTGGCTTTATAAACAAATAAAGCAAAAAGGAATTACTAAATTTGAAGACGTATTATATGCGGAATGGAAAACAGATGATGGCTTCTTTTGTCAGGAAATGCAGCGGTAGAGAATAAGTGATATATGTAATGTTTGTTTCTAAGTTATCTTTTACATATCAAAAAACGTAATCATTGTATACAATAAAACTAGATCAACAATTTGTATGGAGTGATAAAGATGGAAGCGTTTATTAGAAGTGATCAATATAATTTTATAAAATCACAAGCTTATATTTTAGCAAACGGGCATGCAACGGCAAATGATAGAGGTGTAATTCAAGCGTTAAAATCGCTTGCGATTGAAAAGATAATACATGTATTTGAGAATTTAACGGATGAACAGAAAGAGTTAATTGATACGGTATTAACAGTTCAAAATAGAGAAGATGCAGAATCATTTTTAATGAAAATAAATCCGTATGTAATTCCGTTTCAAGAAGTTACAGCACAAACATTAAAAAAGTTATTTCCTAAGGCGAAAAAGTTAAAACTTCCTGATATGGAAGAAATGGATATGAAAGAAATATCTTATTTAAGCTGGATTGATAAGGGATCAAGCAGGAAATTTATTATAGCGAAAAATGATAAAAATAAATTTGTTGGTCTGCAAGGAACGTTCCAAAGTTTAAATAAAAAAAGCATTTGTTCATTATGTCATGGGCATGAAGAAGTAGGAATGTTTTTAGTTGAAATTAAAGGCGATGTACCAGGAACTTTCGTTAAAAAGGGAAACTACATTTGCAAAGATGGTGTAGCTTGCAATCAGAATATGAAATCGCTAGATAAATTGAACGATTTTATTGACCGCTTGAAGAAATAACGAGAAAACCTCTAGTATTTAAACTGGAGGTTTTTATTTTTTAAAGAAGTAAAATAAACTTTCTTTGTAAATGTAGATTTATAATGAAATTTGATAAAAATATCTATTATGATACAGTTGCTTATATGCAAGGAGGTAAAACATGGATTACCTTTTATCGAAAGAAAAAGTGAAGCGATGGCCCAAAGATATGATAGCGGCGGGGCGTTGTCATACTGTTGGCCTTAAATCGGATGGCACGGTAGTCGCGGTAGGTAATAATGAATTTGGCCAATGCGATGTAGGTAGCTGGCGCGACATTCGGTTGCCTGGCAAATAGTCAATTTACAATAAATGATTAGTAATATTATTCTATTTTAGGAGTAATTATGGAATAGGATATGTAGAAAATAATTAAACTTAAATCTACTGAATAAGAATCTCTTTTGAAAAGGGATTCTTATTATTTTTCATAAAATGAGGGTCTAAATGGAATTTTTGAACAAACTATATTTCAAAATTACAGTAGAAGATATAAATAAAGTATAGAGGAGATAAAGAAATGCTTAAAAAGTTTTTGCTTTCTTTACCGGATGTTTTACTTATATGTATCGTTCTTTACATAACGTACACAAATTCTTTTAGTTTTGGACAGATGTTAGTAATTTCAATTGCAATCGGAATTATTGGTGGTCTTGTTATAAGGATTGGTAAGGATGTATTTATGTATATAAGGTGGACAATGAAACAGAGGAAATCTTGAATACGTTGTATTGCTATTAGGAGGAGATGAAATGACTAAGAAAAAGAGTAGAGTGAAAAATGAAGTAGCGCTTTGGGCATTAACAGCGGTTGTTCTCATCATTGTATGGTACTTTTATCAAAAATAAAAACGCATCGTATTAAAAAAGCACGATGCGTTTTTATTATTTTTTTTGCCAATTTTCTTTAATAAAGTCTTCACGACCAGATTCCTTTTGCTCAGTAGCATATTTCTCTGGATTCTTTTTATAGAAATGTTGGTGGTATTCCTCTGCTGCGTAAAAAGGTGCAGCAGGACGAATTTCAGTCACGATTGGATCTTTAAACATACCGCTTTCTGTAAGAGCTTGTTTTGATTTTTCAGCAAGCCCTTTTTGTGTTTCGTTATGATAAAAAATAGCGGTACGATAAGATGGACCACGGTCAAAAAATTGTCCGCCATCATCAGTTGGATCGATTTGTGGCCAATATAAGTCTAGTAATTTCTGATAAGGAAAAATAGAAGGATCGAATGTAATTTGAACAACTTCTAAATGTCCAGATGTTCCAGCTTTTACTTGTTCATATGTTGGGTTTTCTACATGACCTCCTGCATAGCCAGAAAGTACTTTATGAATACCAGGAAGTTCATCAAATGGTTTTACCATGCACCAAAAGCAACCGCCTGCGAAGGTTGCGAGTTCGTATGTTTTTTCGGACATTGCTGTAATCCTCCTAAATGTATATGTTTTATATAGTATTATATAAATTGTTTTATTGCGCAATAAAAAAGATTTGAAAATATATGTTTTTTATAAACAAGATCCTCCGCTCACATCAATTAATTGTCCAGTTACCCAGCGGCTGTCTGGAGAAGCAAGGAATGCAGCAGTATCGGCAATGTCTTCTACTTCACCTAAGCGATTGAAAGCGGAAATAGTAGTAGCGTACTGCTTCATCATCGGGTCGCTCAAGAGTTCTGCATTCATATCTGTTTTAATAAATCCTGGAAGTATTGCATTCACCGTTATTCCTCGTGCTCCAAGCTGTTTTGCTAGCGTAAAAGTCATTGTATTAATAGCGCCTTTCGTCATACTATATGCAACAAAATCAGGTAAAGAAATGCGGGTGGCAGCGGATGAAATATTAATAATTCGGCTATTGTCACGTAAACGTGGCAGTGCTTGTTGAATGATAAAGAATGGTGCTTTTGCATTTACTGAAAACATTCTATCAAAAAATTGTTCAGTCGTTTCTTCAATAAAAGCACCAGGACCAATGCCAGCATTGTTTATTAAAATATCAAATTGTGTTTCACCAGTGCGCTTTTGTAATTCAGTATCTAAAGCGTTATAAAGGTTTTCTACACCGTGTAAGGATTCTAAATTTGCGCCGATAGAAAAAGCTTGGCCACCATCTGATCGAATTTCATGAACAGTTTCTTCAGCGTCATCTTTTCGATTACCGTAATGAACAGCAACCAATGCACCGTCATTTGCTAAACGTTTAGCGATCGCTCGTCCAATTCCTCGGCTTGCTCCTGTAACTAACGCTACTTTCCCTTTTAACATAGTTTCCTCATCTCCTCATAAACTTTATAAGTTTTTCTTTATGTAGTAATGCAAACATACTTAAGTAATATATGAGTGTATGTAAGTAATGCATTCCAATTTTGATTTGAGAAAAAATAAATAGAATGAATTTTGATTTTTTTGAGAAAACATGTTGACAACGAAAAGAACAACGTCCTATAATACGTGTAACAAATAAAAGTTAATTAAGAATTTTCTAACTTTATATGTTGTATATGCAAAGAAGAGGAAAGTAGATGATTATGATCGTTTCAGAGAGCTACTCCAAGGCTGTGAGGGTAGTAACAATCGAATCATTGAAGATCACCTCGGAGCATCGCTTGCGAAAGGGAAACTGAGTAGAGGGCGGCGGCATCGTCTCCGGTAAAAGGACGGAGGTCTGATTGGACCTACAAAGCTTATATTTCGTGAGAAGTATAAGGAAGCTGAGTGGTAACGCGAAACTCTCGCCTCAGCAATCAAAGCTACTAAATTGTAGTAGTTGATTGCTGAGGCGAGAGTTTTTATTTTTAAAAATAGAAGAAGAGAATGCGTAGAAGAGGAGAGTAAATGATAAAGATTGTTTCAGAGAGCTGCCCCGAGGCTGTGAGGGTGGTAACAATTCACTCATTGAAAATCACCTTGGAGCACTACTTTTGAAAACTAGTAAAAAGTAGCGGGGTTGTTCCCGATAGAAAAACAAAAGTCTAATTGGACTTGCAGAGCTTATATTTCGTGAGAAGTATAAGGAAGCTGAGTGGTACCACGATTCCCTCGTCTCAGCAATGGATTGCTACAAGTATGTAAGTAATCGATTGTTGAGACGAGTATATTTTTAAGATTTATATACTGAATATTCTGTTAAAATTACTCATCTCAGCAATCGATGTAGAAATAGATTGCAAAAATAGAGAAAAAAGAGGAGCGATGTGAGATGGGAAACCAGTACATTTACATGAATGGGGAATTTGTAGAAAAAGAAAAGGCAGTTGTTTCAGTGTATGATCACGGTTTTTTATACGGAGACGGTGTATTTGAAGGGATTCGTAGTTACGGAGGAAATGTATTTTGTTTAAAAGAACATGTGAAACGATTGTATGAATCAGCGAAATCTATTTTACTAACAATTCCAATGACGGTAGAAGAAATGGAAGAAGCAGTTTTACATACACTCCAAAAAAATGAATACGCTGATGCTTATATTCGCTTAATTGTCTCAAGAGGAAAAGGTGACTTAGGACTCGATCCGAGAAGTTGTGTGAAGCCGAGCGTAATTATCATTACAGAACAATTAAAGTTATTCCCACAAGAATTTTATGATAATGGGCTAAGCGTTGTATCTGTTGCATCAAGACGTAATACGCCAGACGCGTTAGATCCACGTATTAAGTCAATGAATTATTTAAATAACGTACTTGTAAAAATTGAGGCGGCACAAGCAGGAGTGTTAGAGGCTCTTATGTTAAATCAACAAGGATATGTTTGTGAAGGTTCTGGCGATAATGTTTTCGTTGTGAAAGATGGAAAAGTATTAACCCCGCCATCCTATTTAGGGGCATTAGAAGGTATTACGAGAAATAGTGTTATCGAGCTATGTGAACGACTGAGTATTCCGTGTGAGGAAAGACCATTCACTCGCCATGACGTATATGTAGCGGATGAAGTATTTTTAACAGGAACAGCAGCGGAGTTAATTCCAGTTGTAAAAGTTGATTCGAGAGAAATTGGAGATGGGAAACCAGGAAGTGTAACGAAACAATTGACCGAAGAATTTAAAAAATTAACGAGAGAAAGAGGAGTACGTGTTCCCGGGCTGACGGAAAGCTTAGCATAAATAAGGAGAGGAGTTAATTGAAATGAAGCAGCAGTATACAGCGTATGAGAAGTTACAGTGTGAAGAAATGACAGGCGCTGGGCACGTGATTCAAGGTTTGAAGAAATTGGGTGTAACGACCGTTTTCGGCTATCCAGGCGGAGCGATTTTACCAGTATACGATGCGTTATACGAAAGTGGTTTGAAACATGTTTTAACTCGTCATGAACAAGCTGCCATTCATGCGGCTGAAGGATATGCGAGAGCTTCTGGGAAGGTCGGGGTAGTCTTTGCTACCTCTGGCCCAGGGGCGACAAATTTAGTTACGGGCTTAGCAGACGCTTATATGGATTCGATTCCTTTAGTTGTCATTACCGGCCAAGTTGCAACGCCTTTAATTGGTAAAGATGGATTTCAAGAAGCGGATGTTGTCGGAATTACAGTACCTGTTACGAAGCATAATTACCAAGTTCGTGATGTAAATCATGTATCACGAATTGTGCAAGAAGCTTTTTACATCGCCAAAAGCGGACGACCGGGACCAGTATTAATCGATATTCCAAAAGATGTTCAAAATGCAAAAGTCACCAGTTTCTTTAATGAAGAAGTTGATATTCCGGGGTACAAACCAGAACTTGTACCAGACAGCATGAAACTTAGAGAGGTGGCTAAAGCAATTTCAAAATCAAAGCGTCCACTTCTTTATATTGGAGGAGGTGTCATTCATTCAGGTGGATCCGATGAACTCTTCGAATTCGCAAGGGAGAACCGTATTCCAGTCGTTTCAACTTTAATGGGACTTGGTGCATATCCACCGGGAGATCCATTGTTTCTAGGGATGCTTGGTATGCATGGGACATACGCTGCTAATATGGCGGTAACAGAATGTGATTTACTACTTGCATTAGGTGTTCGCTTCGATGATCGTGTAACAGGGAAATTAGAACTTTTTTCTCCGCACTCGAAAAAAGTACATATTGATATTGATCCTTCTGAGTTTCATAAAAATGTAACTGTAGAGCATCCGATTGTTGGTGATGTGAAAAAAGCGTTACACATGTTGTTACATATGTCTATTTATACACAAACAGATGAATGGCTTCAGAAAGTAAAGGCATGGAAAGAAGAATATCCACTTTCTTATAAGCAAAAAGAATCTGAGTTAAAACCACAGCATGTGATCAACTTAGTAAGTGAATTAACGAATGGTGAAGCGATTGTCACAACAGAAGTAGGACAGCATCAAATGTGGGCTGCTCACTTCTATAAAGCAAGAAAACCTCGGACGTTCCTTACCTCTGGAGGATTAGGAACAATGGGGTTTGGGTTCCCAGCGGCAATTGGTGCTCAGCTTGCAAAAGAAGAAGAACTCGTCGTTTGTATTGCAGGTGATGCTTCTTTTCAAATGAACATTCAAGAACTACAAACAATTGCTGAAAATAACATCCCTGTAAAAGTATTTATTATAAATAACAGATTTTTAGGGATGGTAAGGCAATGGCAAGAAATGTTTTATGAAAATCGTTTATCAGAGTCAAAAATTGGCTCACCAGATTTTGTGAAAGTGGCAGAAGCTTATGGAGTGAAGGGATTAAGGGCGACAAATTCAACAGAGGCGAAACAAGTGGTGTTAGAAGCATTTGCTCACGAAGGTCCTGTCGTAGTTGATTTTTGTGTAGAAGAAGGTGAAAACGTATTTCCGATGGTTCCGCCAAACAAAGGGAATAACGAAATGATTATGAAGAGGTGGGAAGAATGAGTCATACTTTTTCACTCGTTATTCATAACGAGCCAAGTGTCTTATTACGTATAAGTGGAATTTTTGCTCGGCGTGGCTATTATATTTCTTCTTTACATTTAAACGAAAGAGATACGAGTGGCGTTTCTGAAATGAAACTCACAGCAGTTTGTACTGAAAATGAAGCGACATTACTTGTTAGTCAGTTGAAAAAATTAATTGATGTACTGCAAGTAAATAAATTATAAGGGGTGTATGGAGTATGAAAACGTATTATGAGAAAGATGCAAATGTAGAGTTATTACAAGGGAAAACAGTTGCGGTAATTGGTTATGGATCTCAAGGGCATGCGCAGGCACAAAATTTACGTGATTCAGGTGTGGAAGTTGTAGTTGGTGTTAGACCTGGTAAATCGTATGAAGTAGCAAAAGCAGATGGATTTGAAGTAATGTCTGTTTCAGAAGCGGTTCGAACCGCACAAGTTGTACAAATGTTATTGCCAGATGAACAGCAAGCACATGTATATAAATCAGAAGTAGAAGAGAATCTCCGTGAAGGACAAATGTTACTTTTCTCACATGGATTTAACATTCACTTCGGCCAAATTAATCCGCCAAGTTACGTAGATGTAGCAATGGTTGCGCCAAAAAGTCCAGGTCATCTCGTTCGCCGTGTATATCAAGAAGGAAATGGTGTTCCGGCATTAGTCGCAGTGCATCAAGATGCGACGGGAACAGTGCTACATGTAGCATTAGCGTATGCAAAAGGTGTAGGTTGTACACGTGCGGGTGTAATTGAAACGACATTCCAAGAAGAAACCGAAACGGATTTATTCGGTGAGCAAGCTGTACTTTGCGGCGGGGTAACTGCACTTGTGAAGGCCGGGTTCGAAACGTTAACGGAAGGTGGATATCGTCCTGAAATTGCATACTTTGAATGTTTGCATGAATTAAAGCTAATTGTTGACTTAATGTACGAAGGTGGATTAACGAATATGCGCCATTCTATTTCAGATACGGCAGAATTTGGAGATTATGTAACAGGATCGAGAATTGTTACAGATGAAACGAAGAAGGAAATGAAGCGTGTTCTGACAGAAATTCAGCAAGGTGAATTTGCGAAGAAATGGATTTTAGAAAATCAAGCAGGGCGTCCGACGTATAACGCAATGAAAAAAGCAGAACAAAATCATCAATTAGAAAAAGTGGGGGCAGAGCTTCGTGAAATGATGAGTTGGATTCATGCACCGAAAGAATTAGTAAAGAAATAGAGTGAGAGAGTATAAATGAAAAATATGTAAGAGGGGATTTGACAAGATGAGAAGTGACATGATTAAAAAAGGTTTTGATAAAGCGCCGCACCGTAGTTTATTAAAAGCAACTGGTTTGAAAGATGAAGATTTTGATAAACCTTTCATAGCGATTTGTAATTCTTTTATTGAAATTATTCCAGGGCATAAACACTTGAACGAGTTTGGGAAACTTGTAAAAGAGGCAGTTCGTGCGGCGGGTATGGTACCATTTGAATTCAATACAATTGGAGTTGACGATGGTATTGCGATGGGACATATCGGTATGCGTTATTCTCTTCCGAGTCGTGAAATAATTGCAGATTCAGTAGAAACGGTTGTAAATGCACACTGGTTTGACGGCATGATTTGTATTCCAAACTGTGACAAAATTACACCAGGTATGATGATGGCTGCACTACGTATTAATATTCCGACTGTGTTTGTTTCAGGCGGCCCAATGGCAGCAGGAAAAACATCTAAAGGAGAAGTTGTTGATCTGAGTTCCGTTTTTGAAGGAGTAGGAGCTTATCAATCTGGGAAAATTTCAGAAGAAGAATTAAAAGATATTGAAGATCATGGCTGTCCATCTTGTGGCTCTTGTTCGGGTATGTTTACCGCGAACTCTATGAATTGTTTATGTGAAGTGTTAGGTTTAGCTCTTCCTGGTAACGGGAGTATTTTAGCAATTGATCCAAGACGTGAAGAGTTAATTAAACAAGCAGCAGAGAAATTGAAAATTTTAATTGAAAGAGATATTAAACCAAGAGACATTGTAACGGAAGAAGCAATTGATGATGCGTTTGCGCTTGATATGGCGATGGGCGGTTCAACAAATACAGTGTTGCATACATTGGCGCTCGCGCAAGAGGCTGGATTAGATTACGATATGAACCGTATTGATGCCGTTTCAAGACGTGTACCACATTTATGTAAAGTAAGCCCTGCTTCCAATTGGCATATGGAAGATATTGATCGTGCGGGCGGGATTAGTGCAATTTTGAAAGAGATGAGCCGGAAAGAAGGAGTACTTCATCTTGATCGAATAACTGCTACGGGGCAAACATTAAGAGAAAATATTGCTGAGGCAGAGATTAAAGATAAGGAAGTTATTCACTCTCTTGAAAACCCTCATAGTGAGGAAGGAGGATTGCGTATATTAAAAGGCAACCTTGCGAAAGATGGAGCGGTTATTAAAAGCGGTGCAACAGAGGTAAAGCGTTTTGAAGGACCTTGCGTTATTTTTAATTCACAAGATGAGGCACTTGCTGGCATTATGCTTGGGAAAGTGAAAAAAGGAGATGTAGTTGTCATTCGTTATGAAGGACCAAGAGGTGGCCCTGGTATGCCAGAAATGTTAGCACCAACATCAGCAATTGCTGGAATGGGATTAGGTGCTGAGGTTGCATTATTAACGGATGGACGTTTCTCTGGAGCTTCACGTGGAATTTCAGTAGGACATATTTCACCAGAAGCAGCAGCTGGTGGAACGATCGCACTTCTTGAACAAGGGGATATTGTATGTATTGATGTTGAAGAACGCTTGCTAGAAGTAAGAGTGAGTGATGAGGAATTAGATAAGCGTAAAAAAGAATGGAAACGACCAGAACCGAAAGTGAAAACTGGCTGGCTTGGACGTTATGCACAAATGGTAACATCGGCGAATACAGGGGCTGTTCTGAAAATCCCACATTTTGATTGAGCCAATTTAAAAAAGATAAGGATGATATATAATGGTGCAAAAGGTAAAGGAGAGAGTGAAAATTGAAGATATCTTAATGGCTCATAATTGCATGAAAGATATCGTTATTAAAACACCGTTACAACGTGATACAGTTTTATCTGAGAAATATGATTGTGACGTTTATGTAAAACGAGAAGATTTACAATTAATTCGCTCTTTCAAAATTCGTGGTGCATACAATTTGATTCAAAGTTTACCGAAAGAAAAGTTACAAAACGGTGTTGTTTGTGCAAGTGCTGGTAATCATGCGCAAGGAGTTGCTTATACATGTAATTTATTGAAGATTCCGTCGAAAATATTTATGCCCACAACAACACCGAAACAAAAAGTATCACAAGTACAATTTTTCGGTGGTGATTTCGCAGAGATTGTATTAGTTGGTGATACATTCGATAGCTCTTTCCAAGAAGCACAGTGTTATTGTGAAGAAAATAGAATGACATTTGTTCATCCGTTTGATGATCCGTATGTAGTTGCTGGTCAAGGGACAGTGGCAGTTGAAATTATGCATGATATGGAGAAACCGGTTGATTATATCTTTACGGCAATCGGCGGTGGTGGATTAGCATCAGGTGTTGGTACATATGTAAAAGGTGTTAGTCCTACTACAAAGGTTATTGGTGTAGAACCGATGGGAGCTGCCTCTATGAAAGAGGCTTTTCTTCAAAATGATAATGTCGCATTAGAGAAAATAGATAGTTTTGTTGATGGGGCAGCGGTTAAAAAGGTAGGAAAGTTAACTTTTGAAACTTGTAAAGATGTAATTGATGACATCGTTTTAGTACCAGAGGGGAAAGTTTGTACGACGATTTTAGAACTGTATAAGAAAAATGCGATTGTAGCTGAACCGGCTGGTGCACTCTCTATTGCAGCACTTGATTTATACAGTGATGAAATAAAAGGTAAAACAGTTGTATGTACGCTAAGTGGTGGAAATAATGACATTGATAGAATGCAAGAAATGAAAGAACGATCTCTCATTTATGAAGGGTTAAAGCATTATTTCATCATTGAATTCCCACAGCGTTCAGGCGCGTTAAGAGAATTTCTTGATAAAGGATTAGGGCCAGAAGATGATATTACTCGTTTTGAGTATATTAAGAAACATAATAAGGAAAATGGTCCAGCATTAGTCGGAGTAGAGTTAAAACATAAAGAAGATTATGAGCAATTAATTACTCGCTTTAAAGAAAATAATATTCAATTTATGGAGCTTAATAAAAACCCTGTTTTGTTTGATTTGCTTATTTAATAGAAGGGAAGAATAAGCATCTAAATAAAAAAGATAGATACAAGCGAGGAAATATAGTGCTTGTTCTATCTTTTTTATAGTTAAACTAGATACTCATTAAATTCAAGAAGAATAAAGCTAGTTAACCAAAAAAATATCGCAATGCGAATAATTACATACATAGTAAATTCAAAGGTAGTAAGTTTTCGTTCGCGTTTTATTTTTTTTTAGAAATCTAACAGAAAAAACTGAACATAAAAGTAGAACGGCTATAGACATTTTATAAATATTTTCTAACAAACTTACATTTTCTAATAAGTTTTTCAGCATGTTTATCACCTATTCTATAAAGTAGATTACAGAGAAATAGATCTTGAGCTGTCTAGTTTCGTTTATTTTTTATTTTCCCTGTATCATCAATTTCTACATCAGTTGAAATTGTTTGTAAATATTGAAGAGCTTTTTTCTTTTCTTCCTCATTTACAGGGGAAACTTGGTTGTTGCGAATGATATAAGGATTGAATGACATTTGGACATCCTTTCCTTTAAAAGTTAAAGTTAATACGCCAGTTTCGGCGCTTTTTCCATTCACATAACTTGGGAATAAAAAGTTACCTAATGAGTAAGCGATAGGAACTTTATTATAATACTCAAACCCTTGTAACCAATGTGGATGGCTTCCGACAATCGCGTTAGCTCCTGCTTCAACCATTTTAGGTACATATTGCTTTTGGTATTCTACCGGACGGTTTGATTTTTCAACGCCCCAATGCATATAGACGATTAAATAGTCTGCATCTTGTTTTTGTTCTTTAATTGTTTTTGTTACAAGATTTAAATCATAGCCATTCGCAACGCCAGGTTTATTCTCACCAGCTACCCAATTAGAATCAGGCATAAATCGAACGAAGGAAAGAAATTTAAACTTTTTCCCTTTTACGGTCATTTCTCGTGCAGTATATGCATCTTTTGCATTTTTTCCGGCTCCAATGTAAGGGAACTTTAATTTTTCTACGTGAGAAATCGTATCTAATAATCCATCTTGCCCATAATCAAGTGTGTGGTTATTTCCAATATTTACGATGTCATATCCAGTGTTTTTAATAGCTTGTAGTGTAGATGGATCACTTTTAATCCAAAACAGTTGCCCAGGTGCTTTCTTTTCTTTCGTTGTAAATGCCGATTCTAAATTCACAAAAGAAATATCAGCTTTTTTTATTTCTTCTTTTACATGTTGGAATGGGTAATCAGCCCCATTCTTTTCGATTATAGGACGTAATTGCCAATCAAACATTGTATCACCAGAGAAGGTGAGTGTGATTTCTTTGTCTTCTATTTTCTTTTCGCTTTTTGAAGCGGTTTTACTAGATTTGTTTTGCAAATCGGGTTTGTCTTTTGCTTTTGAAATAAAAGAGTAATTGATTAATAAAACAATCGGTGTAATGAAAAAGGCTATTAACAAAAATCGTTTTAGTAAAGTTTTCATATATACCTTCCCTTTTAATATTATCCCGCAATTAAATTAACACTGAATCTATTAAAGGTAATTAAAGTTACAAAAAAACAGCGGGTTATGTAGCGGAAAACATTTGTTAATATTCTCAATATTAAGTTAACATATAGATAACCTGTAAATCAATGTATAAACCAAAATATAGAAATAAAGAATTCGAAGGGTGAAGAATGAGAAATGGTTATATTAGGAGCAGTTGTAAATGGGATTTGTATTATATTTGGTACTTTACTTGGTAAATTATTTAGTAGGATTCCAGAAAGTATGAAAGGGACGATAATGCACGCAATCGGTTTAGCGGTTACTGTGCTTGGGCTTCAAATGGCATTAAAAAGTGAAAACTTTCTTGTTGTCATACTGAGTTTAGTGATTGGTACGGTAATTGGAGAATGGTTACAATTAGAAGAAAAGTTAAAACATTTAGGGGATTGGCTAGAAAATAAAGTTGGATCGAAGGGGAAAGGAAGCATATCAGAAGGTTTTGTAACAGCTACTTTAATTTTTGCAATTGGTGCGATGGGGATACTTGGTGCACTTGACAGTGGGATTCGCGGAAATCATAATATTTTATTTACCAAGGCAATTATCGATGGATTTATTTCTATTATATTAACGACAACTCTAGGAATTGGCGTAGTATTTTCGGCGATTCCAGTTGTTTTATATGAAGGTGGTATTGCAGTTTTTGCAACACAAATTAATAGTTTTGTCCCAAAAGAATTAATGAACCAATTTATAGTGGAGATGACGGCTACGGGCGGCATTATGATATCTGCTATCGGATTAAACTTACTCGGATTTATTAAAATTAAAGTGGCAAATTTACTTCCAGGTATATTAGTAGTGGGTGTAATTGTTTCAATTATTTATGGTTACGGTTTGTTAGTAAATTAGTAGAGGGTGGAAACACATATGGAGGAATTTCAATTTACAAAACGTGTGCATAAAATATTGGAGATTGCAGCAGAAGAGAGTGAGTATAACATAATTCACCCGGTCCATCTGTTTATAGGTATGTGTAAAGAAGGTACAGAAGTTTGCGCTGAGTTATATATGTATTTGTTTCATAAAGTCGGTCCAGATTTTTTAGAAAAACTTTCGTTACGAAAACGATTCGATTTACATAATCAAGAGTATAAAAAAATAGGGCAATATAAACTATCTTATAAGGCGATAGAAATTTTACAAATAGCGAAGAAACGTATGGAACGCTTTCAGCAAGTAGTAATCAATGAAGGACATATTATGTATGCGTTATTTCGTGTAGATACAGATATTGGCGAATTTATACATACACAAATGCAAGAAGATATATTACGTATTACAGCTGCACCGAGAGACTTAGCGGTTGATTTAAATAGTTTTAAACCTACTTATAACACATTATTTTGTCATGTAAGAAGAGCTAGTCCTTCTGATTTTGATAAGTTATCACGATTTGTGGCGGCTGAATTTTGTAAACGGTGGTTACAGTCGGTTGATTACGGATTTCGGACATATAATGAAAAGTTACCTATCTATATTGCACAGCAGGAGGAAGTAATAGTTGGTTTCGCCTGTTACGATGTAGTGAGAGGAAAGAAAGGATTGTTTGGTCCAATGGGCATAGCGAAACAAAATCGTGTGAAAGGTGTAGGAAAAGAATTATTGTATCATTGTTTATATAATATGAAGCAAGATGGATATGAATATGCGATTATTGGACAAGCAGGTCCCATTGAGTTTTACGAGAGAAATTGTAATGCTCGTTTAATACCGATAGATAATAAGTAACCAACTTCATATAGAGGAGTTGGTTTTATTATGAAAATGATGTAGAGATGTAGTGGTTTTTACTAGAAAATAGCGGGTTTTGTAGTAAATCTTGCATAAAAAGCAAATTACTAAACTTTTTACAAGAAAGGGTGTAGAATGGGTATCTAAAGAAAGAAGGTGTGAAAATGGCCAGCTGGAAACGAAATTTAATGATTTGTTGGCTAGGTTGTTTTACCACTGCAGCCGGTATGAGTTTAGTAATTCCTTTCTTATCTTTTTATATTGAGGAATTAGGAGTAACTGGCACTTCAAGTATTGCACAGTGGTCGGGACTTGCATTTGGTGTAACATTTTTAATGGGTGCGATCGTATCGCCAATATGGGGAAAGCTTGGTGATATACATGGACGGAAACTGATGCTTATTCGTGCTAGCCTCGGTATGGCAATTATTATGACGCTTATGGGGTTTGTAACGGATGTATATCAATTAGTCGCACTAAGATTTTTAATGGGAGCAGTATCTGGTTTCCTTTCAACCGCAATGACATTTATTGCAGCAGAAACTCCGAAAGAACATTCAGGTTGGGCAATTTCTACAATTTCAACTGGTGGCGTGAGCGGTTCTTTACTTGGTCCATTACTTGGTGGATATTTGTCTGAGTTAATTGGAATGCGTCATGTCTTTCTTGTTACAGGAGCTTTTTTATTCCTTTCCTTTCTCATCGTTTTTTTCTTCTTGCATGAAGAAAATCACTCTGCTCAAGCAAAAAAAACACAGCCGAAAAAAGTATGGACGATGGTCCCAGCGAAGCATTTAATTATTAGTTTATTTGTAACAACATTTATTATTCAACTTGCTAATATGTCAGTTCAACCAATTGTTACATTGTACGTGAAAAATTTAGTAGGTCCTCATACTGCACATATTGAAACAATTGCGGGAGCAGTTATGTCAGCAACAGGATTAGCCGTTATTTTGGCAGCACCAAGACTAGGAAGATTATCAGATCATATCGGTCCTCAAAAAACGTTAGTTGTAGCGTTATTTGCTGCAGGAATTATTTTTATCCCGCAAGCATTTGTAACCTCAGCTTGGCAACTATTAATTCTTCGATTTTTATTAGGTATCGCACAAGCAGGATTATTACCTTCCGTACAAACTCTACTAAAACAACATACACCAACCCATGTTACGGGACGGATATTTGGATATAATCAATCATTTCAGTTTTTAGGAAATATGATTGGTCCAGTGCTCGGGGGACAAATTGCAGCACATGCAGGCTTCCAATATGTTTTCCTCTCTACATCATCACTATTATTTATTGCGTGTATCTGGGTTTATTTTCATAATAAGAACGAAGAGGTATCAGAGAAACGACATTTGGAAGTTAGTTAACTAAGTGAATGAAAAAGAAAAAGGATGAAGCAGCATGTGCTTCATCCTTTTCTTTAAAATCGAAGACAAAGATAACTTAATGTACCAAGCTCGTAACTACGGTGAATGACTTCACCGCTATTTTCACCACTTCCCATAGCGATAAATAAAGGAACAAAATGTTCTGCTCTTGGTACTGCTAATTGTGCATGAGGAGCATTTTTCTCCCAATTAAACAATGCATCTTTATCGTTATGCTGCATATGTTTAATAATCCAATCATCAAATTCAATTGCCCATTTTTCAGGTGTAGTTTGATTCCATTTCAAAGCTCGTAAGTTATGGACGGTAACACCACTCCCGATTACTAAAATATCTTCTTGTCCGAGTCCTTTAAGTGCTTCTCCAATTTTAAATTGTTCTTTTGCAGAAAGGAATGGATTGACTGATATTTGCACGACAGGAATATTTGCTTCTGGATATATGCGGTGCAGGAGTGTCCATGAACCATGATCTAAACCTCTCGTCATATTATGATGGACTGAAATACCTTTGTTCTTAAATTTTGTTTCTAACATAGATGCAATGCTAGAAGAGCCTTTCGCACGATATTTGATTTCGTATAACTCAGGGGGAAAACCTCCAAAATCATAAATTGTTTCATACTCGTTATCTGATGAGGAAATCGTTAATACTTCACTTTCCCAGTGAGCAGTGAAAATAACAATTGCTTTCGGTTTATATGTTTCTCCAAGTGTTTTTAAAAATCGTGTATAGTCTGTATCTTGAATAGCGAGCATAGGCGAACCATGTGCTAAAAATAATGATGGCATCATAATAGTAGAAACCTCCTAAAAATTATATAGTTACTTTATGTAAGTAACTATATAATTTTATTTTCGGTTCGTCAACATAATAGTTATTGAGCTAATTGGAAAAGTGAGTCATTTGTCATAATGAAGGCAATTGCATATAATACATAGTAAGAAAAATGAATCGATATTCATTTTTAAAGATACATAATAGAGTTGGGAGCTGACGAAATGAACGTACAGGAAAGTTTCGTTACGGCATTGGATGGATCAGAAATTTATTTACGCAAGTGGTTGCCAGAAGGTAAACCGAAAGGGATTATTCAAATTGCACATGGTATGACAGAACATGCAGGTGTTTATACAGACTTTATTGCTGCGTTATTAGAAGCAGGGTATGGTGTTTATGCACATGATCATAAAGGTCATGGGAAAACAGTGAAAAGAGAAGAAGATTATGGTCATTTTAAACCAAATGTAGGTTGGAATGAGGCTGTGTCTGATGTTATTTTTGTATCAGAAACGGTAAGAAAAGAGCAGACATGCCCGTTATTTTTACTTGGCCATAGTATGGGTTCTTTTTTATCAAGACGTGCTGTACAACTTAGAGGCGAATTATATGATGGATTTCTGATTTCAGGAACAGGTGGAAATCCAGGGCTTTTAGGAGTTATTGGTCATAAAGTAGCAACAATCGAAATGAAGTTGCGCGGGGCAAAAACGAAAAGTCCAATGTTAAACTTTTTATCTTTCGGAAACTTCAATTCGAACTTTAAGCCAAATCGTACAAAATTTGATTGGTTATCTTCAGATAATAATCAAGTTGATAAATATATTGCGGATCCGTTATGTGGTTTCATTTGTACGACGAGTTTTTACCGAGAATTATTTTCTGGTGTATTAGAAGTAAATAAACTAGAAGAATACAAGAAGACGCCAAAGAATCTTCCAATACATATATTCTCTGGTGATCGTGATCCTGTTGGCGATATGGGGAAAGGTGTAAAAGAAGTATATGAAAACTATAAAAAATGTGGTGTGAAAGACGTGACACTACGTTTATATGAAAATGGTAGACATGAAATGTTTCATGAAGTAAATAAGGATGAAGTATTTAAAGATTTAATTTCGTGGTTAGATGCGCATAATAAATGAGAAAGATAATCCCAAACTGTTTGTAGTTTGAGATTATTTATTTTACAGAAATACGGGCAATAAATTCTTAAATTTACTTTACTTAATAAAAAATAAATCTTATTCTAGAGTCGTTAAAAAAATAAAGAAATATTGTATGAGAGGAAACCTCACTTTTCTGAAGTGAGGTTTTTTGTAGTAACGAAGTAATAGTGAATAAAACTAATTTTAAAAATAATTTAAAATCAAACTATTTATAAAGAAACAGATGCCTGTTCATAATAGTAGTATAATAGTGAATGAGGTGTTAATAGAATGGAAGATAGAACATTAGGTTTATTACTAGATGTTGTTGGTGAATTATTTTCAGATGAAATTTCAATTGCTGTTTCGAATACGAAAGAATATATTTACTATCGGCCAAGTAAACGAATTGATTTAAAGATTAGCGCTGGGGATCCTATAAAGGAAGGAACGATTGCTCATAAAGCGATGGTGATGAATCAAAAAACATCTGAGTTTATGAATCGGGATGTTTTTGGTATTCCTTATCATGGAATGGCTGTACCATTTTCAAACAATGGAAAGCTTGAAGGGTGCGTAACGGCAATTTATCCAGCTTTAACGGATGGAAAGTCAGTCGTTACTTTAAAAACAACAGATGGCTGGATTCCAGTTCCTTTTTCAAAGGTTATGTATTTAGAGGCTAAAGATAAAAAGACGTATGTGAATTCAGAAGAGTTATCAGGAACACATAAATACTCTCTGCAAGAATTCGAATACTTGCTTCCTAAAGATTCATTTATTAGATGTCACCGTTCGTTTATTGTAAATGTTAATCATATTAAAGCGATTTATCCTGATACCCATTCTACTTTTGTACTTTCGATGGATAATGGTGAGAGAGTACCAGTTAGTCAATCATACGCTAGTTATTTCCGTAAGCTTCTAGGATTCTAAATTTTTCTGCTTTAGAACCTAAATTTGCTGTTCTGTCTGAATTTTCGTTATTGTATACTAAAATCCCTATTTTGATAGTGTAAATGTGTAAAATAATTATGAATATTCAATGAGAGAGGGATTACATATGGAGAATAATTTAGATAGAATCAGAGATCAACGTCTAAAAGATCGGGTAGTTACACCTGAAGAAGCAGCTTCCTGGATTCAAAGTGGAATGACTTTAGGCTTAAGTGGGTTTACACGTGCAGGTGATGTAAAAGCAGTCCCATTTGCGCTTGTAAACCGAGTTAAGAATGATGAATCTTTTAAAGTAAATGTTTATACTGGGGCTTCTTTAGGCTCGGATGTAGACAAATTATTTGCTGAGGCAGGAATTTTAGGGAAAAGATTACCTTTCCAAGCTGACGCGACGATGCGAAAAGGAATTAATAACGGAGACTTTTTATTTGTGGATCAACACTTATCTCATACAGCAGAGTTACTCCGCGCTGACGTTCTGGATATAGATTTCGCTATTTTGGAAGCGGTTGCGATTACAGAGGACGGAATGATTATTCCAACCACTTCAATTGGAAATTCCTTAGCGTTTTCCTTAAATGCTAAGTCTATTATTATTGAAATGAATATGGCTCAATCCACGCAATTAGAGGGACTACATGATCTATATGAACCAGGTAAACAAGGGGAGAGGCTTCCAATTCCGCTTGTGAAAACAGATGACCGAATTGGAACAATCGGTATTCCAATTGATCCTGAAAAAGTAAAGGGAATTGTGTTTACGAATCAATTGGATTCGCCATCGACAATTGTTCCTCCGGATGAAGAAACGGTCATTATGGCACAGCATTTAATAGAATTCCTTCGAGAAGAAGTTAAAATAGGGCGATTAACAAATCGTTTAGCGCCGTTACAATCAGGAATTGGTTCAGTTGCTAACGCAGTATTGCATGGAATGTTAGATTCAGAATTTGAAGATTTAGAAGTGTATTCTGAAGTTTTACAAGATGCAGTTTTTGATCTTATGGATGCTGGAAAAGTCAATTTTGCTTCTTGTTGTTCTATCACGCTTTCTGAAGAGAAAATGCAACAAGTATTTTCTAACTTTGAAAAATATCGTGACAAATTAATGATGCGTCCGCAAGAGATTTCCAATCATCCTGAAATCATTCGTCGCCTTGGATTAATCTCAATTAATACTGCATTAGAATTAGATATATACGGAAATGTTAACTCTACTCACGTTTTAGGTACAAAAATGATGAATGGAATTGGTGGGTCTGGTGATTTTGCAAGAAATGCACGCCTAGCTATCTTTGTTACTAAATCGATTGCGAAAGGTGGTAACATTTCAAGTATTGTTCCTTTCGTTTCTCATGTAGACCATACTGAACATGATGTAGATGTTATTGTTACTGAACAGGGGTATGCCGACTTAAGGGGACTTGCGCCAAGAGAAAGAGTGGAACTTATTATTGAGAATTGCGCACATCCAATGTATCGTGATCAACTACGTGCTTATTACGAAGAAGCAAAAACAAGAGGTGGACAAACTCCTCATATTTTAGAAAAAGCTTTTTCTTGGCATACGAATTATGCTAAAAATGGAACAATGCTTGAAGCGGTAGTAGAAACTGTATAGGTTTGTATCGTACGAAATAGTAAAACGAATGAGTGAGTTTGAAGATTAAATTTTAGAAAAAGAGAACACCAACTTTTAGGGATGGTGTTCTTTTTCTTTAAAAAAATTGTACTGGTTATAATAAAGATTTATAAAAATAACCTCTAATTTATGAAAAAAAAGGTTTTTTGAAGTGCTTTCCGAATCAATTTAGTAGTTTACATATCGAAGGTGAGGAGAAAGAATCATGAAGATAAGAGAAGCGTTATTAAGTGAAGCAAATGAATTAAGTGAATTCGCACTACAATCAAAAGCAACGTGGGATTATAGTGAAGAATTCATACTTGCTTGTAAGGAAGATTTAACAATTACAGAAGAATACATAAAAAATAATTTTGTATATGTTTTAGAAAACGATAATGCGAAGATTGGTTTTTTCTCATTTTTACGTAATGATAAAGCTCTCGATTTCTTGTACATTCATCCTGATTACAAAGGAAAAGGTTACGGGAAAATACTTTGGGAGTACGTAATAGAAAAAGCCAATGAACTAGGATTAAAAAGTTTTACGATTGATAGTGATCCGAATGCAAAAGGATATTACTTGAAAATGGGGGCACAGTTAATAGGAGAGACACCATCAACTGTCTTTAAGGGTCGTGTACTGCCTCTTTTGAAATATGATGTGTAAAACTATTAATAGTAGGGGAAGATTAGAATGGATGATGTAAAGGAAAAAAGAATATATGAAGCACTAATAAAATCGTGGTCGATTGAAACGAGTTCAAAGTGGACAATTGAAAACCCAGCAAAGGGACAGTGTGGTGTAACGGCTCTAGTCGTTCAAGACATATATGGAGGAGAAATTAAAAAGACAAAAGTAAGAGAGGTATGGCACTTTTATAACTTTATAGATGGGCAGAGATTTGATTTTACAGAGACTCAATTCAATGGGAAATTGAATTATATGGATGTGGAATCAAATCGGAAAGAAGCATTTGCAGATACAAATGAAAAACAATATAGCATTTTGAAGGAAAAAGTAACGAAAGAATTCAAATTATCTTTTGACTCTTAATCTTTAATAAGTTACTATAATGGTGGTAACTTATTAAAGGGAACTTCATAGAGTTGAAAGGGGAAATACTTTTGAAAACAACTTATGTAAACGCTACAATTGTAACGATGAATGAACAAAACGAAGTGATAGAAAATGGATATATCATTGTAGAAAATGATCAAATTATAGATGTAAAGAGCGGAGAATTCGCTAATGATTTTGAAGTAGATGAAGTAATTGATATGAAAGGAAAGTGGGTTTTACCAGGGCTTGTAAATACACATACACACGTTGTAATGAGTCTCCTAAGAGGTATTGGCGATGATATGTTATTACAGCCGTGGCTTGAGACGAGAATTTGGCCACTGGAAAGTCAATTTACTCCCCAAATTGCGGTCGCTAGTACGGAATTAGGATTACTTGAGATGGTGAAAAGTGGTACAACATCATTCTCTGACATGTTTAATCCAATTGGAGTAGATCAAGACGCAATTATGGAAACGGTATCAAGGAGCGGGATGCGAGCTGCTGTTTCAAGGACTTTATTTAGCTTCGGAACGAAAGACGATGAAAAGAAAGCGATTGAAGAAGCTGAGAAATATGTGAAGCGTTACTATAACGAAAGTGGCATGTTAACTACGATGGTTGCACCACATAGTCCATATACATGTAGTACAGAATTGTTAGAAGAGTGCGCACGGATTGCAGTAGAGAATCAAACGATGGTTCATATCCATCTTTCTGAAACAGAGCGTGAAGTACGTGATATTGAAGCACAATATGGAAAACGTCCAGTAGAATATGCAGCGAGCTGCGGATTGTTTAAACGACCAACAGTTATTGCACACGGTGTAGTATTAAATGAAGATGAGCGTGCATTTTTAGCAGAAAATGACGTTCGAGTAGCTCATAATCCGAATAGTAATTTAAAACTAGGTTCTGGTATAGCGAATGTAAAAGCGATGCTAGAAGCAGGAATAAAAGTAGGAATTGCAACAGATAGTGTTGCATCTAACAATAATTTAGATATGTTTGAAGAAATGCGCATAGCGACTTTACTACAAAAAGGTATTCACCAAGATGCAACAGCTTTACCAGTTGAAACAGCTCTTACACTTGCGACAAAAGGAGCTGCTGAAGTAATCGGGATGAAACAAACAGGATCACTTGAGATTGGAAAATGTGCTGATTTCATTACAATTGATCCGTCTAATAAGCCTCATTTACAACCAGCGGATGAAGTGTTATCACACCTTGTATATGCTGCTAGTGGAAAAGATATAAGCGATGTAATTATTAACGGAAAACGTGTCGTTTGGAATGGCGAATGTAAAACGTTAGATGAAGAGCGTATTATATTTGAAGCAAGTCGTTATAAACGAGGTTTGCAAAGATAACTAATTATGTGGCAGTTGAAAAAGCTATCCTTTTAAAAGGATAGCTTTTTTCTTGAACGAATAAATATTCAAAAGAATGTCGCATCTTTCTGTTCATATTTCTGCTATAATATATAACGCTTTATAATATTTTATACTTAAGGAGAACAACTCATGAAGCGAAAAAAGAGCCATTTAATGGTAATGGCACTTGTTACATCTTTATTATTAACAGCTTGTAATAATAAAGCGAATAAAAGTGATACAGAGGTTAAAAAACAAGTGTTAAATGTAACAGTATCAGAAGAAATTCCTTCTCTGGACACTGCGAAAACGATGGATGGTACATCAGCACACGTTATGCAAAACATATTTGAAGGGTTATATGTATTAAATGATCAAGATCAGCCTACTCCAGCAGTAGCAAAATCGTTTAAAAGAAGTGAAGATGGTAAGAAATATACATTTAACTTGCGTAAAGATGCAAAATGGTCAAATGGAGATAATGTAACAGCAAATGATTTTATATTTGCATGGAAACGTGCAATTAACCCTGAAACGGCATCTCAATATGCATACATGCTCTTTTATGTGAAAAATGCGAAAGAGATTAATAAGGGAACAATGCCTCTTGATGCACTTGGGGTTAAAGCAATAAATAATTATACGTTAGAAGTTGAACTGGAACAGCCAGTTCCGTATTTTTTACAGTTGTTAGCACTACCTATATACTTACCACAGCATGAATCATTTTTGAAAGAACAAGGAAACAATTATGCATTGGAACCTAGTAATCTCATATATAACGGGCCATTTGTATTAGAAAAATGGAAGCATGAACAAGAGTTTCAATTAAAGAAGAATGCTGCATATTGGGATCGAAAGAAAGTGAAATTAGACGAAATAAACTTTCATATCGTAAAGGATACAATGACAGCTGTAAATTTATATGAAGCCGGAGATTTGGATCGAGTACCTATTAATTCGCAAATTGTAGACAAGTATAGAGGGAATAAGGAATTACATATGTCGAGTGATCCTGGAATTGCCATGCTTCGTTTTAATGAAAAAAATACCGCGTTAGCAAATAAAAAGGTGCGTCAATCTATTTCATTAGCGTTAAATAAAGATGATTTCGTTGCTCACTTTATTAATAACGGAGCAAAGCCTGCAAGTGGGCTTGTACCAGTTGGTCATGTAAATGAAGTGACCGGTAAAGATTTTAGAAAAGAAAACGGAGATCTTTCTTCATATGATTTGCAAAATGCGCAAAAGATTTGGAAAGAAGCGAAAAAAGAGCTTGAAGTAGAGCAAGTAAACCTCGAGTTTTTAACGTTTGAACAAGATAATGCAAAACGGATGGCAGAATATATAAAAGGTGATTTAGAAAAGAATTTGCAAGGACTCACGATACAAATTAAACAACAGCCATTTAAGCAAAAATTACAGTTAGAACAAGCAGGTGATTACGATATAACTATGGCAAATTGGGGACCTGACTATAAAGACCCAATTAGTTATTTAGAGTTATTTACGACAGGGAATCCGAATAATAAAATGAATTATTCTAATGTTCATTACGATGAATTAATAAAGAAAGCGAAAACGGATTTTGTACTAGATACGGAAAACCGATGGGAAGCGTTGCGAGAAGCCGAGCAGGTATTATTAGAAGATGCTGCGGTAGCGCCGCTTTATCATATTGGCTCAGCATATGTACAAAAGGATTATGTAAAAGGAATTGAAAAGCATCAATTTGGTGGTATTTATACTTATAAGAATGCTTATATTGCTAATGAATAAATACAAAAAACCTTACTTTTTAAAAGTAAGGTTTTTTACACATGAATTCTATTAAACCGATTTCAATAAAGCGTAAAAATTCGTATCATATGGGACATCATCTTGATACATATAATTTTTTAGAACGCCTTCTTTTTCAAAGCCTAATTTTAATAGTACTTTATTGGAAGCTTCATTTTCAAGAAATACAATTGCTCCAATCCGCTTTAAATGAATCGTATGGAAACCGTATGATATAACCTCAGAAACAGCTTCAGTCGCATATCCTTTTCCCCAGTGTTCAGGCAAAAAGGCATAACTTATATTGGCTCGTTTATGCTCAGAAGACCAATCGTGAAAACCAATGGTACCAATGAGTTCTTTCGTGTCTTTTAATTCGATTCCCCATTTTATACCGCTTCTTGCATTGTAACTCAACTTAAAATTATGAATGATTTGCTTCACTTGATCAATATCTTGTAACGGTTTTTGGCCATAATAGCGCAGTACATTAGTATTAGAAAAGCATTGTAGTATACGCGGTGCATCTTCTTCGGTAAGTTCTCTTAAAATGAGTCGGTCTGTTTTCAATATAGGAAACATGCTTTCACTCCATTTCTTTTGAAACTAGAATGTGTTGTTATTATATAATCTAGTCTGAAAATAAAGATTATTCAAGAGGGGAGTATGGTTTTAATTTATGATAAAATTGATTGTGGAATATATTTCAAAAAGAGGTTTGTATATGGAGAAAAATTCAATTTTAATTGTAGATGATGATCAAGATATTGTTCAATTTATAAAAGTGAATCTAATGCAAGAAGGTTTTAAAGTTTTTAGTGCTCATAACGGAGAAGAGGCTTTAGAAATAATAAATAATAACAGTATTCAACTTGCTATTTTGGATATTATGATGCCACAAATGGATGGGATAGAATTGTGTAGAAGGATTAGAGAGAAACATAGTTTACCAATTATGTTTTTAAGCGCGAAATCATCGGATGTCGATAAGGTAATTGGATTTAGTACTGGGGCAGATGATTATATTGTGAAGCCGTTCAGTACAATTGAATTTATCGCAAGAGTGAAAGCTCAATTAAGAAGGTATACATATTTCAACCAAAATGCTGTCCAAGTAATGGAAAAGAAAATAAATATTAGAGGTTTAGAAATAGATGAAGCGTCGAGAACTGTAATGTTATATGGAGAAACAATGAATCTTACGAAAACTGAATATGATATTTTACACTTAATGGCAGCCGCAAGGAATCGTGTGTTTACAATTGAAGAAATATATGAGAGCGTTTGGAACGAAAGAGCCTATGAAAGTAATAATACAGTAATGGTTCATATTGCAAGATTGAGAAATAAAATTGAAGAGAATCCAAAAGAACCGAAGTTTATACAAAATGTTTGGGGAGTCGGATATAAAATTGAAGATTAGATCTTTACAGGGTATTAGGGCGAAAATTTTTTTAGCTTTCATATGTAGCATCTTGTTAGCGACTGTAAGTATAATAGTGCTTCAAATTTTAGTTGGAAATATATATAGTCATGTTAATGCGTTAGAGGAAAAATATTCATTTTTATACTTTATAGTTTTTTTGATTTTTACTACGACATACTTTGCATGTATGACAAAAACAATGATGAAAAGATTGTCTGAAATTAATAAGAACGTGAAGGAAATAAGTAATGGTAATTTTGAAGTACATATACCTATTTCAAAAAATGACGAGATTGGTGAATTAGCGACGAATGTAAATAGAATGGCCAAAAGTTTAAAAGAGTCTATCGAGAATGAAAAAAAATCACAGGAAATGAAAAATGAAATGATTAGTAATATTTCTCATGATTTACGAACGCCAGTAACATCTTTAATCGGTTATGCGGACCTGTTAGGAAATAAACTCCATTCGAATGGAGAAGAATGTGAACAGTATGTAAGTATATTAAAGCGAAAAAGTTATGAATTAAAACATCAAGTAGATGATTTATTAGAATACTGTCAAATAAATTATAGAGAGATTGAATTACATAAAGATGAAGTAGATATGAAAGCATTAATTGAACAAATCATGATTGGCTTTGTACCACAATTAGATGATGCTAATATGAGCTTTTATATTAAAAGTGATGAAGTGCTGTATGTAGAAGTTGATGTGGCACTTATAGTGAGACTATTTGAAAATATAATAGGTAATAGTATTATGTATGGAAAAGATGGAAAGGAAATTATAATTGGAATTTCCAATAAAACAATGAATGTTGAAGTAGAAATTAAAAATTTTGGACAATGTATTCCGGAAGAGGACCTTCCTTACGTTTTTGAGAAATTTTATCGTAGTGAAAAATCACGTAGTTCTTATACTGGTGGGAAAGGAATGGGGCTTGCAATTTCAAAAAGTATAGCCGAGCTCCATCAAGGGGATCTAACTGTACGTAGTAACGATAAAGAAACAGTTTTCACTGTGAAATTACCGCAGTATAAAAAAGTAAGAAAGTCGTAAGTATTTCTTTTATATGTCGTAATTTTTACTTTGTATCATTGAGAAAAAGGATATGAGAGTAGGGATGCGACATGTGGAAGAAATTTTTATTAGTGATTATAGTTTCTTTTTTAATTATAAGTTGGATCTTAGTTTATGTAGCTAATGGTGTTACATCAGTTTTTGTTTGGTGGAGTATTCAGGCTTTTAGTTTTATTTCAGTTTTCCTCTTGGTAGGATCAGTAATAATATTTTTTTGGAAAGGCATTTTTAGAAAGCGGATAGATAGAACGCTATTTTTAATCATTCTGTTTTCTATCATTGGAGCTTGGCCTGTCGGTTGGTTTGCTAATATAGGTAGAATTGCTTACCCAGCAGATATACAATCTATGAGTCCTAAAGCAGTAGTTCGTGTTCCTTTGAATGAACGAGCATTAATAGGCTGGGGCGGTGATCAGTTAGAAACGAACTATCATGTTATAAAGCCAAATGAAAGGTGGGCATATGATATCCTCATTCCACCTGCTGAAGTGAAAAGTAGTAAGTTAGAGGATTACGGAATATATGGAGCGAAAGTAATGGCACCAGCTTCTGGGACGGTTGTATCAATCAATAATGATGAAAAAGATTTAATTCCCGGATTGGATGATTTTCAGTCAATGGCAGGGAATTACATATATTTACGGATAGATGAAACAGAGACATTTTTGATTCTTGCCCACTTAAAGAAAGGGTCCATTAAAGTTAGAGAAGGACAACGTGTAAATGAAGGAGAATTTCTTGCTCAAGTCGGTAACTCAGGAAGTTCAAGTGAGCCACATTTACATATCCATCATCAAAGGCAAAATCCGTCTAAGGTAAGTATGTTTTTTGCGGAAGGATTGCCACTTTACTTTCGAACTGAAAATGGTGTCATGATGCCGGAAAGAGGGACATACATAAGTGGTAACTAGAAGAAAATCATTTCATCCAAAAAGGGTATTCCAAATTAAAATTGGAATACCCTTTTTCATTATCCTACAAATGTTTGATACAGTAAGAAGATATTTAAAATGATAACGAGTGCGGCAATTATCCAAGCGATAAATGTTGTTATACGGTGGTTAACGAGTGCACCCATAATCTTTTTGTTACTTGTAAACATAATAAGTGGTACTAGCGCAAATGCAATACCGAATGATAAGACGACTTGGCTCATGACTAGAGCGTAAGTTGGATTTACACCTAAAGCGATAATAACTAATGGTGGAATCATTGTAATAAATCGGCGTAAGTATAACGGAATATGCATGCGAATGAAACCTTGCATAATAATATCACCCGACATTGTACCGACAGAAGAGCTAGATAGTCCTGCTGATAAAAGTCCAATTCCAAATAATGCAGCTGATACAGGACCTACTAAATTGGTAAATTGAGTGTAAGCAACATCTAAATCTTCAACGTGCAAGCCGTTTTTAAAGAATAGTGCAGCAGCAACAATTAACATACTTGCATTAATTGCTCCAGCAATAACCATTGCAATAATAATATCGATAAATTCGAAACGAAAAATCTTTTTCTTTTGTTCGTCATTTGTGCCGACCACGCGGCGTTGTGTTAAGGCAGAATGCAAGTATATTGCATGCGGCATAACTGTTGCACCTAAAATCCCTGCTGCAAGTAATATACTGTCTACACCTTGGAATTTTGGAATAAATAGTCCTGAAAGAAGGGGACTTAATTCTGGTTTTGCATAAAAAACTTGAATCCCAAAAGCGATTACTACAATGAAAATCATTCCTGTAATAATAGCTTCTAGTGGACGAAATCCTCTACGTTGAAACTCAAGAATAATAAATGATCCGGCTGCAGTAATTAAAGCGGCAGGTAGCATCGGGATTCCAAATAGTAAGTAAAGCCCCAAAGCAGCTCCAATAAATTCCGCTAAATCTGTAGCCATAATAACTAGTTCACCTTGTATCCATAAGCCGATAGACACAGGCTTTGGAAAGTTTTCACGAGCTATTTCGGGTAAATTGTTTCCTGTAGCAATTCCTAATTTAGCTGATAAAGTTTGGATTAATACAGCCATTAAGTTAGAAGCGAGTATAACCCATAATAGTAAATATCCATATTGTGAACCAGCTGCGATATTGGTAGCAAAGTTGCCAGGATCAATATAAGCAACGGACGCGATAAAAGCGGGTCCTAAAAATGGTAACAGTCTTTTCCAGCCTTTTGTTTCTCCACTTAAAGCTAAGTGAGCTGATTGTACAGTTGTACTTTCAGAAGGGAGATTTTCATCTTTTGTTATATCTTTATTCATAGTAGTTTTCCCCTTTAAAATGTTAACTTGATGAAATTATTGTATTTATTCTTACTCATTATTTCAATACATTTAAATATGTTATATGGTAATTTCATTTGAACACGAAAGTTTCCTTAATGCAAATTATATGCCTTTATACAATGGATGGTGTGATAACGTAAAATGAATTGGGAGTTTATGGTGTGATGACATGGGGAAACATAGTGAATTAAAGGGCTGTTTTTGAAATTTATGTGAACATAAAGCCGATAATACAGCATATTAATTGATGGAATTGCATTTGTATGATATATAATATATTGGGATTACAACATAACCATAGTGTTTTGGTGTGTAATCTTGTTTTTTATTTTTGTTAACTGATAGAAAATAGTATAAAGAAAATGGGATTCATTTTCTTATTATATATGTTTTGATATGAACGTTAACTTATACATGATTTAAAAAATTAGATAGGTGGTAGAAATACATTGGCAACTACAAAACCATACAGAGTATTACTATATTACATGTACACAACAATTGAAAACCCAGAAGAATTCGCGGCAGAGCATTTAGCATTTTGTAATTCACTTGAATTAAAAGGAAGAATTCTTGTAGCAAAAGAAGGTATTAACGGAACTTGTTCTGGAACTGTAGAACAAACAGAGAAATACATGGAAGCAATGAACAATGATCCACGTTTCGATGGCATCGTATTTAAAATAGATGAAGCTGATGGTCATGCATTCAAGAAAATGCACGTGCGTCCTCGTCCAGAGTTAGTTACACTTCGTCTAGAAGATGACATTAACCCACACGAAATAACTGGGAAGTATTTAGAGCCAAAAGATTTTTATGAAGCAATGAAACAAGAAGATACAGTTATCATTGATGCACGAAATGATTATGAATTTGATTTAGGTCACTTCAAAGGTGCGATTAAACCTGATATCGAATCATTCCGTGAATTACCAGATTGGATTCGTGAAAATAAAGAAGTACTTGAAGGTAAAAAGATTTTAACTTATTGTACAGGCGGAATTCGTTGTGAGAAGTTTTCTGGTTGGTTAGTTCGTGAAGGCTATGAAGATGTAAGTCAGCTTCACGGCGGAATTGTAACGTACGGAAAAGACCCAGAAGTACAAGGTGAGCTTTGGGATGGACAATGTTACGTGTTCGATGAGCGTATCGCTGTACCAGTAAACCAAAAAGAACATGTTATCGTTGGTAAAGACCACTTTACAGGTGAACCTTGTGAGCGCTATGTAAACTGTTCAAATCCAGAATGTAATAAGAAAATTTTATGTTCTGAAGAAAACGAAGCGAAATATTTACGTGCATGTTCTAATGAATGTCGTGTAAGTCCACGTAACCGCTACGTAATACAACATGAATTAACGGAAGAGCAAGTAGCTGCTGCATTAGAGCAAATCGAAGCAGGGAAGTAAACTGAATTCGTATAATAAAAGGGGTACTCCAAGTTTAATTTTGGAGCACCCTTTTTTTATTATCCGGCCCTTTTATTTGTCGGTTTTTGTCGGTAAGTCGATATATTAAAAAAATCGCTGATATATTTTGAGTTGCGCTGATATATCTTAAAAATCGCTGATATATTTCGAGTTGCGCCGATATAATCGGAAAATCGCTGATAAAAATTTCACTTACTGCAGCGCACCAAGAATTTGAAAATAACTTTCTTTAATTTTTATCTTCTTTCTCTTTAACGGCAGAAAGTACAGTTTGTTTTACCCAAGCTTTTCTTCGTTTATGCTGTAAACCCCATTGGTATAAACTTTGGGCTCCTAAAATAAGTGAAATGACAATGCCGCTAATCGCAATTAATAGAGCGAAAAATTCAAGAGGTGACGATATTTTGTTTGAATCGGTGTTTCTTAAAAGGTCAATCATAGTAAACCCTAACATTTGGCCCACTACAGAGTAGAGCGTTAAAATTAATAATAAGAGGCTATCTTTTTTAGAGGCGACATTTTCTTGATATTTAAACAAACTATCAAGATTTTGTTTCGCGTTCGAGTATAGAACCTCAATATTAAAAAGTTTTCTTAAGCGGAAGAAAATATCTTCACTTTGTGATTGGGATACTAATTCTAAAGAAAAATAATTAGCAGTGAACGAATTGATCGAATAAATTAATTTCTCTATTTCATTAGTATCTTGTTCAATGTTTAGCTCAGCATAGGCGTTTGCCATTTTTAATAAAACAATTTTATGGAATAGGTTTAATAATAAAGCGTAATAAAATTCCCCGTACATTTGACTAGCAAGTTTAGCGATTTCGCGTTCTCCTTCATTTGTTACACATGTAAAAATATGTTCTTCCATTATGAAATAACGATTTGGAGCCCATCTCTGGTAAGCGTGTTTTTTTAAATAGTCATGAATGTAAGGAAGGTTATTTGCACTCACATATGGCTTACCATCACTTGTTAATCCGGAAAGACTAGAAGTACGATAAACATCCACTTCATTAAGTTCCATACCTTCTTTTAGTGACAATAAAGTTTGGACGTACATTCTTTGGTCTTCGAAGAAAGGGAAGGTTTGAAAGTATGAACTTCTTAATCTCTTCTTTTCAAAGAAATCAGTTACGCCATGAAATAAATAACCAAAAATGAATTTTTCAACTTGGGAATACTTTTTTCCGTTACATTCAATACAAATAGTCTCATTTGTATCATTTTTAGTTTCAAGTACACGGAAGCGAGCAGCGAATTCGATTGCTTCAGATAAAGTCATGTTTGGAGCAGTGTTTACTTCTGTTCGAATTGTTAAGAAGCCAAGTTCATAAGGACAAAGTGTTACATCAATAGAGTGTATCTTGAATGGGATTGAAATAAGGTTTGTTGTTAAATATCCAGTTAAGTTAAGGTCCTTTGAATAACGTTGCAAGCCCTTTTGATGCTCTGAGTGAGGAAAGAGAATTTTATTTGTAAATGAAAGATAGTATGCTTCCATATTTTGATGTGAAACTTTAAACTCCCCATAATATGTATTTTCATCATAGAGATGATCAAGCCGAAAAGGACGGAAATCGTTTTTTTGTAAGAAAGGGAACATATTTTGTTCATATCCAGCTTTAAAAGAAAACGGGAATATAAATTGAAATATAGCTGTTGCTACATCTTTTTCCTCAATTGCTTGTATTGCCTCCATCTACATTGTTTCCTTTCCATATATGCTATAGAAACAACATGCCCAAATTTATTTGAAAATAACCACTGTTTTATACTCGATTGAGAGTGAAAATTCAGCTTATTTAGCAGAGGACATGTATAATGTTATGTATACTAAAAGTTATAAAATTGTATTTTGAAAAGGGGGATGCTGTATGCGGATTTTAGTATTAGGCGCTGGTGGAGTCGGAGGATTTTTTGGTGGCAGATTAGTCGAAAAGGGAGAAGATGTTACATTTCTTGTTCGTAGTAAACGGAAAAAACAATTAGAGGAAAGAGGACTTGTAATCCGAAGTGTTAACGGGGATTTTTCCTTTCAACCGAAATTAATAACGAAGGAAGAGAGAACTTCTCCATTTGATGTCATTTTATTTTCAACAAAAGCGTATCACTTAAACGAGGCAATTCAAGATTTGAAGCCGTTTGTTGGCGAAGGTACTGTAATCATTCCATTGTTAAATGGTATCGCTCATTTATCACTATTACAAAAAGAATTCGGCGAAGAAAAAGTACTTGGCGGTTTATGCTTTATCGAGACGACGTTAAACGATCAAGGAGAAATTGTACAAACTAGCGCTGCCAACAGACTTGTGTTTGGAGAAATTAAGTCTCAAAATTCAGAGAGAGTAAAGCATATTTCTAAAGCATTTGCAGGTACGAAATCTAGTTTTGTTTTAAGTGAAAATATTACGCAAGATATGTGGCATAAATATTTATTTATTACTGTAATGTCCGGTGTGACAACGTTAATGCGTGCACCAATTGGACCAATTCGTGAAAGTGAAGGCGGCCGTGATTTTATCCGTAATGTATTTGAGGAATCTGTACAAATTATGAAAGTATTAGGAGCTCCAATAAAGGTTAATATTGCCCAGGAACATATGAAAACAATTGATAAAATTTCGTATGATATGAAGTCATCGATGCAACGTGATATGGAGAAGGGTTCGTTTATTGAAGGGAAGCACTTGCAAGGATATTTACTGGATGTAGCAGAGCAATTTTCTATAGCGGCACCATTATTAGGCACTATATATCAAAATTTAAAGGTGTATGAAGAGATGACCTTTAACAGATCTGTAATAGAATTAGATGTATGAAAAAATAAAAAAGATAGCAATATATAAGTGTATTGCTATCTTTTTTATTTTTTTGTATGACAAATTATTTATTTCTTTTCGTTCTATCTGTCAAATTTATTTCCTGTTCACGTTTACCATATAACTGATTAATTTCATTTGCTACTGCATCTAAATATGAATCGGAAAAAATAGGCTTCTTTTCTTTAGACATAGGGGTCTCCTTTGCGGATTTTTTAGTATTCATTATGTATATTTCTCAGTGGATTATGCACAATCATTTTAATTTTTTTCTTATTAAAAATTTTTGTTTACTTTTTGAAAATAAAGGAGTATTATAATCCACAGTTTCAATTTTCTAAATCGCTGAAACCGCATGGTACGGGGGACCCGTTTTTACGGATCAGTACATAATCCGATGGGGTGAATCCTTAAAAAAGGTAGGGCTACTCATAGGCCCGAATCCGACAGCTAACCTCGTAAGCGTTATATTGAGAAGGAAGGTGGAGCTTGTGCGACAAAAAAAATAATGTCTACAAGTCTATTTCGCTATGGCTTGTAGACATTTTTTGTTTTCTGAGTAAATAGTTTACTGGCTGCAACAAGCAGAAAAGTTCGTACAAAATTATTGGAGAGTGGACAGCATTGGTTTCATCTATTAAAAGATTTTTAATTGGAAGACCGTTAAAATCAACGGAGCTTGGAGAACAAAAGCTTAATAAAACGAAAGCTTTAGCTATTTTATCTTCTGACGCATTGTCATCAGTTGCTTACGGTCCAGAGCAAATTTTAATTGCTTTAGCAGGTGTTGGAGCGATCGCTTATTGGTATTCCATTCCGATCGCTGTTGGGGTATTAGTATTATTGACAGCCCTTATTTTATCTTATCGTCAAATTATTTTTGCTTATCCGCATGGCGGGGGAGCGTATGTTGTATCAAAAGAAAATTTAGGGATGAATCCAGGCTTAATTGCTGGAGGATCTTTATTAGTTGACTATATTTTAACTGTTGCGGTAAGTGTGTCCGCTGGTACAGATGCAATTACGTCTGCGTTTCCTAGCTTACATGCACACAACGTAATTATTGCGGTTATATTTGTTATATTAATTACGATATTAAATTTAAGGGGAGTAACTGAATCAGCTTCCGTTTTAGCATATCCTGTTTATTTATTCGTTTTAGCACTATTTATATTAATTGGTGTGGGCATATATAATATTTTAACTGGTCATGTTTCACCCACTTTACATGCGCCAATTGGTACACCAGTTGCAGGGATTAGTTTATTTTTATTACTAAGAGCATTTGCATCAGGTAGTTCTGCTTTAACAGGTGTTGAAGCAATTTCAAATGCAATTCCGAACTTTAAAGATCCTGCGCCAAACAATGCTGCAAAAACATTGCTTGCAATGGGTGCATTACTTGCTGTGTTATTTTCAGGAATTGTATTTTTAGCTTATTATTACGGAGTGACTCCGAGTAAAGAAGTAACAGTTGTTTCTCAAATTGCTGAACAAACATTTGGACGTAATTTCATGTACTATTTCATACAAGGTACAACAGCTTTAATATTAATTCTTGCTGCTAATACAGGTTATTCTGCATTTCCTTTATTAGCGGTTAACCTTGCAAAAGATAAATTCATACCGAGAATGTTTACGATTAGAGGAGACCGCCTAGGTTACTCAAACGGTATTATTATACTTGGAGTTGCTTCGATTATTTTAATTGTAGCTTTCCAAGGGCAAACAGAACATTTAATTCCACTATATGCAGTAGGTGTATTTATTCCATTTACACTTTCTCAAACAGGGATGGTATTAAAATGGCTTCGCGAAAAGCCTGAAGGATGGGCTTTAAGATTAACGGTTAATTTAATTGGTGCAGTTATTAGTTTTATCGTAATGAGCATGTTCTTTTTAACTAAATTTGCACAAGTTTGGTCGATTCTTATTTTCTTACCAGTTATTATCTTCTTATTCCATCGAATTAAGAAGCATTATGATGCAGTGGGTGATCAATTAAGTTTAAAAACTTGCGAGCCTCTTATTCCAATTGAGGGGAATGTAATTGTCGTTCCTGTAGCAGGTATGACGCATGTAGTAGAAAATTCATTGAACTATGCGAAATCGCTTTCGGCAGATCAAGTTATCGCAGTATATGTTGCTTTTGACAGAGAAGAGGAAAAGAAATTTGAGGAGAAATGGAAGAAGTGGCAACCTGAAGTAAGGCTTGTTACATTACATTCTCATTATAGAAGTATTATTCAGCCGCTAACGAAGTTTATCGATACAGTGCAATATAAGGCAAGTGAATCGAATTACCGTGTTACGGTCGTTATACCACAGTTCATTCCGAAAAAAGGTTGGCATAACATTCTTCATAATCAATCCAGTTTACTTATACGTGCGTATTTACTTTATAAAAGAAATGTTGTTATTACGACAGTTCCATATCATTTGAAAAAATAAGAAAATTTTTTAAGGATAGCTTCGCGAAAATGAAGCTATCCTTTTTGTGTATATGCTATGCATAATTGCATATGGGGTTAAAAATTATACTAATATAACTTCATTGGTTATTTGAAAGTAGTGTTTTCTGTTGTGATATGTAGATATTTCAATCGATAAAGTGAATCGGATTATATTTTGAAATAAGGACATGAAAGCTTGAAAATAAAGGGAATGAAAATACTTCTTTACGATATATAAACAGCTGTGTTTAAATGACCTTACAGTACAAAACTTATATGAAAACAAAATGAAATTTCATATTTACGTATGTTGTTTAGTTTGAAATGAATAATATTTTTATGTAATATATTCACTGTGTGAATGTGGGAATTTCGATGAAATAGAAAATTTATACAATATTATTCATACTAAACACATATGAAAAATAATGAAATGTTTTGTGACGATAAGTAAGTACTGTAGCAATACGAGAGAGGTGGTTCATACATAGATCACGTTGAGAACGTTCTCTATTTTAACCATCTCAAATTATGGGCAAGAAAATAGAATAATAAAATGCGATAGTAATAGTTGCTAATACATAGGAGGAGTTAAAGTGAAAAAGACTTTAATTACAGGGTTATTGGTTACAGCGGTATCTACGAGTTGCTTCATTCCTGTAAGCGCTTACGCTAAGGAGGGGCAAACGGAAGTGAAAACAGTATATGCGCAAAATGTAATTGCTCCAAATACATTATCCAATTCAATTAGAATGTTAGGATCACAATCACCGCTTATTCAAGCATACGGATTAATTATTTTGCAACAGCCAGACATTAAGGTAAATGCGATGAGTAGCTTAACGAATCATCAAAAGTTTGCAAAGGCGAATGTACGAGAGTGGATTGATGAATATAATCCGAAGCTAATTGACTTAAATCAAGAGATGATGAGATACAGCACTAGATTCAATAGTTATTATAGTAAGCTCTATGAACTAGCAGGAAATGTAAATGAAGATCAGCAAGCAAAAACAGATTTTATGAGTGCATATGGAAAATTACAATTGCAAGTACAGAGCATCCAAGAGAGTATGGAGCAAGATTTATTAGAGTTAAATCGATTTAAAACAGTATTAGACAAAGATAGTAACAACTTATCAATTAAAGCCGATGAAGCAATAAAAACACTGCAAGGATCAAGTGGAGATATTGTGAAATTAAGAGAAGATATTAAAAGAATTCAAGGGGAAATTCAAGCTGAACTAACTACTATTTTGAATAGACCTCAAGAAATCATTAAAGGTTCTATTAATATCGGTAAACAAGTATTTACAATCACAAATCAAACTGCACAAACGAAAACAATCGATTTTGTTTCTATCGGTACTTTAAGTAATGAAATTGTAAATGCTGCAGATAGTCAAACGAGAGAAGCAGCTCTTCGCATTCAGCAAAAGCAAAAAGAGTTATTGCCACTTATTCAAAAGTTATCACAAACTGAAGCAGAGGCGACTCAAATTACATTCGTTGAAGATCAAGTAAATAGCTTTACAGAATTAATTGATCGTCAAATTACAACTTTAGAAACGTTATTAACGGATTGGAAAGTTTTAAATAATAATATGATTCAAATTCAAACAAATGTTGAAGAAGGCACGTATACAGACAGTAGTTTACTTCAAAAACATTTTAATCAAATTAAAAAAGTAAGTGATGAAATGAATAAGCAAACAAATCAATTTGAAGATTACGTTACAAACGTTGAAGTACATTAAATAGAAAAATAATTAGCGATATAGGGAGAGAAGAAAAATGACAAAAAAACCATATAAAGTAATGGCTCTATCAGCACTTATGGCAGTATTTGCAGCAGGAAATATTATGCCGGCTCATACGTATGCAGCTGAAAGTACAGTGAAACAAGCTCCAGTTCATGCGGTAGCAAAAGCTTATAATGACTATGAAGAATATTCATTAGGACCAGAAGGCTTGAAAGATGCAATGGAAAGAACAGGTTCAAATGCTTTAGTAATGGATCTGTATGCTTTAACAATTATTAAACAAGGTAATGTTAACTTTGGAAATGTATCGACTGTTGATGCAGCTTTAAAAGGAAAAGTGATTCAGCACCAAGATACAGCTAGAGGAAATGCGAAGCAATGGTTAGATGTATTAAAGCCACAGCTTATTTCAACGAATCAAAACATCATTAACTACAATACAAAATTCCAAAACTATTATGATACTTTAGTTGCTGCGGTAGATGCAAAAGATAAAGCGACTCTTACGAAAGGCCTAACTAGATTATCAAGTAGTATTAATGAAAATAAAGCGCAAGTGGATCAGTTAGTAGAAGACTTGAAAAAATTCCGAAATAAAATGACGTCGGATACGCAAAACTTCAAGGGTGATGCAAATCAAATTACATCTATATTAGCTAGTCAAGATGCAGGAATTCCGCTTCTACAAAATCAAATTACAACGTACAATGAGGCAATTAGTAAATATAATGCAATTATTATCGGTTCATCTGTTGCGACAGCTCTAGGACCAATTGCAATTATTGGTGGTGCAGTAGTTATTGCTACGGGCGCAGGAACACCGCTAGGAGTCGCATTAATTGCAGGTGGTGCAGCAGCTGTAGGCGGTGGTACAGCTGGTATCGTATTAGCGAAGAAAGAACTTGACAATGCACAAGCTGAAATTCAAAAAATAACTGGACAAATTACAACTGCTCAATTAGAAGTAGCTGGGTTAACGAACATTAAAACACAAACTGAGTATTTAACAAATACGATTGATACTGCAATTACAGCGTTGCAAAACATTTCAAACCAATGGTATACAATGGGATCGAAATACAATTCTTTACTTCAAAATGTGGATTCAATTAGTCCAAACGATCTTGTTTTCATTAAAGAAGATTTAAACATTGCGAAAGATAGCTGGAAAAACATTAAAGACTATGCAGAAAAGATTTATGCTGAAGATATTAAAGTAGTAGACACGAAAAAAGCATAATTGAATACGAATCGTTAGAGCGTTAAGTGTTGATGAATGATTTGAAGCTCCTGTTCAGTTGTGAGCAGGAGCTTTTGATATCCTTATAAAGAGAATAGGTGAAAAATATGCAGAAACGATTTTATAAAAAATGTCTTTTAGCGGTAATGATTGCTGGGGTGGCAACGAGTAACGCATTTCCTTTACATCCTTTTGCAGCAGAACAAAATGTAAAGGTGCTACAAGAAAATGTGAAAAACTATTCTCTTGGACCAGCAGGATTCCAAGATGTAATGGCACAAACGACATCAAGTATATTTGCAATGGATTCATATGCAAAATTAATTCAAAATCAACAAGAGACGGATTTAAGTAAAATAAGTTCGATTAATAGTGAATTTAAAGGGAATATGATTCAGCATCAAAGAGATGCAAAAATTAATGCAGCATATTGGTTAAATAATATGAAGCCTCAAATTATGAAAACAGATCAAAATATTATAAATTACAATAATACTTTTCAATCGTATTATAATGACATGTTAATAGCGATTGATCAAAAGGATAGTGGAAAATTAAAAGCGGATTTAGAAAAGTTGTATGCGGATATTGTAAAGAATCAAAATGAGGTAGATGGATTATTAGGAAATTTGAAAGCTTTTCGCGATAGAATGGCGAAAGATACAAATAGTTTCAAAGAGGATACAAATCAGTTAACAGCGATATTGGCAAGTACGAATGCTGGTATTCCAGCTCTAGAGCAACAAATAAATACATATAACGATTCGATTAAAAAGAGTAATGATATGGTCATTGCTGGTGGCGTACTTTGCGTAGCTCTAATAACATGTCTTGCTGGCGGGCCGATGATTGCGGTTGCGAAAAAAGATATCGCAAATGCAGAAAGAGAAATCGCCAATTTAAAAGATAGAATTTCAGGAGCACAAGCAGAAGTCGTAATTTTGACTGATGTAAAAAATAAAACAACAAACATGACAGAAACAATTGATGCAGCAATTACAGCACTACAAAACATATCAAATCAATGGTATACAGTAGGTGCAAAGTATAATAATTTATTACAAAACGTAAAAGGAATTAGTCCGGAAGAGTTTACGTTTATAAAAGAAGATTTACATACAGCGAAAGATAGCTGGAAAGATGTAAAGGATTATACAGAAAAATTACATGAAGGTGTGGCAAAGTAAACAGTGGACTAGTTCTGCTGTTTATTTTTCATCCTGTTTTTTGTGAGAGTTGAGCTTGCAATTATATATAAGTTTGTCATGTGTTTTATCAATGTGGCTATTGGGTAATAGTTAATCAAATTGATACGAATAACCTAAATAAATTTCTGATCAAGTCTTTTATATGTAATGTTTTAATGAAAAAAGCTATACTGTAAGCAAAACTAAAAATTGGAGAGGAAATACTACAACATGGAAAATTATCTATTATTTATCCTTACAGCAATGTTAATCATAATCATGCCTGGTCCTGGTTTTGCACTAGTTACAAAAAATACTATCTCGCATGGTAAAAATGGCGGGATAAAGACTGTTTTAGGAACGATATCTGGAATGATGATTCATACAATAATGGCTACGTTAGGACTTTCTGCTATCTTAATGAAATTTGCTATGTTATTTACATTTATAAAATATGCTGGGGCTGTTTATTTAATTTATTTAGCTGTAAAGTCAATTAAAAGTGCCTTACATAAAAAAGAAGATATGTCAGGTTCAGCAGAAATGGACTCTAAGGATATTGGGGCAATTAAAAGCTTTAGACAAGGATTTACTACGGCAATTTTAAATCCAAAAACCGCTGTATTTTTCCTTAGTTTTTTACCCCAATTTATTGTGAGTAATCAAAATCATTTCCTCCAATTTCTTTTATTAGGAGTCACATTTACGACTTTGACAGCAATATGGTATTTACTTTACATCTCACTCATACGTCAATTAAGAACTTTTTTAAGAAAAGAAAGAGTGAACCGTACAATAGAGGGTATTACAGGCGCCGTATTATTAGTATTTGGAGTTAGATTGTTTTTCCAAAAATAAATATGTAGATAAAACGAGAAATAAAAAAGTTGATTATTTCTCGTTTTATTCTTTAAAATCTGCAACAGAATCAGGATTTCCCCTCAAAGTATAAATTCCAAGAGGAACCGTTTTTTTATTTACTTATATACGTACAGCTGTACCACTGACAGCAACCATTAACATTCCATCACGAACAACTTCGTAATCTACGTCAATACCAACGATAGCGTTCGCACCTTTTTCTTTTGCAAGTTCTTTCATTTCGCCCATTGCAATATCACGAGCGTCTTTTAGTTTACTTTCGTAAGCACCAACACGGCCACCGACAACATCACGAACGGAAGCGAATACATCGCGGACAATATTTGCACCCATAATAGCTTCACCATTTACAATATCAATATACTCAATAATCTCTTTACCTTGAATTCCAGAAGTTGTTGTTACAATCATGACTGACACTCTCCTAATATTTTATAATTTTTGATTAGCTTTCTTATGTCATAGAAAAAGTAGTTCTGGTGCCAAAAATGCTTGATAGAAACATAGAATATTTTTGGCATCAGAAACAAGTCTAGTTTCTTACAGAATGAAAGCAAGGCAATTGTTTAACATATGTATCGCTATAACATATGCAATGGATCTTTTAGAAATAAGATAAGCCGCAGTAAGTATCAACGATCCAGGTAAATAAATAGCAATATCTGAAAGTTGGTTCGTATGAAGAAGTGTAAAAATCATAATCGAAATGATAGATGCAATAGCAGTACCAATATGGTAAGAAAAACGATTTATTAATATGTGGCGAAACACAATTTCTTCAAGTATTGGACCCAGAATACCAAATACAAGCAATGTAAATACAAGCGGTACCTCTGCACCCGTTTCAAGGAGCTGCTCTTGGTTCTCTGGTTGACCAGTTGCTAGAAAATACATAACACACTGTTCCACAATTAACGTAAATAAAACTACCATAGGAATACTTACTATTTTCAAAATTGTCTTCTCTTTAAAATAAGTAAAACTTTCAATAATTTCTTTCCTAAAGCAAATGATTCCTACAATAGCAGGTACAGTAAAACCGATGGCACTAAGAACAAATTCTGATTCAACTAAATTGACATTAGCTAAAAGTGATATGCCAAATAGTATGTACAAGCCAATTTGAAATGGTACAAACAGTGTAAAGATTATTAGCATAATGATTTCTTTTTTATTCATTTTTATAAAGTTCACTGTATTGCCCCCATAATTAAATTACCTATAATTTTTGATTTTTCTTTCTGCATAACGCTCTCCTTCTAAATATATTTATATAAGATTATAAACCGGACGGTTCGGTCCGAATCGAAATCTAATGATACTACAAGTTTCTAGTTTTTTAAACCCTTTTTATAAAGTATTAACAAAATCAAAATGGAAAAAAGCAAATATATTTATATTTCAGTTGCTTTGTTACAATTTAATTCCAGTAATCATTAATGGTTAATCTTTTATAGAATGAAGTGAAAGTGGGAGTAGTTCAAACACTTTAGCTAAACATATTAATAAAAATTATATATAATAATCATATGTCTATACATTAAAATTAACTATATATTTTTACACCTCTACGATTTTAGATAAAATTAGTTGTATAATATGACTGAACTAAACAATTGGTCATGTCGTTTTGACAGAAGATTCACTTAATTTATGTAGGTAATACAATTTGATTAACTTCTTTTCAAACCGTATTCTTTGAGGTTTCCATAAGATAGGGATTGATAAGATATTTCTGTTCCAAACTTATTTATACTTACAAAAAAATTAAGAAAATAGAGGGTAAACATTACCTAGAATATTAGGATCGTTTTCATTAGGAGGATTACAAAGCATGACTAAAGTTGATAAGGTTAAAGAAAAAATTATTGAAACATCTTTATATTTATTTAATACTAATGGGATAACTCGCACATCCATCCAGGATATAATGACAGCTACTGAACTACCTAAAGGATCTATTTATCGTAGATTCAAAAGTAAAGAAGAAATTGTCCTTGCTGCCTACGACAAAAGTGGTGAGATTATGTGGAGTCATTTTCATAAAGCAATGGAAAATAAAAAGACAGCAATTGATAAAATCCTTGCAATTTTCCTTGTATATCAAGATGCAGCTAATAATCCTCCTATTGCTGGAGGCTGTCCATTACTTAATAGTGCCATTGAAAGTACTGGAGTATTTCCAGAATTACAAAAAGCAGCAGCAAAAGGTTATGATGATACAGTAATGTTAATGGCTTCTCTCATAAAAGAAGGAATAGAGAAACAAGAATTTAAAGAAGATATAGAGGTTATATCACTCGCTTCCTTTCTTGCCTCTTCAATGGAGGGGGCTATTATGGCAAGTCGAGTATCTAACGATAATATACACCATCATTATTTTATTGAACAAATAAAACATCATCTTTTCACTTATTCTAAATAAGTGAGAACTTGCATTGTTTCCATCCAATTTTTATAAAATTAAATTGAGTAAATACCCCTTATAAATAGTAACTTCTGTTTATAAGGGGTATTTGAATAGTTTTTAGATGATGTTTCATGTTTCTTATTGAACGGCTTTGTTATCGTTACTACAGAAAAATGTGAATTAAATGTTAATCGATTTACATGTTTCAAGCGTATCTATATTGAGTTTGTAAATCTACACAATAAGTTTTCATTATATATTAAGTGTAGTAGAAGTTCAGATAGATAAAATTCGGTAGTCGAATTTTTTTGCATAAAGCTGTATAATGCTTGTAACGAAAGGGAAATACAGGAAGGGATTTGTAATGAGTTACTATGGAAAAAGATAAACAACAATTAAGCGTTGAAGTTGCAAGATTATATTATCAATCAGATTATAGTCAGCAAGAAATTGCTAACAAATTAAATATTTCAAGACCAACAATTTCTAGATTGTTAAAGTATGCGAAAGAAAAAGGGTTTGTTCAAATTAGCATCGCTGATCCATTTGCGGATTTAGATAACGTTGGGAATTTACTGAAAGAAAAATACAACTTGTTAGAGGCACATGTTGTATTTTCTCCAGTACCGGAATATGCAACGATTACAGAGTATATAAGTAAATATGCTGCTGAGTATATGGAAAAGACAGTTAAAAACGGTGATATTGTTGGTGTAAGCTGGGGAATGACTATGTATGAAATCGCTAGAAAAATCGTACCGCAACATGTAAAAGGGGTAGAGGTTGTCCAGCTAAAAGGTGGTATTAGTCATTCAAGTGTAAATACATATGCGAATGAAACGATAGCTTTATTTGCAGATGCTTTTCAAACGACGCCAAGAAATCTACCTCTTCCAGTTATATTTGATAATGCAGTGACAAAAGAATTAGTAGAGCAGGATCGACATATTCATCATATTATCGAAATGGGGAAGCAAGCGAATATTGCAATTTTCACTGTAGGAACAGTGCGAGACGAAGCGCTATTATTCCGATTAGGTTATTTCGATAAGGGTGAAACGAGTTTACTCAAAAAACAATCGGTTGGTGACATTTGTTCACGATTCTTTGATGGGGACGGAAATATTAGTAGTGAAGAAATTAATAAGCGGACCATTGGAATTGAGTTAGAAGAACTGAAATTAAAGAAACGTTCTATTTTAGTTGCAGGTGGTAATAGAAAAATCAAAGCAATTGATGGTGCGTTACGTGGCGGGTATGCAAATGTATTAATTATCGATCAGCATACAGCAAAAGAATTGTTACATTATCAAAAGGATTAGAAATAAAAGGCGTTCTCAAGATGTTAATTTTGAGAACGCCTTTTATTTTGTTATGTATGAATGATAGGAGTTTTTTGAACACAAGTTGCCTTTTTAAAAATAATTATGGATATGGAGATACATACTACCATTGTTAACATAAAAATTTTGATTATATATCTGAAATGTTCTTTGGTAGAATGCGCTTTATTTACTACAAGAAAATTCCTTTTAAAAAAGAATGAACAAAATTTCAAAAGTGTATTTACATTTGTTCAACTAAGAGTTAGAATGAAGTTGTTAAAAGATATGAGGAGTGAAGATAATGAACATTGCAAAGTTAATTGACCATACAATTTTAAAAGCTAATACTACTAAAGAAGATGTTATGAAAGTAATTGAAGAAGCAAAGGAATATAAATTCGCTTCTGTTTGTATTAACCCAACATGGGTAAAATTAGCGGCTGATGAACTAGCTGGACATGATGTAGACGTTTGTACTGTAATCGGTTTCCCATTAGGAGCAAGCACGACTGAAACAAAAGCATTTGAAACAAAAGATGCTATCGCAAAAGGTGCAACTGAAGTTGATATGGTAATCAACGTAGGCGCTTTAAAAGATGGCGACAACGAACTTGTTGAAAAAGATATTTATGAAGTAGTACAAGCAGCAAAAGGAAAAGCTCTTGTAAAAGTAATCATTGAAACTTGCCTATTAACAGATGAAGAGAAAGTACGCGCTTGTGAATTATCAGTAAAAGCTGGTGCTGACTTCGTAAAAACTTCAACTGGATTCTCAACTGGCGGAGCAACTGCTGAAGATATCGCATTAATGCGTAAAACAGTAGGACCAAACGTTGGTGTAAAAGCATCTGGTGGCGTTCGTACACGTGAAGATGCAGACAAAATGGTAGCTGCTGGAGCTTCTCGCGTTGGAGCAAGTGCTAGTGTTGCAATCGTATTAAATGATGCAAAAGGTGCTACAGATAACTACTAATCATTAATGAAGTCAAAAGCAATAGATACACAAAGTAAAGTGTATCTATTGCTTTAATAATTAAAAAAAATGTAAGCGGATACGAATGGGAGGAGACGGCTTATGAAATACTTAATCGGTGTTTTAGGCCTCGTATTGATTTTAGGTATCGCTTGGCTTGCTAGTAATGATAGAAAAAAAGTCAAATATCGCCCAATCATAACGATGGTTATATTACAATTCATTTTGGGATTTTTATTATTAAATACAAGTGTAGGGAATATATTAATTAGTGGAATAGCAGATGGTTTTGGAGAGTTATTAAAATATGCTGCTGACGGTGTGAATTTTGTATTTGGTGGATTAGTAAATCAAAAAGAGTTTTCGTTCTTTTTAAGTGTATTAATGCCAATCGTATTTATCTCGGCACTAATAGGTATATTACAACACATTAAAGTATTACCTATTATTGTGAAATCTATCGGTTTAGCATTAAGTAAAGTAAATGGAATGGGGAAACTAGAATCATATAATGCAGTTGCTTCTGCGATTTTAGGACAATCTGAAGTGTTTATTTCAGTTAAGAAACAACTAGGGTTATTGCCAGAGAAAAGAATGTATACATTATGTGCATCTGCAATGTCTACAGTTTCTATGTCTATCGTTGGATCATATATGGTGTTATTAAAACCACAATATGTTGTAACCGCTTTAGTGCTTAACTTATTCGGTGGCTTCATCATTGCTTCTATCATTAACCCGTATGAAGTTACTGAGGAAGAAGATATGTTAGAAGTGCAAGAAGAAGAGAAAAAGACTTTCTTTGAAGTATTAGGTGAATACATTATAGACGGATTTAAAGTTGCCATTACAGTAGCAGCTATGCTAGTCGGTTTCGTTGCTCTTATCGCATTCATCAATGCAGTATTTAAAGGTGTAATTGGTATCTCATTCCAAGAAATCCTTGGTTATGTATTTGCACCATTTGCATTTATTATGGGTGTGCCTTGGCATGAAGCAGTTAATGCAGGAAATATTATGGCAACAAAATTAGTATCAAATGAATTTGTCGCTATGACAGATTTAGCACAAGGAAACTTTAATTTCTCAGATAGAACGACAGCGATTATATCTGTATTCTTAGTTTCATTTGCAAACTTCTCTTCAATTGGAATTATTGCAGGGGCAGTTAAAAGCTTAAATGAAAAGCAGGGGAATGTAGTGGCAAGATTTGGTTTGAAATTACTATTCGGTGCAACGTTAGTAAGTTTCTTATCAGCAACAATCGTTGGCTTATTATTTTAATAGATTCGTATAATATAAAAAGGAATGGTGATTGTAATGAGAATGGTAGATATTATTGCAAAAAAACGTGACGGCAAAGAATTAACGACTGAAGAAATCAAATTCTTTATTAATGGATATACAGACGGAAGTATTCCTGATTATCAAGTGAGTGCACTTGCAATGGCAATCTTCTTTAAAGATATGACAGATCGCGAACGTGCAGATTTAACGATGGCGATGGTTGAGTCTGGTGAAACGATCGACTTATCAGCAATTGAAGGAATTAAAGTAGATAAACATTCAACTGGCGGTGTTGGTGATACTACAACATTAGTATTAGGACCATTAGTTGCTGCTTTAGATGTACCAGTAGCAAAAATGTCTGGTCGTGGTTTAGGACATACAGGCGGAACAATTGATAAATTAGAAGCGGTAGAAGGATTCCACGTTGAAATTACGAAAGAGCAGTTCATTGATATTGTAAACCGTGACAAAGTAGCTGTTATTGGACAAACAGGAAACTTAACACCTGCAGATAAAAAGATTTATGCATTACGCGATGTAACAGGAACGGTTAACTCAATTCCTCTCATTGCAAGTTCAATTATGAGTAAAAAAATTGCAGCAGGTGCTGACGCAATCGTACTTGATGTAAAAACAGGTGCTGGTGCATTTATGAAAACAGAAGAAGATGCAAAAGAATTAGCACATGCAATGGTACGTATCGGAAATAATGTAGGACGTCAAACTATGGCTGTTATTTCAGACATGTCACAACCGCTTGGTTTTGCGATTGGTAACGCTCTAGAAGTAAAAGAAGCGATTGATACGTTAAAAGGTGAAGGTCCAGAAGATTTAACAGAATTAGTACTTGTATTAGGTAGCCAAATGGTCGTACTTGCGAAAAAAGCAAATACGTTAGAAAAAGCTCGTGAAATGCTAATTGAAGTGATGAAAAACGGAAAAGCAACTGAGAAGTTTAAAGAGTTCTTAAGCAATCAAGGCGGAGATAGCTCAATTGTAGACAATCCAGAAAAAATGCCACAGGCGAAGTATGTAATTGATGTACCTGCAAAAACTTCAGGTGTTATTTCTAACATTGTTGCAGATGAGATTGGTATTGCAGCTATGTTACTTGGTGCAGGTCGTGCAACGAAGGAAGATGAAATCGATTTAGCAGTAGGATTAATGTTACGTAAAAAAGTTGGCGATGCAGTAAAAGAAGGCGAGCCATTCGTAACAATCTACGCAAATCGTGAAAATGTAGAAGATGTAAAAGCAAAAATTTATGAGAACATCTCTATCGCTGAAACAGCAGTGGCTCCTAAATTAGTTCATACAGTTATTACTGACTAATCATCATTTCGTTTACTTTGAGGGGGAAATAATATGGGTAAGAAAAAATATATTGAAGAAGCAAACAAGATGTTATCGAAAGCGTATATTCCGTATTCTAAATTTCCTGTTGGCGCAGCGTTAGTTACGAAAGAAGGGAAAATCTATACTGGTTGTAATATAGAAAATGCTTCTTACGGTTTATGTAACTGTGCAGAAAGAACAGCAATATTTAAAGCAGTATCAGAAGGTGAGCGCGATTTTAGTTACTTAGTTATTACAGGAGAAACTGATGGACCGATTTCACCATGTGGTGCGTGTAGACAAGTAATTGCTGAATTCTGTGATCCGAAAATGCCTGTATTATTAACGAATGTAAAAGGTGATGAAAAAGAAGTGACTGTTGAGCAGTTACTGCCAGGTGCTTTCTCAATAGAAGATTTAAAATAAATTGAAAAGCCATTCTACAATTATTATTTGTGGAATGGCTTTTTTATTTTCAAAAATTGAATGTAATATTTTGTTCATACTCCGTTCATAAACTTTGCTTAAAATAATTGCAGCGAATATAGAAAGTTTACAACAGGAGGAATAGAATGAAGAAATTATATAATGCGGCATTTATTTACTTAATTATTGGTTTATTATCAGGTGTATTTGCAAGAGAGTATTCGAAAGCACAAGGAATTAAAGGATCCACAATATTGCAATTAGTGCATACACATGTATTAGTGCTCGGTTTTGTATTCTTTTTAATTGCTTTAGCCTTATGTAAAGTGTTTCATGTACAAGAAACAAAGAGCTTTTGTGCATGGTTTGTTGTTTATAATGTAGGAGTAATCTTTACTATTGCTACAATGCTATGGAGAGGTCTTCTACAAGTAAATGGAACTGACTTTTACGGTTTAAGCCATATGGCTGGATTAGGTCATGTTATTATAAGTGTCGGGCTCGTTTGGTTTATGATGTTGCTCAAAAAGTCTTTTAAATAGATAGGAGTGGGAAGAGTATGATAGCACTTTTATCAAGTATTTTAGCGGTTTGTATGGCTGTTGGTGTCATGTTTCTGCGCTTTAAAGCAGCGAAAAAGCCGGTAACGAAAAAGAAAATTATATTGCCGCCAATTTTTATGAGTACAGGCGCAACGATGTACTTTTTACCAGAGTTTCGATTAACATCGTTAGAAATAGTTGAGGCAATTAGTATAGGGCTTATCTTTTCTATTTTTCTTATTAAAACAACTAAGTTCGAAATAAAAGGCGAACATATATTTATGAAACCGTCAAAAGCATTCATATTTATTTTAGTAGGCTTATTAGCTGTACGCGTGGCATTAAAGTCATATTTAAGCCAATCAATTGATTTGGCAGAGTTAAGCGGCATGTTTTTCTTACTTGCATTTGCGATGATTGTGTCGTGGAGAATTGCAATGTATCGCTCGTTTACTAAATTAAAAAAGACAATAAAAAGAGCTGGAATTTCTATATAGGAAATCCAGCTCTTTTTATGTTTTATTAGAATTCTTTAGCTCGGAACTCATTTGCTTAATTTTAAACGTATTTGAGCATCTTGTAATGCAGCAGGTGTAACGTTAAGACCATTTTGATCAACAATTTTTGTGTTTAATAAAATGGAATCTAAGCTTCCACGAAATGTTTGTGTATAGTTTTGGCGCAACATTTGTTGTTCTTGTTTTTCATCAACTGTTAATCCATTCGCTTTTTCTTTTTTTGACAATTCGTTAATACGGAATAAAATGTTTTGCATTTTGTTCACCTCTTATTTAAATTTAAATTAGTAACTTACTAATTTATAGTTATTGTAACTTGTTTAGTTGCCTGTGTCAATACTATCTAAAATTTAGTTAAAAATTGACGAAAAATTATAACAATAATAGAATGAAGTGTATTGAATAATTAGTTTCATAATTATACATAAAACGCTAGGGGGATTATCATGAAATCAACATTTTTTGCTCAAAATAGAGAACGATTAGCAAACACATTACCAGAGGGGTCTATTACGATTTTATTTGCGGGACAAGCACCGCATATGTCAGCTGATGCACATTATAAATTTGTACCGAATCGTAATTTTTACTACTTAACGGGAATCGATGAACCAAATGTTATTTTTATGCTGAAAAAGGTTGGAAGTAGTGTTGAAGAAACACTTTTCATTGAAAAGTCAGATCCAGTAATGGAAAAATGGGTCGGTAAAACAGTTTCTAACGAAGAAGCAGAGAAAATTTCAGGTATAAAGAAAGTTGTATATTTAGATAGCTTTGAAAAGACAATGTCAAATATACTTTTTACAGAAAATGCGAAGCATCTATATTTAGATATAGAACGTCGTGATTGGAATGGTACGGAGACAAAAACATTAGCATTTGCTAAACATGTAAGAGAAAAATACCCACACGTAACAATTGGTAATGTATATCCGAACATTTGTGAATTACGAGTATTTAAAACAGAGGAAGAAATTGAAATTATTAAAGAAGCGATTGCTATAACGAAAGACGGTATTTACAACGTACTTAAGCATGCAAAAGCAGGCATGATGGAGTATGAATTAGAAGCACAATTTGATTTTACACTGAAGTCATCTGGCATTAAGTACCATGCGTTCAATACAATTTTGGCGAGTGGGAAAAATGCTACAGTTCTTCATTATGAAGATAATGATGCACAAATTCAAAATGGTGACTTAGTATTACTAGATTTAGGTGCTCAAAAAGACTACTATAACGCTGATATTAGTTATACATTCCCGGCAAATGGAACATTCTCTAGTCGCCAAAAACAAATTTATAATATTGTATTAAAAGCATTAAAAGAAACAACAGAGATTATTAAGCCAGGATTAAAGTTCGCTGCATTAAATGAGCATACAAAAAAGGTACTGGCAGAAGAGTGTAAAGCAATTGGTTTAATTCAAGAAGATGAAGAGTTATCAAAATACTATTATCATGGTGTCAGCCATTTCCTTGGTTTAGATACACATGATGTAGGAACATATAAAGATAGAGTGTTAGAAGAAGGTATGGTTATAACAATTGAACCTGGTCTTTATATTGAAGGAGAATCAATTGGAATTCGTATTGAAGATGACATTCTTGTAACGAAAGACGGGTATGAAAACTTGTCAAAAGATATCATTAGGGAAGTTGAAGAAATTGAAGAATTTATGAGTGTAAATAATGAACATGTAAAAGGAAACCAAGCTGTAGTTAAATAATAAAAGAGTCATCACTAATTTATTTGAACTTTATCTCGAATCGTGGACAATTAAAAAATCCATGATTCGGGATAGGGTTCTTTTCTTCGAAATACTAATCTTTAATTATTAATCCTAATAAAGTAGCAAACTGAACAGCTTGATATGTCGATACTTTACATCCTCTTAAATCGTTCACTGAAACTGTAAGTGTATCAAAGGTAGAAGAACTAATATCTATCCCCTTCAGTGATGTCTGATCAAAATTAGCTTCATCAAGACTACATAATTGGAATTCAACTTTTTTAAGTTTACAGTCAAAAAAATCTGCATTATTTAATGAAGTTTCATTGAAGATGATTTTTTCTAGTTTAGAATTTCCAAATGCCGCTAAATTCAAAATTGAATTCTCAAATTTAACATTTCCTAAGCTAGATCCTGTGAAATTTACTCCGATTAATTTACTGTTTTTAAATTCGACTCTGTGAACAGAAGAATTACTTAAATTAACATTTGATAAATCACAGTTTTCAAAACAAACATCTGTAATATCAATATTGCTAAAGTCTGTATTAGTAAACTTACAGTTTTTTATCACCGCATCATATAACCGCACTCTATCTACAGATTCATTTTCGAAAGTGGAGTCTATAATTTCACACACTTCCAATGTTGGATCTTCTTCATAAAAAATATCTTGAAAATTCTTTGAAGATAACTCTGGTGAAATTTTTGGTCTATCAATTTTCATCGTATATCAATCCTCTTCTATTTGATATATTTGTGTAATTTGAGTCCATTGTCTGTGAGGAACATTAGTTCTTATTATACAGAAATCTAAGTTCTTTTGTGAAGAGCATTTTAGCTGCATTTTTCTTATTTAATAATAGCAGTGTTATTGTTTCTTAAGAAATAACGTCAAAACAAATACGAGAACGGCTAATATAGTCGCTACAAGGAAAGCATTTTGTATTACTAAAATATTCGTCTCTTGTAATGTCTCCGCTTTTAGTAATTTTCCAATTAGCTTACGTAAGATCTAATTACATCTCCTTATTTTCTTGAAAATCAACTTCTATAATGATTTTGAAAAAGAATAAGGAGGGATTGTCCATGAAGCGAGTTGTATTAGCAGCCGTTACTGTCTCTGTAATATTTTTAATTGCTGCCTGTTCTGTGACGACAAATACAACAAATGATCATAAAAATATGAATGATAACAAAACACTACAGACTGAAACAGCTACAAAACCATTGAAGGTTGAAAAAGGGCCAGAAGTTACTTTAATAGCGAAAGAAGAAAAGCAAAAATTAAGTAACGGTGTTATTGTTCCAGTCTGGACATTTAATGGCTCATCTCCTGGTCCAGAAATTCGAGTGAAAAAAGGTGAAAAGGTGAAAGTGACATTAAAAAATGAATTATCTGCACCAGTATCTATTCATTGGCATGGATATCCTGTCCCAAATAACATGGATGGAATTCCGGGCGTGACACAAGATGCAGTTGAACCAGGAAAAAGTTTCACTTACGAATTTGAAGCGAACGTACCAGGAACGTACTGGTATCACTCGCATCAAGATTCTGTAAATCAATTAGATAGAGGTTTGTATGGAGCGCTCATTGTAGAGGATACAAAGGAAAAATATGATAAAGATTACACATTACTGTTGGATGAATGGGTTACAGATAAAGAAGAAATTAAAAAGCAGTTAAAAGAAATGACAAAAGGGCAAATAGGTAATAAATCTAAAGGTGATGAAAATACGAAAAAGAATGATGATAAGAACGGCATGGATCATTCTGGTATGGACATGGGCAGTGATCAAAAAGACTCTGGCAATATGGCAGGAATGGACCATGGAAATATGAAGATGGAAGGTCATGATATGAGTATGTATGATTTATTCACAATCAATGGAAAAAGCGGTGATTTAGTAGTGCCATTGAAAGTGAATAAGGGAGATAAAGTTCGTCTTCGACTTGTTAATGCTGGTTATCTATCACATGATATACATGTTCACGGTCATGATATAAAAGTAATTGCGACAGATGGTCAACCAATAAACAATCCAAAAGTTATAAAGGATAAAGTAATTTCAATCGCACCGGGTGAACGTTATGATATTGAATTTACTGCTAATAATCCTGGGAAGTGGTATGTTGAGGACCATTCAAAAAATAAAGGTGCAAAAGGAATGAAAGCTGTTATTGAGTATGATGGCAGCAAAGAGATGAAAGATAAAGCAGATGAAAAGGGAAAATTAGCGAAATTAGATATGACGAAATATGGTGCTAAAAAATTAGGTAGTTTCACGTTAAATCAAGAGTATACTGCCACATATAATATGGACTTAAATACGCAAATGAATGAAAATGAAATGGTATATACAATTAACGGAAAGGTATTTCCGGATATTGACCCAATTCAAGTAAAAAAGGGTGATTTAGTAAAAGTGAAATTGGTAAATCGTTCTAAAATGGATGATCACCCAATGCATTTACATGGTCACTTCTTCCAGGTGTTGAGTAAAGATGGAAAACCGATAGAAGGTTCTCCAATTGTAAAAGATACATTGAACTTAAAACCAGGAGAAGAATATGAAGTAGCCTTTGTAGCAGACAATCCCGGTGAGTGGATGTTCCACTGTCACGACCTACATCATGCTTCAGCAGGGATGGTAACGGAAGTGAACTATACAGATTATAAATCTGACTATGTTCCAAACCAAAACATTCCTAATAAGCCAGAATAATAGGAAGCAGTTATCCTATGGATAGCTGCTTATTCATTTTTGTTGCAAGTACTAATGTATATGTTGATTATGCCCAGGTGAAGGTGCAGGAGTATGATGTGGGAATGTCGCGAATACGGCAACGATAATTACTACACTAATTGAAAGTAATAACAAAAAACGCTGTTGGATAAAAGTAGAAAAGTTCTCCGATAACAATTGAATCACACAGGACATAGTAATCGTTATAGTAAGTAAAAGGCTAATGAACAATATACTATGAGCTTGTTGAGCGTTTAACATTTCTGTAATCATTGCTCCCATCATACTTGCCATTAATCCAGAGAACAGTCCTTCTAAAGCAGTATATAGGTGAAAACGTAGACCCACTAAAAAACCGATAAAACCACTAATTAAAATAGCAAGTAAAGTAGAATATAGTAATTCCCCCTTAAAGAGAATGCCTAAATAAAAACCAATACTTAAACCGATACTCATACTAAAAGACATAATAAATACCATATACTCCATTAGGGTACCCTTACGTTTAGAAATATTGGATGCAATAAGAATTGAGGTACAGCAAAGTGTTAAGGTAGTTAACGTATAAGCAAACATTATGATACCTCCTTGTCCTATCGTTCATTTCATCATATGTGTACTTATGATAATTTATATCTGCATATTATCTGCACAATTTCATAGATGTAAGCAAAGGAACGCTTGATTTTTTAGGGCGTCTTTTTTAATTGTAAGCATGTGAAAGAAATTGTTATATTATGAGTTTCTATTGTGAAGCCATAAAGAATAAGCGTATAATATTATAGGTCTCACATTTGCGAGACAAACCGCGAATGATAAATAAGATTGTTGTTTTATCATCGCTTCTAAACATATAGACAATGAAAGTAACACTGGAATACAGATAGGGAGTTATAAAATGAAATTAATTATTGCCGAGAAACCAGATCAAGGGTTGGCTCTTGTTTCACAGTTTAAATATCGCCGGAAAGATGGATATTTAGAAGTAGAAGCAAATGAGTTATTTCCAAATGGAGCGTACTGTACATGGGCAATTGGTCATTTGACGCAGTTATGTAATCCAGAGCATTATCACGCAGAGTGGAAAAAATGGTCACTTAATACATTACCGATGATTCCAGAGCGTTTTCAATTTGAAGTAACAAAGTCAAAGTATAAGCAATTTAACGTTGTGAAACAGCTGTTACATAATCCACAGGTAACAGAAATTATTCACGCAGGCGATGCTGGGCGTGAAGGGGAACTAATCGTACGAAATATTATTAATCTTTGTAATGTGCAAAAGCCGATGAAGCGTCTATGGATTTCGTCTTTAACGAAGCAAGCTATTTATCAAGGGTTTAAAAATTTACTTGATGAATCAGATACAATTAATACGTATTACGAAGCATACACAAGATCTTGTGCTGACTGGGTTGTTGGTATGAATGCATCACGTGTGTTTAGTATTTTGCTAAAGAAAAAAGGAATGAATGATGTATTTTCTGCTGGTCGTGTCCAAACACCAACGTTAGCATTGATTGTAAAGCGTGAGAAAGAAATTGAAAACTTTAAGTCAGAGCCTTTCTGGGAAGTGTTTGCAACCTTTAATATAGAAGGAAAGAAATATGACGGGAAATGGGAGAAGGATAATGAATCCCGCTTAAAAGACCCTGATATGGCGAATAAAATTGCGGCATTTTGCCAAGGGAAACCGGCTGTTGTGAAGGAAATGAAAACGGAGCGTAAAGAGTTTCAGCCGCCGCTTTTATTCAACTTATCATCACTGCAAGCAACGGCAAATAAAGCCTTTAAGTTTTCACCGAAAAAGACGCTTGATATAACGCAAGCACTCTATCAAAAAGGGATTGTTTCTTATCCACGTTCAGATTCTAACTATGTTACTCAAGGAGAAGCAGCGACTTTCCCTGATATTTTACAGAAGTTAAGTCAGTTTGATGAATATAAAGGCTTATTACCGGCACCAATTGAATCCATTATGAACAATAAGCGTTATGTGAATGAAAAGAAAGTAACAGATCACTACGCAATTATTCCGACAGAGCAAGTTACAAACCCAAGCAGACTATCCGGTGATGAAAAGAAAATTTACGATATGATTGTAAGAAGGCTCATTGCAGCTCATTATGAAGTTGCAATCTTTGACTATACAACAATCATTACGCTTGTAGATGAACGCGCTGAATTCATTTCAAAAGGAAAACAGCAAATTCAAGAAGGTTGGCGTAAAGTTATTTTCCAAGACGATAAAGATGACGAAACCATTCTTCCAATTGTAGCTGAAGGTGAAGAAGGAAAAGTTGTAAAGGTGAAAGTGAAAGAAGGAAAAACACAGCCACCGAAGCGTTATACAGAAGGACAACTTATTACGTTAATGAAAACAGCCGGTAAGTATTTAGAGAATGAAGAGCTAGAGAAGGTATTGAAGAAAACAGAAGGTTTAGGTACGGAAGCGACCCGCGCGGGTATTATTACGATGCTGAAAGACCGTAAATATATAGATGTAAAGAAAAACCAAGTGTATGCGACTGATAAAGGAAAAGTATTAATTACCGCAATTGGTGACAAAATACTAGCTTCACCGGAAATGACTGCGAAATGGGAACAGCGTCTTGCGGAAATTGGTGAAGGTACAGCTTCACCAGCAACTTTTATGGAACAGACGAAAAAGCTATCAGCTAAAATTATTGAAGACGCAGTGGAAATGTCTGAGAAGTGGGATTTCACGGGACTACATGTTGAATCGATTGAACGAAAAGGATCGAAATTTACAACGGGTAAAAAGGTTGGTAGCTGTAAAAAATGTGATGGCGATGTAATTGATAAATCAACGTTTTACGGTTGTTCTAACTATAATACAACGCAATGTGATTTCACCATTTCAAAGAAGATATTAAGTAAAACAATTTCGCAAAAGAATATGACAAAGCTCTTAAAAGGTGAAAAGACCGATTTAATTAAAGGCTTTAAAAAGGGCGAGAAAACGTTTGATGCGAAATTAGAGTGGAAAGATAATAAGATTAATTTTGTATTTGAGAATTAATTTGTTAAAAGAGCATGACATAAAATTGTCATGCTCTTTTGTTTTTCTTTGAAATGAAATTTAACGATAAAAAAAATGCTTTAAATAATAAAATTTTATTGTAAAACGATAAATTTTATATTAAAATCAAAATCATAATAAATGAGTGAAGTACTTTTGTTAAAAGGTAACAATCTTATTTTTTTAATTAGAGGAGGTATAATTATGAACAGTAACAATTTGATTGTTAAACATATGGATAACCCCCATGAGTTGGAGAAGATGTATAGAAAAGATCCGAAAGCTTTTAAAAAAGCATTCTCACAAGCATGGGACCAAAACCCTGATTCTCAAATTCTAGCTGCTTGGTATGAAAGGTTGCATTTCAAGGAGAAAGTAAATAAAGAAAAAACATCTTTGTTTCAAAAAGGTTTCTTATTCATGGGCCTTTTAGCTATTCTGGCCGGCATAAGCACCAGGATCATTTTCCACTTTGTTGAGCAGGAAGCAATTGCTCCAATAAACTTGGCTTTTGGTGTAATTCCCTTTATTGCTGCTTATTTTGTTTACAATAATAAGCCGAAAAAAAGTATTATTTATTCCCTTATAGCGTTATTCCTAGTTTCCGGGGTGTATCTTAATACGTTGCCAATAAATTATAAAGACAGTACCATACTTGCTTATTTACATCTTCCTATATTTTTATGGGTCTTAGTAGGGCTTGCGTTTACAGGAAATGAATATTCAAAAGGCGGTACAAGATTAGCCTATATTAAATTTAATTTAGAATATTGTCTTCTCTACGGGAGCATGGCAGTGAGCGGAATGATACTAGCAATATTCACCATGCGTTTGTTTAGCTTTGTTGACTTAGATATAGGAGAATTCTATTTTAGTAATGTTGTTTTATTTGGAGCAGCGGCTCTCGCTATTGTGGCTGCATACTTAGTATCAATGAATCTTAAGCTTGCTAAAAATATTACACCATACATATCTAAAATCTTTAGTCCGCTTGTCCTGGTCACATTGTTTATTTATCTTATAACGATAATTTTGGTCGGGAAAAACCCGTTCTTGGATCGTAATTTCCTAATGGCATTCAACGGAATACTGCTTGGTGTATTGGCTGTTACTATATTTTCTATCGTTGAGAGTGACTCGGACGAGAAAAAGAACATTTCAGATTATATAAATTTTTCCTTAATTGTTCTGGCGCTTATTATTGACACTGTCGCATTGTCAGCCATAGTATTCAGACTTTCTTCTTACGGGATTACACCTAATAGACTAGCTGTTTTAGGTGTAAACATACTGATCTGGGCAAACCTAATTTGGATTATGTTTTCCTATATGCGTTTCTTGCAAAACAAATCAGGACCAAAAGCTATTCAAGATGCCGTTACGAAGTATTTGCCAATATACGGACTTTGGGCAGCTTTCGTTATATTTACGTTTCCTATCATTTTTAATTAGAAAGGATCTGTTAATGCGGGAGTGGTGAGGGCTAATAATCATTGGGGGATGAACAAAACCCCCAATGATTAAAGTTTCACTTTATTATAATTGGTATTATTATGTTTGTAGTTTCGGTAATTTCATTTGTAATGATAAATAAGAAATAAGTGTTGTATGTAATCTTTCCATAATAAAAAACGTCCCAAAATGGGACGTTTTTTATTATGCGTATTGCCGTTTTTTCTTAATAAGCAACAAAACTTGTGACACACAAGCTAGTACCGGTAACTCAATCAATGGTCCAATAACGAGTGCAAGTGCGATAAGAGGTTCGTCTGGAAAAGCGGTTACAGCGATAGCGAGTGCAACAGGTGAGTTTCTTGCTAACGTTGTTAAGCTTAGACTTACTGTATCTTTGTAAGATAAATGCATCATGCGCCCGATAAATTGTCCTAGTAAAAAATTAATGATGAAGAACAATAGAACAGGAACGAGTAATAATAAAACAACATTCATATTTTGTAGTAAATATTTACCTTGTGATGCAAACATCGCTACTATTGCTAAACTTAAAAATACAATTTGAGCAGAGCTGAAAAACGGAATGAGTTTATTCTCGAGAGTTTCAGCTTTTTTCATTTTATTCATAATGAACTTTGTAGCGTGTGCAAGTATAAATGGTAAGACGATTACGATAACAATACTTTCTACTAAAACAGAAATCGCTACAGTTTTCATGACACCAGCAAATAAAAATAAATAAATGGGAAGGAGCAGTACTTGCAAAATTAAATTTACAGGTAAAATTGTAGTAGAAAGTGCTACATTACCTTTCGCTATTTCAGTAAAGATTAAGTACCAATCTGTACATGGAGTAACCATTAACATTATAAATCCAACCCAAAGTGCTGGATGATCGGAAAGAAATAGTGCTCCTAACCCCCAAGCGAGTAAAGGTGTCCATAAGAAGTTAATAGTAAGACTTGTTCCAGCAAATTTTAAATTGCGAAATCCGTTTTTTATTTCTTTTAATGGAATGCTGAGGAATAATCCATATAGCATGAAAAATAAGAAGGGGACAATAAATTTGTCTGAATACGTATGTATCATATTAAATTGTCCGAGTACGATGCCGCATGTAACAGCAAAAAGAATAATAAAAGTTTGAATCTTTTCTATAGTGCTCATGAATAAATCCTTTCTATATATGAATTTTCCTCTCTAAGTTTATTATACAAGTAATAAAGATGTATTTGGTGTTCAATTGTATCTCGCTTAATATTTTTAAGTCGAGATTTTATTTTTTATTAAAAGTTACTTGACTAAAGTAAGTGGCTATATTACAATCACTTACATAAGGTAATTAAATAACAAAAAGTTACAATGGCGTAACTTAAGGTATCTATTGGAACTTTTTCTTAGAATAAGAATTTTTATGATGATGAATAATGAATATGAAAAGAAAGATTAGGTGAAGAAAATGGGACTATTTAGCTCATTATTTGGTAAAAAAGAAGAAAATAAGAATGTAGAGGGGAATAAAAAAATGTCAAAAGTATTATTTGTAAAAGCAAACGATCGTCCAGCGGAGCAAGCAGTTAGTTCAAAAATGTATGAAACATTTGTAAGTACTTATAAAGAAGCAAATCCAAATACAGAAATTACGGAATTAGATTTATTTGCATTAGATCTTCCTTATTACGGAAATATCGCGATTTCAGGTGGATATAAACGTAGCCAAGGTATGGAGTTAACAGCTGAAGAGGAGAAGGCAGTTGCTACAGTAGATCAATATTTAAATCAGTTTTTAGAAGCTGATAAGGTTGTATTTGCATTCCCATTATGGAACTTTACAGTACCAGCACCATTAATCACATATATTTCATACTTATCTCAAGCTGGAAAAACGTTTAAATATACAGCAAATGGCCCAGAAGGTTTAGTTGGTGGTAAGAAAGTAGTTGTGTTAGGTGCTCGTGGTTCAGATTACTCTTCAGAACAAATGGCTCGTATGGAAATGGCAGTTAATTACGTAACAACTGTACTTGGATTCTGGGGAATTACAAATCCAGAGACAGTTGTAATTGAAGGACACAATCAATATCCAGATCGTTCACAACAAATTGTTGAAGAAGGTCTAGAAAACGTTAAAAAAGTAGCAGCGAAATTTTAATTTATGATAGTAAATGGAAAAACCAACATGGATGACCGTGTTGGTTTTTTAGTCTATTTTTCATGTTAAAAAATGTATATTTATAAAATAAAAGAAAAGTTCGAAAATAGTATTGCAAAATATTATATAGCAAACTATAATGAGTTCAAGAATAGTTGATACTTAAATTAAATATTCAGAAAATTCAATTAGTTAAAATTGGAAAATGAGATAAGGAAATTTGAATGGGGGTTATATTATGGCGAATAAAGTACCGTTTTCGTTCATAGTAGTTATTGGATTAATGTTATTTGCACTATTTTTTGGAGCAGGAAATTTAATTTTCCCAGCGATGCTTGGTCAATCAGCAGGAGAGAATGTATGGATTGCTAACGCTGGATTTTTAGTAACTGGTGTTGGATTACCATTACTAGGTGTACTAGCATTTGGTTTTTCAGGTAAAGATGATTTACAGTCATTAGCAAGTCGTGCTCACCCAGTGTTCGGGATTGTATTTACAACAGTTTTATACTTAGCGATCGGTCCATTATTTGCAATACCGAGAACAGGAAATGTATCTTATGAAATTGGTCTTAAGCCGTTTATGCCAGAGGGAGTAGGTTCTACACCTTTAATTCTTTTCACAATTATATTCTTTAGCATCACTTGTTTTTTTTCGCTAAATCCCGCGAAAATTGTCGATATTGTTGGAAAAATTTTAACGCCAATTAAGTTGACTTTCATCGGTATTTTAGTAATCGTTGCTTTTATACATCCGATTGGAGATATGCAAGCACCAGTGGAAGCTTATACATCACATGCATTCTTTAAAGGATTCCAAGAAGGATACTTAACGATGGATACGCTTGCATCATTCGTATTCGGGATTATCATCATCAATGCTATTAAAGAAAAAGGTGCGAAAACGAAAACACAAATTATGGTCGTTTGTGCAAAAGCGACAATAATTGCAGCATCTATTTTAGCAATTATCTATACAGCTCTTTCTTATATGGGTGCTTCAAGTGTTGCAAAGCTTGGACATTTAGAAAACGGCGGAGAAGTATTAGCGAAAGTTTCTAACTACTATTTCGGATCATATGGCGGAGTATTATTAGGATTAATGATTACAGTAGCTTGTTTAACAACTAGTGTGGGACTTGTATCAGCATGTTCTTCATTCTTCCATAAGTTATTCCCAAATGTTCCTTACAAAGCAATTGCAATCACGCTATGTGTATTTAGTGCAATTGTTGCAAACGTAGGATTAACACAGTTAATCGCAGTTTCTGTTCCAGTATTAACAGCAATTTATCCACTAGCAATCGTATTGATTTTCTTAACATTCTTCCATTCATTATTCAAAGGAAGAGCTGAAGTTTATCAAGTGAGCTTAATCGTAACATTTATCATCAGCTTATTCGATGGATTAAGTGCAGCTGGAGTTAACATTGAAGTAGTAAGCCAAGTGTTCACTAAATTCCTTCCGATGCAGGAAGTAGGATTAGGCTGGATCTTCCCAGCGATTATCGGTGGATTTATCGGATATGGCATTAGCGTTGTAAAAGCAAAAAATCAAGTTCAACCAGCAACTAGAGCGGATAAGAAAATAGGTTAAATAAAAAAGTTATAGAACTTGTTTCTATAACTTTTTTTGTTACTATTAATAATGAGAAAAAATAAAGTAGTAGGGGAAATAAAATGAAAAAAACAATTGATCATATCGGAATCGCAGTTCGTGATATAGATAGTACCATACGTTTTTATGAACAGGTTCTATCAGGAGAATTAATAGATCGTTACGTAAGTGAGGCACCAGGTGTAGAAAGCGAAGTAGCCATTCTTGAAGTGGATGGAGATAGAATTGAATTACTTGCGCCGACAAATAACACCACTTCACCAATTGCCCGATTTATAAAACAAAAAGGTAAAGGTGTACATCATGTTGCGTATCGTGTCGATGATTTAGATGTGGCTCTAGAAGAGTTAAAAGAACAAGGTATTCGGACATTAGAGCATACACTACGCATTAATAAGCACGGTAGAAGGTTAATTTATCTTAACCCAGCGGATACTGAAGGAACGATTATCGAGTATTGTGATTATCCGGAAGAGAAATAGAAGAGGGATATTTTTTTAAAGGTGTTACGTAATAACGTAATACCTTTTTATTTATGTATTTCACATTTTCTTCACAAATGATTCACGATAACTTTTCTTCTTTGATAACTTACATAAATATATTTTATGATATAATAACAATCGGCTTTAAAAATGTAAGTTGTATCTATCGTGATAGTTACTATTATATTAGAAGTTTATATTTAATCAGGTTAATATTTCGCCCGAGAATCAAACTTCGGAAGTTAAAGTAATGAAAATAGAGCAATGAGGAAGAAAGAAGTGAAATGAGTGTGAAAGTAATGAGAAGATTAGGGACATGGCTATTACTTGTGTGTGTGCTTATCATATTGATACCGCAAAGTGCATCTGCTCATGCGTACGTTGTGAAATCAAACCCTACTGAAAATGAAACATTGAAGAAAGCACCATCTGTTGTAAAAATCGAATTCGATGAGGACATACAAGTTTCAAGTTTTAATACATTGTACGTGAGAGATACATCAGGTAAAAGGGTCGATTTAAAAGATGCTCATATTGATAAAAAAAATAAAAAGCTATTAGAAGCTGGATTAAAAGACAATCTCAAAAATGGTCTTTACTCTATTCAGTGGAAAGTGATTTCAGCTGATGGACATCCAATTCAAGGAGTTATCCCGTTCCGGGTTGGATTAGCGGAAGCGGAAACAGACGATATACAAGTGGAAGAGATGGGCTACGTCCCACAAATCGATATGATTATGGAACGTGGAATTTTATATACAAGTTTCTCACTATTTATAGGAGTGCTATTCTTTAATCTTATTATGTATAAAGGCAATGCAACCTCGGTTCGATCAAGGAGTAAGAACATAATATGGATCTCTTTATTTGGGATATTGATTAGCTTGTTATTCAATCTACCACTGCAAGCGAAAATAAATGCTGATGTTTCATGGCTAGAAGCATTCAATCCTTTACTATTAAAAGAAACATTACAGCTTTCTGTTTTTGGTTATGTATGGATTACTCAAATGGTTCTCATTAGTACGCTTATAATTGTTACGTATTTTGCGGTGAAGCATGAGAAGTTTTCGTCGTTTAAAGTATGGAGTATTCCAATACTATTGTTTATAGGGCTACTTGTTATGAAGGCCTTTAATAGTCACGCATACGGTTTAAAGTTTAAAGACATTGCTGTCGTTATGGATTTTCTACATTTATTAGCAGCTTCATTATGGGTTGGTGGTTTATCATCTATTATTCTTCTTTTATGTAAAGAGGATAATAAGTGGCATATGTATTGGGATATGATTAAGCGTTTTTCACCGTGGGCAACAGGTGCTGTCATTGTGATTTTAATAACAGGCCTTTTTAATAGTACATTTTTTATTCCAACAATCCACTCGTTATTTGATACGAAGTATGGATTGGCTTTATTAGCAAAGATACTATTATTTATTTTCATGGGGATATTGGGAATTATTCATTATGTGAAAGGGAGAATAAGAGCGCAGCAAGGATTAGGAGCTACGGTGAAAGTAGAGTTTGTCATTGGAATTATCATTTTCGTAATCGTAGCTTTTATGACAAACGTACAAACACCACCGATGCCTCCTACTGGACCATTTACAGAGAGTAAGCAATTAGATAATGGATATGAACTTACGCTAAATGTAAGTCCGAATAAGGTAGGACAAAATAAATTCCATATTACACTAAAGGACGAAAAGGGACAGCCTGTTACTGATATGGAACAAATGATATTGACGACTCAATCATTAGATATGAACATGGGAAAAGGTTCATTTAAAGTTTCAGTAGTTTCACCAGGAGAATATGAAGCAGAAGGTATGTATATTAATATGACAGGAAACTGGAATATACATGTTCATGGATTAACAAAATCTCTTGATAGTTTCGATACAGATTTTAAATTTATTGTAGGTGGCAGATAAAATTTTACCAATCATGCTGCTAGCGAGTAGCAGGATAAACAGATGTTATAGATGAAAAGGAGTAAATAGAAAATGAAACGTATAAAAAAATTAGGAACAACAATGATCGCAACAATTATTGCAATGGGAATGTTTTCGTTACCTGTTAGTGCGCACGTCACTGTAAAACCAGCAACTTCTGACGTTAGTTCTTGGGAGACTTATACGATAAAAGTACCAGTTGAAAAAAATGTAGCAACGACAAAAGTTACACTGAAAATACCGTCTGGAGTGGAGTTCCAACAGTATGAACCAGTGCCAGGATGGAAAGTTGAGGAGCAAAAAGATAATGCCGGAAAAGTTAAAACTGTAGTATGGGAAGCGACAGGAGAAGGAATTTTAACAGGTCAGTTCCAGCGATTTACTTTCGTCGCTAAAAATCCGGATAAAGAGCAAAAAATAGCTTGGGACGCATATCAACAATATAAAGATGGAGAAATTGTTGAATGGACAGGTGATGAAAAAGCTGAAAAACCGCATTCACTTACTACAATTGCAAAAGGTACGTCATTAACAGGAGAACATGGTGAAGTGTCTAGTGTAGAAAAAAATGAAGGTACTAGTAATATGCAATTGATAGCAATTGTCTTATCTATTTTTGCCATAGTATCGTCGGTAAGTGCGTGTGTTTTTGTAGTACGTCGTAAAAAGTAAGACGTAAGAAAGAGCCTACAAACAGTAGGCTCTTTCTTACGTTTATTTCAATTCAACTTGCTGCCTTACAGCAAGTGTTTTCGGTTTTATATTTACAAAACAAATACTCACAACAATAAATAATAGTCCGATGAATAAGCTAATGGTAATAGCCTCATGTAAGAAAATTGAACTTACAATAATAGCTATTAGTGGAATGAGGAATGTATAAGCCCCAACTTTACTTGCTTCACCAGCTCCAACAAGTGTGAAGTATGCAAGCCACCCCATTGCAATAACAAAGAATGAAATAAAGAGAAGTACGCTAACAAATGGCATACTCCAAGCGATACTAGACCAGCTTTCAAACTCTGAACCAAATCCAATTAAGCAAAGGCCACCAATAATAAGCTGAAGTGTTACCATCCAAATGGCATTAACACGGTGACCAGTCTTCTTAATAAATACTGTGCCAAGTGCCCAGCCGATAGCGCATCCTAACGCGAGAAGGATTCCAATGATAGAAATATGTCCTGTTAAACTGCTAGAGCTAATAACACCTACACCAATAAATCCGAGAACAAGCCCGAAAATTTTCAAGCCGTACATTGATTCTTCAAGCCATATCCACGAGAAAATACCGAGTAAAACTGGTTGTAGAAATACAATGGCGGAAAATAACCCAGCAGGCATATATTGAAGGCCGACAGTTTGTAATCCGTAAAATATAATGATGTTAAGTAAAGAAGAAATAACGTATAAATGCCACGTTTCTTTTAAATGTAACTCTTTGTATTTCGGTAATGCGAACAGGAGTAAAATGAATCCTCCAATTAAAGTTCGAACGCCTGCAAATAAAACAGGTGGTGTATAATGCAGGGCAAACTTTGATAAAGGCCAATTGATTCCCCACATGAAAACGAGAAAGGTAAGGATGATGGCCGTCTTAGTTCGAGAAAGCTGTGTCACTGAAAGACCTCCTTGTTGTTATTCATTTCACTATGATATGATATCGACTGTAATAAATAAAATGAATCTTTTTTATGAGGAGTATAAGTGATTAGTTATGACCATTACACAACTGCAAGTATTAATAAAAACTGTTGAGTTAGGTAGTTTTACGAAAGCTGCCAGGGTATTAAATATGACGCAGCCAGCTGTTAGTCATGCGATTTCAAGTATTGAGTCAGAGTTAGGAGTTACTATTCTTATACGTGATAAACGAAAAGGGCTCCTCGTTACGGATGTAGGAAACAGGATTCTTGTACATATTAGAGAGATTTTGAACGGTGTAGAGAAGATTGAACAAGAAGTTGCGATGGAGAAAGGACACGAAGTTGGGACGATTCGAATTGGTAGTTTTCCGAGTGCTTCTGCACATTTCTTACCCAAAATGATAAACCTTTTTAAGGAGAAGTATCCGAAATTAGAAGTGGTTCTTTGTGAAGGAACGATTAAAGAAGTTGAAGATTGGTTAGTATCGAGGGTTATTGATATAGGAATTGTTATTTTGCCTAATAAAGATATGGAGATTGTTCCATTAACGAAGGGGAAAATGGTTGCTATCTTAAGAGAGGATCATCCTCTCTGTAAGAAGGACTCTATTACAATTAGTGATTTAGAGAATGAACCAATCATATTATGTAAGGGCGGATACGAACCACCTATTATTGATATGTTTAAACAAGCAAACGTACCACTTCGGGCTGAGTATGTAATTTCGACAGTTACTACAGCTTTAAATATGATTCAAGAAGGATTAGGCATTGCAATATTAGCTGAATTATCTTTAACGAATTTACCAAAAAATGTGCAAACGAGAGAATTGGAACCACAAGTATGGAGAGAAATTGCTTTAGCTGTTCCTTCATTAAAGGATTCTTCAATCGCTGTGCAGCTATTTATTGAAGAATTTCAATCGCTATTTGCAGAATAAAAAGAGGTGTCTCATATATCATAATGGGACACTTTTTAATTTACTTATAAAAAATCTATGAAAAGGATTGACTTATTTTTCAGTTGTAACTATAATGATTACATCGAGGTGGTGATTACGATGAAAATTAGTAGCCGCTTTTCCATAGCTGTTCATATTTTATCTATTTTGAAAAACAATCCATCTTCACTTTGTACTTCAGACTATATGGCTGAGAGTGTCAATACAAATCCAGTAGTCATTCGTAAAATCATGTCGTACTTGAAACAAGCTGGCTTTGTTTACGTAAATCGTGGACCGGGTGGCGCGGGATTACTAAAGGATTTACATGAAATCACATTGTTAGATGTGTATCATGCAGTGAACGTAGTCGAAGAAGACAAGCTATTTCATATTCACGAGAAACCGAATCCAGATTGTCCAATTGGTGCGAATATTCAAGCGGTGTTAGAAATTATTTTAATTCAAGCACAATCCGCGATGGAAGAAGTTTTGAGAAATATTACAATGGGGCAGTTGTTTGAAACTTTGCAAGAAAAAATGAATGCTTAAATCATATTTATATTTTTTTGTCATTAATGTAACTGATTTGATTACAACAATAAAGGTAAGGTGTAAAAGTTATGACTGTAAAAATGAAAGTATACTCAGATTTTATATGTCCGTTTTGTTTTTTAGCAAAAGGTCCATTAGATGAGGTAGCGAAAGAGAAAGATGTAGAGATTGAATGGATGCCATTTGAATTACGTCCAAGTCCATATGCAAAAATAGATCCATGGAATGAACCAGAAAAATTAGGTTCATGGGATGCTTTCATTCTTCCGACAGCGAAGAAGTTAGGAATTGATATGCGCTTGCCACGTGTTTCACCGCATCCATATACACATTTAGCTTTCGAAGGATGTCAATTTGCGAAAGAACGTGGACTAGGTAATGAGTATCATCACCGCGTATTCACAGCATTTTTCCAAGAAGAGCAAAACATTGAAGATATTGATGTGTTAACAAAATTAGCGGTAGAAGTAGGACTTCCTGAGGCGGAATTTAAAGATGCTTTAGTAACTCGTAAATATAAAGAAAAGCATCAAGAAGCAATTCAACACGCATATGATGAAGCGAATATTATGGCTGTTCCAACTGTCATGATTGGAGATGAAGTCATTCAAGGGCTTGCTAGTAAAGAAACACTAGAAAGGGTCATTGATAAAGAAATTGAAAAGGATAAAACAAATTCATTTGAAGGTATGCAATGTAATACCGATGGATATTGCTAATTCGCTTGTTATGAAATAAAAAAATAAATTATAAAACAAACATTTGGAGGAATTAAAATGTCAGCAACTACAACAAACTTAAAAGAAGCAATCGTGAACCGCCGTTCAATTCGTAAAGTAGCAAAAAACGATGCAATTACGAAAGAAAGAATTGAAGAAGTGTTAAAAATAGCTTTACACGCACCAACATCTTTCAATATGCAAAGTGGTCGTATGGTTGTATTAATGGATGGAGAGCATGAAAAGTTTTGGGATATCGTTAAAGAAACACTAAGAGCCCGCGTACCAGCAGAAAACTTTGAAGCGACTGTAGAAAGACTAAAAGGCTTCCATGCAGGTGTAGGAACAGTTCTATTCTTTGAAGATCAAGCAACTGTAGAAAAAATGCAAGAAAATGCGCCATTATATAAAGATCAGTTCCCATTCTGGTCTCATCAAGGAAATGCGATGTTACAACATACTGTGTGGATGCTATTATCTGCTGAAGGAATTGGAGCGTCATTACAACATTACAACCCAATCGTAGATGCTGAAGTGAAAGAAACTTGGAACATTCCGGCAGAGTGGAGCTTAGTAGGTCAAATGCCATTTGGTGAACCAAACGAACAACCAGCAGAAAGAACGTTCTTACCTACTGAAGATGTAGTGAAATTTTATTAAGAAATACAATATGTAACGAGAAGGAAGCTGTGCTTAAAAACAGCTTCCTTTTTTGTAGTGGTGTTAATTTATGCGTATTTAGGGAAGAAATATAAGAAATAATACGGTGAGAAGGGAATTAGAAAAATGAATGATGAGAAAAAATATACAGTGGTAGGTACTGATGTTGAGGAAGTAAAGCGTTTAAATAAAAATTCAGGGTTAACGTATAATCAAGTGAAAGAAATGTTAGCAAAGCAAATGCAAAAAAAGAAGTAATTAGATTGAAATCTTTCATTTTTTCATTTAGCATTTTGATTGGAGAGAGTTAAGTAAAAGGTAACTCTCTTTTTTGTATAGCTAAGCATCTTATAGAGTGGAGGAAGCAACATGAAGAAATGGGTAAAGGTAACGCTGTCTATCACTGGAGGCATTGTCTTATTAGCGTGTGCTGGTGGATATTACGTGTATAAAAATTATTTTCCAAAGGAACCTGAGCGTATTGTATATGATAAAGAAAGAGTGCTACAACCGATACATAATCAGCTTAAAGGAATCAATATAGAAAATGTAAAGATAAAAGAAAAAGAAGTCGTAAATGCGACTGTAGATGAGCTTCAAAAAATGATTGATGATGGAAAGTTGTCATATGAAGAATTAACGAGTATTTATCTCTTTAGAATACAAGAACATGATCAAAATGGAATAACATTAAATTCTGTTACAGAGATAAATCCTAATGCGATGGAAGAAGCAAGAAAGTTAGATCAAGAGCGGGGTAGAAACAAAAATTCGAATTTATATGGTATTCCTGTCGTTGTAAAAGATAATGTACAGACGGAAAAAGTGATGCCGACTAGTGCAGGAACTTATGTATTAAAAGATTGGATTGCAGATCAAGACGCAACAATTGTGAAGCAGTTGAAAGAAGAAGGAGCATTTGTTTTAGGAAAAGCGAATATGTCTGAGTGGGCGAACTATTTATCTTTTACAATGCCAAGTGGGTATAGCGGGAAGAAAGGACAAAATTTAAACCCGTACGGTCCGATTACATTCGATACTTCAGGATCAAGTTCAGGATCTGCTACAGTAGTTGCAGCAGATTTTGCACCGCTTGCAATTGGAACAGAAACGACGGGATCGATTGTTGCACCCGCGGCGCAGCAATCAGTAGTTGGGTTACGTCCATCTTTAGGTATGGTAAGCAGAACAGGAATTATTCCGTTAGCTGAAACTCTTGATACAGCAGGACCTATGGCAAGAACGGTAAAAGATGCAGCAACATTATTTAATGCAATGATAGGTTATGACGAAAAAGATGTTATGACAGAAAAAATGAAAGATAAAGAAAGAATTGATTATACAAAGGATTTATCGATAGATGGATTAAAAGGGAAAAAGATAGGGCTTCTTTTTTCTGTAGACCAACAAGATGAAAATAGAAAAGCAGTAGCAGAAAAAATTAGAAAACACCTTCAAGATGCAGGTGCGATATTAACTGATAATATCCAGTTAAGTGCTGAGGGTGTAGATAATTTGCAAACATTAGAATATGAGTTCAAGCATAATGTAAACGACTATCTTTCACAGCAAAAGAATGTACCGGTAAAATCGTTAGAAGAGATTATAGCGTTTAATAAAAAGGATAGTAAAAGACGAATAAAATACGGACAAACATTAATTGAAGGGTCTGAAAAATCTGTTATAACGAAAGAAGAGTTTGAAAACGTAGTGCAAACGAGTCAAGAAAATGCAAGAAAAGAGCTAGATAGGTATTTAGTAGAAAAAGGTTTGGATGCTCTAGTTATGATTAATAACGATGAAGTTCTTCTATCAGCTGTAGCTGGTTATCCGGAATTAGCGGTTCCTGCTGGATATGATAAAAATGGAGAACCAATCGGTGTAGTGTTTGTAGGGAAACAGTTTGGTGAAAAAGAGCTTTTCAATATTGGATATGCGTATGAACAGCAGTCTAAAAATAGAAAATTACCTAGTTTATAAAAGATTATATGAAAAATAACTGGAATCTAACAATATGAAAAGAAAAAAAGGATTCTTCTCAATTAGTAAGAAAGATTGTCTATAGGAGTTCATAAAATGTAATATATTCAATTTCCATCCATTGAAGGGGGAGGTTAATTCTTAATGAATGAAGTAAAGAGTTTTTTTCGAAGTAGAGGGTTTCAACGGTTTCTCGTTTTAATAATAGTAGCGCTTGTATTATACGCATTAAAAAGTATGATTAATTTAATATTAATTACGTTTATACTGACGTTTTTAATGGATCGATTTCAACGTTTTATTTCAAGAAAATTGAAAGTAAACCGGAAAATTGTTATTGCATGTTTATATATAATATTGGTTTCCTTTATAGGCACAACGTTATATAAATATTTACCTGTGCTGACGATACAAATTTCACAATTAATTTATCAGTTTAAACTATTTTTTCAAAATCCACCTGATAATGAAATCGTTAAATATGCACTTTCGACAATTAATGGGATGGAAGTATCAAAATATATAGAACAAGGTGTAGATGTCATCTATCAATCGATAGCAAATATAGGGAAGGTAAGTTTACAAATATTATTATCTCTAATTTTAAGCTTATTTTTCTTATTAGAAAAAGAGCGTATTATTACATTTACATCTAAGTTTAAAGATAGTAAGTTAAAAATCTTTTATGAGGAAATTGCATATTTTGGTGAAAGATTTGCAAGATCGTTCGGCAAAGTAATTGAGGCTCAGTTTTTAATTGCCGTTGTAAATTGTATTCTTACTGTCATTGCATTAATCGTTTTAGGATTTCCACAGCTACTTGTATTAGCTGTTATGATTTTCTTACTAGGGTTGATTCCTGTTGCAGGTGTGATTATTTCTTTGTTTCCACTTTGTATCATTGCTTACAACGTAGGCGGAGTTATGTACGTAGTATACATACTCGTATTCATAACAGTAATCCACGCTCTTGAAAGTTATTTTTTAAATCCGAAGTTTATGTCTGCAAAAACAAATTTACCAATATTCTACACATTTATGATTCTTATCTTCTCAGAGCATTTCCTCGGAATATGGGGGCTTATTATCGGGATACCAATCTTTATCTTTTTATTAGATGTACTTGATATAAATAATGAGGATGCGACTAAAAAATAAGAAATGATAGAAAATCACAAAAAGTCATAGGAGATAATGAAAATAAAAAGCAATCCAAAATAAATTGGATTGCTTTTTATTTTCATTAAAGAACCGGAGCCATTGTTTCTTTCAATACTTGAACAGAGTGATCGAATTTTAATTCTTCATCTTCACTTAATTCAACTTCTAAAATTTCACGAACACCGCCGCGATTTAAAACAGCAGGTACCCCTATATAAACATCTTTTTGACCATATTGCCCTTCTAAGTAAGCTGATACAGTTAATACACTATTTTCGTCGTTTAAAATTGCTTTTGTAACACGTAGAAGTGACATGCCGATACCATAATAAGTTGCGCCTTTACGCTCAATAATATGGTAAGCTGCATCACGGACGTTTATGAAAATTTTGTCTAAATCTTCTTGATTATACGTGTTGTCTTTTTCAAGCAGTGTTTGTAGTTTTTGGATACCAACGGAAACATGGCTCCAAACTGGAAGTTCAGTATCGCCGTGTTCTCCGATAATATAAGCGTGAATGTTGTGTGGACCAATATCGAAGTACTCACCTAACATATAGCGGAAACGAGCAGAATCAAGCGTTGTACCAGAACCGATTACACGTTCTTTCGGTAAACCAGATTCTTTCCAAGTTACATAAGTTAAAATATCTACAGGGTTTGTTGCGATTAAGAAGATGCCATCAAATCCGCTATCCATAATACTGCGAACGATTTGTTTAAAGATTTTGGCGTTTTTCTCAACTAAATCTAAACGTGTTTCGCCTGGCTTTTGTGGTAATCCAGCTGTAATAACTACAAGGTCAGCATCTTTACAATCTTCGTAGCTGCCTTTCCATACTCTAGTTGGAGCTGGTGCGAATGGAACAGCATGACTTAAATCCATTGCTTCTCCTTCAGCTTTTGCCTCATTTACATCGACTAAAACAAATTCTTCAGCTACGGCTTGGTTAATCATGCAGTAAGCATAACTACATCCAACTGCTCCTGTTCCTACTAATACAACACGGTTAATACCTTTTTTCATTTCAAAATTCCTCGCAATTTCATTGGTTTTGTTATGTAAGATAATACGTCTTACTTCTATAGAGTCATATCTAGTTTATTACATTTTATAAAAGATATTCAAGTATTTGAAAATGTATCCGTGCAAATCCGCGAACAAAACATAGGAATTCAGTGAACCGAATATAATTCAGTAAAATCCTTTGTAAAAGGGGAAATGGCATGGGGAACCCATTAGCAATGGAAGAAATGCTTCATATTATTCATGCAGGGCTTTTTAAAAAGAATAACCCAAAACGGATTACGATTGCAGGTGCAGGGATTTCTGGATTAGTTGCAGGTTCTTTATTAAAAGAGGCTGGGCACGAAGTAACGATTATAGAAGCAAATAACAGAATAGGTGGCAGGGTGTATACGATTCGGGAACCATTTAGTGTGGGTTTATATTTTAATGCGGGACCGATGAGAATCCCTGACACCCATAAGTTAACCTTAGCGTATATTCATAAATTTAAACTACCTTTAAACCTTTTTATAAATAAAACTTTTGCAGATATCATTTATACGAATAACATTCAAACGAGATTGAATGTGTTTGAAAATGAGCCAAGTGTACTTGAATATCCGGTTTTGGATAAAGAAAAAGGAAAAACGGCAGAAGAGCTAATGATTGAAGTATTAGAACCAATACTAAATTATATTAAGAAGGATCCTGATAAAAACTGGCTTATCGTTGAAAAAAAGTATAAAACGTATTCGCTTGGTTCATTTTTAATGGAGTATTATTCAGATGGTGCAATAGATATGATTGGGGTACTTCTTGATATGGAAGCTTATATGGGAATGTCCTTAATTGAAGTATTACGTGAAATGATTTTCTTTACTTCAACAACGAAATATTATGAAATAACTGGTGGAATGGATAAGTTATCGAATGCATTCTTACCACAATTAAGGGAACATATTTTAATGCAGTATAAGGTTGATAAAATTATACAAGAAGATAATAAAGTAATGTTACAAGGAAATCATGAACAAACGCTAGAGCAATTTACAATAACAAGTGATTTTGCTATTATTACAATTCCATTTTCAGCGTTAAGATTTGTAGAAGTTCAGCCATACTATTTATTCTCTTATTTTAAAAAAAGAGCAATTCGTGAATTAAATTATATTGCTGCAACTAAAATTGCAATAGAGTTTAAAAGTAGATTTTGGGAGAAAGCGGGACAGTGTGGAGGTAAATCTATTACTGATTTACCGATACGGTTTACATACTATCCGAGTTATGGCATTCATACTCCAGGACCAGCTATCGTTATAGCAAGTTATACGTGGGCAGATGAGGCGTTAACATGGGATAGTCTCCCGCAAAGAGATCGTATTCGTTACGCATTAAAAAATTTAGCGGAAATATACGGTGACATCGTCTATAGTGAGTTTGTCACTGGAACATCTTTTAGCTGGAGTAAAAATCCGTATTCTTGCGGTGCATTTACAGCTTTCGAACCAGGCCAAGAGCTCGAGTTATTTCCGTATATTACACCACCATCTGGAAAAGTACACTTTGCAGGAGAGCATACGACATTAACACATGGGTGGATGCAAGGGGCAATTGAGTCTGGAGTTAGAGTTGCATATGAAGTCAATGAACAGTGAATCTCTTATATTTACAAATGGTCATTCTTTTAATAAAATAATAAGTATAAATCGTAATTATTACGCTTTGAATACATTTGAAGTAAAGAAATGGATGGTCGGTTGAATGAATAAAGTGGAGATTCATATATTAGGTGGTTTTTTAGGTAGTGGAAAATCAACATTATTACAAAATTTATTGTTAGCAGAGAAAAAGAAGAATAGAAAAGTTGCAGTATTAATGAATGAAATTGGTGAATACTCAGTAGATACAGATATTATTGGAAAAGAGAATGTTTTAAGAGAACTTCTTAAAGGATGTATTTGTTGTACATTAAAAGAAGAGCTTGAAATACAATTACATTCGTTATACCAACAAGAAAGACCAGATGTAATTTATATAGAAACGACAGGTGTTGCGCATCCAATTGAAGTGTTAGACGCGTGTGTCTCGCCAATTTTAGCTCCTTTTCTGGAAGTGAAATCAATTGTAGTCGTTTTAGATGCAGTAAGGTGGTTAAATCGAAGTATATTAAGTGCAAATGTACAACAGCTATTGCATGAGCAACTTAAATTTGGTAGTCACATTCTTGTTAATAAAGCAGATTTACTAACAGATGAAGATAAGAACACAGTATTTGAAGAAGTAAAGGCAATAAATGATCATGCGAAAATGTATGAGACAAAGTATTGTAATATATCTTTAAAAGATATAGAAGAAGCAGAATTTCCAAATGATGAGGAACATGAGACACTACATGTCAAACAGCATTTACATATACAAACGATGACATATCAATTTACGAAACCGATTGATCAAGACAAATTATATGAATGGCTTTCGAATTTACCAGATAGTATTTATCGAGTGAAAGGTTTTGTGAAATTCCATGGAGATAAATACCCTCACCTATTCCAATATTCGTTCGGAGTACCAACTTTATTAGAACAAGACTTCGGTTTCCCGACAAACTTAGTAGTAATAGGAGAAGGACTAGATAAGAAACAATTGGCTGAAGGGTTAGAGAAAGTAGAACTTAACTCTAATTAAGGGGAAAAGACTAACTTAAAAATAAGTTAGTCTTTTTGTATGGTCATTACTGAAATGAAACAGTATTTTCAATTGGATTGCAGAATATATATTGATTGTATGTCCGTTTCCATTACATAGGAAGGTGATTATATATTTGTGCCGAATGTAGAGGGTACTACAAGAGTTTTCCATTATCTATCGAATTAGTTAGTCATGATTACGGACAGGGGATTTTGGCGTGTTTGATTCTATCAGAAAGTAAAGTATGGGGAGGATCACAATGTCGATGAAAAAACGTAAGTGGCTAAAGACAATGTTTACTGGTTGTGTTTTAGGTTCGTTATTAATAACGGCAGCTTGTTCAGGAAAGAAAACAAGTACAGAGGATGAAAAAACGATTAAGGTAGGAGTTCTTGCTTCTTTAACAGGACCGCTAGAATCGTATGGAAAACAAACAGTGAACGGATTTGAATTAGGGTTAGACTATGCAACTGGTGGAACTGGGAAAGTAGATGGGAAAAAGATTAAGTTTGTTGTAGAAGATACAGAAACGAAAGCGGATGTAGCAGTTAAAAAAGCTACGAAGTTATTAGAAGAAGAGAAAGTTGATTTTTTAGTTGGATCGTCTAGTTCAAGTGATACGTTAGCGGTTTTACCACTGGCCGGGGAATATGAAAAGATTATGGTTGTAGAACCGGCAGTTGCGGATAGTATTACCGGGAAGAACTGGAATAAATATATTTTTAGAACTGGAAGAAGTTCCTCACAAGATGCGATTGCAGGAGCAGCAGCAATTGCGAAAAAAGATGTAAAGATTGCGACATTTGCCCCAGATAACGCTTTTGGTCGTGAAGGGATTGCTGCATTTAAAGCGGGTGCGAAAAAATTAGGTGCGAACATTGTGAATGAGCAATACGCGGATACAAATTCAACAGATTTTACAGCGAATATTCAAAATATCATTAGTTCAAAACCAGATTATTTATTTATCGTTTGGGCAGGGGCAAATTCACCTTGGAAACAGTTGAAAGATATGAATGTGGAAGCGCAAGGTATTAAAATTTCTACAGGTGCGCCAGATATACCAGCATTAAAAACAATGGATGCATTAGTAGGTATGCAAGGTTTTTCTGTATATTATCACACACTTCCAAAAAATAAAGTGAATGATTGGCTAGTTGAAGAGCATAAAAAACGTTTTAATGGTGCAGTGCCAGATTTGTTTACAGCGGGAGGAATGTCGGCAGCAATTTCTATTGTAGAAGCTTTAAAGAAAACAAAAGGTGATACAGATGTAGATACATTGATTAAGAAAATGGAAGGAATGGAATTTGATACACCGAAAGGAAAGATGAAGTTTAGAGAGAAGGACCACCAAGCGATGCAGACGCTGTATTCTATCACATTGAAAAAGCAAGATGGTGTTGATTATCCGGTGCCAGTGTTAGAGCGAGAATTAACGATGAAAGAAACAGAACCACCAGTTCAAAATAAATAGACTGAATTTTCTGTTGTTTTTGTATAAAGAGGGGGGGACCCTCTTTATACATATTTCTTTCATACTCACGGCTTTAAAGGGAGGGATTTCGTGACACATTTGCTAGAGACGAAAAATCTTAGCGTATCTTTTGGTGAACATCATGTTATTAAAGATGTAAATTTAACTGTCCAAAAAGGAAAGCTCATTTCTATTATCGGGCCAAATGGTGCGGGGAAGACAACATTATTTAATTTACTAAGTGGACAGATTTTACCTACAACAGGTGAAGTGTATTTTAAAGGGCAAGATATTACAAAACTATCGATTTCAGATCGAACACGCTTAGGAATCGGTCGCTCTTTTCAGCTTACAAACATATTCCCAGAATTAACGGTACTTGAAAATGTCCGTTTAAGTGTTCAATCATTCGTACAAGATTACTATAGTTTTTTCCCGAGTTCAGCAAAATTAAAGCAACAAGTTGGAGAGGCGAGACGTTTCTTAAAAACAGTATTACTTCACGAGAAAGAGAACGTATTAGCGAAAGATTTGGCACATGGAGAGAAAAGAAAGCTAGAACTTGCGATGTTATTAGCTTTAAAAACGGATGTGTTATTGCTTGATGAGCCGACGGCAGGTATTTCGGTTGAGGAAGTCCCTGCTATATTACAAGTGATTGAAAATATTAAGAAACATCCAGAGAGCACAATTGTACTTATCGAACACAAAATGGATATGATATTAGGTTTGTCAGATCATCTTATCGTTTTATTTCATGGAGAGTTATTGGCTGAAGGATTGCCAGAAGAAATTATGAAAGATGAGCGTGTACAAAGTGCTTATTTAGGGGGATTATATAGTGGCACTATTACAAGTGAATAATATAGAAACGTATTTAGATCAGTTTCATATTTTGCAAGGAGTATCTCTTACTGTTGAGAAAGGGACGATTACTGTACTGTTTGGTAGAAACGGGGCAGGGAAAACAACGACATTACGTTCAGTTATGGGGTTTCACCGGATTGCAGATGGTGAAATTTATTATGATAGTGCAAAAGTAAGTGGATTACCTACACATTTAATTTCAAGGAAAGGAATAGGGTATGTACCAGAAAATCAAGGTATTTTTCATGATTTGACAGTAGAAGAAACATTCGCTCTTGCTAGGGGGAAAGGTGAAGAAGTAGAAGGGAAAATAGAGTGGATGCTGGAACTATTTCCGGATTTAAAGCAGTTTTGGAATAAGAAAAGTGGGCTCTTGAGCGGAGGGCAAAAGCAAATGTTGGCTATTTCAAGAGCGTTTATTAATAGTGATGGATTATTACTTATTGATGAACCGAGCAAAGGGCTATCCCCGATAATGGTGGAGAAATTAATGGTAGCTATTTTGAAGATGAAAGAGAAAACAACAGTTTTACTTGTTGAGCAAAATTTTATGATGGCTAGTCAAATTGGTGATTATTTTTACATTATGGATAACGGACGAATTGTTCATAACGGTTTTATGAATGAATTAAAAAAGGATAAGGAAATGTGTCATAAATATTTAGGAATCTCTTAACATGAATCCGAGGTGAAAAGGATGGATGTGTTAATCAATTTATTTGTAAATGGGATTTCAACAGGGATGCTCATTTTTTTGTTAGCATCAGGTCTTTCACTTATTTTCGGTCTAATGAGCGTTTTAAACTTTGCACACGGTGGTTTATTTGCATGGGGAGCATTTACAGGTGTTTGGTTATTTAATATGACAGGAAGTTATATATTAGCTTTAGTTGGAGCAGTAGCCATGGGAATGTTCCTAGGATTTATTTTAGAAAGGTTTCTTATTAGACCGGTATATGGAAATCATGTTCGACAGCTGCTCGTTACGCTTGGAGGAATGCTCGTTCTTAGTGAGTGTATTAAAATATTTTGGGGGCCAAACCCTATTAGTGCAAAATTACCGTTATGGTTACAAGGAAGTTTTACATTCGGAGGTATTATATTAATTAAATATCGTCTATTTGTTATTTTGATTGGGATAATTATTTACATCGCACTACTACTATTACTCAAAAAGACGAAGATAGGTCTTATGATCCGTGCAGGTGTAATGGATAAAGAAATGGTTCAAGCGCTTGGTATTAATGTAAAAGCGATATTTTCTTTCGTCTTTTTATTAGGAGCAGGGATGGCAGCTTTGGGAGGATTCTTATTAGCGCCGTATTCGGGCGTTATTTTCGCCGAGATGGGCATGCAGTATGCAATTTTAGCTTTTATAGTAGTAATTATCGGTGGATTAGGAAGCGTCCAAGGTTCAGCTATTGCTTCTTTAATTGTCGGATTAGCTGGTGCTTTTACAGCGTATTTTATACCAGATTTATCACTTGCAATTAATATGTTAATGTTACTATTTTTCTTAATAGTGAAGCCAACTGGACTTGTTGGTGAAAAGGGGTGAAATGGTGAACAACACATCGGACCGAATTAAAGTATACTTTGGAGTATGTATGCTCATTTGTTTAAGTGTATTTCCGTTCGTAAATGATTCAAGGAGCCTGTTAATTTTGTTCACTCAAATCTTCATCTTTGCTATTTTTGCAATGAGTTTTGATGTATTGCTTGGGTATACAGGAATTGTATCGTTCGGTCATTGTATGTTCTTTGGGATAGGAGCATATGGGGTAGCGCTTTTATTTGATCGACAAGGCGTATCAATAACGAACTTTTTAATTGGAATAGTAGCTGCAATTATCATTTCAGCAATCGTTAGTTATATAATTGGTTTACTTTCTTTACGGCTGAAAAGTCATTTTTATGCAATGTTAACACTTGCTATTTCACAGTTGTTTTTCGTCCTTGCTGAAAAATGGCGTGGGCTCACTCACGGAGGAGATGGTTTTACATTTGGGGTACCAGACGTATTCCGTGATCGTTTTACGTTTTATTATGTAACACTTATATGTTTACTTATCATTTTTGTTCTCTTACGTCTTTTCACCAAATCTTCTATTGGAAAAGTATTAAAAGCAATTTCACAAAATGAGCAACGTGTTGAAGCACTAGGATATAAAGTGCTTCATTATAAAATTATTGCTAGCATTGTTGCAGGAGTAGTAGCTGCGATTAGCGGTGGTTTATTTGTGATCACATTGCGTTTTGTTAATACGACTGTATTTTCAATTGAAATGACATTAAATGCATTATTGATGACGATGATTGGTGGGGTTGGAACGTTAATTGGAGCAATTGCAGGAGCTGGAATTATTGAATCCCTAAAATATTATTTATCAGAACTAGCTACAGAGTATCCGATCTTTGAACGATGGACGATTATTCTTGGTTTATTGTACATTATCGTATTACTAGTTTTCCCGAAAGGATTAGTTGGTACAGTTAAGGGACTGAAGAATATGAAACGGAATAAGAAGGAGAAAAGTGCAGAAGTGGAGCAAAATGTGTGAAAAATCAATTGTATAGAATATGAAAATCCCTCTTTTAGATTCATAAAGGAGGGATTTTTTATTAACCAAATAGTTCATCAGGGATTTGTTTGAAAGAGTTTTGATTTGTAAAAAAATGAACAGCTAATTTCTCAACTGGAACATCTTCAATTGGTACCAATTTATCATTTTTAATTGGCAAAAAGGCTATCCCTTTTCCGTCCTGAATAAACTCTTCCATAAGCGAATAAGAATCTAATTGTTGAAGTTGACGCTGAGATAAATTATTTTCTTTTAGAAATTGTATCGTCTTATTTCTAAAAGGACACTTTTTGTCATTACTAACGAAGAAGAGTTCCTTTGAATAGTCAATGATACATTTTTCTTGATCTTTTAGTAAGCCTATAGAAATTGAAGTAGTAAATACTTTTTTAAAACCTGCACCAGAATCATCCTCATAAGTGATGACCATATCAACTTTTTGTTGCTGCAGTAATTTTGGCAAATGACTACTATTTTCTACATATATTTGATAATTCATGAAATTTTCTTTAATACGCTTACTTAAATAATTAGTCAAAATCGATTGTGACGTCGCGATTATATAAGAAGACCCACTTGTTTTAATTTTATCTTTCGCTTCTTCTAATAGAGTTAATATTTGATTCGTGTAATCTAATAAAATGTCACCAGAAGGTAATAAGGAAACGCCTTTGTTATCTCTATGTAGTAAAGGCGTTTCTAATTCTTGTTCTAATTTTTTGATTCGCTCAGTTACGTTCGGTTGAACATAACCTAACTCTTTAGCAGCTTTACTAATAGAACCCTCACTGGCTACAGTTTTGAATATAATAAGATCATTTATTTCCATATATCTCAGCCCCTTATGCACTATCATTATAAATGATACCAAACATAATTTATACCTATTTTACGTTAGCTACTTATCGATTTATCATAATGTATATAAGATTGAAAGCGAGTGATAAACATGATTGGAATGCAATATAAGGTCATTTTGCCAAAGGATTATGACATGGAAATTATTAAGAAAAGGGTAAAGGATAATGGTTATAAAACTGATGGTTTCCAAGCACTAAATTTTAAAGCTTATTTAATTACGGAAACGGAGAAAGACGGGAATTTTTATAACTGCTATGCACCTTTATATATTTGGAATGGTCATGAAGGGATGAATAAATTTATCTTTGAAGGGTATTACGATAATATTTTACAATCGTTTGGTTGGCAACAAATACATATAGGTGTTCCATTAGTTGTTAATCTAAGTGATGATTTTAAGAAATGTAAGTATGTTGTTGAATACGTGGGGAGTATTTCTCAAAAGAATTCATTGATTGAAACTCAATTTAACTTTTTTAATAAGAATGTCCAGAATACAGAAAATTGTAAAGGGAATGTAATAGTGTATAACCCAGATAAGTGGGGATATAGTCAGTTTGAATTTTATGAAGTAAAGCCTGAAATTGAAGAGATAGGGGATATTACATTATATGAGGTTTTACACATTTCACAGTAGATGCGGAATTGAAATAGAAATAAATTATTTATAAAAAATCCATTTTGATTCAAGTAATAATGTTCAAAATGGACTTTTCTTAATTATCTTATGTATATTCAAAACAAATTACTGTTTTTCTTAATTCTTTATTAAAGAATAAGTAAATACGATCGGCACCATAAGCTTGAAAATAATATCCTGTAACAAATCCAACATATGTAAAGGGATGTCCATATTCATCTTTTGGTACATATAGAAGATTCGTAAAGTCAAAAATTTCGTCTTCGTTATCGCAGTCTTCTAATAATTCTTCACCTTCTTCTGTCATAAAACGAACATCATCTAGGATACCATTTACCACAGGATAATTTAATCCCCAGCCATTTGTTTGTTTTTCAGCAAACTCTTGTTCTAATACTTCTACAGATGTTATTTCTTTTCCTAAGCTAGAATAAGGATAAATTTTTTGATTACGTTGAAAATACTCTTTACGGATTTGATAATCTCTTTTATTACTCTCATAGGCTTGTTCTATTATGTCAGAATTATTTTGTTCGATTTCGAAATAATTCCAATCCGCTTCAAATTTATATTTTCCATTAATGACATCGAATCCTAATGTATCTGCTTTCGTAAAATTTGTGTGAAATGGTTTGGTGAAATCACCCACGCAACCATCATGGATTTCTTTTGCTGACACAATATGTACCCATTCGTCCAATTCCGGTTCAATACATTGTAAGTTTATAGAACAAATGGGTAAAAAGTGCTTTTTATGTTGTTCCAAATCATCATAAAATATGTCTTCATATTCAGGGAATGGTTTTATAAATTGTTTAGAAATATGCATGTTCTGCCCACCTTTATATTAGTGATTTGTTTAATTTTATCATTTTATTTTAATTTTTTCTTATTTAAAAATTTATGATACACATAGTTATGGGAATAAAGAGTTCGTAAGTAAGGTGGATGTCTTATTGTTAAAATTTTATCATATGTCGAACAGTTGAGAGATGAAGCAAAGTAAGACTTCATACTTATACATAGCCTTATTACATTCGACACATAACGACAATATGCTGTTCATTTATCTGTTAGTATAATATATAGTTTTTGGGGATTTTTATCATTTTTACATTGGGGGAAGGGAATTTATGTTTAAAAAAATCGCGACAGTCACTTTAGCAGGGACGTTAGCTTTCAGTTTATCGGCATGTGATGAGAAGAAAGAAGTAGCTAAAACTGTATCAAATAATACGAAGGAAGAGCAAAGTAGTGCCAAAAAAGAAAATACGAAGAATGAAGATACAAGAGAATATAATGTTGAAAAAACTACTCAAATTAGAAATCAAAAATTAACAGTCCATAAAGTACAAATAGCACAAGTGGCAGAATATGATAAGCTGGAAAAAGGTAATGAGTTTGTTATTGTTCATGTTACAGTAGAGAATATTGGTAATCAAAAAGTTAGAATTAATCCATTAGATTTTTACCTTAAAAGAGGAGATGGAAGTATCGTGGACCATACATTTTCAACTAGTAATAAAAATATTTTTAAAATTAAAGATGTAGATCCAAACGGTAAGTTAACAGGAGCCATAACATTTGAAGCGAAAAAAGGTGATTCTAATCTTGAATTAATTTATAGACCTGATGTTATGTCTAAAGAGGAAGTAAAAGTAGAACTTAAATGATTTATCCCGTAAGAGCCCAATTGGTGTAAACAAGAGCCTTTTATGCAAACTTATACAAGTTTTACATGAAGACGGTATGCTCAAATGAATTTACGGTACGATAAAAGAAAATAATAGATTAGAAGACGATGTGAATTTCAAACATATTGTTTTGAAAACAAAAAATAAATGCATGATAAGGATTGGCGTTGGAGCTTAATCCTTTTTTTATGGAGATGTAGAGAATGGCAAGTAGACCTAATACTACACGAGTGATGCCTTTAGTTAAGTAAAAGTAAGTTGAGCTATATAAAAAATGTGATTTTCTCTTGCATTACTATCACTTGAGTGGTAAAGTGATAGTAAGATTCACGATAGGAAGTGATCAAACATGCGTGATAATACGATAGGATCATTAATATGGTTACGTTTAATACGATTTACGAACCAAAGTAATCAAATGTCAAATGAGTTTTTAAAACGTTTTGATTTAACGACAGCTCAATTTGATGTGCTTTTGCAAATACGTACGTATCAACCACTAACACAAATGGAGTTAGCTGAAAAGGTAACTGTTACACAAGGTGGCATTTCTCGAATGTTAACTCGTCTTGAAAAAGAAGGATATATTGTACGAAAACAAGATTGGAAAACGAAAACAATTAGTCTTACAGAGCAAGGAGAAGCAGCTTTAGAGAGAGCATTGCCAGAGCAACTTGCATTTCAATCTTCGTTTTTTGATGATGTATTAAATGAAGAAGAGCAGAAAATATTATATGAGCTGATGACGAAAGTTCATAAGCATAGTGAGAAAAAAGAATTACCGCAAGAGTAATTTTTTTTACATTATCAATTGACTAATCAAGTGAAGGTGTAGGTAATACGTAGATATACCTGACTTACCAACGTTTTTAGAAAAAAACTAATACTACTTTATTAAAGGGGAGAGTAACTATGGAAAAATACCGTATAGATATAAGAAAAGGAATTGAGTTTGGATTATATTCAATTGGTGATCATGTTTTAAATCCACATAATGGGGAGAAAATTACGCCAGAGAAAAGAATTCACGAACTAATTGATACAGCTAAGTTAGCAGATGAGGCAGGGCTTGATGTGTTTGCTGTCGGTGAAAGTCATCAAACGCATTTTACAACACAAGCTCATACAGTTATTTTAGGAGCTATTGCACAAGCTACGAAAAATATAAAAATTGCAAGTTCAGCAACGATATTAAGTACATCTGACCCAGTTCGAGTATATGAGGATTTCGCTACAATTGACTTGATTTCTAATGGACGTGCAGAAATTGTGGCTGGTCGTGGATCTCGTATTGGGGGATATAGTTTACTTGGTTATAACGTGAATGATTATGAAGAATTATTCGAAGAGAAGATGGATCTTTTATTAAAAATTAATAACGAGGAACATGTCACATGGAATGGACAGTTCAGAGCACCGCTCGCACATGCATCGGTTATTCCGAGAGCGAAAAATAATAACTTACCAATTTGGCGTGCGGTTGGAGGTCCACCAGCTAGTGCAATTAAAGCAGGACGTGCAGGTGTACCAATGATGATAACAACACTTGGTGGTCCAGCAATTAACTTTAAAGTGTCAGTAGATGCTTACCGCGAGGCGGCTGTACAAAGTGGATTTGATTCAGCTAGTTTACCAGTTGCGACAACGAGTTTATTTTATACGGCAAAAAATTCACAAGATGCACTTAGTGAATATTACCCTCACATTAATGCTGGTATGCTTACACTGCGCGGTGGTGGGTATCCGAAACAGCAATTTACAAATGCAATAGATTACCGTGATGCTTTAATGGTTGGTAGCCCACAACAAATCATTGAGAAAATGCTGTACCAATATGAATTATTTGGCCAACAACGCTTTATGGCACAAATTGATTTTGGCGGTGTACCATTTGATAAAATTGAGAAAAATATTGAATTAATTGCTACTGAAATTTTACCAGCCGTTAGAAAACATACAGCAAAATAAATAAAAAAACTGAGAGTCTAATCGACTTTCAGTTTTTTTATTTGTTCTGGAAAAATGACAAAAAAATGAACTTTTAGTCGAGGAAGAGGGAAGTTATTTTCTATTTTTGAATAACATTATTTCGAGTTTGAATTTTAAAAATACATTTTTCTCTTGACAAAAAACAAGCGTTTATCGAGGGTGGTTTCGAGGACATTTTTTCGGGTGAAAGTCAAGTGTATGAAGAGAAAAACGATTGTTTTATAGATATAAAAGTAAGAAGTATATTGAAAAAACACATTTTGCTAATGAGAAAAATCTGATTCAAAAAAATGACAAAAGACATATTTCAGACAAAATGATGTCAATAATACGTCAAAAATAACCTGAATTTACTATGCAGGTATATTATACAATTCGATTAACGAATAAAACACTACAGAAATAGTGAAAAGGTAAAAAATAGCATTACAATAGTTTGGAAAACTGAAACTTCATATTTTTCGACAATACATACAAAATGTTTTTGTCTTTTCGTATTTCTTAATAATTGAGTTTGATAAGATTGCTCAATTAACTTTTATTATAAAAACTATGAAGGAAGTGATTTTAGTATGGAAACGCTCGAATTGGCACGAATACAGTTCGCATCAACAACGATTTTCCATTACTTTTTTGTTCCGCTGTCAATTGGTTTAGCTTTTATTATTGCGATCATGCAAACGTTGTATGTGGTAAAAGGGCAAGAAGTATATAAGAAGATGGCAAAGTTTTGGACGCAATTATTCCTTATTAACTTTGCAGTAGGTGTAGTAACAGGTATTTTACAAGAATTCCAGTTTGGTATGAACTGGTCAACGTATTCACGTTTTGTAGGTGATGTATTTGGTCCATCACTTGCGATTGAAGGATTACTGGCATTTTTCATTGAGTCTACATTCCTGGGTTTATGGGTATTCGGTGAGGATAAATTACCGAAGCGAATTCACTTAATGTGTATTTGGCTCCTTTCAATTGGAACGATGTTATCAGCATTCTGGATTTTAACTGCAAGTGCATTTATGCAGTCACCTGTCGGGTATGAAATGGCAGCTGATGGTCGTGCGCAAATGAATGATTTCTTAGCCATTATTCAAAACCCACAACTATGGGTACAATTCCCGCATACAATTACAGCGGCAATTGCAACAGGTGCATTCTTTATTGCTGGTGTAAGTGCATGGAAAATTAAAAAAGGACAAGAAACTGTAGTATTTAAAAAATCTTTCCGAATTTCTATCATTGTTGGAACAATTACAACGGCGCTTGTATTATTCTTCGGTCATGCACAAGCGCAACAATTAATTAAGACACATCCAATGAAGATGGCGGCAGCTGAAGCGCTATGGAATACAAGTGAGGATCCAGCACCATTTACAGTATTTTCGAAAATTGATACAGAGAAGAAAGAAAATTCGTTTGAAATTCAAATCCCTTATATGCTAAGTCTATTATCGTATGATAAGTTTAGCGGTCAAGTTGAAGGGATGAATCAAATTCAAAAACAATATGAGGAAAAATATGGACCTGGAGATTATATTCCTCCAGTGCATACAATGTTTTGGAGTTTTAGAGCGATGGTAATGAGTGGAACATTCATGCTTCTTCTAGGAGCTTACGGATGGTTCTTATCAAGAAAAGATCGTTTAGCGGAAAAAACGTGGTATTTAAAATTAATGGTGTATGCAATTTCTCTTCCATTCATCGGTAATACAGTAGGGTGGATTATGACTGAAATGGGTCGTCAACCTTGGGTTGTATTTGGTGTAATGAAAACAGAAGATGCTGTATCACCAAATGTAACATTCGGTGAAGTATTATTCTCACTTATTTCATTCACATCAATGTATTTAATTATGGGTGGAATTTGTGTGTACTTATTTGTTCGTACCATTAAGGGCCACACGAATAAGAAAACGAAAAAGGATTATCAAAGCCATGATCCATTTGATAAGGAGGAAGAGTATGTTATCTCTTAATGAGTTATGGTTTTTAGTTATTGCAATCTTGTTTGTTGGATTCTTCGTACTGGAAGGTTTCGACTTTGGGGTAGGAATGGTTTCGAGGTTTTTAGGAAAGAATGATTTTGAAAAACGAGTTTACTTAAATACAATAGGACCGTTCTGGCACGCGAATGAAGTATGGCTTGTTTGTGCTGGCGGAGCGATGTTTGCGGCATTTCCGCACTGGTATGCAACTTTATTTAGTGGTTTTTATATTCCGTTTGTATTTATGCTTCTTGCTTTAATTTTAAGAGGTGTTTCCTTTAAATTTCGTGCGAAAATAGATAATCATAAATGGAAGAGTGCATGGGATTGGGGAATGTTTATTGGAAGTATGTTACCTCCTATCCTTTGGGGAGTTGCGATTGCAAACTTTATGGTAGGTGTACCTATTGATGAGAGTAAAAATGTTGTAGGTGGATTCCTGCAATTACTTCATCCATTTGCGTTACTTGGAGGAGTAATGTTTCTCCTACTATGTATTGTTCACGGATTACAATTTCTTACGATACGTACAACTGGTAAATTGAGAGAACGTGCACGAATTGCTGCAATAAAAATTGCACCATTTTCATTAATTACACTTCTTGTTTTTGCTGGTGTGGGGTTATGGAAAACCGACATTTTCACTGCTCATGGAACAGAATGGATTATGGTGCCAATCGGAGCTTTTGTAGCACTATTAGTGTCCACTTTATTAAATAAAAGAAGAAGAGATGGTTGGGCTTTCTTTATGACGAGTTTAACAATCATTTTACTAAGTGCGAGTGTATTTATCGGTATGTTCCCACGTGTTATGATTAGCTCTTTAGGAGCAATGAATGATTTGACAATTTACAACGCAGCATCAGGAGCTTATGCATTAAAACTTATGACTTACTTTGCGATTGCTATTTTGCCTTTCGTTATCGGAAGTCAAATATGGAGTTATTATGTATTTAGACAACCTGTTAAGTCAGACAACGATTTGGAGTACTAATGAAAAGAAAAAGAGGACTTCCGTCTTATCCCGGTAGCCGTATTTTATATGTAGCGTTAACGATTATTAGTATTTTAGAAGCTTTTAGTATTATTGCGCAAACAATCTTTTTAGCACGAGCTATTACGTTTTTATTTCATGGAGAGACAGTACAAACAATATTAAGTGAAATTGTTTATTTTGGTATCGCGTTTGCAGCGCGTCATATAGTAGTTCGAACATCACAAATATTAGTGGAACGTTTTGCTGAAAAAACAGGGTCGTTACTAAGAAAACAACTAGTAGAGGCATATTTCACATTAGGTCCAAGGTATGTTCAAACTGTTGGGACTGGTCATCTGGTTACCTTATCAATTGAAGGGATTGAGAAATTTAAAACATATATTGAATTAACGATTCCTAAAATGATTAGAAGTAGCATCGTTCCAGGTCTAATTGTACTATATGTTTTTACGCTAGATATTGAGTCTGGAATCATTTTAGTTGTAACGATTCCTATCGTGATCATATTTATGATTCTTCTCGGATTAGCAGCGCAAAAAATGGCAGATAGTCAGTACGAGATATATCGTGTACTTTCGAACCATTTTGTAGATACGTTAAAAGGTTTAGAAACATTAAAGTATTTAGGGAAAAGTGAACAGCACGAAGGAAAGATTGAAAAAGTAAGTAAAAGGTATAGAAAAGCAACGATGCGTACTTTGCGAGTTGCTTTTCTTTCTTCTTTTGCATTAGATTTCTTTACGAGTTTATCAATTGCGTTTGTGGCAGTTGGATTAGGGATACGTTTAATAGATGGAACGATTATACTATTACCAGCCCTTACAATTTTGATTTTAGCTCCGGAATATTTTCTGCCGATTAAACAAGTGGGAGCAAATTATCATGCGACATTAGATGGACAAATTGCGATGGAGCAAATAGAAGAGATTTTGCAACAACAAAAAGGAATACAAAAGAAAGATTTAAATGAAGATATAGTATGGAATGCCTCTAGTAGCTTGAAATTACAAGACATCAAAGTTAATAATACTGAATCTGAAAAGGCTATATTAGAAGGAATTAATTTTACTTGGGAAGGTAACGGTGCTATTGGTGTTATTGGTAAAAGTGGTGCAGGCAAATCGACGTTAATCGACGTATTAGCAGGTTTTTTATCTCCTTCGAGTGGAAAGATGTTAGTAAATGGTGTAGAAGTTGATGGATCTACTCGTGAAGATTGGCAAAAAAATATCGCTTATATTCCGCAGCAACCTTATATTTTTCCGCTTTCATTAAAGGATAACATTCGTTTTTATGAAACAAATGCAACAGATGAAGAAGTTGAAAGAGTTATTAATGAAGTCGGCCTTCGTTCACTCGTTACATCACTTCCAAATGGGATGCACGAAAGAATTGGAGAAGGTGGACGTATGCTAAGTGGCGGACAAGAACAGCGTGTTGCTATGGCGCGTGCGCTTTTAAGTAAAAAACCAATCATTTTATTAGATGAGCCTACGGCACATCTTGATATTGAAACCGAATTTGAAATAAAGCAAGCGATGTTACGTCTATTTAATGGAAAGTTAGTATTTTTAGCAACCCACCGTCTACATTGGATGAAACAAATGGACCATATTCTTATTTTAAATAAAGGGGAAATGAAAGAAAGTGGGACGTATGAAGAACTTTTAGAGAATGAGACATTACATTTTCATAGGGAAGAGAGGGGAGAGAAATGAGTAACTGGGTTAAACCTTATATAAAACAAAATAAAGGTAGAATGACTTTAACTATTTTCCTTGGTCTTCTTGGAGTTAGTTCAGGAGCGATGTTACTTTTTATTTCAGGTTATTTGATCTCAAAATCTGCCCTTAGACCAGAAAATGTAATGGCTGTATATGTTCCTATTGTTGCAACAAGAGCGTTTAGTATAGGGCAAGCTGTATTTCATTATATAGAGCGCTTAGTCGGACATGATGTCGTACTACGTATATTAGAAAAAATGAGAACGAGGCTATATAGAATAGTAGAACCACAGGCGTTATTTTTCCGTTCTCGATTTCAAACGGGTGATATGTTAGGAGTGTTATCCGAAGATATAGAGCATTTGCAAAACCTATATTTACGTACAATATTTCCTAGCATATTAGCGCTAGTTGTTTATAGTATCTTCGTACTTGTTATCGGTGCATTTGATTTTGTTTTTGCACTTATTGTAGGTTGTATGTTAGCTATTATCGTTTTTCTTCTTCCGTTTGTATCATTACTTTTGATGAAGAAACATCATGTTACTTTAAAGCAAGGAAGAAACCGTTTGTATCAACAACTGACAGATGCTGTTTTTGGATTATCCGATTGGCAAGCAAGTGGTCGTAAAGATGAATTTATTAATGAGTATGTAAAACAAAATGATCAGTTGTTAAAAATCGAAAAGAGAGTGAAACGCTGGTATCATATTCGGGACAGTATCATTCAATTAGTAGTAGGTATTGTAGTTATTTCGATGATCATATGGACTGGGAATGAAGCGGCAAGTGAACAAATTGCTCCTACAGTTATCGCAGCTTTCGTATTAATGACTTTATCTGTAACGAACGCGCTTATTCCTATTGCAGATGCCATCGATCGAATACCGTCGTATGTAGAATCTACCCATCGTCTTAATGGCGTAGAAAGTGATAGTGTTTTACATGATGAAACGGATTTGCATGGAGAGAAAGATTATATTGAACCAAAACATGTAGATATTGAACTGAATCACGTATCGTATAGTTATCCAGATAGTAATGAGATTGTATTAAAAGATGTATCATTACAAATAAAAGCAGGGAAGAAAATTGCTATTTTAGGGAGAAGTGGGACAGGGAAATCTACTTTACTAAAATTGTTAACAGGGGCGTTAAGCCCAGTAAATGGCCAAGTTGTACTAAATGGTGAACGAGCTAATACGAATCTTTTATCTAAATATATTTCTGTATTAAATCAAAAGCCGCATTTGTTTGATACGACAATTGGAAATAATGTACGAATTGGCAAACCAGAGGCGACGGATGAAGAGATATGGAAAGCTTTAGAGAAAGCACAATTAGCTTCACATGTTACTTCTCTTCCAGACGGATTACAAACAAAAATGCATGAAATGGGAAAGCGGTTTTCTGGTGGGGAAAGACAAAGGGTTGCTTTTGCTAGAACTCTTATGCAAGAAACACCAATTATTGTACTTGATGAACCGACTATCGGTTTAGATCCAAAAACAGAATTGTCTTTAATTGAAACAATGTTTTCTGCAACGGAAGAAAAGACTGTTATTTGGATTACGCACCATCTTGTAGGAATAGAACATGTAGACGAAGTTATATTCCTTGATCGTGGCCAAATTGTCATGCAAGGTAGTCATAAACAACTTCTGAAAGAAAATGAAAAGTATCGTAAACTTTATGAGTTAGATAAAGGAATATAATTTGAATAAGCAATAATTGCAAAAATAGCTACGCCTAATGGTGGAGCTATTTTTTTTGTTAGATTGCAGGTGTATATGATTGTTACGAATTAAAAATGAATTTCATATTATACATATAATGGAGGGGATGTACATGAAGGAACAATATAAAATCATTGTTTTAAGTGATGAATTATCAGGGGATAGGATTCGAAATACGTTAGACAAAAATAAATGTAAAACAATAGTTCATGTTGTGGACGTTTCAGATGTTGTTCGTATAGAAAGTTCTTTTCAATATATAGTCATTTGGAGAGGGGACGCAGAAAAACTTACAAATGATTTGATAAATAGGGGCGTGCAAAGTTCAAAAATTATTAATTTAACAAAATACATGTATGAATGGAAGGATAAATTAATTTCTATCTATCAAATAAATCCGGATCTTATGTCTTTATACATTTCTATGAAAAAAGCAAAGAGTGATCCGACGTATGAATTGTTTGCTACCGGTTTGTCTTATCCGCATTGTGGCATAAGTACGGAGCTTCTCTCAAAAAAGTCAATAAAATTAACACTTCCATCGCAAGATCTATACTATGATTATTTAATAGCGTCACAACTTTTATCAAACAATCATTCATTTCAATATTGTTTAATAGGAATAGCCTATTTCTCGTTTTACTTTGATATGTCGTTATCCTCCGAATCATATAGAATTCACAAAGTATATTATCCATTGTTTCAAGATGGTCATCATACTGTAGTTCACTCTCCTCTACCCACTGATGGATTCTCCCATCTAAATACTCCGAAACCACTTCTTTCTATTTTTAATTTGCATTTTGAATATATTTTATTAGATGAACTAAAAGATGAATCATTGATACTGCCTTGGGTAAATGCTGAATGGAATACTACTCCTCTTCATATTCCTTTTGAAGAACACGGGAAAATAAGAGCAGCTTCACATGCTAAATTGGCGTATCCTCAAACTTTAGTTGAAAATAAAATAATTTTTAAAAAATATTTAGAATTACTGTTAAAAAATGATATAAAACCATTAATTGTTGTATTCCCAGTTACTTCACATTATTTCAATTGTAGTAGTAAGAAATTAAAAGAAGATTTTTATAAAGTTATAAATGATTTTCAAACTCAATATTCTTTTCAAATTATAGATCTATTTGATTCACCATTATTTTGTGATGATGATTTTTATGATAGTGATCATATGAATAAAAAAGGTGCAAATAAAATGTCCGCATTATTAAATATGTTTATTCAGGAACGAAAAGTATGATAATTTGTTTCATGTTTGCATAAAAGTATATAGGCTCCATACAGTTAAAGTAATGTGATTTTTGTGTCGCGTATATAAATAATATGCGAAGAGGTGAGAGAGTTAAAATGAGAACTCGTATTGAAAGAACTGAAGAGGTGGTAGAGCAACTTCCGTTGGTAAGTGTATTAATTCCTACGTATAATCGTCCTCGTTACTTTGAAAAGGCGCTATGTAGTGTGTTAGAACAAACGTACCCTAATATAGAAATTATAGTTGGAGATGACAGCACGAATGATGAAACAGAAAAAGTGTTACAAAAATACTTATGTGATCATTCAAATATTATTTATATAAAAAATAGATCAACTCTCGGACAATTTGAAAATGCGCTAATGTTATTTAATGAAGCGAACGGTGAATATATAAATTTTTTAATGGATGATGATGTATTTCATGTGAATAAAATTGAAAAAATGATGAAGTATTTTTTCGATGATTTAGATAATGAAATTAAGCTTGTAACATCTCATCGTCAAGTCATTGATGATAAAGGAAAAGAGCTACGACATATTTATTCGACTGTCCGTTTATTTGAAGAGGATACCATTATAGCGGGAACAGAATTAGGAAATAAGGTAATTGTGGATCAAAAAAATTATATTGGAGAACCGACAACAGTTTTATTTCGTAAAAATGATTTACAAGAACCGTTTGGGATTTTTGATAAGAGGCGGTATTTATGTAACGTAGATATAGCTTCATGGTTATCTTTATTAAGTAAAGGAAAAGCTGTATATATAGCAGAGACACTTAGTTACTTTCGATTACATCCAGATCAACAGTTAAATGAATCTAATAAAATGATGGATGGGTTAGAAGATTTTTCACACAGTATTATAGCAGGAGAACAATATGGTTTCTTATCCACTGAAAAAGAGTTAGACAAAGCGATAACTAATTTTCTAGATTATGCAAGAAGGATAGTTCCATCATCAATATTATATACATTAGACTATTACCAAAAAATTAGAGCGAAGAAAATAAACATAGAAAAGAAAAAACAACATATAAATAATAATTCTTCTTTACCGAAAGTAAGTATACTTATTCCTGCATACAATAGACCTTATTACTTGGAATTAGCACTCAACAGCGCTTTGAATCAAACATATGAAAATATTGAAATTATTATTTCTGACGACAGTACAAATGATGAAGTCAATGCTATGATTCAACTGTACTTACGTGAATATGAGTGTATTACATATGTTAAAAATGAAACGCCGTTAGTTGCCGAAAACTTTAATAAGTGTGTAGAACTTGCGAATGGGGACTATATAAACTTTTTATTAGATGATGATTTATTTCATCATGAAAAGATCGAGAGAATGATGAAATACTTTTTGACGTTAGAAAATATTTCATTTGTAACGTCATATCGTGAACTGATTGATGAGAATGGAGAGATATTACCACCTTCAACATTAAATATGAAAATCGCGAAAGAAACTACACTTTTTGAAGGAAAAGAATTAGGAAATTATATGTTAAAAAACTTGAAAAATGTAGTTGGTGAGCCGACAACAGTTTTGTTTAATCGGAATTTGTTTGACGGGAAGTTTGGATATTTTAAAGGAAAGGCTTATTCCGCTATTAATGACATTGCAACTTGGCTAGATATGATGAGGAAAGGAAAAGTAGTTTATATACATGAACCTCTTAGTTATTTTAGACAGCATAGTGGACAAAATCAAAAACAAATGCATTTTATTTTAATGACAATTGAAGAGTGGATTGAATTAATTATAGATGCATATAATAGTGGGTTTTTAAGCTCCGAAAGTGAGTATAAAGAGAGTTTATCTTATTGTTTAGAAAATGCGGGATTTATAGTTAAGGATGCAGTAAGAAATGGCGAACTAGATCAAATTTATAATGAAAAGATAAAAAAAGGCTTAAACAAGTTAGTTGCTCATATGTTCGAGAAAGAATGTTGTTATTGTCAATATTGCAATCAACAATTTGAAAAATTTTCACCTTGGCCAGCACATTATGATTTTCCGAAATATAAATTTGAAATGTGGAATAAAGATACAGGGATATGTCCAGTTTGTAATTCGATGGATCGTGAAAGATTGTACCGTGCGTACATTGAAACGGAAACGGACTTGTTAAATAGAAAATATACTATGCTTCATATTGCACCTGAAGCAAAGTTAAGAGATTGGTTTAACGAGTATAAAAATATTACGTATGTATGTGGTGACTTAGAACCAAAGGATCCATTAATGAAGGAAATTGATGTTACAAGGATTACATATGATAGTAATACTTTTGATGTAATAGTATGTAGCCATGTGTTAGAACACGTTCCTGATGATGACAAAGCAATGCGAGAGTTATATAGAGTGTTAAAGCCAAATGGATGGGGAATTATTCAAGTACCGATCGTAATGAATGTAGATTTTATTATAGAGAATGAATTAATTGTAACACCACAATTGAGGAAATTAGCTTTTGGTCAAGAAGATCATGTGAGAATTTACAATCAATCGGGATTTATTCAACGATTAATGAATGCAGGATTTAAGGTAGAATTATATAACATAGCGGAAAAACAAGGAATGAAAAGTGCTAGGAAATTTGGATTATCTGAAACAGATATGCTCTATATTGTCCGAAAATGATAGGAAGGAATAGATAGATATGGAGAGTATTCCTTTTTTACGTGCTTCAACTGTACCTGTAAGTGAGTATTTGGATGAATTGAAGGAAATTGATACATCTCACATATATACGAATTATGGACCTATAAATCAACGTTTTGAGGAAACAATTATGTCGTCATTTTTTCAAAACAGGGGAGCTGTTACAACAGTAGCAAACGCAACGTTAGGGTTAATGGCGGCTATTCAACTAAAGAAAAGAAGAAAGGGAAAGTATGCTCTCATGCCTAGCTTTACATTCCCTGCGACTGCCTTAGCCGCTATTTGGTGTGGATTGGAACCTTACTTTATTGATATTTCAATAGATGATTGGTATATGGATAAAACCGTACTTTTGCATAAGATAGAAGAATTAAAAGAAGAGGTTGCGATTGTTGTCCCGTACGCCACTTTTGGATCATGGATGAACTTAGAAGAATATGAAGAATTAGAGAAGAAGGGGATTCCGGTTGTCGTAGATGCGGCGCCGGGATTTGGTTTAATGAATGGAGGAATGCATTACGGTCAAGATTTTAGTGGAATGATCGTATATAGCTTTCATGCAACAAAGCCTTTCGGAATTGGTGAAGGAGGGCTCATATATAGTAAAAACGAAGAAGATATACAACGTATTAAAAGAATGGGGAATTTCGGATTTGATAGAAATCGTGAATGCACGATGATGGGGTTTAATTGTAAAATGTCTGAATACGCAGCAGCTATTGGGATTGCGACTATAAAAAAGTGGGATCAAAAATTAAAAGAACGCACTCGTATTTCTGAATGGTATAAACAGTTGTTACAAAATACTGGGTTAATGAAAAAAGGGTGGAAAGTCCAAAAGACAGAAGCAGTTATTCACCAATTTATGCCTATCATTTGTCCAGAAGAAGTTCGCAACATACAAGTAATAGAAGAACTGAAAAAACAGAAAATAGAAGCTAGATTATACTTTTCACCATCTTGCCACCAACAAGTTCTTTTTAAAAACTATAAGTCTACAGATTTAACAAAGACGAATAAAATAGCAAAACGAATCGTAAGTTTACCTTTATGGGAAGGAATGACGAAAGAACTAGTAGAGCAAATTGTAATCTGTTTAGAGCAGAAGGTGGTGTCGGTAGATGAATAGTTTTTATAGTCAAGAAGAACTAAAGGAAATTGGATTTTTATCTGTTGGGAAAAATGTATTGGTTAGTAAAAAAGCAAGTATATATAATCCGAGTGCTATATCAGTTGGCAATCATGTAAGAATTGATGATTTTTGCATTTTAAGTGGCAAAATCACAATTGGAAGTTATTCGCACATATCAGCGTATACAGCGTTATATGGAGGGGAAGTTGGGATTGAAATGCATGATTTTGCAAACATCTCAGCTAAAACAATCGTATATGCAGTACTTGATGATTTCAGTGGAAATACATTAATGGGGCCAACCGTCCCGAATCAATATAGGAATGTGAAAGCAGAAAAAGTTATTTTAAAAAAACATGTGATTATTGGTGCTAATTCTATTATTTTTCCAAATGTAATTGTAGGAGAAGGTACGGCAGTCGGCGCGATGAGTATGGTAAAAGAGAGTTTAGATGATTGGTATATTTACGCTGGAGTTCCCGTAAGGAAAGTAAAACCTCGTCAAAAAAAGATGCTAGAGTTAGAAATTGATTTTTTAAAAAGCATTTATTCTTAACAAAAAAGAATGAATGCTTTTTATTTTTATCCCGCTATTTGCCGATAAAGAGTCGACTGGTGAGGGCTAATTAAAGTTTCACTTTATGATAGAGCAGAGTGTATCTTAACTTATTATGTTTTAAATTTTGCTGACCAAGGCAATACTGAGCCATAGTGAATGTAAAGTTGGAGGGCGAGCGTATATGTTTGATGAGGATGGGATTGTTTTAATTATGGAACCAGCTGATGAAAGAAACTTGAGGAGATTTATTTTTTCAGTGCCAAAGTCAGTGTATGAAAAGAAGGGGCTTACATTACACTATGGAACAGCTATAGGACAAGGGTATATGGATATAATTGAAGATATTATAAGCGTACATATAGAAATAGATGTTGTAACGATAATAGGGCATGTAAGAGGGTAAATAGCTATTTGAAAAAGGTTATAAACAATTTAGCTAGAAGTTATGTATAGAGAAAATTACAGACAATTATAAGGACGAAGGGGGTCTAAAATGAAAATAAAATCAATTGTATTAGTATTCATAGTTTCAATTGGTTTAATGGGATGTTCAATAGTGGAAGAAGGAAAGAACTCCATAGATTATGCTCAAAAGGCGACAGACTATGTAAATGAAATAAGTGCATTTGCAAATGATGCACCAGCATTAGCAGAAAAGGCCGTTAATGATAGCGAGGCTCGAAAAGAATTAGAAACGAAGCTTAGTGAAATTAAACAAGATATACCCGCATTCAATGAATTAACGCCACCTGATGTAGCAAAGGATCTTCATCAACAAATCGTCGGATATAACGAAAAGTTAAATACGTTAATTGATACGGCGAAGACAAAGATAGAAGAAGGCAAAGTGGATGTAGAGCAATTTAAAAACTCTGAGCTTATGCAGACGGTAGATCAAGTTCGAGATTTGAAAGATAAAGTGCAAAATTTAGGTCAATAGTAAAAAGCTCCGTTTGTGATAAACGGAGCTTTTTACTATTGGATACAATAAACGATTACACCAACGATAATAATCATGTTGCCGATGAGTTTACGTTTCGTTATTTTTTCTCCTAGGAAATACCAACCGAAAATTAATATGATGATATAACTTAAGGATTCTAATGCTGATGCTTGTTTTAATGCCATGCCCTTCATGGCGATAACATTTAATCCGGCGTTAATTACAAATAAAGAGTAGCCGATAATAACATAAGGATTCACATATTCTTTTATTCTAGAATCGTATTGTTGCAAAGTAGCTTTTTTTAATAATATTTGTGAGTAATTAGCTAAAATTATCCCGAAAATAAATAATAACATATAACTATTCATCTTTTGTCACCACCACAATTCCGACGATAATAATAGCCGCACCAAGTAAATGATTCCACTGAATCGTATCTCCAAATAGAAATACTGACCAAAGCATTGACCATAGTATAATAATTCCGCGATGTGAATATGCTTTTGAAATTTCGAAATGTTTAATTACTTGTTGCCATAAAATTGCATATCCGAATAAAAGTATAACTAGTCCGAAATAAGCAACAAAAAATGAGATGGAAGCAATGGGGAATTTAGCTGCCCATTTCATGTAAACCATAATGATAGAATATATCAAAAAAGCTACATGTAAAAATACGTAATTTTTAATAGTTGGTTTCATTTATTCACTCTCTTTTGCATATAAATATATATTTATACCTAATTTTTCTAATGATATATATTGGAACGTATTTTGTTTAACCTTTCACATTCCAAATTACATAGTATCATGGCTTTTATTGTAAAACAATAGAAGCTATGCATTCATTTTTTCCAAGGTTCTACAATATGTATCGATTTATTTTTTGCATCCAACTCTACTTGAACACCGATAGGTATGGTAATCATTGGATGTGTATGACAACAATCGAAGTCAGCTAGAAAAGGAATTCTTTGATTTTGAAGTACTTCTAATAGTATTTCAAAAGGTTTTCGATTGGTACCACAATCATCAAATTGCTCGTGTTTTCCAAGAATAATACCTGAAATTTTATCGAATACACCGTTAATTTTAAGTAATGAAAAGCTTCTTTCAATAGTAGCTGCATCTTTTGAACTGTCCTCAATAAAGAGAATGTCGCCTTCTTGAATATGTGGCATATAGGGACTACCCAAAATTCCTTGTATCGTGTTTAAATTCCCGCCAATAATACGCCCAGTAGCTTTTCCATCAATTACTGAAATCCAATCGTTTGGTCGAAGTTCTTTCTCCTTCGTCTTTTCTTCCCAATTAATAAATTCATCTGACCAAAATAATGGTTGTTTTATATGATAAGGAAGAGAATGATCATGTAGTAAAGTTTCAGAAAAATATTTGTATGTACAATCAACAAAAGGTTCAAATTCGCCAAAGGAAGGGACGAGAGCTGGTCCATAAAATGTAGGGATTCCTGTTTTGGCGTAAATTCCTAGTAATAAAGCAGTTGCATCTGAATACCCAATCATTATTTTAGGGTTCTTTAGAAAAGCATCATAATCAATATAAGGTAATATTGAATTTGAATTCATCCCACCAATTGTTGACATAATACAAGAAACATTAGGATTTCTTATCAAGACATTTAGCTCCTCAGCACGCTCTTGTATACTACCAGAACGATAAAAATCATATCGACCTGTTAATGAACCTTCTAATATATGAAACCCTTTCTGTTGTAAGTAAGATTTTGCTCGTTCAAATCTTTTTGGAGAAGTGTAGGTTACTGGTGAAGAAGGGGAGTAGATCCCAATTGTGTCTCCGTATTTTAATGATTTTGGAAGTAGCATTTGTATGAATCCCTTCTATTAAATAGTTTATCTCGCTATTTGACGGGTAGCCCGATTGGGGGGCTGATTAAAGTTTCGCTTTATTTACGAGAGTTTATTATTGAATATTCTTACGTTTCAATATTGTAAGTTTAACATAAATAAATTAAAATAATCATTGCTGTATATGAATAAATATACCTTTTACCTTGACTATATAAAGGAATTGTTGTTAAGGTTAAATATGAGTGTATAAAAGGTTTGCTAAAGGAGTTTTGAAATGAATCGGTTAAAATGGGGAAGGATGACAGTCCTATTAGTTATTATTTTAGGGATATGTTGGTTCTTATTCCAAGGAAATCAAAAGAGCATAGCGAATGTAGAGGGACAACCTTTGCAAGTGGCAGAACTACCTAAAGTAGGATTTACTGAAAAAGTAGTCCCGCCAAAGTACATCCCACCAGAAATTAACGCAAAAGCAGCTATGATTATCGATGCGAGTGATGGAGATATTATTTATCAATATAATGAAAATGAAGCTTTTGCACCGGCTAGTATGTCTAAGATGATGACAGCGTATCTCTTACTAGAGAGTATACATAACGGGAAAGTTCGCTGGGAAGATCCAGTAAAAATGAGTGCGAAGGCGGCACAAACAGAAGGAGCGAGAATCCCAGTACAAGTTAATGACACATTAACTGTTAAAGATTTATATCATGCATTAATGATTGAGTCAGCTAATAATTCGGCTGTGGCCTTAGCAGAACATATGGCAAAATCGGAGAAAGATTTCGTTCAGCTTATGGATGCAAAAGCGAAACAGTTAAAAATGTCGGAACATGCTAAATTTGCAAATGCTTCTGGATTACAAGAGCCAGATGGAAGTGAAACAAAAATGACGGCTGCTGATGTAGCGCAATTGGCGTATCATCTTATAAAAGATTATCCGGAAATATTAGAAGTGACTCACTTACGTCAAAGTCAGCTAGCATTTAATAATATTAATGTTATAAGCACAAACGACATGTTAAACAAAAATAATAAAAGTTTATATATAGAAGGAATGGACGGACTAAAGACTGGATTTACAGATAGCGCAGGATACTGTTTTACTGGGACTGCAAAGCAAGGTGATAATCGAATTATTACAGTGGTCATGGGGACATCAAGTAAAACAAAACGTTTTACAGAGACAAATAAGTTAATGTCGTATGCATTTGGATTAGTTAATTAAGTAAGTAAAATACGAATCTAGATCGCTACATAAGTAAGACTGTTTGTTGTTACTAATTTTAGATAACAACAAACAGTCTTTTTATTTTTATTTTAAAAAGGAAAAAGCTTCTAAATATAAGTGTTATTATTTGAGTTTGTTTGTTGCTGTGATATTATAAAGTTATAAGCTTATTAATAATAAGTTTGAGGGGCGTAATATGATATATACATATGAAATAGCCTCAATTGAAAATTGGAGGGAATTATGATGGCAAAAGATTTTTACTCAGCAATTGAAGACAGAAGATCTATTTATGCAATTAGTAAAGAGCAAGTAGTTTCTGATGAGAAAATTCAAGAAGTGATTTATCATGCTGTAAAACATACACCTTCAGCTTTTAATTCTCAAAGTGCTCGCGTTGTTGTTTTATTAGGAGAACAACATGATAAATTATGGGATATTACGAAAGAAACGTTACGAAAAATTGTACCTGAAAATAACTTTGCACCTACTGAAGAAAAAATGAATGCATTTAAAAGTGGTTATGGAACGGTTTTATATTTTGAAGACAGTGAAGTAGTGGAAAGCCTTCAAGCTAACTTTGCATTATATAAAGATAATTTCCCAACTTGGTCTCAGCAATCATCAGGAATGTTACAATTTGCAATTTGGACAGCTTTAGAAATTGAAGGGTTTGGTGCTACGTTACAGCATTACAATCCGCTAATTGATGAAGAAGTGAGAAAAGAGTGGGATGTTCCAGAGAATTGGAAACTTATTGCACAAATGCCATTTGGTAAACCGGTAGTACATGCTGGTGAAAAAGAATTCCAACCGCTAGAGGACCGTGTGAAAATTTATAAATAATTTGATAAAAGGTGAACAGGAATATAACCTGTTCACCTTTTTTATACGTAATAAGGGTTTTTTTGTCCTGCATTTTTCATCTGATTTTTTAATTCGTTTTTACGTGTTTCAATAGCTGATACTTTTTGTAATGTTATCATTGAAACGAATTGAATAAAAGCATAGTATAGCTCTATATTTTTTTGTATTGGATCATCTATTATATTTCTCACAAATATGCCTCCTCTTTTTATTCCAATAAAACTCCGTATTAATGGGCAGCCCGAGTGGTGAGGGTTAATAATTAGCGGAGGATGTATAAAACCCTTACTGATTAAAGTTTCATTTTATAAGGGAATGAAACTTTAATCAATTCGCTAAAATTCTTTTTTATTAAGATATGTATATAATACTATAAATATCCTATAAATTCCATTATGGGAAAAAGAGAACAGTTGATATAGTGTGTGTTTTCTTTAAAGGAGAAATGGCTTTTTTGAAATAAATCTTACAATTCGTCAAATTATTTCAAAATTGTAGATAGTATAGAAATTTAGTTTTCTAAAAATATTATACTATTGATAAATAGAGTGATTTTTGTCATGATGAAAGTATACTTCATGTAAGGAGCTTTATAAGGAAATACATAATGTGGTTTGTATTAGGTTAATAGAATTTTTTATAGAAGATAGAAAAGGGATGTTTTATATTGAGATATTAAATGGAATGTCGAATTTTCATGCGATATATGAGAAATTTGAAAAAATCATTGCAAAAATACTATAATTAATGATAAAGTTCACATGAAGTTCACACAGATTTCACTTCGTTCATTTAAAATGAACTCTGTGTGAAAAATAAAACTCTTGCTAAAAAATGGAACTGGATGAATATTTTACTTTGATAATATTGTAAAGTATTAAAGTTTTAGTTTTTTTTAAGAGGATAGTAGGGAAAGGAAGTAAAGACAACTTATGAAAAAAGTAATTGCAGGTTTAGCAGCAGCTTCTGTAGCTGGCGTTGCAGTTCCAGGAATGGATTCTGCTCATGCACAAGTTTCAAATGAAGCGCTAAAAGAAATTAATGGACAAACTCAAACTCAAACTCAAACTCAAACGACTGTAACTGAAACAAAAACTGTAGAAACAACTTCTGAATTAAAATACACAGTAACTGCTGATGTATTAAATGTTCGTTCAGGTGCTGGTACAGGACATAACGTTATTTCTAAAGTAAAGTCAGGCCAAGTGCTACAAGTAGTTGGACAAGAAAATGGTTGGTTCAAAGTAAACGTAAATGGTCAAACAGGTTATGTAAGTGGTGACTTCGTAACGACTGGTGGCAAAACAGGAACGACTGTTCAACAAGGAACAGGTACTTACACAGTAAACGTTTCTTCACTTAACGTACGTACAGGCCCAAGTACATCTCATACAGTATTAGGTTCTGTAAACAAAGGTAAAACAGTACAAGTTGTAGGTGAAGTACAAGATTGGTTTAAAATCAACTTCAATGGTGGAACTGGATACGTAAGCAAAGACTTCGTAACAAAAGGTGGTTCTGCTGTATCTAACGAAACACAACAACCAACTACAAACAACAATACTACAACAGTTCAAACTGGTGGTTCTTATGTTGTTAACACTGGTGCTTTAAAAGTACGTACAGGCCCAGCTACATACAACGCTGTAATCGGTGGAGTAACAAATGGTAAAGTATTAAACGTTACTGGTGCTGAAAATGGTTGGTACAAAATTAACCATAACGGCCGCACAGGTTACGTAAGTGCAGACTTCGTTAAGTTTGTAAAAGGCGGAGTAAACAACGTTACAAATAACAATAATGTTACAAATAACGTTCAACAACCAGGTAAAGACGTACAAAAACCAACAACAGGTGGAGATACATCTTCAATCGCTGGATTCGCTAGATCTTTAAATGGTTCACCATACAGAACTGCTGGTACAACACCTGCTGGTTTTGACTGCAGTGGATTCATTCACTACGTATTAAATCAAACTGGTCATAAAGGCGCTCGTCAAACAGTTGCTGGATACTGGAGCTCTAAAACAAAAACTAGCAATCCACAACCAGGTGATTTAGTATACTTCCAAAATACTTATAAATCAGGTCCTTCTCACATGGGTGTTTACTTAGGAAACGGTCAGTTCATTAGTGCAGAAACAGATGCAACTGGTGTACGTATTAGTTCTGTAAGTAACTCTTACTGGAGCAAGCACCTATTAGGTTACACAAAAGCATACTAAGAAAAAGTAGTTTTATATACTTTTCGTATAGAGAAAAGGCTTTCCAAGGAAACTTGGGAAGCCTTTTTATAGTTGAATAAATTGGAAGTTTAATAGTTTTTATTTTAACTTTCCATTTAAAAATCGATCATATAAGTCATGGAAATAGTTAGGACGAAATAAGTTCGCTGCATGTCCCGCTAACGGTATTTCCTTATATAGAACGTTAGGCAAAATAGATTTCAAATCAAATAGACAAGATTTATAGAGATGATCATGTTCTCCCATTACCCATAGTATAGGGTGAGGAAGTGATTTTAATTTAGATTTTAAATCGAATTCTAACCGATGTCGTAATGACTGGGCAATTATGGATGAATGTAATTGTAATCCGAAACGGTAGTAAATATTTCTTGAAATGACTGCGAACGGATTTGCTTTTAATATACCGCTTGGAAAAATAGTATTTGCGTATTGAGAGAGCCATTTAGAGTATTCATCTCCTCGCTTCTCCCAAAAATTTTGAAATACATTATATAAACGAGAAGGGTTATTGTAATGTCCTCCAATATGACAAATACTTAATACTTTTTCTGGATGCATTTGTGCAAAAATTGTAGAGATGTAACAGCCGTAACTTAGCGCACAAATATGTGCTTTTTTAATACCTTCTTGTTCATATAAGTTTAATAATTGATCTACGAGGCGCTGTAATGAAAAGTCGATTGCTTCTCCTTTATCATCACCGTGACCTAATAAGTCATAAGTTATAATGTTGTAGGAGGCAGAAAATCGTTTTTGCTCTTTTTTGAAGGCGCGACGATTGCCAACTAATCCATGAATAAAAATAATTGTTTCCTTTTCAGAATGTATATTTGTTTGCAAAAAGGATACTCCTTTCACTAACTGGAGATTTATATCGTGTTGTAAATTATTTATCTATAATTTACATAGAATAATATTAAGTACCAGGTAATAATATCAGATGTTTATATCTGTTGTAAAGATGAGTTTTTATGTATATTTTGTAAAAATAGAAAAAGTGTGTTTACATTCAGTTTACATTTGTATCGTATTCTAATTTTAGAAAGAACAGTTTTGTTTAACATGAGGAGATGAACAGGAATGGAAGTTAGAAATGAAATAAAGAAAAAAGGGAGTTGGAGGCAGTTTTTACGCCTTATTCAAGATACAAATCCTCCGAAAGGAATTTTAGTTTTTGCGTTGTTAATGAGTTTGCTTTCTACGGGAGCGAGTTTATTTATTCCTATGCTGACAAAAGGATTAGTAGATAATTTTTCGCTTTCTTCAATTAGTGCAGGACAAATTGTTGGGTTAGTTGCTTTCTTTGTAATGCAAACTATTGCGGCAGGGTTGTCTATATATTTACTAAATTATATTGGGCAGAAGATTGTAGCGGGACTAAGAGAACGTTTGTGGAAAAAGGTACTTATCTTGCCGGTATCTTATTACGATCAAAATAGAACAGGTGATACTATTAGCCGTATGACGAATGATACAGGTGTTGTGAAAACGTTAATTTCTGAGCATTTGTCAAACTTATTAACAGGTGGTATTTCAATTGTTGGATCGTTAATTGTATTATTTGTTTTAGATTGGAAAATGACTGCGTTACTTTTAACGGTTATTCCGTTGTCTGTGTTAATTTTAGTTCCACTTGGACGAAAAATGTATAAGATTTCAAAAGCGCTTCAAGATGAAACTGCATCTTTTACAAGTGTGTTAACGCAAGTGTTATCAGAAATTCGTTTAGTGAAATCTTCAAATACAGAAAAGAGAGAATATGAAACGGGTAATACAGGTATACAAAAGTTATTACAATTTGGTTTGAAAGAAGGAAAAGTGCAAGCATTAATTTCGCCAGTTATGTCGTTTGTTTTAATGGCACTACTTGTTATTATCGTAGGGTATGGCGGGATGCGAGTTTCTAGCGGTGCATTAACAACCGGTGAACTTGTAGCGTTTATTTTGTATTTAGTTCAAATTGTAATGCCAATGAGTCAATTATCTATGTTCTTTACACAATTCCAAAAGGCAATTGGTGCAACGGAAAGAATTAGTACGATTTTAGAATATGAAGTAGAAGATCATGAAACTGGTGTGAAAGTGACAAATGCTAAGCAACCGATCGTTCTTGAAAATGTACATTTTGAGTATAACGAAGAAGAGCAAGTTTTGAAAAATATTGATTTCACAATTGAATCTGGAAAAGTGACAGCGATTGTAGGACCAAGTGGTAGTGGGAAAACAACGTTATTCTCATTACTGGAACGTTTTTATGAGCCAACTAGTGGTGCTATTAAATTAGGAAAAGAATCAATTACGAGTTATTCATTAGAGTCATGGCGACGTCAAATCGGTTACGTATCACAAGATAGTCCGTTAATTGATGGAACGATTCGTGATAATATTTGTTATGGTGTCGAGGGCGAAGTAACGGATGAAGAAATTGAAAAAGTAGCTGCAATGGCATATGTTGATGCATTTATTCATGACTTACCAAACGGTTATGCAACAGAAGTTGGAGAACGCGGTGTGAAACTTTCTGGAGGACAAAGACAGCGAATTGCCATTGCCCGAGCGTTACTTCGAAATCCGCAAATTCTTATGTTAGATGAGGCGACTTCAAGCTTAGATAGTAAATCTGAGTCTGTCGTTCAAAAAGCGTTAAATAACTTAATGAAAGGCAGAACAACGTTAGTGATTGCGCATAGACTTTCTACTGTTGTAGATGCAGATAAAATTGTCTTTATTGAGAAAGGGAATCTTACAGGTAGTGGTACGCATGATGAATTATTACAGACGCATGATATGTATCGTGAGTTTGCAACGCAGCAATTGAAAATTAAAGAGGGGGCATTATAAAATGAATCATCAGTGGGATTTTACTCAACTGATGATTCATTTTTAAACAATATATTAGATGCTAAGTAGAAAGGAAATGGTTCCTTTGATACCTAAAATTTTAATAGTAGATGACGATCCACACATTAGAGAACTCGTTTCGGTATTTTTAGAACGAGAAGGTTTTCAAACATATGAGGCAATTGATGGAGTAGATGCACTTCAGAAAATGGATGACGTAAAAGTCGATATGGTTATTCTTGATATCATGATGCCAAATATGGATGGATTTGATGTATGTTTTGAATTAAGAAAATACTATGATATCCCGGTTCTGATGCTAACTGCCAAAGGGGAAACATCACAAAAAGTAAAAGGATTTCACCTTGGGACAGATGATTATCTTGTAAAACCATTTGACCCTATAGAATTAGTAGTGAGAGTAAAGGCATTATTGAAACGTTACCAAATTACAGTTTCCCAATCGATTCAAGTTGGAAATGTATTATTAAATCGTAAAACATTCGAAGTTACATCTGGAGAACAAACGGTTACATTACCGTTAAAAGAATTTGAGCTGCTCTTTACTTTAGGGTCTAAATCGGGAAGAACTTGTTCGAGAGAGCAATTAATTGAAGAAATATGGGGATATGATTTTGAAGGGAATGAGCGTACACTAGACGTTCATATTAATCGGTTACGTGAGAAGTTTCAAGAAGAGCAGTCGAAATTTAGTATTAAAACAATAAGAGGATTAGGGTATCGCTTAGAGGTAAGTAAATGAGAAAAAGAAAACGAATGAGTAAGTTGAAGATGCTGAAAGTATTTGGAGCGGTATTAGCGCTCTTTTCTTTTCTTACTATCATTTGGTCTATCGCATTTTATGTAGCAACTAGTATATTGAATGCTTTTGACGTAAACGTATCGCCGTTTGTTGCCTTTCTAATTAGTGATATGGTCGGTTTTGTATTTATTATTCTTATTTGGACATTGATTGGAATATTAATGAGACCAAAACGAGAGGCGATGATTTGGACTATTATTGAACCGATACAAAAAATTGCAAAAGGAGACTTCTCCGTAAAAATACGAAATGAAGAAAAGTATGATGGAGAAATTGGCGTGCTCGTAAAAAGTATAAATGATATGACAGATGAACTGAATACGATGGAGAAAATGAGACAAGAATTTGTATCGAATGTTTCTCATGAAATACAGTCACCATTAACTTCTATAAAAGGATTTGCTAGAGCACTACAAGAAGATAATTTTTCTGAGGAAAAAAGAAAGCATTATCTTACCATTATTGAAACTGAAACAACGAGATTATCTAAACTAAGTCAAAATTTACTAAAGCTAACTCTTTTAGAATCAGAAGAGTATACACCAGAAAGAGTGAGCTATCGATTAGATCAACAGTTAAAGCAAATTGTGTTAAATAGTGAACCACTCTGGGCTGAAAAAGAAATTGAGTTAGAACTAGATTTAGAAAAAGTACATGTTATTGCTGACCAAGAAAGTATGAGTCAAGTGTGGATTAATTTAATTCATAATAGTATTAAATTTACTCCAAGCGGTGGTACGATTACTATTCAGTTAAAGGAACATGAGACAGTAGTGGAAGTGCGTATCCGTGATTCAGGAATTGGTATATCAGAAGAACAGAAACAACATATTTTTGAACGTTTTTATAAAGCGGATTCTTCACGAAATCGTGCCTATGGAGGAAGTGGCTTAGGTTTAGCTATTGTAAAGAAAGTACTCGACCTTCATCAAGGAGAGATAAAAGTGGAGAGTGAGGAGGGAAAAGGTACTGAATTTATTGTGCGTATGCCGAATCATGAAGAGAAATAGTGTTAGAAGGAGAACCTTCTAACACTATTTCTCTTTAAAAATGCATTTGCCGTTACTGCAATTATATTGATAAGCTTTTCCTTCGCTTTTCATACTCATACACTCCCCTATGCTGGATTTGTTTTTATTTTACATGAATAATGGTAAAAAAATGAAACTTATAAATAAAAACTTTCTATAGTTACCTACAAGTAACCTACGCACATGAAAGTGCATCATTGCCTTTTTACATAAACATAGATACAATTTTAATATAATACATAACTGAAATGATTAAGGAGTGTTATACTTGGCAGAATTATTACAAGGTAAAAGTGCTTTAATTACAGGAGCCGGTAGAGGGATTGGTCGCGCTGTAGCGATTGCATTAGCGAAAGAAGGCGTAAATGTAGGACTTTTAGCTCGCTCAGAAGAAAACTTAAAAGCTGTAGCGAAAGAAGTAGAAGCAGAAGGCGTAAAAGCTGTTATTGCAACTGCAGATGTTTCTTCATACGAAGAAGTAACAACTGCGATTGAAACGTTAAAAAATGGTTTAGGATCTATTGATATTTTAATTAATAACGCTGGTATTTCTAAATTCGGTAAGTTTTTAGAACTAGACGTTGCTGATTGGGAAAAAATCATTCAAGTAAACTTAATGGGTGTATACTATGCAACTCGTGCAGCTTTACCGAGCATGATTGAACAACAATCTGGTGATATCATTAACATTTCATCTACAGCAGGACAAAAAGGTGCACCTGTAACAAGTGCATATAGTGCTTCTAAATTTGGTGTCCTTGGTTTAACAGAATCGTTAGCGATGGAAGTTCGCAAACATAACATTCGTGTAACAGCTTTAACTCCAAGTACAGTAGCAACTGATATGGCTGTAGATTTAGGATTAACTGATGGAAACCCTGATAAAGTAATGCAAGCGGAAGATATTGCAGAATTTATCGTAGCGCAGCTGAAATTAAATAAACGTACATTTATTAAATCTGCTGGGCTTTGGTCTACTAATCCATAGGAATTAAATTTAACTTTAAAAGAAGGGATATCTATTCTGTAAGGGGTAGATGTCCCTTCTTTATTTTTTGTATTCGAGACAGAATTTTCGGTATAATTAAAGGTGAATGGTAGAAAGCATTGGTAAATTGAAAGGAATGGCAGTTGTAAAAGAGTGATGTAAGGAGGGAAAAGGATGAGAAAGAAGTTTCAAAAATTATAACATGTATCGTGTATAACGAGATTAGCTCGTGGACCTCCAGTATACATAGCATTATTGTATATTAAAAAATTGGAGGCTATAAGTAGATGAGAACTGAAAAAGAAATGTTAGATTTAATTATAAATACAGCAATAGAGGATGAAAGAATTCGAGCTGTCATCATGAATGGATCGCGTGTAAATCCAAATGTGAAAAGAGATTGTTTTCAAGACTATGATATTATGTATGTTGTAAATGATATACAATCTTTTACGTCTAATCATAATTGGATTCATAGATTTGGAGAAATAATGATTGTACAAATGCCAGAAGAAATGTCGTTAGTTCCACCAGATGAAGATGGGAAGTTTCCATATTTAATGCAGTTCATGGATGGGAATCGGATTGATTTAACGCTAGTTCCAGTTGAGTTAATAAAAAAGTTCGTTGGACAAGATAGTTTAAGTAAACTGCTTCTTGATAAAGATAATTGTCTGGAAGAATTCCCGCCAGCAAGCGATAAAGATTACTTAGTAAAAAAGCCTACAGAAAAAGAGTTTTTAGATTGCTGTAATGAATTTTGGTGGTGTAGTACGAATATCGCAAAAGGGTTATGGAGAGAGGAGCTTTCTTATGCAAAAGGAATGCTTGAAGGACCAGTGCGAGATATGTTCATCGTAATGCTAGAATGGTATATTGGTATGAAAACAGACTTTACAGTTAATACAGGGAAGTTTGGAAAGCATTTTGAGCAATATATTGAAGAAGATATGTGGGAGCAATTTAAAAGAACATTTTCTAATGCAGAATATGAAAACATATGGGATTCATTCTTTGTCATGGGTGATTTATTTAGGGAAGTGGCGAACGAAATTGCTAACACGTATGAATATCAATATCCGCAAGATGATGATGATAAAGTGACGAACTATTTAAAACATGTGAAAGCTTTGCCGAAAGATAGTACATCGATTTATTAATAATATAAAGCAGCAAGACTGTCCTAATTAAGGACAGTCTTATTTTTTGTTTATGAATAACAATTTCTCTAACAAAGTGCAGATGAATCACATATGAAACTTTAGGGAGGTTTTTATTATGTATTATTTTTATTCGCCACAAATGTTTGCCCCATATCATTGGGGACTAGAACGAGATGTTTCATACGCCTATATGCCATATGACTCATTTTATTATGGAGACTATATAAGTTCATTGCCATACGTATATACCCCTCAAAACTATGAAGTACAAATGAAAGCAGATGATCGTGGATCGTGGACACCATTTTCATGGGTCGAAAAATATGCGTACGCATTTTCCGGACCGTACAATAAAGCGGAAGTAGCTCTTACATTTGATGATGGACCAGATTTAGAATTTACGCCAAAAATTTTAGATAAGTTAAAACAACATAATGTAAAAGCGACTTTCTTCTTACTTGGTGAAAACGCAGAAAAATTTCCGAACGTAGTAAAGCGTATTGCGAATGAAGGGCATGTAATTGGTAATCATACGTATAGTCATCCGAACTTAGCGAAAGTAAATGAGGATGAGTACCGTAATCAAATTATAAAAACGGAAGAAATATTAAATCGTTTAGCTGGTTATGCACCGAAGTTTATACGTCCACCATACGGTGAAATACTTGAAAATCAATTAAAATGGGCCACGGAGCAAAATTTTATGATTGTACAGTGGAGTGTTGATACGGTTGATTGGAAAGGTGTGAGTGCTGATACGATTACAAATAATGTGTTAGGGAATTCATTTCCTGGAAGTGTCATCCTCCAACATTCAACACCAGGTGGGCATTTACAAGGATCTGTAGATGCACTAGACAAAATCATTCCGCAGTTAAAAACGAAAGGGGCACGTTTTGTAACACTTCCAAGTATGTTCCAGACATCAAAAGAAAGAAAGTGAATGTGTTATGAATTGGGAAAATAAGGTTTATGTCGTATAATGAAAGTGTAAGTTAGGGGGGATATAATTGATTTATGCACTAGTAAACATAGGAATAAGCATATTGATTAGTATTATTTTTATATTTGCGGCAATTATTCTTCAAAAGAATCCACCGACCGATATTAATGCGGCATATGGTTATCGTACGAAACGATCTATGAAAAATAAGGAATTATGGGGTGCGGGTAACAGGTATAGTGCAGAAGTGATGAAGCAAAATGGATTCATCATGATGTTAATTGGAAGTGTTATTAGTATACTGTTTAGATACTCCCATACAACGTTAGCTATAATGATCTTTATGCTAGTACTAATCATTCGCTTATTCATACGAGTAGAGAAAAGATTGAAGGCACTTGAGCAATAATGAAAAATAGGACTCCACGCAATATAATGCTAGGAGTCCTATTTTATTTATAAACTATTATTTTCTAGTAAGTCTTTTCCTTGTTCAACAACAAATTCATAGTATGCAAGATCATATGGATAAATATCATCAAAAGTTATCGTTATCGGTTTATTGCTCAAAACAGAAGTAGCTGTAAAAGATGAAATTTCACCATTTAATAGCTGTAGAAAAGAAGTTGCATGTACTTTCATCACATCGTCTACTTCTTCACCTGGTGCGAATGGAAGTGGATTGATGACATTGTGAAAATACATATGACAAAATTCACGATCAGTAAGATTTGAAATTTCATAATCTATTTTAAAGATTCCTTTGTATACTAAATCAGTAGTTTGAAAGGAAAGCCCCAATTCTTCTTCGATTTCACGAAGACCACCAATTTGTACATCTTCATCATGCATAATATGTCCAGCTGAAGTAATATCCCATATAAGTGGAGCTTCTTTTTTATTTTTAGAGCGTAATTGGAAATATAAGAATATATCTTTAGCATCTTTTTCTACAAACCAACAATGAAATGTTTCGTGCCAATCACCGTCACGATGCACTTCATCGCGTAATTTCTTCCCAAGTGTATTTCTTTCAGAATCAAATATTGTTAACCACTCTGTCATTTTAATTCCCCTTTCTGCAAATTTTATTATACAATATTCGTATTGAATTTTGGGAAAATAAAGAAAAAGGGGCGATTATAAGTGGAGATAGAGCGTATGGAAATAAAATCGATTATTTCAACAGAGGAAGAGTTACGGAAAATATTGGGGAAACCAAGTGAGCGAGCATTGAAAAAAGTTATTTCATCATTAGACCACCATTGTGTAGATTTCCTTTCTAAATCTCCTTTTCTAGTATTATCTACTGCAAATAAGTTGGGGGAGTGTGACGCCTCGCCGAGAGGAGACGCACCTGGATTTGTATACGTACTCAATAATAATAAAATTATCATTCCAGAAAGGCCAGGAAATCGTCGTATAGACTCCATTTTGAATATTATTTCAAATCCACGTGTAGGACTAATCTTTTTTATTCCAGGTCTTGGGGAGACACTTAGAATAAATGGCCGAGCGTATATTACAAACGATGAAGAAATTTTGAAAGAAATGCAGGCGAATGGACGTAATCCGTTGCTTGGAATTGTTGTTGAAATAGAAGAGTGTTACATTCATTGTGCAAAAGCGTTTATTCGTTCGAAGATATGGGATCCAGAATCTTGGTTACATAAAAAAGAGTTACCTTCAGCAGCAAAAATGTTGTTAGAGCATGCGAAAGTGAATGCTTCAGAAGAAGATGTTGCACGTTCTTTAGAAGAAAGTTATACAAAAAGATTGTATTAAAAATTTTATTGATATAATTTTGTAAGGTGAGTATGTACGGGTTTTAGAATGGGGATTTATCCCGCATTAACGGGCAGTAACACCCCTACCTCAAAATTCAGCGAAAGCAAAGAAGTTAGGTGGGGATCAACTGCCCGTAAAAGCCCGATTGGTGAAGGCTAATAATCAGTGGGGATGAACAAAATCCCCACTGATTAAAGTTTCACTTTATATATGAACCGTTGATTTATAAACTGGAGAAATGACAAAATAGGTAAATTGAGTGGCAGTTGCATAATGCTATTGTGAAATATAATAAAAAATTATTTTGAAAATAGTTAGTAAAAATAGGCTTGCTTTTTAAAAATTTGATAACTATAATAAGTTAACAAATAGACATGAACGAAAAAGTAATGATAAGGACACGAAATCATTTTTACGGTTTACAGAGAGGGAAGCCAAGGGTGTGAGCTTCCTAACACGAGAAATGATTTTACCACCTTTGAACTTCAATAGTGAACGAGTAATCTAGTAATTATTGGCGGTATCAGCCGTTATCTGAACTTGAGCAATCTAGAAGGAGATACGTCTAGATTGGAACAAGGGTGGAACCACGAAAACACATTCGTCCCTTTCCTAGGGATGAGTGTGTTTTTTATGGTATAAGAGATTGAAAATTTAAAATAATTAAAAAATAGTATTGATTTTGTTTTTTATGCGAGTATAATGAGTTAACAAATAAACATGAACGAAAAAGTAACGATAAGGACACGAAATCATTTTTACGGTTTACAGAGAGGGAAGCCAAGGGTGTGAGCTTCCTAACACGAGAAATGATTTTACCACCTTTGAACTTCAATAGTGAACGAGTAATCTAGTAATTATTGGCGGTATCAGCCGTTATCTGAACTTGAGCAATCTAGGAGGAAATACGTCTAGATTGGAACAAGGGTGGAACCACGAAAACACATTCGTCCCTTTCCTAGGGATGGGTGTGTTTTTTTACTTTGAAAGGAGGTGCGGTAATATGAAACGATTTATAAGTACGGAAATAACCACCACCTGCATGACAAAAAAGCAGAGTAAGGTGATTTATAGATGTAATAATTAAACTTTTAGGAGGAGATTAGAAGATGAATAACGTTATAAATGTTGGGGTATTAGGTTTAGGTACGGTCGGAAGTGGTGTTGTTCATATTTTGAAAGAACATTATAAAAAAATCGCACTTGATACAGGATACGAAGTGAAAGTGAAAACAGTCGTTGTACGTGATTTGGAAAAAGAACGCGATGTTTGTATTGACGGGATTGCAGTAACAAGTCATGCAGATGAAGTTCTAAATGATTCAAATATTGATATTGTAGTAGAGGTAATGGGCGGAATTGAAGAAGCAAAACAGCATATTGTTAAGGCTTTACGAAATAAAAAACATGTCGTAACAGCAAATAAAGATTTAATGGCTGTATATGGTGCAGAGCTTCTTCAACTGGCGAACGATAATGATTGTGATTTATGTTACGAAGCGAGTGTAGCGGGCGGTATTCCAGTGTTAAGAGGACTAACTGATGGGCTAGCATCAGATCAAATTGAAAAAATAATGGGAATTGTAAATGGTACAACAAATTATATGTTAACAAAAATGAGTCAAAATGGATGGTCTTATGAAGAGGCTTTACAGGAAGCACAAAAATTAGGCTTTGCAGAATCGGATCCGACAGCAGATGTAGATGGACTAGATGCGGCGAGAAAGGTAGCAATTCTTGCAAACTTAGGTTTTTCGATGAATGTTTCATTAGATGATGTGCAAGTAAGAGGGATTCGAAAGGTCGAAAAAGAAGATTTACAAATGGCTGACAAGTTAGGATTTACTATGAAGTTAATTGGTAAGGCTGAAAAACAAGGACCAGCCATTCATTTAAGTGTAGAACCGACGCTTTTACCGAGCCAGCATCCATTATCAAATGTGAATAATGAATTTAATGCGGTGTATGTCCATGGCCAAGCGGTAGGAGAAGTGATGTTTTATGGACCCGGAGCTGGGAAGTTACCGACTGGTTCTGCTGTAGTAAGTGATATTATTTCAATCGTTAAAAATATGAATCAAGTTCCGAAAAATAAAAGTGCGTTAAAAGAACCAGTTCCTTATGAATTACAAGGTGATGAAGAAGTAGTTTCGAAATATTTCTTACGCATTTCATTACAAGATGAGCCTGGGATGTTACAAAAAATAACAGAATGTTTCGTTAATTATTCTGTAAGTTTAAAAGAGGTTATTCAATTACCTTTAAACCGTGAACTGGCAGAAGTCGTTGTTGTGACACATCGAACTTCCAAGTATCAATTTGAACGAGTTTTAGAAGCGATAGAAGCTGTCGCAAGTGAAATAAACAGTTACTACATTATTGAGGAGGAAAAACAATATGTATAAAGGACTATTAAAACAATATGCGTCTTATTTACCGGTGAATGAAAATACACCTGATGTCAGCTTAATGGAAGGAAACACACCACTTATTCCATTATTAAATATATCAAAACAATTAGGGATTCAGCTATATGGTAAGTACGAAGGAGCGAATCCGACAGGTTCTTTTAAAGATCGTGGTATGGTCATGGCAGTTGCTAAGGCGAAAGAAGAAGGTTCAGAAGCAATCATTTGTGCATCAACAGGTAATACATCAGCATCAGCTGCAGCATATGCGGCACGTCTTGGGATGAAATGCATTATCGTAATACCGGAAGGAAAGATTGCACATGGAAAATTAGCGCAAGCGGTCGCTTATGGAGCTGAAATTATTTCAATAGAAGGGAATTTCGATGATGCGCTTAAGGCTGTAAGAAATATTGCTGCAGAAGAGCCGATTACGTTAGTAAACTCAGTAAATCCTTATCGAATTGAAGGGCAAAAAACAGCAGCGTTTGAAATTTGTGACCAATTGCAAAATGCACCAGATGTTCTAGCTATCCCTGTTGGGAATGCAGGGAATATTACAGCGTATTGGAAAGGCTTCTGTGAATATGAGAAAGAAAAAGGTTATAAAAAGCCAAGAATTCATGGCTTTGAAGCGGAAGGAGCAGCTGCAATTGTAAAAGGGCATGTAATTGAAGAGCCTGAAACAATTGCAACAGCGATTCGCATCGGTAACCCAGCAAGTTGGGCGTATGCAGTAGAGGCTGCCGAGCAGTCTCGTGGTGAAATAGATATGGTATCAGATGAAGAAATTTTACATGCGTATAGGTTATTAGCAAAAACTGAAGGAGTTTTCGCTGAACCAGGATCAAATGCTTCATTAGCCGGCGTAATTAAACATGTTCAATCTGGGAAAATCAAAAAGGGAGAAACAGTTGTTGCGGTATTAACTGGAAATGGTTTGAAGGATCCTGATATCGCTATTTCTTCAAATCAACTAGACATCGCAAGTGTGTCAAATGATATAGAACAAATTAAAGATCATATTAAAGGGGTGATTATGTCGTGATACCATTTAGCGTTCGTGTCCCTGCTAGTACGGCGAATGTTGGTCCTGGATTTGATTCAGTTGGAATAGCTTTGTCATTGTATTTAGGTGTGGTGGTTAAAGAAAAAGCTGATAAATGGCAAGTAATCCATTCCTTTGAAGAATCAATTCCGACAGACGATAAAAATTTAATCGTTAGCACGGCATGTAAAGTATGTCCTTCTATATCACCCCATATAATAGAAGTTACTAGTAATATCCCATTAACGAGAGGGCTAGGAAGTAGTGCATCAGCGATTGTAGCTGGGATAGAGCTTGCGAATCAACTAGGCAATTTGAACTTAACTGCTGATCAAAAAGTTCAAATTGCTACAAATTTTGAAGGACATCCTGATAATGTTGCTGCTTCTATATTAGGTGGAACTGTAATTGGAGCACTTGATGGAAAGGATGTTTCCGTCGTAAGAATTGAGAGCAAGGAATTGGGTGTAATTTCTCTCATTCCGAATGCAGAATTAAATACAGATGAAAGTCGATCTGTATTACCAAAGATGTTTCCGTTTCATGAGGCAGTTAAAGCTAGTGCGATAAGTAACGTATTAGTAGCTGCATTATGTCAAAAGCGGTGGGAAGTTGTAGGTGAAATGATGGAGAGAGACCATTTTCACGAACCATATCGTTTAGAACTCGTACCATTATTACCATCTATTCGTAAATGCGCAAAAGAATTTGGTGCGTACGGCACAGCACTTAGTGGTGCGGGGCCATCTATTTTTATATTAACGCCATATGAGAAGCGTCAAGAAATCGCTGAGCAATTAGCGAGAGTATTTACAGATATGAAAGTATGTGAGCTTGAAATCGACCATAAAGGTATTATTGTAAATAAGGAAGAGCATATTGGATCGTAAAGAAAGCTGGCATGGCTAGCTTTCTTTACGTTGCAAACCTATTTTAAATTAGGTTTTTTCGGAAAAATATAAAACAAATGTTGATTTTGAATAATGTAAGTAAAGAGTGCATTCATTTTGGAGGTGATTAAATGAATAAAGAGTCACCAGAAGAAAAAAGAGAGCGTATGAGACAAAGTGAATTAAAAAGTAATCCTACGGGTTCTTTACGTGACGGACTCAATAGAGCGGAAACGGGTAGTCCAGTTGATATAGCAGGCGGTATGAATTGGAAAGGTACAGGAATAATCATTTTAGTACTACTTTTAGGATACATTGTATACACTTATTTTTTCAGTTGAAGAATGCTTGTTAAAATTTTGATTTGTTTAGTTTCATAATTGTTGAGAAAAAATGTAGTTACTGTATTACATATCTTCTAAGCGAATTATAGTTGTTCATATCAACTTTTAATACTCCAAACAGAGCTAGCAAAATGCTAGCTCTATTCTTTTTTGCCACATTCCTGTAACAAAGCATCTGTATATTCATTGGTGGAGGTGCAGAGGATGAAAAAAACGATAGCGATATGTCTTCTTACAACTATGTCGTTTTCGACTTTAGTCGGTTGTGACGTAAAAGGTAGTAATGCTGTACAAGAGTCTAAAATAAAGAAAGCGACGTATAAAGATTTTACTTATGATGTAAATCCAGAAACATTCACATTAACTGTAGAACATGAGGGGGCAAAGGAACAGGCATCACAACCCCTACCGAAAATGAAGGTATCGAATGTAAAAAAAGAAAAGGATCGTACATCGTGGGAATATCCAGATCAAAAAGTAAAAATAAAATTAGAAAAGAAAAAAGACCACTTAAACATTGAAGTGGAATCGACTGGTGCAGAAAGCTTTACATGGCCGAAAGTAGAAGCTGAAAATTATACACTTCCGTTATGGGAGGGTAAGCAAATTCCGAGCAATGATGAGAATTGGAAGAAGTTTTTAAAGGATGATGCATATTCATTTGCTGAATCATTTTCTATGAAGTTTTTCGCATTAAATGGTTCGAAATATTCAATTGTATATATTGCAACGAATATGTTTAATAATGAATTGAAATTTCATTCGGATCCGAAAATAGGATTTGATTTTACACATGAATTTCCGAGCATAAATAAAAATAAAACATATGGATTTCAATTATATGTGACAAATAATGATGCGGTAAGCATTGCTAAACTGTATAAGGATGATATTGTTCGAAAAGGTGAATTTAAAACATTACAAGAAAAGGCTAGAAAAAATAAAGAAATCGAAAAGTTATATGGAGCGGCGCATTTTTATTTTTGGAATCAAAATGGTTTATTAGAAAATAATATAAATTGGCCAAAACTAAGGGAGCAAATAAATAGCCCGCTGTTTAGTCATATAAAAGAACTTATTCAAAAGAATAGTTCCGAGCCTGGGGAACTGAATGTATTGGATCAAGTAAGTAAACAAGATTTCATTGATAAGTATCAAAAAAATGTTATTTTACGTTATATAAACGAAGTATTATCGATGAAGGAATTTTATAAAGAGGATATTTTTCAAAACGTTAATCAGGAAGCTAGTGTGCTATTAAAGAAAGGTGTAGGTCACTTAACGAATACAGAATTGTATAGCTTAAATAAGCATTTATTAAAGTCGCTACTTGGTGATGCGGTTGAAGAGGTAAGTAAATGGGGTAATGCAGATGGAACGGATATATTAAAGGAAATGAAAGAGGCAGGAATAGAAAAAGCGTGGATTGGTCTGCCGAACTGGGAACAAGGATTTATGCAACCTAATTTCGTAACAAAAGCTAAGGAAATGGGGTATTTAGTTGGTCCGTATGATTCGTATCATTCCATTCACGAAAAAAGTGATAAAAATTGGAACACAGCATCCTTTAATGACCCGTCATTATACGAAGAGGCTACTGTAACGAAGAAAAACGGAGAAAAGGTGCAAGGCTTTTTAGGAAGAGGTCGCAAGTTAAACCCGACTTTATCGCTGCCTAGTGTAAAGGAACGCATGAATGATATATTACAAAATGGTCCTAAATATAATTCATGGTTTATTGATTGTGATGCGACAGGTGAAATTTACGATGACTATTCAGCGAAACATATAACGACGCAAGAGCAAGATTTAAAAGCACGTTTAAAACGAATGGACTACATTGCGCAAGAAAAGGGTATGGTCGTTGGTTCTGAAGGCGGAAATGATTTTGCTAGTAGTACGATTGCATTTGCACATGGAATTGAAACACCTGTTATTAAATGGGACGATGAAGATATGCGGAAAAATAAAACAAGTCCGTATTATGTCGGTGGATATTGGTCACCAAATCAAAATGTGCCTGAAAAATATGCAAAACAAGTACCATTGAAAGAAGAATATAAACAAGTATATTTAAACCCAGTATATTCGGTACCATTATATAAATTAGTATACAATGATTCCGTTATTACAACACATCATTGGGAATGGGGAAGTTTAAAGGCAAAAGATGAAGTTGGAAATCGAATGCTGTCTGAATTATTGTATAATGTTCCTCCGTTGTACCATTTAGATGAAGTAGAGTGGAATAAGCATAAAAAAGAAATTACAGAGCATCTAAAAGTTTGGAATGAAGTTCATGAAAAAGCAGTAAAAGAAGAGATGACGAATTTTGCGTATTTGTCAGAAGATAAGCTAGTACAATCTGTTTCTTATGGAAAAGATATTAAAATCATTGTGAACTTCTCAAATGAAGACATGGAAGTAGAAAAAACAAAAATAAAAGCAAAGTCGGCTTACATTGATAATCAGGGGAAGAAAAGCGTGTATACGCCGTTTGAGAAATAATAACGTCAAATATACTGTATTCATAGAGATTTTATAATTAGCTGGATTCTTTATTCATATCGTTTGTTAAGAAAAAGACATCCTAATTTAAAATGAAAGAGTTAATAAATTTGTAAATTCATATGTTGCGAAGTGTTAAATTTTTGAAATTGGTAAATAGTGACTTGCCAAAAATAAGTACGAGAGTATAATGTGAAATGGAATACGTATTGGGTTTAAGTAGTAACCTTACAAAATTGTAAGGTTAGTGAAAGGAAATTCAATATGAAGATAAATAGACTTACATTATACTTGGTAAAGAGAAAGAGAGGCGAATGGGTATGAGCTCTGAATTAGAACAAAATACGAGAAGTAATAAAAAGCGTTCTAAAAGAAAGTCAATAAAATGGTTCATATTAATTCCATTTTTCCTACTTATTTTTGGAGGAGTAGGATATGGTTCGTTTATATATAATAAAGCAAAAGCTGTTGTAAATGATGCGTATGCAAAAATTGATAAGTCATCAAAGCGTGATAAAGAAGTCGAACCTTTAAAGGATAATATTTCAATATTAATCATGGGTGTAGATGGAAGTGAAATGAGAAAAAGCCAATATGGCGAAGCAGTTCGAACAGATGCACTTTTATTAGCAACAATTAATAAAGATGATAAGTCTGTTAAGCTAGTAAGTATTCCACGTGATTCACGTGTTTACATTCCAACTAGAAAAAAATTAGATAAAATTACTCATGCTCACGTATTTGGTGGCGTAGAAAGCACACGCGATACGGTGGAAAGATTTTTGAATGTACCTGTTGATTATTATGTGAAGTTTAACTTTGAATCATTCGTACAAATTGTCGATTCAATTGGTGGTATTGATATTGATGTACCAGTTACTTTCACTGAACAAGATAGTAAAGACCAAGCTGGTATGATCCATTTAGAAAAAGGTTACCAACATTTAAATGGAGAACAAGCTCTTGCACTTGCAAGAACGCGTAAAATTGATAGTGACGCAATGCGTGGACAGAGACAGCAACTTGTAATAGAAGCAATTGCTAAAAAAGCGATGTCTGTTCAATCAATTAGCAAAATGGGCTCTTTACTAGATGCGGTTGATAAAAACATGAAAACGAACTTAACATTTGACGATATGCTTGCTATTACAAAAAATATGGCAGGATCTAATTTGGAAATGGAAAAAATGCAAATAGAAGGTACAGATAAACGTATCGGTGGTATTTATTATTACATTCCAAATGAAAAAAATGTAAAAGATATTTCCAAAAAATTAAATGATCATTTAGGTGTAACGCCAAAATCAGTCCGAAACGAATAATAAAAAAAGATTGGCTTTTGCCAATCTTTTTTTTTGGAATGTATTTGTAACTTTTCTGTAACGATTTTTTAGTTTAGAAAAATTATACTCATATGTATGAGTATAATGGATAGGTAAAAAAGTAAAAGGACATATTCAAAATTTGTGGTAAGGAAAGATATCATATGCAGAAATGGTTAAGCATGATGGGAATTATCTTTATATTGACTGGATGTAAAATGTCTGAAGCTCCAACAAGTCTAATGGAAGCTCCTACAAATGAAAAATGGATTAATGAATTAAAGGAAGAAATTGATAAAGATTTACCTGTTAATTATCGCTTACTTACTCCAATGTCTAACAAAGATAAACAGATGATTTGGTCAATGAATTTTAAACAAGATAATAAGAAGGAAGCCATCTTATTTTATAAATTGCCGAATGAAGATCATAGCGTATATTTAGCCGTATATGAAGAAATCGGAAATGGCTGGAGAATAAAGTCCACACATAAATTTGATGGAGGAGATGTAGATATCGTTGAAGTCGGTGATTTTACAGGGAACGGGAAGAGAGAGTTGTTAATCGGAATCTCTGTAAATCGTGAATCGTTAGAACATGTTATGTATGTTTTTTCGGAAGAAAATGAAGAGATGAAGGAAATATATAATCGAAGTTATACGAAGTTATTCATAGAGGATCTAAATGAAAATGGACTGAAAGATATAAGCCTTGTTACATTTGAAAAAGATGAGAAGCTGACAGTTGAGTTCATGGAACAATTTAAGACTTTATCTGAAGTGTCATACGATCCATTTATAAATAGTATTCAAAGAATACAAATGGGTCGTATATCTAAATCACTAAAGGCGGTAGTAATTGATGCAGGAGTTGGCGCTCATTCAGGTATAACTTATGTAGCAAAATTTGATCAGGATCATTATGAAGTATTACCTATAGATGGGAAAGAAGATTTATTTAATGAATATGTTGTAGAAAGTAAAGATGTTAATGAAGACGGCATTATTGAATTTGTTCGTACTGTACGTCCAAAAGGTTGGGAGGATAAATCACATGGCGATAGTCCGCTTTTTGAACGTTACATACAGTGGAGTGAATCTGGAATTAAACCAATTGAAGAACGATATATAGATATAGAAAAAGGGTATTATGTGAAAATTCCTAAAGAGTTAATAGGGAAAATTACAATACCAGATCAGCAAAAAGAATCAAATTCTCAAAAGTTTTTGGATACAAGAACAAATAAAATATGGCTTGAAGTTCATATTTTTAAGCGGAAAGAATGGTTCAATATAAAAGGCTACAGCGCAGCAATTAAAACGGCTTCTCACGTATATGCAGTACCGAAGCAATCGGAATTTGAAAAAGTGAAAGCATATATAAAACCGCTAGCGGATTATCAACAAGAGTAGGAGGTGGGAATTATGTCAAAAATTTTAGTTTTAGAAGATGAATTAACGATCCGTAGCTTTATTGTTTTAAATTTAAAACGTGCTGGATTTTATGTAATAGAAGCTACTACTGGAGAAGAAGCGTTACAGATTTTGAGTGAACAAACTGTTGATATAGCACTGCTGGATGTTATGTTACCGGGAATTGATGGTTTAGAAGTTTGTAAGGCTATCAGGAAAGAAAATGAAAAAATAGGTATTATTATGTTAACCGCACGTGTACAAGATGAAGATAAGGTGCAAGGACTAGGAATAGGGGCAGATGATTATATTGCAAAACCGTTTAGTCCAGTAGTATTAACTGCACGTATACAGTCTTTATTAAGAAGAATAGAAGTACATGAAGAAAAAACGAATATTGTTACGTCAGGTCCATTTTCGTTAAATATTATAGAAGAAAGATTGTATAAAGATGGACAATTAGTCGATTTAACACCTACAGAGTATATGATATTACAGTATTTAATGAATCAGGCTTCAAAGCCAGTTTCGCGTGATGAAATTTTAAATATGATTTGGGGAACCAATTACGTAGGCGAGACGAAAGTAGTAGATGTAAATATGAGACGGTTACGTCAAAAGATAGAATGTAATCCATCAGAACCTGAATTTATTCTTACGGTGTGGGGAAAAGGATATGTGTGGAAGGAAAGTATGAGATGAAACGGAAAGTGACTTTATATTTTATGACAGTCATTACACTTATGCTTGTATTATTTGAAGTTGTATTTTCAGTCTCAATTTATCGATACTATTATAATGGTATTGTGCAATATATAGAGTCTCATGCGAAAACGAGTACACGTTTTTTTTCAGAATACAATTCACTATACTTTATTCGATTACAAGAATATAGTGGTGACATAATTAGTAGCTTTCAATTAGAAGGAACAGAATTACAGTTAATTGATCGTCACGGCTCGGTTATACAATCTTCAAGTGGTGAAAAGGTAGAAGGTAAAGTGAATATTCCACAATCATTATTAGAAGGTGAAATGTATAATCAAGTTACTACGAAAGGTAATAAAAAACAACTAGAGGTGCTAAGCCCACTTATACATCAAGGACAAACTATTGGTGTTTTAAAATATACGACTGTTTTAACAAATGTAAATAAAAAGATTATTGAAATTATTACGTTTACTATTTCTGTAGGTATTGTTATTTCGGGAGTCGCCTTCTTAATTAGTAGACGTTTGGCAAATTCATTTGTTGAGCCAATTGAATCCATTATTCAAGCCTCTTCACAAATTGCAGAAGGCACATTAAAGCAAAAAATTAAAGAAGATTATCCTGGAGAATTAGGTGAATTGGCACATAGTTTAAATTATATGGCCTATAAAATAGATAAGGCTGAGCAGATGAAAAATGAATTCATTGCTTCTATTTCGCACGAAATACGAACGCCTTTAACAGGAATTAAAGGTTGGAGTGAGACGTTAAAAACAGTAGATTATTTAACAGAAGAAGAAATAAAGCAAGGTATGGGCATTATTTCAGGTGAGACAGATAGATTGATTCATTTAGTAGAAGAATTGCTAGATTTTTCAAGATTACAATCAAATCATTTTAATTTATATAAACAAAAGGTGCAGTTGTACGATATACTAGAGGAGACGATTTGGCAATTAACTCCTAAATCGGAAGAGAAGGAAATTCAATTTATTACTACCATAGACCGAATTGAATTGATGGGAGATCGAAATAGGTTAAAGCAAGTTTTCTTGAATATTGTTCAAAATGCAATTAAGTATTCACATAAAAAAAGTACAATACACATTGAAGCGACTAAAATAGAAGGACAAGCAGTGATTAAGGTAAGAGACGAAGGGATTGGAATTGCTAAAGAACATTTACCATATATTGAGCAATCATTTTACCAAATTAATAATCATGCTGCAGGTGCAGGTATTGGTTTAGCTATCGTTAAAAAAATGGTAGAGCTTCATGGTGGTGTGTTTAGTGTTACAAGCAAAGAAGGAATAGGAACAACAATTTTGATAAAACTCCCATTATAATACAAATAAAATCTATTTATATGGTGAAATAAAAATAAATAGATGTATAATTATATTGGGCGATTTATATATAAGATTAATAGGGAGAGGAATTCGATAGAATGGAAAAAGCTTTAAAAATTAAACAAATAGTAGTCGTTTTAATAGCGATTGCCGCAGTAGCTATTGGGTATTACATGTTCCAATCAATTACTTCACCAGCAAAAGCTGTTGCGAAACAAGAAAATGTAGTGCAGCTTGCAAGTGAACAGCCGAAAGTTGAAATGAATAAAACGGCACCAAGTCGTTTTAATGGAAAAGAAAGAAAAGTTGCTTATCTTACATTTGACGATGGGCCAGGGAAATATACGGCTGAATTATTAAATACGCTAAAACAACATGATGCGAAGGCGACGTTCTTTTTAATTGGAGCGAATGTAAAAGAATTTCCTGATTTAGTGAAACGTGAAAATGCTGAGGGTCATTATGTAGGCATGCATAGTATGACACATAATTTCGCAAAGTTATATAAAAATGGCGAGTATGTAAATGAGATGAAAGAAGATCAAGGTTTAATCGCTAATATTATTGGGAAATCACCTAAATTAACACGTCCTCCATATGGTTCGATGCCTGGATTAAATGAAGGTCTTCGAAATAAAGTGGTAGAAGGCGGATTTAAAGTATGGGATTGGACAATTGATTCATTAGATTGGAGATACAATAAAATGCCAGTTGATGCAGCTGCAGCACAAATTGCTCAAAATGTATTAACAAACGCAACAAAACCACAAGAAGTAATTTTAATGCATGATATTCACCCGCAATCAGTTGCTGCTGTGCCAGCAATTTTAAAGGGGCTAAAAGAAAAAGGTTATGAGTTCGAAGCTTATCATGAAGAAAGTCACTTCCCAGTGAACTTCTGGCATGATAACCGTATGTAATGGAGGAATGAACGTTGAAGTATGGAAAAGTAGCAGTAGTTGGAGCATTATCAGTAGGACTTTTAACAGGTTGTTTCGGTGAAAAGCCAGAAGAAAATCTATATACAGCTTTTGAAACAGCAGCAACACAAGAAAAATCTTTAGTGGATGAAGCAAAAAAATTAGAGCAGTTAGAGAAACAAGGCCAAGAATTATATTCTCAAATTTTGCAAGAAGGCAAAGATCATAATGAAGCAGTTGTGAAGAAACTAGAGCAAGCTACTGCAAATGTAGATGATCGTGAAAAAGTATTGAAAAATGAAAAAGAAATGCTAGAAAAAGCTCAGAAAGAAACAAAATCTGTACAAGGAAATATAGAGAAGCTTGAAGATAAAAAGTTACAAAAACAAGCAAAAGCAGTAGAAGAGTCGTATAAGAATCGTTATGATGCATTCCAAAAGATGAATGAAAATTACACGAAAGTGTTAGCGACTGAAAAAGAACTGTATGAAAAATTAAAAGTAAAAGAAACGAAATTAAAAGAAATCGGTGAAAAAGTTAAAACTGTTAATGAATTAAATGTGGAAGCACAAAAGTCGAAAGAGCAGTTTAACAAATTTACAAAAGAGTATAATGACAGTAAATTAGCATTCTACAAAGATGCAGAAATTAAGATTAAAGATCAGAAATAAAGAAGAATCTAAAGTGTAATAAAAAGCCGGAGAAACATCGTTATAAATGTTTTTTCGGTTTTTTACGTTAAATGAATAGAAAAGACTGGAATTGATATCATAAAAGAGTTATAGTGAGTTATTCTAAGGGAAACATTGTAAAGTAAGGAGAATGGGAATATGTCATATGAATTTTTACTCAAATTAGGTTTAGCACTCTTTTTAGGATTATTCATCGGGATAGATAGGCAGCTAAAGAATAAACCACTTGGTGTGAAAACAAGTATGGTTATTTCTGTAGCAAGTTGTTTAATTACGATGGTTTCAATTGAATCTGTGCATGTATATTCTGTTCCAGGACATACAAATATGGATCCGATGCGACTGGCCGCTCAAATTGTTAGTGGAATTGGTTTTCTTGGCGCAGGTGTCATTTTACGAAGAAGTAATGACGTTATTTCTGGATTAACAACAGCTTCTATGGTGTGGGCTGCTTCAGCTTTAGGAATCGCAATTGGTGCAGGATTTTATTTACAAGCGACAGTTGCTATGGTTTTAATTATTTTAGCGATTAATGTACTTCCGCAACTTGTGAAAATTGCAGGACCGTATTCATTAAGACAAAAGGATTTATCTATAAAAATTACTGTTAAAGAGCATCATGAGTTAGATGGTATATTTAAGCAAATTAAAAATTTAGGCATGCATGTGAAACGCGTGAAAATTAAAGATATAGATAGTGGAGCATTTCAGCAACTGGAGATGGTTATTTTAGCTCCAGAAGATTTATATACAACAGAGTTATATAGTTCCCTGAAAGAGATTGATCGAGTAGTTTCAGTTGAAGTGGAAAGTAGATAATTGTGATAAAAAAGAGTGAAGTGAATTCACTCTTTTTTATTTGGATTTTTAAGGAATGAAATTGATATAATGATGAGTAATAAGGGGGGGAGAAATGATGGGAATACATATTAGAAGAGCAATAAAGGATGATATACAAGGTATAGCAAAGGTGCATGTTGATAGTTGGAAGACAGCGTATAAAGGGATATTTGCTGAAGAAATTCTAGATAATATAGCATATGAGAAACGAGAAAAACAATGGGAAGATATTTTTCAAAAAGAAGGTAATCATCAATTTAGATTTGTAGCAGAGAATTTAAATGGAGAAATAGTTGGATTCATCGATGGGGGAGTAGAAAGAACTGGTACATATAATTGTGATGGAGAATTATATGCAATCTACCTTTTACAACAGTATCAAGGAATGAAAATAGGACAAAAGTTATTTCAAGCTTTATTATCGGATTGTATAAACAATGATATGCAATCACTTTTAGTTTGGGTTGTTACGAATAATCCTTCTAAAAAGTTTTATGAAAAATTTAACCCTGAAAAAATTGATACGAAATTTTTAGAGAGAGTAAGGGTAGAAGAAACAGCGTATTGTTGGAGAGATTTGAATTTGTTATACAAAAAGTTATATAGATTTGCTTAAATAATATTATTATGTAAACTTTATGTTTGAAAGAGGTATACCAATTAAGGTATACCTCTTTTGTTTAACCATTTTGGATAGATTACTAATGAAAAATAATAAGTATGTAGTTTGAAACTGAGTATTTTTTTCTTGTATTTTTAACTAGATTAAAGAAAAGAGAGAAAACAAGAAAAATTAAATCAGATAAAAAAATTCTGAAATATACTCTTGAATTGAATATCATTATCAATTAGAATCATAATTGATAACGACATTCAATTATCGTTTATTATATAAAATTTCGATAGCTTTAATATAAAGAGGAGGACCAACATGCAGCTTGCGAAACAAATCGCAGAACATGCAACATTACAAAGCTTTTTAAACTGTTATTTAAGAGAAACAGGGAGTGGAGAATGGATTACAGAGGATGAAAGAATGAAAAGTATCTTCAGTAATACGTTGAATAGAGATACAGTCCCCACATATTTATGTTGTCGGCTATCGGCACAGAACGTTACTTTGTATGGAGAAGTTATATATAAATCACCAACAGATCGCCATTTGTTTGGAGAACAATTTTATTATCAAATTGGAGATAGTAATTCTGTTATTACAGCAGATTACGTTACAGTTATTACGTTTTTAATAAAAGAGATGTCGATCAACTACGGAGAAGGAACGAATCCTGCGGAACTTATGCTTCGAGTTATCCGTAGTTGTCAAAATATTGAGGAATTTACAAAAGAGAGAATAGAAGATACATCCGCATTATACGGTTTCCATACAACTTTTATAGAAGCGGAGCAGTCTTTATTATTTGGGCATTTAACTCATCCTACACCAAAGAGTAGACAGGGGATATTGGATTGGAAAAGTGCAATGTATTCTCCAGAATTAAAAGGGGAATGTCAGCTTCATTATTTTCGGGCACATAAAAGTATAGTAAATGAAAAATCATTATTATCAGATTCTACAACAACGATTATAAAAGAAGAATTAAGTAATGATGAGATGGTTAGTAAGGAATTTATAGCGAAGTACTGTAAGGAAGATCAATATGCATTAATTCCAATTCATCCGCTTCAGGCAGAATGGCTCTTGCATCAAGCTTACGTACAAGATTGGATAATTCAAGAATTGCTTGAGTATATTGGTCCTGTAGGTAAGTATTATATGGCAACATCATCACTAAGGACGCTATATCATCCCAATTCGAAGTATATGCTTAAGTTTTCATTTCCGGTGAAAGTAACGAATTCAATGCGTATTAATAAACTGAAAGAACTTGAGAGTGGTCTTGAAGGGAAGGAAATGTTAAATACGGCTATTGGTGAAGTACGAGAAAGATTTCCAGGATTTGATTTTATTTGTGATCCAGCCTTTATTACATTAAATTATGGAACACAAGAATCTGGATTTGAAGTGATTATTCGTGAGAATCCTTTTTATAGCGAACATGCAAACGACGCAACATTAATTGCTGGGCTAGTTCAAGACGCTATACCTGGGGAGCGTACGCGGTTATCGAATATTATTCATCGCCTAGCAGATTTAGAAAGTAAAAGCTGTGAAGAAGTAAGCTTAGAGTGGTTTAGACGATATATGAATATTTCTTTAAAGCCAATGGTATGGATGTATTTACAGTATGGTGTTGCATTAGAAGCTCATCAGCAAAATAGCGTTGTTCAGCTAAAAGATGGTTATCCGGTCAAATATTATTTCCGTGATAATCAAGGATTTTATTTCTGTAATTCAATGAAAGAGATGCTTAATAATGAATTAGCTGGTATTGGAGAACGTACTGGAAATTTATATGACGACTATATTGTGGATGAGAGATTTCGTTACTACTTAATTTTCAATCATATGTTTGGCCTCATTAATGGTTTTGGCACAGCAGGATTAATTAAGGAGGAAATTCTTCTCTCGGAATTAAGGTCTGTACTTGAATCATTTCTTCCATATAACCGGGAACCTTCTACATTTTTAAGAGAATTATTGGACGAAGATAAGTTAGCGTGTAAAGCAAATTTACTAACGAGATTTTTCGATGTCGATGAGTTAAGTAATCCATTGGAGCAAGCTATTTATGTGCAAGTACATAATCCACTCGTTAGAGAAGTGGCTGTTCGTTCATAAATAACGTTAAAATTTCATGTAATACAAATAATGGTATTTTGTCATAAAGTGGAGGGTTTTATGAGAGTGGACATGTATCATACGAAAGTATTGAAGGCGCTCGAATCAGAAGATTACATTTCAGTACGAAGAAGAGTGCTACGTCAATTAGTAGAATCGTTAATTTATGAGGGGATTATTACACCGGTTCGCATAGAAAAAGAAGAACAACTTCTTTTTCTAATACAAGGACTTGATGAAGAAGGCAAAAGTGTCACGTACAAATGCTATGGCAGGGAACGGATGACATTTGGACGTATTTCGTTAGACTCATTAATAGTAAGAGTTCAAGATGAACAGCAAGAAATACAATCTGTCTCGCAATTTCTAGAAGAAGTTTTTCGGGTTACTAGTGTAGAACAAGCTAAATTAGATTCTTTTATACACGAATTAGAACAAACAATATTTAAAGACACGATTGCACAATATGAAAGAAATAATAAGAGAGAATATACTCAAAAATCTTACGATGAGTTTGAAAGCCATTTAATAGACGGCCATCCATATCATCCTAGTTATAAAGCACGTGTTGGATTTCAATATCGTGACAATTTTCAATATGGTTATGAATTTATGCAGCCAATAAAACTCATATGGATTGCAGCGCATAAGAATTATGCGACTGTAGGTTATGAGAATGAAGTGATGTATAACAACCTTTTAAAAGAGGAGATTGGCGATCGTAAATTAGAAGAATTTATGGAACGAATTCGTAATAAGGGATGTAATCCAAAACAGTACGTGTTTATACCTGTTCACCCATGGCAGTGGGTGAATTTCATCATTTCAAATTATGCGGATCATATACAGGGGAAATTTATTATTTATTTAGGAACATCAGAGGACGATTATTGCGCGCAACAGTCAATGAGAACATTAAGAAATATTACGAGTCCAAAGAAACCGTACGTTAAATTATCGATGAATTTACTCAACACTTCAACACTTCGTACGCTGAAACCATACTCTGTTGTGAGTGCACCAGCAATATCAAATTGGTTAAATGATGTTGTAAGTAATGACGCCTATTTAATGGATGAAGCACGTTTAATCTTGTTAAATGAGTTTTCCAGTGTAACGTATGACACGAATAAAAAAGCTATATATGGTTCATTAGGATGTATTTGGCGCGAAAGCATTCATAAGTATTTAGATGCACAAGAAGATGCAATTCCTTTTAATGGTTTATACGCTAAAGAGAAAGATGGTACACCAATTATTGATGCGTGGTTGAATAAATATGGAATGAAGGATTGGCTACAATTACTTATTCAAAAAGCGATAATACCAGTTATACATCTTGTTGTAGAGCATGGCATCGCACTGGAATCACATGGACAAAATATGATTCTAGTTCATAAAGAAGGGGTGCCTGTTCGTATTGCGTTAAAGGATTTTCATGAAGGGCTTGAGTTTTATCGTCCATATTTGAAAACGGTTGACAAATGTCCCGACTTTACTAAAATGCATAAAACATATGCGAATGGAAAAATGAATGATTTCTTTGAAATGGATCGCATTGAATGTTTGCAAGAGATGGTGTTAGATGCACTATTCCTGTTTAATTTAGGAGAATTAGCATTCGTACTTGCGGATGAATATGGATTGAAAGAAGAACATTTTTGGATGATGGTTGTTGAAGAAATTGAAAATCATTTAAGAATATATCCACATTTGAAAGGTAGATTTGAAAATATTCAATTATATGCACCTACATTCTATGCTGAACAATTAACGAAACGTCGATTATATATGGATGTGGAATCGCTTGTTCATGAAGTTCCAAATCCATTGTATAGAGTAAGACAACTTATGAAACAAAAATCAGCTGTTACAGGGGGAAATTATGCTAATCGTTAATAAACAAGAGTATAGCAAAAGTGATTTTGAATTGAGATTACAAGTTTATGAGGAAATGGAACAATTTAAAGAAGCAGAAGGAAATAGATTTGCACTTTGTCTGAAAGATCCATTCGATATTATTACGATTGTGTTTTTCTTAAAAGAAAAGAAATCATCAGTATTACTTATACATGAAGATACACCAAAAGAAACAGCTATTGGAATGGCAAAGCGTGCAAATTGTGTAGGAATTTTATATGGAGAATATGGCGATTGTACAAAATTAGAAGTAGGGAACTTTTTACTAGAAGAGCCTTCTTTACTGCAATATAGTTCTGGAACTACAGGGGAACCGAAACTAATTCGTAGAGCATGGACGGAAGTTGATACGGAAATTACCGCTTATAATGAAGCTTTAAACTGTGAAGTAGATGAAGTGCCAATCGTTATGGCTCCTGTTTCACATTCATACGGACTAATATGTGGTACTTTATCAGCAATTACGAGGGGGAGCCAGCCTGTAATCATTACGAATAAAAATCCTAAATTCGCATTAAATATAGTTCGCAATACAGAAAAACATATTATATATGCAGTACCACTTATGTTACACATTATGGGGAGTTTTCCATTAGGAACGTTCCAGTTTCATAAAATTATGACATCAGGATCGCCTTTGCCAGAAGCACTATTTTATAAACTAAAAGAAATGACAACATATATGATGCAGCAATATGGTTGTTCTGAAGCAGGTTGTATTAGTATATGTCATGATATGAAGAGCCATTTAGATTTAGGAAACCCTCTACCTCATGCGAGTATAAGCATAGGTTCAGATGAAAATGCACCGGAAGAAATCGTCGTGAAAATGAATGATAAGGAAATCTTCACGAAAGATTTAGGGTATAAATCTGAGCGTGGCATTCATTTTATGGGGCGTATGGACGATGTAATTAATGTTTCGGGATTAAAAGTCTTTCCTATAGAGGTAGAAGAAACGATGCTTCGATTGGAAGGTGTTCAAGAGGCAATTGTATATCGAGGGAAACATCCTGTCATGGGCGAAATAGTTAATGCGAAAGTGATCTCTCATGTTGATCCAGTACAAATAAGAGAATGGTGTATTCAGCACTTACCTTCTTATAAAGTTCCCCATGAAATTGACAGTGTAAATGAAATTCCTAAAAATAAAACTGGAAAAGTAAGTAGAAAGTTACTAGAGATGGGAGAGGTTACAACATGAGACGGGAAGCGTTAAAGAATGCCGTGTTAAAAATTATGATTGAAAAAATGGAACTGAAAAATGTAACGCATTTAGAAGAAACGATGCGCTTAAATCAAGATTTATATATAGATTCGGTAATGATGTTACAGCTTATTGTATACATAGAAATGGATGTAAAGCTATGCGTTCCAGAGGATGAGGTAGATCCAAAGGCATTTCTTACTGTAGGATCTTTGCTTGATTTTATGGAGGAGTTACAGGAAATAAATGTGAATAACTAACCTTTAGGAAAGTGGATGAGAGTATGACTTCAATTAAAGTGCACTGTTTAGTGAGTTGTTTTTGTGAAATTATAAAAAGGCGTAGCGACATTGATTTTCGTCCATTTTATTTTGGACTATGGGATGGAGATTTTGATATAACAGAAGGCGGAATTATTTCATATCACTCTGAAAACATTAACCATGATCATTATTTACTTTGGTTTGAAAAATTGTACGGTATTAAAGTAAACGAATGGTATGATCATGCAAAAGATAAAGATAGCAATGTAGAAACGTTTTTAGAATTAGTAGAAAACAAGCCGGAAAATCGTTATGTCATTGTAATGGTTGATATGTCTCTATTACCAGAGAGGGAAAATAAATTTCATCAAAAACCGTTTCCACATTATTTAATGATATCAAAAACAGAGAAAGAAGAAGAGTGGTTCATGCTAGATCCTGATTTTCGTTGGGAAGGAAATATGGAAAGAGAAAAAGTACTTCACTCTATTCAAGATAACCCATTTGGTGGAGGGTATTTCATTGATATAGAAGGAATTGGGGAGCCAACGCAAGAAACAGTAGCTAGTTATTTCACAGAAACATTCAAAAAGAACGACAATGAACTGACTATGGAGCTGAAAAATTTAATTGTAAAAATGGCAAATGAGGAAGAAGGATATGCGCTTTCTGGACTTGTAGCAGCAGTAAAACAAATACCAGTACTTGCAATTCGTAAATATAGTTATGAGCATGCCTTTGCATACTTCCGTGAAACGTTGCAATATTCGGAGCAAGAATTTGATTATTGGTGTGATCGGGTAGAGGATATTGTACAAGGATTTACAAATGTACAGTATCGTGCAATTAAAATGGCAATGACGAATAATAAAGGTATGCTAGTATCGATTATTGAAAAACTGGATGAAATGAATGCAATTGAACTGCAAATTAAGAAGGAATTAGAGAGACAGTTTCTATCATGGAAAGGTATGAAAACAAATCAGTCTGTCGCAACTTTTTAATAAGCTAACTGAATTTAAGATAGGGGAGTTTAATGCTATGAAATATTCGCTATGTACCATTTCATTTCGTCATCAATTAATTTCATTTACTGATATTGTTCAATTTGCATATGAAAACGGTTTTGAAGGAATTGAATTGTGGGGGACTCATGCACAAAATTTGTATATACAAGAACGCGAAACGACAGAACGAGAATTGACTTTTCTAAAGGATAAAAACTTAGAAATTACGATGATAAGTGATTACTTAGATATATCATTATCAGCAGATTTTGAAAAAACGATAGAGAAAAGTGAACAACTTGTAGTACTAGCTAATTGGTTTAATACGAATAAAATTCGCACGTTTGCTGGGCAAAAAGGGAGCAAGGACTTCTCGGAACAAGAGAGAAAAGAGTATGTGAAGCGAATACGTAAGATTTGTGATGTGTTTGCTCAGCACAATATGTATGTGCTGTTAGAAACACATCCCAATACACTAACAGACACATTGCCTTCTACTATAGAACTATTAGAAGAAGTAAATCATCCGAATTTAAAAATAAATCTTGATTTTCTTCATATATGGGAGTCTGGCGCAGATCCAATAGACAGTTTCCATCGATTAAAGCCGTGGACACTACATTACCATTTTAAGAATATATCTTCAGCGGATTATTTGCATGTGTTTGAACCTAATAATGTATATGCTGCAGCAGGAAGTCGTATTGGTATGGTTCCGTTATTTGAAGGTATTGTAAATTATGATGAGATTATTCAGGAAGTGAGAGGTACGGATCTTTTTGCTTCCTTAGAATGGTTTGGACATAATGCAAAAGAGATGTTAAAAGAAGAAATGAAAGTATTAATAAATAGAAAATTAGAAGTAGTAACTTCGTAATGTGAAATGATGTGAGAGTCTCGTTTTAGAGGCTCTTTTTTTATGGTAAAAAATAACCAAAAATTTCCATGTATTTTAATTTGAATTTAACACAATTTATATATAAATAAGGAGGTGATTGGTAATGGCTAGAAATCGTAATTCTAATCAATTAGCATCACATGGAGCACAAGCAGCTTTAGATCAAATGAAATATGAAATTGCACAAGAGTTTGGTGTACAACTTGGCGCTGATACTTCTTCACGTGCAAACGGTTCTGTAGGCGGTGAAATTACAAAACGCCTTGTAGCGATGGCAGAACAACAACTTGGTGGCGGATATACTCGCTAATTGTAGAAGGTTATAGGAGAAAGGAAGGATTCTTCCTTTCTTTTTTTTTCAATTAATTGGTATGGATATATTGTGAACTGGATTCAAAGAATAGGAATAATACTATAATTTCCCCAATTTCTTTTGTTGTGAATGGGAAGTAGTAAAGATGTAATAGCCCTGGTGGAATGAAAAGTTACGTTCCAGCGGGGCTATTATATGGTAAGAAATATATGATGAAAGGTTTCGAAGCCAACATGTTAAAAAAAGAAAACTGTTGTTTAATTGCGCTTGCATCAGTTCCACTTGTTATGACATTAGGGAATTCAATGCTCATCCCAATTCTGCCGACTATTGAAAAGAAATTACATATTTCATCGTTTCAAGTATCCATGATTATTACAATTTACTCTATCGTAGCCATTCTACTTATACCGATTGCTGGTTATTTATCAGATAGATGGGGACGAAAGATGGTAATGGTTCCGAGTTTGCTGATTGCAGCTATAGGAGGAGCGATAACTGGTTGGGTATCTTGGAAAGTTGATAATCCCTACAATTGGATATTGATTGGTAGAGCGATTCAAGGTATTGGTGCTGCTGGTGCAATGCCAGTTGTTATACCGTGTGTTGGTGATTTATACAAAGACGAAAAACAAGTTAGTACAGGTTTAGGAATCATAGAAACATCCAATACATTTGGGAAAGTGCTGAGCCCTATTTTAGGGTCTGCTCTTGCTGCCGTTGTATGGTTCTTACCATTTTGGGCGATTCCAATTTTATGCGTAGTATCAATTGTTTTATTACTTGTTCTAGTAAAGGCAAAGAAACAAGAAGGAGAAGTACCACCACTTAAAGAGTTTATAAAATCTATTCTGTCTACGTTTCGAGAAAAAGGAAGATGGTTAATTGCCATTTTTGCATTAGGTGCAATTATTATGCTTATTTTATTCGGAATTCTCTTTTATTTGTCGACTATACTGGAATCAAAGTATGACATTCATGGTATATGGAAAGGGTGTGTGCTTGCTATCCCGTTACTTGTACTGTCACTTAGTTCATATATGGCCGGTAAAAAAATTGGAGATAATCAAAATGTTATGAAGAAGTGTATCTATATTGGTTTTTTAATGGCAGCTGCATCAGTCATCATTCCTTTATTTATAAAAGGGATTTATTTACTACTTCTTTGTCTCGTTATTATGGGGATAGGGATTGGTATGGCACTCCCATGTTTAGATGCCCTCATTACACAAGGAATTGAAAAGGAGCAAAGGGGAACAGTTACGTCATTTTACAGTTCAATGCGATTTATCGGTGTAGCAGCTGGACCACCTTTATATTCTTTTTTCATGAAAGGGGCGGACCATGAAGTGTTTTATTTGACTAGTATTTTCGCTGCCATTGGTGCTGTCATAGCAATCATTTGGATTAAACCAGCAAAGGATGCAAAGGCGGTAAAACAGAAACCGGAACCTACTTCATAATTTGTAAGAGAATTGCATGATGTTTTGAGTAACATGCAATTCTCTTTCGTTCATTAAGAATAAATAACTTGTTTTAACATATAAAGTGCGACACCCCATATGATGAGACCAGAAAATTTATTTAATAATAAAATTGTCTTTCCGGTTGAGTCTAGTCTTTTTAGAAATTTCCCCGCTAAAGCTAAGCTTATAAACCAAATCCAAGAAACGATAATAGTTGCAAGTGTGAAAGCCCATTTTTCACTTCCTATGTATTGAATAGAATTTGTTCCAATTACACCGATTGTGTCTAAAATAGCATGTGGATTTAATAACGAAACTGATGCTGCGAAAAGGATTTGCTTTTTTAAGGGCATACTTTTTTCTTGTGTTACATCGTTGGAAGGGCTACTTCTCCAAATAACAAAGCCCATGTATAGGAGAAAGAAAAATCCAATTATATATAATGAGTTAGTTAGCCAAGAAAAAGTAAGGAGTACAAGGGAGACACCTTGCACTGCAATCAATATGAGTAACGTATCACATATAGAGGCAGTTAATACTACAGGGGCTGCCCTCCAAATGTTTGGTTGGCTCGCACCTTGGTTAAAGACAAAAACATTTTGTACACCTAATGGAATGATAAGTCCAAATGCAAGAATGATACCATGAATAATTGCTTCACTCATCATATTACCTCCTATTTTAATTCATTATGATAGTGTATATTGTATAGAAGAAATGAAAATTTGTATCCATCCATATGGTTGGGGAGGTTACCAACCAAAAAGAATATAAGGTGATATGATGGAAAGATTCGTTTGGAAACCGGATATGTCTCTAGCGACGCCGCTGTATAAACAAATAGAAACGTATATAAAAGAAAGGATCGTTAATGGAGAATGGACCGTTGGAACGAAATTACCTTCACAAAGAGATTTGGCCCATACATTTGGTGTGAATCGAAGCACAATTGTAATGGCTTTCGATGAACTAGTTGCGAAGGGATATATTGAAGGGAATGGCAGGAAAGGAACAATTGTTGTAAATAATAATGAGAATGTTTCAACTTACGCACCCCCGCCTAATTGGCAGTCTTATGTAGAAACAGGACTTCATTATCCGAATCTCCCAGCTATTCAAGAGATTAATCAAGCTGAATTTTACCCACATGTAATTCGGTTAGGAACAGGTGAGCTCGCGCCGAGTCTCTTACCTGAGAAAAAGATGAAAGAAATTATGAATAACCTTTTAAAGTCAAATGTGACGCTTGGGTATGAAGAGCCGAAAGGAAATCTTTATTTAAGGGAAAAGATTTCCGAATACTTAAAGGAGCATGGCGTATATGTATCTCCTGACTCTATATTAATTGTTTCAGGAGCAATTCAAGCGCTGCAACTTATTTCTATGGGGCTTCTTTCGAAAGGGGCATCAATCTTATTAGAGAAACCATCCTATTTATATTCGCTTAATGTTTTTCAATCAGCAGGAGTACGTTTAATTGGAATCCCAATGGATGAAAGCGGGTTACATACATCATATATTAAGAAATATAAGAAGCAATTTAATGCCTCTATTTTATATACAATCCCGTCTTTTCATAATCCAACGAACTTTAGTATGAATGCGAAGAAACGAATAGAAGTGATGGAAATATGTAATGAAATTGGATTACCTATTATAGAGGACGCAGTGTATCAAGACTTATGGTTTGATGCACCTAGTTCGAAACCTTTAAAAGCCTATGATAAAAATGGAATCGTACTACATATTGGAAGCATGTCCAAAGTAATTAGTCCAGGTTTAAGAATTGGATGGATTGTTGGACCCGAGCCAGTAATTCAAAGATTGTCAGACATAAAGATGCAAACAGATTATGGTTCAAGCACTATATCCCAGCAAATTGCAGCAGAGTGGTTTACAAATGGTCTATATGATGAGCATTTGCGATTTGTAAGAAGTGAATTGAAAAATCGAAGAGATTTTATGTTACTAATGTTAGATAAATATCTTCGTGAAATAGCAACTTGGCATGAACCAACAGGCGGGTTTTATATATGGGTACATATAAAAGTACCCATTTCATATCGCAGTTTATTTGATAAAGCTCTGCAAGAAAAGGTTTTATTAAACCCAGGTACTTTATATGATAGAAGTGCAAATCAATTTTTGCGCCTATCGTATTCATACGCAACGTTAGAAGAAATTGAAATAGGTATAAAAAAACTTGCACAACTAATGAAAAAGTAAGAGGAGAAAGTAATGAAACAATATGTAATTTGCCAAATGATCAATGGAGAAAAATATTTAGCTGCTTATGCGGAGACGAAGCAAGAGGCGATTGAAAAAGCAGAACTGTTAGGATTAAGAACGGGAAATCGTTACATAGTTATAACTGCAGAAGAAGCCGAAGGCTTAACGTATCCTTAAACAATGTATGAGATTATATAGGAAGTAAATAAGTCTAGTAATATAAGAATTTACTAGGCTTATTTACTATTAAGTTGTTAAACGTTCTCGTATTTATACGCAAAGTAATAATATTATGAGTCAAGTTGACGAAAAAATCGATTTGTCTTTCGGTCTTGATTTCCTTTTCTATACTCATCAATATATTGCCTAAAGTTCCAAGCTTGTAAAAATTTATTAGCAGAGTTATAACCAGAATTGTAAAGCCAGTCTTTTTCTTCCTTCGTCAGTTCAAAATTAGTACTTGTAATCGTTCCTGTTGGAATTGTAATCGTTCTTGCTTTTGATTCCTTATCTAAATGACGTAAATCATGAGCTTGCATCATTGTTTTAAATAGTCCTTTGAACATAGAAATAGGCTCGTTATAGTGAGCAGGGTCAGCTTGAATCTCATCTTTTACAAAATGAAATCCGAAAGTCGGCCAGCGAGGAGCGGTAGGTGAATCGAAGATCCAAATTGGATAATTACTTAGAATTCCTCCGTCAACCATATAACAAGGCTGCTTCCATTTTGGAGTTCTCCATTTTACGGGTTCAAAGAAGAAGGGGATTGTACTACTCATTCTTACCGCTTTAGCGATAGAGAAGCGATAATTTAAAAATCCATAGTTTGGTAAGTCGTCAGGAAAGACAACCATTTTACCATTACTAATATCAGAAGCGATGATTTTGAGTTTGTTTAGATCCGGTAAATCAGTAAATAAATGAACACCTTTTTTTCGAAGTAATTCTTCAATCCATTCTTCTATAAATACATTAGAGTATATACCTAGAGTAGTCCATGCACTTAGTCCTTTTCCGATAAAGGGGATTTTGTCAATAAAGGTTTTCTTCGTAAATTTGTTATAATCGATATCAGTTATAATGGTTTTTAGCTCTGAACAAGAATATCCTGCAGCTAAAAGTGCCGCGATAATTGCACCAGCTGATGTTCCAGCTACACGTTCCCATTCATAACCTTTTTCGGCTAACGCGCAAATTGCCCCAACATGCGCAATACCGCGCACACCGCCTCCTTCAAAAACACCATCAATCTTCATTAAACATACTTCCTTTCAAATGAAAGATTTGGAAATGGCAAAAAAGCACGTATTGTACGTGCTTTTTTACAATGGTTTTTAAGTTTACTAGCAGCCTACAAAGCCGCCCCAACAGCTAGCTCCGATGATGATTAGAAGGATGAATAAAACGATTAATAAAGCGAAACCTCCGTAACCACAACCACCACAGCTACCGCCGTAACCGTAACCGCCGCAACTATATCCGTAACCCATGTGGAATTCCTCCTTATATTAAAAATAAAAATGAACGAGGGGAAAATGTACTGGAAGAACTAAAGAACTATCGTGTTTGTAGGAACAATGTATAGTATGCTTTTTTAAACTTGTTCGCGTACGAAGGATAAGCCCGTTTTTTGGAGGCTTGTTGATTTTGTAAAGAATGAAGTATAATCTTTGTACTATGATATAAATAAGTATGTAAATGTAAGGAGAATTTATGAATAAAAAAATTGAAGTATTAATTGATAAATATGAACTAACACACTTGAAAGAGGAACTTATTAATACTGTATTTCCTTGTATAAAAGTTGTGCCAAAGCAGCAGGAAACTGTTGCGATAGGTAGTTCGAAAATGGGAGGAGTTCCTGATTTACCAGCTTTATTTGAATATCCAAAGCATAAAGGAAATCCACTACAATTTATCGCGCAATTTAACTTAAGTGATTTACAAAACGTTGGTATGGATCACAATCTTCCTAAGACGGGGATGCTGTATTTCTTTTGCATTGAAAATTATTTTGAAGAAAATGTGAAGCTAACAGAGGCTGGGCGTGTACTTTATTATGATGTTCCTGTAGAGCAATTACGAAGAGGAAATGAAGTACAAGCGAAATATAACCAGTGTGCAATTACTTTTGAACTGACATACAAATTACCAGAACTTTTCATTGAAGATGAGGCTGATTCAGATCGTTTCTTGCAATTACTTGAAGAGCTAATTCCGGATAACTACGATAACCATCAAATGTTTGGCGAGCCATTCTCTGTACAAGAAGAAGTGTTATATGAGACGGGAGAATATATGGGAGTAGACCCGCAGCAAATGACTCTTTTATTCCAAATTGATTCAGATCATAAAAATTGTAATATGGTTTGGGGAGAACTAGGGATGCTATATTTCTGTATTAGTAATGAAGATTTGAAAAATCAACGTTTTGAAAATACATGCTGCGTATTACAAACATGCTAATGAAAAAAGGTTGTTCTTTTAAAAAGAACAACCTTTTTATGTGAATTAGTTAATATGCATAATCTCATATGACCTATACGAAAAAGTATTGTATACTCTGAAACTATACGATACTTTTTCGTATAGTTATAGAATATAAGGAGTGACAAGATGGGAAAGACAAGTAAGTATGTGACAGCTGCCGCACTTTGTTCAACTATAGTAATGGGAGGCTTACAAGCGTCATCTGTATCTTATGCAGCTACAAATCCGACTACAGTGACAGCACAATCAGATGTAAAGTTATTAGATGATTTCAGAAAAGAATTAAAAAAACAGATTGATAATCGAGAAGAAAATATTACAATCACATATAAAACAAAAGATAGAAATGCTAGAAATATTATGGATCAATTGTATGGTGAGTTTAATAAAATTGTAGATGCTGATGAGTATGTAAAATATAATGTAGCGTCTACTAGATATTCCATTAAAGGAATGCCAGGGGACTATACGTTTACACTGCAAGTAAAATACCGTGAATCAAAAGAACAAACTCAATATGTAAAAGCTCAGGCGAAATCAATTGTTGGATCAATTGTAAAACTAGGGATGGATGAGCATGAGAAAGTAAAAGCTATTCACGATTACGTTGTTAAGCATGTGTCTTATGATACGTCTTATCAAGCGTATACAGCATATGAAGCATTAGCGAATCGTTCTGCCGTTTGCCAAGGATATACATTATTGACGTATGAGTTGTTAAAAGAGGCAGGTATTCAAAATCATATTGTAACAGGCACAGGAAACGGACAAGCTCACGCGTGGAATTTAGTGAACATTGAAAACAAATGGTATCACCTAGATACTACATTTGATGATCCAGTACCAGATAAAGCAGGGCGTGTAACTTACTCATATTTTAATATGTCTGACGAACAGTTAAGTAAAGATCATGAATGGGATCGTAGCAAATATCCAGCGGCAACTACAAGTTATTTTGGTGAATTAACAAATAAAATAAAAGCTGGTAGCTCAAAAACTGTCGTATATGAGCAGATGTTAAAAGAAACAAATTTACAATACTTATCTGCAGAATACGGAGCAGAAAATTATAATGAATTTAAGCAAAAGTTGCAGCAAAAGTTTGCAGCCAAACCAGAAAAAGTAGAAGTACGATATAAGCAGTCCATGGATGGGACGATGCAAGATATAAAGAAAGTATTAAATGAAATAAATTGGCCAAAAGGTGCAAAGCGTGTGTCTTATCAAGTAGCGCCTTATAGTGCATTGGCGGGTTATTCATTAGCGACAATTACATTTACGTATTAAGCAATGAGAAAGAGCATCTGTAAAAGATGCTCTTTTTATATTTATCGATCACTTTAAAATTTTGGGAATTATGTGATAAAATAAAAAGGAGAGGATGTGAATGCTGAATGAACTTGTTCGAAAGTAATATTTTTACATTGATATATACTTGTTTAGTAATCGGACTTATCGTTTTGTTTTTCATATCATTTACTTTGTTTATTAGAAGAGTATTACAAAGCAGTGCTGCAAAGAAACACCACGTGATTAATATGAACCAGAAGCTAGATCGAATCATTGAATTGCTTGAAAAAGATAAGAAATAGCGATAGAAGAGGTATGAAAAGGGGAAAGAGAATGGCCAATTATATAAAAGAATTACGTGAAAAAGTAGGACATGATTATGTTTTCTTAAACTTTGCCGGTGGTTGTGTATTTAATAAAGAAGGAGAAGTATTACTGCAAAAAAGAGGAGACTTTAACGCTTGGGGATTTCCAGGTGGTGCAATGGAGATAGGAGAATCAGCTGCGGAAACTGCAATCCGAGAAATAAAAGAAGAAACCGGGTATGATGTAGAAATAAATGAGCTTATTGGAGTGTATACAAAATATTTTCAATCATATCCAAATGGAGACAAGGCCCAGTCAATTGTGATGTTCTTTTCATTCTCAATAGTTGGAGGTGACAAAAAAGTAGATGGTGATGAAACGTTGGATTTGAAGTTTTTCCCGTTAGACGACATGCCACCGTTATTTTGTAAACAACATGAAGATTGCCTGCAAGATTTATTGGAGAAAAGAGTAGGGGTATATCGTTAACATATAAAAAAGAAGCTAAATGAAGATTAGCTTCTTTTTTATGTTTCATTTATTTCCACCAATCATCAAACATTGACGCTGGTACTTGTCTTTTATGCTCACTCACTGTGTAACGTTTTTCAATTTTCTCTGCAACGTCAGCTGGAACTGCTTTACCTTCTAAATAATCATCTAATTGATCATAAGTAATACCTAACTCTGTTTCATCAGCTTGACCTGGTTTTTCATCTAATAAATCAGCTGTTGGCATTTTTAAGTACAGTCGCTCGTCTGCGCCTAACTCTTGTAATAATGCACGTCCTTGGCGCTTCGTTAATCCCGTTAATGGTAATAAATCTGCACCACCATCTCCGAATTTTGTAAAGAACCCTGTTACAGCTTCTGCAGCGTGATCTGTTCCGATAACAAGTAGCCCTTTTTGTCCACCAATTGCATATTGAGTAACCATACGGATACGTGCTTTCACGTTACCTTTATTGAAATCTGTTAATGATTCACCCAATAAGTTTTCATATTGATTTGAAAAAGCATCAACAGTTGAAGCTATATCAAATGCAACAGATTGATCTGCTTGAATGAATTGTAATGCTAATTGTGCATCATCTTCATCTTTTTGTACTTTATAAGGAAGACGCACGGCGATAAACGTTGCATTACCACCTTCGTTACGAATTTCTTCAACTGCAAGTTGTGCTAAGCGTCCTGCTAATGTAGAGTCTTGTCCGCCGCTAATACCAAGTACAAATCCTTTTGCACCTGTTTTTTTTACATAATCTTTTAAGAAATCAACTCGTTTACGAATTTCAATTTTTGGATCAATTACAGGCTGAACATGTAATGCTTTCATAATCTGTTCTTGTAATGTCATTATGTTTCCTCCTATTCATATTAAAGCGGTAATTAAGTTTATATGTATAATGGTACATACTTCTATCCTTTATTATTTCGCAAAATTAACGAATATACAATAGGATGTGTGTATGAATATGAATGTAGTCATTATAAATAAAGTACTACGTATAAGCAATTTTTTTAAACCTTTCAAAAATGTAAGGTTTTTGTCATTTGAATCGATGGAAGGTATTTCCGCACTTTACTAATATAAAAACATAGATAGTAGAAGGGCGGAGAAGTAATATGAACATTAGAGAACTAGCATATCGGAATGTAACCCGAAATAGACGGACATACTCAGCCTATTTTTTGAGTAGTGCATTTGCAATTATGGCCTTTTTTGTGTATTCATTTTTTGCGTTTCATCCGGCATTAAGTGCAGGAGAATTAGGTCAGTACGTATTCGTAAGTATGTCTTTTGCACAGTCTATTATTTACTTATTTACATTCTTCTTTATTTTATATTCGATGGGAATGTTTTTAAAAACGAGAAAGCGTGAACTAGGGATTTTAATGATGTTAGGTATGACGAAATATCAATTAAAGCGTCTAATCTTTTTTGAAAATATTATGATTGGAATAGGGGCAATTATTTTTGGTATTCTTTCAGGTATGTTATTTTCAGGGGTATTACTATTTTTCGCTCCGATGATATTGAAACTAGATATCTCCTTATCCTATTACATACCGATGAAAGCAATTGTTGTAACGAGTATTATGTTTTTTATTTTATTTATGATCATATCGTTGTTTAGTGCAGGAATGATTCGTAAAAATAAGATTATGAAGTTGTTTAGAGGATCGGCAGAGGCGAAACCTGAACCGAAAGCATCAATCATTTCTTCCATATTAGCAGTAGTATTGCTTAGTGCTGGCTATGTAGGAGCTCTTCTATCACATGGAGCAATGGTATTTATTATGATGATTCCTGTTACAACGGTAGTTATTATTGGGACGTATTTGTTGTACAAGCAGCTGAGTGTCTTTATTATTCGATTATGTAAAAAAAGTAAACGTTTCTATTGGACACAGACTAATATTATTACGTTATCAGATTTAGCGTATCGCATGAGAGATAACGCAAGAATGTTCTTTATTGTAACCATTATTTCTACTGTAGCATTTTCCGCAATAGGGACATTAGTTGGCTTCGCATCCATGACGAAAGGGATAATGGAGAGACCGATTTCGTTTCATTACCATTCTAAGCAAGGGAATAGTAACGAATCACAGCATATACAAATGATTGACAAAGGATTAAAGAAACATAGTATAGCAGCTTCAAAAACTAATATTTCGACAAAGAAAACGGAGGAACAGTCGTTAAGAAGCGCCATTTTTATAAAAGAATCAGACTATAAGAAATATGCAAAGTTAACAGGAGAACCATTTAATACTGTAGCAAATAAAGAAGTTGTATTTTTGTCAGCTAATATACCAGGGCCAACGATGAAAGAAAGAAAAGAAATTACTTTACCTAATATGAATGAAAATTTAAAAGTGAAAAAAGTTACTTCATCTTCATTGGGGAAAATATTAAGAGGAAATGTTTATGTAATCTCTAATCATCAATATGATTCATTACAAGATGGATTTATAGAGACAAAAGATTATATGTATAAAACTGAAAGAACGAAAGATGAGATTGAAATTGGTAAAGAGCTTACGCATCAAATTAAACCGTATCAAGAATATTCAACGTTTAGTGCGGAAGAGTACGAGCAAAACCAAAGTTTACAAATTGCAGGACCGATTTTATTTGTAGGTTTCTTTATTGGTATAGTATTTTTCGTTTGCGCAGGAAGTTTCCTTTACTTCCGTTTATTCTCCGATTTGGAGGATGATGTTCGTTTGTTCGAAATGATTCGTAAAGTTGGATTGACAAGTAGGGAATTATCGAAGGTAGTTACAATTCGATTGGCGCTTTTATTCTTCGTTCCAATTGGTGTTGCAACATTACATGGAGCAGTAGCTTTAACGGCGTTAGGGCAAATGTTTGAGTACTCATTGTTTAAAGAAAATACAGTTGTATTAAGTATTTTCATAGGTATTCAAGTTGTATACTTCTTACTTATAAGATCCCGTTATGTAAAACAATTGAAAGAGAGATTACGTATGCATTAAATGTGTTTTTTTAACTCGAGTACAAAATTTTCTAAAAAGAGGCAAGTATTGTCAAAAAGTGATAAAATGGAAAAAGCGAGGTGAAAAAATTAATAGAGAGTAAGGGGGGAGAAATATGAAAGCAACAGGAGTTATTCGAAAAGTAGACGAATTAGGACGAATTGTTATCCCTAAAGAATTACGCGATGTATTGGGAATACAAATCAAATCACCGCTTGAAATTTTTGTAGAAGCAGATAAAATCATTTTACAAAAATATCAACCTTACAATGCTTGCCAAATCACAGGTGATGTTTCAGGGCAGAATATTACATTAGCAAATGGAAATATTACAGTTGGCATAGAGGGAGCGGAATATTTAGTAAAAGAAATAGAAAAGTTTTTAAACAAGAGTGAGGTTTAGTCTTAATTTATATTATTTTTCAAATTACATATCATTCTTTTAAAAAGACTGTAAGAGGACCATTAATTGGTCCTCTTATTTTGGTTAGTAGTTGAACGACTCGGGTTGTTACTTCCTACAAATCATAGGGAAAATAAAGAAGTATTATAGAGGTAGTAAATGATGTTGAGAAATATTTGAAAAGAAGGAAAACAAAAAGAATAAAACGAATGTTACATTTACACGTATTCAAAAGTGGTCTGAAATGAAAATAATACATTTTCAGGAGGGATTACGATGAGTAGTACAGTGAATAAACAAAAAGGTATACAATTGATTCCGTTTACCGTAAATAAGGTGGTAGAACAAGTAAATGAAATTCCACCAGGTGTACAACTGATTCACGCTCCGCAAGTATGGGAAAAGAGTGTGAAGGGGCAAGATGTAGTCGTTGCCGTATTAGATACAGGGTGTGATACTAATCATATAGATTTAAAAGATCGTATTATCGGAGGAAGAAATTTCACAAAAGATTATGAAGCTGATCCAAATGTGTATCTTGATAATAACGGACATGGTACTCATGTTGCGGGAACGATTGCCGCGACTGAAAATGGTGTCGGTGTATTAGGAGTTGCACCACTTGCTAAAATGTTAGTATTAAAAGTTTTAGCGGGAGATGGTTCTGGAAGTTATGAGCAAATTATTGAGGCGATTCATTATGCTGTAAATTGGAGAGGGCCGAATCAAGAGAAAGTGAGAATTATTTCAATGTCACTTGGTGGTCCGCAAGATGTTCCAGAATTACATGAAGCAATTCAAAATGCGGTAAAGCAGGATGTTCTCGTTGTATGTGCTGCTGGAAATAATGGAGATTGCGATGATGAAACAGAGGAACTAGACTTTCCGGGTGCGTACTCCGAGGTAATTGAAGTTGGTGCCGTTAATTTAGAGAGGAAGATTGCATGTTTTAGTAATTCAAATCAAGAAATTGATCTAGTAGCGCCAGGTGATGAAATATTATCTACGTATCCAGAAGGAAAATATGCTGTGCTAAGTGGAACTTCCATGGCGACGCCGCATGTTGCTGGAGCGCTCGCCTTGCTCATTAAACAGTGTGAGAAAGAATACGGTCGAAAGTTATCGGAGCCGGAAATATATGCACAACTCATTAAAAGAACTGTACCTTTAGGGTACGAACGTACATCTGAAGGGAATGGATTAATAGATTTATTAAAAGAATAGCCATAAAAAAAAACATCTCATATGAATATGAGATGTTTTTTTTTATGGCTCTGTCGCATGTAATACTTCCCTATTTAAAGAGTCTTATTGTTGTTGAATACTTTTTCTTTGTTTTATTTTTTGTGACAGGAATTTTGTTTGTATTAATGATGAGGCACTTACAAAACATGTCTAGTGTAGCAAGAGGAACAGGAGCCGTGCTTGCAAATGCTTCTATGTACATTGGTCAAATGATTGATGCGGCAATAGCTGGAATGTTATTTGCAACATCTCACAATTTTATACTTATAGGTAGTTTTACTGCGTTACTATATATAGGAGCTTTATTTTTGTTTAGAAAAAGTGAAAAACTTACTGAAAATAGTGAAACAGGAATTGCATCATAAAGCTTGTATAAATATTTCACAAATCAGAATTAATAAGAGTGTGAATACATGAATGTGCTTTTAATTAAAGTGGTTACTAAAAGTATAGAGATAGTAGAAGAAATGTATTGTAACAAAGTTATGAGGAATCAAAAAATAAAGATCCCTATAAAGATAGGGATTTGTATATCGGCATATAGTTCCTTGGAAAAGGATATACTTAGTTTAGCATATCGGACTACTTATATTTGTGAAATAGATGTGAAAGTAATGTGAAAAGTATTGTAATAAAAAGCACTGTTTTAGCTAATGTAGCTAAAACAGTGCTTTTCTCTTTGATTGAACAGTTGCAGCATTTTCATCATGTATACCTGCATCTTTTATAATTCGTTGTTTTGCTTTATTTAATAGATGGTTTACTGCTTCGCCAAAATAGTTAGCTTCGCTTTTTGTGCGGGCTTCTCGTAAACATTTATAGTTTTCTAGCAGTTCCTCTTTTTCGGAGTTTGTTAAGAAATCTTCTATTTTCTTTTTTGTCATACGAAACACCCTTTCTCCTGACAAACGACGCAATAGAAAATATTTATTTCTCATTATAACAATAATTTTAAAAGAAAGTATACACTAACGTCGCAATAATTTGTCAATTTCTTGAATCTTCTCATCAGCTTTCCCAATTTGCGTATTTTTAGCCTGTTCGCCACCAAGAGCTTGATGTAGTAAAAAAGTTTGACCGGAAATAGCAGTTACAATGGATACTTTTATAATTTCTTTTATTGCGGTGACATCGAATAAAACGAGCCCAAGAAGTGCGGCTAGGCTACCAGTAAAAATATCAGTTAAAAATCCAAAATGAAAAAATGTTTTCAAACGGCGTGGAAGCAATAACTTACCTTGGTTATTGATTAGATGGGAAACGAAGCCGGTAATGCCACCAACGAGAACAGCGGTTAGCCATTGATACATTTCCATCGAATCCACTCCTTTTAGTGAATAAGATTCGATTATTTTATATTGATTCCTTTTAATATTTCATATAAGCATATTGAGAAAGTTTGTTTGGGTATATTTTGTATTCAAATTAATTATAACAGAAAATTTAGATAGATTTCAGTCTATTATATGAATCATTTTTACAATAATATGAATGCAGAAAGGGGTGCGTGATATGAATATAGATTATCGAATAAGAAGTGTAGATGGTTATACAAAAAAATAGGGGAATTAGTAAGCCTGCTTGAGCATACGAGAGCTGTAACATTAGGCGAAGTGAAAAATTTATCAGTTGAGCAATTAGATTTAATTATGCAAAGCAGCGGAAATTCAATTGGCGCCTTATTAAAGCATATAGCAGCTATTGAAAAAGTTCATCAGCTTATTTCATTTCAAGATCGTGACTTTACAAAAGAAGAATTAGAAATATGGGAAGGTGCACTGTATTTAGGGGGAGCGGGTAGAGCAATCCATGGTCATGAAATACAGTATTATGTACAACTTCTACAAAGTGTTCGAGAAGAATCTCTGAAGTATTTAAGTGAACAAGGTGATGAGTGGCTCATGTCAGAAAGAAAGTGGCCTAACGGTGTAGCATATAACCAGCACTATCTATGGTTTCATGTGCTAGAAGATGAAATTAGTCATCGAGAACAAATTAGAATGCTCAAAAACAAGTTATTTGAAAATTACGTAAAATATTGTAGCTTTTTATAGGAGAATTCCATATAATGAGAATAATCAAAATAAGAACGGGGTGATGTATTATGGCGAAAATAACTTATATGAATAATCAACCAAATACAAAGGTGGATGGAAAGGGCGATATTATATAAGGTAATTCGCAATCCTTCCACTTAGTACAAACTAGGGAGGATATTTATTTGAATCAAAATATTTTAGAATCTTTCGGCTGGGATTCATTTTTTGAAGAACAAGTTACAGAGAAAAATTATGAAGTAGGTCGTATTTTACTTGAGCATAAGCATATATATCGCATTATTTGTAATGATGGTGAATATATGGCAGAACTGTCTGGGAAGTTTCGGCATGAAGCGATTACGAAAGGCGATTATCCAGCAGTTGGTGATTGGGTGTATATAAAGAAAATAGAAGATGAAAAGAAAGCGATTATTCATCGTATTTTCCAGCGAAGAAGCTCTTTCTCAAGACAAGAGGCTGGAACAAGAACAGAAGAACAGATTATAGCAGCAAATGTAGATTATTTATTTTTAGTGAATGCACTTAATCATGATTTTAATGTTAGAAGGATGGAACGTTATTTATTATTAGCGTATGAAAGCGGCGCTATGCCAGTTATTGTTTTAACAAAGAGTAGTATATGTAATGATGTGGAAGAGAAAATTGTAGAAACGGAAGCTATAGCAATTGGTGTTCCTATTTTCGTTGTTGATAGTTTAGAGCATACAGGTATAGATTCGTTGAAACAATTCGTTTCTTCAGGGAAAACAATTGCTTTAGTTGGATCATCAGGGGTAGGAAAGTCAACTTTGTTAAATGCTCTAATAGGAATTGATGTAGCAAAAACGGGAGATATACGTGAAGAGGATAGTAGGGGGAGGCATACGACAACGCATCGAGAATTATTCCAATTGCCTAGTGGCGCTCTCGTGATTGATACGCCTGGCATGAGGGAATTGCAACTTTGGGAAGGCAGCGAAGCGATTCAAACAGCATTCTCTGATATTGAAGAACTTGCGACAACATGTCGTTTCCGTGATTGTAAGCATGAGAATGAACCAGGATGCGCGGTGTATAGTGCAATTGAAAACGGACTTATTACGATAGATCGTTTGAAAAGCTATAAAAAATTACAAAGAGAACTGGCGTATTTTATGAGGAAACAAGATGCAATCCTTGCCAGAGCAGAGCGTGATAAATGGAAGAAAATTTCTAAACAACATAAAAAAATGTAAAAACCAAAGGGGCCCCTTTGGTTTTTTCTATTTGTAAATTTTATAATAATGTTATTCATATATATAGACAAAGAGAAATTAATTGTTTAAACTTTACAAAGTATTCACCATAATAGGTTATGAAAATAATAATTAAGGAATGGGAAATATTCATAATTAACTCAATTTAACTTTTAAATTTGAAAATTAGGAGGTTCATAATGGGTAAACTATTAAATTTGTTTCGTGATATGAAAGTAGCAAAAAAGCTATTAATTTCATTCTTTGTAATTTTAATTGCAGCCGTTTCTATAATCGGGGGCATGTCTTATCAAACTGCTAAAAAGAATTTTGAATCACAAATTACGAGTAGTGCTAACGATAATATAAAAATATTAGATAATTTAATCAATCAAATGATTGAAGCAAAATTTAACGATGTGAATAACTTTGCACGAGTAATTCAAGGGAATATGTATCAAGGGGATAATCAGGATGAGCTAAGAAAGACATTATCTCAGTATATCAATTTGAATATAGATGTTGAACAAGTGTATGTTGCCGGTAATGATAAGAAATTTGTACAGGAACCAAATATACAAATGGCAGCAGATTATGATCCAACAACACGACCTTGGTATAAAGATGCAGTGGCAAAACAAGGTGGTATTGTTGTTAGCGAGCCATATAAGGCAAAAGGAAATGGACATATTGTCGTAACGATTGCAAAACAAACAGAAGATAAAAATGGGGTTGTTGCGCTAGATTTAAGTTTAGACAATTTATTAAAAACAACAAAGTTAATCAATATTGGTAAAAAAGGATATGCCTTCATTTTAGATGGAAAGCAAAAAATCATTGCTCATCCACAAGAAAAATCAGGGGATAAAGCAGCTGATTCTTGGGCAAAGAAAATTTATGAAGATAATCATGGTGCTTTTACATATTCTTATGGTGGTAGTGAAAAGAATATGGTATTTGCTACAAACGTAAAAACAGGTTGGAAAATTGGTGGGACGATGTACGCAACTGAAGTAATTGAAGCTGCTCAACCTGTATTTTATAATATGTTAATTGTTATGCTTATTTCGTTAGTAGTAGGTGGAGTACTTATTTATTTTGTGACACTTTCAATTACGAAGCCTTTAAAGAGACTAGTTATCACTTCTAAAGAAATAAGTGAAGGGGATTTAACGCAAACAATTGAAATTCATTCTAATGATGAAATTGGTCAACTTGCGAAAGGTTTTAACGAGATGACAAATTCATTACGGACGTTAATTGCAAGGATTAACACTTCGGCAGGACATGTTGCAGCAGCATCAGAAGAACTAACTGCAAGTGTAAGACAAGCGAGTGAAGCAACTGAGCAAATTACAACAGCAATGGATGAAATATCAAGTGGGGCAACGACGCAAACAACAAGTGTAGAAAATGGTGCTATGTTACTGTTTGATGTAACGGAAGGAATTCAGCATGTAGCAAATAGTTCATCATCTATTAATATCGCTTCTGCTCATACTCGTGAAAAAGCAGAAGATGGTGGGAAACTAGTAGGAAGAACAGTAAACCAGATGCAGTCTATTGCAGAATCGGTTTCACAATCAGATGCTGTTATACAGTTATTAAATAATAAATCAAAACAAATTGGTGATATATTGGAAGTAATTCAAAACATTGCAGATCAAACAAATCTTCTAGCTTTAAATGCGGCAATTGAAGCGGCAAGAGCTGGTGAACATGGAAGAGGTTTTGCAATTGTTGCAGATGAAGTACGTAAATTGGCAGAGCAGTCTAGCATATCTTCCAGTGAAATTAGTAAATTAATAGGCGAAATACAAGACGATATGGGTAAGACAGTCAAATCAATGAATCATGTAAATGAAGAAGTTCAATCTGGACTTGTTATTGCAAATGAAACGAAGCAAAATTTTGCTGAAATTTTACAATCTACAAATGAAATAGCTAATCAAATTAAGACGATGGTTGAAACGGCTAATGGAATGTCAAAAGGGGCAAATGAAGTATCTATTTCAGTAGGACAAATTGCAATGACAGCACAAAATAATGCGACAAGCACACAAAATGTTGCGGCTTCAGCTGAAGAACAGCTAGCTTCGATGGAGGAAATTGGATCAGCGGCGGGTACGCTATCTCAAATGGCTGAAGAATTGCAAGTATTAATTGAGAGATTTAAAGTTTAATAGAGAACAGACTCCCCCTAGTAGCATTATGACACTAGAGGGTAGTCTGTTTTATTATGTAAAATCAAATGGAGATGTAAACTTCCTTTATGACGTTTAAAATGGTATTTTGCATAATATTTGTCGAAAAATAGAGGTGTTTGTTAGCTTTGTGTATAATTATTAACCTATAGAATACAAATAAAAGGAGAGTATTATGGGAGTGTATTGGGGGACAAAAAGACATTCTTGGCTTAGTTACGTCTCATTTTGGCTAAGTATTTCATTTTTTATTGTTTTTCTAATTGAAGTGTTTATATTAAAAACACTTTCGAATAGCTCGGTGCAAATTGTTAAATATTTTTATTTTATACTTGTACCAGTAAATATTTTTCTTAGTTTAAAGTTACTATTTAAGAAGAATGAAAAGAAAGCGTTACCTATTTTTAGTTTCATTGTCTCATTATTATTTGCAATTTTAATAATCGTATTAGTTTTAGCAGCTATAGGGAAGTTCTTTTAAGGGGAGTGGTATAAGTCACTCTCCTTTTTTATTTGTGGTAGTCTTACTATATGTAAAAGTGTGAATGCTGTGAGCTAATAAAAGCGGAGAGTAGACAATATTTGCATGGATTAAAGTCTGTCGTTATTTGAACTTGTAAGAGTGTATGGAGTAATGAGGTAATATACATAATAATGGAGATAGAATTAGTTATTTTATAAGTGTGTATGAAGCAAATGAATACGGTAAGAACGGTGATATATGGTACAATAGCTATGGATAGTGATAGAGATAAAGGGTATATAAAATACTCATCGTTTTTTAGTAAGAGAGGGGTTATCTTATGCTATACGAGGATTTGGAGACATTATTTCAAACAGCTCCGAAAGAAGATAGAGGCGGATGGAAATATATAATCCAAGAACAAAATGATACATTTAAAATTGGTGATGAAATACTGAAAAATCAAATGAGTGTCGAATTGTATTTTAATGAATACGATGAGGTGAAAATCACTTTATATAAAGATGGAATTCCCATTACGACTATGCAAAAAATTACGATTTCAAAAGTTGAATTAGACGAAGATGAAGAAGGTATTCAATTTGTTTTAGAACGCATGCCTAGTCGAATGATTCGGTTGCAGTTAAAGCCGTATTTAGCATTAGAAATGGGACCGTACTGGGAAGTATGTGATGATTGTGAATGAACATAAAAAAGCATCCAATAACATGGATGCTTTTTTATGTTTTTTGAAGTTGTTTAAACGCAATGATTGGAAGTATAACAATACTTACCCATCCGATGATAGGATATAGAATGTGAAGTAAGTCACTGTAACCGATGTAACTAAAGCAATAACTAATTAGTAAAATGAAGAAAATAATATTGTGATTTTTCCACCCAGTAATAGATTGCATCTGTTTTGTCATTCCGAACACATTACCAACTAAAGTTGTGAAAACTTCACCGAAAATAATGAGAACGAAGAAGAAGTGAAAAGTTGCATTAAATCTTCTTATGACTTCAGCCATTGGGATATTATATTGATAAAATTGATCGACTGATAAGATTGCTAAATGGCTGCATAATAAAATTAAAGAAAGTCCAGCACCACCTAAAATCCCACCCCAAAAAATGGCTTTTCGATCCTTTACTTCACTGGCTAATGGGACGAGAACACTTTGGGCGAGAGAAAGGTTTAAGGCGACATATGTAATAGGGCTAGTAATCCATTTCATATTCCAGCTCTCTGCAGGAATAGTGTTATTAATAGGAGGTGTACCGTGAAAAAAGGTTGTAATAGCAAGTCCGATAATAAAAATCATCATAATAGGTACGACAAGTGTATTTACTTCAAAAACACCTTGTAACCCGCGGCTACTTATAATGAGACAAGCGATAACTGTAATGAGAATACCGAGTTGTCTTGGTAAGCGAAGTTGCTCTTCAAATACTGCACCGGCCCCTGATAACATAACGCTCGTTACGCCGAATAAAACGAGTAATAATAATGTGTTTACAACATTCCCAAATACATCCCCAAATAAATATTTGTTAAATTCTTGCGCTGAAAATGCCCCGATTTGTGATGAAAGTAACATCATCTTTGTGCCAAGCCAAATAAAAAAAAATCCACTTACACATATGCCAATTGTCCCGTATAATCCATTCACTGTGAAAAATTCAACAATTTCTCGTCCAGTAGCAAATCCAGCTCCAACGACAGTTCCGATATAAGTAGCAGCTACTTTCTTTGCTACTTGCCATTGTTGATTGTCCATGTTATCCCTCTTTCTACTATGATGAGCTTGATGTACTATTATGCATATGTATGAGCTTGGACAATTAGACGTATGAAGTGGTTGAAAAAATACATGAATTAAATGATATTAGGGAAGCATTAAAGGTGTTAAAACTTTGTTACATATAAGCCAATTGTTCGAAAGGAAAGGGAATGTATGGTAAAATGTAATTAAGTTATTAAAAGATAAACATTACAAAATGATAAGAGGAGTGATTGTATGAGTACGAAAACAAATGTTGTTGAAGTATTAAACAAGCAGGTAGCAAACTGGAATGTGTTATATGTTAAATTACATAATTATCACTGGTATGTGACAGGGCCACACTTCTTTACATTACATGAGAAATTTGAAGAGTTTTATAATGAGGCTGGAACGTATATTGATGAGTTAGCAGAACGTATTTTAGCTTTAGAAGGTAAACCATTAGCGACAATGAAAGAATATCTCGCAACATCTAGTGTCAGCGAAGGGACAAGCAAAGAATCTGCAGAAGAAATGGTGCAAACATTAGTGAATGATTATTCTGCACTTATTCAAGAATTAAAAGAAGGTATGGAAGTTGCGGGTGAAGCTGGCGATGAAACATCAGCTGACATGCTGTTAGCAATTCATACAACATTAGAACAGCATGTATGGATGCTAAGTGCATTCTTAAAATAACGATAAATATATAGAAACCCATTGAAAAATTATTTCAATGGGTTTTTTTATGATTTTTCAGTTTTCTTTTATGCTATAATATAGTAAAAAGGAGGCGATGCGATGTTTCGCTTTTTCAGAACTGGAAAAGAAGAGCGGGAAATTACGAAAGATGAATTAGAACAAGCGATGGCTCAGTTTTTAGAAACGAATGCTAATATCGTTTATACAGTATTAGTAAATGATGATTATACAGTAAATTATGATTTGTTAAAACCATATTTACCTGCATTTCCAACAAATGTTTTTCTCATAACGAAGGAAACGCTTGAGGTATTTGAACATACAGCAGAAAATTTAAACCTAGTGAAAGAAATTGATGTCGTACAAAAAGCAGTAGATCAATACGTAACAGAAAAAGAAATGTTCCCAATTGTTGAAGGTAGCGAAGATCGCCTCATATGTGGAATGAAATTAGGACCTTACTTAACTCGTAGCTTAAAAAGAGACTTATATATTTCAGAAAAACATTATTTAGTTTCAAGTAAACCAGATAGAAAAAAACAAAAGAGTGGGTAGACGTAATGAAAACAACAATACATATATTGTTGTCTTTTTTTGTTTGTTAAAATATTGATTTTTCAGTCTATTATTATTTATACTAAATGTATTGGGCAGGGAAGAGCAACTATTAAGCATCATTCTGAGAATAAGGTATTGTTAGCGTGGGTTATACAAAGTGGTATAAAGATTCGCAAACAAATATTATAAAAGGTTTCGGGGGAATTGGTACATGAAAAATAGTATGACTTACATTCAATTATTAAATGAAACGTTACGTTGTTATGCAAATAAAGGAAGTTTTGAAGCGTACAATTATATAATGGAAAACGCTACAGGTGTAATAGGGAATGAGGCGCAAATATATAATTTTAAGTATGCACTCGCAAGTGCATCGGGACTTGAAAAAGAAGCATTACATTTAATGAGAGAGGCCATTATAGAAAAGGGATTCTGGTATGGAAATGAGTATTTAATTTCCGACGAAGATTTAAAATCACTACATAAATTTGAAGAATTTCATACAATGGTGCAATTATGTAAAGAAAGAGAAGAATTAGCACATAAAAAGGAAAGACCAGATGTGAAATATATATACAGTAAGAAAGAGGGAAATCTACTACTTACATTGCATGGTAACCAAGAAAATATACAAATAGTAGAACCATATTGGAAATCTGTTTTGATACAAGATTATATGTTAGCTTTACCACAGTCTTCACAAATTGAGTTTTCAGATGGATTTGTTTGGGAGGATATAGAGAGAGGGAAAGAGGAATTAAAAGAGCATTACAATAAGTTTATAGAAAATCATACAGTAGAAAGTGTAATCATTGGTGGTTTTTCTGCAGGGGCGAGAGTAGCTTTATATACGATTTTACAACAAGATATAAATGTAGATGGTTTTGTTTTTATGGCACCATGGATTCCCGAGATTGAAGAGTGGGATGAGTTGCTAAGAGTGCTGAAGGATAAACATATAAAAGGATATATAGTATGCGGGGATCAAGATGAAGATTGTTTCGAATCCACGCAGCAATTTGTACAACTATTAAGAGAGAAAAATATAGAACATAAGTATAAAGTTGTGCCTGACTTAGATCATGATTATCCTATTAACTTTGAAGAGCTATTAAAAGAAGCTATTGAATATATAGGAAATGAAAACAATAAGTAGTAAGAAAAAGAGATGCATCACATGTGATGCATCTCTTTTTAGAATTATAAATTAAAAGCATTTGCTAGTAAGCGATAAGAATTTAATTTATGTTCAAATTGATGAGTAATCGTGACAATCATAAATTCGTCAGTATTGTATGCTTTGCTTAAGTTTATTATTTTTTCTTTTACAGAAGACGGATCACCAACAATCATACGTTGACGATTTTCTTTTATACGGAATAAATCATAAGCGCTGTATGAATAATTTTGAGCAGTTTCAATAGAAGGAGTACCAGTAGTTCGTTTTCCTTGCTCTAATAATAAGATTGATAAATCTAAACTAGAAGCAATTTTTTCCGCTTCTTCATTTGTTTCTCCGCATATAACAAAGATGGCAACGATTGAATTAGGCTTATCTCCTAAAAATGAAGGCTCATATTGTTCTTGGTAAGCCCTCATAACTTCAGGGCCTCCGAAGCCGTTAATAAATTGTGCAAATGCGAAAGAAGCTCCGTTGTTTGCAGCAATTTTAGCACTCTCTCCGCTAGAACCGAGCATCCACATTTCAGGAGACGTTGGGATAACTGGAGTGGCTTTTAAGGTTGCATAGTGATGGTTTTCTGGTACTTGATCATGTAAGTACATTGCAACGTCTGCAATTTGTTCTGGGTATTGATCAAGTGAGACCATTTTCCCTTCTTGAAGTGCGCGAGTTGCTATTGGCATACCACCAGGCGCTCTACCAACACCGAGATCGATGCGGTTCGGATACAATGCTTCTAGAACACGGAAATTCTCAGCAACTTTATATGGGCTATAATGCGGTAACATAACACCACCTGAACCGACTCTAATATGGTCCGTTTTTGCGGCAATATGAGAAATAAGTATTTCTGGACTTGAACCAGCTAAGCTTACGGAATTATGATGTTCGGATACCCAAAAACGTGTGAATCCGAGTTTTTCAACTTCTTGTGCAAGCGTAACTGTATGTGAAAAAGCTTGGGCTGCTGTGCTACCATCTGAAATAGGTGATTGGTCTAATACACTTAACTTGATCATAGAATATACCTCTCAATCTTAATGTACATCCTATTATATATTTACTTATGAAAAATGCGTAGTGAAATGCTCAAAATGAAAAGCGGATAATCTTATTTCCGCTTTTAACGAGAAAATCCGCGTTCATAATGATTCATTTCGACTAGATTTAAAATATATTCATAGTTGTCAATTTCACGCTTTAGTTGTTCACGTTCTTTTTCAGATAGTGTCATATTGCTAAGTTTTTTACATAAGTTTTGTTTCTTTAATTCTAAATGTTTTTTTGTAGCATCGTAGTCATAAGTATGTTTCATTTTTAACCACTCCTTCTTTGTAGTTGCTATATTATACGAAGTATAAAGAAAAGTGAGATCTGTCTCTTATGTACTTTTAGTGAATATTCAAATTGCAATGGTGTTATGTTTATGGGGATTTATGAATAAAATGCACTAAACCACTAACGTCCATTTGATGAAGTAAGGGGTGGAATTGTGCAGAAAGATATAATGTATAATACTGAAATGGATGAAGCGTTAAAAGTTATAGATAAAGGATTGAAGAAGACGATAAGCCCAAAACAAATTATTGTAGTGGGAGCTGGTATGGCTGGGTTAGTTTCAGCTTCTTTATTAAAGGCTGCAGGACATGATGTGAAAATTTTTGAAGCAAATAACCGGGTAGGTGGTCGTATAGAAACAGTTAGAATGGAAGATACCGGATTATATTTAGATGTTGGAGCAATGAGGATTCCTTATTCACATACATTAACGATGGCATATATAAGAAAATTTAGGCTACAGGTGAGACCTTTTATTAATAGGAATGAGACGGATATTATATACGTAAATGGACGGAAAACGACGTTAAAACAATATGAAAAAGATCCAAGTATTCTAAGATATCCTGTGGAAATGAATGAAGTTGGAAAAACGTCAGAGGAATTATTATTGTTAGCGGTACAGCCCATTATAAATTTTATAAAAAAGAACCCAGAAAAAAATTGGGATATTGTTGTAAAGGATTTTGGGAGATACTCTACTGGACAATTTTTAAAGTATCATCCTTATCAGTATAATACTTACTTTTCGCCAGTAACAATTGAGATGATTGGTGTTCTATTAGATTTAGAAGGTTTTTTGGAACGGTCGTTTGTAGAGACTTTACGCTTTCTATACATTATGCAAGAGGAGAGCGGATTTTGTGAAATTGTGGGCGGGAATGATAGATTGCCAAAGTCATTTTTACCGCAATTAGAAGAGAATATTATATATAATCAAAAATTAATGAAGTTACATCAACACGATAATGGTGTGACAGCTTTCTATCGGAACGAGGAAACTTTTGAATATAGTAGTATTACAGGAGATTTAGTTATTGTTACCATTCCGTTTTCGACAATGCGTTTTGTAGAAGTAGATCCGTTTGATTCTATATCTCATGAAAAATGGAAAGCAATTCGTGAATTACATTATATGCCTGCGACGAAAATAGGAATTCAATTTAAAAGCCGATTTTGGGAAGAACAAGGACAATTAGGTGGCAGAATTATAACAGATTTGCCAATTCGTTATGCCTATTATCCAAGTTATGGAATTGGGGAGAAAGGACCGGCTATGATGTTAGGTAGCTATACATGGTCTTATGACGCGTTGTTATGGGATGGTTTATCAAAAGGGGATCGTATTTATTACGCATTACACAACTTAGCAACAATATTAGGTGGTCAAGTGTATGATGAGTTCATATCTGGAATTTCAAAAAGCTGGACATTGGATCCGTATGCGCTTGGAGGATTTGCACTTTTTCAAGCAGGTCAAGAAACTGAGCTGCAACCAGCGATTGTCAAACCAGAGGGGAGAATATTCTTCGCTGGAGATCATACAACGCTATATCACGGATGGATTCAAGGTGCGATTGAATCTGGAATTCGTGTAGCGGTGGAAGTGAATGAGTAAAAGGTTTTCAATTCAGAAAATTCTTTACTATATAACTTCAGATGGATATTATTATATATAAAAGAAATATAGGGAGTGTTTACAGTGAATCCGTTATTATTCGATTTTCCTTCTGAATTTTATACTGACAGGCTTTTTATTCGAATGCCGAAACCAGGAGATGGTAAAGTTGTATATGATGCAATTCAGGCTTCAATACAAGAACTAAAACCTTGGATGGTGTTTGCACAGAAAGAGCAAACAGAGGAAGAAGTAGAAGTGAGCATTAGAAAATCGCATATTCAATTTTTGCAGCGTGAGGATTTAAGATTACTAGTATTTTCGAAAGAAACAGGTGAGTTTATTGCATCAGCTGGATTACATCGTATTAATTGGGATATACCTCAATTTGAAATTGGATATTGGATTGATACAAGGTTTAGCGGAAAAGGCTATATGGTAGAGGCTGCGAAAGGTATAACGGATTACGCTTTTTCTGAATTAAAAGCAAATCGTGTAGAAATTCGTTGTGATTCTTTAAATAAGAAGAGTAGAGCGATACCTGAGAAATTAGGTTTTAAGTTAGAAGGTACGTTAGAAAGTGCGAGTGTTGCGGTAGATGGAAACGGATTAAGGGATATGTGTGTATTTGCTATGACTAGAAATACATATGAAAAAGAAGAGCTGTAAGAAAACAGCTCTTCTTTTTATGCATTATGGTACAGGATGTCCATTAGAGCTTTCGAAAATTGTAAACCATTGTTGACGGTCTAAGTTAACTTTTGTAGCAAGAGCGGCAGTTTTTACGCGATCTAATTTACCAGAGCCAACGATTGGCATCATATTAGCTGGATGAGCAAGTAACCAAGCATACATAACCGTATCTATACTAGAAACACCTAGCTCAGTAGCAACTTTTTGCACAGTTTCACGTACACGTACAGCACGTTCTGATTGACCAGTAAAAATCTCCCCACCAGCAAGAGGTGACCAAATCATTGGATTGATTCGTTTTTCTTGGCATAAGTCAATTGTTCCTTTTTCAAAATGCTCAAGCTGCAATGCAGAAACTTCAATTTGGTTCGTAATAAGTGGAAAATCTAAGTACGAATTTAACATATTAAATTGTGAAGGTAAGAAGTTAGATACACCGAAGTGACGAACTTTTCCTTCTTGTTTTAATTGTGAAAAGGCTTTTGCCACTTCATTTGGATCCATAAAAGGATCGGGACGATGAATAAGTAATACGTCAATATAATCTGTATGTAAATTTTTAAGTGATGCTTCTACACTTTGCATAATATGCTCTGTACTAGTATTGTAGTGAGCAACATATCGTTCTGGAAATTTCGGTGATGGGGGAGCGATTCCACACTTTGTAATAATTTGCATGTTTTCTCGTAAGGAAGGCTTTAATTGTAAAGCTTCGCCAAATAACCCTTCACACGTATATGCGCCGTAAATATCAGCGTGATCAAAAGTAGTAATTCCCATATCCATACAATCTTCAATGAAAGAAAGTAATTCTTGTTTTGTCATATTCCATTCTGCTAAACGCCAAAATCCTTGAATAATACGAGAAAATTCTAGCGTCTCAGCCATTTGAACTCGCTCCATTATAAGTACCTCCTAGAAGAATAATAATGTTTTGAAAAGGCTTTCTTACTACATGTTATTATATAGTTAATTAGGTGTACAGACAATAAATATGTTTTGCTACAAAAACGATTTTCTCTATATGCTATAATATAGAAACATATAGGTATAAGGAGAGATACGAAATGATTCCAGTAACAATATTAACTGGTTTTCTTGGATCAGGGAAAACGACTTTATTAAATCGTATTTTATCAGAAAATCACGGTAAGAAATTAGCAGTGATTGTAAATGAAATAGGGCAAATTGGCATTGATAATCAGTTGATTATGAATGTGGAAGAAGAAATTATGGAAATGACAAATGGATGTTTATGTTGTACTGTACGTGAAGATTTACTCGTCGCTTTAAAACAATTACTGGACGTAAAAGCAGAAGGGAAAATGGATTTTGATGGTTTAGTAATTGAAACGACTGGCCTTGCAAATCCAGGGCCGATTATTCAAACATTCTTTTTAGATCCAGTCATCCAATCTGCTTACCAAATTAACGGTGTTGTAACGGTGGTAGATAGTTATCATATACATAAACATTTTGAAAAAGGATTAGAAGCAAAAGAGCAAATTGCGTTTGCTGATGTCGTTTTAGTAAATAAATTAGATTTAATTGAAGAGAATGAGAAAGAAAATCTCTTGCATGAAATTCAAGGGATTAACCCGACTGCAAAGTTAATTGAGGCGACTAACTGTGAGGTAGATATACCATCTTTATTACAAATCCAAACGTTTAAAACGAAAGATACGTTGCAAATTTACCCTCATAAAGAACATAACCACTTAGAAGGTGTGAAATCATTTGTATTACGTGAAGAACGTCCGCTGGATTTACAAAAGCTTAATGAGTGGATGTCAGCTGTCGTTCAAGAGCTAGGGGAATATTTATATCGTTACAAAGGAATTTTATCGATAGACGGAGTAGATAAACGTATCGTTTTCCAAGGCGTACATACGTTATTTGCTGCTTCGTATGATAGAGAGTGGCAAGAGGGCGAAGAGCGAGTAAGTGAAGTAGTTTTTATCGGAAGAGATATTAATAAAGAGTGGTTCCAAGAACATTTCGAGGAGTGTGTGAAATAAGTCTGCGTAAATTGCAGGCTTATTTTTTATGAACATTCTATTAGATTGCAAAACAGAATTAAATAAGGGAAAGAAACTAAAAATTGATAAATGTATAATAAAAAGCCTGTTTTCACAGGCTTGTATTTTCGTCTATTAGTAACTCCATTACAACACCTACAACTGGACCTTCATCATCAATATCCCCATTTAAGCGGAAACCAAATGATTCATACAGTCCCATTGCAAGTTTGTTGTCTGGATGTAAACTTAAGTAAATTATTTTGCATTCAAATTTTTCTTGTAAGAATTGAATGAGTAAGCGAAGGAAACGTTTTGCGTATCCTTTTCCTTGATAGTGTTGGTCAATCATAAAGCGATCGAGCCAGACACTTTTATGTTTTACTGAATACCATCCATACATTGCGTATCCTACAAGTGTTTCTCCATCATATAAACCTACTGACGTTCCGTTTCCTTCATATAATGATTCTGCTAAAGAAAACGCGTTACTTTCAATAAATTGTTGCTGATCTTTTGCGACGTCTAAAGCAACTACTGAACGCCAATTTTTTGCTGTTACTTCACAAATGTGAAGATTCATAATTCCAACTCACCTTCTAAATTAATATAGCTTTAAAGCTAATATGGATAATTTTACTTGTTATTTTAGTCAAGTCAAGGATAAATACATAAAAAGGCAGCTGAATAACAAATTCAGCTGCCTAGAAAGTATAATGGATTAGTTTGTTGCTTCTTTCAATGTATTTACGTTTTCTTCCATTAAAGTGAAGTAATCTTTATTATTTTTTGCATCATCTTCAGAAATAGTAGCTAAGTGATTTAAGCGTAAAACTTTTGTACCAGTTTCTTTTTGAATTACCGATGCTACTTTTGGAGTAGAGAATGTTTCGAATAAAATATATTTTAGATTATGTTCTTTTACTGTTTTTGTAATGTCAGCAAGCTGCTTTTGAGATGGTTCATCAGAAGCTGAAATTCCAGCGATAGGAATTTGTTTTAGGCCGTATCGTTGTTCCCAGTAACCATAGGCAGCATGAGAAACTAAAATTTCTTTCGTTTTTGCGTTCGCTACAGCTGCCTTAAATCCATCGTCTAAATCAGTAAATTTAGTTTGAAGTGCTGCAAAGTTTTTTTCGAATTCTTGTTTATGTTCAGGTTGTAATTCTACAAGTGCATTTTTAATTTTTTCTGCCTGTTTCATTGCTAGAGTAGGATCTAACCAAACATGCGGGTCTTTATCGTGATGATGTTCATCTTCTTTATGGCCATCTCCATGATCATGATGCTCTTCTTCAGTAGAAGCACGAAGCTCAATACCTTTAGATGCATTTACAATTTTAACATTTTCTTTTTGTAATGTTTTTTCCATTTTTTCAGCAAATGGTTCTAATTCAGCGCCGTTATAAACAAATAAATCGGCTTTTGCAACTTGTACTGTTTGTTTTTGACTTGGTTCAAATGTATGTGAATCTGCACCCGGTGGGTAAATCGCTTCAACATTTACATAGTCGCCACCGATTTTCTTTGCGAAATCAGCAAGTGGGAAAATCGTTGTATAAACTGTTAGCTTTCCATCTTTCTTGGCATTACTTTCTTTTTTATTTGAGCAGCCAGCGAAAATTAAGGTGAAAATAAGTAAGAATGAAAATATAGTCAATCTTTTAGGCATGAAGTTCTCCTCTTTTCTTTTTTTACGGATATATTTTCCCCAATTATAGAAGAAAAATATCATTTTAATACAAAACGGAATAATTACGTTTTAGTTTGCGAACTTAGTATAATACATCTTTAATAAAGTTGCAATAAATAATAATCATTCCGATTTGTTTTTGTTATAAAGTTGTCAAATATAGGTGTATTATTTTTGCAAATGCATGCATATGTGACAACGCTGTTTTCATATATTGAAAAGGAGGTAAAGAGGGGGATGAGCGCTTGGGTTACTTAATGGAAGCTATTTTATTAATATTAGCGGTAGTATTGCCATTATCTTTCGTATTAATTTTTTTAAGAAGATTAATAAGTAATTTAGGGGACGCTACAACAATAACGAAATTACAAGAGAGAGATGAGAAAAAAGAGTGAGTAAAGCACTATGCGTACGCATAGTGTTTTACTTGTGGTAAAATAAGAGCAGGAAACTCCTAAAGGTTGTATTTTACTAAAGGAGAGAAAAGTAAAATAAGAGGTATATGCATATATGAATAAGCGAACAGCGTTAATACTCGGTGCAAGTGGTTTAGTTGGACAAGAGATAACGCGTCTATTACTTGAATCAGATTACTACGATTCGGTTACTATTTTTGTAAGAGAGCCAATGCAATTGCAACATGAGAAGTTACAGCAGAAACAAGTTGATTTTTCGGTATTAGAGGAATATAAAGAGTTCTTTGCTGTGGATGATGTTTTTAGTTGCTTAGGAACAACAATAAAAAAAGCAAAAACAAAAGCAAATTTTAAAAAAGTAGATTATGAATATACGTTACGAGCTGCTTGTTTAGCTGAAAAACAAGGGGTACAAAATTTCCTTGTCGTGTCTTCTATGGGAGCGAATCCTAAATCATTCTTCTTTTATTCACAAGTGAAAGGAAAAATGGAAGAAGAATTGCAAAAGTTAGTGATTGGTGGTATTCACATTTTTAGACCATCATTATTAGTAGGAAATCGACAAGAATTTCGTTTCGGCGAACGAATGGCTGAAAAGTTATCTCGTATTATTCCGTTTATCTTTAAAGGAGCTTTCAAAAAATATAAACCAATTTCAGCTAAAGATGTGGCGAAAGGGATGTATATAACCGCGCTGCGAGAAGAATCGGGTATCCATGCTTATAATTCAAATGAAATTACAACGATAGAATAAATAAAACCGAGAAGAATGACTTCTCGGTTTTATTTATTCGTATGAATTTTTCCTGATGCTCGCTTATATTGGTGAGGTTCTTGCAATTCAAAGCCAAGTTCATTGGCCGCTATTCTCGGGAAGTACGGATTGCGAAGTAACTCACGTCCGATAAAAATTAAATCTGCTTCGTTATTATTTAAAATTTGCTCTGCTTGTACTCCGGTCGTAATTAATCCAACTGCACCAGTTGCAATGTTAGCATGCTCTTTAATATGTTTGGCATATTGTACTTGATAACCAGGATACACATCAATATGTGCTGGTACAACTGCGCCAGAACTACAATCGATTAAATCTATTCCCTGTTCTTTCATCCACTTTGTATACTGAACGTAATCTTGAACCGTTAGCCCGTCAGGATGATAATCATTTGCTGAAATACGGACAAATAACGGCCCGTCCCAAACTTCATTTATCGAGTCAATGATTTCGCGTAAGAAACGATAGCGGTTTTCAGGTGAACCACCATATTCATCAGTCCGCTTATTGGAAAGCGGAGAAAGAAATTCATTAATAAGATAACCGTGAGCACCGTGTATTTCAATAACATCAAATCCAGCTTGTTTTGATCGTACTGCAGCTTGCTGAAAAGCTAATACAGTATCTTTAATTTGGTGTTTGCTCATTTCTATTGGCATTTTCATTGTTTCATTAAATGGAATGGCTGAAGGAGCTAACGCATCTGTTTCTAATTCTGCTTTTCTTCCGGCGTGAGCGAGTTGAATGGCAGCTTTTGCACCATTATCATGTATAAAAGTAGTCGTTTTATGTAAGCCTTCAATTAGGTTGTCATCCCAAATGCCTAAGTCTTTATTTGAAATTCGACCTTCAGGTAACACGGCTGTTGCTTCAATCATAACTAAACCAACTTGACCGGCAGCTCTTGTTCCATAATGAATGAGATGGAAATTCGTTACTTGGCCATCCCCGTTTTCCGATGAATACATGCACATAGGTGACATAACAATCCGGTTTTTTAATGTAACGTCCTTAATTGTATAAGGTGAAAAAAGTTCGGAATTCATCCAATAGCCTCCTAGATTGAATTTTCTTACATTGTATCATTCTCTTTTTTGTTTCTCTAATAAAACGCTTATACGAAAAATTTTGTATATTCGTGTTACAATGACTAATATGAACTGAATTGGAGGATGGCATATGTACCAGGCTTATTATGAAAGCGAAGTAGGTTTGCTTGAAATTACAGCGAATCAAGAAGGAATTACGTCTGTTATATTTGTTGATGAACGACAAGAAGAAAATAAAAATGAAATGATAGAACAATGTATAAATGAGTTAGATGAATATTTTAAAGGGAAAAGAAAAGAGTTTACGGTCCCGCTGTCTGCGGAGGGAACAGCATTTCAAAAAAATGTATGGGATGCACTTTATACTATTCCATACGGCGTAAGTGCTTCATATTTAGATATTGCAGAGAAAGTTGGAAATACAAAAGCTGTACGGGCAATAGGAGGGGCAAATAGTCGGAATCCAATTTCAATAATTGTTCCATGTCACCGTGTAATAGGGAAGAGTGGAAAGCTTGTTGGATATGCTGGTGGTTTATGGAGGAAAGAGTGGTTATTAAAACACGAAGGTATTTTGAAATGACGTATGGATGGGAAGAGGGATTGTTTTGAAATGTATAAATTGTGGGCAACCTTGCGAGGAGGAACAGTTAAATTGTGCAAGTTGTCAGCGAAACTTGGATAATGAACAAGAGGAAGGTAGCTCGTTAATAGATAAAGAACTAGAAGTATATGTAGGGAGACAATATCCGTATTACAAAAGGAAATGGGAGCTTGAGAATAAGCGGATTGCTAGGTGGAGCTGGAATGGTTGGGCTGCTATTTTCAATATAGGCTGGCTAGGATATCGTAAGTATTATGTACCAGCTGCTTTATTTATGTTGTTATTAGTAGCGTGTGATGCATTTTCGTATTATATGGGATTTAATGTAGCGTTGCCAATCATTAATATGGTGCCTCTTACGTTTTTATTACTCATTTTTATTCTGTTTGGAATGGGGATTTTTGCAAATGGATTGTACTATCAATTTGCGGAAAGACGTATATACCGAATAAAAGCAAGAGAAATAAAAGATAAATCAGTTGAAAACTATCTAATCAATGATAGCGGCGGAACGAGCAAAATGGGAGCGACAATCGTTACTATTTTAGCAGTTGCTAGCATATTTTTTAGTCATTTCTTTTTTCCGACTGATCGAGACGTTATTCAAAAGGTTCGTACAAGCTCGCTTTATGAATATCCTTTCTTTTCAATAGGTGAATCTTTCGAAAATTATTTTCAAAATTCAGGTTGGATATATTATCGTGGAACGGAAGGGTTAGAATTAGTAGAATTCCAAGGATATAACACCGGAACGCCAAGACAAAAGGTGAAGATTCAATTTGTTGTCGATTATAAATTAGGTGAAGTGGAACCATACTCATTTATGGTTAATGGTGAATCTAAAACTGAAGAAGAGTTTTTGAAGCTAATGGAAGAAATATTTAAAGTTCAAAATCCATTTGATATAGAGGATGGATTACAAGTAAATGCTATTCAAGAAAGCGGCTGGAAAGAAATTTCCGATCGCTTTTTTCTATGTTTGTTAAAATAAATATTTAAAATAATCAGAATCTTTTGTATAATAAAATATATTATATAGGATTTAACTTATACATATAGATTGGGGGAAGGAAGAATGAAGAGAAAGACAACAACAATTGCTGCACTTGCGTTAACGACGAGTGTATTGGTTGCAGGGTGTGGGAATGGTGAGAAGGCTTCGACAACGAAGAAAGAATCGAATAAGGGAATGGCCGATAAACAAGTTTTAAATTTGCTAGAAACAGCTGAAATTCCTTCAATGGATACATCTAAATCAACGGATTCTGTATCTTTCCGTGTATTTGTAAATGCAATGGAAGGTTTATATCGTCTAGATAAAGATAATAAACCAACACCAGGTATGGCAAAAGATGTGAAGATTAGTGAAGATAAAAAGACATATACATTTGAATTACGTGATGCGAAATGGTCAAATGGTGATCCAGTTCGAGCACAAGATTTTGTATATGCATGGCAACGTACATTAGATAAAGCAACAGCGGCAGAATATGCATTCATTTTATTTGATGTGAAAAATGCACAGAAAGTAAATAAAGGAGAATTACCATTAGATCAACTGGGTGTTAAAGCGAAGGATGATAAAACGTTGGTAGTAGAATTAGAGCAACCAGCACCTTATTTTCTTGAACTTACGTCGTTCCCTACATTTTTCCCATTAAATGAAAAATATGTGAAAGAACAAGGAGATAAATACGGATTAGAAGCAGATAAATTAGTATATAATGGACCATTTACAATGAGTCAATGGAAACATGAACAAAATTATCAGTTAAAGAAAAATCCTAATTATTGGGATAAAGATACTGTAAAGTTAGACGAAATTAATGTAAGTATTGTGAAGGAAACAAGCACGGGAGTAAATTTATATGATAGTGATCAAGCAGATCGAGTTATTTTAACTTCTGAATTTGTTGATAAATATAAAAAGAATAAACCAGATGAATTTAAAACGAAGTTAGACCCGCGCATATATTTCTTACGTTTTAACCAAAAAAATGCAACATTTAAAAACCAAAAAGTACGTGAAGCGATTGATTTAGCATACGATAAAAAAGGAATTGCTGATGTCATTTTAAATGACGGTTCATTGCCAGCATATTTCTTAGTACCTGAAAAATTCACGACAGGTCCGGATGGAAAAGATTTCCGCTCTGTAAATAAAAACTTCCGTGATAGTAAAGATAACGCAGAGAAAGCAAAAAAATTATGGGAAGAAGCGAAGAAAGAGCTTGGTCAAGATACAATTACGGTTGAATTACTAAACGATGATAACGGTAGCCGTAAAAAAGTAGGCGACTTTATTAAGGAAGAACTAGAGAAAAACTTGCCTGGTATTAAAGTGAATTTGAAACAGCAACCATACAAGCAGAAGCTAGATTTAGAAAAGAAATTCCAATATGAATTCTCATTATCTGCATGGAGCCCTGATTATCCGGATCCAATGACTTATATTGATATGTTTGTTACTGGAAGCTCATTTAATGAAATGGATTATTCTAATCCGAAGTATGATGATTTAGTAGCGAAATCAAAAGGAGAGCTATTAAAAGATGATAAAGCACGCTGGAATGCACTTGCGGAAGCTGAAAAAATCTTAATTGGTCAAGACGCAGCAATTTCTCCTACGTACCAACAAAGTACAGCTTATTTAGAGAAGCCATTTGTAAAAGGCATTGCTAACCATACGTTTGGCGGGGACTTCAGTTATAAATGGGCATATATTACAAAAAAATAGTATAATAAAAGATGAGTGAATTTTCGCTCATCTTTTATTTGTATAAGGAGGAATTATAGTTGTTAAGAGGAATCAATCATATTTGTTTTTCGGTATCTAATTTAGAAAACTCTATTATGTTTTATGAAAAAGTATTAGAAGGAGAATTATTAGTTAAAGGAAGAAAATTAGCTTATTTTAACATATGTGGAGTATGGATAGCGCTTAATGAAGAGACGCATATTCCGAGAAATGAGATTCATCAATCTTATACGCACATTGCATTTTCTGTTGAACAAGAAGACTTTAAATGTCTAATACAGCGATTAGAAGAAAATGATGTTCATATTTTACAAGGAAGAGAACGTGATGTAAGAGATTGCGAATCTATATACTTTGTTGATCCTGACGGTCATAAATTTGAGTTTCACTCAGGGACACTGCAAGACCGTTTAAATTATTATAGAGATGAGAAACCTCATATGACATTTTATTAGGGAGGGATAGCATTTGCATGCACTTGTAATTGGTGGGACAGGAATGCTAAAGAAAGTTTCTATGTGGCTTTGTGAGAAAGGATTTTATGTTTCTATTATTGGACGAGATGAAGTGAAATTAAAAAATGTTAAGCGAATGAGTTCTGCACCAGAAAATATTACATGCCTTTCGTTAGATTATCATAATGATGAAGATGTAAAGCTAGCTATTAAAAGTACAATTAAGAAAAATGGCCCGATCACATTAGTTGTTGCATGGGTACACACAAGTGCAAAGCATGCACTATCAAATATTTGTAAAGAACTAGATTTGTCGTCTAAAACATATAGTTTATTTCATATTTTAGGTAGTAAAGCATCACGTATGCCTGCACAAAAAATAGGGAGTACGCGATGTATTTATCATAGAATTATTTTAGGTTTTATTTTAGAAGGTACATATGGAAGATGGCTTACTCATGAAGAGATAGCTGATGGAATTATAAAAGGGATTGAAAGTAAACGAGCGGAGTGGATTGTAGGGAGAGTTGAACCGTGGGAATTACGACCAACATGGTGAGGGGGAGTAAGAAATGAAAACAACTATATATGTAACAAGGCATGGTGAAACAGAGTGGAATGTAGCGAAGCGAATGCAGGGACGGAAAAATTCTGCTTTAACTGAAAATGGTATAGTTCAGGCGAAACAATTAGGGAATCGAATGAAAGATTTACCAATCCATGCGATCTATAGTAGTCCGAGCGAAAGAACACTTCATACGGCAGAGTTAATAAAGGGGGAACGTGATATACCCATTATAGCGGATGAGCATTTCTATGAAATCAACATGGGTATATGGGAAGGACAAACAATCGCGGATATAGAAAAGCAATTTCCAGAAGAAGTACATCTGTTTTGGAATGAGCCACATCTTTTTCAGTCAACATCAGGCGAAAATTTTGAGGCCGTTTATGAAAGAGTAATTGAAGGGATGCAGCTTCTTTTAGAGAAGCATAAAGGACAAAACATATTGATTGTGTCTCATGCGGCAGCAGCAAAATTACTTGTAGGGCATTTCGCGGGAATTGAAATAGAAAATGTGTGGGATGATCCATTTATGCATAGTGCCAGTTTGAGCACAATAGAATTTGAAGAGGGTATTGGTAAAGTGAAACAATTTGCAGATATAAGTCACTTTCAATAAATGTAAAAAAGGCCGCAAAACGGCCTTTTTTGGGTGGTATAAAAACTAGCAGTTACGTTTTTTATACCAGAAGTGATCGAATTTCTTATTTTTGCAAGATGGGAATTTATGTCCGCCTTTGCAATCATTCCATTTGTGTCCGCTATCGTGACAGTCTTTACCATGATCACATGAATCATCGCAAGAGTGACCGTGTCTGTTAGGGAAGAATTCGCATTTTTTACAGAAACTTCGTTTTGTCCAGAAAAATTTCTTTTCAAAGCGTATGCATTTTGTAATGAATGTACAATGTTTTCTGCGAGTACGTTTTGTAACTAATACGCATTCTTTTCTACGCGTTACTTTCGTAACGAACGTCCATTTTTGAACACGTACACGTGTACATTTCGTAACAAATGTCCATTTTTTTACATGCGTACATTTTGTAACGAACGTACAATGTTTCACGCGAGTACATCTTGTTCTAGGACATTTACCCCCAGTTGTACATTTACATCCAGTTGTACAATGATGATGAGTGAATTTATCATCATCGCACTCAAATGTACTTGGATCTTGGTGTAAGAAATCCTCCATCCCAGCACTTTTGATTTCTTCGACAGCTTTTCTAATATCACGTTTCATAGAAATCCTCCTTATCATGTATTAAAGTGAAAAGGTATTCTTTTTCCTTAACATGATATGTATGTAGGCATCTTTCTGAACAGGACAAGAGTGTAATTTTATATAAATAGATGATTGCGGATGTATGGACAAGACAAGGCGCATACATTGAATGAAGAGAACTGAGAAGGGATGAGAAAACATGCTGCCTTCATATGATTTTTTTGTTCATCCAATGTACTTAGTGGAATTGAAAAAGGACATTTGGTCAGATAGTCCAGTACCAGCAAAATTGACTTATGGAAAAAAGAAGTATGATATTGATATCGTATACAGAGGAGCTCATATTCGCGAATTTGAGAAAAAGTCTTATCATGTTATGTTTTATAAGCCTAAAAAATTTCAAGGTGCGAAAGAGTTTCATTTGAATTCGGAGTTTATGGATCCGTCTCTCATACGAAATAAATTATCTTTAGATTTTTTTCATGATATTGGTGTACTTTCGCCAAAATCACAACATGTATTTATAAAAATTAATGGTCAAATTCAAGGTGTGTATTTACAGTTAGAATCGGTTGATGAAAATTTTTTGAAAAATAGAGGATTACCGAGTGGTTCTATTTATTATGCGATAGATGATGATGCGAATTTTTCATTAATGAGTGAACGAGATAAAGATGTTAAGACAGAGCTCTTTGCGGGTTATGAATTTAAATATTCGAATAAAAATAGTGAAGAACAGCTGAGTGAATTTGTATTTCAAGCGAATACTTTGACGAGGGAAGCCTATGAAAAAGAGATTGGGAAGTTTCTACATGTAGATAAATATTTACGATGGTTAGCAGGAGTTATTTTTACGCAAAACTTTGATGGTTTTGTTCATAACTATGCACTATATCATAACGATGAAACAAATTTATTTGAAGTTATACCGTGGGATTATGATGCGACTTGGGGGCGAGATGTACAAGGGAGACCGCTTAATCATGAATATATTCGTATTCAAGGTTATAATACGTTGAGTGCAAGATTGCTAGACATACCTGTATTTAGAAAGCAGTATCGAAGTATTTTAGAAGAAATATTAGAAGATCAATTTACAGTTTCGTTTATGAGGCCGAAAGTAGAAGGGTTGTGTGAATTGATTCGTCCATATTTACTACAAGATCCATACATGAAAGAAAAATTAGAAACATTTGATCAAGAGGCTGATATGATTTATGAATATATAAATAAGAGAAGAAAGTATATACAAGACCACTTACATGAATTGGATTAATTTTGAAAGAGATTGAAACGTTATCAATCTCTTTTTTTTGTATAATAAAGATGTATCAATAAAAATGAAGTAATATATTTGATAGAGAATGGGGATGCGGATATATGACGATTAAATGGATTGATTGGGTAAAACAAATACAATCTATAGCTCAAGCAGGTTTAACGTATTCTAAGGATGTGTATGATATTGAACGTTTCCAGCAATTACGAGATATTTCTATTTCAATGATGTCACATTACACGAAAACAGATTGGGAAATCGTAGAGAAGTTATTTGCAAGTGAGACAGGCTATCAAACACCTAAAGTTGATATAAGAGCGGTTGTTTTTCAAAATGAAAAGTTATTATTTGTGAAAGAAAAAAGCGATGGGAAATGGGCATTGCCAGGTGGATGGGCTGATGTCGGTTATACGCCAACCGAAGTTGCAGCAAAAGAAGTTTTCGAAGAGACTGGTTATGAGGTAGATCATTTTAAGTTACTAGCTATATTTGATAAAGAAAAACATCAACCATCTCCATCGGCGACGCATGTATATAAGATTTTCATTGGATGCGAGATTATTGGTGGAGAAAAGAAAACTAGCATTGAAACAGAAGAGGTGGAGTTTTTTGGTGAAAATGAATTGCCTAATTTATCAATTGCTAGAAATACAGAAGACCAAATTAAAGAGATGTTTGCCTACATGAAAGACCCGCAGAAAGAGAAATTAATAGATTAATCCTGCTTGAATTGTACATATTGTTAAAATGAAGATATTGGCAGATTGCAGCCTTTATGTAATAATGGGATGGTATGTGAAGAAAAAAGGAGATAAAAAAGAACATGTTAGCAAACATAATAGATCAGTTATTGCAATTTTTTGCAAGCTTAGGTTACTTTGGAGTAGCTCTTGCTTTAATGATTGAAGTAATCCCGAGTGAAATTGTACTTTCGTATGCTGGCTTTTTAGTAGCAAATGGTAAAATTAGTTTTGTGGGTGCAGTTATCGCCGGAACGATTGGTGGTACTTTAGCGCAAATCTTTTTATACTGGCTTGGATACTACGGAGGGCGTCCGGTTGTAGAGAAATATGGGAAATATCTACTTATTAATAAACATCATTTAGACATAGCGGAAGGTTGGTTTAAGCGTTATGGAGCAGGCGTAATATTTTCTGCGCGCTTTATCCCAGTAGTGCGTCATGCGATCTCTATTCCAGCAGGACTAGCTAAGATGCCATTAAAACTATTTACACTTTATACGGTTGTAGCGATCATTCCATGGTCAATTCTATTTATATACTTAGGTGAAAAACTTGGTGGGAATTGGCGACAAATTAAAGAGTATGCATCTGATTACACACATTACATAATTATAGGAGCTGTTCTTTTTATTGCTCTATACTTTGGTTTAAAGTATTTCAAAAAGAAAAAAGCAGCGCGTTAAAGTCAATGATAATTCATTGGCTTTTTTTGTTTGTTTCGGTTCTAAAGAAAAGGAGTTGTCCATAATGTGTAATAATAAAGCGTAGCGGAGGAATGTGATGAAAGGGTCACCGTTTATACGTGGAACGATATTTTTAACGATGGCAACGATGATATCAAAAATGTTAGGGTTTATATATGTTATACCATTTACAGCGATGGTCGGTACGAGTGGTTACGTTCTATACACATACGCATATCGTCCTTATACCATCATGCTCAGCATAGCAACAATGGGATTACCGCTAGCTGTTTCAAAGATGGTATCAAAATATGATCAACTGAATGATTATCATACGGTTAAGAGAGTGTTGAAAAGTGGAATCGTGTTTATGTTTATAATGGGAGTCATTTCGTGTTTTACGTTATATATGCTAGCTCCGCATTTAGCTAAACTTGTCATCGATGGGAATGATCAAACGGGGAATAGTGTAGGAGCGGTTACTACTAATATTCGAATTGTAAGTTTTGCGTTAATACTTGTGCCAGTAATGAGTTTATTAAGGGGCTTCTTTCAAGGATTCCAATCGATGGGGCCTTCTGCATTAAGTGTAGTTGTGGAGCAATTTTTTCGGGTTTTAACCATTTTAATAGGAAGCTTTGTTGTTTTATATGTTTTAAAAGCTTCTGTTTCGCTAGCAGTTGGTATTTCAACGTTCGGTGCCTTTATGGGAGCTGTAGGTGGATTAACTGTTTTAAGTGCGTATTATATGAGAAGGAGAAGGCACTTAAAGAAAAAAGAAATGGCAAGTATACCACAAACAACGAAATCTTTTTTCTCGCTTTATAAGGAGCTCTTTACATATTCTATTCCATTTGTTGTAGTAGGCTTAGCAATTCCGTTGTATCAGACGATTGATACATTTACAATTAATAAACTACTTATACAGATAGGGTATATGCAAGGCGAAGCGGAAAAAATTAATGCAATAATTGGCCTTGTTCAAATGGTTGTGCTTATCCCGGTATCCGTTGCGACAGCTTTTAGTATGTCTCTCGTACCAGAGATGACGAAAGCTTATACAGCAGGAAATACGAAGCTATTGTACAAACATTTTACGAGAACAAATGTATTAGTAGTAGCGATTACGGTACCGGCGGCAATTGGAATGATGGTGTTAGCCAAGCCTGTATATACCCTTTTATTTGGTGCTGGAAATGATCCAGAGATGGGGAGAATCATTTTACAGTATTATGCTCCTGCTTGCATACTATTTTCTCTTTTTACAGTAACGGCTGCTATGCTACAAGGAATCAATCAACAGCAGAAGACGGTGCTAGGACTAGTGATTGGAATTATTGTGAAGATAGTTTTAAATATTGTATTGCTTCCGTATTTCGATTATGTAAGTTTTATCATTTCAACATACGCGGGCTATACGATTTCAGTTGGGTTTAACTTGTGGATGCTTTCTAAATATGTTATAAAGGCAACATAAGCTTTTAAGGCAGAGAGCACTCTGTCTTTTTCTATGTTTATCCCGCTCTAACGGGCAGTAAGATCCTCATCTCAAAATTCAGCGAAAGAAAAGAAGTTTGGTTGGGGGCGGGCAGCCCGTAAAAGCCCGATTGGTGAGGGCTGAAAATCAGTGGGGGATGAAGCCCCCACTGATTAAAGTTTCACTTTATAATATTTTTCTTATAAAAACGTTTTCAAAATAATTTTTCTATTGAAATTTAAACGTATGTTTCATATGCTGAGAATGGCGGTTTAAAAACTGTGATTTAAGAGAGGTAGATTCCTACATGTAAAAAGAATCGGGGTGATAGTATGTTAAATATATATTTAACAGACCGAAACGGAAAACTACAAGAGATTGAGGAAATGCAAAAGGGGTGCTGGATTAATGTACTTCATCCAACAGAAGAAGAAATTCAATATCTAGTACAAACTTTAAATGTAGACTTAGATTTCATTAAAGACCCTTTGGATGATGAAGAACGCTCTCGTATTGAAAAGGAAGACAATAATACTTTAATTATCGTCGATATTCCGACAGTTAGACATGACGAAGAAGGAAATTCGATTTATGACACGATTCCAATAGGTATGATTGTGATGCCGGATTGTTTTGTTACAATCTGCTTAGAAGAGAATCCAATTTTTGAACGTTTTATTAATCAACGTATTAAAGAATTTTATACGTTTAAGAAGACGCGCTTTGCACTTCAGCTCTTATATACGATTTCTACTTATTATTTAAGATACTTAAAGCAAATAAATCGAAAAACAATTGATTTAGAGCATCAATTAAATCAGTCAATGAAAAATAAAGAGATTTTCACATTGTTAGGCCTTGAGAAAAGCTTAGTATACTTTACAACGTCATTAAAGGCTAATAAAATTGTAATTCAAAAGTTAATGCGTAATAGTACATTTTTAAAAATGTATGAAGACGATCAAGATTTATTAGAAGATGTATTAATTGAAAATAAACAGGCTATTGAAATGGCGGAAATATATAGTCATATTTTAAGTGGAATGATGAATACTTTTAGCTCCGTTATATCAAATAATTTAAATAGTGTTATGAAACTGTTAACGTCAATTACGATCATTTTATCTTTACCGACGATGGTTTCTAGTTTCTTTGGAATGAACGTAAAGGTTCCGTTTGAAGGAGAAGCCCACGGTTTTGTAATTGTACTCATCATATGTGTAACACTATCTTTCACGTTAGCTTTTGTTTTTTGGAAGAAACGTTACTTTTAACGATAAGAAAGCTGCTCTAGCATAGTTATACAACTACGCTAGAGCAGCTTTTTTGCTATGAAATCTCAAATTTTGAATAGAATATAACTTGTACAATGTAATGTATATAAAGGGTATGTATTCCATATAAGCCTTGTTCAATTAATGAAATGGGGTTAAAATTACATATTGTTAATGAAAAGTTGGAGGAAATACATCATGGAATTGTTTCAATTACCGAAAGCATTCCTGCAAATGAATACAATTTTTATCTCCATATTGATCGAAGCACTTCCTTTCGTGCTCATTGGTGTATTTATTTCAGGATTCATTCAAATGTTCGTGACAGAAGATATGGTGGCAAAATGGATGCCGAAAAACCGATTTCTGTCTGTTTTATTAGCTACTTTTTTAGGTATGTTGTTTCCGGGCTGTGAATGTGGAATTGTTCCGATTGTAAGACGATTAATTGGAAAAGGTGTTCCACCATACGCAGGGATTGCATTTATGTTAACTGGACCTATTATTAATCCAGTTGTATTATTTGCTACTTATGTTGCCTTTGGGAGTAGTATGCACATGGTATGGTATCGTTCTATTGTAGCGATTATCGTAGCCATTATCGTTGGAATTATATTATCCTTTATGTTTAAAGAACATCAATTAAGAGATGATCACTTCCCAGAAGTGAATAATAAGCGTCCACTGCGTAAAAAAATGTGGGATGTATGTACACACGCTGTTGAGGAATTCTTCTCAATGGGAAAATATTTAGTACTAGGTGCGTTAATTGCAGCAGCGGTACAAACGTTTGTACAAACTTCAACACTTCTTGCTATTGGACAAGGTCCGTTTTCTTCATCAGCTGTTATGATGGGACTTGCTTATATATTATCACTTTGTTCAGAGGCAGATGCATTTATCGCTTCTTCGTTCCAAAGTACGTTTTCAACAGCTTCACTTGTCGCGTTCCTCGTTTACGGACCGATGGTGGATATTAAAAATATGTTTATGATGCTTGCGACATTTAAAACGAAATTTGTAATTGTTGTTATAGTTACAGTTACTCTTGTTGTTTATGCAAGCTCACTACTCATTTATGCGATGGGGTGGTAGGTTATGTTTCGAGCATATATATTATTAGGTTTTACAATATTAATTGCGCAGCTTCATATTTCTGGTAACATTACGAAGTATATCAATATGAAGTATGCCTATTTATCAACAACAGCAGCAATTATTTTAGGTTTCTTAACGATTATACAAATTATCGTCGTTTTCCAAAAAGAGCACCAAAAGGAAAAAGAGAAAAATGATTGCAGTTGCGACCATAGCCATTGCGGGCATGATCATTCAAAAGATGAGAATACATGGTGGAAAAAAGCATTTTCGTACTCATTGTTTTGTTTTCCAATTATCTCAGGGTTATTTTTCCCAATTGCGACGCTAGATTCGGATATTGTTAAAGCGAAGGGCTTTCACTTTCCTGTTGCACAAGCAGAAAGTAAGGATCCATTTATGACAAGACAATTCCTAAGACCTGATACGAGCATTTATTACGGGAAAGAAGGATACCGCGGTGTAATGGAAAAAGGGAAGAAAGAGTTTGTTACGAAAGACAATATTAATTTGAAAGATGAAGACTTCCTAAAGGGTATGGAAACAATTTATAATTATCCTGGCGAGTTTACTGGGAAAAAATTATCTTTTAAAGGGTTTGTTTTTAGAGATGATTCTTCTAAAAAAGAACAATACTTCTTATTCCGTTTCGGTATTATACATTGCGTAGCAGATTCTGGTGTGTATGGTATGTTAGTGAAAAAACCAGAAGGCGTAGAGTGGAATAATGATGACTGGATTCAAGTAGAAGGAGAGATAACTACTGAGTTTTATCAGCCGTTTCATGCGAATATTCCTGTATTAGAAGTAACAAAATGGAATAAAGTTGAACAGCCGAAAGAACAATATGTATTTAGAGGAGCCGATTGATAAAATCGGTTCTTTTTTGTGGACTAAAAGTTCTGAATGTTGTTAATATTAAACGTGTAGTTCATTAGTATAGTGATTATTGAAATATTAGGGATAGATCATTAAAGGGGTGATAACAATGACAGAAGTAAAGGGGAAAACAGCTAATGAGTCAAGGGTGTTCAAAACGAGCCGAGTCTTCCCAACAGATTTAAATGATCATAACACGCTATTTGGTGGGAAGATATTAGCGGAGATGGATATGGTTGCTTCTATTTCAGCATCCAGACATTCAAGAAAGGAATGTGTCACAGCATCTATGGACTGGGTCGATTTCTTACATCCTGTTCGTTCTTCAGATTGTGTTAGTTATGAATCTTTCGTAATTTGGACGGGAAGAACTTCGATGGAAGTGTTTGTGAAGGTAGTGGCTGAAGATTTAATTTCAGGTGAGAAGCGTATAGCGGCAACGTCATTCGTTACTTTTGTGGCACTTAGTAAGGAAAATAATCCAGTTCCAGTACCGCGTGTTATCCCTGAAACCGAAGAAGAGAAAGAATTACATCGTATTGCTGTGTTACGTGCAGAACAGCGTCATATACGTAAGGCAGAGAGTAAGAAAGTAGCCACATTGTTAACCTTTTGAGATGAATATTTAGCCATTTAAGTTACTATAGCAGTCGGAAATGGTTTTAAAATGAAAAGCGGACACCTAAAAATAGGTGTCCGCTTTTATAGTTTTTTCATCCACATATCATATGACAGTAGCTACTTAGCAGAAGCAAGCAGCACCGACGATGATTAAGAGGATAAATAATACGACTAATAGCGCAAATCCATTACCATGTGCGAAGCCCATTGTTATTTCCTCCTTTTATTTTAAGATACAACATACAATATGCAAATGAGCTATTGTTTGATATGGACATATATCATGCAATGACATATTTTCTTGAATGATAATGTAATAAAAAAGGGAAGATATAGAAATAACAGTAAGTGGAGAAAGGAATTTATCCATGAAGCACTTTTTCGCTATAATCCTTTGTTTAATAGGTGTATTCATTTGGATGAACATCGATGTGGAAATGGGGAAGGAAATGGCTAGTGAATATGAATTAGGACAAGTTCGATTAGGTGAATTTCAACTATATACGAACGGTGAAGAGTTATATAGAAAATTATTTGACGATATAAACGATGCAGAAAAGTATATATATATCCATTTTTATATTGTAGGAAAAGACGAAATAAGCCAAGAGTTTTTACAGTTATTAGAGAAAAAAGCATCTAGCGGAGTAGAAGTGAAATTGTCAGTCGATCGGGTAGGCGGATATAAGCTGAAGAAAAAGGTAATTAGCCGATTAAAGGAAAACGGTGTGAAGTTTACATTTAGTAAAAAACCGAAACTGAAAAATATGTTCTATTCTTTGCATCAACGAAATCATAGACGTATTGTTACGATAGATGGAAAGGTATCATACGTCGGTGGCTTTAATATCGGAAAGGAGTACCTTGGACAAAATCCAAAGTTTGGGCCATGGCGTGATTATCACGTGCGTATCCATGGTGAGGGTGCAGCGGATATGGAAAGAAAGTTCGCCGAAGATTGGAAAGAAGATACAGGAGAAAAAATGCCTATACATGAAAGTATACCTACATTAGGGAATATAAAATATCAATATTTATTTTCAAATGGAAAAGGCTTATGGGAAAAATATGGAGCACTATTAAAGCAGGCTAAAAAGTCTTTAATTATCGCTACACCATATTTTGTACCAAGTAAAGAAATGGTGAAAGAGTTAAAAGCTGCATTAAATCGTGGTGTTAATGTGAAAATTCTCGTGCCATTTAAAAGTGATGCCATATTGTTAAAACAAGCTGCCTATCCATATTTGAAAGATATGTTACATGCTGGAGCGGAGATTTATCAATATCGAAATGGATTTTTTCATGGGAAAGTAACAATCATTGATGGAGAAATTGTTGATATTGGGACAGCGAATTTTGATAATAGAAGTTTTTATTTAAATTGCGAGTCTAACTGTATCATATATGATAAAACAGTTGTTGATGAAGTATGGAGTCGATTACAGGTAGACTTTCATAAATCAAAACGATTTTCTGAAGAAGATTTTGAGAAAATTAGTAGATGGGATTGGTTTTTAGCAAGAATAGCGAATGTTTTAGCATCATATTTATAGTATATGGACAAAAGAGAAGGGAGGCGCTTTAATGGACTGTATGAAAGAATTAATGAGATATAGTTATATGCTAATATACAAGGTTGGAGAGTATACTGGAAAGGTCAGAGACGAAGAATTAAAAAATCTATTACAGCACCATTTACCATATATGTTACAAGCATATAATGAACAAGTAAATTTTCAAGAAGGAGAGAATGTGCAGCATATAACCTGTGAACCAACGGAGTTTGATTTGCATGAAATGGAAAAGGAAACAGTTAGTAAATATACAGGGGATATTCATATTGCAACCAGTTATATTGCGCACTTGAAACGATTAGCTTTAAAGTTTGCTCAAGTTGCAGTGGAAGTTGCTAATCCAGAGTTTCGCTCATTTTTGGAAAATTGTTTCCTGAAAATGAACCGTTACGCTTATAGTGTGTGGCAATATGTTATGAAGAAGGAATATAAGATTACACATCTATATGAAAATGAAAAGTTTGCATGAGAAACTAAGGCGAAATGGTATGCGCCTTAGTTTTTTTACGTCCATTGAGAGAAAAAACTAGTTTTATTGTGTATCGATTGGAAATAAAATAAAATCAGGTTTTGTTATCAGAAAATTTACAAAAATTTACCGTATATTTACTGTTTTTCAATCTCTCCTTTAAAAATAGAGAGTAATATGAGGTTGTACATATTCTATCACAAGGAGGAAACGCAAATGAACAAATGGGTTAAATCATTAACTGCTATGGCACTTGCAAGTTCTTTATTAATGGTAGGTTGTAGTAAAGGTGAGGACAAGAAGAAAGAAGACGACACAACAACACAACAAGAGGATAAAAAGGATAAAGAAACAAGCGGAACCGAGAAGTCTACTGATTCTAAAGAAAAGAAATAAAGTAATAATAAAGCTTCCTCTCATATATGAGGAAGCTTTTTTGTTGTAAATTGACTGAGATTATTGAAAAATAGAAAGAGAATGAAAGAGGGGGAAAACAAATGAAAGTATGTATATTGGGAGCAACAGGACGAGTAGGTTCAAACATAATTAATTTAGCATTAAAGGATTCAGCTGAAGTGACTGCATTAGCGCGTGATTTAAATAGAATAGAAATACAACATGAAAGGCTACGAGTGATAGAAGGTAATGTATTGAACGAAAATGATATAAAGAAAGTGATAGAAGGAAGCGATATAGTAATTAGTACACTTGGAACGGATCAAAATGGAACATTAGGGAAGAGTATGCCACAAATCATTAAGCAAATGGAAGAAGAAGGGGTTCGTAGAATCATAACAATAGGAACAGCTGGTATTTTACAAGCAAGAACAAATCTAAATTTATATCGTTTTCAATCAACGGAATCAAAAAGGAAAACGACAACGGCAGCGGAAGATCATTTGGCTGCATATAAAGTACTAAGTAATAGTAATAATTTATGTTGGACAGTTGTTTGTCCGACACATTTAATAGATGGTGAGGCGACAGAGGTATATCGAACTGAAAAAGATATATTGCCAGAGGGTGGATCAAAAATTACAGTGGGTGATACAGCACACTTTGCATGGGATCTATGTAAGAAAAACATATATGAAAATAGTCGAGTAGGTATTGCATATTAAAAAACCATCCCGAAGTCGGGATGGTTAAAAGATGATATAACACAAGAAGATGATAATCATAATGATTTGGAGAATTGCTTTCGCTACTGTACTGCTTAAAAAACCAACTACAGTAGCGACTCCAACTAGAAAGGCATCTTTTGGCGCTTTTTTATGCACTAGTTCTGTTATAAATACTGATAAGAACGGTATGATAATAAGTCCGAATGGTGGGAAGAAGAACGATCCGACAATGATAGAAATCATTCCGACACGTTCGCCCCATTTAGAACTACCGTATTTTTTTAAGAAATATCCATTTGCAATAAAATCAGCAACGAAAATGAAAAGAGTGAAAATGACTTGAATAATCCAAAAAGAAGTTGTTAATTCGCCTCCATTTATACCGAAATGGTAAATCAAATATCCAGCCCAGACAGCTAGTATGCCAGGGATAATTGGATAAATAAAGGCGAGAAATGAAACAATGAAACAGGCAATGATACAAATTGTTAATAAAACGGTCACTTTATAGCTCCTTTTTAATATCTAGTTTATGTACAGCAACTTTTTTGACTTGATGTCCATCAAGTTCTAATACTTTAAATTGAAAACCAGCATATTCAATGGAATAGCCAGCTTCAATATTTAAGTCAACTGCTTGAGAAAGAAGCCATCCTCCGATTGTATCTAAATCACTATCATCAATATGTAGGCCAAACATATCATTTACTTCAGAAATAAGCACCTTTCCATCTAAAACAGTAAGCTTAGGTGTACGCTTTTCAATCATAGGTGATTCATCCGCATCGAATTCATCTTGAATTTCTCCAATGATTTCTTCAAGAATATCTTCCATCGTTAAAAGTCCGGCAGTACCACCATATTCATCCATAACGATTGCCATCTGAACGCGATTTTTTTGAAGATGGACTAACGTTTTACGAATTGGAACTGTTTCAAATACAGTTAGAACAGGATGTATATAAGATTCAAGTGGTTTATAAATACCTTTCGTTTGATCATGGAATACTTCTTTCGTATTGATCATCCCAATGATATCATCTTTATCTTTTTCGATAATTGGATAGCGTGTATATTTTTCAGTAGCGACGATATCCATATTTTCTTCTAACGTATTTTCAGTAGATAAGCAAATCATTTCGGTACGAGGAACCATAATTTCTTTTGCAACTCGATCATCAAATTCAAAAATGTTATTTACATATTTATATTCGGTTTGGTTTATTTCACCGCTTTTAAAACTTTCACCTAAAATGAGTCGCAATTCCTCTTCAGAATGAGCAAGTTCACTTTCTTTCGCAGGTTCTAATCCGAGTAATTTTGTGAAAAATATAGCTGTACTATTGAGTAGCCAAATGAATGGGTACATAATTTTATCAAATAAAATAAGCGGTCTTGCAAATTTGAGTGTGATCGCTTCTGCTTTTTGAATTGCGAAAGACTTTGGAACTAATTCACCTAATACAACGTGGAAAAATGTAATAACGCTAAAAGCGATAACAAAAGATAAAGTGTTAGCCATTGTTCCAGTAATATTAATTTTTTCAAAGAGCGGTCGTAGTATATGCTCCACAGTTGGTTCACCAAGCCAACCAAGTCCTAAAGAAGTGATTGTAATTCCGAGCTGACAAGCTGATAAATAAACATCTAAATTAGATAGGACGCTTCTTGCAGCTAAAGCTTGTTTATTACCTTCATTTGCAAGTTGGTCAATTCGACTTTTTCGTACTTTTACAACAGCGAATTCTGATGCAACGAAAAAGCCAGAAATAAGAATAAGTACAAAGATGAGAAAAATATTTAATATGTCCAAGCGTGTTCTCCATTCCAAGGTTTGGAATAAAGATGTCACCTCCTGCAATTATGTTATACTTTTATAATAAATCCAAATGAAAAGAATAGTCAAAGGAAAAGGGTAAATATTGGTATGTTTCTGTAATAGTTTTTGAATTTGCTGTTATTTTGTCCGCTATACAAAAGGAATAACCCCCTACTTTTAGATTATAGAGGGTTATTTTAAATTAAGGTTTTGGAACACTTCTCGTTAAAGTGTATGACTGTTGCTTGGAGTAGTTTGTGGTCCATAGTGTTTGAAGGAAAGAAAGTATGCTATATGGGATATAGAGTAGTAATAAGCCGATTGTAACAATTATGGGTGAATTTCCGCCAAATTGAACGATAAATTGTAACAGTCCATTTGCATGAAAAACGCATTCCATAAAAACGAATGAAAGAATAATGGAACCTAAAATTGATTTATGATTCGAAGTAAGCGCCAAAAACAATGTATCCACAAGAAAAGAATCATGTTTTATTTCATATTCATTTGTGTTTTTTAAGAAAGGAATCCATTTTTTTACTGCTTGCATAACGATAATCATGGAAGTACTACATACGATGATAAATGATGAGTAGTAAGGAAGGTTTATAAATTGTGCGACGTATAGAAGTAGTAATAAGACTGAACATTGTAATACCACAGTACAAAAAGAGTAAGGAATCCATTTCAATACAGTAGTAAACTTTTTAAACGAGTTAGGTACTTTGAAAAATAAATGGCCGATACCCAAACTTATGAAAAATCCGATCGCAAGGGTAAAAGTAAAACGAACAATCGATATAAAATATATTTCCCATATGTAAGGGAATAATGGTGTTGAATGATTAGAAGTATGTATCATTTGGTTTGCTGAGAAAAAGATAGATTCATGCATCCAATCAACCTTTGGAATTGATATAGAAGAAAGCTGTGCGAAGTTTTGAAAAATGCTAATAAATCCATTTTGATAAGAATAATTGTGTGTAATAAAAAGAGCTGGAATAGGACTTATGGCAAAAATAACAATAATGCCAATTATAAATTTACATATATGTGAGCGTAATAAGGACATATAACCACCTACTCTTAGAATATTCAGAAAATTCTTATTCTTATTTTAGCTTTTTTTGAAAGAAGTTACAATATATTTTTCATTCAGTAATTCAGAGAGAAGATTTGATAGCAAAAATATGCAAGTGAAGGATTCATGAATAAATTATGACAAGAAAATGAATAATTTTCAGAAAAATAAAATAAATTATTTATTTTTTTCTGAAAATATAATATAGTTATGGCACAGAAAGTATTTTAACATAAGGAGGCTTTTTATGAGGATTAAAGGGAATTACGTGCCGAAAAGGGAAGTTTTACTGTGCTCAAGTTCGATTACGATAGGGGAAGCGTTAGAGCATTTAAATAAAACGGGGTATCGTTGTGTACCAGTTTTAGATGAAAAAAAAGAGAAATTTTTAGGGAATATATATAAAGTAGATATTTTAGAATATAAAGGATCACTTGATGAGAGTGTAATACAATTATTAAACGATAAAGAAGGATTTGTGAGAGAAGATTCATCTTTCTTTAAAGTATTTTTTACAATAAAAAAATTGCCTTATTTATCAGTAGTTGATGAAAAAGGGGTTTTCCTTGGAATTTTAACGCATAAAAAAGTTTTTGAGTTATTAGAGGATGCATGGGGTGTTCACTCTAGTAAATACTCTGTCATGATTGGAACGCAAGACTATAATGGAGCAATCCAAAAGTTATCGACAGTTTTAAAGAAATACACTGGTATTCAAAGTTTGATGACTTTTGATAATGATGCCTTATTAGTTCGTAGAATTATGTTTACATTAGGAGAAGAGTTTAACGACGGTGAATTAGAGACATTATTGAAAGATTTAGAAGATCACGGATTTAGAGTTGTGTATGTGGAAGAGATGAAAAATCCACGCGAAGTTGAAACGATAGAGTAACATACAAAAGCCATCTAAATTATATTAGATGGCTTTTGTATGTTACGTGTATAAAGTTATTTGAAAATAACGATCGAATAATAGGTGAGATTATAACAATATTTGTGTAAGAGAATAAAAAATGTAGATAATTTCGATTTTCAAAAAAATCAATTTGAAAATATGTTTTTATTTTGCAACTAAATATGTTACTATATGTGTGATAAAAACAAAGAGGTCTGACAACTATACTCCACGTAATAACACTCTAATGATTTAAAAATTCAAAAAAATCAAAAATTAAAATAATAATTATATTAATGATTAGAGTAAAAATAAGGGGAATGGAGAAATTATGGAGAAAGACACTGCTTTGTAAGGGGCATATTTTATCATCTTGAGCAGAGAGGAGGATGCATAGCATATTGTAAAATATAGAGATAAACAATGAAAAAGTGCTATGCAAATGAAGAGCATGAAGGGACGTTTAAGGCCAGGTGATACGGTAGCAATTGGTTTAATGCTATTTGCATTATTTTTAGGAGCAGGAAATTTAATTTTTCCGCCAGTTTTAGGTCAACAAGCAGGAGAGAATGTTTGGATTGCTACAATAGGATTCCTTGTAACGGGAGTCGGATTACCCCTACTAGCTGTAACAGCTGTCGCGTTTGTAGAGGGGGACTTGAAAGCGCTATCTTCTAGAGTCCACCCTATATTTGCGTTTATTTTCCCATTGATTAGTTATTTAGCAATTGGACCATTTTTCGCGATTCCTCGTACTGGAGCTGTTTCGTTTGAAATGGGTATGAAGCCTTTTTTATCAGAGGCAATGGTTTCAGAGTGGTACATGCTATTTCTTTTCACGATAGTTTTCTTCGGAATAACGTGGTATTTATCATTAAATCCATCTAAATTAGTGGATTGGTTCGGAAAGTTTCTTACACCATTATTAGTATTAATTGTGGCTGTTATTGTCGGAAAGGCAATTATTGATCCAATTGGAGAGCCAGCTGCGCCGTTAGCTGCTTACAAAGAAAATGCTTTCTTTGGTGGATTTATTCAAGGATATTTAACGATGGATGCAATTAGCGCGCTCGTATTCGGAATTGTCGTTGTACAAGTTATCCGCTCTAAAGGGATAAAAGAGAGTAGTCAAATTGCAAAAATAACAGTAGTATCAGGTATTATTGCTGTACTTGGTTTAACGTTAATTTATTTATCACTTGCTTATCTTGGTTCAACAAGTACATCACTTGGTATCTCAGAAAACGGTGGTCTTATTTTAACGAATGTTGTAAATGAGCTATATGGGACGAGTGGTAAAATTTTATTAGGGCTTGTTATTATACTCGCTTGTTTAACAACTTCTGTTGGGTTAACATCTGCGTGTGCGGGTTTCTTTACAAACTTATTCCCAAAACTTTCGCATAAAACGATTGTAACAATGGTATGTGTATTTAGTTTAATTGTATCTAACCTAGGTTTAACACAATTAATCGCAGTAACATTACCTGTGTTAATGATCATTTATCCAGTTGCAATCGTATTAATTGTACTTTCGTATTTCCATAAGTGGATTGGGAAGCGTAATACAATTTATATTGGAGCTATTTTAGGTGCATTGTTAATTAGTTTCTTTAACGGTTTAGAAAGTGCGAAAATTAAAATTGACGCGATTTCTAATGTACTACAAATGTTACCGTTATATAACGAAGGAATCGGATGGTTAATTCCATCATGTATTGGCGGGATTCTCGGTTTCTTCTTCTATAAATCAAATGAATCAAGTGAATTACAAAAGAAAGGTGCTTAGGCACCTTTCTTTTTTTGAAGGGGATTTTTGTATTTTGTCTAAGTAATAATTGGGGGGGATGATAAATGGCTAATTTTGAAGATTTTTTAAATTTGGATTTGAGAATTGGAACTGTAATACATGCAGAGGAATTTAAAGAAGCGAGAGTACCAGCGATTAAACTAGCAATAGATTTTGGAGAAATCGGGATAAAGCAGTCAAGTGCTCAAATTACGAAAAGGTATAGTCCAGAAGATTTAATCGGTCAACAAATCGTTGCTGTTGTAAACTTTCCACCAAAGCGTGTAGCTGGATTCAAATCAGAAGTGCTTGTGCTTGGTGGTGTTCCTGAAGCTGATGATGTTGTGTTACTTCAGCCTAATATGAAATTGCCAAATGGAACAAAAATTAGCTAGGGTGAAGGTAGGGGCTAATATGGATATCGGACGAGAATATTTGCAATGTGCGATTTCGAACTTTAAAGCAACAAAGAAACAAGGGGAGCGGGCACTTTCTCAATTATCATATGAACAAATACAATGGTCTTCTCATGAAGAAACAAATAGTATAGCGATTATTATTAAGCATCTTCACGGTAATATGCGTTCTAGATGGACGGATTTTTTAACGTCTGATGGTGAAAAAACAGATCGTAATCGAGATGGTGAATTTGAAGGATGCTATCACTCAAAAGAAGAAACCCTTATAGCTTGGCAAGAAGGATGGAAATATGTTTTTAATACGATGAATACTTTAACGCCGGAACACTTATTGAAGACGGTATACATTCGCGGTGAAGCACATACTGTCATGCAAGCAATTGAAAGGCAAATTGCTCATTATGCATTGCATATTGGTCAGATTATTTACATTGGGAAGATGTTAAAAGAAAATGAGTGGGAATGTTTAAGTATTCCGAGAGGTCAGTCTACGCGTTCTGTAGAGAAAAAACGTTCAACATAATAATAAGAAAGAAACCGATAAAAAATGGGAAAAAAGAAAGTCAGCCAAATAATAGATGGTTCTGTAATCATAAGAATACTGCCAAAAATAAGTCCATATATAATAAGAAAGAAATTGAAAAGTGTATTCACAGGGAGAAATCGTGAGATAAACACTTGCTGTCGTTTAAAACAATCACTGTGAAATAAATAAAAGCGGAAGTACCATGTGGCTGTAATAAGGTCTTTCTTTCTCACAATTCTTTTTTTGCATGTATGACAGATAAATGGTGGTTGCATTTCATTACGCTCCATTTTTTATTTTCATAATAATGTGAGACAAAAGTAGGTACAAAGTGTATGTTCCTATATACGCTCCTGCAATAAGGAAAAATGGATTCAGTAAAATTCCATGAATGCTCGTCATGAAAACTAAATCTTGTATTAAAACATCGTATATATTAATGGAAATAATTATACCGAGTACATACAGTGCCAAGTACGCAGAAATATGTAGCACAATAGCGATTTTTGGTTGCTTAGCGGACAAATAAAAAATGAATGATAGAGCAATTGGTAATATTCCTATTAATAGCTTCAATTCATTTCACCTCATTAACAATATAGCCGAAATTTTAACGGTCTATTCTCTAGGGCTTGTACATAACTTGAAATAGAGAGGTGATAGTATGAATCGGGGCTTTTTTTTTATGAAGTTTACAAGTATGCGTAAGTTAGTTTTATTTGTTATTACTACAATGCTAGCGACTTTTTTTCTTATTAGTATGATGGTAACCTCTATGAAAGAGACAAAGTCAACGTATTTATATAATTGGTTAAATGAGTTATCGATGAATGGTTACATGTATGTACTTGGAAAAGAGAATCATTATTTTACACAGGAGTATCGAAATTTGAATCAAGATTTTTCAATTTCTTCTTTTCTCTTTTCTATGGCTACAAATATTCGCTTTAATGATGTACGCAGTTTCGTCGGGAAAGAGCTCCCGGGGTTTGGTAAGTACGATACAGAAATTGTTATTGCGGGTGAGGGTACAAATTATTCTAACTTACCGATAGAGTCGAGTGTTCCTCTTGAAGAAGTGGTGAAGGAACGGACTAGTGGAACTGGACAAGTACCTAAACAAGATACGAGTAAAGAGAAAAAACAGCCGTCCCAAACGACTGGGAAGAGACAAGTTGCGTTTATTTATCATACACATAGCTGGGAATCTTATTTACCTTTACTTAACTTAACGAATGACCCGAATCCGAATAAAGCAACGAGTTCTGTATCGAATATTTCTATATTAGGAGATCGTTTCCGTGAACAACTAGAAGGTGAAGGGATTGGAGCTACTAACGATAAGAGTGATGTTGGTCAAAAGTTAATAAGTAAAGGTTTAAACAGTAATAGTTCGTATAAAATGTCACGAGAAATTGTGCAGCAAGCTATGGCTGGAAATAAAGATCTTCAATACTTTTTTGATTTGCATCGTGATAGTGCCCGAAAGAATGTAACGACAAAAACAATTGGAGATAAGTCATATGCAAAGCTTGCATTTGTAGTAGGGAAAGGAAATAAAAACTATGAAAAAAACTTACAATTAGCGACAGCTTTACATGAGGCGATTAATAAGAAATATCCAGGAGTGAGCCGTGGGGTCATTCAAAAAGGGTTCCAGACAGGAAATGGAATCTATAATCAAGACCTATCAGGACAAGCAATATTAATTGAAGTTGGCGGTGTAGATAATACAGAGGAAGAATTGAATCGATCAATTGATGCACTTGCTAAAGCATTTGGTGAATATTTTTGGCAGGCAGAAAAAGTGAATGGATAAAGTGAAACGTGAATTAGCCAGGACATCTATCGATAATTATTAGCGCACTTCAATCTTGAAAAAACGTAAGTGTAATGCTTGCGTTTTTTCTTTGTAATGGTGAGACGTCACAGAATAGACATAATTTGTCGTTGTTATAGTAATATCGAAATTTGTCAATTTATAGTAGGAGATTTACAAAGGAATTTTCGGGAAAGTAGAGAAAATCTTTTTATAAGGAAAACTTTTTATTATGAAACTGGTAGGGTGATTGAAGTGATTAGGGAAATCGAAATAGAAGATGCAGCATCATTTTTGCAATTAAGTAAGCAATTAGATGAAGAAACGAAGTTTATGCTATATGAACCAGGAGAAAGGAAAACTACAGCTGAGCAACAAGAAAAAATGATCCATCGATTTATGGAAAATGAATATGCAACAATATTTGTAGCAGTTGAAGATGAGAGAATAGTAGGTTTTATATTAGTGAATGGAAATAACATTCAAAGAAAGAGGCATGTGGCAAGCATTGTAATTGGTATTTTGCAAGAGTATAGCGGGCGAGGTATTGGGACGAGATTGTTTAAAGAGGTTGAGAAGTGGGCAAAATTACATGATGTATGGCGTTTAGAATTAACAGTAATGGCCCACAATACAAGAGCTCAGGCACTATATAAAAAAGCTGGATTTGAGAAAGAAGGTGTCAAAAAAGCTGCTCTTATTATCGATGGAAAGGGCATCGATGAGTATGAAATGGCCAAATTATTAAAATAAGAGGTCGTTATATGAAAAAAAGATGGGCACTACTTGGTATTGTAGCTGCAATAATTATTATTGGAGTAGCAGGAATCAATTATAAAATGTATAAGGATAAGCAGGCGCGGGAAGTAAGTGTAAATAGCATATTTCCGAAAGCGAAAGAAACGATTGCTAATATGGATGGGGATATTGCGGTAATTAATAATCCGAATTCAATGCTTGTACTTGTAAATAAAAGTAGGCGTTTACCAGATGGGTATAGACCGCCAGATTTAGTTATTCCGAAAGTGCGCTACTCTAGTGAAGGTGATCAAGAAAAGAAAAAGATGAGAAAAGAGGCAGCGAGGGCGCTTGAGGATATGTTTCAGCAGGCTGACAACGAGCGTATTTTTCTTTTTGCAGTTTCTGGATTTAGATCTTTTGATCGACAAAAAGCATTAAATACGATGTATAAAAAACAAGACGGGGAAGCAAAAACAGCAATGTCTAGCGCGGTTCCTGGCACAAGTGAGCATCAAACTGGACTAGCTATGGATATTACGTCTCAATCTGCTAAATTTCAGTTAGAGACGGTTTTTGGGGAAACGAAAGAAGGTCAGTGGCTTTCTGAAAATGCCCATAAATTTGGTTTTGTTGTTCGATACACAAAAGCGAAAGAAACGATTACGGGTTATCGGTATGAACCATGGCACGTAAGGTATGTGGGAAATCCACAAGCTACATATTTGTATGATAATCAACTGACGCTTGAAGAAGTAACAGAGTAAATGATTGAGGGGAGAGACGTATAATGACGATGTTATATAAGAAAAAAGTACATGCATATATTACAAGAGAAAAAGAGGGGGTTATGCAATTACTTGTTTTTAAACATCGTGATATACATGAAGCTGGTATTCAAGTGCCAGGAGGAACGGTTAATGAAGGTGAAACGTTAGAAGCGGCTATATTGCGTGAAGTACAGGAAGAATCCGGATTGCGTCATTTATGCATAGAACGTTTTTTAGCAGATTACATCATACATATGAAAGAAAAACAGGAATATGAAAAACGCCACTTTTTTCATGTAACTTTACTAACAGATGTAAAGGATACTTGGGAACATATTGTAAGTGCTGGTGAGGAAGATAAAGGATTAGTATTTTGCTACGAATGGGTTGATATTGCAAAATGCCCTGAATTAGCTGGGAAACAAGGTGAGTTTTTACATTTGTTAGATGAAGTATACGCACAGTAATGTAAGAGTCTGAAGCGAAGTTTAATCCGTTTCAGACTTTTTTTATTTTTCGGGAAATTAAAGGTGTTTAAATAAGGATATTGAATTTCTTTAAAGGGATATTAATTTAGGATGTGTTGAGGTGAAAAATTGAAAAATTAAGGGTTATACGCTAAAAAAGTTCATATAAGGGAGAATATAAATGGAAATTCAGTTTAATCCAATCTTAAAAAAGGAATTAACAATTCAAGATATTCAAAATGAAATGGAATCTGGAAAGTTAACTTCAAAAGAGCTAGTAATGTATTATCTCTATAGAATCGCAAAGTATGATCAAGACGGACCGAAAATCAATTCAATTTTAGAAATCAATCCAGATGCTATTTTTATTGCAGAAGCGTTAGATTATGAAAGAAAGACAAAAGGCGTAAGGGGACCATTGCATGGAATACCTGTTTTGCTTAAGGATAATATTGAAACGAATGACTCCATGCATACAAGTGCAGGTACAATAGCTCTAGAACAAAATATAAGCAGTGAAGATGCATTTCTTGTTACTAAACTGCGAGAAGCAGGGGCAGTGATAATTGGAAAAACGAATATGACAGAATTAGCAAATGCAATGTCTTTTGAAATGTGGGCTGGATATAGTGCAAGAGGTGGTCAAACAATCAATCCATACGGAACGGGCAAGGATCATATGTTTGTTGGCGGATCTAGTACAGGATCTGCGATAGCAGTTGCTGCTAACTTTACAGTAGTATCTGTTGGGACAGAAACCGATGCTTCTATTTTGAGCCCCGCTGTTCAAAATTCTGTAGTAGGTATTAAACCGACTGTCGGTTTAATTAGTCGTAGAGGAATTATTCCATTTACTTATTCACAAGATACAGCTGGACCATTTGCTAGAACGGTAACCGATGCTTCTATTTTGCTAGGGAGTTTAATTGGGGTAGATGAGAAAGATGTTGCTACTCATAGAAGTGAAGGTAGGGCAGAGCATGATTATACAAAATATCTTGATGTTAATGGCTTAAATGGAGCGAAGATTGGTGTGTTTAACGCTGCACCAAAAGATTATTACGAAAATGGTGAGTATGATGAAATCTTGTTTAAGGAAACGATCCAAGTATTACGTAATGAAGGAGCGACAGTAGTAGAAAATATTGATATTCCTTCTTTTCATAGAAAATGGAGTTGGGGAGTTCCGCTTTATGAACTGAAGCATAGTTTAGATAACTATCTTTCTAAATTACCTTCTACTATTCCGGTACATTCTATTTCAGAGTTAATGGAGTTTAATAAAAACATAGCAGAAAGAGCTTTAAAATATGGACAAACCAAGTTAGAGGGAAGAAAAGACTTTCCAAATACGTTACGAAATCCAGAATATTTAAATGCGAGATTAGAAGATATATATTTTTCTCAAGAACAAGGCATTGATTTTGCATTGGAAAAATATAATCTTGATGCGATACTGTTTCCTTCCTATATAGGTTCTACTATATGTGCGAAAGCGGGTTATCCGTCTATAGCAATACCAGCTGGGTATATGGAAAGCGGGAGACCTTTTGGAATTACGATTGCAAGTACTGCCTTTAGTGAAGGGGTATTAATTAAGCTAGCTTATGCTTTTGAACAAGCGACAAAGCATAGAAAAATCCCCAACTTATCATGAATAGAATAAACAAAGAGGACAGGAATCCCTGTCCTCTTTGTTTTAGTGATTAAAATGAAATATCGTTCTGCTCTGTCTTATGATATTTTAATAAACTAAAGGATAAACAAGCGGAACATAAAATAAGAATAGAAGCAATGATATAAATTGTACGAACACCGAACATATCAGTAATAATGCCAATGCTAAGCATAGATAGTCCAGAGGCTGTTGAAAGAAGTGCACCATGTGCTGTATACATTTTGGATAATAAAGCAGGGGCGACACTTGATTGTAAAACAGTCGTTTGGGAAATATCTCTAATTTGATAACATGGTCCCATTAGAACACATAGAAAAAGCGCAATAAATCCGCTGCTTGTCATACCGTATAAAAATGTAAGAATACTAAACATAAGAGAGCCAATCGACATAGATCGTATTAAATTGTTTTGAATATAGGAACTCATTTTCCAGGCTAATAGACCACCGATTAACGTGCCAACATAATAACTTGTATTAATATATCCCCACCATTCTTCGCCCTTATGAAGGATAGTCGTAACGTATGCCATCGTAATAGCACCAATCCATATTGTCCCTGCGAAAGTTTCGATTAAGTCCATATATGTAACGGTACGGAGAGAAGGATTTTGAAATAGGAGTTTCCAACCTTCCAATAAAACAGTACTTTTGGAAGAGGGAGAATCTGCTATTCTTTCAGTATGTATGGAACGTAATGAAAAATGTAATGCAATGCATCCGAAAATCATTAAAATGTTATTAATCATGAGTGTAGAAGTAGCGCCAATGAGAAGAACGACAATACTCGTAAATGAATAAGCAACGGCTTGCACAATTTGTGTTGAAAAGGAAAAGATACTATTTACTTTTACTAATTTTTCTTTCGGTGTAAGGCGCGGAAGAATACCGTATAATAATGGAGCACTCCACCCACTACATAATGAAATGACAAAAATAAAAGTTAATAGAGCTATAATGTTTGTGGATAAGACCGGGAACAAAATCATTAATAATAGTAAAAAGACTGTTTTCAGCCATTGGAGCGTATATAACAGCGTATAAGATGGAAAACGATTTATTATAAGTGGTGCAGAGATGTTAGCAATTAGATTTGTGATAACTTGTAATAATGGAAAAAGAGCAGTAATAGTAGCTGATTTAGTTGCTATATAAATATGAGTTGTAATAATCATTACATATACGATGTCAGCGAGAGTAATGCATATTTTGGAACCTAAATAGTAGATTAGTGACAGGTTTCTCAATAAGATTATCACCTCTATAAAAAATAGTATTTAGTAATTAGAATAATTGTAATTTAAAAATTAAAATTTTTAAAGAATTTAATTTTTTGTCACTTTTTGAAAGGGATTTTCATGTATAATGAAGAATATATTGATATAGTATTATATTAATGATCATTGTAACAGTGAGTATGTACAATAGCTTGTAGCAAACGCCCAAGTGTAAGAAAGGGCGGATAAACCATTCTTTTCTTCATATACATATAGAAAATGAGAAAGAAAGTGAGGGTTGCATATGGCTGCTTGGGTAATTTGGTTTATAATAGCTGGTATTTTATTTATCGCAGAAATGTTGTCGATTACATTTTACATGCTTTGGCTTGGAATTGGAGCTGTTGTCGGAGGTCTTATTGCTTTGTTTGCTCCTGATGCACTACTGTTACAAGTTACTGTTGGTGCAATTGTAAGTTTAACTTTGACATTCTTTACGAAAAGAATTTCAAAAAACTTTCGAGAAGCAAAAGGTTTTACTGATACAGTAGATATGCTTGTTGGTAAAAAAGGGATTGTTATGCAAGCGATTACAAATGAAGCGAATGGTATTGTGAAAGTGGATGGAGATACTTGGACAGCTATTGCAGATTCTTCAATTGATGCTGGAGAAAAAGTCGTTGTTATAAAGAGGCATAGTACTATATTACAAGTGAAAAAGGAGAGTGAATAAATATGGTAGCATTAACGTTAACGATTATATTCGCACTAATTGTAGTTACATTTATCGCATTAACAATTAAAATTATTCCTCAGCAAAAAGTTGGGGTTGTTGAAAGATTTGGTAAGTTTCAACGTATCATGCACCCAGGGTTAAATATTTTAATACCAATTGTAGATCGTGTTCGTGTATATCATGACTTACGTATTCAACAAACGAATGTACCACCGCAAAAGGTAATTACGAAAGATAATGTTCAAGTAGAAATTGATACTATTATTTTCTATCAAATTGTTGAACCAGAACTTGCGACATATGGTATTTCAAACTATGAATATGGTGTTCGTAATATTACTTCAGCAACGATGCGTCAAATTATCGGTAAAATGGAACTGGATGAAACGTTATCTGGTCGTGAAAAAATTTCAACAGAAATCCGCTTAGCGCTTGATGAAGCAACAGAAAAATGGGGCGTACGTATTGAACGTGTCGAAGTTGTTGATATTAACCCGCCAAAAGATGTGCAAGCATCAATGGAAAAACAAATGAAGGCTGAGCGTAATAAACGTGCGATTATTTTAGAAGCTGAAGCAGCAAAACAAGATAAAGTCCTTCGTGCTGAAGGGGAAAAGCAAAGTAAAATCTTGATGGCTGAAGGGGATAAAGAAGCGCGTATTCGCGAAGCTGAAGGTATAAAAGAAGCAAAAGAATTAGAAGCGCAAGGGGAAGCAAGGGCAATTGAAGAAATCGCAAAAGCAGAACAAAATCGTATTGAATTGCTTCGTGAAGCGAATTTGGATGAGCGTATACTTGCTTACAAATCATTTGAATCATTAGCTGAAGTTGCAAAAGGACCAGCAAATAAAGTCTTTATTCCGTCTAATGCAATTGAAACACTTGGTACTCTTGGGGCAATTGGAGAAATATTTAAAGAAAAACAAGTGAAGAAACTACCTTCAAATGATACAGGAAAAGAACAATAAAAGTGAGGAAGAGAAATGGGATACCATTTCTCTTTTTTTGCGTATATTCCGAAAAGCTTGTACATATCCATGTATAAAGAAGGTGATGCAGTGAAAAAGTATGCAACTCGAATACATGGGAAGAAACTGATTTCGTTACTCCTTTTATATGCGCTAATAGTAATTATGATAGCGTCGATTTTGACGTCATTTTTACATACAATGAAATCGAATTATGCAAATCAATGGTTTGGAAAAGTATCGATGCAAGGTTTTGTTCAAATGATAGAAAGTGAGAATCGCTATTACGGATTTGATTATTTTAAGAAGAATAAAAGAGAGTCAGTTGGAAATTTAATGTTCTCTATTGCGACAGATTTGAAAATTAAAGATTTAAGAACATTCGTCGGTAAAGAAGTACCTGGTATGTCAAAGTATTATTCTAATATTATCGTAGCTGGGGAAGGGACAAACTTGACGAATATCCCAAATGAATCTAGTGTACCGATTGAAGAAGTAACGAAAGAACGGGAAGTAGCAAAAGATAAAGTTACAGAAGCGGAAAAGAATAATCCGGTTCAGAAAAAGAACGGAGCGAAAAAAGGTGAAAGTGCAGTATATATTTATCATACACATAGCTGGGAATCCTTCTTTCCATTATTACCAGGGGCTACGGATCCATCAAGTCCAGATGTAAATGTGTCCTTACTAGGGAAACGTATGAAAGAGCAACTTGAAGGACAAGGAATTCCGGTAGTTCACGATAAAACGAATATGGGTGATTTATTAGCGAGTAAAAAATGGAAATGGCCGCAATCATATAAAGCGTCTCATGAATATGTAAAAGAAGCATTAGCACAAAATAATAAAATTGCGTTTCCAATTGATATACACCGTGACGATCAGCGTAAGAAAGTAACAACAAAAGTAATTAACGGAAAATCGTATGCAAGATTATATTTTATAATTGGGATGGAAAATGAAGGCCGTGCTGAAAATGAAAAAATTGCAAGAGCGATCAATAGTTATTTAGATGAAAACTACTACGGATTAAGTAGAGGGATTTTTCCCAAGTATAAAAAAGATGGAAATGGCGTTTATAATCAAGATTTATCGAAAAATGCGATGTTAATTGAAGTTGGTGGTGTTGATAATACGTTAGATGAATTATATAACACAATTGATGTGTTAACAGAAGCGTTTAGTAAATATTATTGGAATGATGCGGAAAAAGTGAATGGATGAGGGACGGGAGACCGTTCCTTTTTTATTTTGGAATCTTAAAATGTGATATAATGGAATTTTATGAATGTTAAATAAAGGGAGAGAGAAACATGCAAATACTACTAATACGCCACGGAGAATCAGAAGCTGATATTTTACATGTGCATGAAGGTCGAGCTGATTTTGAGTTAACTGACAAAGGGAGACAACAAGTACAAAGACTTGTACAGAAAGTGAAAAAAGATTTTGCGCCAGATTTCATTTGGGCAAGCACATTAAAACGCGCTCGTGAAACGGGTGAAATATTAGCAGAAGCAATTGGTTGTCCAATTCAATTAGAAGAGGAATTAATGGAGTTTAATAATGGAGTGCAAGCAGGCTTATCATTTGAAGAAGCAAAGAAATATCCAGAGCCAAAGTTTCTTCATGACCGTTTTGAAAACGGAGAATCATTTATTGAGTTTCGAATGAGAATAGAAGGAATCTTTTCTAAAATTATGATAGAGAATACATATGATCGAATTGCAATTGTTGCCCATGGAGGCGTAATTAATAGTCTATTACGTGCATTTTTCAAAATGCCAATTTCAATGGACTACTATTTCAAAATGGGAGATACGGGAATAAGTTTAATTGAAATTGAGGGTGAACAAAAAACGGTGCATTTCATTAATGATACGAATCATTTGGACGGGATGTAAAGACTTATGTACAAAGTTGTATTTTTCGATGTTGACGGTACGTTATTAAGTGAGATTGATAGAAGCATGCACGAAAGTACAAAAGAAGCGATACGAAGGTTAATAGATAAAGGAATTCACGTAGTTGTTACAACTGGAAGACCGTATAGTTTATGCTCACAATTTAAGGAACTAGGTATAAATACGTTTATTTCAGCAAATGGTGCACATATAAAATGTGGGAAAGAAGTTATACATAAATCAGTACTTTCAAGCGAAATCGTTCATGATATTTCAAATTTTGCTGAATTACATGGTCACAGTGTTTCTTACTTTACAGAAGAATTTGCAATGAATAATATTGCTTCCAAAGATGAACGTGTCATGCGAGCGTTAAATGAAACTTTAAATTTAGAGCGGTATCCTGACAAAGTTAGAAACTTATCAGATGAGATGTATTGCATATGTCTGTATGCTGATGATACAGAAGCTCAAAAATTCATTGAAAGATATCCAGCACTTACGTTTGAGCGTTTTCATGGTTACGTTATAAATGTATTGGAAGATAGTAAAGTATCGAAGCTAACTGCAATTCAAAAAGTATTGGAACATTTAAACATTAGTAAATTAGAAGCCATTGCTTTTGGCGATGGTGGAAATGATATTGAGATGTTGCAGTATGTAGGATTAGGAGTTGCGATGGGAAATGGTGGAGAGGAGTTGAAGAGAAGGGCTGATTTCGTTACAACGAAGGCGAGTGAAGGCGGAATTTCTTATGCCTTAAAGAAGTTGCGAATTATTTAAAACTAATAGTTAGTCAGTGTGAAAAATCCTGTTTTAATAATGGCTTTTGTTAATATGTATACTGTTTTAGGGAATTATTTGAGCTCTCCTACTTACAATTTAACTGCAGAACAAATCCTTTATTTTCGCTTAGCAGGGCTGTTTGGTATGTTGCTGTCACCACTTGCAGGTCTTTTAACAAAGAGGTTTGAAGTAAGGAAAGTTCTTCAAGGAGGATTGTTGATTGTTATTTTTAGTCTAAGTTCAATGGGCTTTGTTTCGGATCTATCTCTACTTGTAATGATGAGTGTCTGTTTTGTAATAGGTATTGCTATATCCGTTCCGTCTTTAGTTTCTCTTGGAGGTCAATTAGGAGGGAAAGCAAGGGGAATATACTTTTATTTTATTTTTAGGTACTAGTATAGGACCTATCATTTCTATTTATCTTATGAAAATAGGAGGTTATGCTCAAACATTTATTTTATTAGGAATGATACTTTTTATTGGTTTTGTAGCTAATTAATGAATGAGTGGAAAATCACTCAAATAAAGGAATGCGAGGATCTTTCATATGCTCGCATAATAAAATATGAATTTGTCCACGATGATGATAAAAGTGTGCAACGATTTCAAGTAACCATTCAAAGCGCGAATAAGAAATCCCCCAATAGGCAGTCATAACTTCTGCTAATTCTATTTGGGAGTAGGAAAGAAATGTTTTAGAGAGAAGGTTGTATCCTTCAATCATCGTTTGTTGCATGTGAGCAACTGTTACGGGTGTATGTTCTATATAAAAGGTATGTAATTCTTTTTCTGAAATACCATTTAAAATGAGTAAATCAGCATGACAAATAAGAGAAAGATGTGCACACATTTCAAATAATGATCGTTTTGAGTGAATCGGTTGTATTTTTAAATCGTTTTCACTATATTGGTTAAGCATATAAATAGAAGTATCAATAGCAACTTTTAGTTGATGCAATGCAGATTGAACAAACATTGTAATTCTCCTCGTCTCCGTATATAATAGTTTCTTGAGGATATTATATCATACTCAAAATTCCGAAAATTCTAGTAGTTTGACTAGCATAATGAAAAGTATTATATTGTAAAAGGTCATATGAAACGTGAAATAGAATGGAATGCAATTATTGAGTTAGGAGTTAGACCAATGAGTTTGAAATATGGAAGAGATACAATTGTAGAAATTGACTTAAATGCTGTAAAACATAATGTAAAAGAATTTAAAAAACATGTAAATGATGAAGAAATTAAGATGATGGCTGCTGTAAAAGCGAATGGGTATGGCCATGGGGCAGTTGAAGTTGCCAAAGCTGCAATTGAAGCTGGGATACATCAACTTGCAGTTGCATTTGTAGATGAAGCAATAGAATTAAGAGAAGCAGGAATTACTGTGCCGATTTTAATTTTAGGATACACACCAGTAGCGGCTGTAGAAGATGTAATTCAATATGACGTTATGATGACTGTTTATAGAGTAGAAGATTTACATGGTATAAATGAAATTGCAAACCGTCTTCAAAAGAAAGTACAAATTCAAGTGAAAATTGATACAGGAATGAGTCGTATCGGTTTACAAGAAGAAGAAGTTAAACCATTTTTAGAAGAATTAAACCGTATGGAGTATGTAGAGGTAGTAGGGATATTTACGCATTACTCTACGGCAGATGAAATCGATAAATCATATACGAATATGCAAACAAGTTTATTTGAAAAGGCTGTTAATACAGCGAAAGAATTAGGAATTCAAATACCATATATTCATAGTTCAAATAGTGCGGGATCAATGGAATTAAGTAACACATTTCAAAATATGGTACGCGTTGGAATAGGAGTGTACGGTATGTATCCATCAAAAGAAGTGGATCATTCAGTCGTTTCTTTACAGCCTGCGTTGTCGTTAAAATCAAAAGTAGCTCATATTAAACATGCGAAGAAGAATCGTGGTGTAAGTTATGGGAATACGTATGTAACAACTGGTGAAGAATGGATTGCGACTGTACCAATTGGTTATGCTGATGGTTATAATCGTCAATTATCTAATAAAGGCTATGCGTTAATTAACGGGGTTCGAGTACCTGTTATTGGCCGTGTTTGTATGGATCAGTTAATGTTGGATGTTTCAAAAGCGATGCCAGTACAAGTAGGAGACGAAGTAGTATTCTACGGTAAACAAGGTGAAGAAAATATCGCAGTAGAAGAAATAGCGGATATGTTAGGCACAATAAACTATGAAGTTACATGTATGCTAGATAGAAGAATTCCGCGTGTCTATAAAGAAAATGACGAAACAACTGCAATTGTAAATATATTAAGAAAAAACTGAATCATTTCGATTCAGTTTTTTTATTCATATCAAATGCGAATATACCCTCGTTATGTAATACGGAGTAAACTTTGCGAAACACACTTTTTAGTTCATCTAAATTAAACTATCACCGGCAGAGATGACCAGTCCCGCAACAAAAATCTAATATACGAGAGTAGGGAAGAGCATCTTGTAAAACGAGGCTGGATAGGAGTATTCAACAAAATGTCCCCAATGTTTATTATAGATGTCTGCTAAAATATCATAATTAAAATAAATTGTTTTTTTAACATATGTATTCACCTAAAAATTCATTAAATTATAATAGTCATGCCTCGTGTTAATTTCAAAACCACATTGTGTATATAGTTTTAAAGCGTGGATATTTTTCGTTTCGACGTCTAACTCAATTGTTGAAACTCCTTCTGTAATAAGAGTATGTACTATATTACAAAGAATATCTTTTCCGTATCCTTTACCTTGATAAGAAGGATGAACGGCGAATCCTGATAGTGTAGTAGATTGCTCTTGTTTAGAAACTGTAATTGTTCCTATCACTTTTTCAGCAATAAGGGCACTGTAAACTTGATGGGAAGATGAATTCATCATTTTTTGTAACCATGTGGTCGTATTTTCTACTGAATCACCAAAAGCTTTACTAGAAATTTTAATAAGATCAAGAAGTGATTCTGAAGGTGCAAGAGTAAGCTGTATATTATTATCTGTTGTTTTTTGAATTTCGTTTGTTTTGCACTCCATACTATATTCACTATATAAATATGGTAACTTCATATGTTTTACAAATTCATTCCCAGAAATAGAATCCCCATTAATAATAAGAAGAGCTTCATCTGTCTCTCTATTTTGTATTTCTTTCATTGCAGTTTGTAAAAGGATAGTTCCGAAACGTTGTTTTCTAAAATGAGGATGTACAAAGCCTATTAGTTCAAGCTTTGTTGGTCTTTCGAAATCATACATATTTAAAGCGCCAATTAATTGAGTACCGTTATAAAGAAGAAAATCGTTTATATAATCTTCATTTCGATTTTTTAAAAAGTTGATATGTAAATCTGAAGAGTAATCAAGATTGTCTTGTTGCCCACAAATATAAGCCAAATCCTTCATTTGCTGTATTTCACTTTCTGTTACATAACGCTTTTTCTGAATATCCATTGTATACTCCCTCTCATTTGTATTTAAAAATAGGATGGGTGACTTAACCATTTCTTTAATTCCACATTACCTTGCACAGATAACAGTCGGTATAAATAACGATAAGGCTGTCTATATTCTTCTAATTGAGGAATAGACATAATTGTTTCGTAACCACTTTTAAAGGCATGTACTTTTTTCTGTAAATTCTATAAATTCATTATATAACAGATGATGTGTTATGAGGATAAAGATAAAAAGATAGACAGCATACTTACATTTATAGTGAAAACTCATTAAAAATATTATATTTCTCTATTTTTGTATGAATTGTCTAAAAATAATGGTGGTAATACTTGAATGTAAGACTCGTATCTTTAAATCTATGAAGAGTAAAAGTAAAATTAAGCATTCATTTATAAGATTGTGAATCACAATAATGTAGACTATAGAAAATATTTCTCAATAATAAAATGAAGAGAAAAGCATGAAGAAGTAGAATGCATTCATTTATAATAGACTTAAATTAATTAATATAATTAATTGTTAATTTTATTATATTAATTGGATAGGAGAGAATGTTATGGCAAATGTACTCGTAATAAATTTTCCTGGGGAAGGTCATATTAATCCGACTTTAGCTGTTGTAAGTGAGTTAATTCAGCGAGGGGAAACAGTTGTTTCTTATTGTATTGAAGATTATAGAAAGAAGGTTGAAGCAACAGGTGCGGAATTCCGAGTGTTTGAGAATTTTCTCTCTCAAATTAATATTATGGAACGAGTAAATGAAGGTGGGAGCCCTTTGACGATGCTATCTCATATGATTGAAGCATCAGAGCGTATTGTTACTCAAATTGTAGAAGAAACAAAAGAGGAAAAATATGATTATTTAATATATGATAATCATTTTCCAGTAGGACGTATTATAGCGAATATTTTACAATTACCAAGCGTTTCATCCTGTACAACGTTTGCTGTTAATCAGTACATTAATTTTCATGATGAGCAAGAATCAAGACAAGTAGATGAAATGGATCCATTATATCAATCTTGTTTAGCGGGAATGGAAAGATGGAATAAGCAGTATGGAATGAAATGTAATAGTATGTATGATATTATGAACCATCCTGGTGATATTACGATTGTATATACTTCAAAAGAATATCAGCCACGTTCAGAGGTATTTGATGAATCGTATAAATTTGTAGGTCCATCAATTGCTACTCGAAAAGAAGTGGGGAGTTTTCCTACCGAAGATTTAAAAAATGAAAAAGTGATTTTCATTTCTATGGGAACAGTTTTTAATGAACAACCTGCTTTGTATGAAAAATGTTTTGAAGCGTTTAAAGATGTTGATGCGACAGTCGTATTAGTCGTTGGTAAGAAGATAAATATAAGTCAATTTGAAAATATCCCGAAAAACTTTAAGTTGTATAATTATGTCCCGCAATTAGAAGTTTTACAGTATGCTGATGTATTCGTGACACATGGTGGTATGAATAGTTCGAGTGAAGCGTTATATTACGGTGTTCCATTAGTTGTAATTCCGGTAACAGGAGATCAGCCATTCGTGGCAAAACGATTGACTGAAGTAGGGGCAGGAATAAGACTTAATCGCAACGAGTTAACTTCTGAATTATTACGTGAGACTGTAAAGAAAGTAATGGATGATGTGACGTTTAAGGAGAATAGTCGTAAAGTGGGAGAGTCGCTTAGAAATGCCGGTGGATATCAAAGGGCAGTTGAGGAAATATTCAAATTAAAAATGAAGCCGTACGTAAAGATTAAATAGATGTTAAAAACACACTTACTTTTAATTTGTAAGTGTGTTTTTAGTATTACGCGTTACATGTGTTACATAAAAATAGCGATAAAGGAGAAACTTTTGTGTATATAAATCGATACCTTTGAATTAGTAGTAAAATTACGTTAAAATAATACTAAGAAAATATATAAGTTTTGGGGGTAATGAATGAAGAAAGTATTTGAATACGTATTATTAACAATTGGCTCAATTATAGTAGCAGGTTCATTAGAGCTTATTTTAGCACCTAATGGATTAGTAGATGGCGGGGTAACGGCTATTGCTATTATGGCAAATAAAGTTGCAGGATTGCCGCTTTATGGTGTGTTCTTAGGAATTAATATCCCAATTTTATTATTTACTGCAAAAGTAATGGGAAAGAAATTTTTTATCCGTACATCTTATGCGAATGTAGTTACAACACTCGGATTAATTTATTTAAAACCCTTTCCAGCAATTACGACTTCTGAGTTATTAATTGTACTTTATGGTGGAGTACTGTTTGGAATTGGTGTTGGGATTGTTGTTAAAATGGGTGGAGCAATTGACGGTTCGGAAATGTTAGCAGTTTGGATGAATAAACACTTTAATGTACCGATTAGTACATTTTTACTTGCAGTAAATGCAGTTATTTTCATCTTTGTTGCCATTTTATTTTCAATCGAACAAGCGATGTTCTCATTAGCAATTTTCTATATTGTTACGAAGATGATTGATTTTATATTAGATGGTATTAATCAAGGTAAGAGCGTTATGATTATTTCTGGTAAGAATAAAGAAATAGGCGATTTACTTATGAAAGAATTACAACTATCTGTTACGTATCTACATGGAGAAGGTGGTTTTTTAGGGGAGCATAAGAGAATCATTTATTGCATTACAAACCGATTCATTTATCCGAAAATGAAAGATCTCGTTCTCTCTGTAGATCCAGCCGCTATAATCGAAGCTTCCTATTCAACAGAAACGACTGGTGTGAAACGTCCGGGAAGGAAAGCTAGGTCAGGTGAATAACTAGAAGAAGGCTGTCCAAAAAGTTATTTTGGACAGCCTTCTTTTTTATTTTGTTGAATTGTTAACATGTTACAAGTTAAATCCACTGTTAAAAAGTTTCCTTGCAACTAGGAAACCAAGCGTCTTTTAATAATGTAGCCAACGTTTCAATTTTATTTTCTGGAATACTACCAAAGCCGAGTAATACGTATGATTCCTTACGTAAATCATTCACGAAATCATATGGAGAAAGTGGGTATAATTTAACGCTTTGTTTTTTAGCGGATTCAATCAGTTCATTTTCATTCATACTGTTATGGACACATAAAACAATATGAAGTCCGGACTGTTCGCCAAGAATTTGAACATTAGCCCCCATTTCTTTCATAATGGATTTTACTAACGCATGATGTTTTCTTTTATATAGTGTACGACTCCGATTAAGGTGACGTTCCCAATTCCCGCTTTGTATAAAGTTAGCAAAAGCAAGTTGTTGTATTGTAGCGACTGTTTGTTTGAAAATTCCATGCAGTTCTTGATATGTTTTTAAAAGGTGTGGTGGTAAAACAACATATCCCATTCGTAAAGAAGGTAAAAAAGATTTTGAGAAAGTTCCCATATAAATAACGCGTTCATTTGAATCAAGACTTTGTAAAGAAGGAATCGGCTTACCAGCGTAGCGAAACTCTCCGTCATAGTCATCTTCAATAATGTATCCGCTGCAATTATTAGCCCACTTTAACAATTCTAATCTTCTAGATAAAGGCATAATAATCCCGAGCGGAAATTGGTGTGATGGTGTAACGTATGCGACATTGGAATTTGTATTGTATAAACTAGAAATATCAATCCCTTTTTCATCCAATGGTATGGGATGAATTTGTCTATCACAGCTTTTAATGATTGCGTGTATACGGTGAAATCCAGGGTTTTCAATGCCGTATTCTTTTGTAGGGCCAAGCAGTTGAAGTAGCAGCCAGAGAAGTGGCTGCGTTCCGGCGCCAATCACAATTTGATCAGGTGAAGAATGGACACCGCGAGAATGATATAAATATGTTGATATATGCTCTCGAAGAGCGAATTCACCTTGAGGGTCTTCTTTGGCAAATAGTGCATTTTCGTATGTAAGTATGGATTCTTGTAATGCTCGTTTCCAATTTGTAATCGGAAATGCATTTTGATCAATAAGTCCTTGGCTACAATCATATTCAAATTTTTCGTCTATCAAATTGCTCGTCTTCTTTGCTGCATTTCGCTTTTTATTTGGGATAACGTCAATATCGAAATTTGCTACAAAAATACCACGTTTCGGTTTACTTTCTACATAACCTTCAGCTAATAATTGTTGATAAGCTGATTCAACAGTAATGCGGCTAATATTAAGTTGTGATGCTAAATTTCTGTGTGAGGGTAGACGTGTGCCGACAGAAATAGTCCCTTGTATAATTTCAGCTTTTATATATTCGTAAATTTGCAAGTAAATAGGTGTGTTACTTTGTAATTGCAATGGGATAGTAAAATCCATATAAAACTCTCCTTTAAAACTGGCCTTATAAAAAACACTTAAACTGTCACTTAAGTGAAGGGTAGTTACTTTCTATAATAATGATATAACATTTAGAAAATTAAATAAATAGTTAGAGGAGAGTTAAAAATGAATGTTAAAGAAGTAGTAACAGAAGAGCAATTACATGAAGTATTACCTGTTTTACAGCAATTACGAATGAAACTTTCAAAAGAGGAAACAAGCTCTTTATTTCGAAATATGAAAGAAGAAAATTATAAACTATTTTCGCTGCGTAATGAGAATGATGAAGTTGTTAGCCTTGCAGGTGTAGCGATTTGTACGAACTTTTATAATAAGAAACACGTTTTCGTATATGACCTTGTAACAGCAGAAGCACATCGTTCAAAAGGACATGGGAAAGTATTACTTTCGTATATAGAGAACTGGGGAAAGGAAAACGGATGTGAGTCTATCGTCCTCACGTCAGCATTTTCAAGAATTGATGCTCATCGTTTTTATGAAAGAGAAGGGTATGATAAGGTGAGTTATTCTTTTTATAAAGAATTATAAAAAATAAGAAGAAGCTGTCCTGCAAAAGTTGGGAACAGCTTCTTCTTATTTTTTAAGTTATTATTAAACCGTAAATAGGTTGTAAGTTATGGTATATGTATTTGAAAAGGTTATATAGTGTATTTTGTCGAATTGTTTTAATTTAATAAAGAGGATGATTGGAGCGCTTATACTTGAAAAAAATAAAGAAACTATCAATCCCTAATGATGCTAGAGTTATCGTCATATCTGATATTCATGGAGAATTAAATCTTTTAAAAGAAGCACTACATAAAGTTAACTTTAAAGATGAAGATTATTTAATTATTAATGGAGATCTTTGCGAGAAAGGACGAGATAGCCTAGGCGTAGTAAACTACGTTATGAATCTTGTAAAGAACAATTCAAAGGTTCACGTTGTTGAAGGGAATTGTGAAGTTTTAGTTGATGCTCTTCTAAATGAAAATCCTGGTCTTATTAATTATTTATGTACGAGGAAGCATTCAATTTTTAATGAATGGCTAGAGCAATTGGGTTTTTCAGTTCATGAGGGCACTTCAATTCGTGAAGTGAAAGAAGCATTGTTAAGTGAATTTTCACAAGAACTATATTGGCTAACAGAGTTGCCAACGGCGATTGAAACAGAAGATTATATTTTTGTGCATGCCGGTCTAGAAGATAGAGTAGATTGGAAAGAAACTGAGCGCAAAAATGCGATAGCAATGCCGGAGTTTTTCAATCAATCACATAAAGCAAATAAGTATGTAATAGTCGGTCATTGGCCTGTCGTGAACTATTCTGAAGAAGCACCGTCTAATAATCCAGTTATTGATAAGGAGAAAAAAATTATTGCAATTGATGGAGGAAATGCAATTAAAGAAGCAGGGCAATTAAACGTATTTATTATTCAGAGGAAACAAACGGGCGATACGTTTTCTTATACATATGTAGACTATTTTCCAGAGTACGAAGTAATAGCGGATTTTAATGCGAATTCAGAAATGCAGGGCGGAGTGACATATCCGTATTATTACATAGAGCCTATCGAGAAGATGCAAGATTACACCGTATGTAAACAAAAGGAAACGAATAATGTGCTCACTGTAAAAAATGAATATATGAAACAACTTAAGTCAGGTGAATATACAGTGAAAACCGATATTTCTTGTGCGCAAATAAGCGTTAGGAAGGGAGATATCGTTTCTCTCATTGATGATAGCTGTTCAGGATATGATTTAATTAAAAAAGATGGCGTAGAGGGTTGGATAGAGAAAGGGATTTTAGTTGAGATAGAAAAAGTGAAAAATAAAACATTAAGCTGAAATAGGAGGGATATAACCTCCTATTTTTTTAAAGGAGTAGATTGCTTGCTGTCTTTAATAAGGAAATAAATCGTACTTGGCAGAATGATAAGCGTCATTCCTAAAAGAATTGCTAGTATAGCATAACCTCTATAGGGAGCAGAAACGATAAAAGGAAGTATCGCTAAAAAAATACCTGCTATCATCATTGAAATACTACTAATATTTGAAGCTCTTTTTTCAAGGTACTTATCATTCCATTCTAATGAAACGGTTGATTTAGTCGTATCAATTTTGGAACTGAAATAACCTATTAATATAAATAAAAGCCCTAATGCTAAAAATATGAAATGATCAAGAGGAAGTGAAAAGCCAAGAGCGATGAGGGCGATGACAATATCGACAAAAAATAAGAATAGTAACATTGTGTTGCCGATCCAATGGAGAAATTTCTGGTTACTCGCTGCTTTAGATAAAGCTAAAAATACAAAGAATAAGAAGGAACATATAATTATATTTACGATTACAAAAGTGCTTTTATCCATTGTTGATGTAGGCGTTCCATTAAAGTCCCATTTCGTAACAATACTTAATGGTAAGAAGAAATAGAGAATAATATTTGTCATAATAATAGTAAGAAATAAAGCAATACTAAATCGTTTATTCATTGAATCACCAGCTTTCTAAATCAATAATTGGTACCTTATAACAAAATTATACAATATAATAAATGATATTTGTTTTGATTTTTCAGAAAAAATATTATAATTATATTATGAAATAAAGAGGAGTGTAGGAGGAAATTATGAATAGCGTAATAGTAAAAGGGGATAAAGTAACAATTCGTACAATTGAAGAATCAGATATAAAAACATTATGGAATCTCGTGTTTAAAGAAGAAAATCCAGAATGGAAAAAATGGGATGCACCGTATTTTCCGTTTTCAATGCAAGAATACTCATCCTATAAGGAAAAGATGCAAACTCGTTTAAAAGAAGAACCGCTATCCAATTTAATTATAGAAAATAACGGTCAAATCATTGGGACAGTTGGGTTTTATTGGGAATACAAACCGACGCGTTGGTTAGAGATGGGGCTTGTGATTTATGACCCAACATACTGGAATGGTGGATACGGTACAGAAACATTGACATTATATAGAGATTTGCTATTTGAAAAAATGGAGATTGGTAGAGTAGGAATCACGACTTGGTCTGGCAATGAACGAATGATGAAAGTAGCGGAGAAAATAGGAATGAGCTTAGAAGGTAGAATGCGAAAGTGTCGTTATTATAACGGAACATACTATGATTCTATTCGAATGGGCATGATTCGTGAAGAATGGGAAGCGCTATGTGTAACGAAGGGGTGAGAAAGATTGTACGCTATTATTGCTACATTTGATCGTGTGTTTACTAATAAAATTACAGAACTGCAAAATGAATTAACAAATGTAATTGGAACAAATCAACTAGCTGGAGTAGAACCTCATATTACGTTAGCTGATTATAATGAGTTAGATGTTCATTTGTATACTGAGAAACTAGGGGAGTTTGTAGCTATTCAAGAAAATATGGATGCAGTAACTTTTCCTTCTGTTGGAATTTTTCCTACTAATGGAACGGTCTTTCTAGCGCCGACTGTTACCAATGAATTGTTAAAACTTCATCATTCTTATCATGATTATTTTAAAACTTTTCATGACAACCCAAATTCATATTACGTACCGGGAAAATGGGTACCGCATTGTACAATTGCAAATAGATTACATACAAAGCAGTTTTTAAGTGTAATGGAATATATTTATGAGAAATTTGATTTTGTAACAGCTTCAATTGAGAAATTAAAATTAATTAAGGTGAATTATGAAAATGGTTCTGCCATTTCTTCTAGTATATTAGCAGAATATAATTTAAAGAGAATGGAGACATCGAGATGACATATATAATTAGAGAAATGAAGCAAGAAGATATTCATGCTGTACAATCAGTAGCAAAAATAGCTTGGCATGATACATATGAAGGCATTATTCCAAGAGAAATTCAAGACAGTTTTTTAGACGAGGCATATTCTGATGAAAAAATGAAATATCGTCTTAAAAATACGCATTTATTCGTTGCGGAAGAAGAAGGAGAAGTAATAGGGTTTGCGAACTTTTCACCTGTTAGACTACAAAATGAAGCGGAATTAGGTGCGATTTATTTGTTACCAGATCAGCAAGGAAAAGGGATCGGAAGTGCTTTATTACAAAAAGGAATTAAAGCATTAAATGGGATACGGAAATTGTACATACATGTAGAAGCAGCAAATGAAAAAGGAAAACGCTTTTATGAAGCGAAAGGTTTTGCTGAATTAGAGCAATTTGAAGAAGACTTTGAAGGACATATGATGCAGACAGTAAGGATGGTTTTATACGTATAAGGAGAACTAGTAATGAAAATTTTTGATTTTAGTGAAAAAGTAGGAAAGCACCTATCAGTATTTCAACCTAATTTCATCATGTCGAAAATATTAAACCATCGAGGGAATATACATATCGGTGCTATGCATTTACACGAGAATGGAATCATCGGTAATCATGAAGCAGTTGTATCTCAACTGCTTCTTATTGTGAAAGGAGCAGGATATGTATGTGGGGTAAATAAAGAAAAGATAAATATAGAGGCGGGACAAGCTGTGTTTTGGGAAAAGGGAGAGCTCCATGAAACAAGTACAGAACACGGATTAACAGCAATTGTTATGGAAGCGGAGAATCTTGAACAAGCGATAGTAATGCCTATTATTCAAGGGGAGTTGTGAAAAATGATTGTTAAGGCGAATCAAGAAGATACCAATGAAATATTAAAATATTCGGCTCAATCGCTTTTTGAAGGGACGAGAGGGAATTGTCAATTAAGTACCGAGAAAGCAATTGAGATTACAAAGCCGATTGTAGAAAAAGGAGCATGCTATTTAATTATTAAAGAAAAAAATAAAGTAATGGGATGGATATTAATAGGGGAAAATACAGACTATTTTTCTCGTGAAAAACTTGGATTTATATATGAATTGTACGTTTTCCCAGAATATCGCGGGAGAGGATTATCGCGAGAACTGATGGAAGCTGGTATTAAGGAATTAAAGGAGAAGTATTCAGAAATTCGGTTGAATGTATTTGCTGGGAATTTTGCAAAAGAGATGTACGAAGAGTTTGGGTTTGTTGAAAGGCAGGTAATTATGACTTTGAAGTGAGTAGAATAGTCTGAATGAGAGAAGAGAAAATAATGATTTAGTGGCTACTTTATCGCTGGAATTTAAAGCGAATAAGTATAAAATAGATGGTTTGCCTTTATTTTATAGTAGATTTATAGAGTGTGCTTAAAAAACAAATAAATTAGTATTATACAATATATCGTTATTATAGTAAAAGAGAAATTTTGGAAAAATATCATTTTTTTGTTTAGAAATTTTTAAATTATTGATATAATCAATTTGTAGAATTGATTATTGGTTAATTTTACTATTTTTTAATTTTAAGGGGGATTTAATAATGGCAGGACAAATTCGTATGTCACCAGAGGAGCTTAAATCGAAAGCGACTCGATATGGACAAGGTGCAAATCAAATTGAGGACATTTTACGTCAACTACAAAACTTACAAAATGAATTAAGAGGAGAATGGGAAGGTCGTGCTTTCGAAGGTTTTGACCAACAGTTCAATCAATTAAAGCCAAAAGTACAAAACTTCGCACAGCTATTACAAGAAATTAATATGCAGCTTAATAAAACTGCAGAAGCTGTTGCTAGACATGACGAAGATCTTTCTCGTAATTTCGGTCTACAATAAGACAGATAAAAAGAAATATATAATTTAGCCATGCAACCATACGTTGTATGGCTAAATTACTTTAAAACTAGAGTAAGATACGAAGTCTTTCATTAGATAGACTCGCAGTCGCAGGAGTGATAAGTAGTGAAAAAGTTCAAATGGAGCATCTTGTTGTTTATTATTTTAGCTCTTGTACTATCAACAGGGGTCTCCTATTTAGCATTAAATCAAAATGTTAAGAAAGCTAATGAGAATACTACACCAAAAATGACAGTTGCGTTGGTAAATGAAGATCAGGGCACTGTATTTGAGGGCAATAAAATAGCGTTTGGAGATCAATTTGTTAAAAATGTAAATAAAAATACGAAACAAGAATGGTACGTAGTTAGCCGCGGGGTAGCGGAAAATGGATTGAAAAATAATAATTACAATATGATGATTGTTATTCCAAATGATTTTTCTAGGAAGGCAGTTGCGATTGATTCAGAGATTCCAGAGAAATTAACGTTAAACTACAAAGTAAATGCAACTGGGAATAAGGATTTGAAAGCTGAGGCAGAAAATACAGCTTCTGTTATTTTAGAAGATTTCAATAAGCAAATAATCGACGTTTATTTTGCGAGTATTATCGGTAAGCTACAAGGTGCACAAGATAATATAGGTAAAATAATTGAAAAAGGAAACGTTCAAACAACTATGTATAAAAAAGATATACATAGTCCGTTAGCAAATTACACAAATCAATTTAAAACAGTACAAGATTATACAGGTGTTTCTGTTAATAGTTTCAAAGGATTTCAGGATGTTTTAAAAGGTTTCGGTCAAGCGTTAGATGAAGGGAATAAATCTAACAGTACGTACTTAGATGGTTTTAATAACTTTCAAAAAATGCAAACTGATAACAATTTGTTAGCGAATAATTTCACAAATCAATTCAATCAATATATGAATGATATGAATACAGGCGATGCTTTAAAGCAATTAAGTGCATTGGAATCCGCTAATAAAATTATTTCAAATCAATTTACGTTTTCAGAGAAAGAACCGAATATTTTAACTGATGCTGCAGCGATTCAAAAATATTTAGCAGATGTAAAAAAACAAGTATCTGAATATGATACAGAACTTGCAGGAAAGTTAGAAAGTGATATTCAAGAGACGGTAATTAAGAAGTTAAAGCAATCTATGTCGAATGATGGAAAGCAAGAAATCTTCATAAATACATTAATGAAACAACCAGATGCTCGAATAAAGAAACAAATCGAGAATTTAATTGCGAAATTACCTAGTTTAAACATGGAAGAAATCGGTCAAAGTGATTTGCCAGATACAACGAAATTACAACTGCAAAATGTAATTCAATTTACAAAAAAATATAATAAAGAAAATAATTTTTATTATGATCCTGTAAATAAAATATCTTTAGGAAACGCTATTAAAGAAGTAAAGGATAGACTTTATACAGAGGGAATTACATTTAGTGATACTGCGAAAGTAATTAAAATGGAATCTCCGCAAATTTTGAAGATAAGTATTCCGGAAGAGTTTGAACTATATGGAAGTACAGAAGCTTTGAAGATTGATGATGTGGATTACACAAGTATGTTTCTGGAGAAAAACGGAGAAATCACTATACCTCCTCGTAATGAAGGGGATATAAAAATTAATCTGAATGTGAAGTTAAAAGATCCAAACATCAATATAGATGTTTTCTCTCCTGTAATGTGGCAGTGGGAATTGAGTGGGACTCATAAAAAAGAAACTAGTCCTGAAAAAGAAAAACCTAACAAAGAAGATAAAGGAACACAAACGGAAAATAGCAAGGTGGAAAATGTGGTTCATAAATCACAGTATGGCATAATGCCGTTAGTACACAGTGCTAAAAACCCTATTATTAAAAAAATGGAAAACACAACAGGGAAAGATAACGGAACTGGAGGAAACCCAGGAGGCGGAACGGGAACAGACAACGGAACCGGAGGAAACCCAGGAGGCGGAACGGGAACAGACAACGGAACCGGAGGAAACCCAGGAGGCGGAACGGGAACAGACAACGGAACCGGAGGAAATCCAGGAGGCGGAACGGGAACAGACAACGGAACCGGAGGAAACCCAGGAGGCGGAACGGGAACAGACAACGGGACCGGAGGAAATCCAGGAGGCGAAACGGGAACAGATAACGGTAAAGTTACTGAAAGTACAACGAATCAAGTAGTACATCAAAAAGCAGAAGTATTAACAAAAAATATATCTAGTGTATTAATAAAAGAAGCAGTAGATACAGTCGAAAGTTATCAAGGTTTAATGAGCCTTTACGAAATGTATTATGGGATTGATTTAAGAACGAAAGATGTAGGTCCTAAGTTAGAAGAGGGAAGTTTAGATGCAATTGCGACGGATCAATCTTTGTACTACGTATTAAATAAACAAAGTTTAATTGATTTAATTTCAAATCTTGTTTCATCAAGTATTACTACAGAAATAAAGCAAGATATGTCAGGTTTAAAACAAAAAATAAACTCTTATCAACAATCTATTACTAGTGCGGATCAAAATTCTATGCTACTAGCGGAGAAATTAAATGGAACGACGCAACAAGCAACTAGTATGAATGAAAATTTAGGAGAGTATTTAAAAGGTTTAGCGAAATGGCGTGAGAATAGCTTAAAGCTAGTTGAAGAGCAGCAAGTATTAACAACAAATCATGCTGGTGAGCAAACAGCTATTTTATCGTTAGATTCTGGTATTAAATCATTAATGATGCAAAGTCAGTCATTGGTCGAAAGTTCGAAGCATAGTTTAGCAACTTCAGACGATGTATATAAAACATTTGATCAAATTAATGGACAAGCAAAAGAAATTCAAGACAGCGGAACGACAATTGTTTCAAAAGCTGATCTATTATTAAATGACTTTACGAAGAAAATGGAAGATGATAAATCATTCTCCAAAAACTTTACGAAAATTTTAGCGAATAGCCGTATTGGAGATCGTCAAAATGAGATGCTATATGACTTTTTAGCTAGTCCAGTTCAAAAGCAAAATGATGGAGTAATTGTAGCAGGAAATGCTTTTACACCATACTTAATTGTATTAACTTGTTTCATTGTTGCATTATTTACAGCATACGCAATTGCGAATCAAGAAAAGAAACGAATGCAATCAGATCATTTTGAAGAGAAATTCTCATTAATTGATATGAATGTACCAACTACAGTAGTAGCTTTCGGTATATCAATTGTGGAAGGGATTAGTATAGGTATCATTTCTGGGCGTCTTTTAAAGTTCGGTCAGGATCAAAGTTTACTATGGATTGCGTTCATCACATTTATTATGATGGCGTTTGTATTGGTCTCAACCTACTTATTACGACAAATAAAAATGGTAGGAATGTTTATACTATTAGTATTTTTAAGCATGTACCTATTTTTAACTGAGGCAGTTGGAAGTAAAGTAGATCAAATGTCGTCTGTCGGAAAGATACGTCAATTCTCACCGCTTCAGTATATAGAAAGTTTTCTAAATGATTTTATTAGTGGTAAAGATACTGGGAAAGTTATTTTTGTCGTATTGTTTGTAATTGCCATTATTGGATTGGTTAGTAATCTATTTGTATGGCATAAGAAATGGGAGGAAAAAGAAGTAAATGATCAAACAATGGAGCATAGTGGCTAAGTTATCATTTCTCTCTATCCTTTTACTGTTTGTCGCGCTACCGATAAGGAGCGCGGCTGACAGTTATCTTGGTGATGATGGGAAGATTAAGTTTAAAGTGGATCGACTTGAAGAAAGCGACCAAGAAAAAAATAAAAAGGAACATAAGGAAACAGAATTAGATAAAGCATCGATTGAGTTATTTAACAAAGATATAGAAGAAGAAATTGAGAAAAAGAAAAAGAAAGAACAAAAAGATATGGAAGCTTTGCGAGATTCTCTTTTTACAAAACCAAAAGAGAATAATAGTGTTAAAGATACGAAAAATAGTTTGTTTAGCAGTGAATACATTGTCAGAAAAAGTGCAGATGAAGTAGCGAGTAATGAAACAATGAATGAAGAGCCAATTAGTATAACAATAATATTATTATTTGGCGGCGGCATTCTACTTATTTGCATCGGTATTTATACGGTTCTTCGTAAAAGTTGGAGGTAAAGCGATGGCAATACAAACACATATCAATGTGACAGTAGATTTTAGTAAATGGAATGGAAATACATATGATTTGCGTATTCCGAATCATCAATCTATTAAATATTTATTAAAAAACTTATTAGATACGCTAAAGATTGATAATCATGAAGGTTCACATTTTGTAATTAAAGTGAAAAATAAGTCAATTGTTTTAACAGATAATGATCGTTTAATTGATCACCAAATAACAGATGGAGATATTTTGCAAGTTTTATAAAGAATATTTTTTACTTTTAGTTATTTGAAAATAAGTTATTACGGGTTATAAAGAAAAGGAGAAGAGGATAAACATGACGGAAAAAATAATTCAAATTGATGCAATGAACTATCAATTTCAAATAGAAAAAGAAAATTGGAAATTGGAGATGACCAAATCTCAAACACGTATAAAAGACTTCCGTCAATTCGATATAATTACGGGCGAATCATCTGAATTTGTACCATTAACAATAGAAGAAACGGATGATATGTTTACGTTTCTATATCAAGTAGATAAAAAATTATATAAGTGGGACGATCTTAGCCGTTTTGGAAGAAATGAGAAATTAAGACTACTTCGGAATGTTGCGCAGTTTCGTAAATATTTAAATAAACGAATCACGTTCTTTTTACATCCAGACAATATAGTTTTTAATGCTAATTTAATACCAAGTATTATACATAGAGGAATTCGAGATATTGTTCCGCCAACCCCGTTATTAGAAGAGCAATTTTTAACACAATATAAGTGTCTAATTATTGCTTTATTCTCCCAAAAACATAACTTTGATGATTTGTATGCTGGGTTACTAAAAGATGCAAAAGAAACAACATTTGAACAGACCGTTGCTCAAATGGAAAGCTTAGATGCATTACTGCAGTTTCTTGATGACAGCTTTGAGAAGGAACAAACAAAAACAGAAAAAAATATGCAGTTAGTACCTAAAAAAAGCTATAAATCATTTAAATACTTAGCTTTTTCCTTCATAGCGGCGACAGTTATTTTAGCTGCTCCTTTAATATATTTCACTTTTATAAAATTTCCTTATCAAAATAAATTGTTAGAAGCAAATGCAAGTTTCATAGCAACTGATTATGACAAAGTCATTACGCAATTGAATGAAGAGGAGTTTGAATCATTACCGATTGCATCTAAATATGAGTTAGCATTCGCATACATTACAGCTGAAAAACTAGGTGAAGCTCAAAAGAAATCGATTATGAAAAATATTAGTTTGAAAAGTGATGAAAAGTATTTGCTGTATTGGATGTATAACGGAAAAGGTAATTTTGATAAATCATTAGATTTAGCTAAGACACTTGATGATCCTCAGCTTATTATGTACGGCCTTGTTAAACAAATTGAATCACTGAAAAATAATCCGGATTTATCAGGGGAAGAACGTGATCAAAAGTTAAAAACATATGAGCAACAATTAGATGAATATAAAAAGAAATATGGCAATTCATCAAACGATAAAAATTTGTCGGACACAGAGAAAAAAGAGTAAGCACTTGATGAGACAGTTGAAAAGGAGCAGTGAACACGGATGGAGCAACTATTAGTATTGACTTATGGAGACAAAATATATAAGTGCACATTACATCCAAATGAGCAATCAATAGTGTCGATTGGAAAAGAGTGGACAAATGATATTACGAATCCAAGTTTAGAACAAGAAGTAGAGTTAAAGTGGAATAATGAAGTAAATGCTTGGATGGTACAGGATCAATTAATAGAATTCAATAAGGAAATTGAGATTGGGAAAACAAGAGATGTGAGCTTGAAAATCTTTATATCTATTGTTGGCACAACTAAAGTGTTTGATATTGGAACGAAACATTCTCTTACAGTGAGTCAAAACGATTACGATGATATTTCTATTACCGGGACTAGTGTAGATTTAATGCTATCTCGCGAAACGTTGTACGATTCTTTTAAAGTGAACGTGTATGGCGGGGATGTATTTCATAATTATACGAAGTTAAAAGATAGCGTTATGTTGGAATCAGGAGACGTATTATATTTTGATGGTATTTTATTGGAGATTGGTAGTGAAGACATTCAAGTACTTTCTTCAGAAGATAAAGTGAAATCTGCGTTACCTATTTTAGTAGAATCAGAAACGAATTATCAAAGTGGTTATCCAGACTATCATCGTTCACCACGTATTATTTACCGTGAACCAGAAGAGAAAATGACAATTGCAAAGCCTTCAAGTATGCCATCAAAACCAACGGAGCATTTAGCAAGAATCATTGCACCTTCACTTGTCATGATTGTCGTAACTGTATTACTTGCTATTTTCATGAAATATGGAATGTTTATTATCGCATCGATTGCGATGACATTAGTAACAATCATTGTTTCTGTCACATCGTATATTAAAAATTTGAAGCAATATAAAGTCGACATTGTTGAACGAGATAAAAGCTATAGAGAGTATATAAAACAAAAAACGAAAGATTTACATGCAGAAAGTGAAAAACAGCGTCACGCATTACATTATCACAATCCAAATGTAGAAGTAATACGTAATATGGCAGTTCAAGTAAATCCTAGAATTTATGAAAAAACAATGTTACATCATGATTTCTTAACATTTAGCGTTGGAACAGGACAAGCTAATACGAGTTTTGAAATTCAATTTAATGAAGAAGAGTTTAGTCAAACGAAAGATGAATTAATCGATATAGCACGTGAACTAAGACAGCGTTATCTATCATTGGAAGATGTACCAGTTGTAACAGATTTAATGAATGGACCAGTCGGTTATATTGGCCAACGCTCTTTAGTGTTAGAACAATTACAATTATTAGTTGCACAAACGGCTTTATTCCATAGTTATTATGACTTGCAGTTTATTACTATTTTTCCGGAAGAAGAAAAAGAAAAATGGGATTGGATGCGCTGGTTACCTCATGGAAGTGTTCGCGATATAAATGTACGTGGATTTGTATACCATGATCGTAGCCGTGATCAAGTGTTAAATAGTTTGTATCAAATATTGAAAGAACGAAAATTAAAACTAGATGAAAAAAGTTCTACTAATGAAAAAATGTACTTTGCACCGCACTATGTCGTTCTCATTACAGATGAAAAACTAATATTAGACCATGTTGTTATGGAATTCTTTAATGATGATCCGAGTCAATTAGGTGTATCACTTGTATTTGTACAAGATGTTATGCAAAGTTTACCGGAGCATGTGAAAACGGTAATAGATATAAGAGATGCAAAACAAGGGAACATCATCTTAGAGCAAGGAGAGCTTGTTAACCGTCAATTTAAACTAAATCACGTACCGAAAGGGTTCAATTTAGAAGATATTTCACGGGCATTAGCACCATTAAATCATTTGCAAAACTTAAAAAATAGTATTCCAGAAAGCGTAACATTTTTAGAAATGTACGGCGTTGAAAAAGTAAAAGAACTGAATATCACAAGTCGTTGGGAGAAAAATGCAGCGCATAAATCTTTAGCTGTACCACTTGGATTACGTGGTAAAGAAGATATCGTAAACTTAAACTTACACGAAAAAGCACACGGACCACACGGATTAATAGCAGGTACAACAGGTTCAGGTAAATCGGAAATTATACAATCGTATATTTTATCTCTAGCAGTCAATTTTCACCCGTACGAAGTAGCCTTTTTACTAATTGACTATAAAGGCGGCGGAATGGCGAATTTATTCAAAAACTTACCGCATTTATTAGGAACAATTACGAACTTAGATGGAGCACAAAGTATGAGAGCGCTCGCATCAATTAAAGCTGAATTACAAAAAAGACAACGATTATTTGGCGAAAATGATGTAAACCATATTAATCAGTATCAAAAACTGTATAAAGAAGGCTTAGTAAGTGAACCGATGCCACATCTATTTTTAATTAGTGATGAATTCGCGGAACTGAAGTCAGAACAACCAGAATTTATGAAAGAGTTAGTTTCAACAGCGCGTATCGGTCGTTCACTCGGAATTCATTTAATATTAGCTACGCAAAAACCAAGTGGTGTTGTAGATGATCAAATTTGGAGTAACTCGAAATTCAAACTAGCACTAAAAGTTCAAAATACGTCAGATAGTAATGAAATTTTAAAAACACCAGATGCTGCTGAAATTACATTACCAGGACGTGCTTACTTACAAGTTGGGAATAATGAAATTTATGAACTATTCCAATCAGCTTGGAGCGGAGCAGACTATGTAGAAAACAAAGAGGATAAAGAACATTTAGACGCAACAATCTATGCAATAAATGATCTAGGACAATATGAAATATTAAGTGAAGATTTAAGTGGACTTGGTAGCAGTAAAGAAGTAATAAGCGTACCATCTGAACTGGATGCTGTTATTGACTACATTCACGATTACGCAGAAATAAATGAAATTGAAGCATTAGCAAGACCGTGGTTACCACCACTTCCAGAAAGCGTATATTTACAAGACTTACATGCTATTCAGTTCAAAGAAGCATGGACGAAAGAAAAGAAACCATTACAAGCAACAATTGGCCTACTAGATCAGCCTGAATTACAATCACAAACACCATTAACACTAGATATTAGTAAAGACGGACACGTAGCGGTCTTCTCAAGCCCTGGCTACGGAAAATCAACATTCTTACAATCAGTCATTATGGATGTAGCTCGTCAGCATAGTCCGGAGCATTTGCATGTGTATTTAGTGGACCTTGGAACAAATGGTCTTCTACCTTTGAAAGGATTACCTCATGTAGCGGATACGATTACGATTGATGAATCTGAAAAATGTTTAAAGTTTGTTGAAAGATTAACTCAAGAAATGAAAAATCGTAAACGATTATTAAGTGAATATGACGTTGCAAATATTGAAATGTATGAAAAGGCAAGTGGGAAAGAAATACCACATATTATTATTGCGATCGACAATTATGATGCAGTAAAAGAAGCGAAGTTCTATGAAAGCTTTGAAATGCTAATTATGCAAATTGTCCGAGATGGAGCAAGTTTAGGAATTCATACCTTAATTAGTGCAGGGCGACAAAATGCACTTAGAATTCAATTGTACAATAATATTAAAATTCAAACTTGCCTATATATGATTGATCAAAGTGAAGTAGCTAGTATTGTAGGGAGATCTGATATAAAAGTGGAAGAAACAGCAGGAAGAGCGTTAATAAAACTAGAATCTCCTACATTATTCCAGGTTGCATTACCTACGAAAGCAGAAGATGAATTACAGCAAATTCAATTATTACAACAAGAAGCAAATGATATGGACCGAGAATGGGATGGAGAACGTCCGAAGGCAATTCCAATGATGCCAGAAATTATTGATATTGCTACTTATCGTAAAAATAAAGACGTTACAAAAGCCCTACAAGCAGCAAGAATTCCAATGGGGCTTGATTTTGCAAACGTAGAAGTTGTAGCTCATGATATTGCAGTGAATGATCATTTAATGATTTATAGTGTAGATGATAGTATGAGAAAACAAATTGTATCTAGCATCCTATCTCAATTGAATAAAGATTATTTTGAAAGTGTGACGTTAGTGGATACAGCAGAGTATAGTTTCGTTCAATATAAAGATAATGTGACGCACTACATTGTAGACGAAAATGAAATCAATATGCATGCGAAGTATTGGATGGAAGTAATTCGCGAACGAGCTCTTGAATTAGCGCAAGCAAGACAAGAAGGTAGAGAAATTCCTGCATTCACAAAACAACTCATTATCATGACAAATGTTGAAGAGTTTAGTAAATTTGTTTATTTAGAAATGGAGGATGCAGCAACTTTAATTGATCTATCTCGTACAGTAGGCATTTACTTTGTATTAGCAGGTCACCACGACTACATGGACCGAAATCGTGAAGCTCTACCTATTAAAATGAGAAGTAAGCTAACAGCAGCAATTATCGCAATGCCATTAAATGATCAAAGTATCTTCAACATAAAATATATAAGCAACGAAGCGCCATTAGGTAAAGATGAAGTGTATTACTATCAAAAAGGGAACATAATGAAACTAAAAATGCCTAGAGTAACTAACGAGGTGACAGTATGAAATTAAAGAAGAAAGCTAAGGTGATGATAGTCGTGTCAATAGTGGCAAGTTTATTAAGTGGATGTGGTTTTGGGGAAAAGCAAATAGATTATAAGCCATTTGTCAAAGCTTTGGATGAAGGTGACATGAGAAAGGTTATGTCTGCGAGTGATGATGGGTATGCGTATGTGAAGGAACGGGTTATTGATTTTACGACAGAAAAAAATGGTGATGACAGAATTCATAATACACTATATCAAACTACTGAAGGTATATATAATTTGAAAGAAAATTTATTGTATGGAGAGACCACTCAAAAAATAACAAGTGATATTAAGAACATAAAAGATAGACATAAGGATAATAAATATAAAGAAGAAGAAAAATATAGCACTAGGTTCATGTATAAAGATAGAAAGGGTTACAGTACTGATTCGAGCTTGGATGTTTCACATGTAAAACTAATTTTTAATAGATTGCAAGGTGTTGGGAGTTTACAACTGAAAGTAGATGGAAATAAAAAGAAATTTAATGAACCAAATACAGTTGGTTTTACGTTAACGGAATCACAATTTCAAGAAATAATTAACGATAAATTGAATTTGCAATATGATAGTTTTGAAACAGCATCAATTGTATTTAATTTTAACGATTCTAAAGATACGAAACAGCATCCAATGCAAATAATACAATTAATAATTTCAATTGTATATGAAAAGAAAAATAGTGAGGGAAAATTATTAACACATACTCAGCAAATATCTGTGAATTTTAGTAGTAAAAAGGATAATGATCAGGAAGCCAAGCAAGATTATGTGAATTATGAAAAGTCTTTTCAAAATAATAAATCATTCTAAGGGAGCTGATTTTTTTGAAGAAAGGTGTGGAAAAAAAAGAGGATTTAAGAATAAACTCTGATATGGGAAAGTTAGAGCTCGCTGGGCAAGATATATATAATTTTAGAGATGGCAAAGAACCGTATAATAATATTGGGGAGGATGCCGAAGAGAAAAACGAAGATCTCTTAGAAAAAAAATTTAATGCAAGACTAATAGATTCAGCAGAAGATAAAGACACCGGATTTGCTGCTTACGCATTTAAAGATAATAAAACAGGAGAAGTTATTATTTCATATGTTGGGACGGAACCTGGAAAAGACAACAATAGTGATGTAGTAGTAGATGCAGAGATAGGTGTTCACAATTTAACAAATGCAAATAAATTAGCATTTAGTAATTGGGAACATGAATTAAAAGTAAAACAATATGACCAAGGAGAGGCATTTTATGAAAAAATGAAACAATATGCTAATGGTAAAACTATTAGTATAACAGGACATTCTTTGGGCGGAGGTATTGCAAATACAGTAGCATTAAGGCATCAAAAAGACGATATTGATGTTTTAACACTAAATCCAGCTCCAGTTTTAAATCGAGATGTAGATAAATTCGGTAATGGGTTTGATATGAAAAATGTTCGGAATATCATTAATCAGAATGATCCTCTACATATTGGGATAAAGGCAGCAGACTTCACACTTCCAGGAAGAATGTATAAAATTCCGAATCAAGCAGGACACTCATATGCTTTTACAGAGAAGGATTATGATGAGAATGGACATCTAATATGGATTGATAAACTAACAAGTGATAATGACACGGGGTGGGATGCTATCCCGGGGTTTCTGGAATTTGCTCAATCTGCTGGGGCTATTTACACAGGAACTATACATGATGTATTTCATAGAAAAGTTTCTATACATGAAGAAAAGATAGCTGGAGTTACACTTAATTTGATATTAAGTGCAACGCCAATTTCTACTATTATAAACGGAATATTAGGTTACTCGGACATTGTACAAGGTAGCAAGGAGCTTGAAAAGCTAAAAGATAAAGTTCAAGAAGGTTTTTCAAGATTAAATACAAAGTATGAAGGGCTAAAATCTCAAATTACAGCAGAAGCAATCCAATTTAGTATAATGGCTACAGTTGAAATAAAAGGAGCGATAGATATCGCTGTAGAATGGATTGAAACAACTTTAGCGAAATGTAAGGAAAAAGTTTTAGAAGTATTAGAGTCTGTATTTAATACTGCTATAAATTTTTTAGCTGGAAGTGTTGTAGTATATTTAGCTACAAGTGAAATTTTAGAAATTGCAAAAGAAGTTGCAGCTTCTTACGTGCAAGATTTACTAGATTTGTTTAAAGGAGATTTTGTAGTTGATACAAATGTAGCTGCAATTGTATCTGAACATATATTAAGTCATCGTCACTCATTGTTAAATCTTTTTATGAATGACAACAGCAGGGGGATAAACCGTTCTTTATTAGGTGAAATTGCTAAAGATGTGAAGGAGTTATCAAAAGATTTAAAGCAATTAAACGACGATGTTTCAGAAGCGGTATTTTCTATGTTTGCAAAAGACGAAGAATTAGGAGCAGTTTCATATTATTAAAACTCCAAGTTTATAAATTTAAAAGAGAGGGGAATGAAGGTGGATTTACATACAATAATGTCAAGAGTTCATAGTACATTTCCAGCTAGTGGTGGACGAGAACAAATTATAAACGTTGTAGTGCAATTGGAAAAAGCAGCTGCATCTTTAACGGGGGATATTAGAAGGTTAGAGAGTAGTATTGATAGCACATTACAAGGAAAAACACGTGAGGCATTTATTGATCGTATCCGTCAATTAGAGAAAAAAAGACAAAAAATAGAAGAGAAAATTAGCGTACTAAAAGGGACAGTGAATTAATATGAAAGACTATATGGATAAAGTATTACCTTTAGGCAGTGTTGTAAGATTGGGTCTTAAAGAAGAGGAAGATGTGGAGTATGTAATCACTACGAGAGGTTTATTACTTGATGAAAACACATTCTATGATTATGGTGGAGTGTTGCATCCAGTGGGTTTAACCGAAGAAACGTATAAATTATTTAACCACACGGATATTGCAGAGGTTAAATTTGAAGGGTATCGAAATAAAATTGAAGGTCAATTCGCAGCTAAGTTTAAAATGTGGCGAAATGAGTTTGTTGAAAAAGTAATTGAAAAAAATAAAAAGCAACAACAAGCACAAGAGTTAGAAATAAAGGGAAAAAAAGAAATTTAAAAGGAAATAAGCTTTCCTCTTCCAAAAATGGAAAGAGGAAAGCTTATTTTGATTGAATAAGGGTGTCAGTATGAAGTTAAAGAAGAAAGCTAAGATGATAATAGTTCTGTCAATAGTAGCAAATTTATTAAGTGGATGTGGTTTTGGGGAGACGAAGATAGAGTATGAGAGATTAGTAAAGGCATTGGATGAAGGTGATATGAAGACGGTTATGTCTGCGAGTGATGAAGGGTATGTGTATGTGAAAGAAGAGGTTAGGGATAGCACTTTTATTGAGGATAATAATAAGCAAATAGGAGTAGTTTATCAAACAACGCAAGGTATTTATAGTATTAAAGATAATATTCTTTTTGGTGAGGCACAAAAGAAAGTCAATACTCCAGTTGAGGATGAAAAACATAGTGACAACCCACAATATAAAGAAGAAGTTGTATTCAAGTCAGATATAAGATACGAAAATGGACAGCTAGAAGCTTCAAATCGAGGGAAAGATATGTCTAATATAAAATTAATGCTTAATAGAGTGCAAGGAATAAAAGAATTGAAACCAAATGTGAATAAAAAAAGCTTCAGCCAACCAGCTACGATAAGCTATAATTTATCAGAAATTCAATTTAAAGAGATATTTAATGGGAATTTAGAATTAAAGTATGGGAAGTTTAGTTATGCAACACTACTAATTGAATTTAATTCTGCTAAGGATACAAAGGAAAATCCGATGGAAATAACAGAGATAACAATTTCGATAGGCTATAAACAAAGAAATGAAGAAAATAATATGATTAGGCATGATCAAGAAATAACAACATATTTACGTAATAAAGAAGAAAATAATCGGAAATCAAAAAAAGATTATTTACAATATGAAAAGAAATTTAAAGAAAGCCATTAATATATATAAGGGGGAGAATATGGCGAACGAGGAAGATTATAAATTAAGTAGTGATGTAGGAAAATTAAGATTATCGGCAAGAGATATTTATGATTATAATGCACAAGAAAAAATATAATAATTCTGATCCAATAATAAATAAATAGAAATTACAAGACAACTTTAATGCTAATCTTATAGTTTCTGATGATATTCATTCAGTAACTGGATTTGGGGCATATGCTTTAGAGGATAGAAACACGCATGAAATTTTCATTGTATACGTTGGAAACCAACCGAGCCAAATAGGCTATTTAGCAACCGATGGAGCAATTTGGCTGCATAATTTAACTAATTCACCTATATTGGGGTCATTAGCGGAATTTCAGTATAGTCAAGCAGAAAAATTTTATGAAAAAGTCAAGGCGGGTAATAAAGGAAAGAAGATAACTTTACTAGGGCACTCTTTAGGTGGCGGAGCAGCGAATACAGTTGCATTAAGACATCAAGAAGATAATATAAACGTATTAGCTTTAAATCCTGCGCCTGTTTTAAATAAGGATGTGGTTAAGTACGTATACGGGACCAATATGAAGAATTGCCGCAGTCTTATAAATGAATATGGTCCTTTGGATGGCGCCATTAAAGCCACAGATTTTGTAATACCTGGACAGGTTTATAAAATGGAAAATGGGGATATTTCGGTATTTTTATAGTTAGGAAAAAGTTATTCTAAAAGGAGTAAGTTGGGTGAATCATAGACGCAAGAAAAAGAAACCGAAACAAATAAGAAAAGAAGCTGTTCAGATAAAACCGATAGTAGAAGAAAAACCACTAAAGAAGAGTAGCAACAAGTTAGTTGATATTCTCCTAGGTATTCTTCTTTTTCCAATTCTTATATGGGCTGTCTTGGAAGGTTGTACAACACAAGTAAGCAAAGGGAAGACTTTCCTTATTATCGTTTTCTTTCTCTTAATTGCAATAGGGTTATCTATGATAGGAAACAAATAAGGGGGAGTGCAGATGTTTAAGAAGAAGGAGAAAAAAAACATTTACGTTAGATTGGTAAACACACAAGGGGAAATCATTCGAGAGTTTAATTGTACAGAAAAAGACTTGCGAAAAGTAAAAGAAAATGGTACTGAAATTCGTTTGGTTGGAGATAACTCATATGAGATGGTAGCAACCGATGAACAATTACAAAAACTAGCAAGAGCTGAAGCAGAAATCGAAGCGGAAATTAAGGCATGGGAAGATGCTTTAAATGAGAGTTTGGATGAACGCGAAGAAAGAGAAGCGAGACAGAAAGAATTGAAAGAAAAGAATAAATGGAGTACAAAGAAGAAAGTAATCGTATTTGGACTGATATTTTTTGTATTTATTGGATTACCTATTATCGAAGGGTATCAAAATAGTAAATTAGTTGAAGAAGGTACATCATTAAATGCAGAAATTGTAGGTAGGCATGTAGAGAAGGAATTCATGTTTACACACCCCACATTAGTAGTTGAGGTAGATGGTAAAAAGCATAATGTATGGGTAAGTGAAGAGACATATAACGGAGCAGAGTGGTTAGGTAGACTAAAAGTCATCAAAACAAAAGATGGTAAAGTTGAGAAAGACCCTAGATATGAGGGGAAAGACTTAATTACGAGTTATTAAGCAGTATGTTTTTAGTATTCGCTTCTCTCAAATTAAATAACATTATTATTTGCAAAAATCGAATCCATTAAAATAAAAAACAAATTTTAAATAACTGTAATAACCTCCTAGCATATTGTTGATGGGAGGTTATCACCTTTCTGAAGATAAAATTAAAGCTATATTATCTCGATACAATTGTGATGACAGTAACGTTTTTACTAAGTGAGTGCAATTTCAGAGAAACAAAAATAGAGTATGAGGGATATGGTTAAGTGAAAGAGAGAAGAATATTTAGAGCTTTTGAGGAGAAAGAAGGCTATTTGAACTATCAAAAGTATTCTGATTATGTACGGTAATTAATATAGAGATAATATTATCTGAATATAGTTACACAAAGATGAATGTACTTAAAAAGTTAGGAATGTAATGGGATTTTAGTGAATGAAAATTATTTAAACTGTATAGAAGGTGAAAAGTCAGGATGTGGAATATAAAAGAGGAAGATTTAGAAGCATTTCGGATGACATGCAGAAGGCGTTTAAGTCTTGAAGGTGCGACGGGATTTATGCTCGGAACGATATTTTATACTTCATTATTTATGGTTATTATTTTTATAGGAGGAATAGATTATTATACTACCTTGTTTGATAAGGTAATTGTTAGGATTGAATTAGTGTTATATGGTTTGCAAGTAATGTTTTTAATTCTATATTTATTCCCTAAAGCTCGTTATAAATTTCAAAAATTACAAACGCTCGTTATATTATTATATGCATTTCAACTTGGAACTATCGGATGCACGTTATTTGTTCTTTCTGGAATGATTGAGCATTCAATTGATCTCAATACACGTGTTTATGTAGGTCTATTAGTATTAGGTGGAATTATTGTTCATATTGTGACAACAGTTGATACATTTAAACAAGCAAGCGAAGGTGCATTTAGTAGTGGGGACAAATCAGATTCGTTTTTTAGTAAAACAAAGGGACATGTTATACAAGGTGCTGTAATTTATGTGTTAATTCTTCTTGTTTTGATTTATATAAATAATAATTACTCATTAAACACAATGTTTGGTTATGTTATGTGTAATGTTGTTATGTATGCAGTAGCCATTGGAGCGGCAGAATTCCAACTATTGGCGTACTGTAGATTTAAATTCAAGTCATTTAATATGTCATGGGAAGAGAATGAGAGAATGCGAAAGCGAAATACAAAATCTAAAACGAAAAGTAAATAAGGGTGAAATGTATTACTTTCCAAAAAGGAACATAATGAACTTAAAAATGCCTAGAGAAATCAACGGGGTGTCAGTATGAAGTTAAAGAAGAAAGCCAAGACGATGATAGTTCTGTCAATAATAGCAAATTTATTAAGTGGATGTGGTTTTGGGGAGACGAAGATAGAGTATGAGAGATTAGTAAAGGCATTGGATGAAGGTGATATGAAGACGGCTATGTCTGCGAGTGATGATGGGTATGCTTATGTGAAAGAAGAGGTTAGGGATAGCACGTTTGGGGCGGAAAATGATAATCGCATTAGCGTTGTATATCAAACAACAGGAGGAGTATACAATATTAAAGAAAAAAAGTTCTATGGAACAACTTTGCAAGAAATTGCTAGTTCATTAAATAGTGAGCAAAAAAAAGAAGAGATTGTATATAGAACTAGTATTAAATATGAAGATAATCAATCAAAAAGTCCAAATCAAAATTTGGATGTTTCGAATGTTCGATTTATATTTAATAGATTAAAGGGAATAGATAGTTTAAGACCAAAAAAAGATAAAAAAAGATTTAGTGAGTCATCCAAGGTAACATATTACTTAACTGAATCGGAATTTCAAGAAATAATTAATAATAAGTTAAAGGTGGACTACGATAAATTTGATGAAGCAATATTATTAATGGAATTTAGTTCGGCGAAAGATTCAAAAGAAAATCCAATGGAATTCACTACAATAAGCATCACAATGGGATATGAAAAAAAGAATAAAGAAGGCCGATTAATAAGGCATGATCAAAAAATAGCAATCTATTTAAATACTAAAGAAGATAACGATAAAGCTTCTAAAACCCGATATGAGGAGTATAAAAAACAATATTTGAATAATAAGTAATGTATAAAATAAGGGGAAAGGTGTAGTTATGGCATGAGTAAAAGGTTAGTTAAAAAAATAGTTATTGTAATGACAGTAACGTTTTTACTAAGCGCGTGCAGTTTCGGGGAAAAAATAGAATATGAGAGATTAGTAAAGGCATTGGATGAAGGTGATATGAAAACGGTTATGTCTGCGAGTGATGATGGATATGCATATGTGAAAGAAGAGACTAGCGACAGTACTTATGAAGAAAAAGAAGATGGTGAACATAGCAGGATAATATATCAAACAACCCATGGAGTATATAATGTGAAAGAAGACGACTTATATGGGAAAACAACTCAAAAGGTTGTTACTGATATAAAAAATGATAGAAACGTTGGTAGTAATCAAAATTACAAAAAAGAAACGGTCTATAGTACAAATTTAAAAAATGAAAAATCCCGTTCAGTAGCCCAGGATCAAGCTATGAATGTTTCATATGTAAAATTAATGTTTAGAGGATTAAATGAACTTAGTAAATTGAAACCGAGTGGAGATACAAAAAGATTTAGTGAACCGAGCATAATAAGCTATGATTTAACTGAATTACAGTTTAAAAACATCATGAATGATAAGTTAAATTTAAAATATGATAAATTTGATTCTGCAATATTGATGATTGAATTTAATACGCCTAATGATACAAAAGAAAATCAAATGAGAATAACACAAATAACAATATCGGTAAATTATGAAGAAAAAAAAGAAGATAAGCTTATAAAACGCAATCAAGAGATTTCAACATATTATCATACCAGGGAAGATAATAATCAAAGCTCTAAAAAAGAATATGTAAATTATGAAAAAGAGTATATAAATCAAAAATAATATATTTTAATTGAATTTTGAGAACGATAAATGTTGTGAAGATATGAGTAAAGGGGTAGTGAAAAATAGTTACTGTGATAACAGTTATGTTTTACTGAGCGCGTATAGTTTTGGTAAATCAAAATAGAGTATGAGAGTCTAATAAAGGCATTGGATGAAGGTGACAAGAAGACGGTTATACTTAATTGAAAGAAGAATATTTGGAACTTTTGAGGAAAAAAGACACTACTTGAACCATCAAAAAGCATTCTGATTAGATGATTATGGTAATTAATATGGTAATGATATACCTAAAAGATTATCTGAATTTAGTTGTACAAAAATCTATGTACTTAAAAATATTAAGAATGGAATAGAATTTTAGTGGATGAAAATTATTTAAACTGTATAGAAGGTGAAATGTCAGGGTGTGGAAAATAAAAGAAGAAGATTTAGATAAATTTCGAATAACATGTCAAGGCCGTTTAAGTCCTGAAGGTGCTACGGGTTTTATGCTTGGAACAATATTTTATATTTCAATATTTATGTTTATTATTTTTGTAGGGAATTTGAATTACTACAACAATTTTTTTGATAGAACAATTGTTAAAACTGAAATTGTGTTATTTAGTATTCAAATTATATTTTTAATTATATATCTATTTCCGAAAGCATGTTTTAAATTTCAAAAGTTACAAACGCTCGTTATATTATTATATGCGTTTCAGCTTGGAACGATATTATTTGTAGTTTCGATTGTCTCTGAAATGGCTGACAATTCAACTGGTAGGATGTATACTGGGCTACTATTTGTAGGGGCAGTTATTATTCATATTGTAGCAACGCTAGATACATTTAAACAAGCAAGTGAAGGTGCGTTTAGTAGTGGTGAAAGATCCACCTCTTTTTTTAGTAAGACAAAAGGAGCTATGATTAAGGGGGCTATAATATATGTATTAATACTACTTATTTTGATGTATTTTCAAAATGATTATTCAATTGATTTTTTTGTTATGTATGGAGTGGGAACTGTATTAATGTATGCGGTTGCAATTGGAGCGGCAGAATTCCAACTATTGGCGTACTGTAGATTTAAATTCAAGTCATTTAATATGTCATGGGAAGAGAATGAGAGAATGGGTGGGAGAATTCGAAAGCGAAATAAGAAATTCAAAACGAAAAATAAAGTGAAACTTTAATCAGTGGGGGTTTTCTTCATCCCCCACTGATTATTAGTTGAACCAATCGGACTTTTATGGGCAGTTGATCCCCCACCTAACTTCTTTGCTTTCGCTGCATTTTGAGGTGGGGGTCTTACTGCCCATTAAAGCGGGATAAATAATATATTAATAGAATTTTAGTGTTTGAAAAATAATTGAAACGTATAGAAGGTGAAGGGCCAGGATGTGGAATATAAAAGAAGAAGATTTAGATAAGTTTAGGATGACATGTAATGATCGTTTAAGTCCTGAGGGTGCTACAGGGTTTATGTTTGGAGGAATACTATTTAGTTCAATAACAATTTTTTCTATTGTTTTATCAGCTGGGTGGGATTACTGCATGCTTCTCTTTAATATAGGAATTGTTAAGTTAGAAGTATTCTTATATATTATACAAATAATTCTTTTCGTCATTTATTCATTTCCGATAGCTCAATTTAAATTTCAAAAACTACAAACCCTTGTCGTATTATTATGTTCATTCCAATTGGCAACAATAGCTCCTATTGCTTTGACTGTTACTAAAATGGCTAATAATTCAATTGACTGGATTACAATACTGTATGCGGGTTTATTGCTTTTAGGAGCAGTAATTTTTCATGTTTTGACAACAATTGATACGTTTAAACAAGCGAGTGAAGGTGCGTTTAGTATGGATGAGAGGTCTGCTTCTTTCTTTAGTAAAACAAAAGGAAAGATGATGAAGTGGGCTACACTATACGCAGTAACTATTCTTATTTTGATATATTTTCATAACGATTATGGGTTTGATGATTTATTTATGTATGTAGTAGGGACCTTTTTAATGTATACGATAGCAATCGGTGCAGCTGAATTTCAGCTATTAGCATATTGCAGATTTAAATTTCCATCATTTAATAAAACGTGGGAGCAACATAAAAGAGAGACTCCAAGATATCGAAAGAAAAATAAAAAAGGTAAATCGAAACGTAAGGCATAAAGAAAGTGCGTATTGTAAGTTTTGATGATAGAAAAGTAATTATTTACAGGAGAGTATTTTAACTTCTAAAAGAAAATTTAATTATGTAAGGTGATTAAAGTGATTAGAAGGTTATCTGATCGAAAATGTAGAGTGGGTAGTGTGATGATGAAATGAACACAAAAAAGGTTTCTAAAATGATTACTATCATAATAACAATCAGCCTACTACAAGCATGTAGTTTTTTTGAAAAAAAGATAGAATATGAGCCATTTGTCAAAGCTTTGGATGAAGGTGATATGAAAAAGGTTATGTCCGCTAGTGATGATGGATATGCCTATGTGAAACAAAGAGGTATATATAGTACATATGAGCAAAAGGAAGATGGAGAGCACAGTAAAACAATCTATCAAACTTCGAAAGGCATATATAATACGAAAGATAAAAGTTTATATGGAAATACAACACAAGAAATTACCTCGGAAGTAGATAATAAAAATTATAAAGAAGAAGTTAATTATAGTACAAATATTAGTTATGAGAATGGACAGGTACAAAGTACGGATTCAAGTCTGGATGTTTCATACGTGAACTTAATTGTAGATCGTTTAAAAGGGATAGGGAAACTAAAGATGAAGCCAGGAGGTGATATAAAAAAGTTTGGTCAGCCTAGTACTGTTGGATATACATTAACTGAATCAGAGTTTCAAAATATCATTAATGATAAGTTGAAAATACAATATGATGAATATGGTGGTGGATCAATCGCATTGCATATTGATTCTAAAAATGGTTCAAAGCAGATATTGGAAGTAAGTATTGTAATAAATTATAAGAAGCGAAATGATGAAGGTAAGTTAGTAGAATATATATCACAAATACATACATCTTTTGATAGTCACCAAGGTAATAATCAGGATGCGAAACAGGAATATATTGATTTTAAAGCACAGTATAATAAGAAGCAGTAATATTAAGGAGAGCATTTGCACGTAATGATAATAGCGATATAAGTGGAATAAATGTTTCATAAATATAGTGGAAAGAATTTGAGGATAAACGCCCCGATTACTGGAGTAAATGCAATAATTGGGGCCGTTAATCTGTCTGAATTTAGTTTGAATACATAACATGTTTTAGTTAGAGTATTGCTCCGCAAGTAGTTTTTCCATTTTCATAATAACGGTGTAAAGTTTTTGTATAATCTGCTTTTACTGCTAGGTTACAACTATTTCCGCTTATAGAGTCCCCTTATTATCGATACATCGTCCACATTCCAATGTCTTTAAATCCTAGTCGTTTATAAATTCGTCCAGCAGCTGGATTGTTATAAAATAAACAAAGTGTTCGGCCTTCTTTCGTAAAGTCTTGGATCATTTTTTGTAATATGAGTGAAGCGTAGCCATTTCCACGATAATTCGGGTGTGTACATACACCAACTACCATAGCGGATAATGAATTTTCAGCGGAAGTAGAGGCGGATGCGATGATCACGCCATCTTTTTCAATATAGTATGTGCGTCCTGTATTTGTTTCGATAGCCTGCCTTAATATTTTCTCTGATTCATTGGTAGTCGGAAATTCAGCGATGTCACTTCGTAATTTCATAATTCGTTCTATATCATCGAGTGAGGCAAGTTTAATTGTTTCATGAATAGGCGTGTCAGGTAAGTTGTTGTCATTTAGACATTCGCAAAAATACATTTCATTTTTAGTACCTAGTTGTATATTTGAAGCAGTTTCAAATCGTTCTACGATAGTTGACTTACCAGAGAGTTTAAGCGGCTTATATGCGGAAAGAAGTGCCTCATAATCAGTGGTAACAAAGTCTTCTTTACTATATGGTATAAATGAATCGTGGAATCGGAGTAAAATTGATTTTAATGTTCCATTCTCTTTAAATACTCCCCATAGTTCTTGAAAATCTGTGTCATAACCGAAAGCTTCAATATCTCCAATAATAAACAAGTTAAGGGCTGCTTCTTCTTTTAGGTAAGCGAATACTTGTTCATGATCTTTCTTTGTTAATTTTCGCATCATAACGAATCGACCTCTTTTTTATTTTTCTAAATATTACAACTTAAGTTTTTTGAAATCAATATTAAATTTTATGTTTAGTTCACAAACTTTCGGAAAAACTAGGAAAGATATGACAAAGGAGGTTATGAACGGTGGATCATCCAATTCAAGGGTTAATGAAAGCAGCAATGGAAAATTTAAAAGAAATGGTTGATGTAAATACGATTGTTGGAGAGCCTGTTCAAACGGCTGACGGTGGTGTGGTGTTAACGGTTTCTAAAGTAGCGTTCGGTTTTGGAGCAGGAGGTTCTGATTTCCAAACGAATGATGGACAAAGAGCGAACGGTAACGCTGCATTTGGTGGCGGTAGCGCGGGTGGTGTTTCTATTACACCAGTAGCATTTCTTGTGGTGAATAAAGATGGAGTAAATATTCTTCATCTACAAAATGCGACACATTTAGCAGAAAAAATGATTGAATTAGCTCCACAAACAATTGATAAAATTCAATCGATGTTCCAAAAAGAAGAAAAGAAAGAGGGAAATCATCATCCTCAAAACCCTGATGAAATCCTTTAAAAACGCCTGCTTATGAGCAGGCGTTTTTTCTTGTAATCACTATGTAATAAAACACATGAAATTGTAAATAGTTTTTGAAGTTTTTTCTATGTTTCTAAAATTTTTCATGTTAAAATATGCTATAGAATTGAAACATATAAAACGAAGGTGGCTAGGTGCTTTGTCTGGAGGATCTGACCAAGTAAAGAATATGATATATATTAATGGTAATCGTCGAGGTCATTGTTTTATTACATCAGGAATTACGTTTAAAGAGTTTGCGAGTAACATCCCTTCACCGCTTCATCAAGTGTTGCTTTTGAAGCACAACTTTGAATGGACGGATTTTCATTATCATACTTTATTTGAATATGTTGAGGAAGAAAATATACATAAGTTAATTCAAGCAGAGATTGATGAATTTGATGAATTTTGTTGGGTAGATTTTGATGATGCAAGCGATTTAGATGAATTAGAGCCGAAAGAAATTGCAGAATTATTATATTTGGCTCACAAAAAAGAACCACTTGCAAGAACATTCTTTCCGCTGTTGAAAAATCGATTTGTTTATTTTTCACATGATGACGGATGGTACAACAAAGTGTATTATCGTAGAATTGCTGATTTTGTAGGAATGTTAAGTAAAGTCATTCCGTATAAACTCGGTGCTTTCGGTAAGAAACGTTTTTCTTTCTTCCAAAAATCAAAAATTTTCCCAGCAATTTCAAAAGAATTGATCATGGGACTGATTCCACTAATGGAAGATGGTCTTTACATAGATCTAGCAGGGAAGATTGAGTCAAGAAGAGGTCTTGAAATTCCGGTATATGTAGTTGGTTCGTATGAAAGTACGGATGAGGTGTTAGATAATATCGATGAATTGAAAGAGGAAGCAACAGAAACAGGTTGGCTCATTTTTGATAAGAAAGAACAAGAGTGGCAATGGGTTGTTGACTAAGAAAACTTGGCGTATGAAGTCAAGTTTTCTTGTCATTTGAAAGGAGTACAAATGAAGAAATATTATACAATTGTGGGTATTATAAGTATTATTCTCGTGGCAATATTACTTATAACTTGTCCGAAAGAATCAGATTTTAAAGTGTATGTAGAGGATAAGTATGCGTTGAATTGTAATGAGAGTAGTTTTGAATGCACGCAAAATGTAGATGGTAAAAAAGAAAAACTACAATTTGAAAGTACAGATGCACGAAATGGTGTATTCTTTATGACTGTAAAGCAAACATTTAAAACAGAAGCTGGTGTTTCAAAAGAATATAGCGGAGTAGGAATGTTTGGTACATTTCTTTTTGTTTCAGAGAAGACTTTCTAGTAATAGAAGGTCTTTTTTTTATGCTTATGTTCATATAGATGAAGTAAGACAAGCATAGGAGGGATAGCGATGAAGAACACATGTATCGTTTGCGGTGGTGAGGAGTTTTTTTCCTCAACGTTATATGCACGTACGAAACAAGATTGGGCATATGCACCAAACATGTATCGATTTGAAAAAGTATTTATTGAGCATCGAGATGAAGAAAATTATCCAGTGTTTCAAGAAATTACAGCGAAACATTGTTGTGGATGCGGTCATATTATGTTGTATCATGAATGAACACACCAAGTATAACTTGGTGTGTTTTTTTAAAACGCTGACAAAGCAAGCGGATAAAGTAAAGTAAATAAAACAGAAAAACTACCAAAACCAATTGCTGTATATCCAAGTGTTCTTGCTCCGAAATTGACAGCTAATAGGCCAACTAAAATTGCTAGGGAGCCGAGCGTAACTGGATAAAAAGCAATGGAGAATAACGAAAGAAATAAAGCGACATAGCCTACCATTGTGCCGGTATTTGTACCTTCTATCTCATTTGCAATTTCTTTACGCTTATGTCTAATTGGAATGCCAGCTGGTGATATTTCAGCAGCATACTCTTCGTTTTTTTCACCACTTTTAAAATGATGATTTCTCTTTCTTCGCATGTACATCCCTCTCTTTCAATTGGGTGTATCTATAGTATCTTTCAAAATGAGAAGAGCATGAGTATGAGTTAAACCCAAGTAAAGCAAAAATTGGAGAATACGCATTCCATCGTTAACATATCCATCTCCTATTGAAGATAAAGTGTGGGATTTTTTCCACTAGGACTGATTATCAGCCAGCAACAATTGGATTTTTATGAGCAGTTCTCTCCCATTAACTAATCCGCATCCATTGAATTTTGAGGTAGGTGTCTTACTGCAAGCGGGATAAAACAGGAATTTTGGAAAATGATGTAGAATGAAATGAATGATAATACGTGAAGGTAGGGGAATGTATGACGAAATTTAATTGGCACGAGTCAGCGGAGAAGAAATGGGATAGTAGCGCAGAGTTTTGGAATCAAAATAGTCAAGAGATGTGGGACAGTGGTAGCAGAAGTACAATTATTCCGTTTTTTGAACAATACGTGAAGAAAGAAGCACAAGTGCTCGATGTTGGTTGTGGTGATGGCTACGGTACATATAAATTAAGTCGCGCAGGCTATAAAGCAGTGGGAGTAGATTTATCGGAAGTGATGATTCAAAAAGGTAAGGAACGCGGAGAAGGACCGAATTTATCTTTTATAAAAGGAGATCTTTCTGCATTACCATTTGAAAATGAGCAATTTGAATCAATTATGGCAATTAATTCTTTAGAATGGACGGAAGAGCCATTACGAGCGTTAAATGAAATAAAGCGTGTGTTAAAGAAAGATGGATATGCATGTATTGCAATTTTAGGACCGACAGCAAAGCCACGAGAGAACAGTTATCCTCGCTTGTACGGAAAAGACGTTGTTTGTAATACGATGATGCCTTGGGAATTTGAACAGTTAGCGAAAGAACAAGGTTTTAAAGTTGTAGATGGCATCGGCGTATATAAGCGCGGAGTAAATGAGAAGATGTTAGGTCAACTACCTACAGAGTTGCAACAATCGTTAACATTCTTATGGGTATTTATGTTAAAAAACGTATAAAGAAATGAAAGAATTTTTAGGAGGTAAATAAGTGCAGAAAATACAAAAAACTGATACAATATCATCAGAACCAATTAAAGGGGGACTAGGGTATATGACAACTACTACAACAGTGAAATCCGATATTGAAATCGCACAAGAAGCGAGTATGAAGAAGATTCAAGAAATTGCAGCTGATTTAAATATTTTAGAAGATGAATTAGAGCCATACGGGCATTATAAAGGTAAGTTATCTCTTGATATTTTTAAGCGCTTACAAGATGAGGAAGACGGTAAAGTTGTTTTAGTAACAGCAATTAACCCAACTCCAGCTGGAGAAGGTAAATCAACAGTAACAGTTGGTTTAGGTCAAGCTTTTAATAAAATTGGTAAGAAAACAGTAATTGCACTTCGCGAACCATCTCTTGGACCAACGATGGGACTAAAAGGCGGAGCAGCAGGTGGTGGTTTTTCACAGGTAGTACCTATGGAAGACATTAACCTTCACTTTACTGGAGATATCCATGCGATCACAACTGCTAATAACGCATTAGCAGCGTTTATTGATAATCATATCCAACAAGGAAACACACTTGGAATTGATACACGTAAAATCGTTTGGAAACGCTGTGTTGACTTAAATGATCGTGCCCTTCGTAACGTAGTAATTGGTCTTGGTGGACCAGTTCAAGGTGTACCACGTGAAGACGGTTTTGATATTACAGTAGCATCTGAAATTATGGCGGTATTCTGCCTTGCAACAGATATTCAAGACTTAAAAGCGCGTCTATCTCGCATCGTAGTTGCTTATAACTTTGCAAATCAACCTGTAACGGTTAAAGACTTAGGTGTAGAAGGTGCTTTGACACTATTATTAAAAGACGCATTAAAACCGAACTTAGTACAAACGTTAGAAAATACACCAGCTATTATTCATGGCGGACCATTTGCGAATATTGCTCACGGTTGTAACAGTGTTATCGCTACAACAATGGCAGCAAAATTAGGTGATTATGTTATTACAGAAGCTGGATTCGGTGCTGATTTAGGTGCAGAGAAGTTTTTAGATATTAAAGCTCGTGCAGCTGGCATTAAACCAGAAGCAGTTGTTATTGTTGCGACGATTCGTGCGCTTAAAATGCATGGTGGCGTAGCAAAAGATCAATTAAAAGAAGAAAATGTAGATGCATTAGCAAAAGGTATGGAAAACTTACAGAAGCATGTTGAAACAATTCAAAGCTTCGGTGTGCCTTTCGTAATTGCAATTAATAAATTCATTACAGATACAGATGCAGAAGTTACATACTTACAAGAGTGGTGTAATGAGCGTGGCTATGCAGTATCCTTAACAGAAGTTTGGGAGAAGGGTGGCCAAGGCGGAGTTGACCTTGCTGAAAAAGTACTAAAAGAAATCGAAAAAGGTGAAAACAACTACGCACCACTTTATGAATTAGAATTACCATTAGAAGAAAAAATTCGTACAATTGCTCAAAAAGTATATGGCGCAAAAGATATTGAATTTGCTCCGAAAGCACGTAAGCAATTAGCTCAATATGAAGGAGAAGGTTGGAGTAACCTACCAGTTTGTATGGCGAAAACACAATACTCTCTTTCTGACGATGCAACAAAATTAGGTCGTCCATCTGACTTTATCGTTACAATTCGTGAGTTAAAACCATCTATCGGTGCAGGCTTTATCGTTGCGTTAACAGGTACAATGTTAACAATGCCAGGTCTTCCAAAACAACCAGCAGCACTTCAAATGGATGTAAATGAAGATGGAAAAGCAGTAGGTTTATTCTAAAAGGTTGTAATTCATCTCGTTTATCTGTAAACTATATATACATCAAGTGGCGCCTTTCCATCGAAAGGCGCCTGTTTTTTGGAGGAAATTATGTTTGATCCAACTGCTTTTGACAATTTAAAAGTAATCGTAGAAGGTGCTGTGTATGATTTTGATCTACATGGAGATATTCTTGTAACAGATCGAAAAGATATGATGGATCTTGCTTCATTAAGTCGTATATATCATATCTCATTTCAATTAACAGAACCGTTTGAACCATTAGTAGAAGCAACATTTTCATTATCTGTGGATGCAAAGAACTTGTCTGGTGAAATACTAGAAGTGCCTCAGTTTACACCAGGTTGTGAAATGAAGCTAGCATTTTCATTCCCGTTAGAGCAACCAGAAGTAAAATGCGAAGAAATTGAAACATTAATGCGTTCTATATGGGGAAAAGAAAGAATGATTATGCAGAAAGTTTCATACGAATATAATAAGCAAGCGATTTCATATCATAATAAGGTAGAGGTTCTATTTCAAAAAGCGATTACAGAAGACCATGTTGATGATTTAATAGCTGTTATTTCACACATGATAGAAACGGTGCGAACAATACAGCATTTTCTTCAAAAATAGAGATAAAGGAGAAAAACAAATGATAAAAGATATGCAACCATTTTTACAACAAGCTTGGGAGAAGGCTGGTTTTAAAGAGTTAACTGAAATTCAAAAACAAGCGATTCCAACTATTTTAGAAGGACAAGACGTTATAGCTGAATCTCCAACTGGAACAGGAAAAACATTAGCGTACTTATTACCACTTTTACATAAAATTAATCCTGAAGTAAAACAGCCACAAGTTGTTGTTTTAGCGCCAACACGTGAACTTGTAATGCAAATTCATGAAGAGGTTCAAAAGTTTACAGCAGGAACTGAAATTTCAGGTGCATCTTTAATTGGTGGTGCAGATATTAAGCGCCAAGTTGAAAAATTAAAGAAACACCCAAGAGTAATTGTCGGTTCACCAGGCCGTATTTTAGAATTAATTCGTATGAAAAAGCTAAAAATGCATGAAGTAAAAACAATTGTATTTGATGAGTTTGATCAAATTGTAAAGCAAAAAATGATGGGCGCAGTGCAAGATGTAATTAAATCAACGATGCGCGATCGTCAATTAGTATTCTTCTCGGCGACAATGACAAAAGCGGCAGAAGATGCGGCACGTGATTTAGCAGTGGAACCACAATTAGTACGTGTAACACGTGCAGAATCAAAAAGCTTAGTTGAGCATACGTATATCATTTGTGAGCGACGCGAAAAAAATGATTACGTAAGAAGAATTATGCATATGGGCGATGTAAAAGCAGTTGCTTTCTTAAACGATCCATTCCGTTTAGATGAAATTACAGAGAAATTGAAATTCCGTAAAATGAAAGCGGCGGCTCTTCATGCAGAAGCAAGTAAACAAGAGCGTGAAGCGACAATGCGTGCTTTCCGCGGAGGGAAATTAGAAATTCTACTTGCTACTGATATTGCAGCGCGCGGTATCGATATTGACGATTTAACACACGTAATTCACCTAGAATTACCAGACACAGTAGACCAATACATTCACCGCTCAGGACGTACTGGACGTATGGGTAAAGAAGGAACTGTCGTATCTCTTGTAACTCCACAAGAAGAGCGCAAATTACTGCAATTTGCGAAAAAACTAGGCATCGTATTTACGAAGCAAGAAATGTTCAAAGGATCATTTGTAGAAACGAAACCGAAAGCACCAAAGAAAAAGAAACCAGCATTTACTGGGAAGAAAAAGCCTAGATAAATGATGGAGAAGGCGTAACTATTTGTAGTTACGTCTTTTTTGTTTGTAAACAAGTGATAATGGGAATTGTATTAGTGTTTTTAATGTGCCTATCATATATATGCTTCTACTGGGAGTATCGAAAAAAGGGTAGTTTATTTATTTGGTTTATACGAGGAAATAATATAAAAAAGTCGTATATTAAAATGATGCGAAATAATAAAAAGAAGGTACATATATGGATAGGAAATTAGGAATGTTTTTGAATACGAAATATATTGAAGTAAACGAAGGAATAAAAAAGGCGAGAGAATGGGGGTTAGAATATATTCAATTATATGCTATGAATCCGACTTTCAACTTAGCTAACATCTCAAAGATACAATGGAATACATTAAAAGAAAACTTATCTTTTAATGAGATTCAAGTCCCGTCATTAGCAATTAGCTTCGGAGAAAATGGAATAATAGGAACTGAAGCTGAATGTGTAATAGAGAGTTTTAAATATATTACTGATAAAGGGTTAAGGTTAGGAGCTAACATAGTAACAGCCCATATTGGGAAAATCCCTGATGATGAAAATAGTGAGTACTATGATAAAATGCTACGTGTTTGTAATGAAATAGGGGACTTAGCGTTCAGATTTGGAGGATTCTTTGCCATTGAGACGGGATCTGAAAAAGCAATAGTATTAAAACGATTTTTAGAAACTGCAAACTCGAAAGGACTAGCTGTTAACTTTGACCCAGCAAATTTAATAAGTGATGTAAATGAAAATCCGGGAGAAGGTTTATTACTATTAAAAGATTATATAGTACAAACTCATATTAAAGATTGTAAAGAAGTGAAAAGTGATCGTTCAACTAAGTATATAGAAGTCGCAGCAGGGAATGGTGAAGTAGATTTCGATATATTCTTCAAAGTATTAGATAAAATTGGATTCGACGGATATAACATGATTGAAAGAAATGATTATTTTGATGAACTGGATGGGATGAGTCAGTCGATAAATTTTGCAAAGAAGTACATACCAACTCAAAAGGAATAACGATAGTATTTGTAGAAAGCTACATAGAATATAAAAACCATTAGGGGGAAATGTAATGATTCATAAAGTAGGACAAATTATGTTATATGTAAATAATCAAGATGAGGCAGTAAATTTTTGGACGGAGAAGGTAGGGTTTCATGTAGTTGCAGAGGAAGATAATAAGCAAGGAATGAGATGGATTGAAATCGCTCCGAAAAGCGGTGCGGAAACGAGCATTATATTACATAATAAAGAAGTTATTTCGAAAATGAGCCCAGAATTGAATCTTGGTACACCGTCTTTAATGTTCTTCTCAGAAAATCTTGATCAACTATATACAGATTTAACAAATAAAAATGTTACTGTTGGAGAAATGGTAACTATGCCTTCTGGTAAAGTGTTTAACTTTGCTGATAGCGAAGGGAATTATTTTGCAGTTATGGAGAAGAACCAATAATAATATTGCTATGTGAAAATCCCCCTCAAATATATTTGAGGGGGATTAAATTTTTGAAGTGGATTTTTCATTAGAGAGTTGTTTAATAAAAAATACTCCTTTTTCAATAGCTGTCTCAATATAGCCAACGATTTGATCAAACGTAAATACTTGTAAGTCTTCATGCAGATGTTGCTTTGGATACAACATATCTTCAAAAAGATACTTTCGAAAAGCTAAAACGTTTTCTTTAGAAACCTCTTCAATATCCACAATGTGAGCCTCTTGATTGAGAAGAGAGAAAAGCTGTTGTTCTTGATCGTAATGATGAAGCAACTTTGCATTTAACAATTTAAAATCGTTATAGTACAGGGGTGCGATAGTTTCGTCATTCTCTATTCTATTTTTTAGCCAAGGTAGAAAAAATCCACTTAGCCAATTATCATCGGCAATGAGGTGGGTATAATAGCCTAAAATAAATGGGGAATCTATATGTGATTCATATTTATGAAAAAATGAATCATAATCTATTCTTCTCGTATAGTTCTTCGTTGTACCGGCATAAAAATGTGAGGTTCCTTTTTCTTTTTTTGAATGAACAGCATCAGGGGCTACAGCTCCAAGTAAGAAAGAAGTCTTATCGTGAATTGATAGTTTCTCAGCAATACCACTAGCGATAATAACATGCATAATTCGTGATCCCATGAATGCCACCTCTGTTTCCAGTATTCATTTCAGGAAGAGGACTAAACAGTTAGTATTACTTTCCCTGTACTTTTTCTACTTTCGACCCATTCATGTGCTTTCCCTGCATTTTGAAGTGGAAAAGATTTCGTAGCCTTAATTTGTAAACGTCCGTCACGCAAATAACGGAAAACTTCATTTGCAGTTTCTTGGAGCAGTTCAGGACGCTTTTTTCGTGTGGTTCCAAAGCTAAAACCGAGTATAGAGCGGCAACTTGCATGTAAATCTTTCGTTTGAAAGTTACCAATTTCACCGCTAGCATTACCGAAATGAACGAGGCGACCGTAATAAGCAAGGCAGTTTAAACTTCTTTCAGAAACCGTTCCAGAAATAGAGTCTAAAATTACATCAACCCCTTCACCATTTGTCAGTTCATTGACTTTCTCTACAAAATCTTCATCTTGATGACAAATAACATAATCAGCTCCAGCATCTAAAGCAATTTCTTTTTTTGCTTCACTTCCGACAGTGCCTATAACTGTTCCAGCCTCTAATAGTTTAGCAAGTTGAATAGCAGTAGTGCCAATTCCGCCAGCAGCCGCATGAATGAGTACAGATTCACCTTGTTGAAGCCTTGTAACATTTGCGAGTAAATTATAGCTTGTAAAAGATACGATTGGACAAGCGGCTGCAGTTTGAAAGTCAACTTCATGGGGTAATACGAAAGTAAGATTTTCATTTGCAACAACGTATTCTGCGTAAGATCCATTTTGAGGAAAAGCAATGACACGTTGTCCAGGGTGAATATTTTTCACATGAGAACCGACACGTTCTACAATACCAGTGGCATCTATACCTGGAATAAAAGGTAGTGCTTTATTTCCTTTTTTACCATAACGTGATTTAATATCAGCGAAATTTACACTAGTAGCAACAACGCGAATTAAAACTTGATCTTCTGAAATAGACGGTATATCCAAATCTGTATATTTCATCACTTCAGGACCACCGAACGACGTTACAACGATAGCTTTCATCATATCTCCTCCTAAATTTGACTATATAAATTATTTTAAATCTTTATCAGAAATTGGAAAAATATATAATAGTTATGTGTGGTTATAAGTGAAGCTTATGAACTCAATGAATCATAATATTAATTTATATAAAAAAACTTTAAAAAAATCGAACGAAATATGAATTACTTTCCAATATATAGTGTAAGACAAAGGAGGGCTGGAATATGAAGGGTGAAATAGATTACGCACATTTAATCCAATTAACTTTATCAGGAAATAAAGAAGCATATAGCAAGTTGTATGATAAAACGATTCAAGAAATATATAAAACAGCACATTTTTTAATAGAGGATAAAACGGATGTAGATGATGTCGTTCAAGAAATATACATACAACTATATGAATCGCTTCGTAAGTATGATAGCGAGAAGCCATTTCGTCCTTGGCTAATTGGACTTGCGATTAAACAAATACACTCTTATAGAAGAAAGAGGTGGATGCGACTACGAATTATAAAAAAAGCAGAAGAGCAAAGAAAGTCAGTGCAAATTGATTTTTCTAACGATGTTGTAAGTAAAATATCAAACCAAAAACTAATTGAACTCATTCATAAATTACCGTATAAATTGAAACAAGTTATTATCTTAAGATACTTACATGATTATTCACAAGAAGAAGTAGCACAAATATTACATATTCCAATTGGTACTGTGAAATCTAGAATTCATGCGGCATTAAAGAAACTACGTCAAAAAGAGCAAGTAGAAGAAATCTTTTTAGGAGAGGTAGGGAATGTGAAATGAGTTTAGATTGTAGAGTTAGGGAATCTATACAAGAAGAAGCAAAAGGTATTGTTGCCCCGCCGGATTTAAAAGAAAAAGTAATCGTACAAATAAAAATGAAGCACGGGCGGAGTAAGAGGAAGAAACGCCTTATCGCAGGAGTACTTGCAGCAGCTCTTTTAATCCCGACGACTGGTTTTGCGTATCAATCTATTATGGCGGATGGTATATACGGATCTTTCGAGAATTTAAAAAAACATGCCGGAACGATGACATTAGAGGCGTATATGCGTTTTAGTGCAAAATTATCAGAGGCGAAAGATGAAATGGGTACGAAGGAATATGAAGAGTTTACAAAAGAACTAAAAAAATTAACAAATGCAAAACTTACGTACGGAGATTCGAACGGTAATATTGATTATGATCAATTATTACCGGCTAAAAAAGAGGAATTGAAAAAGGTGGTAATGGAGCTTCATCCGTATTTTGATAAATTAAATGGCCATAAGTCTAGTAAAGAGGTATTAACTCCTGAAGAGTATGAACAATATATGGAAGCATTAATGTCATATCAAACCGTTTTAGTAAAAACGAAATCGAGTGGGGGGATAACAATAGAAGAAGTACCTGAAGCGTACAAAGAAAGATTTATTAAAGCAGAGCAGTTTATGGAATATGTAAATGAAAAGGTGCAATAATTAGAAAAGCTCATAGCCTTAGCTTTGAGCTTTTTTATTGAAACAAAAAAGAGTGTTCAATTATACTTTTTCATATTTGCATTATCTTTTTGTATAAAACAATCTAAAAGAGAATAACCAGCTATTAAACTAATTATCGTAACAAAAGTTGTATTTATTAGAATAATATTAACTAAATAAGGTAGGTATTCTGCAAGTGGTGAAAAGAGTAGTGCTGGGGAAAAGGAAATGAATAGTGTAGGCACTGTAATAGCAATAAATTTATCCGGTTGAAAGCTCCAGTTTTGTTTACTTGTTTCGCGATTAATAGATTGAAGGAATCGTAATAAAATGCCAACTATAAGAGGGAAGAGTGTAAAGTAGAATAATCTTGGATAAACGTTAAAGTTCACTTGCGTGTCTGTATCTAAATAAAATTGAATTTTTACTCCTACAAATAATAATAAGACGATAAATAATGTAAAGCAGAGGTATAGCATCACTTTTTGCATTATATTCCACCATCCTTTACTCAAAATATATTCAAAAAAAGAAGAGATATACAATAACTACTGTTGTATATCTCTTCTTTTACTGTTAGTTAATAGTGGAGTTTGCTTTTTCTTGCTTCGTGAAATAATCAATAATGCCCATTGCACTAATTTCTATATCTAGATGTAAAATATTATAAACGGAATGATCTGATGGAACGTTTAACTTTGTAAGATGAGAAGATATTTTATCCATTAACAAAGTTTGTAAAGCTTTAGTCGCTTCATCGAAATCATTATACTTTTCAAAGACTTCCTTACCAGTATGAACGAAGATAGGTAGCCAATGTTCCAGTTGATTGTATACTTCTGTAACATGAGAGGATGCGCCGTAATGACCGAAATAAATAGTATCTACATCCATACTTTGAATATGATTTTTAGAAGCAATCATCGCATCTGGTTGAAATTGTGAAGGGGACGTTGATGGTAGATACAGTTCTACACCAACGTTTGCGAGTTCTCTATAATAAATTCCAATTGTATCACCAGTGAAAATCCCGTTTGTTAATGAATCGTGAATGCTAATATGGTGCTTCGCATGTCCTGGTGTATCGTAAAATGTAAGGATACGTTCTTCGGCAATTTTTAACGTATCACCATGTTGTACAATACGAACACGTTCTTCTTCTATAGGAAGAATTGGATCAAATAGTTTATCAAAATCTTCTTTGTATACAGCTTTTGCACCTAAAATGAGTTTTGTTGGGTCAATCATATGACGAGCACCGCGAGAATGCACATATAAAGTAGCATTTGGGCACTTTTCCATCATTAAACCAGCAGCCCCTGCGTGATCTAAATGAACGTGTGTAACGATAATGTTTTTAACTGCGTTTAAATCAATATGTAATTGTTGTAAGCCTTCTAAAATATACGGAAGAGAAGGGGCTGCACAAGTTTCAATTAAAGTAATATCGTCACCTAATAAAACGTACGTACCAGTTCGTTCATTATGTTGTAAATCGAAATCATCAATCAGATATAGGTGAGAAGATAATTGCTCTACTTTTTTCATATTTACCACTCCTTATATACTGCATGTTTCTATTATACGATAAAATAGAAAAAAGGCAGAAAACGAAGCTCGTCTTCTGCCTTTTTGTAATATTATTATTTCGTTTGTTGTTTATTAATAGACATAATGAACAGTCCAACAATCCCGCCTACTAATGGAAGCATAATTTCTCCTGCTAAATTAAAGTAGGAGCTTAAGAATAAACCATTTACATCGATTACCCAGCCAGTAACATACAATAACATCATATATAGTACGAAATAAAACTCGCGATTTGAAATCGTTTCATGTTGTGCAGTTTTCATAATGGACACCATCCTTTTCTTTTATAATGGAATATAAACTGTCACATTTTGTTCACATTTCAATTGTAAAACTTTCCATCATAAAAGTCTAGTAGTATGTGTCGAATTTTGAACGGAAATAAAGCGTTATCATTATATCTTATAAGTACGTAATAAGAGATGTATATTCACGAATGTAGTATAGTATAAACATAGAATGATAGTGAAGAGAGGGGCAAAGACAATGACAGTTTATGATTTTTCAGCTAAAACAATTACCGGTGAAGAAAAATCGTTAAAAGATTACGAAGGAAAAGCACTTCTTATTGTAAATGTAGCTAGTAAATGTGGTTTCACACCGCAATATAAAGGATTACAAGAGGTATATGATAAATATAAAGACCAAGGACTCGAAATACTCGGATTTCCTTGTAACCAATTCGGGGGACAAGAACCAGGTACAGAAGCGGACATTACTAGTTTTTGTGAATTAAACTACGGTGTAAACTTCCCGATGTTTGCAAAGGTTGATGTGAAAGGTGATAAGGCTCACCCTCTATATACATACATGACAGAACAAGCACCAGGTTTACTTGGTATGAAAGCAGTGAAATGGAATTTTACGAAGTTTTTAATCGGAAAAGACGGGAAAGTAGTAGGGCGTTTTGCTCCGCAGACGAAGCCGGTAGATTTAGAGGTTGAGATTGAGAAGGTGCTTGGGGAATAAGTAGGAGTTTCACTTTATTAAAAAACGTCTCAAAGAACAATGTAGTTCTTTGAGACGTTTTCTTTAAACTCAAATTTTCAAGATTAAATAACTGTATCAAAGCCATCTGATTTAGGTAGAGAACCTGCTTTTTTCATAAGCACTTCCCATAAGTGTACGGATTTCTTCCATTCTACCGTAGCCTGTCCCTGTTGATACATAGCGTTCTCATAACTGGCAGTAAGTTGTTGCATATCGGCCGAGTTGTAAAGTGTATCGATATGGAGAGCGTATTCTCGGAATGTTTGACTTTCACCCCGTGGTATGCCAATTCTCGCAAATTGTTTTAAAAGTGCACCGTAAGCTTTTTGATAAACAGCATCATCTTTTCGGTATTTATAGAAATGAATAATAAGAAATGTCATCCATTTCATTCTAGTGGTGAAGAGAATGTATCCTATAATACTAATTAGTATCGTAGAGAGGAATACGTACCACCAAGAAAAACTAGTTTTAGAATTTGTGACCTTTTTAGTAGAAGCTTCTTCTGTATTTTCAATTAAACTTTTAAGTTTTGCTTCATTATTTCGTTGTTGTATTTGCTCGTTATTAGAATTATTTGCTTCGCTATTTTGTGAAATAGGAGCAGGCGTATTATTTATAAAATTATAGGGATTAGTAAATCCTTTTGTCGGTTCGAATGGAATCCATCCGTATTCTGGGAAATATACTTCGACCCAAGAGTGTGCGTTATCGTTCGTGATTGTATAAACATCCTCACCTTCTGCAGAGGCAAGTGTATTGTCAAGAGTTCCTTCTGTATAGCCTTTCACCCAGCGAGCTGGAATCCCGGCAGAACGAAGTAGTACAATCATAGACGTCGAAAAATTATTACAGTAGCCGCTTTTTGTATCGAAAAGGAATTGATCTACATAATCTTGGCTTTTGGCAGGGAATAAGACATTCGTTGATTCGTATGTAAAAGAGTTGTCTGTGAAGTAATTTTCAATAGCTAATACTTTATCATATCGGTTGTCTTTATCATTTGTAAGATTGACAGCCAAGTCTTTTACGCGCTGTGGTAATGACTTGGGAAGTTGTGTGTACTTTGTCATAAAATAAGGATTTGTTTCTTGACCTTCATTTGTTTTTACAGCTTTCAAGTTTTCTATGGAAAACTCAGGGATCTCATATGTTACTTTATACGAATGTAAAGTAGTAGAAGAGTCTCCATTCATTGTATAAATTTTTTCTGAAAACGGGTCAACACTGTATGATACATCAGAAGCAGCCTCAACTGATACTAATCCTGCTGGATAGGTAAGGTGAGGGTAACTTTTTTGCATGGTAATTGTTGCCTCAGTCGTTTTCATTTTTGTATTTTGTTCGTACCAGCTTACGACGTCGTTTTTATTTTTAAAAGAAATCTTTTTCGGATTTTCAGAAATTTCCCAGCCTTTTCCTGTATAAAAATCTTTTGTTTCTACTCTCCAATATTGTTTGTTTTGCGTTCGTGCTGTGAAAACAACTGTAGGATCCGCCTTAAAAGGACCGCCTAATCGCGAGTCATCTAAACCATACCCAATTGTAGAAATTTTTTGTTCTTTACTTGCTTCAGATGTGTTGAATTTTAAAAAATCCATTGGGTTTGGCCATTGAGGGCCAAATTTTGGAGCAAAGTATGCAATGGTTGCTAATAATACGATAAATATTGTAAGTGGTCTAAGTAATTTTGAGATTTCTCTAGCATAATTTTGTAAGTGTTCACGTTCTTTTATTCGTTCTACTTGAAGAAGACTAAGCATAAAAAAGCCGATGACAACAGTACGAATAATAGCGTAGTTTGCATTGTATAAATGTAAGTTATGAAAAGTTGCGATATAAATAATAGTCAATACAAGGAATAGAAACCCACGTTTTTTATGAATAATCCAAAATGAAGTGAAAGAACTCAAAAACCAAAATGAGAGAAAAAATAAAACCGTCGGAAAAACTGGAGAAATATCTAGTAAATTCCCTTGGAAAAACAGGGAGGAATTTCGAAACATATCAGAAAAGAATGTTGTTAGCCAAGATGGATTTATAAAAGCATTTTTATAATATAGGGAATGAATGATAAATAAGACTGTGACAATTTTTATAGGAATCTGCCACCTCGTTTGAAAAAAAGAGAGAGCGAAGCAAATTCCTATAAATGTTACGAAAATATCTAATCTACCTACATTTGTAATACCTATAAGAGGTCTTAGCCATTCTAGTAAAAGAAGAAATACACATGCATGCATGAAGAATCTGTTCGTATCCCACTTGTGTTTTGCTTGTAATATCATCATTTGTTCACCTCAAAAAACACGTTTGTATACCGGTTTTCATAAACCGTGTTTACAAATATTTGTCGTTTTTTTAGAGTTTCTAGTATACTGAGTTCTCGGTGTGAAAGTTGATTCGCTTTTTCTTTCACGACAAAAACCATACATTTTCTATTTCTTATAGCAGCACAATCAGCCGCCTTTTGAATATCGGGAGAAAGATTACTGGTCACGAGTATAACCGTGACGGGCTCATAAATTTTTCTTAGTTCCATGTCTACACTCTGGGAGAGCGGGAATACACTGTCTGCTTGTACTTTTGCTAAATGACAAAGGATTTGTTGTAACTGCGTATCTCCATTGTCTAAAGGGAAAATAGTTTGTTCTTTTCCGATAGACACGAATGATGCTGGTGAATTTTGTTTCAAGACAGCCCTTACGATAGAGGTAGTAAATGTGACGACTGATTCGAATAGAGGAGACTCGGTTCTGTCTATGAATATCATGATATTATGGCTGCGCTGTTGTTCAAACTCTTTTGTCATAATATTGTTTGTTCGTGCAGTTGCTTTCCAATCGATCCATGAAAAGCGATCGCCAGGTTTATAGTCTCTGACACCGACCGAGATTGTAGAGTCTTTTGCTGAATTTATATTTGCTGAAAGCGCTCCTTGTTCGAAATGATTTTCCAATTGTCGATACGCTATATCTACATACTGGGGATAGACTAAAAATGTATTTGGAACTGAAAAAGTTACTTCTTTCTCCATCATGCCGAATAAATCGCCAGTTTTGACACGAACGCTTGAAAAAGTGTGCTCGCCTCTAGGGATTGTGTCAATAACATATTGAAACGAAATATTTCGTTTCAATCCTGGGAAGAGTACTACCTTATTCATCTTTATTTGTTTACAACTTATAAATTGTGGTGGCAGTTCATCTTCTATAACTAAATAAAGTAAGGGAAAAGGAAATTTTCTTTTTATTGTAATCGTGCTTACAAATTGTTCTCCTACTACATATCCATTTTGGTTTGTTATTCGCTTTACTTCAGCGTCCCGTAAAGCGTAGAAGGGGAGTAGTAGTGAATAAAGAGCAATGGGAATTATGCTGTAAAATAAAAACCAACTGACAAACCCTCCTTGAAACATAGCGTACACAAATGTTAAGACTAGGCATAAAGGGAGTAGCAATAACTTCATAACGTGATATAGCGCTCGCAGCATTCGTTTCATCAAGGGTTCATCGCCCTTTGAGTAGGCACGGTAGTTCGTGCAACGATTTTTGCGATAACTTGTTCGCCAGTTATTCCTTCAAATTTTGCTTCCATTTTTAGAATGAGCCTATGCGCTAAAACGTAAGGAGCTAAAAGTTTAACATCGTCTGGAATAACATAATTTCTGCCATGGATAAATGCATAAGCTTGTGAAGCTTTCATTAAAGCAATTGAGCCACGTGGACTTGCACCTAGCTGTATAGAACTGTACGTACGAGTCTGATTAACAAGCTTTACAATGTAATGCTTAATTGCTTTGTCCATACTTACTACCCGTACGCTTTGTTGTAAATAAAGTAATTCTTCTATTGTAGTAATGGTCTGTAATTGAGAGAGTGGATTTGTTTTTTCCATCCGGTTTAAAATTTCAAATTCTTCTTCTGGTGTAGGATATCCCATTTTTAGTTTCAATAAGAAACGATCGAGCTGAGCTTCTGGTAGAGAATATGTTCCTTCATATTCGACCGGATTTTGTGTAGCCATGACAAAGAACGGCTTTGGTAAAGGTCTTGTAATACCATCTATTGTAATATTGCCTTCTTCCATACATTCAAGTAAAGCAGATTGTGTCTTTGGAGATGTACGATTAATTTCATCAGCAAGTACAAAATTCCCCATAATTGGTCCAGGCTTGAACTCAAATTGGAGCTCTTTCGGATTATAAATAGAAACTCCTGTTACATCTGACGGCAATAAATCAGGTGTAAATTGAATTCGCTTATAATCAGCATCAATGGATTTAGAAAGAGCACGTACTAGCATTGTTTTCCCGACACCAGGAACATCTTCTAATAGCACATGACCTTCAGCTAAGAGAGTTGTCAAAACTAAGATGGTTTCTTTTCGTTTTCCGACCATTATTTTTTCAATATTATTGATTATTTTTTCTACAGTGGGATGTAATGAATCAAGCTGGGGCATCGTAATCCTCCTAATGTTATTATCGTTTTCTAATCTATTTAGTGGACATATTTCTAATTCTATTTGTAGATAGTAAAACTTCCACCTTTAATTCTGAGAATATTCAGATTATTTATTTCGATTACATCTAGTATAATTGTTTCCGTAACTAAGGGCAATACAGTAAATAATGATTTGTAGTTTTATGTAAAATATATCTTGATATAAACTATTGTTGTGGGTAAAACATATAGGAAGGGAAGGAAAGATTGTCCTCAATGAGCAAAATAAATAGCGTAGGAAACCCTACGCGTAAAGTTTGGAACATATATTAATATGCCTTGTGATTAAAATGTATATGAATAAAAAATAAAGTCGACTTCACATGAAGAGGTCAGCTATTTAATTTATTACACTCTTTTATTTTTTATCTTTCTTATATTCTTTTCGTTTATTTAACCAAATATGAATTAATTCTACCAATTCCATTGTTTCAATCTCACAATATTCTCCTTTACCATCTTCGGCTAAATTGTCTAATACAGTAGTTGTGTCGTTCCGAATTTCTAAACCACAAATATTGCCATTTACTACTACATAATTTTTTTCTCCGTTTAAAACATTATGTATTTCTTCTAAAATCCAATCTCCAAAAGCTGTAACTTCAATTCCTAAAAAAGTTTCAACAAGTTTAATTTCTTGAGGAAGTCTCATAACTAAATCACTACTGTTAAGCACTTCAAAACTATATGGATATTTCATGACTATTTTACTCCTTTATTTCTGGCTTTAGTGACTCTATTTACTTCTCTATTAATCTCATAAGCTCTATTAAGGTAATAAATTCTTATACTATCATCACTATTTTCCTACTTAAATTATAGTGAAAATAGATTATTATTAAACTTATCTATCCAATATTTCTCTGATGTAGGTATGAATTCAGTGAAATCTTCATATGTACCACTCCAATCTTTTGGTACATAGTTTTCGTAGGATGCCAGTTCTGGAAACATTGAATATAGTATTTTATTATCAAAGTTAATTAATAAGATTGGACTAAAATCTAATAGATCTTCTCCTGCATTTTTCCTTTTAATATTTTCAAGTAGTAAATAATTTAATTCTTCTTTAGTTGTTTTATATTGATTAATCCTTACTAAAAATACTTCTACATTTTCATGATCTAATACTTTTATTCCATTTCTTTCTTCCGTTTCGTCATTATCTTCAATGCTTATACCTAAATTTTTATATGCATTATCTAATTTATTATAATCTAAAAACCATAGTTCTTTATCTGTTACATACCATCTAAACTCATTTTTATATATGACGGCTACTATAATGTTTTCTGCGTAAAGCGGTTCTAATTTCATAATATACTCCTTGTATTATTATCTTAAAATCCTGCCATTCTTGTTGTATTCTTCTATTGATTCAATCTAAGTTGCTGACAATTCATATGGATTTCCTGGCGTTTTTTGTTCAACTATTTTCAGGATAGTTGCCCTTGATATGGTGGATTTAAAGTATTGTATTTTCATTTATTAACTCATCTAACGATTTAGGTATATTAAATTTAACTACTCCCAAATTACTGCCTCTATTATATAAGAAATTTTTTGCAAGCTCATTATTATCTGTACTTCATCTTAAACTTTGCTAGAAGCAAGGAAGTAATTTAACAGTCGGTGAAGGATGTGAGCCCTCCACACTGATTAGATTTTCACTTTTTTATATTTTTTCCGGAATTTTTGACAATCTCTTGAACTGTGCGAAATGTCACATCTGTATTTTACAACCTCTCTTATAGTAAGGGTATGTAAGAGAGACGTATTAAAGGAGTGAACAGTATGAAGAAAAAAACTTCAGCACTAATGAGACGTTTAAAATATTTTTCGCCAATAGATCGTTATAACGATAATCATACACAAGAAACATATGAAGATCGCGAATGGGAAAATGTGTACAGAAAGCGTTGGCAGCATGATAAAGTAATTCGTTCTACACACGGCGTGAACTGTACTGGTTCATGTAGCTGGAATATATATGTGAAAGATGGAATTGTAACTTGGGAAGGGCAGGAGCTTAACTATCCGACTACAGGTCCTGATATGCCAGATTTTGAACCGCGAGGATGCCCACGTGGAGCAAGTTTTTCTTGGTACATTTATAGTCCACTTCGTGTGAAATACCCGTATGTACGTGGTGTTCTTTGGAATATGTGGCAAGAAGAATTGCAAAATAACGAGTCACCATTAGAGGCTTGGAAAAGCATTGTGGAAAACCGTGAAAAGGCACGTACGTATAAGCAGGCGCGTGGTAAAGGGGGATTCATTCGTGCGAATTGGGATGAAGTATTACAACTCGTTTCAGCCTCTCTACTTTATACAGTAATTAAATACGGGCCAGATCGAAATGTTGGCTTTTCACCAATTCCAGCTATGTCGATGTTAAGTCATGCTGCTGGTAGTCGCTTTATGCAACTTATGGGTGGACCGATGCTTAGCTTCTATGATTGGTATGCGGATTTACCACCAGCTTCTCCTCAAATTTGGGGCGATCAAACAGATGTACCGGAAAGTAGTGACTGGTATAACTCTGGGTACATTATGACATGGGGTTCAAATGTACCAATGACGAGAACACCAGATGCACACTTTTTAGCAGAGGTTCGATATAAAGGAACGAAAGTCGTTTCTGTCAGTCCTGATTTCGCTGAATCAACAAAGTTTGCGGATGATTGGATTAGTGTGAAACAAGGTACAGACGGTGCACTTGCGATGGCAATGGGGCATGTAATCTTACAAGAATTTTACGTAGATAATCAAGTGGAATATTTCACAAAGTATGCGAAGCAATATACTGATTTTCCTTTCTTTGTCACATTGAAACAAAAAGGAGATCAATTCGTTGCTGATCGGTTCTTAAATGCTTCTGATATTGGACGAGAAACGAAGTTAGGGGAATGGAAACCTGTTCTTTGGAACGAGAATACGAATGATTTTGCAACACCTCACGGCACAATGGGGTCACGTTGGGATAATGAAAAGAAATGGAACTTGCGTTTAGAAGATGAAGTAACAGGTGAAAAGATTGATCCACGTCTTTCTTTACTTGGAATGGAGGATAGTGTTCAAACTGTACAAATTCCGTACTTCTCTGATGATGGAAACAAAATATTAGAACGTACGATTCCAGTGAAAAAGGTTATGACAGAAGAGGGCGAATTGTTCGTTACAACTGTATACGACTTAACGTTAGCAAATTACGGTGTGAACCGCGGGCTTGGCGGACAAGAACCGAAAGACTTCAATGATGACATACCGTTTACACCTGCATGGCAAGAGAAAATGACAGGAGTAAAACGTGAGCTTATTATTCAAATCGCTCGTGAGTTCGCACAAAATGCTGTTGATACGAATGGTCGCTCAATGATAATTGTCGGAGCGGGTATTAACCATTGGTTTAACTCTGATACGATTTATCGCGCCGTTTTAAATCTTGTTCTTCTCGTTGGAGCACAAGGTGTAAACGGCGGTGGTTGGGCTCATTATGTTGGTCAAGAAAAATTAAGACCAGCAGAAGGATGGCAAACAATCGCGATGGCAAAAGATTGGCAAGGTCCACCGAAATTACAAAACGGTACATCCTTCTTCTATTTCGTAACAGATCAATGGCGTTATGAAGATACACCTGTTGGACATTTAGCATCACCAGTTGAAGGTAACTCTCGTTATCAACATCACGGTGATTACAACGTATTAGCTGCACGACTTGGCTGGTTACCTTCTTATCCAACATTCGAGAAAAATGGAATTGAATTATATAAAGAGGCTGTTGCTGCTGGTGCAACAACGCAAGAAGAAATCGGAAAATATGTTGCACAAAAATTAAAAGAAAAAGAACTGAAATTTGCGATTGAAGATCCAGATAACAATAACAACTTCCCGCGCAATTTATTCGTATGGCGTGCGAATTTAATTTCGAGTTCTGGTAAAGGACATGAATATTTCTTAAAACATTTATTAGGTACAACAAACGGGTTAATGAATGACGACAGTGATTCATTACGACCAGAAGAAATAAAGTGGCATGAAGAAGCGCCAGAAGGGAAGCTTGATTTACTCATTAATTTAGATTTCCGTATGGCTGGAACAGCACTGTATTCTGATATCGTCTTACCTGCTTCAACTTGGTACGAAAAACACGATTTAAGCAGTACAGATATGCATCCATTTGTACATCCATTTAATCCGGCAATCGGTTCACCGTGGGAAGCGCGCTCTGACTGGGATATTTTCACTTCACTTTCTAAAGCTGTGTCAGATTTAGCGAAGAAAATTGATCTTGAACCAATGAAAGAAGTTGTTGCAACACCACTTCTTCATGATACACCGCAAGAATTAGCGCAACCACTTGGCAAGATTAAAGATTGGAGTAAAGGTGAATGTGAACCAATCCCGGGTAAAACGATGCCACAAATTCACGTTGTTGAAAGGGATTATAAAACGATTTATGACAAAATGACTGCGCTTGGACCAAATGCCGGAAAACAACCGATTGGTACGAAAGGGATCTCTTGGTCAGCAGAAAAAGAGTATGAGCAATTAAAGAGCAAATTAGGAGTCGTTCGAACGGATTCTATCGCGAAAGGTTGTCCAGACATCAAAGAAGCAATCAATGCTGCTGAAGCGGTATTAACACTATCTTCTACAACAAACGGTCATATGGCAGTAAAAGCATGGGAAGCACTTGAAAAACAAACAGATTTAAAACTACGTGATTTAGCAGAAGAACGTGAAGAAGAATGCTTTACATTCGAACAAATTACAGCACAACCGAAAACAGTAATTACTTCTCCGGCCTTTACAGGTTCAGAAAAAGGTGGACGACGTTACTCACCGTTTACAACAAATGTGGAACGTCTCATCCCTTGGAGAACGATAACTGGTCGACAATCTTTCTACTTAGACCATGACATGATGAAAGAATTTGGTGAAACGATGGCAACATTTAAACCAATTCTGCAACATAAACCGTTCCGTAAATCACGACCTGAAGTAGAAGGGAAAGAAATTACATTAAACTATTTAACACCGCATAATAAGTGGTCGATTCATAGTATGTACTTCGATTCATTACCGATGTTAACGCTATTTAGAGGTGGTCCAACTGTTTGGATGAATAAAGAGGACGCTGCTGAAGCGGGTGTTGCAGATAATGATTGGATTGAGTGCTTTAATCGTAACGGTGTTGTTGTAGCGCGTGCTGTTGTAACGCACCGTATACCGAGAGGAATGGCATTTATGCATCATGCGCAAGATCGTCACATTAACGTACCTGGTACGAAATTAACAAGTAATCGCGGGGGAACGCATAATAGTCCAACTCGAATTCACGTAAAACCGACACATATGATTGGTGGATATGGTCAATTAAGTTATGGATTTAACTATTATGGTCCAACTGGGAACCAGCGTGATTTAAATGTTGTAATCCGTAAACTGAAGGAGGTAGATTGGCTTGAAGATTAAAGCACAAGTCGGAATGGTAATGAACCTAGATAAATGCATCGGCTGTCATACTTGTAGCGTAACATGCAAAAACACCTGGACAAATCGTCCAGGTGCTGAATATATGTATTTCAATAACGTAGAAACGAAACCAGGTATTGGTTATCCGAAACAATGGGAAGATCAGGAGAAATATAAAGGCGGCTGGGAATTGAAAAATGGTGAAATTCAGCTAAAATCCGGTTCGAAAATGAAACGTCTTATGAATATTTTCCACAATCCAGATCAACCAACGATTGATGATTACTTTGAACCTTGGAACTATGATTATGAAACGTTAACAAATAGTCCGCAGCGTAAGCATCAGCCAGTTGCTCGTCCGAAATCAGCAATTACAGGCGAATTTATCGACAAAATTGAATGGGGTCCAAACTGGGAAGATGACTTAGCAGGCGGACATATAACTGGATTGCAAGATCCAAACGTAAAGAAAATGGAAGAAGAAATTAAAACAGATTTTGAAAACGTCTTTATGATGTATTTACCACGCATATGTGAACATTGTATGAATCCATCTTGCGTATCATCTTGTCCATCTGGTGCGATGTATAAGCGTGAAGAAGATGGAATTGTTCTTGTAGATCAAAATGCATGTCGCGCATGGAGATTCTGCGTATCATCTTGTCCATATAAAAAAGTGTATTTTAACTGGCAAACGAATAAAGCTGAAAAATGTACAATGTGCTTCCCACGTATTGAAGCTGGTATGCCAACAATTTGTTCAGAAACATGTGTAGGACGTATCAGGTATATTGGAGTAATGCTATATGACGCTGATAAAGTAAAAGAAGCAGCTTCTGTTGAAGACGAAAAAGATTTATATGAATCGCAGCTTACTGTTTTCCTAGATCCAAATGATCCAGAAATAGCAGCTGAAGCGAAAAAACAAGGCATTCCTGAAGAATGGATTAAAGCAGCACAACAGTCACCTATCTATAAAATGATTATCGATTGGAAAATTGCTCTGCCTCTTCACCCGGAGTATCGTACAATGCCGATGGTTTGGTATATCCCTCCGCTTAGCCCAATTATGAACATGGTGGAAGGGAAAGGTAGTAACTGGCAAGCAGAAGAGGTTTTCCCTGCAATTGATAATATGCGTATTCCAATTCAATATTTAGCGAATTTACTCACTACAGGGGATGAATCACACATTCGTCTTACATTGAAAAAAATGGCTGTTATGCGAACATATATGAGAGCACTGCAAATTAATAAAGAGCCAAATGAAGCTGTATTAAAAGAACTTGGTTTAACGAAACAGGATGTAGAAGATATGTATCGTCTTCTTGCCATTGCGAAATATAAAGATCGCTTCGTTATCCCGACATCTCACCGTGAACAAGTGGCAGATTTATATAGCGAACAAGGAAGCTGTGGTTTATCATTCACAGGTGGTCCAGGCTCTTGTATGACAATTTCTTAAATAAAGGGGGCAGAAAATTATGAGACAAAGTTTACAAACAGCTTTTTCTTGTTCTTCTTTTCTTCTCTCCTATCCTGAACTAGGGTGGAGAGAAGCTGTAACTGAATTGCAAGAAGAGGTTGAAACAATAGAACAGGAAGACGTTAAAGCGTCACTTACAGCCTTTATAAAGCAAGCGCTAGATAAAACGAATGATCAACTCATTGATAGTTACGTATATACATTCGATTTTGGTAAGAAAACAAATATGTATCTTACTTATATGAACACTGGTGAACAAAGAGAAAGAGGTATTGAATTACTGGAGTTAAAACAGCATTATAAAAAATCTGGTTTTGAAGTAACAGATAAAGAATTACCTGATTATTTACCGCTATTGCTTGAGTTCTTTGCAAATGCAAATGAGATAGACAGTGAACCAATTATGAGTAAATACACGGAGAATATACAAGCGTTACACGTTCAATTAAAAGAAGCAGACAGTATGTATGAACCAATTCTTGCGGCTGTTCTACTCGCTATCGAAACATGGGGTGTACAGACAAATTAGAAAGGAGAGTTGTTAAAATGATGGATCAATTTCTATGGGTATTGTTTCCCTATATCATTTTTGCAATCTTTATCGGTGGACATATTTTTAGATACAACTATGATCAATTTGGATGGACATCAAAATCTAGTGAACTATTAGAAAAGAAGATGCTCCGGGTCGGGAGTCTATTATTCCACTTTGGGATCATGTTCGTAATTGGCGGTCATGTTATGGGAATTTTAATTCCAGAAGCTGTATACCGTTCAATAGGTATCTCTGAGCATATGTATCATGTAGTAGCAATTAGTTTCGGACTTCCGGCAGGTGTTGCTTCTATTATCGGTTTAATTATATTAACGTACCGCCGCGTAACTGTAAAACGTATCATTGCAACGAGTACAAAGGGAGATTATATTGCGCTTATTTTATTACTTATCGTAATGCTAGCAGGGCTTTCTTCAACATTTTTAAATATCGATTCAAAAGGATTTGATTATCGTACAACGATTGGCCCTTGGTTCCGAAGTCTCTTTATTTTCCAACCGAAAGTTGAATATATGATGGAAGTACCAATATGGTTTAAAATTCACATTCTCGCAGGGATGGGGCTTTTCGCAGTGTGGCCATTTACAAGACTTGTACATGTATTTAGTGCCCCAATTAAATATGTAAGCCGTAGTTATGTGATTTACAGAAGACGTATTCCTAATGAGTTGAAAAAATAATACTGCTGTAAACGGATAGGAGCTAATGGTTAAAACGAAACGAGGTCTAATATGGAAGGCCTCGTTTTTGTTTACATAGGGAATAAACGTTAATAAGTAGTTTAAATTGAAAAAAGATTAGCATCTAAATAAGATGCTAATCAATGCTACAAACAGAAGCAGAGCAATCTTCACAAGCAATTTCACATTTTAAAAATTGTAAATCGTGGATTGTAATCTTTCCTTTATGAATTGAAATTGTACCTTGCTTTTTTAATTCATTTAACATTCGATTTACACTTTCACGTGAAGTTGCACAGAAATTAGCGAGTTCTTGATTCGTTAATGGTAAATCGATGAGAATACCATTTTCTTTTAATACACCGTAACTATTTGTCATTCGTATAAGAGTAGAGTACAGGGCACCTTTTTTGCCGTGTAATACTAAATCTCGGAACTTCGTTTGCATTCTTCTTAAATGTTCACTAATCCATTTCATAAATTCAAATACAAGAGCGGGTTTTTGGAGTAATGCTTTTTCTAACGCTTCACGTTTTATTACACCTACTTCAACATCTTCAAGACATTTTGAGTTTAATAAATATTTTGCATTATCCGTGAACAATGTTAATTCTCCAATAATGTCATATTCCGAACAAATTCGAAGTGTTAATTCTTGTCCGTCAGCACTAAGTTTACTAATTTGTACTTTCCCTGAGTGAATGATATAGAGTTCTGTTGCCTCCATACCTTCTTGAAAAATAAAACTACCTTTTTTTATCTGCATTTTATATTCAACAGATGCAAGTAATTCTTTTAAATCTTGAGATAATGTCATACTGTTTGCCACAGTGATCACCTTTCTTCTTATAAGCAATACATTTCCTATTTTGAGTGTAAGTATGATGAAAATGCAAGAGCTATTTAAAAATAAATTGAAATTTCAATGACCGTAAGGAGGAGTAGCTAAAGATGTGAACAAAATGCGAACAGATTTGTGAAAATTTTTTGAATGGGGAAAGTGATGTGAGAAAAGTCACATTGAATATGTAGCTTCTTTTTTATAATGAAGGCAAATAAAAAAATGAAAACTTACTAAGGATTGCAGCAGAAAAGAAGGGATATAGATGCACGAGAACATGAAAGATTCTTTAAAGCGGCCACTTCAAGATTTACGCATTTCAGTTATTGATCGTTGTAATTTTAGGTGCACATATTGTATGCCTGCTGAAGTGTTCGGACCTGATTATGCTTTTTTACAGAAAGAGTGTTTATTAACATTTAATGAAATAGAAAGGTTAGCTAGATTATTTATAAGTATGGGAGTTAATAAAATTAGGCTTACTGGCGGTGAACCTTTATTGCGTAAAGACTTACCGAAATTAATTGCAAGACTTACAAATCTAGAAGGCTTAAAAGACATTGGACTCACAACAAACGGAATTCATTTAGCAAAACAAGCTAAGGCGCTAAAAGACGCGGGATTAAAACGTGTAAATATTAGTTTAGATGCGATAGAGGACCATGTCTTCAAAAAAATTAACGGAAGAAATGTAAGTACAAAACCTGTACTGAAAGGAATAGAAGCAGCAAATGCTGCTGGATTAGAAGTAAAGGTAAATATGGTCGTAAAAAAAGGGATGAATGATAGTCAAATTCTTCATATGGCGCGTTATTTTAAAGAAAAAGAAATTCAGCTCCGTTTCATTGAGTTTATGGATGTAGGCAGTACAAACGGATGGAATTTTGAAGAAGTCATTACGAAGGAACAATTAATAGAGAAAATTAATCGTGTATATCCAATTGAGCCCGCTCAGCCCCGTTATTTTGGAGAGGTTGCGAAATTGTATCGATATGTAGGGAGTAATGCAGAAGTTGGATTTATTACTTCTGTTTCTGAGTCATTTTGTTCTTCTTGTACGAGAGCTCGTATTTCGGCAGACGGCAAGTTTTTCACATGCCTATTTGGAGCGAAAGGAACGGATTTGCGAACGCTTCTTCGAGAAAATATTTCTGATGCATCACTATTAAAAATTTTAAATGATACATGGCGATATAGAACAGATCGATATTCAGATGAAAGAACGGTTGAGAATACAAGTAAACGTCCAAAAGTTGAAATGTCTTACATTGGTGGATAGTGAAAGGAGGATTTCTTATGCAAGAGCGTTATTCAAGACAAGTGTTGTTTTCTGGAATTGGTGAAATGGGACAAAGAAAAATAAGAGAAAAGCATGTGCTCCTAATCGGTGCGGGTGCGCTAGGAGCTGCGAATGCAGAAGCACTTGCTAGGATGGGAATTGGGAAATTGACAATTGCTGATCGTGACTACGTCGAATGGAGTAATTTACAGCGGCAGCAGTTATATACAGAAGAAGATGCGCAGCAGTGTAAACTAAAAGCAATTGCAGCAGCAGAACATGTAAGAAAGATTAATTCTGAAGTGGAAATTGTACCAGCTGTAACAGATGTCACAATGCGAGAAATAGAAGAGTTAACAAAAGATGTGGATCTCATATTAGATGCGACTGACAATTTCGATACGCGTCTACTTATAAATGACATTTCACAAAAAGAAAATATACCTTGGATATATGGCGGATGTATTGGGAGTTACGGTGTAACGTATACAATTCTTCCTGGGAAAACACCATGTTTTCGCTGTCTAATGGATCATCCTATGGGCGGTGCAACATGCGATACAGCCGGAATCATTCAGCCAGCTGTACAAATGGTCGTTGCTCACCAAGTTACAGAGGCGATGAAAATATTGGTGGGTGATTATGAATCATTAAGAGGGACGATGTTGTCATTTGATATTTGGAACAATCAATATCTCTCATTAAAAGTAAATAGACAGAAGAAAAGTACATGTCCTTCTTGTGGGAAATCACGAACGTATCCAAGCTTAATATTTGAAGCGCAAATGAAAACGGAAGTGTTATGCGGACGGAATACAGTTCAAATCCGTTCAGGAATAAAGAGAAATCTTAATTTAACCGAAATTCAAAAACGATTACAAAAAAGTGTACATGTCAAAAAAACGCCTTACTTACTATCATTTCTAGTTGATGAATATCGTTTTGTTTTATTTATAGACGGTAGGGCATTTATTCATGGGACAAATGATGTGAAAATAGCAAAACGATTATACGCCAAATATATAGGATGAACAGAAAAATCGTTTTTTCCTTATTAAAACGAGGTGAAAAAGAATGTTAGATAAACGTATACCAATTCCAGTAGCAGAAGCAGTTGCTCGTGTAATGAAATATGCCTACCAAGGTGAAATGGAAAAGGTTTCTCTTATAGAAAGCTACGGTAGAACACTTGGAGAAGATGTTATTGCAGATCATGATGTTCCGCATTTTGATCGCTCTCCATACGACGGGTTTGCGATTCGAGCGGAAGATACAAAAGAAGCGAGTAGTAGTAACCCCATTCAATTTGAAGTAATTGGCGAAATTGGAGCAGGCTTTGTTTTTACAGAAGAAGTGAAAGAATTTCAAGCTGTCCGTATTATGACAGGTGCCGCAATTCCGGAAGGGTGTAATGCGGTTGTTATGTTAGAGCTAACGGAAGGATTTGAAGAAAACGAAAAGATTTATATGGTATTAAAACGCTCTTTCTCTTCTGGCGATAACATTTCTTTTAAAGGAGAAGATGTAAACCAAAATAGCATCCTTGTGAAAAAAGGGACTGTTATTAATCCTGGAGTAGCAGCGCTTCTTGCTACGTTTGGTTATAGTTCCGTACATGTTATAAAACAGCCGGTTATTGGAATTGTAACAACAGGAAGCGAACTGCTTGAAGTACATGAACAATTAAAGCTAGGGAAGATTCGAAATAGTAACTCTTATATGATTGCTGCTCAAATTGAACGAGCCGGCGGAGTTGTACAGTATTATGGGCAATTCGCTGATGATTTAGAGACGTGTTATAACACTGTAAAAAAAGCGATGAAAGAAGTCGATATTTTAATTACAACTGGTGGCGTTTCGGTAGGAGATTATGACTATTTACCTGCTATTCATAAGAGGTTACAAGCTAATATACTTTTTAACAAAATAGCGATGCGACCAGGAAGTGTGACAACTGTAGCTGAGGTAGAAGGAAAACTACTATTTGGTTTATCTGGTAATCCTTCTGCTTGTTATGTCGGATGTGAGTTATATGTTCGACCAGTCATTGGAACATATTTGCATAGGAAAGATCCACACATTTATCGTGCAGAAGCAATTTTACAAAAAGACTTTTCGAAAGCAAATCCGTTTACTCGTTTTGTAAGAGGGAGAGTGGAATTTGTAGATGGTCAATTACAAGTTACACCAGTTGGTTTAGATAAATCTAGCGCAATTTCTTCACTTGCAGAAGCGAATGCATTTATCGTTTTGCCGGGGGGAACGAGAGGATTTGAAGCCGGAATAATCGTTTCGGTACTGTTATTAGAATCAAACGTCGGAAGTGAGTGGCCGTGGGATGAACCGCTTCGATCATATAAATAATAGAAAATAGATTGCTAACTTATACAAAGATAAGAGGTGCAAAATGACACATACGTATTATGAAGTAATTGATACACCTATTTCAATTGAGGAAGTTACAAACAAAGTAATTCGTCGTGAGTGTGGCGCAGTTACTACTTTCGTTGGTACTGTTAGAGAATTTACGAAAGGGCGTCGTACGCTACATTTAGAGTATGTAGCATATAAAACAATGGCAGAAAAACAACTTGAGAGAATTGGTACTGAAGTAGGAGAGAGGTGGCCTGGGACATTTGTCGCCATTACACATCGCATTGGTACATTACAAATTTCTGATCTTGCTGTTGTCGTCGCTGTTTCTACACCACACCGGAAAGCTGCATATGAGGCGAACGAATATATTATGGAGCGTATTAAACAAATTGTTCCAATTTGGAAGAAAGAGTTTTGGGAAGATGGTGAGTCATGGATAGGTGATCAGTTAGAGAAGGTAACATATGCAAATGGTGAGCCTGGAAAGGGGATGAGTATATGATTGAAGTACTATTATTTGCACATTTACAAGAAGAAGTAAGTAAGCCAGCATTACACATAGATTGTGAAAATATTACAGTTGCGAAGCTGAAGGAAGTTCTGATTAAGGAATATAATGTAGCAATTTCAAACGAGATTATGGTCGCGATAAATGAAGAATACGCAAATGAGGATGACATCATTCAAACTGGCGATATCGTAGCGATGATTCCGCCAGTAAGTGGTGGTTGATTCTTTTCAGCCTAATCATGTAAGAACGTGATTAGGCTGGAGGGAATGAATATAACTACGTATACATAGGAGGGAACAGGATGAAAAGTCCTAATTTTCAATTAAGTTTACAAACTTCTAATCTAATTATAGGTTTTATGGTATGGGTCATTTTATCATCATTAATGCCTTATATTAAAGTGGATATCCCATTAACTGCGGGGCAAATTTCTATGGTCACAGCAGTACCCGTTATTTTAGGTTCTGTTCTTCGCATTCCAATTGGTTATTGGACAAATCGTTTCGGAGCAAGAAAATTATTCTTTATTAGTTTTATTCTATTATTACTTCCTGTCTTTTATATTAGTGTTGCCAATTCTATGATGGATTTAATTATTGGTGGATTATTTGTAGGAATCGGTGGTGCTGTATTCTCTGTAGGAGTAACTTCTTTACCAAAATACTTTCCGAAAGAGAGTCATGGTTTTGTAAATGGTATTTACGGTGTCGGTAACGCCGGAACAGCAATTACTTCATTTTTAGCGCCTGTTATCGCAACTTCAGTTGGCTGGAGAACGACAGTACAATGTTATTTAGTTTTACTTGCAGCATTTGCACTTATGAATTTTTTATTAGGTGATCGTAGGGAGAAAAAGGTGAATACACCATTAATGGAACAAATAAAAGGTGTATATAAAAATGAGAAACTTTGGTTTTTATGTATCTTTTACTTTTTAACATTCGGATCATTTGTCGCATTTACAGTATACTTACCAAACTTTTTAGTATCTCACTTCGGATTAGAGAAAGTAGATGCTGGTATGCGAACTGCAGGATTCATCGTACTCGCAACAATTATGCGTCCGATTGGTGGTTGGCTCGGCGATAAGTTTAATCCATTTAAAATATTAATCTTCGTATTTATCGGTTTAACACTTTCAGGTATTATTTTATCATTCATGCCTAGTATGAACGTGTATACATTTGGTTGCTTACTAGTCGCATTTTGTGCAGGCATTGGTAATGGTACAATCTTTAAACTCGTTCCAATGTACTTCTCAGAACAAGCAGGTATTGTAAATGGACTCGTTTCAGCTTTAGGGGGACTAGGAGGGTTCTTCCCGCCCCTAATTTTAACATTACTATTCCAACTAACAGGCCATTATGCAATTGGATTTATGGCATTATCAGAAGTCGCACTTGCTTGTTTAATCATTACAGTGTGGATGTATAGTCAAGAAAAGCTGTTAGTGATGTTAAAGAATCATTAATAAGGAAAAAGAACCATCCCAAAGTATTTTGGGATGGTTCTTTTAGTAATAGGCTTCAACATGTTTTTATTGATCTCTCAATAAACGCTTGTTTTCTATAAGAATGTGCTTTTAAAATGAAGATGTCAAAAGTTATTCAATTAAAGGGCAGATTAGTTAAGGAAATCTTAAATCTATTCTAAAGATCGAACTCATTTTTAGAATGCAAATATTTAATTGAATCGGGATGTTTAGATGAAAAAAATATAAGTCCACTCAAGATAAACAAGTATCAGGTGTGTTAGGTAGTTTAAGCGACAAGTATAGGATTGATGCAAGTATCCTTCGCATAGTAACTGCATTATCAGATTTTTTTAGGGCCAAATTTTTTGGTAAGGTTAATGGATATTGTGAAAAAGTATACTTAAAATAAAGAAGATAGTTTAGGTCAATAAGATAAAATTATGAATTTGTATAAATAATCCATAATTTTCTTTATGAGTTATATTTGGTATGTTAAAGAAAAGAGAGGAGAGGAGAGGGAAATGAAATAAGAATTTTTGATGCACATTTTCATATTATTGGTTTAAGTTTTTCTGATTATTGAGAATTGAAGGGGTTTTCCGACTGATTAAATGTGATTCATATTTAGTAAAGTGTTTAATCCAACTAAAATATATTTAGAATGAGGTTTTACATGTTTGTTTTTATTATACTAGACGTAATATTACCAATATTAATATTAATGCTAATTGGTGCAATCTTACAAAGAAAGTTCCAATTTAACTTAAAGCAGCTTTCTACACTTATTACTTATTGCTTAATGCCAGCGGCTGTATTTGTGAATATATATGATATTAGTATAGAGACAGGTTTGTTGCTCCAAATAATATACTATTTAATGCTTTATAGTCTGAGTCTGATCATAGTAAGTCATTTCATTTCAAAAACATTAAAGTTAGAAAAAGGAGAAAGTGCAGCTCTAAAAAATAGCATTTCGTTAATGAATTCCGGTAATTATGGGTTACCAGTAAGTCAATTGATTTTCAGTCACAATCCAGTGGGGGTTTCCATTCAGATTTTTATTGTGATTTTCCAGAATCTTTTAACTTATTCATATGGGATATATAACTTACTATCAGCAACAAAAACAATCGGAGGTATTATTCAATCATTTCTAAGACTGCCTGTATTTCATGCGCTCGTATTAGGGGTTCTCTTTCAATCTTTTAAAATTCAAATACCTAATTCTATCTTGCTACCTCTTAATCAGCTTGCGAATGGTTTTGTTGCAATAGCACTCATATTGCTAGGGGCGCAATTATCCAACATTAAACTTAATTTTTTCCATCGAGTCATAACATGGGCTTTAATTGGAAGGTTACTGATGGGACCATTATTAGCACTTGCTGTAATATACATACTAAACATCGATGGTATTGTTGCACAATCGTTATTTATTGCAAGTTCTTTTCCTACTTCAAGAAATACATCAACCATTGCTATGGAATATCAAATAGAGCCTGAATTACATGCACAAATCGTTTTATTTTCAACAATTTTCAGCATTATTACAGTAACTGTCGTTATTTATTTATCATATATTTTGTTTTGAATATACGTGCAAAAACGAAAAGATTTGAGGCGGTAAATGATGGACAGAAGTCCTATAGATATGAGAAGAAAGCAGTCTTTCATATATTGGGTGTCGTTTACAATTGTACCATGTTTCAAAATCTAGTGATTTAATTCAAAAAAAGAAACTTATTAGGGTTTATTTCGTATGGAAATCTTTAAAGTATTTACATATAGACTTGCGAAAAAAAGACACAATCTCGCTTATAATTAAAGTTATATGAGCTTAGGGTGATAGCGATGGGGTGGGAGTGTCAAGTAAGAATTTTATGCATAATTGCCACTAAGGGAGATGATTAAAAGTTGAGTAAACAGAATATCAGCACAATAGTTTCAGGAGATTTGATTGTTACCCATCTAATTGGCCAGATTAATACAGAAGATGTGTATGAATGGTTTAATGATTTTGAGCAGGTTTGTCAGCAATTTATTTCTGAGGGTCGGAAATACAAAGTGTTGGTGGATAGAAAAGGGTATACCCCAAATCATTTTTCTGTTCAAAAAGTATGGAAAGATAAGTTCTTCAATGAAACCATTTTGAATCATAGTAAGGCAATTGCATTTCTTCTTGAAGAAGGAGAGATACTGAAGTATTTACAACAATCCAATACAAAAGAATCCGTGGAGTTTTTTGATGATTATGAACAAGCGCTAATTTGGTTGAATGAATATCCAATATAAAAACTGAATAGAAAGAGTTGCTCGTAATGTTACACTTGTCATGAAATTTATTTGTTTACAAGTTGCAAACACCATTTATTTTCTTCATAGATTACTTGTGAAATAAAAGAACGGAACTACAACAAAAAGAACAAACGTCCCCTAAAAAACGTTTGTCCAAAGGTAATTACTATTTTAACTAAGAAATAGATTACAATTTATGTGTACGAGAAATCTTTTTTATAAGTTTAGGCAATATAGATGTTAGTTCTTGCTTCAAACGCTTCGTAAATGATGGATCTTTACCAGAAGTTGAAATAGTGACAACATATTCATTATTTCTTATAACGCCAGGTGTGTGAAAAGATGATTCTGTACCATCACTTACAACGTTAACCCACTGGAAATCATGAGCGGCCTGTTTGACCATCATATTTACAGCGTGTTGATTTGTAGCTGCATAAATAAGGTGAGCATCTTTAATATCATCATTACTAAAAGCTTTTTGCTTCCAAGTAATATAAGAAAGTTCCTTCATTTCCTCGCAAATTTCTGGGCTGACAACAGTGACGAAAGCGCCTGTATCTTTTAATCTAGACGCTTTTCGATATGCAATTTTACCTCCACCAATGATAACAACGACTTTATTTTGTAGATTAAACATAAGAGGGTACATGTTATACATATATGCATTCCTCCATTCGTTCTAACAATGTTAGTTTCATATATGTATCAAACTGAAGACAGTTACAAGTCGTAACATGATTATATTTTTTTGTATGCAATTCAATTTTTTGAAGTAATAATCCGGTAAAGAGAAGGTATGGCATGACATATACATGGGACGCAGTCGATGTTATATCCTTGAGCTCGGCAGTAAAAGAGGGAGTTCCTTTCGTTAAAAAGGAACAGGATACTGGCATACCAAGTTTTCGTTCGACAGCTGCTCCGATTAGTTGTAACTCATGTATCGGTTGTGTATCACTACTGCCTCGTCCTACGAGTAAAATACTACTATTTTGCATTGGCATAGCTTCACGTATTCTTTTCACTACAAGTTCCACCATATGTGGATGTGTACTAAAAGGAGGTACAACTGAAAATGTTATTTGTGGATATTTCTTTTGTAGTTGTTCTATTTCAAAAGGAATATCACGTTTATAGTGAGCTGCTGCAAATAATAAAACAGGTACAATCATTATTTCAGTTACTCCCTCTATTATCGTTTCTGTAACTGCATCCGAAATAGTAGGTGTCGTTAGTTCTAGAAAAGCTATTTTTTGAATTCTTTCGTTTCGCTCTTTCATAACAGATTGAATTAATTGAATGAATTGTTCATTACCTTCTTGTAGCCGGCTCCCATGTCCAACATATACAATTCCTTTCATTGTCTTACCATGTCTTTCTTCATAAGAGTTTCTTGTAATTGATGATCTACGTTATGAAACCCAACTTTATTTGCATAGTATAAAGTTGGAACGTCGGTATACGAGAATGGGAGAGTAAGAATATTGATAAAGCCAAGGCGTTTTATTTCTGCTAGAAACGTATCAATAGAAGCACGACCTTCAAATACAATGCTATCCCATGAGAATTCAGAAAGCATACGTGAATGAATTTCATCGAAGCGATGATCAATTGTGTACTCATGAGTCATCATATAGGAACCAGCACCAATTTTTTCTTGTATAAAAGCAATTCGGTTAATGTTTCGTCCTAAATAAAATGTTGTATTGGAAGAGAACTCTGCTTGTTTACTTAGTAGCCCATATTGCATAAGTTTTTCTTGAGTGGCAACGTTCATATGTTGTAGTTGCGCTTGTAAAGAACGAATATCTTTTTGGTGTTTACTACATGATTGCATCAATATTTCTACACTTTCAGCTGAACAAAAAACAAGACGATTAACGTTAAAAATTTCATTGATTTGTTCAAGTGTTAATGTGTATTCTACCTTTTTGAAAGTAGGAATTTGATATATTTCTGCACCGGCTTCTTGTAACTTTTGCTTCATTGAACTTGTTTTATTCGTTGCAGATGCAAATAAAACTTTTTTCTCGTGTAATGGTTTACGTTCTTTCCAAGCGATCTGATCCCGTAAGGAAACGACATCACCAATAATTGTCATAGAAGGATTAGAAATATTTTCGTTTTTGACAATAGAAACAATGGTAGACAGTGTCCCTGTGACAACGCGCTGTTTACCAGTTGTACCCCATTCAATGACTGCTACTGGCGTATCTTCTTTTTTTTCTGCTTGTAGTAAGTTTTCACAAATTGTAGGTAAGTTTTCTATACCCATGTAGTAGGCAATTGTGTCGCTATTGTGAGATGAATTATATTTTCCATGGTCGGTTAAAGGACCTTTTGCATGTCCGGTTAATAAAGTGACGCTATTACTGTAGTCACGGTGGGTGAGGGGAATACCTGCATAGATACTAGCGGCGATGCTAGATGTAATACCTGGTACAATTTCATATGGAATATTTGCTGATGCTAAAGTCTCTGCTTCTTCACCAACACGGCCAAAAATAGATGGATCTCCGCCTTTTAAGCGGACTACGATTTTTCCCTCTTTCGCAAATTGAAGGAGGTGTGCGTTAATCATTTCTTGACGCATAGTATGATTCTTTGGCATTTTTCCGCAATAAATAAGTTCACATGTTTCTTTTGTATAATTAAGAAAGGAAGGGTTTAATAAGCGGTCATATAAGACGATATCTGCACGATTTAAGCACTCTATCGCTTTTTTTGTAATAAGCCCTTCATCACCTGGTCCTGCACCAACTAAATATACATATCCGTTCATATTCGCACCTCGTCTATTTTTATTTAAAAGGAAGCCAGGGGAGGCTTCCTTTTGTAAATTACATGTATATATAAATATCTCCGTCAATAACTTCTACTTCATACGTTTGAATACAACCATCATCAGGTTTTTGAACTTCACCTGTTAGTAGTGAAATTTTCCAATCATGTAGTGGACAAAAGACGAATTCTCCAGATACAATACCTTCCGCTAATGGCCCGTTTTTATGAGGACAACGATTTTCTACAGCTTGAATATCGCCATTTGAAAGGCGGAATAGGGCGATAGACATACCTTTCATTTGTACCTCTTTACCGATTTGAATAGGAAGGTCTTCTGCACGCATAACTTTTATTTTTTCTTTCGTTTGTATCATATAGATCACAGCTCCTTATTTCACAGTTTCTACTTCATACATCGCTTTTAATGATTTCGTTTCTAGTGCTTGTCCCCATGCTTCTTTATATGTGCCACGAGCTTTTTGGAAACGTTCATTTAACTTAGTGACCATATTTGCATCTTGCAGTATTTCCTTTATGTGATCGAAGCCTAATCGTTCTGTCCAGTAGGCAGTACGCTCTCCATAAATACCAGTTTCACGATAATACTGCATGTAAGCTGTAGCGATGCGAAGGACATCATCTTCAGTAGGGACAATCATTACAAAATCAGCTTCGCGTACTTCCGTACCACCATTTCCGCCAATATAAAGTTGGTATCCATTTTCGACACAAACAACGCCAAAATCTTTCGTCAGTACTTCCGCACAGTTACGCGGACAGCCCGTTACACCCATCTTCATTTTATGAGGTGTATCTACCATTTCTAATGATTGTTCAAGCAACATACCAAGTCCTAATGAATCTTTCGTACCGAAACGGCAGAAACGAGAGCCAACACATGATTTTACATTACGAAGAGATTTTGAATACGCATATCCAGAAGCCATATTTAATTCAGCCCATACGTTAGGTAAATCTTGTTTCTTAACACCGTATAAGCCAATTCGGCTCGCACCTGTAATTTTCACAAGTGGAACATCGTACTTTTTCGCAACTTCAGCAATTTTCATTAAATCATCTGCTGTTGTAACGCCTCCGTACATACGTGGAATAACAGAGAAGGTACCATCGTGCTGGATGTTACCATTCATTCTTTCATTCACAAAACGGGATGATTTATCATCTTCATATTCTTCTGGAATCGCCATACGTAAATAGTAGTTTAAAGCAGGACGACATTTCGAACATCCATCTTCATGTACAAAACCAAGAACGTTTCGTACTTCTTTTGGAGATTTTAAACTTTTCTCATGAATGGCCGCTACGACTTCATCACGTGATAAAGGTGTACATCCGCACATACCGGTAGACTGTGCAGAAGCATCAAAAGCATCTCCAAGTGTATGAGATAAAACTTGTTCTACAAGCGGACGACATTTACCACAAGACCCTGCGGCTTTCGTACAGGCTTTAACTTCTTCAAAAGTCTTTAACTCCTGTTCTAAAATGGCGTGAACGATTGTGCCTTTCGTAACACCATTACATCCGCAAATTGTGTCATCCGCACTCATAGTAGCAACGTCAAGTTCACATTCTTCACCAGCTTTGTGAAGAATGGAAGCTGGTGTATATTCTTGTATATCTTCTTCTTTCTTTAACATGCTAAAGAGGCGGGTACCGTCAGCTGTATCACCGTATAAAACGATACCGACGACTTTATTATCACGAATTAATACTTTTTTATAGGAACGTTTACATTCATTAAAGATGGATATTGCTTTCGTTTGATCATCTTCATAAATTTGGCCAGCAGAGAATAAATCACAACCAGCAACTTTTAATTGTGTACCGACGATACTGCCCGAATATCCATCAGTTTGTAAATTTGTTATATGTTTTGCTAATATCGCACCTTGTTCATAAAGAGGAGCAACAAGTCCATATGCGATACCGTCATGCTCTGCACATTCTCCAACTGCATAAATGGACTCATCATTTGTTAGCATATAGTCATTGACTACAATACCGCGATTTACAATTAGACCAGCATCTTTTGCTATTTGCGTATTTGGGCGTATACCGACAGCCATTACGATTAAATCACAATCTACAACTTCACCATCTTCAAATTGAATGCCCTCAACATGGTCTGTACCAAGAATTTTTACAGTTTTCTTTTCCATTAAAAACTTCATGCTTTGTGCTTCTAAATCTTCACGCAGAAGAGCAGCTGCTTTCGTATCTAGTTGTTGCTCCATTAAGCTAGGCATTAAATGAACAACATGTACGTCCATTCCTAAATCAATTAGACCTCTTGCGGCTTCTAAACCGAGTAACCCGCCACCAATGACAACGGCCTTTTTCTTTTCTTTAGCGGTATCTATCATAAATTGTGTATCTTCAATAGTTCGAAATCCTGTTACACCAGAAAGTGCGGAACCTTCAACAGGTAAAATAAAAGCACTAGAACCTGTTGCGATAATGAGCTTGTCGTATGTAAGAGTACGCTTCTTTTCTGTAATAATAATTTTTTCTTCTCGGTTAATACTTTGAACTCTTTCATTCGTATACAAAGTTATTTCGTTTTCTTCATACCAACTGTATTCATTCATAATGATATCTTGCATATTTGTTTTGCCTTGTAAAACATGAGAAAGCATAATGCGGTTGTAGTTTGGATGCGGTTCATCTCCAAAAATAGTAATCTCATATGAATCACTATCATGTTTTAAGATTTCTTCCATACAGCGAATGCCAGCCATACCATTTCCGATCATAACTAAACGTTTTTTCATTTTCGTTTCCCCTTTTTATGTGAAATATTGAACAAAGGATTATATTTTTATTATAGAAAATCAAATAAGGGGAAGATGTGATATTTATCACATTTTTATAATGATTCACAAATTGTTGAAATTCGGTTTTATGTGAAGGGGATGTGAATATTTTTCGCAAAACGAAAAAGCAGGCCATAAGTATTTACACTCATGTCCTGCACTTGATTTATGCTTTCGTAATGGCACGCGGAAATAAAATATTATTTTCTAAATGAATATGCTCAAATAAATCAGACTCTAGAGCTTCAAGACGTTGGTAGACAAGTCGATAAGTACCGCAAGCGCCTTCTGGAGGAGTAAAGTCATTTGTCACTTTACGAAGTTCTTTTATAATATTTCCGGCATGATTGTGCTCATTTTCTAGTTCATCCACTACTTTACGTAACTTTGTATAATTTTCATCAGTTGGATTTTGTTCAAATTCTAAAATTAATGGGAAATCTTCCATTTCTTCTTTAATTAAATGCTGTTCTAATTCCATTTTAAGTTCATGAAATAGCTTATGAATTTGAGCTAAATGAGGCTGACTTGCCCCATGAACACGTAATACTTTTGTCACATATGGACTTAACTGTGGTAATTCTTCATTTAAATAGCGATGATGCTTATTTATAACATAATCAATCAATTCACGATAAGAAGCATTTTTCCAATCAATTTCCGATTCATTTAATCGTTTCGTATTATGATAAAGCGTATTTAACTCTGTAAGCACTTCAGTAGCGGATAAATTTCTTTCATGAATTGCATCAATAAGTGGCTTATTACCGCCACAACAAAAATCTATTCTATATGATTTAAAAAGATCACTAGCTTTCGGAAATTGTGTAACAATCTCACCAACAATTGAAGTTTCAGTAAATGTATGTTCCATATGAATGCCTCCATAAAGTTTTAATGTAATATCTAAATTAAGAATAGCGATAAATTAAAATCTATGTAGTGATTGAAATCACTTATTCTGTGTCGTTTTTGAGAATAATAAGAAGAATGTTATTAAAATAAGGGGGAAAGTAATAAGTGGTAATATTTTACGTTAATAAAAAAGAAGCTTAGTAAAAGCTTCTTTTTTATTACTATTTTTCACATGCAATTCCATCGCCATCACGATCAAGATGAGAGCTATAACCTGGTTGCCCTTTATGTAAAGGAGCTTTCCCAGCTGCTCTAACTGCAGCACAATTTTTGTAGTATGCACTATCAGTATTACCATTAGCTGGTTGTGTTTGAGCTTGCTGTGCTTTTTGTTCTTCTTGTTGTTTACGAGCTTGTTCATCAGCCTGACGTTTTTGTTCTTCTTGTTGTTTACGAGCTTGTTCATCAGCCTGACGTTTTTGCTCTTCTTGTTGTTTACGAGCTTGTTCATCAGCCTGACGTTTTTGCTCTTCTTGTTGTTTACGAGCTTGTTCATCAGCCTGACGTTTTTCATCCTCTTGCTTACGAGCTTGTTCTTCGGCTAGACGCTTCTCATCTTCTTGCTTTTGAGTTTTTTCGTCTGCCTCTTTCTTTTCTAGCTCTTTTTTCTGTTCGCTATCTTTTGGCTCTTCATTATTAGAGGCAACTTTTGTACTAGTTGCTGTCGTTTTTTCAGAAGAAGGAGCTGAAATACCTAATAACGCAACAAAAATGACAAATAATACAGCTGTAATAATAAATTGTTTTTTCGCTACACCTGTTTTCTTAATAACAGATAAGATTGCTAGAACAAGGAAGAATATAAATAGAATGAAACTTAAAGTAGAAAAAAACTCGACGACGGGGTGTTCCGATTTTGTTGTACCGGCCGTTATTAATATAATAGAAATCATAAAAAGAATAACGGTAGGACGTCCATATTGTTTTGCTTTTCCATTTTTCTTAAAGAATGAAATGATACATAAGATTAAAAGAATAAAAGCAATAAAAAATAAAGCTGCACCAATATTACTTAAAATCGACATTTTCATACCTCCATTTGTAAGATTCTTCTTATTGATTATATAGGAGTTTATTGGATATTACACGGTTTGTATAAATTTAGAAAATTAATATTTTTAATAGACTTATAAACATTTATTTTATATATAAGGAAAAATGGATATATTTCCTATTACTTTTTGAAAGAGATTTCATAAATTATAGTATATCGATTGAAAGGAGGAGATTTGAATGGAATTTCAATTGTTGGTAACTTGTATATTACAAGAAGGTAATGCTTACTTTTTAGTAACGAAGGTAGATGATGTTATTACGTTAAAAGTACCGATTACTGCGGGAGTAGCAGGTTTATTTTTAGCTTTAGGTGTACCAAGATGTTCTTAATTTAAATCTCTATAGTAGAAGGGGAAGGGACATGCCTTCCTTTTCTACTATTACATAATATAATTATGTAAACTTAAATATCATATTTGTGATAGCACGTTTGAAATGGACATGCATATACTATAATGTTTCATTGGATGTTAGCGGTGAAAGGTAGTTTTAATAAGTGCATCCAGTGATATTTTTAAGCTATGAAAATAAAAGAGGTGCTATTATATATGAAAAGAAAAACATTGGATATTCCAGTTACATTGCGAAGAGAGTGGTTTTTAATAGAGTTAGCTCATTTAACGAAAAAATATGGAATTGAAATTGCAACTAGTAAAATGGATGCTGCACCGTTTTTAAGAGATCAAGTTACGGAGTCAAAGATAGGGAAAGGCCTACAATACGATAAATATGATGATGAGTATATAATTGAAAATTAAAGGGTAACAACAAAATTAAATTAATTTATAACAAAATATAAAATAAAGCAGATTCTAAATATAGAATCTGCTTTATTATGAAATACTTGTAGTCAACTAGCCTCTTTCTAGTGTTTTTCCTACATATTTCTCTTGCGTTATTCCAAAAGAGTCACGAAGAATGCGAGCATAATCTTTAGATTCTATTGGTCGTTTATTTTTGGTGCCTTTAAAGGTTTCTGTATAATTTTTATTTGTTAATGATATGTGACCATAAGTAGTTAATTTACAAGTGATAGCTCCTTTATTAAAAGGAGATTCTTTATGCTCTACAATCACTTTTTGAATCTTATTCACTTTTTTCTCATCTATTGGATCTACAGTGAAAGCATAGCCTATTTTCCATTCGTTTGAAGGTTCAGATTGTAAGAAACTTGTAGATTCCCCGTTAGCTCCTTTTCTCATTTCTAAAATATGCGTACCTTTTCGAGTATTTCGCTTACGAATTCGATATTCTCCTGTTTGAGAGGAGATGACTTCTCCGTTAAAAGGGACTGGATGTAAAGGGAGATGAGATGCAAAACCTGCATCCACAACATAATCTTTATCCTCATGACTTAATATGATAATGACATGACCATCATCGGGTTTCCATTTATTATCGTAAAGGTCATAAACAGTACCGGCTACTTTGTATACTTGAAACCCACAATCAATTAAAAAATAATACAATAGGGAGTTTAATTCATAACAAAGTCCACCTCGTTTTTGAATAAGTAACTTTTCTATTAAGTTATCTTTTGAGATATTTTTAATAGTACCAGCCATAATATCAAGATTTTCATAGGGGAGAATCATTCCCATTTTCAAGAGAATTCCATCTAAATCATCAAATGTTATTTCTTTTGCAGGAATTTCTAAGCGTTTAAAAAACTCCTTTTGTAATTTGGTCATCATAAAGTATTCTCCTTTCTTTTTACAGAATTTTCTTCTGCTCACCGATAGGTTAGTACTTCTAAAAAGTTAATTCAAGTGTGCGGAAATTATCATAATATATGTTTCTGGAAATATGATTTTCTATTCGGAAATTTCAGTTTAATTTTTAATCGTAGGAAAGTCTTATAATACAAGCTCCTTTAAAATTAGTTTGTATTTAATGAAAAGAAAGTACATATCTTTATTATATTTTTAAATAACTAACTAGTAATAAAATGTTTTTTTACTAAAATTTTTTCAAGATTTGTATGCTTTATATAAACAATAATGATTTAAAAAATATCTGGGTGTAGCGAAGTTAACAATTATTGAGAAACTTTTTTGTCGTATTCTATCAAAAGGAAGAGGTAGAAACAAAGAGAATAACGAGAGTTAAGGAAGAGGGTATACAACTAGTAACCTTCTAAAAATAGGGCTAACATCTTTTAAAAATAAAAGATTAGCTATTATTAAGGAAGGGAAAATATAAAATATTATAAAGAACACCTTCTTTCAAAAAAATAGGGGGAGTAATATGCGACTGATGAGAAGATGTGTGGCCTTACTAATTGTATTTTTTATCATGGCTCCAACGATTAGCACAAATGTACAGGCAGAAGTTATAAAAGAGCTTGGAAAGGGGTTTCCTGATACAGAAGTATTCACACCTGGAGAATGGTTTTTAGGCCAAAAACCTGCTAATTATGATGAGAATAAACCGCCAATTCTCTTTGTACAAGGAAGAAATGGTAATGCTGATAGTTGGTATGGAAAGACAGTATATCATGATATAAATGATATGTATGATTATGCTTTAAAAGCAGGCTATCAAACAGTGTTTATACAATTGTATGATGCTGCAGGGAAAGGTTCCGCTAGTCAGTGGGATAACGGAAAGTTGTTAGCACAAAAACTTGAAGAAATATATAATCATTTCGGTAAAAAAGTTAATATTGTAGCGCATAGTAAAGGTGGTATTGATACACAAGCCGCATTAGTTGAATATGGTGCGAATCGATTTGTTGGAAATGTTATTACACTTGCTACACCGCATCACGGCTCAAATTTAGCAGATTTGTCATATAGTTGGTGGGCAGGGTGGCTTGCTTCTATATTAGGTCAAAAAGATGATGGTACGTATTCGTTACAAATAGGTGAAATGGCAAAGTTTCGTTCAATAATAGATAACAACCCAGCAGCTAAATTAAACCGTTACTATACGGCTACTGGAACTAGCTGGGGGCCAACATTTTCTGCATTATCTATGGGTGGGTTATATTTATCATCGTACGGTTCAAATGATGGACTAGTAAATGAATGGAGTGCGAAGCTATCGTACGGTACACATTTATTTACAGATTCCAGATTTGATCATGACAATATAAGAAAAGGATCAGCTGTTTTTGCACGAATTGAACCATATTTACGTACGACAAATGTGGGATTACCAGCTTTAGTAGCATCCAGCACTAGTTCAAATGGAGATCTAGAACAATTAAATACAACTTCAAATCAAAATATTTTAGGAGGCGAATTACCACAAAATCAGTGGATAGAGCAAACCGTTACAGTTGATAAAAAAGCGGAAGGAATCGTTTCTATACTAACTGCTTCTTCTGATGTAGAAGTACAAATGGTATCTCCAAAAGGAAAAATCTATGCAAATAAAGATAGCGCTATAACTACTGGTGAAGGCGAATCTTTTTTTAATGGGGCGACAATTAGAACGTTTAAGTTTGATAAATTAGAAGTAGGCGAATGGAAAATCAAAATGATGGCGAAGCAGTCGAAAGATGCATATTTAGTTGTAAGCGATTACAAGGATGACGCACCATTTGTTCTTCGAATGCCTACAAAAGTTAAAATAAATAAACCTGAGTATAAACTGAAAAAATCACCTGTAGCACCTGAAATGAAAGGGGATCTTTCCATAACAGTAAGAGTCGTTAATAAAGAAGGTAAGTTAGTCTCTGAATTTAATGAATTACAAAATGTTAATACGAATACATTTACAGGTGCTTTGAAAGATATAAAACAACCGGGAGTATATAACGTTACGATGGATATAAAAGGGATGAATAAAGAAGGAAAACCATATAATCGTACGATTGTTAAGTCGGTTTATGTAGAGAAATAAGGAAGAATAAATAAGTATAATAAAAAGTGCAGAAATCTTGTGTTAGAAAGAATTCTGCACTTTTTTATGTGGGGAGAGATAATAAAAGTTGAAAAAACTGTTATTCAATAAAAAAAGATGCTGAAATAGCATCTGAATGTGAAGAAATAATTTTAACTTAGTTTTGTAACTGTTAATTCAACTGAATTTATACCATTGTCACAAGTTACAATACTTTGACGATTAAAACCACTATTATTTCTAAGTTGAAGAGTTGAATTAGCAGGCACTGTAACAATTGTTTCGCCAACGAGTTGAAGACATTCGTTATTTGATGAAGTATTCATTTGAATAGCGAAGTCACCTTGACTATTAGCAAGTGGATTGTTATTTAAAAATATAGTTATGACTGGGATATGTGGAAATACAGGATTTAAAGTAGTATTAATACTGGAAATGAACGAAACTCTATAATCACCAGCTTGTCTAAAGTGTATAGTAGTAGGATTTAGTAAGGAAACACCTCCTGCTAAAGGTCCAACGTGATTAAATGGAAAAGGATCGCCAAAAGGAACAGTTATAAATTCAGTTTGCCAAAAAGTTCCGTATGCAGGACAGCTTCGTTTATGTGAATGGTCACATGAACATTTTTTATTTGAACTGGAAGAAGATTTGCATGAGCATTTTTTATACGAGTTTGAAGAATGATAGTATGAACCCAAAATATTACCTCCTATTCTTAATAAATTTAAACCACATAGTAGTTTATGAAGATGAATCACAATTGGCGTGTATGCTTGTACTATAAAAGGAAATAGATTTGGAATATAAAGTGGTCAAATGATGAAGTGTAGTATTTGGGTATTACCTGTAACACCTTTTGAAGATGATAAGGTTTATAATTTGATAGAAAAATAAATGGAATTTCTAAATAGATTGAAGTAACGAGGAAACGTTTATCCCACTATTTTCCGAGCAGTAAGACTCCCATCTCAAAATTCAGCGAAAGCAAAGAAGTTAGGTGGGGGATGAATTAAACCCCCACTCATTAAAATTTCACTTTACTATATTTATTTAGTCTGACAAAACAGAAATATTACCTTTAGCTGTATGGATGTTATCATTTGGTGAAAATATAATATTTATCTATATTTATATTAGGTTATTTAGTTTATTTTTTATTTGCGTAGCTGAGCAGGAAAAAGTCAGAAAATATAGAATAATATACATATGAAGCATCGTTTGTTTTTGGTGTGAATAGTAATTAAAGATACGCTAAAATATTTAAAATTGTAACGAAAGAGAGATTAAATAATAGAGGGAGCAACTTACATGGAAAATATATTAAAGGTATCTTCAAAATCAAGCCCAAATTCAGTCGCAGGTGCAATAGCAGGAGTACTAAGAACAAGTGGTAATGTGGAAATTCAAGCGATTGGGGCTGGAGCTATAAATCAAGCGATTAAAGCAATTGCGATTGCAAGAGGGTTCGTCGCTCCAAGTGGTATTGACTTAGCTTTTGTTCCAGCGTTTCAAGAGATTTCTATCAATAATGAAGAAAGAACAGCGATTAAATTAATTGTAGGCCCTAGAAAGAAAAGGTCTTAGTAGAAGAGAGCGTTACTATAAGGGAAAAAGGCCAATAGACTTCCCAGGTTAGATACGCTATTTTATGTAACCGATCCTTGGGTGTGGACACGGCATTATACCGGACTCATGTCTGTTAATTTCTCCTTAAATTTAGCGCGTGTTCTAGATACTTAAAAATGCCAAATCCTTTGTGATATAAGGGATTTGGCATTTTTGATGTTTTTAAAAATAAACAACCTTAAAACTGCTCATTTAGAAGATTTAGTTTTAGTAGCGGCCATTGAACGTTTTTATGATAGTTTACCTGATAAATGGTCTTTCTAATTCTTGCAGCTATAGACTGTTCGTGTTGGTATCTATTCAAGTCAATTTTATTACGCTCCATAACCTTTGTTTTAATTTGATTCAGTGTTCCTGCTCCATCTAGTTCGGTTAATATTGCTATAATTTCATCTAGCCATGAAGTGCTGTTGGACATACATATACCTCCTAATAAAACATGTGTACTTATTTTTATTTTAATCTTTTAAATTTATATATTCATATATTGATTCAACAAAATTAGCAAAATATAAATCTATTGATAATATTATTAAAGCGTTGAATGAGAGCTTTATTCTTTCTGAGGATGAGCAAGAGGAAGATATGTATCAGGCTAATATTGATTCGGATTTTAGTAAAGTAAAGATTGCAGAAGAAGAGAAACCGGAAAATCGAAAAAAAAACTAAAATGGAATCTGGTAGGGAAGTATGGCCTCGTGATCCGAAAAAAGCTAAACAAGCTATTAAACAGGCAGAATTTAAATGTGAAATAGATGACACACATGAAACATTTGTATCGGAAGCCAGCCGAAAAAATTATATGGAGGCCCATCATCTAATACCGTTAAGAATGCAACATGATTTTGAAAATAGTTTAGATGTTGTTGGAAATATAGTTAGTATATGTCCGAACTGTCATAGGTTGATTCATTATGGAAGAGACAAAGATAAGAAAAAAGTTTTAGAACTTCTCTTTGAACAAAGAAAAGATTCTTTGAAGAAGTTCGGTATTGAGGTATCTCTCAAAGAGCTATTTGGATACTATGGAATTCTAAAATAAGAATATTCATAGCTATAGTGAAGGTAGAATGTTTCATACTTAAACATAGCTATTATTGTGATGGAAATTTAAATTTCGTCTTTTGAAAGTATCAATAATTTGTATTATTTTTATAGGGTTATATATTTTTCTTTTGCTCTGCTGTATAGCAGAGCTCTTTTTTTTTGTCGTACAAAAGCCACCTATATATGTGAACTGCATCCCAATTGTTAGACTGTGTCTAACAATTGGGGTGCAGTTCAGTCCTGTCGGGCGGCTTCTTTTAATTTATATTCACCAATTCATTAAACTTAAACTTAGTATTCAAACCAAAGGCATCTGTACAATATATAGTTTTCGTCATCGGTTCAATATGTAATACATTTATGTACATGTCTTGCACCATTCCATCACGATAGTATGAGATATGTATTTCTTCTTCCTCGTGAAAAGATTGCATTAACGCTCTTTCTATTCGTTCCATAGTATCTTGTGTTAAAAAAGGTTTAGGTACTTTATATTGTTCCTCAAACATTCTATGTATTTCCTCGTATTGCTCCGGTATTGAAGCAAACGGATTCCATTTCACCATACCTCTTCCACGTACTACAGGAAAGCTGTTATATCCCATGATGTAATACCTCACTTTTGTTTTTTTAATGCCACTACAAACAAACATGTGTTCTTTTTTAAGGTTTGAAAAGGGACCATTTTGTTAACATGAATATTCAAAAATAATTTTTTCAAGTTAGAATATTCAAAAACTTATTTATGCAAACAAGCATGTCATGATAACATTTAACAAAAGGGGGTAGAAGTAGATGAGTGTTGACATTATTTCTAAAGAAGAAATCACAAAATTATTAAACGAATGGTATCAAGCTATGATTTCACAACGTGTATTACAGTCTCAGAAAATAAAAGAAGATATTGCAAATAAAATCAATAATATTAAGGAAGACCAAACAATATTAGTCTACTACGCTTTATTGAATGCACGGTATAAACTGCTAATTCGGGATATGGATAGTACAAAAGATATTCTGGACAAAATCGAGCCTTTACCAGAGTCTACAGAAACATTTTTAGAGTACTATCATCATTTATTTAAAGCAATTTACGCTATTAATAAAGCAAACCATAGTGAAGCAAGAATGCAATTTGAAAAAGCTGAAACATTTTTAGAGTACATGCATGATGAAATTGAAAAAGCTGAATTTAATTATTGGCTTGCAGTCCATTACTATCACGTATTAAAACCGATCCTAGCAGTTCAATTTGCTACAAAGGCGAATGAAGTATTTTCAATTAGTCCAGGGTATGAATTAAAAACTGCAGCATGCTTAAATACTTTAGGAATGGCACACATTCGACTAAATGAATTCGAAAGTGCAGAGGAATATTTACTTTCAGCACTAGGTACCTTCCAAAAATCTAATGATGAACTTCTTATTAAACGAGTTAAGCATAATTTAGGACTTTTATACGCAAGTCAAAACATGCCAGAGTTAGCAATTAAACACTTAGAGGATTCATTAGAAAATAACGCTAAAACTATGTTTCTTTTAGCAAGAGAACATTTTAAGTTAGGTTATAGTCATATCGCTAATGAATATATTGAGAATGGCTATAAGATTAGCGACTTATGTTATCGTCATCATTTCCGAATTTTAAAAGCAGTACATAACTATGTACCGCAAGAAGAATTAGAAAATGTGGTTATAGAAGGTATTTCGTATTTTGAAAAAGAAGAATTATATGATTGGGTAAAAGAATATGCTTCTCTTTTAGGTGAAAGATTCTATGGTTCAGAAAATCACAGAAAAGCAAGCAAGTATTTGCACATCGCTTTAGATGCAGACAAAAAGAGCATAGAAAGAAGGGCGCTAAAATGAAAAAAGCAATCTTATTAATGATGATGTTATCCGCTGTTTTTACTTTTGGTCTTACTAATGTAAAAGACATACCACAAAACGAAGCAATTGAAGTGTTTATGGATCATGGAGAACATATTTAAAACCTAAGGAAGAGGGCGCTTATAGTGTCCTCTTTTTAATATCTATTATTTATATGATGAGGTTGCAGGTACGTCTTTTGGTTATTGTTTGATAAACGTAAGATGTTTCTAAAAATGTGTATACAAAGGTGTAATTTTGTACTGTATATGTTCACGTACTATATAAAAAAGTATGTAAATCTATAAAAATAATTATTTCAATAAAATTTGTTTTAGATATTAAAAAGTGCCAAAACCCTTGTGGTATAAGGGGTTTGGCACTTTTGTGTTTTTTATATTTTATCAAATAAACAATTCTAAAACTGTTCATTCTTCTCCCAAGATTCAACGATATAGTATGAGAAACCTTATTATATCAAGGTTTATAAGTGGTGATTCACCTCGATGTTCACATTTTGCNTGTTCATTCTTCTCCCAAGATTCAACGATATAGTATGAGAAACCTTATTATATCAAGGTTTATAAGTGGTGATTCACCTCGATGTTCACATTTTGCTCACATTTAATTTGTTCATTTTTTATCAGGTGTTTTCATTAGATTTTATTACGCTCTCGAAGTTTTCTGCTGCTTGTTGCTGCATGTTCTGTGTGATGTGGCTATACTTGTCTAACGTCATTTGAATAGATGAGTGTCCTAAGCGATCTTGTACGATTTTAGGGTGTTCTCCAGCCTGAAGCATGAGTGTAGCGTGAGTATGTCGTAAGTCATGTATACGAATTCGGGGAACACCAGCTTTTTTATAGTGATCATTCAAAAAGCGATGGGGAGCATCTATATGTAAGGGCGAATGTATCGTATTGCCAGTGAAAATATAGGTCTCTTCATTCAAGTGTATACCCCAGCGGAAAAATTCTTTCTTTTTATAGGAGTAGTAGGATTGTAACTTCCCTATAACAAAAGAAGAGATACTAATGCTTCTATTTGAAGACTTAGTTTTTGTAGCAGCTTTAAAAAGTCCTTTTTCTGTTTTTACAAGCGATTTATTAACCAGGATACGTTTATTATCAAAGTCAATATCTTTCCATGTTAGTGCAAGTAATTCTCCGCGTCTCATACCTGTATAGATTGCAAGTAAGAAGAACATATGGTACTTAATATTTTTTTCTTCTAGATACTGGAGGAATCGATTACATTCTTCGCTGGACCATGTTTTCATTTCACCTTGCTCTTCACGTGGTTTTTTAACCTTATTCATTATATTATCATGTATGATTTCCCATTCTACAGCGTGTTTGAAAATGCATCTTAGACAGCGATGGATATTGCTGATTGTACCATTTGATAGTCCTTTTTCCTTAAGTTCAGCATAGTAGCTTTGAATCATTATGGGCTTAATACTTTTAATTTTTTTATAACTAAATGGGGGAAGGATATAGAGCTTTACTAAGCTCATGTCTTTCTCATAAGATGTAATTTTTAATTCAGCTTTACGAAGAGGCTTTAACTTTTCCCATACATCTAAAACAGTTAATTGTTTGTCATCAAAATATATTCCTTTCTCTATCTCTGTAATCATCGTTGCAGCAGCATTTTGAGCTTCTTTTTTTGTTCTAAATCCACCTTTATTTTTTTGCTTTCTTTTGCCTGTCAATGGATCTATACCAACATCTATAGTAAACGCCCATCTGTCTCCACGTTTACGAAAGTATCCCTTCAAATTGAACCCTCCTTAAAAAGTTATTAACTCATTTTGTAGTGTTGAGTAATGTCATCTTGTAACTTACTAGCTAATAGTTGATTTTCAAAACGCAGTAGCCTTTTTTCAGCGAATTGGAGTGAGACGTTAAAAGTCTCAGCTATAAAATGTGCTGTTAAATATGAAGGAGACAAGTTTCTTAACATAAAAGTTGGAATACAAAACTGTAATTCAAAATTCTTAGCTTTTGCTTCTTGGTAATCAAGAAACATCTTAGACATTAATAATTGGTTACCAGAATGTAAGAGTATGTGACATAGTTCATGTCCAAAATCCTCCCATTGCTTTTGTTTTGTTTGTCGATTATCAATTATTAGGCTATACATTCCGTTCCTTTCGATAGCATGGCTACCAAATGGAGCACAATAGAGCCAAATATTTAATTTATTCGCAATCTCAATCATATCAATTTGTTCTGGAACAATAATAGATAAGGAATGGTACATGTGCTGAATATAGTCTTCGAGTTGTGTCGTGTAGTAGGGTTGCGATTGAAACATAATTTTCACTCCGTTTAAATTATAAAATAAGAACATTTGTTCTTATTTTATAATAAAAGAGAAAAAGTTTGAAGTTTTATTTTTATATATTGATTTTAAAATATTAAACTATGTGAGATTGCTAATTTATATCTTGCCAGGAATTAAATGTTAAGATACGGTAATAAATGAAAGAAATATATGGCAAAGAGGGTTGAGAGTAGTTGGAAATGAAAACAATGGTAACACAAAAACAAATTATAAAACATTTCAATTTATCTAGAGATACTTTGGTCACTATGGAAAAAGAAGGATTACCTTTCTATAAAATTAGTACTCGTGATAAAGGGTATGATATAGAGAAAGTAAGAGAGTGGTTAAAAAGTATTAGAAAAGACATCGATTCAATGGAAATAGGTAAAATATACGATAATAGTGAAATTGCTAAACATTTTAAATGTGGAAACATGGGTGGAATGAGGCGATCTAAAAAGACAAATACATTAGTATTATTTTCTGATCATACAAAAGGTATTTATGATGATCGTTGGGATAAAGATATATTATTTTATACAGGAATGGGACAAGAAGGACATCAAACACTAGATGGAAACCAAAACAAAACATTGTACGAATCCAATGAAAATGGAGTAAGTATATATTTGTTTGAGGCGTTTCGACCTGGTGAACATATCTTCATGGGGCAAGTTAAACTTATAGAGGAACCTTTTCAAGAGATACAGGAAGATACACAAGGTAAAGATAGGATGGTATGGGTTTTTCCAATTCGTTTATTAAAAGATAATGTAATACTTTCAAATAAAGTGGTTCAAAGCAAACAGGAGAAAGAACAAAAGGAAGCAAGAAAATTAGATTACCAAGAATTAAAGGAGAGAGCTAAGAAAGCTGCGCCTGTTAGTAATAAACGATATACAAAAACTGAAACGTACCAAAGAAATGAATTTGTGGCAGAGTGCTCAAAAAGGCGTGCAAATGGCATATGTGAGTTATGTGAGCAAGAAGCTCCATTTGAAGATAAAAAAGGGAATCCTTATCTTGAATCTCATCATGTAGAATGGTTATCTGAAGGAGGAGAAGATACTATCTATAACACAGTAGGAGTGTGTGCAAACTGCCACCGTCGTCTACATGTTCTAAATGATAAAAATGATGTTATGAAGTTAAAAGTAAAATTAGACCAATATAAGAATGAAGATGATAATTGAATTACACTAAAACCTCTAAGGAATGATTGAACATGAAAAACATAGTTTCCGTCGTTGGAGCGGTTATATTTAATGATGATAATGAAGTGTTGTGTGCATTGCGTTCTCCTACAATGTCACTACCCAACTATTGGGAGTTTCCGGGTGGAAAGATAAAAGAGGGAGAAACTTTACAAGAAGCTTTAGTACGTGAGATTAAAGAAGAACTAAATTGTATTATTTCTATAGGAGAAAAAGTAGAAGAAATTGAGTATGAGTATGAGAATATTATTGTTCATCTAGTTACATTTAAAGCGTGTATTGAGTACGGTATACCTGAAGCTTTTCAACATGCGAAACTGAAATGGGTTAGTGTCGCTAATTTGCTAGAGCTTGAGTGGGCCCCAGCTGATATACCAACAATAGAAAAATTACAGAGTTCCCTTTAATGAATCGATACATAAAACTTAAGTATAAATAGGTATTAATTAAAAAAGAATAATTTTATTTTTGAAAATAATTAATTAAAAGGATAAGTGATAGTATGAGTAAAATGTTGCAAAATAAAAAAATATTGGAGAGTTTCAAAGATACAATTCCATTCATTTCTAAGTTTACTGTGGATAATCTTAAAGATTATGTTGAGAAAAATGCAGTTAAAGCTCTTGAAAATACAAACGGTTTAGTGGGGATAACCGTAAAGTTATTTGGCCAACAACTAATTGATAAATATTTTGAGCGTCAATCTGAAAAAAAACTTGAGAATTTTGGATTAGGTACTTATTTCCTTTCAGCGTGTATACAGGCAGAGCAGTCTTTGGGAAAATTAGAAGATTTTTCAATAGATATTCATGTGCAAAATCATATAATAGATTTATTTGAGACAAGTATAAAAAACAAACAGGATAATATTTGTAATTCGGATATTATCTTGCACTATACTCCAATAAAACATCCAGCTGTGCATTTTATAAGGGAATCATGTGAGCATTTGTTAGATCAGATTATTTTAGAAGAGCCATGTGAGAAGCAACGAATAATTAATTTTTTTGTAAAAGATTTTAACGAGAATATTGCGAGTGAAGTGGAAAAGCAGTTTGGTGAGGATTATCCTCGGCATTTTGAAGAAATACAGGATGCATTGTTAAAAAATAATGAATTAAGATTATTAAATGACACTCTAAACTTAGAAAAAATTGGATATGTTCAATCAGAGGAGTTTAGATATCAAACAACTTATGCAAGTTGGAGGAAGGTTACACAGTATAGAAATGAGAGTAGTGAATACTCAGATGAAAATATAACTGATATTGATGAGGAAGAAAAAAAATTAGAGCCAATTGAAAATTTAATTAAACAATATTTTTCTGAAACAGAGGATAATATAGAAAAAGTACTATTTGTAATAGCTGACTTTGGAAAAGGGAAGTCGACTTTTATGAAGTATTATGCCTCACAGTTAGCAAAGAAATATCAACAACGTGGTGAGGGCTTATTCCCAGTATATTTTAATTTAAGAGAATTTGATACTTATAATCAAGATAGTGTATATGGTGTCATTAGTGATTATTTAGGAAGGAGGTATGGTATTGATTTAGCTGAGGATTCCTTCAAATCAAAGGAATATTGTTTTTTAGTTGATTCATTAGATGAATCGGGGAATCTGAATGAAGAACATATTGAAAAAGTTGTTTTATCTGTTAAGCGAATACAGAATCTAGATGTAACAAGATCTAGAAAAAATAGAGTAATAGTTACATCTAGACCAATAGAATACGGACTACAAAAACAATTAAATCAACATAGACCATTTACAATAAATAATGATGAGGAAAGGCCAATAGCGCATTATATTTCCCTATATGGTTTTTTAAAGTTTCAATTTAATGATTGGTTATATGATAGTTTATTAAGAGAGGAAGATTTAAAACTTGATAGCTATAAAGGGATTGGGAGAGAAATCATCAATAGCCTGAATACTGGATTAAGAATAGATGTTTATAAAGAATTAATAGATAAAAAAATATTAACACATGATGAATTGAAGAGACCTATTTTTGCCTATATTCTATATAAATTAATAATAAATAAGGAGGAGCTTTCTGGTACCAATAAAATTGGAATATATTTATCTTTTATTAATCTACTTACTAAAGAAGCAAAGTACATGGAGTCAGTTAAGGTGATTAATTTATTAGATGAATTTAGGTTTAGAAATATTTTGCATTCTACGGCAGCTTTATGGTTATTTGAAAATCATATCGGCAAAAGTAGAAGCTTATTAACTAAAGAAAATATAAGTAATACGTTAGAAGGTGCTGTAATAGATAAGAACGATAATGCAAAAAAAGAACAATATAAAGAAGTAGAGGAGATAAGATTTTTATCACAGTGTTATTTCGGACAAGATGGAAATCATTTTTATTTCCAGCATCAATCTTTCGCGGAAATGCTTCTTGCTGAATACTATTTAAAAGTATTCATAAATTATGCTCTTAATGACAATACAAGTGTTGAAGAGGCTAGGATTAGATTGAATATAGGAAATCCTACTGCACAAACTATAGAATTTTTTAAAGGATTATTAAATCTATTAAAAGAAAGTGTTTCTGATAGTTCAGTGGAAGAGGTAATGAAAAGACGAAGATTGCTTTTCCCAATGTTAGCATCACTATGCATTCCGGAATATGGTAAAGACCTATTTACACATAAACTAAAGTATAAATGGTTTGATGAAGTCACATTTGATTCTAATACTACTAAAATACCAGACATACTTTTAAATGAATGGCCAATAGATGAGAAAGTATTGAATAAAATAGTTGAATTATCATTATCTATAATTCAATCAAGTTCGAATTACTTTCTAATTAAACCGATTTCGCAACATACAGCTCTATTTGATAATGAATTATTAAAGGTGCCGTTACCAATAGATCAAAATGTTCCTGATATAGATCGATGGCTAGGGCTTATTACAGGGACTACATTGTACAATGATATAAACAATAAACAATTTTTCTTATCTAAGATGGAGGATTATTCAGTTTTGTTTAAAATGTTTAAAAACTGGAATCATTTTGCTGGTAGTGCGGCCCCTGAATGGAGTCAGGATTGTTTTCAGGGGATAAATATGGAATCTATAGATAATGATTATAACTTAGGGCGTGAGAGATCCAGAACCTATTTGCTATCGGGGTTACGGCTAGGAAATATAGATTTTTCTTATAGTAAATTTAATAATATTGTTTTTGAAAATTGTCATTTAAATAACGCGAACTTTGAGAATTCAACCTTTAAATATGTAGATTTTGAAGATTGTAATTTAAGGTATGGGAATTTTGAAAATACATACATTCGTAATTCCAAGATCGAGACATCTATGATTCAAAACTGTAAATTTCAAGGAATCAAATTTTCGAATTTTATTATAAATATGAATGAAATTTTACAAGGGGTATTGGTACCATATTATTTGGAAGAAAAACTGTACGGCTCATATGTTGGAGGTGGCATGTTGATTAATCTTGGTGGTAGAAGTTTTCTAAATGGATCAGAGCATTATAGAATAGGATCTAAAGAGATAATTAGTATGTTTACTACACTAAAACCATTCATATCTTTTGTAATTGAAAATTCTAATGTAGAATTAGATGAAGTAAAGGGATGGTTTGTAACAGATGATGAGGGAATAGATGGGATAATCGATGAAACTTTATCTAATTTGTTTGAGTAGATTTAATTTTAATTGAGAAACAACAAATTAATAATAGCACAGGAAAAAATTCTTGTGCTATATGATTTACCTATGATTATGTTAATGAAAAAATAGGCTAATGGTATATGTAAAGTTAGTAAAAGAGAATTTATACATATAATAATTAAAATATTTTTTGAATTCCTCAAAAGGGTCTTTTTTATAAAGGGAAAATATTAAAATAAAGATAAATAGGGTTGAGGATTAGTTCTTGACTTTATTTATCTTTATTTTGTTTAGTCTTTTCATTCTGCATTATAAACTCCCAAAACCGTTTTAACTCTTCACGTTTCTCAGGAGAAGCTTCTTTAATATCTTTAAACCAAAGTCCAAGTTCTGGGTCATTAATTATATCTTTTTTTGCGTCACTTCTTTCCCCTTCAATAAAGCCTATTTCTTCTAAAAGATTTTCTGTTTTTTTATCCATAGCTTTTGATATTTTTTCTATTACTAATAGTGTCGGTTCTACAGGTTTGCCATTTCTGGGATCAATACCTTTTTCAAGCTTGTCTATGTATGCATGACTGACATCACATTTTTGAGCAAAATCTCGCAAGGAGAGTTTATGTGTTAAACGATAATTTTTAATGATTTCACCAAGAGTTTTTTTCATACTTCATCCTCCTAATATAATTGTAAACAATAATTTACAAAAAGAAACAAAAATAGATAAAAAGATAAGTAAACCATTGTTGACAATATAGTAAATCATAGTTTACAATATGTTTTGTATTCATATGAATACAACGAAAGGAGAAATTGTATGAATAAATTAGCTTTATTCAGAAAGGAGAAATTACTATCTCAAGAACGGTTAGCGAGCTATGTTGGTTTATCTCGTACGTATATTTCTGAAATAGAAAATAATAAAAAGCAGCCCAATGTAAAATTAGCAATAAAGATTGCTAAAGTTTTAGGGACTAATGTAGAAAATATATTTTAGATGTTTTTGTAAACCATAATTTACAAAAAGATACTGTAAGCAGAAAGAGGTGTATACGATGATTAAATTTGATATTGAATCATTTCGTCAAATCATCCGAGAAGAAGTACGAAGAGCAACAGAACATCTACAACCAATGAAAGAACTACCACCATTTTTAACTATTACAGAATTAATGGCATTATTACATATTAAACGCACTAAAGCATCTGAGTTATTAAACCGTTCTGATTTTCCAGTATGTCGCGAAGCAGGAGTTCTTATTCCTACACATCTTCTTTTTAAATGGATGGAAAATCATACTGACTGGGTAGAAAATAATACAGAGTATTACAATCCATTTAAAGAATCCGTCTAATAGTACATTACCATAGTAAGTTGTCACAAATAAATATTGCTTTAGGTACGAATGGGGGAAGTAAACGATGTCCATAGGAAAAGAAGTTGCTATGGCACGCAAACGAAAGGGAATCACCCAAGAACAACTCTCCTTAGAAATCCCCGTGAGTCGTGAGTCACTAGCAAAATATGAAACTGAACAACGACGCTTACCAGAAGATTTACGAAAATGCATTACTGAAGGAATTAATGATCCGCAGTTGTTTTTTAAAATGTGGAGTGAAGCAACAGGGGATGTAAGTATCCCGTTCTTCAATGGAGAGCACATAGATCATCATCCTACAAGTATGAGATACATGGTTTATCAAGAGACAAACAAAGCTTTGGAACAACTTGATACAGTATGTTGGTCTAAGCCCTCAGAAACTTGGTCCGAAAGAGAGAAAGAGGATTTGAAAAAGGTAATGCATGAAATCTTGGATGCTACAGGTTCAATGATGAGCCTCGTAGCGGTCCTATGTGATCAATATGGTTTTTCAATGAAAGAAATTTTTAAGTACTGGAAAGTATCATTACGAGCTAGGAAGTATATAAAAGGTTAATTTAATTATTTTATTGGGGAGGTTTAAGTTATGACAATTGATTATGCAAGTCCAACTTTAAATCAATATAAAACGCTAATTCGTAAGGAAGCAAATTTATATGGTGATATTAGAATTGCAGCAGTTTGTGGAGACTATATGAAAGCTAGGGATTTAAAACAAGAGAAGAAATTAATGGAGATAAGAATTCGAATTATAGAAGCAGCATTTGTTTTGAAAAACAAAAAGAAAAAAGGAAAGGCCACCGCGTAGCTTGCGATAGCCAATCATGACGATAGATAAATTATAGCATATAACAATTTAGTGCGACAAGCTGTTGTGCTTGTCGTTATGACCAGAAAGATTGGTTAACTCTAACCGCTTAATATACTTTACATTCTGGTCATAACGATGCGTACAGTATCAAATTATTAAAAATGGGGAGCAAATTATGAAAGTAGAATGTAATCGTCTGTTCGACTTAGTTCTACCAGGTGATTTTGCTTTTGCAAATGAATTACATAACTGCATGGTGACATGTATTCATAGCATGTTCAATGCTAGTTCATTAGATGAAGCAGATCATTGGGAGAATGAATTAAATAGATGCGCAAAAGAATTCAAGAGCCTTCGTAATGAAAAAGAGGTTCACGATGTATCAAAGAGTTATCGTGTAGTTGTTAAAAGCCTTCAAGGGCAGGGGATTAATGCATCAGTAGTTAGTCGAAGAAAATAAAAAATCTATCACTTGGCAGAGTGATAGATTTTAGACTCTAATAGAGAGTCATTCTAAAAATTGAATTGGATTAAGTATATCAAAGTAAATCAAGTAAAACAATGGAGGATGAATAATATGGCAGTTTATAGACCTGTTCAAGTTTCATATTGGCAAGATGCGTTCGTTTTAGATCTTACACCGGAGGAGAAATACTTCTACTTATACTTAATGACTAATAGCAAAACTTCTCAGAGTGGTATCTATGAGCTTCCATTACGAGTGATAGAAATGGATACAGGATATAACCGTGAAACGGTTGAGAAGCTGCTAGAGCGTTTTGCTGATTACGGGAAAATTCATTACAACAAAAAGACGAAAGAAATTATGTTGCTTAATTGGCTTAAATTCAATGCTATTACAAATTTGAATATTGAAAAGTGTGTGTTAAAAGAAATTCAGAATATTAAGTGTGAAGATTTTTTAATTGATTTTTATGAGACATGTTTAGAGTTAGAAAAGCAGCAAGATTTTAAAATTCCTCGTATTAAGGAATACTTCCAAGCTCGTTTTGAGTGGCTTATAAGGGGCTTCGAAGACCCTATGAAGGAAAAAGAAGAAACAAAAGAAGAAACAAAAGAAAAAGAAGAAACAAAAACAAAAGAAGAAGCAGCAAGCTGCTCAAGAGATAAAAAAGTTGCAGAAGAAAATCCAATAGCATTTTATGAGCAAAACTTTGGAGTTCTTAAACCATTTGTGGCTGAAGGGATTAATGCGTGGATTGAAGATTTGAATGCACAGCTTGTTATTAAAGCAATGCAAATAGCTTTAGAAAAGAATGCACCTAATATGTCTTATGTTCAAGGTATATTAAGAGATTGGCATGCTAAAGGGTATAAGAGTATTACTGACGTTGAAGCTGCACAAGCTCAATTCCGTAAGAAATACCAGTCTCGTGGTGGAAGAAGTAATACTAGACAAGAAATCGTCCCTGATTGGTTACATACACAAGATACAGAAGTGCAATCTCAGCCTGTAAAGCACGAGAAAATGGATTTAGAGGGTGAACGTAAACGTTTAGAACAAGTATTAGCTAAATATCGAAAAGAGGCTTAAGTCAAATGGAAGCAGATTATATTATGCTAGAGCAATTTAATCATGGGTGGAGTAACCAACAGATTAATGATTTTCGAGAGATGTGGAAGGCTGGTATTTCCGTAGAGAACATTTCGAAGGTATTTAAACGGAAACCTCAAGAAGTCATTTTGCTAGTCTATGATCAAGCCGAGAAACGAAAAGTATCTCCAAGAAGTACGGGTTTGGAGGGATTGTAATGCCTGAACAACTAACGATATTTGATGTTGAACCAGTTACTGCATTTGATATTAAAAAGGCCAATGTCAGGAGGGTAAACTCTAAAGTTCGCTATACAGATATTATTGTCCAAATACCAAGTAAAGCAAAGGCGATTGATGAAATTCCAAAAACAACAGCACCAGATGATTGCTATGAGTTGTTTGAAGAATATACACTTGGAATCTGGCGGTATAAACGAGTTGAGGATAATGGATTTGATTGGGAAAGAGCTGAAGAACTGTGTAAATATGCCCGTGATATAAAAGAGCCAATTCTTATACGTTTACATTTATCGGTAGAACAATCATTTATGCCAGTATATGTTGTAGGGTATGTATAAAGGGAGATTCATGATGCTTTTATAAGTATTTTAAAGCCTTAATGAATAGGGTAGGAGGTGAATTGTATATTCGTAGTGGCAATTTATAAAATACAAAACTGAGATCACTCCCTACTTACAAAAAAATAACTATAATAAACAGGAGTGTTTAGCGTGAGAATAAAAGAAATGAAAATAAATGTAGAAGAAATGAAGATTGAGCAGAAAATTGAATCGGGAAAAATAATTGTATTAGTGTTAGATGGAACTCAGGGGAAAGTGAAGATGTGTGAAGCTGTTGAACATGGTTTTACAATTATTGAGACAGTAAAGGGACAAGCAAAAAGGATTAAATTTGAAGAAAGTGAGTTGTTTTAATTAATATTTTTATATTAATATTAAATTATATAAAAATATTTAGAATGATTTGAGAGGAATCTTTTTTGTCTGAGGTTAATACAAATGAGTAAGTTCAAAATAGTAGTAATACAAATATCCAAGAGGAAGCAAGAATGCGTGGGATAGAGAAAAGTCGTAGCATATATAGTTACCTAAATGAGGAGTATACAAGCTTTAAAAAGGGTAACAACCTTCGGGAAATGGAAAAGTTTAAAGAGTATATAGACTTAGAAATCAGTGATAAGAAGCAGCTAAACCTTTATTATTCTATGTTAGTTTCTTATATTGATACTGCAAAAATTAATTTTCAAATTTATACAATACTTGCTACTTTTATCGGGATTATAGTATCGATATTAATAGCTACCACGGCACAATTAGCGCAAATTTCCAGTAAGGTTGGTGGAACGGATATAAGTTATGTTAAAACAATTATAGACATTGTAGGAAACAGTAATATGAACATAATGCTAATTCCAAGCATTATATTTCCAGTGATACTGATTTTGGCAATAAGAAATCATCGTATTATAGATAAAGCAAATTTGTTTTTAGCGATTTTAGGATCCATCAAAGAAGATAGAGAACAAGATTAAGTAGTCCGAGAACGAAAGCGTGAGGACACTGATTCTTTAGAACAGTTATTTAACTGTTCTAAAGAATCAGTGTCCTTTTTTATTTTGGAAAGAAAGGGAATGAGGTAATGGAAGAATTAATTAAAGAGTATAAGCAGTCTTTGAAGACCATCAAACAAGCTAAAGGAACAGCTGAGGAAGAAGAGCATAAGATATATTCTGAAATGATTTCAGATCTAGAGTTTGCTTTGGAATGGATGCAGACAGCGAGACGGCCTGGTAACCGAAGAGGGATTGAAAGAAGAGCGGCATATCAACGTGAAAAGGTTTATGATCCATTGTTGATGCAACGTTATTTTCGGAATATGGATGATAATATTTATGAGTGGGATAATCAAGTGCAAGAGCACACAATTGGCGAATGGGCAAGGGTTCAATTAGAAGATGCATTATCTACATTAACTGAGCGGGAAAAAGAATTATATTTGATGTCTAGGGGATATTGTTTATCATATAGTGAGATTGCTAGTTATTTAGTGATAAGTCGTAGTACGGTGCAAACAGTGGTGGAGAGGGGGGAAAGAAAAATTGCAAAGCGAATTCAGGAAAGTATTTTTTGTTTATAGTAGTGATGAGATTTAATTGAGAAGTTGTTTTAATTATACAGGAATAAGTTGTAAATATCTAAAGAATAATATTTACATTTTAGAATCTTTTTTGTAATATGTAGATATGTCATTAGATGACGAGCGGATTCTACATTCTTCAGGTAATACTGAATTTGGAGAACGATTAATACTCCTTTAATCGTTCGAAAGTGGAGACTTATTTTTAAGTGTAGATACCGTGTACCTTGTTCGTTTGAACAAGGTTTTTTTATGTGGGGGGATTATATGTTAAAACAGCAAATTTCAAAGCATATTGAAGAAGTTGCCTCTAGACAAGCTCAAGAGCATCATGATTATCATAATAATTTAGAGTTGGTATATCAAAGAAATTTAAGAAGAATAGAGAATCCAGAAAAAAAAGAGGTAAAAACACCTGAACATTGGCATGAAGATAAAAAGCATAACCCTTTCTATGTATTGAAACATAAAGAATCTATTACCAAATCGATTTTTAAAAAACTTATTGATGGTAGTTATGAACCATTTAAACCATATTTAAAGCAAGTCCCAAAGAAGAATAGTTCCAAAACTAGACCAGTTTATATTTTTCAGCTTCCAGATGAAGCAGTCTCCAACTATCTGTATCAAAGTTTGATAGGCAAAAATAAGCATAGATTTAGTTCCTTTTCTTATGCATATAGAAATGATAGAAATGTACATTTCGCTATTCAAGACATAGCATTAGATATAAAAGAAAGTCCAAGAATGTTTATTGCTGAGTTTGATTTTCAAGATTTTTTTGGCTCCATTGAACATCATTATCTTTTAAAGCAACTTGATAATAATGGATTTTTAGTAAGTGAATTTGAAAAGGATTTAATATATAAATTTCTTAAGCCGCTTGGTAAAGGAATTCCACAAGGAACTTCAATTTCTCTTTTTTTAGCAAATTTAGTATGTTGGGAATTAGATAAAAAATTAGAAAAAGAAGGATTACGATTTGCAAGGTATGCAGATGATACCATTATATGGTCAGAGGATTATGCAAAAATATGTAAATCTTTTAATATCATTAATGAATTCTCTAAGCAAGCTGGTGTTCGAATAAATTTTCAGAAATCAGAGGGAATTAGTTTATTATCAAAAAGGGGAATGCCGTCAGAATTTGATAGGAATAAATCGTATATCGATTTTTTAGGATATAGTTTATCAGGTGATAATGTTAGCATAAAAAAGTCATCTGTTAATAAGATAAAAAAACAAATAAGTTATCTTTTATATAGGAATTTAATACAACCTTTAAATGTTCCAGCATTAAAAGCTGTCATCATTCCAAGTAATGATAACGATGCAAATTTTGTTACAGCTATCATGCAAATTAGAAGATATTTATATGGGAATTTAAATGAAAGAGCACTTAAAAATTACTTGAATCGCTCTCATAAGCGTCTTAACTTTAAAGGTATAATGAGCTTTTATCCCTTAGTAGATGACGAAGAGCAAATGAAATACTTAGATAGATGGTTAGTATCGACTATTCTAAATGCTCTTAAAAAAAGAAATAAACTTTTATTGAGTCATGGACATAACAGGTCTAATCAATTTCCTTTTAATATGGATGCTGGGGAATTAATTAATGAATGTAAAATCAGAGTGATAAAGGAAAAAAAAGGTTTAATAGAAATTCCGAGCTTTTTAAGGATTTCTAAAGCTATTAGGCAGCAAGTTATAACTAGAGGTATAGAAGAAACGATGCATCCACGTTCAAATGAATATAATTATTGAAAAATTGTCATACAGAAGCCACCAATATGTAAGAAGGAAATTTTAATAAAACTAGCATTTAAGTATAAAAGATCCCCACTCTTAGAGTGGGGATCTTTTATATGAATTCTATGATGAAATTTATAAAATCATCATATTTTTCTTGAGTAGGTTTTCCATCTGTAATTTCTTCATTACTTTTTTGTAGAATCCTAATATTAGCGGTATCTAATGAAAACTCTAAGTTAGAGACTATATTTCCGCTAGCAAGTATTTTTACTATTTGTAAGAATTCAACAGCCTGTCTATTTTGTAATACAGGTAAATTTAACCAATAAAGATTGTTTGTAGAAATACATTTAAATCCTTTGTCTTTAATTGTGATTTCTGCATATCTTCTATCGTTATCATCTTTGTTATTCCGGAATTTAATTCCTACAACATCTCCAAGTTCATTCATTTTTAGACCAGTCGATATAATGGATAAAACACCATTTGAAATGTACTCTTTTGGTGTAATTTCATTATCTTGAGGAGGTGAAAATTTGTCACATACTAGCTTAGTAAAATGTTCAACTTCACTATCAAATTCTTTTAATTTTTGATGAGCAAGGTCTCTTTTTTCGCGCAGTAGATATTCTTCAATGTTGTACAGGTTTTTCCGGAAATTTTCTATTTCTTTATAATGAATTTCAGGTTTGAAGGAATCAAGAAAGGATAAAGTATTCTTTATTCTTCCAGACATAGTACTAATTTTTTCTGGTTCATTAACAATGTTATCCACATCTTTTAAACGTATGTGTAGTAGAGATCTTCTAAAATCTATCTCAACAATTGTTGGGAAGATCACCTTTTTCGTATTTTCATTTTTAAAGCCGACTTCTATAGTTTTATTGTCTAGTAATAGTAATCTTAATAATTCTAAATTACCGTCATCATTAAGTTCTCTATAACCACATATAACAAAGTCTTTTGAATGTTCTTTATCTATATTATTCAAAATTTTGTGATCGTTAGGTATATTCCAGGAATTTAGTAATTCTGTGGAAGTATACAAACCGGATTTAGGACTAGTAAGTTTGAATAAATAAGAATTGAAAAGGGAATCTTCTAGTAATAAAAATAGTAATTCGTCTAAATCTGATTCATTAATTTGTTCTTGTTCTAAACCTACAATTAAAGTCTTTGCAACAAGATGGGAAGTGTCGTCTTTTTTATTACTCTCTCTAATTTGTTGGTATGTCTGGTTAAAGTTTTGAAATTTGTTAATGTAACCATTTAATTTTTCTATCGTAGTAGCCTTTTTTAAATAGGGGTGAAATAATAATAATTTTTCAAGTAAGTTGTTATAGTACTTATTCATGATATATTCCTTTCTTGTAAGGTGGTGATAAAATGAAATGTGAAATTCATACAAATAATCATTTTGTAGGAGATTTTTCTTTAAGTGATTTATTTGAAGCAAGTAATATATTAGGCTGCGGAAGTCTTATTGATATAAATCAAAAACGCTATTGTATTGGTAATGTTATGATACGTAGAGATGGTACAATTGTATTAGAAGTTTATTAATCACCTCCATAATTAGAATATCTCCTAATGAGAGATATTCGACAAAAATAACCATTTTCCTTTATAAATAGACAATACTGGAAGATGGTTATTTGTTTTATATGAAATAATTTTGTTGGGAAACTTATTTAAATAAAAGTTGTAGGTTTTCTTTAGTCAACCAAGGTCTTTTCCTATGTAGCATCCTATGACAATTAGCACATACCATTACAATATCCTCTACTTTGGTTACAGAGCCCTTTTTAAGCTCGGAGACAGGTACAGTGTGATGACCTTCAATGAAATCTTTTCCTAACTCTCCGTAAGCCTTATAAAAATCAAAACCACAAACTTCACAGAACAGCCTTCCATTATGTAGTTGTTTAAATCGTTCCTTAGCCAATTTAATCACTTTACTGTTACGCTCGTAGGATAGGTGAGTCTTAAGAATTTGTCTACCTTCAGCAAATGCTTCTTCGCCGTTTATTAGATCAGAATTACTATTATTATCGTAATCTCTTAGCCCCCATAAACCATTTCCTTTACCATTTACAGCATAAAATAAATCCTGTTCACCTTTGTAAATATCACATTCACTTGAATGTTGATAAATGGTCTTTCTAATTCTTGCAGCTATAGACTGTTCGTGTTGATATCTATTCAAGTCAATTTTATTACGCTCCATAACCTTTGATTTAATTTGATTCAGTGTTCCAGCTCCATCTAGTTCGGTTAATATTGCTATAATTTCATCTAACCATGAATTGCTATTGGACATACATATACCTCCTAATAAAACATGTGTACTTATTTTTATTTTAATCTTTTACATTTATATATTCATATTTTTTTGCAATGGAAGCAAATGGTTATATATAATTATAGAAGAGTTTACCAATGAAAAGTAACTGGGGGATTTGAAAAATGAATCAAACTATTTTAGAAAAAGTCCTAAGGTTTCGAGACGATAGGAACTGGAAGCAGTTTCATAATCCTAAAGATTTAGCTATCTCTCTTTCTTTAGAGGCGAGTGAGTTGTTGGAGAATTTTCAGTGGAAAAGCAGTGAGGAAGCTGTAGAAACAAAAAAAGAAGACATGAAAGATGAGTTGGCAGATGTACTCATTTATTCAATGTTGTTAGCAGATCAATTGGATATTGATTTAGAAGAGATTATTATAAACAAAATAGAAAAAAATAATAAAAAATATCCAGTAGAGAAATCTCGAGACTCTAAAAAGAAATATAATGAAATTTAAAAAGGTGGAATTAAATATGTTATATTATTTTACTGCAAGTGATGATAGTGCTCAAGGACATTGGCAAGATACTATACAAAATCCATATTCTATTTCTAAATGTTTAACAGATTTAGATGTAAGTACGGTAACTAAACTTAAAGATAATGGATTACATGAACGTGTACATATGTGGGGAGCAACTCCTGGTTCTTCAAATATTAAAAGGTGGGGAAAGTTAAAAGAAGGTGACAGAATTTTAGCTTATTCAAAAGGAGAGTTTCATTTTTATGGAACGATTTTTGCTAAGACACATAACCCCGAAGTAGCCAAAAAAGTTTGGGGAATAAATAATAATGATGAAACGTGGGAATACATTTATTTTATTAAGGATGTAAAATCTGTAAATATTAAAGCGATTGAATTTGCAGCTTTCTTTGGCTATAAGTTAAACTTTACTCCACAAGGATTTAGTAATATTGATCCAACGAAATTAGAGATTAAACTAGCAACATATAAATCAATTGATAATCTTATTAAAGCATTAAATGAAAGTTTTATTCTTTCTGAGGATGAGCAAGAGGAAGATATGTATCAGGCTAATATTGATTCGGATTTTAGTAAAGTAAAAATTGCTGAAGAAGAGAAACCAGAAAATCGAAAAAAAACTAAAATAGAATCTGGTAGAGAAGTATGGCCGCGTGATCCGAAAAAAGCTAAACAAGCTATTAAACAGGCAGAATTTAAATGTGAGATAGATAGCACACATGAAACATTTGTATCAGAAGCCAGCCGGAAAAATTATATGGAGGCCCATCATCTGATACCGTTAAGAATGCAACATGAGTTTGAACATAGTTTAGATGTTGTTGGAAATATAGTTAGTATATGTCCGAACTGTCATAGGTTGATTCATTATGGTAGAGACAAAGATAAGAAAAAAGTTTTAGAACTTCTCTTTGAGCAAAGAAAAGATTCTTTGAAGAAGTTTGGGGTTGAGGTATCTCTTGAAGAACTCTTTGGATATTATGGAATTCTAAAATAGGGATATCCATAGCTATAAGTGAAGGTAGAATGTTTCATACTTAATAAATGTAAGCGAAAAAGAATTAGCTAAGAAAATAGCTTCGCTATGTATGGGTTGTTCAGATGCTTGGGCAAAATATGGTGCGAAAATTAAGAAAAACAGCCCTTCGTAACCCATTTCAGAATAACCTTTAAAAAATCCATATCTTCAACCTTGAAATGTAGATTAACATTGTTTCTAAAAATTATTACATAGACTTGCTTTTAGTTACATCCTCTAAAAGGAAATAGTGACACCTAGTAGAAATAAATAAGTGAGAATGTTGTGTGATTTATGGAGATTTAGGAGGTAATTTAGATATGTTAAAGAAACTTATGAATTGGTCAGAATCAATAACACATAAAAAAGTACTAGAAATTTGTGAAAGAAATAATGCTGTTGCTTATCCAAAGGTCCGTCTTGCAGATATCTTCTCTATCGAAGGTAGTGGTATCTCCAATGAATTATATTCTTTTGCGTTAATGGCGCACTTTGACGTTATTGTTACAGACCTACAGGGTTACCCACTTTTTGCTGTTGAGTTTGATGGCCCACCACATGCCGACCCAAAACAGATTGAAAGGGATATGAAGAAAGACACTTTGTGTAAAAGGTTTGACTTGCCGATTTTAAGAATTACATCTGAATTTTTAGACGGAAAACACACGAATATGAATCTACTTGGTTGGTTTATTGAATATTGGTTTGTTTATAAAGATTTTGAAAAAGGGAAACAAAAAGGTGAGTTAGCGTATGACGAACCATTCATGATAGAGAGTGTAATCTCTATACCAGGGACAAAACAGCTATTTCCTCTTTGGCTTTCTGCTCCTACAAGAAGTGAAATTAACAAACTATATGACAAAAATCTAATTGAGGATGGTGCCCCCTCAAGCTTGGTGTGGGAAGACAGAGAAAGTTCAGAATATCATTGTCTTGCTTGGATAGTTATTGATGACAACAGAGCGGTCTACACAACAGGAAAGATGAAAGTTCAAAATTTTATTCCATATATGGAGGACGCATTAGATGAAGTAACAGTTGTACAACTTTATTTAATTCTTACTGAAGTGTTAAACGGTGGGGGAAGTCCTGTGTCAGTTGCAGAAATCAACAAAACCATTAGCAACATGAAAGCAAAGTATGGTAATGTAATTTCCGGTGGAGGACCAGGTAATTCTAAAATCGATTTTTGGAAATCCAAAGCATAACAGAGAATCAATAATTTGTATTGTTTTTATAGAGGTATATATTTCTTGCTCTGCTGTATAGCAGGGCTCTTTTTTGTCGTACAAAAGCCACCTATATATGTAGGGTGAAACTTCACATACCGTATATGTTTTACTAATTTAAAAGGATATTGTTATTGCGTTATTTTAAATCTTTATATATTATTTTTGTGATTCATTTGTTAAAATATTCTTCTGATGTATTTTTAATAGAAAGAAGGATAGTTTTGAAGAAAATAAAGTGGATTATTGGACTTATAAGTGTTTTAGCAGTAGTGACCATACCTACAGTAGCAATTGCAGTTGCGAAGGATGTATCTAAATTAGAAGAGGTTATAAAAGAAACAACGAAGTTAGGAATGAGTTTAGTTATAGGGTTAATCGCTATTTCAATAGCTTGTATAGCTCTTCTGTCTAAGAGAAAAAGAAATTTAGATAAACAGTATTATTTAGATTATTTGATTCTAATGATGGGAATGTTAGTGCTCTTTTTTCTAGTTTTTCTTTTTGGATATATTCCGATAAAAACTAACTTTGCAATTGCTACAATTATCATGTATTTTGTAATAACTTTTGGTTTAATAGTATTAGCAGTCTCAGATACATATAAAGTTATAAAGAAAACTTTGGAATAAAAATAAATAAAACAAACACAACTCAAACCAGATATTTCAAGATGAGATTGATAAATCATTAGAAGATTTCAGTTTGTAAATAAAATTTGTGCGGTTGGGTGCAAATTGGGCACAATTTAACCAGTACTTTGTATTAAATAAAAAGCAAAGCGAGGTAATGAACCTTATGGAATCATCCCTATATAGACTGAGTCAGAGTATAAAATTTGGAGAGAAATATTTAAAGGGTTTAGAGAAAAGAACAGATCTAGAATTAGAGCATAAAATAGTTTCCTCTCTTTTTAGAAAACTAATCGAACAAGCTAATGCTGGTTATGTGTTAGCAGAACAGAATTTAGAAGGACCGTTAACAGTAATGAAGCGTTCTATTCTAGAAACATATCTAGCATTAAGATATATCTTACAAAAAGAAGAATTGGCAAAAGATAGAGCGTATAGTTATTACGTAGGATTTTTAATAAATGAAAATAATGATAAGAGAACTTGGAGTAAACAGCAACAAGTAGATGTATCTCATTTAAATTTACAAAGTTCGATTGATACTAATACAGAAATATTAAATAATCCTAAATTTAAATACATTCTACAGGAATGGGAAAATACAAAAAGAAAATCCAAAAAGAAACATGAGCCTAAATGGTACTCTTTATTCAATGGACCATGGTCATTAAAACAACTATCTGATTGTTTAATGGAAAACGAACCCCTTGCATACACATTTTATGGAACATTATCTCAAGAAGCTCATAGTTACAAAGCACTAGATGCGACAAATTATACAGAGCTTATGGACCAACCGATTGAACTTAAACCAATCAGATGCAGAGTGTCTCCAAGTGATGTAAACAATATACATTCTTTATGTACATGGGCCATGTTCGAGGCGATAATATATTTATTTCCAGAACGTACTCATGAATGTTGGAAATTTGGTATAGAAATGGGGATGCTACGAGAAGAAGACATCCCCTTCGATGAATAACAAAATTTATTTTTGATAAGGTGAAAAAAGTAGCGGATTCGCTGCTTTTTTATTTTGTAAAGCGATTAGCGTGGGGTGATGTAAATGGAAGAAGAAAATATAAACGTTCCTACATGCTCTGCTTGTAATGAACCGTGTATGTGGACGTTAAAAATGCCATTAACTATTAATTACTTCGATAAAACGTATATCCGTGAAGTAACTACAGATAACGCTAATATATGCATTGAATGCTTAGAAAAAGAAGTACAAGCAATTGGATAAGGAGGCAGGTGTTATGTAATTATGGCTAGACAAAGAAGTCCAGACCGTGATAAAGCGTATCACCTATTTAAAGAATATAATGGTGATATTACTAATCGTAAAATTGCTGAATTATTATCTACATCTGAAAGAACTGTTTCAGAAAAAACGGTAGGCGGATGGAAAACGAAAGATAAATGGATGCAGCAATTGAATGGAGTACTCCATAAAAATAAACGGAGTACTCCAAAGAAAGATGCGGAGTACTCTAAAAAGAAACCAGGAGCACCTAAAGGCAATAAGAATGCTTTAAATAATCGTGGTGGAGCTAAAAAGGGTAATAAAAATGCCGTCGGTAATTCCGGAGGTGCTGCTCCACTGCGTAATGGTAATGCTGCTACTCATGGTTTATATAGAAAGTATTTACCACAAGAATTATATGATTTGAAAGAAGAATTAGAGGAAGCGATTAACAACGATCCGTTATCGATTTTGTGGGAAAGCATAATGCTGCAGCACGCTCAAATCATTCATGCTCAACGTATTATGTTTGTTAATAATAAAGAGGATATGACAAAGGAGCTACGAAAGAAAAAGCTTACCGAAAGTGGTTTTGAAGAAGAGTGGGAGATTCAATTTGCTTGGGATAAACAAGCGAGTTTCTTAAATGCTCAATCTAAGGCCCTTTCTACTTTATCTGCTCTTATTAGAGATTTTGACAGGTTAGCTAATATAGATGATGAACGACGCGCTAAACTTGAATTTATACAGGTTCAAATCGATAAGATTAAATCCACTACTAATAATGATGATAATAATATTGAGCCAGTTGTCATTGTAGATAATATCAGTGGTGATTTAAATGTCTAAAAAGAAGATTGATGAAATACTTCCACCGGCGTTTCACCAAGTTTGGTTAGCCCGTAAATGTGAAGCGATATTAAAAATCGTTTGTAAAGGCGGGCGTGGTTCCGGTAAATCTACTGATATATCCATTTGTATTGTTATGGATCTTATTCAGTTTCCTATTACAGTGCTATGCATACGTAAAGTAAAGGATACAATAAGAGAATCCTGCTATGAACAAATAAAAGAAGCGATAGAAATACTAGGTGTAGAGCATTTATTTCGTTTTAAAGAAAGTCCTATGGAAATCATTTATAAGCCGCGCGGAAACAAAATGATATTCCGTGGTGCTGATGACCCTGCAAAAATAAAGTCTATTAAAATAGCGAAGTATCCGGTTGCTATTGCATGGTTTGAAGAATTGGCCGAATTTAAATTAGAAGAAGATGTTTCTACAATAGAGAAGTCTATTTTGCGTAAAGAATTACCGAATGGATTACGATATAAAATGTACTATTCATATAACCCACCAAAGAGAAAACAGTCCTGGGTTAACAAGAAGTTTGAAACGCAATTCAAACCGAAAAATACATTTGTACATCATAGTACATATCACGATAATCCCCATATTTCTAAGCAATTTGTGGAAGAAGCAGAAGAAACGAAAAGGCTTAAGCCACAGCAATATGAACACGAATACGAAGGGAAACCAACAGGCAGTGGCATTGTTCCATTTAGTAATCTCACATTCAGACGTATTACAGATGATGAAATTAAAACATTTGATAATATACGTCAAGGGATTGACTGGGGTTATGGAAATGACGCGCTGTCTTTTGGTCGTATGCATTATGATAAAACGCGTAGGAAACTTTATATATTCGGTGAAATACATGGCGTTAAAATCAGTAACCGTTTATTAGCTGAAAAGATTAAGAAACTCGGCTGGGATGATGTTGAAATAATTGCGGATTCATCGGAACCAAAATCAATTGATGAAATGAAAAATGATCATGGTATTAAGAAAATCAAGGGTGCGGTTAAAGGGCCTGGTTCTGTTGAATACGGTGAAAAATGGTTGGATGATTTAGAAGAAATCATAATTGATCCGGAGCGTTGTCCAAAAACTGCAGGAGAATTCGAAAATATTGATTATGAAGTTGATAAAGACGGTAATCCCAAAAATAGATTACAAGATAAAGATAATCACAGTATCGATATGACCCGTTACGCATGTGAGGATGATATGAGTAAACGTAAAGTAGTTATGGGTGGAAAGGTGAAAAGAGTGTAGTCGGACATTTATTGTTCGGCTATTTCTTTTGCTCTTTATTAATAGAAGAAAGGAGGACATACAAACGATATGAGCGACAAGAAAACCATAAAGAATGTAAAAGTATTTGGTATTAATAAAGCAGCAGATGATCCAAAGAATAGGGAAGACAACAGTAAGCAAATGGCTGTAGATCCATTCGCGCAAATATATGGCGATAAAGGGTTGGTTAAACCACCTTATGATATGTCGGTGCTGCTGGAAATAAAGGAAAGTAATCCAATCCATTCTGCTTGTATTAGCGCAAAAGTCGATGATATTGCTGGTGTTGGTTTTGACTTTGCTCCTTTTGAAGAAGTAAAAGAAGCAGCGAACCAGGAGCAATATAAAAGGTTAAAAGACTTTATGAGGAATTGTAATCCGGAAATGACAAGCTCCGAGATTATAAGGGCCGTATGGGACGATTATGAAACAGTCGGATGGGGCATTATTGAAGTTGTTCGTAATAACAAAGATGAACCGTCAGAACTATACCACATTCCAGCTCATACGGTTCGTGCTCATAAAGATAAAATACGCTTTGCTCAAATTGTAAATAACAAAGAACGATGGTTTAAAAAGTTTGGTTATCCTGATGATTTCCGTCTTGCTGATGGTAGACCTTTAAATGAAGAAGATATTGCAGAAAGCGGAACAGAAAAAGCCGGAGAAGTAATTGTTATTCGTAAGTTTGGTTCTCGTTCTTCTTATTATGGGATACCTAATTACGTTAGTTCTATAGGTTCGATAGTTGGCTCACAAGCTGCAAGAGATTATAATATCGACTTTTTTACAGGCAAAACCATTCCTGATTCCATTTTATTTCTTGAGGGAGTCGATGAAGTAGATTCTGGAACAGAAAATGAACTGAAAGCATTCTTCTCTGCAGAAACAAAAGGAGAACACCATAAATTAGCCGTTGTACCTGTTCCAGATGGTGCAAAAGCAAGGTTAGAAAAGATTAGTCCAGACGTAAAGGAAGGTAGTTTCCGTTTATATAAGCAGGATAGCGCAATGGAGATATGTGTGGCCCATCGTGTACCACCTTACCGTATCGGTTGGGCTATGACAGGTTCATTAGGACAAACAACTGCTAAAGAAATGAACGAGATGTACAAGCGTTCTATTATTGAACCTGGACAAGAAATATTAGAACATCGATTAAATAATCAATTGTTCCGTGTATTTGCTAAAATACTAGGCGGTTTAGATTGGTATTTCAAATTAAATGAAATTGATACGGATGATCGTGAAGCAGATTTGAAGTATGCAAAAGACAGTTATGAAGGTGGAATATTAAAACTGAATGAGTCCCGTAAAGTAGTAGGTTATGAACCTGTACCAGAAGGAGATAAATTCTTTGATGGTACAACTGAACCTTCTCCACCGGAACCTATTGCAAAAGCTGCAGATAATGAGCAAGATAACTTAATTGCTATTAATGCATTTAGGGAAAAGCATGAAGAAATAGAGAAAGCTATGCAAAAGAAGGTAGCTGATTTTTTTCTGAACAGGGAAAACGGCTCTTAAACCTGCTTCCCATAATTCGTATTAATAAAGCAGATGAAGAATTTGTTCCTGTAATTAATGAAGCAGAAGTTGATGAATTTCTTGATAGTGTCGATTGGGATGAAGAAAGACAAATGTTTGTCGATCAAGTCACAGACACTCTGCAGGATGATGTAACAGAATTTGTACAAAGTGCTATTGCATCAAACGGTTTAACCTGGATGGTATTAGATCCAATAGGTGACGTTGCTGCAAAATGGGTAGCTACTTACGCTTTTGAATTAGCAAAGGGGATCCATGAAACCACTAAAGATAGATTAAGAGAAACAATGCTAAAGAATCTTAGTGAAGGAATGGGTGTCGATGCATTAAGTGTTTCCATTGCAGATGTGATGTCAGAAGCAAGTAACTACAGAGCAATGATGATTGCACGTACAGAAACAACATATGCAATGAATTACGGCAATTTAATTGCTTATAAGGGTGCAAATAGAAACAGGAAAACATGGCTTACAGGAAACGATGAGCGTGTTTGTAAAGAATGTGGTGGTTTACATGGGGAAACGGTAGGTATTGATGATCTATTTAGTAATGGAAAGATGTGTCCGCCAGCTCATCCACATTGCCGATGCACTATGATTTCAGAAGAGTAGTAAAATACACCTATTTGATTGGGGTTTCATCGTCAAAACGTATATGGCTTTAAATTAGCTGCTATGCGTTTTGACAGTGGAACCCCAATATTTATAGGGAAGGAGGTAAAACGATGGGATATGAACTAAAAAACGCCAATATCAGTTATGTTTCATTAGTTACAAAGGGCGCAAATGGTCGTCAATTTGCCATTATGAAAAGCGAATCTGCTAAACAACCAAATATATCAAAACAAGTTCCAATCCTTAAAACAGAGGAAGAGAAGCAGCTTGTTACAGGTGTTGTGTATGAACCGGATGTAGAAGATTCACACGGGGATACAATGACTGCAGAAGAAATAGAAAAGGCCGCTTATACCTTTATGGAAAATTACCAGCACATCGACAAGCAACATGACGAAATCGCTGGTAAAGGTACAGTAGTCGAAAACTGGATTGCTAAAAGTGATATGACAGTAGGCGAACAAGAAGTACAAGAAGGAACATGGCTTATGACTGTTCGCGTTGATGATGCAGATACGTGGGAAGAAATTAAAAAAGGTGAAGTCACTGGTTTTTCTATGGGTGGATTTGGTGAACGTGTGGAAATCGCTAAGACTGATGATTTTACTCATGAAGATAAAGGTCTTATTCGAAAGATGTTAGATTTCGTTAAAGGTGAAACTCACAAAATCATAAAAGGCGAAGTAAAAGACCGCTTTATTGATGAAAAACAAAAACGTGATTTACGAGCTGTATTTAATTTGTTTGAAGATGTGTTCTATTGGGAGATTTGGGAAAGTAATCCCGATATCGACCGAATGACGGCTGCTCTTAATGATATGAAGGACATACTTTCTTCTATTAAAGGCGGTTATACCATTGCGAAATCAGAAGACAGTGTACAAGCAGAAAGCATTGTTTTAGAAAGTATTAAAAAAGCTGGTAAAGTATTATCCCAAAAGAATCATACAAAATTAGATGAAGCATTAGCTTTAATTACTGAAATAAAAGAAGCTGCTTCACCACAGGAGGAAGATGAAATGAAAGCAGAAGATATTGCAGAGATTGTAAAACAAGCAGTAGAACCACTAGCTACTAAGTTAGAAAAGATTGAAAAGCAGGTGAATGGTGAAGAGGTAGAGCCGACGCCAGAAGAGCAAGCAGAAGAAGAAAAAGCTGCAGCAGTTATTCAAAAAGCACTAGAACCAATTACAAAGCGACTTGAAAATATTGAAAATGCTGCTTCTATCCGTAAAGGTTTAGATCCAGATGAAGAAGTTACACCAGGACAACAACAAATTAAAAAATCTAAATGGGCAGGATTGAACCTGTAAGGGGAGGATTTATCATTATGACAATGACTAATGCACAATTATTAAAACGTTTAGATCGTATTGAAAAGGCAGCAATGACAACAAGTGGAATGAATGCAGGGTTATTAAATCCGGAACAAAGTAAAGAGTTCTTCCGTATGGCATTTGATACAACGCCATTCTCACAATTACACCGTAAAGAAATGCGTAAAGCAAAACAAGGTGAATTAGATAAAATTGCAATTGGCGGCCGTATTTTACGCAAGAAAACAGAAAACAGCGATGATAATTACCGCGCAGGTGTTCAAACTTCTAAAATTGAGTACAATACAAAGGCTATTCGTTTACCTTGGGAAATTACAGAAGAATTACTCCGCGAAAATATTGAAGGTGAAGGTTATGAAGATACTGTAATGGCTCTTATGTCTACACAATTGGGTATCGATTTAGAGGATTTACATTGGAATGGTGATACAGAATCTTCCGACGGAATGTTATCTATCAATGATGGATGGTTGAAAAAAATCAAGAAATCGAAAGAGTCTCATATTGTCGACCATGCTAAATTGGTAACTGGTACAGGTGAAGCTGCTACGGCAAATGGATTTGGAAAAGGCTCTATCTTTGCTTTATCCGGTGCAATGCCAAATAAATATAAAAACAGCAACCTACGTTGGATTATGTCTCCAAGCCGTAAAGAGAAATGGATTGAGTATTTAACAAATCGTCCTACTGGTGCTGGTGATGCTGCGTTACTTGGAGCAGGAGATCAAGTTAATAAACCAATGGGATACGGAATTGTTACGGTTCCATCTTTAGAAGACGATGTTATTATTCTTGCAGACCCTAAAAACTTTATTGCAGTTAATACATACGACACTCGTGTTCGTAAAACTACAGAAGGTAAAACTGCAGTAATGGAAGATAAACGATTCTATGTAATTCACTTTGATGATGATGCTGTAATTCAAGAAATGGATGCAGTAGCAATCCTAACAAATATTCCGGATACGTTTGGAGCTTAATATCCAGGCGTATTTTTTATGGGAATAAACCCTTTGTTATTAGGGTTTTGAATGTATACTTTTTTATCATTTTCTTTATTTTTAATAGAAAACGAGTTAGAACCAATAAAACCAACAATACGAATGTAAACTTTCATGCAATAGTTTACATTCGTGAAAGGGGTGTTAATTATGAAAGTAGTTACGCTGCGATACGGTGGCACTTACACCGCTTATGGACAAAAGTTTAAGAATGGCCAAGAAGAAACAGTTGCAAATGAAAAAGCTGATTACCTTGTAAGTACTGGACATTTTGAACTTGTAAAAGAAGTCGATAAGAAGGAGAAAGAAACATAATGGATATTACCTTGCAGGACATTAAAGACCGCGTAAATGTGCAGAGGATGCCTGATACAGTAATTCAAGAACTAATAGATTACTATGCAGTTGTTGTTAAAAAGTATTTAAGAGTTAAGCCGGAGAATCCAATGAAAGAAGTCATTCAAACAAGCAAACTAGCTTGGCTTTCTTTTCCTGCTGAATCTATAGCAAAAGTCACTCATGTTAGTTCTAAACAAGATATGACCGATTCTATTACTCTAAATGGGCGTATTGTTTATGGTTTATCCGAAAATCAGCTTTATGAATTCGAATATAAGATAAAAGATTATGATGATCTACAGGTACTTATGAAGAAATGTATTATTGATTTGGTTGTTTCTGCAGTAGTTCGTGCTAACTTACAACGAAAAGGTCTGAAGACATCAGAGAGTATTGGGGATTATTCGTACCAGATTAGCCCAGAAACGCTAGATGAACCAGCTACAAACAATAAGATACTCAATGGTTTAAAAGGCTTTAGAGCAAGAGTTAAGCCGGTGATGTCCACATGAACGAAATGTATTTCGATGATGGTGGAATGGATGATTTATATATTCATGAGGTAGTTGTAAAACGAAAACAGAAAAAGAAGCAATCCTCTGGTAACTATGCAGAAGTACCAGAGGACGTTTACGAGAAGATGATTTGCCGTGTAACTACTAATTCTGCTACTGATAATGAGAGATTTAAACGTGATAAACAAAATTTTGATACAACATTTAAGATATATGCACCTGCTTCTTACATAATTAAACCCAATGATCTTATTCATTTCAAAAATGAAGATGTGGGTGTTGATTATACATTTGAAGTAAAAGGAGAGCCGCGTAATCCTGCATTTATGAATCATCACATTGAAATTTATTGCGAAAAGGTATGATTCTATATGGCGAATTCAGTAGAAATTGAGTACTCAAGTAATATGGAGCAAGTAAAGACGCATATTAACGCTATGTGTGTTGAAAAAGTCACAGCAGCATCTATTCATTTACAAAATCAAGTTAAGAAGAATCTCACAGGTAGCCGTAGCGGTAAGCAATACAAAATACCTCATACGAGTCGTAAATATACTGCTTCTAAACCAGGTGAAGCTCCTGCTGTTCGTACCGGTGACTTGTTAAATTCGATTAAATACAATGTTAAACGGTCACAATCAGAGGTATTGGGTGCAGTAGGGAGCGATTTAAAAAAAGCAATATGGCTTGAAACTGGTACAAGTCATATGGAAGCCCGTCCATTCCTATTAAAAACGTTTGAAAAAGAACGTAGAGAACTTAAAAGAATGATGGGAGGGTAATACATGTTTAACGCAATTGCAGCTATTAGAATGCTTGTAGAGAACGATGAAATAATAAAAGATAATCTATCAGAGTATGGTGAAGGCGAGGACAAAGGGCCTGCTCTTTCATTCCAAACTGCACAAGATGATATGGAAATGCCTTATGTAGTGATGAGAATTGAAGCAGATAATCCGGATGATGTTGAAATTATAGATCGTATGATTCTAAATTTCGATGTGTATTGTGATAATGGGGATTATGATAAGGCAAAGTTAATTGCTACACGTATTGAGAAGTTACTAGATAGAGAAGTGGGTTTAAAAGATGATGGGATACTTTCTATACATCGTGCAGGGAAACTGCCGGTACCGGATGAAGACCCATCTATCATTCATATAAATGCAAAATTTCTTGTCCGAACCATGCGAACGGACTTGTATTAGGGGGTAGGACAAATGAGCTGGAAATTAATTAATGGTGTCCGTGAAGGGACTACAGATAATTTTGTTATCGGTCCTGGTGTCATGTACAAAGGATTTAAAAGTGTAAAAGAATTAGGTGAACTTGTAGGAGCGACTACAGGCGGAACTAAAGTGGGTTTTGATCGTGAGTATTATGATGCAGATATTGATGGTGTGCTAGGTAAAATGGTGCGTGGTAAGTGGTTATTAAAAGATGAACCACATGTAGAACTTACATTAGTAGAGTTCACAAAAGAAAACCTGCAGTTAGCTTTACCTGGTATGACGGTAGATAGTACAACTGAAGAAGAATACGATATTATGAAACCTTCAAATGATATTCCAGATTCAAATTATCATGATATTGCACTCATTGGTATGATTTCGGGTAGTGAGCTACCAGTTATTTTTGTAATTCGTAATGCGATGGTAGTTTCCTCTATTGAAGTAGATCTTAAAGACGGTAAAGGAACGGTTGGTTTGAAATGTAAATTTATTGGTCATTACAGTGAATCTGCACCAACTACACCACCATACGAAATTTATTTACCAAAGAAAAAGAAAACAACAGTACAAAAAGCACCGGCTACCGCATAAATGGTAGTCGGTTTTCTATTACATAAAACGAGCTAAATGCTAAAAGGAGAGAACAAAATGGCTTCTATTTTAGAAAAAATGATGAATACCGGTACAGAAATTACAATCCTAGGCGAAAAAGTAGCAATGCGCCGATTAAATGTAACGGACGTTTGGCGATTTGCAAAAATTATCTCAAAGGTTGGACGCAGTGCAATGGCTAACTTTGCTGGTTTCGGTAAGGATAAGCAAGAAATGGATGAACTAACTAAAGCTGCTGAATCTCTTCCAGAAGAAGAAAAACAAGCGCAATTATCTGCACTTAAAGAGAAGCAACAACAAAAAGGATTAGAATTTGCTTTCCGTGTTCTAACGATGATCCCTGCTTGCGAAGATGATTTTACAGAGTTCTTTGCTAGTTTATTAAAAGTGAAAGCAGAAGAATTTAGACAGTTCCCTCCGGAAGCAATGGTTGCTGTTATACAGGGCCTATTAGAAAGTGAAGACTTAATGACTTTTTTCAACCAGGTCAAGGGACTCGTGAAAGTTCAGAGCGAGAAATGGAGCCAATCAGCAGTAATTCCAGCAGCAGCTCCGATTCAAGCGTAAATGAAAATTCAGATGAATATTTAGATGAAGCCGAACAAAACATGTTACGTGCTTTCGACAAGATCCAAAAGCGGTATGGATGGACAGATGAATATGTCTTATCTATACCGTATTCGCGTTTAATGGACCTATTTTCTTTAATTGCACGAGAAGAGCAGCAAGAAGAACTAAATGAGTGGAAGAAGATGGCGTTCATTGGCTTTCAAACTCGTCAGCTTGAAGAAGGTACTACTTTCAATGATTATCTTCAAGCCTTTGGACTCACTGACAATCAGGGCGATAAAGAATCGTCTTATGAAATGGGTGAAGTATGGAGCAAAGAAGAATGTGAAGCGCATGTTGAGCAGATCATGGCCCACTTCCAAGAAGATGAAGACGATGAAGAATAAAATGGTTATCGGCCCCGTGAAAGGGGGTGCGTAAATGTTAGCTGAAATGTTCCAACTGTTCGGAACGATTGGTATTAAAGCAGAAGGCGCTTATAAGGATTTACAACAGTTTGAAGATCGAGTACAAAAGACTGCAAATGGAATGCATGATAAATTCCAAAAAGCAGGGGAATCAATTAGTCATGTAGGTAACAAAATGAAAGATGCTGGTACAAACATGACAACGGGCGTTTCCTTACCTTTAGCTGGTATCGGTGCTGCAGCTGTAAAAGTGGCTTCTGACTTCGATACTTCTCAAAGAAACATCCAATCTTCTTTAGGTCTTACTGAAAAAGGTGCTGAAAACCTTGGTAAAATCGCAAAAGAAACTTGGAAAGATGGATTTGGCCAAAGTATTGAAGAAGTGGATCAGTCTCTTATAAAAGTGTATCAGAATATGAAAGACGTTCCTCACGAAGAATTAGAAGAAGCTACAAAAAGCGCTATGACATTGGGGAAAACATTTGATTCTGATATCAATGAAGTAACTCGTGGTGCAGGACAGTTAATGAATCAATTTGGTATTTCTTCCAAAGAAGCATTTGATTTATTTGCTGCTGGTGGACAAGAAGGTTTGAACTATTCAAATGAAATGTTTGATAATGTGGCCGAATATGCGCCATTGTACAAACAAGCCGGCTTCTCTGCTAACGAGATGTTTACCATTATGGCAAACGGGACTCGTGATGGCAGTTATAATCTCGATTACATTAACGACCTTGTAAAAGAGTTCGGTATTCGGGTACAGGATGGTTCTAAAGGTGTATCTGATGCCTTTGCTGAAATGTCACCCCAAACACAAAAGGTCTGGGATAACTTCAACAAAGGTAAAGGAACTTCTGCAGATGTGTTTAATGCCGTCTTAGGTGATTTAGGTAAGATGGACGATAAAGTAAAAGCAAACCAACTTGGTGTTGCTGTATTCGGTACAAAGTGGGAAGACATGGGTGCTCAAGCTGTATTAGGTCTTAATAATGCAAATGGTGCGTTAGGCGATGTCGAGGGCACAATGGGAAAAATGCAGAAGACGCAGCAAGAAGCTTTTGGTGTTCGTTGGCAAAAGTTAATGCGTACTACAATGGCATCTTTAGAACCATTAGGACAAGCTATTTTAGATATTGCAGAAGTGGCACTCCCTCCAATTATTAAAGCGGTAGAAGTTGCTGCAAAAGCATTTAGTTCTATACCTAAGCCGATTCAAATTGGTATTGTAGCAATTTTAGGTATGGTCGCTGTATTAGGTCCATTAGTAGCCATGATGGGATTTATGACAAGTGGAGTTGGTGCATTTGTTGGTTCATTAAGATTCCTAGTACCAATACTTACTAAAGTACCAATGCTATTTACAGGAATTCTTAAAGTCGGCCCTAAACTTATCGGTATGTTTGGTGGAATCGGGAAAGCTCTAGCGCTGTTGGGCAGATCCATGATGACCTTACTGATGAATCCCTGGACGATTGCCATACTAGCAATTGTAGGATTAGTATATCTGATTTACAAAAACTGGGATGACATCGTTAAATACACCAAAAAAGCTGTTAAATGGATTGGTGATGTCTGCTCTAAGGCTTGGAACGCAACTGTAAAAGGTGCGAAAAAGGCATGGAATGGTTTAGGTAAGTTCTTCTCTGGATTCTGGGAAGGTACGAAAAAGGTATTCAGTTCTGCAATGTCATTCATAGGTAAAATATTTTCAAAAGCTTGGGATGGCTATGTAAAAATAGTTAAATGGTATTTTAACTTGTTGAAAAATATAATCGAATTCGGTTGGAATGCTATTAAATTCATCTTCAAATTTGCATTAGATGGATTAAAAAAAATTGTAGATGGCACATGGAAATTCATTAAGAATAGTGTCCAAAAGGCAGTTAACACCTGGAAGAAAATTTTCTCTACTGGATGGAATGCTATTAAAAGAATTTTCTCTATGGCTTTAGCAATAATAAAGCAGTACGTAAAAACCGAATTCGAAAAAATGAAAAATACAATATCCAGTGTTTTTAACACGATTAAGGAAATTGTAAAAAAAGCCTGGGACGCAATTAAATCAACCTTTACTACAGTATTAAAGTTCTTAAAAGATTTTGTGAAATCTTCTTGGGAATCTATTAAAGATACAATTTCTAGCGTTATGCACACAATTAAAAATGTGATTCAATCAGCTTGGAATTTTATAAAGTTTACAATCATTAATGCAGTTCGGGAATTTGTTGGGTTTGTAATTACTAATTTCAACAAATTATATAACACAATAACTGATGTTGTTGGCGGTATAAAAGAATTTATTGTTAGTAACTTTAAAACTATAAAGAAAGCAATCACTGGTGCATTTACAGGGGTTGTAGATACTGTAAAAGATGTATTCGGTAAAGTTGGTTCTATAGTAAAAAATGTAGCAAAAGATGCAGTTAGCTGGGGAAAAGATATTATTGCCGGTATTGGTGAAGGTATGTCAGGAATGGCAGATTGGCTTATAAAAAAAGCTAAAGGAGTTGTTTCGGGAATACCTAAAGCCGTATTAAAGTTCTTTGGTATTCGAAGCCCATCCCGGTTAATGATGGAATACGGGGGCTATATTACAGAAGGTCTTGGTGTAGGGATGGAAAAAATGATTCCTGCAGTAGACAAAGCTTCTGAACTATTAAATAAAGCTGTCGTACCACCTAAACCAATGAAACTAGTAACCGATGTATCTAATCAAATTGGACAAATGGGCGCACGTTCTGCTGATCTAATCGGTAAAACTGCACATCCATTTGCTGGACAAACCCACGTTGAGAAGAAAACGGATAATGGCGTAACAATTCAAAATGCTACATTTAGAGTCTCTGTTGAAAAACTACAATCTGCAGACGACTTTGTAAAAATGAGAAAGCTGCTACAAAACGTAGTTGCTGACGATCTAATGGGAATGGCGGTGCGAAATGTATGAGTATATTAAAAACATTACATAGAAGAGCTGGTTCATATCACCTCTTATGGGATGCTACAGAATTAGTAAGTACAATTAAATATACTATTAATTTTTCATGGCCTGGGACATATAACTTTTCTTTTATGTCCCAAGTTCCTATTGGTTGTGATGGTATGTTACCGGATAAACACTTTATTGTTCGAGTAAATGGTATTGAAAAATTTAGAGCAAGAGGTGCTTATGCCTGGGAAGCAAGAGAAATTTTTGTTGGTGCAGGGCCACAAACAATTGAATTTACAACAATCGGTTACGGTTCCTCTGACGTAGCCTATTTGCGTGATGTTTATTATCATGCATATGGACCTATACCTACAATTGCAATGATTGAACAAACAAAAATGCCTAAATCATTAGACGGATTAAAAAACTATAATATTATGCATGGTTATCCCCGTTTCCAAAGTAACGGGAATAAAGGATGCGAAGTAGAATTCAATGTTTTATTCAACGATATTAGTTATTGGCGTGATTTCATGAAGGAAATATATCGCCCTCATATTATTACTGGGGATTACGGTACCTACGGGGGTATAATTCCGCCGAATGAAGTAGATGCAATAAGAAAAGGAACTCTAGTTATAGCCAAATGTAAATTAATATCTATGTCACAAGCAGGAGTAGGAGTTGATGGAATGTGAGGGAAGGATCTATTTCTTTAATTAGAATGTTGGGGAGCTATTTCCAGGTAGGGAATAACTCCCCTAATTTAATTGTTTATATGAAAAAAAGAGACTCTTCTACTTATGTCCAAATACAACATCGCGTAACGGGACTAGAAGTACAGGAGAACGCAGATCAGTTCGCTAGTACATTTACTATTACCTTTGCGAATGAATACGGTCAAATGGCTCCTGACAACTGGTATGGTAAGTTCTCTTCTATTCAAGAATGGTTTTATAACAGTGAAGTAACAAATACAAACCAGCTATATCCGCAGACTGAATTTAAGGTGTCTATCGGATACGGTGAAGAAGCTTTACCGTATATACATGGTTTTGTATCTGATGTGAAGGTAAATGCCGAAAGTGGGACAATATCCGTCACCTGCACAACATCATATAAAAAGGTTTTACACAAATCCGTTATCCCAACACCAGGATCAGATGAGATCGTAGCACCAACTGGTAATGTTTATGATGTGGTGAAATTCTTCTTTGAAAAAGCCGGAGTTACATTGCACGGTAACAGAGTAAACATTCCTGGCACCAATCAAAGTTGGATTGTTGAGGGAGCAACTGGTAAGAGGTTTCAAAAGTGGGATGAAATTGTTCGCGATATTATAGATACAACATTCCATTATATAAAACATGAACCGGATGGAAGTTGCACATTCATGAAAATGCCGGACTATGCAATTAATGAACCTGCAAAATTTAGTTTTAGAGAAGGGGTAAATCTTATCTCTTTAGATATGCAGCTAACTGATCAGGATATAAGTAACAGTATTGTTGTTAAATGCGGAGATTACGCAAACGGATTTCTTAATTCGTTTCTATTAAAAAATGTATCGCAAGGTGATTTACGTGAGGAAATGGTGGAGGTTCCTTGGGCGACAACGTTCTTTGCAAGAAGAGCGGTTGCTGCAGCATATCATTTAAAAGCAATCCAGAAGTTCAGAACGTTAACGGTTGCAGTTGTTGGGGATCCAAGGATTCAATTATTCGATGTTATTTCAGTTTACAATAGAGATTCTGGTCAACAGTGGAATTACTTTGTCAAAGGTATTAATACAATGATTTCTGCAGATGATGGATTCTATCAAACTTTAGATTTAACTGTTAACTATGGGTATGAACCGGCTCCATATACAGATATAACTGGTATTACAGTAAATGTAGATACATTACGATTAAAACTTTGGGACTATGATTATGAAGATGGCGACTTATTAAATATTTATTGCAATGATAAGTTAATAGAGGAAAATTACTTTATACGTAATAATCCTACATATGTTGATATACCACTCGAATACGGTGCAAACATGATTGTTTTCGAAGGGGTACGGACTCCTTTAAAATGGCTTACCGGACGGATACAAGTATTAGATACACAAAATAATATTTTATATGATTATGGTTCTTTACCCGATTTAACATTTAAACGAGTAAATATAGATGAATCAACTGGTTATTATATCAAACGCCCAGCGAAAACTTGGGCTGTCACAAGGGTGAATTAGGGGTGATCTTATGATAATGCAAAAGAATTTATATGATCCGATTATGTATCTAATGAAAGGGTTGATTGACAGGCAAATATATAACGGCGGTAAACCAATGCCTGGAAATGACCCGAACGATGTATTTAAAGAAGGTATGACAGAAGGCTATACCCTTATTCGTGATGGTGCTCGTTTATCCCAAGTTGATGGAGATAAATATCTTCATTACGATCTAGATTTTAATAACCAAGGGATGTTAGACAAGGTTATATTATCCCACAAGATAACAGGAAAGAAGATGGAAATTCAATTAATATACAATGCACAAAAACAATTACAGCGTGTACAACCGCGTTTACTGGATAAAGGCAGCGGTATACTGTCTGATTTACCAATTCCCGATGTGTCGTAATGATGCACGGGAATTTTTTAATACAAGAAAGGGTGATTGCTCTTGTTTGAAACAACCTATTTAGCCGGTGGCCGATTAGATCCACCTTTTCATCCAACTAAAACAGAACCATTCATACCAGGTTTCATTATGGATTCATTTTCATTCCAAACAAATGAAACTACATATACTTTACCTGCAGACATGGAGCTGTATGCAATAAGTGTAAGTGCATCTATATATGAATTAGATGATAAATGGAGCTTAATTGTAAACGGCAAAACGATTTGTAAAAACATATATACCAAGGATATTCCCGAAGGTATGCACTTTATGGTTTATAAACCTTTAGCAGCAGGAAGTACGGTTCAATTTTCATTTAAAAATCAAGGAATCCTTGATAAAACAGTATGGTTTGAATTGCATTTTTTATCATAAAGGAGGGGTATCATGAGTTTTGCTGTTACATATATGGCGGGCGGTAGATTTGACGCTCCTTATTTCCCTACAAAAACGGAACCGTATATAGAAGGTAGAAGAATCGGAATAGATGCTGCAGTAAAAAAAGATGAATTCTCACTGCCATTCGATACAGAGTTAATTGCATTCTCTATAGCTGCATCAAATTATAGTGATCGTGATTATTGGAATCTATTTATCGATGGAAAACAAATATTTAAAAATGTTTATGTAAAAGACGTACCAGAAGGATTCAATTTTTCTATTATTAGACCTATTCCGGCTAACGCTGTATTAAAGTTTGAATACCACAATATAACCGGAACATCCAAAGTAGTAAAGCTGAATTATCAACTATTAAGAGATTAGGAGCGTGAAACCTATGGCATATATTGAAAAAATAGTATCAGAAGCAGAATTCCATATGGAGTTAATAAATACCATGATTGAAAATGGATGGAAGAAAGTAAGTAGCTTTTACAAGGTTATTTATAAAGCTACAAAATCAGACGATCCTGTTCATAATTATTGGGCTGCAAAGCATGTAATTTTAAAAAACAACGATGGTGGTTTATACGGAATTGTTCAAGCTTGGAAGTGGACCGCAAAGTCTCAATTAGACATTGATTTTTCTAAGCCTGATGGTAAAACTGCATTTAAAACATACTTAGAAAACAACCCACAATATAAAGATCGTTCATGTATGTATTTATATATGATTGAAAAACTTCCAAGCTATCAAGAGGATAGTGTAATTATTATGGGAGCAGAAGACAAGAAAGAGTTCCAATCCATTCTAGATGTAGAATTGGCCGAAGTGATAGCTACAGAAAAAACAGAAATAAACAACGGAAGACCTTATACATATACCGTTTATGACTATACAGATAAGCCTGATTTAATGATGTCTCCTTGGGTTAAATCTACTTTGAGAAACCCTAAATTGCTAAATATAGATGCTGATACAAATTGGTGGCCAGATTCTTTAGTTCGTATTACAGGACAAGTTGATAAAAATAGAGTTGTCCTACTAATACAAGCAGATAAAACGCCAGCATTTGAAAATAATACTGTCCCTGTAACCCCAGTATACATGGGACGCTTAGAAAGCTATGGAAATGACGACACCATAGCAGATGCTCTTTGGGCTGGAACTGCTTACGATGAAGGTGGAGAAAGTTCTTCTCACAGCTTTAATTTTGAAAGTAAAACGCCATTTAGGGACGTATCGAACTATATGCCACGCACAAAGAAATACCCTAAGTCGCCAGGTAATGGAATTGATAATGTAATTATTAAACGTTCCCGTTTTGGTGCAAGATACCAAGCGCATTATATTGCGTGGAATATACCGAGTAATATAATGCCGCCGGATCGGAAAGGTGCTAATGGTGGCCAATACCCTACAGCATGGCAAAGCCACGATAATGACGAATATAAGTATCAATTTAATCCATCTTTATATAGCGGCAGAGTTCATACATCTAGGGCTTATATTGTACATCCGGATGAAGGGGTACGTGGTTATATGCCGTATGTTGTACTTCTCTCCCCGTTAGGATTGCTAAATGGAGATAAATTAAAAGTTAGAAAAAATACATGTCCAGATACACATGACATCTACAGATTCTTTACCGTGGATGCAATTTCACCAATTACAAAAATGCCAGCTACTGCATATCGTCCAGCAGGTTTAGGTATTTTCGAGAAAACTATATAGGGGATGAATATAAATGTGGTTCGATAAAATTGTAAATTTACAAACCTTACCTACAGAATTAGAAAAGTTATTTGTAGATCACGGATGGAAACGTGATCTATTTTTCCGTATTCAAAGAGAAAGCAGCAAATTCATAGATGTGCGATTATTCGAATCAACCGGAAGTGATTTGGAGCGTAGAAGATTTGGTTTTGCAGTTGCATACGATACTGCGGATTCTGATTTCGCAGATTCCAGATATGTAGCCACAGAATCACGATTAGGGGATTTTGGAGTAGGTGATGGTAAGAAAACAAACTTCATTATTCCCACTTCTCCAATCATTGCTAGTTCCTTATCTGTTTATATAAATAGTATCTATCAAGAAAAAAACACTTATACAGTGGATGGTAGAACAGGATTAATTAAATTTAATACACCAGTAGCAAAAGGAGCTAGAGTTACGGGGGAATATCGTTTAGCTAACGATGCCTATGAACCAACGAACGATATTATTTTCTTCACTTATACTCGATACTTTATTGAGAAGGAAGTGAAAATGAGTGATCAAGATGCAGATTTAGGAAATGGTAATGGTACAAAAACAGCTTTTAAATTACCATACCCAGATTTTGATGAAAGCCGTTTTGCAGTATACAAAAACGGAACAATTTTAGATGCAAACAACTATACATTTACAGGCGATACAATTATTTTCAAAGTTGCTCCTGCAAGTGCAGACAACATAAAAATTGCAGGTACACGTTTGCTAGAATCTAGTAACGGTAGCGATGTAACAGAAATACTACCTGCTAAGACGCAATTTACCGTACAGAGTACAAATAGTGTCCTGGCTGAAATTTTTACATCTATCAATTTTGTGAACGCTTCTCCCTATACAGTACTAAGTTTGACACCGGAGCAAAGATTCACAAAGGACTGGAAACGTGATTCCGTTGTTTACATGTACGGTAACGCTCATAAAGATCGTGTTGTAATGTTTATGCGAATTGATCCAACACCAAGCCCTGTACGAGCACTATTTGTTCCATTGTACATCGGAAGAATGTATACATTTGATAATAAACCGCAAAAGAATTTAATTATTATGGGCGGCTGCCGTTCTGGGGAAGAATTCAGCAATTCTACAAAAAAAATTGGTAATGCAAATATGGATTATGGCGAAAATACATCTGGTGGAAATCTTACGCCTGTTTTGTCTCAATCATTAACTGGATCTATGTATCAGCAGCATTACCTTGCCTTTATAACTCATAATGCCGATATCGATAGTGGACAAGGGAGATTTAATCCCTCTATGTATAGCGGTAAATACCATTTATCACAAATTTATATCGTACATCCTAATGATGGATATGTAGGGAAACTTGACGATGTATACGCAGTACATCCAAAAAATATTCAACAAGCAGATGAGCTTGAAATTGAAAAAACTGTAACAGATGAAGTAATTGGTAAAGGCGATGGAACTAAAAAGATATTCCATTTAGAGCACAAACCAAAAGAAAATACATTGAACCTATTCATGGATTGTAAGGAAGTTCCTAAAACGGATTACGATTATAATGCGGAAGATAAAACTGTAACTTTTAAGGAATACCCTGGCGGTGAAATTCTAGCTAATTATCAAATGGCGCAATTATATCGCTACACATTGCCAACAACAGCAGTTTCTCCATTCACAAGTAAGTTTTCGCCTTTCAATCCAATTGGCCTAGCAATCTATAAAGAAGATATTTAAACAAGAAAGGGGGAAGGCAAAAGATGAACGAGAAAAATTATTCGATTGCTGCCCCTTCTTTATTTATAAATGAAAAGAATCATATAGTTTCTGTTAGTCCAAGTCTTTCGTATGAAAAGACTTATTGTGTTTCTATTTCAATTGCTAATCCTTTTGGTGAAAACGTGCATGAGTTTCCTGTAAGTATGCCACCTAATTCAAGGTTTAAGGCTATTAAAGAGGATAATGCAGGTGTATTCGCAACAAAAGTAAACAGAATTAAAGGTGTCTTTTCTGATGTAATTAACCAGGCTTCCAGGGACATTGAAGTTGAAGCAAGTATTACAACATTAAACGCTTTCGGTATAGATCGTAACGTTAATATAGATATTTCTGAACTGGAAAACCTCACACAATCAAGATGCTTTGCAATAGATATTACAGCTGATGAGTCAGCGCAGCAACGCAGTCGTATTTTTGATATGGATTATGTGAAAGAAGAACTTGCAGATAAACCATTTGATACGCGTGAAATTAAAATCGTAAATGAATCTATTATGTCTAGAACTACAGATGAATATGAAATGAATGAAAGTATAGAAGAAGAGCTTCTTCATAAGAAAATTCGTGAGTTTGCTACAGAAGTAGAAGAACTTCCCGACTGGGTGAAAGTAGCTCGTGTATTGTATGGAGAAAAATTCTACGAAAGTATATTGGCAGACCGAAAAGAAAAAGAACTGCAGTCTAATATATTTGAGAATGGCACGGGTGAGATTGTATTTAAAGAGTTAACTGCAGTAACAACACATCCTTTAGAAATGGCAGATAGATGTATTCATGAAGTTGCTGCTTCTTATGAAGAGTATGATTTATTTAATGATTTAGGAATACCTGTTTATTTGCCTGATTATGATCTATTTGCAAGAATCCAAAGAGAATTAAAAGCAGATTATACAAAATTTGATACTGCAGATAGAAATATTATTCAAGTTGATGGAGGTTCAATATCATTCGAATTAGTTGAAAGAGAACAGATAGAAACCATAGCAGCGGTCCCAACAGACGAAACATTTATACGAAAAAACTTATCTTTGGAACTAGAAACCTTTGATATGGAAGATTCAAAAAGAACTCAAAATGAAGTAATAACATCATCTGCACGATATGAACAGGCAAATAAAATTCACTCATGTCACGAAAGTGAAATTGAAGATGAAACACAATCAATTCGAGTTACAAATGAATTAATTGGGAATTCTATCGAAGTATTGGAATCGATAGATAATAAGGTCCGTGAACTTGCTATTGATGTGGTCGATACTGCAGGTGATTTTGTTTTAACTCGGGATCTTATCGCAGAAAACATTATTGGATTTGATAATGCTACTCGTGAAAAAGAACTAATCTATACCATATTAGACAATGAAACTAATGCCCACAAAGTAGTGCCAGAAGTAATAGCAGATTCCATTGAATCACGGGAGTTTAATAGGAAATCACAAAATATCCTTTCATACATTACAACAGATGAATTGAGCACACGAGAAAATAAACAAATTGATGTTATAGAGGGAGAATCCTCTACAGCAGAAAGAAGTGTTATCGAATTAGAAGCCCAAAATGAAGAAATGGATTTATTTGAAGGTATGGGATTACCTGTTTATTTACCCGATTATGATTTATTTGCAAGGGTTAAACGGGAGTTACAAGCAACGACGGTGTTGTCCGATATAATGGATCGTTCCAAAGTTACTATAACTTCTGAAATTGTTGATAGTATTGATATGGAGCGTTGCACCCCAAATATCATTACGGATGTGTCCGGAATAATAGATTTTAAAAGACCTGTATTAGAATTAGATTCACAAATTGCTAATAATTATGATGCAGCTGACAAACCTGCAAAGCAATCCTTAATCCATGAGCAAGATGTATTTGATGTCTCCCGTCAATTTGTAGCTGATGAAATAAAAGATAATACATTTGATAGAGAAACTAATATAGAAACCGTTGTGGAGGAAGCTGAACAATTTGAGAAGGTTCTTGGAGTAGATACTGTAATTATTGAAAGCGAGTCATTTATTATTAATAAATTTATTGATACAGAATGTATACAATTTGATGAGTTTCTTGTTAATAATATTTACCCTACTGAAATAATTGAAGTTGATGAAAACAGAAAAGTTCAAAAAGAAGAACCGAAATTATGGTTACGTCATAGCCGCTCTTCTTGGTGGACAAATTCTAATTGGAAGAAGACAAGATAAGGAGGAAGAAATGGACATTGGAACAAATTTAATAAATCCGGAAAGTGGTTGGATAAGAAAATATTGTAAACCTGCTAATGTTGGTAGTTTCTTTAAAGGGGTAAATCTTACTGGTAATACAGGATGGTTTTCCGTAGGAGCTGACTATCAAGCAGAGGGTGGAAATGCATTTTATGCAACTGCTGCAGTACCTTCTCCAGAGTTATCTTTTACATTCTTTGGTACAGGTCTTCGGATTATGGCTGGGCACGACACAATTCCACTTAGTGAATATTTAGTTATTAAAATTGACGGTAGTGAAGAGCGATATGTAAAAATTTTTTCTAAAACTCCACCATTTACAGTTGTTTATGAAAACCTAAAATTAGAAAACAAAGAGCATACCGTGACAATAAGGACAAGTATGGGATATACAGGGAAGTATACTTTTTTATATGCCATTGATTATTTTGATCCCACCCAAATAACAAAAGGAGTTTCTTTATACAAAAAACAAAGTGGAAAAATCTTCGTAGATGATTTCGATTCTATAAACCCGGAATGGATTATATCACCTTCGGATTCATTTAGTATCGCTGCAAGAAAAGGCTTTATAAGATTGAATCATACAGCAGATAAAGATGTAATGTTATTAATCGATAAGCCAAAGGAAGATATAGCGATACAAGTCATTGCTGATTATACTCCCGATGTTGAAGGGGATAAGGGCGGATTGATTATATATCAAAACGCTGATAATAAAATAGAATTTCTTGAATCTCATTCTATTAATAGTTCTAAAGAACACAGGGAATGGCTTGCTACTTCTACTGGTGAACAATGGGACTTTTATAGCAAGGTAGATGCTACCTTTGATTATGCAGATAGCGACAAATTAGAAGCGACTAAAATCGGTGTTGTATTAAAGAAAGGTGTCGCAGATCCATACAAGCCGCTAGATATTGATCGTATCATTATCACGAGTGGCCACAAATTAAAGTTAAGACAACTGTTCCCAAATAACAGGGTAATTTTAAGAGATGAAAATGGCACTACAATATCTATTAATCAAGTGGGCAAATTAAATACCGGTATAGATATAAACCTACCATCTTTAGAGTTCCAAGGAACCATTGAAGTTTACGATGAACAAAATAGCCTTATAGCAGAAAAGAAAGCCCTATTTTATGGCGGTGACATCTATAATATGGGTTCTCCTTTAAAAATCATAATGGACTCTAAAGAATTAAACGATACTGATCCAACTAATTTAGGAAATATGATTGAGGGAAAAAGAATCATTAAAATGATGGTCCAAAATGAAAATTCTGTAGCTGTTCATAATCTCAAAATTTCTATTGAGCAATACATGGAAAAGGTGGGATATACGTGGGCAAATATTTCGTTAGATAACTTAGCTTGGGTAAAACAAATTTCAATAAATACATTAAGCGCAAATAGTTCTAGGGAGTTTTGGGTACTGGTAACTAAAGATTTAAACTACATTGGGTTTGAACCTATTTTATTTAACATTAAATTGCTACATGATTGAGGTGTTTACATGGGTACTGAAATGAAAATCAATCGTTACAAAGGAACTGTAGGTGATAGTTCATCGCCCGTACTTATCGAAAAATCTGAACAAATACTCGTACAAAACGGACAAACTCAATACCTTTCAATGAATATGGAATACAACAAATTTGATATTCGAACTATTCATGTAACAAACGACAAAGATGTTGAATCTATTATTTCAATTTTTGATAAGAAACAAAATGGACTACAGATATATAAGAGTAATCAAGAGAAGAAAACTTACGATATATTAGCAATCCCTTGCGAAGATAAAGATACAACAAGCGCTGCTCATGTTTTTATTGAAAACAAAGGAAATGAACCAACTTTATTTACAATAATCATTAAAGCAGTAAGTTTACAATAAAGGAGTGTCTTTTATGACAGAACATATATTCAAGAGATCCACACCATTAAAAAAAGATATATTCGACCTTGTTATTAACGAAATGTTGCGCGTTGGGTGGAAACAGTTAAACGCTAACAAAGAAAATGAAAAAGATATCTACATGATGTACTCCGACGGAAATGACGGTAAAAAAAACATCTTCATAGAATTTAGTCCATATGATGGGAGGGATGTAGAAAATCGTTCCGATAAGTCTAACTATGATATAAGGAAAACTTTATATTCAGATTCATTTTTCAGATTTTGCACTGGATATGATAGTTCGAAAGGCAGAGGGATTAGCGAAGATTATCAATACCCTGTATCTTGGTATAACGGCCGCCGTAGTTACTCTGGTGTTTCTGCTGGAGACGGACCACAGGTTGATCCTTTACTTACAATAGAATTATATACATTCATTGATAAAGAAAAAATTATTATTTGTACAATTCCACCAAGTAGCCTAAGTAGTTACCCAGTAGTATCCTATGTCGGTGTTTTAGAAGATTTAATGCTTGAAGAGTTACACGAACCCTATACAAGAGCATTAACTTGGTATTCAAGCGCCTTTTCTAGTGCCAGCGAATCAAATACAGGGCTAACTTTTAGTAGGCCTAAAAATAGTAATTGGACACAAAAGGTAGCTGCATATCGAAGTATATGGCTCTCTATACCTATTCCAAGAAACCCTAATATTGATAATAATTTCATTATGTTACCTTTTTACATTTCTCATAAGGACTATGGAGTTAGGGGAAAACTTGGCGGTATATACTCTACTGCCGATATAGGGATTGTAAGTGGAGATATCTTGGAGGTGGAAGTGAACGAAAAGGTACAAAAGTTTAAATATGTAAACGCAAAAAGTAGTTATGGATCATTACCTGCTCCATTAGCATTTCGCATAGAATGAGGTGATTAAAATTAATATTTTTAAAGCTTCTATTTTTGATCCAGACTTACAAAAGATGAACAGGTCAGCATTACAGAGAAAGGGCACAATAATCGACAATATCATTCAAACCGGAAATAGAAAAACAGTAAACAGAAATGGATATATTTTTAGAGATAAATCGATTATCCAAAATGATTCAAAACAAGAAGTGAACTACCCTCGTCAAGAACCATTAGAGCATTCTTGGAAGAGACTAAATACGTAAATTCTAAGCGTACAACAGTAGGCTTTTTTATTTTGGTCAAAATTTGAAGGGAGGTGAGAACTTGGAACGAATTCACGAACTCATCAAGGCACTGAATATATGCGATGTTATTACAAGTACTCAATTTAAAGTAGGTGGTGCTATAGGTGGTGGATTAGGAACAATAATTAATTTGTTATACGGTAAAGCGAACTTAATTTGGATATCGATCTATTGCTGGATTATCATGCTCGACTGGATTACGGGTAGTAAAGCTTCAAAGCTAGATGGAACATACTCATCACAATATGGAATTGAGGGCATCACGAGAACCGTGGTGCTTTTATCATTACCAGCACTTGCACATTTATTTGATATTGCTCTTAAACTACCTGATTTCTTTTTCTTTATGGTAGTCGGTGGATTGAGTTACCACATTTTTAATAGTTTCGCAGCAAACTGTGCGCGAATTGGCTGGGAAAAATGGATTCCTGCATGGTTATTAGAAAGTGTAGCATCCGAAATTCAAGCAAAGATTCAAAGAAGCGATGCACGAAAAGAAAAACATACTACCAAATAAAAAATACACGCCTTACATAAGGAGAGCATTGTCAAAAGACAGTGCTCTTTTTGTTTGGCAAAAAGGGGAAACACACAATGAAAAAACCAATTAAACTATTTAGCTCATTATTTATGACTCTATTACTCTTATTTTCGTTTGCTACGGCTTCTTTTGCCGATAGAGTACTAATTATCCAAGACTTACCGAAACAAGCATATCGCTACGGTGTGGGCGCTTATGAGGGCGTTGTTGCACATAGTACTGCAACACCAGAAGCACCAGCAATTAACATTCGAAATTATGAAGCTAGAACATGGAGAAATGCATTTGTACATTATGCTGTAGATTGGAACGAAACAGTCCAAATTGCTGATACAAAATATATTGCTTATGGTGCTGGACCATCTGCAAATAAAAGATTTGTTCACGTAGAACTTTCTGAAACTAGCAACCCAGATAAATTTAAATCTTCTTACGAGCGTTATGTAAAACTATTAGCTAAGATTTTAAAAGATAGAGGAATTCATCCAAGCAAAGGTTTATGGACACATAAAGATATTACTTACAAATTAGGTGGAACTGACCACGAAGATCCGATTGATTACCTTCGCAGTCATGGTGTATCAGAATCACAATTCAGAGCGGACGTACAAAAGGCGTATGAAGGCGCAACAGTTACAGTTAAACCAAAACCACAAGAACCATCTCAAAACGTTGTAGGCGAAACAGGAGTAGCTTATATTGAAGGATTTAACGTAAACCTAAGAAGTGGACCATCAACAAATTATGGTGTTATCCGTCAATTAAATAAAGGAGAAGCATATCAAGTATGGGGAAAACAAGGTGATTGGTTAAATCTTGGCGGTAACCAATGGATTTATAACAACCCATCTTATATTAAATATCAAGGGGAACAAACTACAACTTCAAGTTCTGTAGTAGGAAAACGTGTTGTTTCTAAAGTGGACGACCTTCGTTTCTATGACTCTGCTTCTTGGTCTGATAAAGATGTAGCAGGAACGGTAGATGAAGGACTTGGATTTACTATTGATGCTAAAGTATCCGTTAATGGTTCACCACAATACAAAGTACACAACAGTAAAGGCGTAACATACTATATAACTGCAAATGAAGCCTATGTGTATGTAAAGTAGGGAAAAGGGTATGCCCAAACTTGGGCATACCCTTTTTTTGTATATTTCACGTAAAAAAATGGAGTTTTTTCTATAATTTAGCCTATTTTTGGAACCCTTTTCTATAATTCTTATTACATACTAAAAGGAATCTTATTTTCAAAACAGAATAGTTATATTTTAAAATTACTTTTGTATTTTTTAAAGGAGGTGAATTAATGTTAAAATTTATTTGGGCAATTGCATTCGCTCTAATTATATTCTTTTTAGTGCGCGGTACGTTTATACCATATATAGCTTCTAATGAAAATATTGTAGCTTTATTTGTAATTTTTACCGTAGTTATTATTAATTCATGGATTATTGACTTAATAAATCGTTTATATAAAAAAAGAACCGAACTAGATAAATAATCTAGTTCGGTTCTTTTTTTATTTTGTATATTTCATAACTTTTGTATCAGTATATACTTTCTTACCGTTTTTAATTGTATCCGTTACTGTTTTTACATAATGGTTAACGGCATCGATATCTCTATATGCTTCAGTGTGATAATACGTAATAGAAGGTTGATTAAAATACATTAATCCGCTTGCAACTACTTGTGCTGTAACCTGTACTGGTTTCCAAGGAATATAAGAAGATAATCCATTTACTAAAATAAGTCCTACATTATAACTGTCTTTATTAATTCTATTGCTTGAATCTTTACTACTAGCGTGTTTCCAGTTGAAACTACCATCAGCAATAATTACTCCCTGTGTATTACTTGTACGAGTTTCAGTGCCTGAAACCTCTCTATTAATAACGTTTTCATTTTCATCAAATTTTACTGTTTCGCTGTATAATACTTCAAAGTCTGCATTTGAAGTATCCAAAGGTGATGTTACACCTGCAAATTTTGCGGATGAATTAGCAGATTCAGGTGCTGTAGGCGAATCTGCATATACATTACCTGCGCCCCATCCAGTACTCACTAACATGCCACCAACTAGTAACATTGGGATTGTCTTTTTCTTTAATAAGTTTTTATAACCCATAATAACATCTCCATTCTTTTAAAAATTTATGCTAATTTACCGGTATTCACTAGCACAATTCCGATAATAGGCTATAAAATTCAAAAAATAAATAATATTCAGATTAAAAATTCTGCAAAACAATTCGACAAACCCTCTTAAAACTATGTCATTACTGGAGTTATAGCGATTTTTATATAAAGGATTTCATCTTTACAATCTAACGATTTACCGATAATCATACGTCAATTGATAAATTAAAAACTAAATATTCTGAATTATATTTATAAAATCATTTTTTACAACTTATTACAATTAAACTTTGTTATGATTGTTTTTATATAAACTGAATAAAGGAGATTGTGATATGATAATTCTGAATAATGAAAAAGTTACCAAACTATTAAATGAATGGTATAAAGTTATTCTATCTAAGCAAATAACAAAAGCGACAAGAATGAAAGAAGAAGTTGATGAAAAGATTAGTGTCTTAATGGTCGAACAAAACCGAGATCTACAAGATCAAAATCTCTTATTGTATTATTCTTTATTAGATTATAGTTATAAAGTGTTAATAAATAAATCATATGTAACTCGTAGTGATTTTGATGCAGTTGAAAAACTTACAACAAAAACTATAGATGAGTATTTAAAATACTACTACCATTTCTATAAAGCTGTGCATAACACCATGATTGCTAACTATATGGAGGCTATGGAGCAATTTGAAGAAGCTGAACGACTTTTAGAGTATATTCCTAACGAAATTGAAAAAGCTGAATTTAATTATAAACTTGGTGAACTATATTACCATCTTCAACAACCTTTATTAACAATTAAGCATGTAATGAAAGCAAAAGACATATACAAAAAGTATGAAGATTATATAATAAATCAAATTGAATGCGATACAATCCTGGGATTAGCAAGTGTCACTTTAAGTCAGTTTGAACAAGGGGAAGAACTTTTTGTTAAGTGTTTGGATATGGCTAAAAAACATAACTGCACTCGACTAATTACCTTAATTCAGTACAACTTGGGTTTCCTTTATGCAAAACAAGGTATATCCGCAACTGCAATTCGACATTTAATGGATGTATATAAATCTGAAAAACCATATCATAAAACTGTATTCTTACTGGCTCGAGAACATTTCAAAGTAAATGAAATTGAAAAAGCGCAAGAATTTTTGACTCAAGGCTTTGAATTAGCTGACGTTGAATATACACATCATTTACGAATACTTCGAGCACAATACGATGAAAATTATAAGCAAAATCTAGAAACAACGATTGCAGATGGACTAGATTACTTCAAATCCCAAAAACTTTATGGATTTATGGAAGAGTACTCTGGAATTTTAGCGAAAAAACTTTATCAAGAAGGTAATCATGAGAAGGCTAGCCAATATTTTAATATATCTTATGATGCTAAAGAATTACTTCAGAAGGGAAGTGCGTTAAAATGAAAAAAGTACTAGTGGGATTTGTTAGTTTTGCTGCTGTTTTAACTATTGGAAGTTTTACAGAATCTTTTACATCACAAGCTGATCATGGTAGACCACCTGCACCACAAAGACCAGATTATATTTCTAATGTGGCCGATTTTGATCACGGTAGACCACCTGCGCCGGCATACGAATACGGCGATACTTATATTGATCATGGTGAGCATATCTAAAACAAAAAGAGGACGTGATATATACGTCCTCTTTTTATTTTATTTTAATTACGACCGAATTATATTTGAAATAATATAAAGGATAATGTTCTAGTATATCAATTCCATCAATAATAATGTCTGCGTGTGGCTTGCTATCAAGAAACTGTCCAAGTGTCAACAGGAAAAAGTGTTAGTTTCTCATATAAATCTCATAATTGAGAATTGGTTTAAATAACCGGTGCAACAACAGCGAAATGCGATTCATATATTTGCACACATTTTGCACACATTTTGTTCACGTACTATATAAAAAAGTATGAAAATCTATAAAAAATAATTATTTCAAAAAAATTATTCTGGATATTAAAAAGTGCCGAAATCCTTGTGTTATAAGGAGTTTTGGCACTTTTGTATTTTTGTATTTTATCAAATAAACAATTCTAAAATTGTTCATTCTTCTCCCAAGATTCAACGATATANTGTGTTATAAGGAGTTTTGGCACTTTTGTATTTTTGTATTTTATCAAATAAACAATTCTAAAATTGTTCATTCTTCTCCCAAGATTCAACGATATAATGTGCGATCGTCGGATTGAAGCCTTTACCAACTAAAAACATAATCGCAGCAACTTCTGTTAATGCGTGTTCATGTGATGTATGTTTTGCTTCATTTAAACCGTAATCTACCCATGGTTTTACGAAATCTAGTACGGGTTTCTTGAAAGGTAAAAACTGTGTACCGACAACTTGTTGAATTTGTTGTTGTGTTGGTTCAGTAATTGGTCCAGGTGGTAAGATTTGTGGTTGTGTAATGTCTAGTGTTGGTCCAGGTGGTAAGATTTGTGGTTGAGTTGGATCTATTGTTGGTGGTTTAGGTGGTGAGACACGTGCGTCGTAGTTTGGTTGATACATTTGTTGTTGGTATTGCGGTTGTTGTGGTTGAGTTGTGTATGGGTTTTGTGGTGCTGCATATGGATTTTGTTGATATTGTTGTTCTTGGTTTTGTGGTGCTGCATATGGATTTTGTTGATATTGTTGTTCTTGGTTTTGTGGTATTACATATGGATTTTGAGGATATCGCTGTTCTTGATTTTGTGGTGCTGCATATGGATTTTGAGGATATTCATAATTTGGACGTGTGTCATATGGATTTTGTTGAAATTCAGTTTCTTGGTTTTGCGTTGTTGCATATGGGTTTTCGTCATATTGTGGTTCTTGCTGTTGTAACTCTTGTTCTTCGTATTGTTCTGTGTATCTCTGTTCTTGTTGTTGAGGATACAATGGTTGCCTTGGATAAGGCGGTTGATTATTATAGAACATGTTTATTCCTCCTTCATGATGATGCCTACCACCTAGTGTATGGGCGGACAAGAAAATATGTGATGAAAAAATGCGGGCGTGTTACAATAAGTAACTGGGTGAAGATAAAATGACAAAACAAGAAAAAATTCAAAAAACAATTACTTTTGTAAAACATATTTTAGAAAAAGATGCGAGTGGGCATGATTGGTATCATATTGAACGTGTACATAAAATGGCGATTTCTTTATTTGAGCAAGAAGGTGGAAATCGTTTTATAATTGAAATGGCAGCATTACTTCACGATGTGGCAGATGAAAAGCTAAATGAAAGTGAAGAAGCAGGAATGAAAAAAGTTTCTGATTGGTTAGAAGAGCTACGGGTTGAAGAAGAGGAAAGTAAACATATTCTTCATATCATCGCCAATATGTCTTATAAAGGTGGCCATGGCGGCACAGTAGAGTCACTTGAAGGGAAAATTGTTCAAGATGCGGATCGTTTAGATGCTCTTGGTGCAATAGGAATTGCTCGTACATTTGCATATGGTGGGGCGAAAGGGAGATTAATGTATGACCCAACTATTCCGCCGCGTGAAGAAATGACGAAAGAAGAGTATAGAAAAAATAATGATCCATCTTTAAATCATTTTTATGAAAAACTTTTGAAATTAAAAGATTTAATGAATACGAATGCAGCAAAACAAGAGGCTGAAATTCGTCATCGTTATATGGAACAGTTTATTGAACAATTTATGAAAGAGTGGAATGCACAAATATGAAAATGTTAACTGTGGAGAACTTATCAAAATCATATGGAGAAAAGCCGTTATTTGATGGATTATCATGTAGTATTACAGAAGGACAACGTGTCGGAATTATTGGTGTAAACGGAACTGGTAAATCGACATTATTAAAAATTATTGCAGGATTAGAAACTCCTGATACAGGTGATATGACGCATTCACGTGGGTATACAATTAGTTATTTATCACAGCAACCAGAGTTTGATGAAAAACTGACAGTATTAGAGCAAGTGTTCCATGGTGATACACCTTTAATTCGTCTTCTTCGTGATTATGAAAAAGCACTATTAAATATTGAAAAAGATCCAAGTAATGAAAAAGTACAGGAACAATTATTTGCAGTGCAGCAACGTATGGATGCAATGAGTGCATGGGAAGCAAATGCAAATGCGAAATCTCTTTTAACGAAATTAGGAATTACGGACTTCACTGCAATTGTTGGGAATTTATCTGGTGGACAGAAAAAACGTATCGCAATGGCACAATGTTTTATTGAAACACCGGATCTATTAATTTTAGACGAGCCTACGAACCATCTTGACCATGAGACAGTTGAATGGTTAGAAGAATATTTAGCGAGATATACAGGTTCGGTATTACTTGTAACCCATGATCGTTATTTCTTAGATCGTGTGACGAATCGTATTTTTGAATTAGATAATGGTAAACTATATAGCTACGAAGGAAACTATAGTACATTTTTAGAAGCGAAAGCACTTCGTGAAGAGCAAGAATTGGCACAAGAATCGAAACGCCAAAATTTATATCGTCGTGAACTTGCTTGGATTCGTCGTGGTGCAAAAGCCCGTTCTACGAAACAAAAGGCGCGTATTCAGCGTTTTGATGAGCTAAAGGCACAAGAAGGATCAGCTGCAAAACAGTCAGTTGATATTGCACTTAGCGGTAGCCGTCTTGGGAAAAAAGTACTTGAGTTAAAAGATGTAACGAAAAAATTTGGTGATAAAACGGTATTAAACAACTTTAATCATATTGTGAAACCAGGCGATCGCATCGGAATTATTGGAGCGAATGGAAGCGGGAAATCTTCGCTATTAAATATGCTTGCAGGTAAGTTATCTCCTGATAGTGGTGAAATTGAAGTTGGACAAACTGTAAAAGTTGCTTATTATACGCAAGAAAATGAAGAGATGAATTTAAATCAGCGTATGATTGAATACATTAAAGAGATTGCAGAAGTTATTCATACGACAGATGGAAAAGTAATTGGTGCATCTCAAATGTTAGAACGTTTCTTATTCCCGACGCATTCACATGGTACACCACTTGGTAAACTATCTGGTGGTGAAAGAAGACGTTTATATTTATTACGTATTTTAATGGGAGAACCAAACGTACTTTTACTTGATGAACCTACAAACGATCTAGATACACAAACATTAACAGTACTAGAAGATTATTTAGAAGATTTCCCAGGTGTCGTTTTAACTGTATCGCATGACCGTTACTTCTTAGATAAAGTAGTAGATGAACTGTTCATCTTTACTGGCGGAGGCGAAGTGCGTGAATTCCTAGGTAGTTATACAGATTATTTAGAAATGGAAAAAACGAGAGAACTTATGGAGAAAGCGGAAGTTCAAAAAGAGAAAAAAGTTGTAGAAGAAGCTCCAAAACAACAACGTAAACGTAAACTTTCATACAATGAACAGCGTGAATGGGAAACGATTGAAGATACAATTGCCGAACTTGAAGAGAAAATTGAGTCAATTGGAGAAGAACTTGCGAAAGTTGGATCTGACTTCACAAAGGCACAGGAATTATCTGAAGCACAGCAGAAAACAGAAGAAGAGCTAGAAAAACAGATGGAAAGATGGAGTGAACTATCAGACATCGTTGAAGGATTAAAATAAAAACAAGCTGCATATATTGAAAAGTAAAGAGAAAAACTTTACACTATTGGTAGAACCTATTTTAGGAGGGAAAAAATGAGAACATCTAATCCAATGTTGAAAAAAGAGGCATTCCGTAAAGAGGGAGCAAGCGCTTCTGCGATGACGATTGGCGGAACAGTAGGCAAAACGTTCATTATGCTTATCTTGCTACTTGCAACGTCTGTCTATTCATACATACAGATGATGCAGGGGACGATGAAGATGCCAGTATTAATTGGTGCTTTAATCGTTGCGGCAATCATCGCATTTGCGTCTATGTTCTTCCCGCGCATTTCACCTTTTGGTGCACCAATCTATGCAGCGGTAGAAGGGGTTGTGTTAGGAAGTATTTCAGCAGTTTATACAATGAAATTTGGCGATTCTATCGTTTTAAATGCTGTATTACTAACAATCTCAATTCTATTTGCAATGTTAGTGTTATATGCAACACGCGTAGTAAAAGTAACGGATAAATTCCGTACAGGCGTTATGGCAGCAACACTTGGAATTATGGTTATGTATTTAGTCGTATTCCTACTAAATATGTTTGGTGTAACTGTTCCATACATTCACCAAGGTGGTACAATCGGTATTATTATTAGTGCAGTTGTTATTGTAGTTGCTGCATTAAACTTATTACTAGATTTCGATTTAATCGAAAATGGTGTACGTAGTCAAGCTCCGAAATATATGGAGTGGTATACTGCGATGGGACTAATGCTTACATTAGTATGGTTATACTTAGAAATTCTTCGTTTCGTTTCTTACTTTACGAAAAATGACTAATAAAAAAATCCTGCATGAAAAATGCAGGATTTTTTTATTTTCAAAGATATATTGAATGTATGGTATAATATGGATGATAGCAACTTGAAGTGAAGGAGATGGAATATGATGAAAGAGAAGAAGGGGATTATGAAAAAATTATTTTTTAAAAGTTTTTTCATAGAACTAGATGAAGCTTTAACGTATCCATCATCAAAAGTTATTACTTCAGCGATTGAAGGATATGCAACTGAATGCAATGAAAGACTAAAATTTGAGAGTAAAGTTAAACCGATTACTTTCTACTTAGAAAATGTAATGTACCGTGCTGAAATAAAGATGGCTCGCGGAGGATATTACATATCTTGTACTGAAGTGTAATAAATTTTGAAACTATACATGTTTGAACTATGTATGGTTTCTTTTTTTGTTTTGTAAGGTCCAAAATAATACTTTCTACTTACGGATATATCATTTTGTGCTTTTTACCATTCAAACATTTCTCCTTACAATGAAGAAAAACATGTGAGGTGGTATAACTTATGATGAATCGAGTTGTATTAATCGGTAGATTGACAAAGGAGCCAGAATTATACTACACAAAACAAGGCGTCGCTTATGCACGAATATGTGTTGCGGTGAATAGAGGATTTCGAAATAGTTTAGGTGAACAACAAGTCGATTTTATTAATTGTGTCGTTTGGCGCAAATCGGCTGAGAATGTAGCTGAATATTGTAAGAAGGGGTCGCTCGTTGGGATTACAGGGCGTATTCAGACTAGTAATTACGATGATGAACAAGGCAAGAGAATATATAGAACTGAAGTTGTGATTGAGAGTATTACCTTTTTGGAGAGAAGGCGGGAGGGGGCATCGTAATAAAAGGTGATTTTAAGTAATAGCTTCGGAAAAAATTGTGGAAAGTATTTTAATAAACTTAAAGAGGGGATACCGCCAGCTTTTTTGAAAAAACAAGTAAAGAGTATACAAAATTTTATAACGTTTTTTGGCTAATCCAGTAACAAACGAGAACCATAAAACCCATCACAGGATAGGAATGTATAAAAAGATGAATCGAGTGATAGAAAATAAAAAAAGGGATTCCTTCTGAGAGTAAGGAATCCTCCTTTTTGTTGCAACCGATAATAGGACGTTATGTTAACTTTACATGAATATGTTATACAATGGATAAAAAAGAGATGGGGAGAACAATGAGTATAAACTATCCATTTAAACCAAAATCAAATCGTTATTTAGTACCAGGACAATTTTGGACTATTCCTTTAGATAACAGTAAATTTGCATGTGGTAGAGTAATTGAAACAGATCCAAATAGTAGAAGGGGATTTTTAGCAGGTTTGATGGACTGGATCGGAGATAACCCACCTATGGCTGAAAATTTAAAAGGTTGTAAAACGTTAATACAAATAGATGTTCATATTAAAACCATTCATGAAACAGCATTGGATGGTTTTATAAGTGGCTATCGTTCATTAGAATTAGATGGAATTGAAACAGAGTATTTCACTTCACAAATGGTTCATGATGAGAATTGTATGTTAATGAAAGGATATTCAGTACTTAGACAGGCGACCAAAGAAGAAGCAGATACGTATGATCAGTTCGGTTACGCAGGTTACATGATGATTAAATGTTACGCAGAAGATTTATTAGCAAATAAATAACTTCCAATAACGAAAAATATGTAAATAAGCTATCCATATGGATAGCTTATTTACATATTTTTTTGTTTAGCGTGTTTTTTTCAAAAATAATGGCGATGCCTCAAGAAATGGATAAAAAATAAAAATCATCGGAAACGAAAGCTTTTAAAATCCCGTTCCTAATTTAAAATGTAAAAAGAATGAAATAGTATGGTAGCGGGAAGAAAGTAGTAAAATTAAGCATCCGAGTAGGAGTATAGAGTGATAACATGTTACAATACAGCTAAGAACATGCAATAAAGGAGAGTTTTTTACGTGAAGATTAAAGCAATTGAACCGACGCCAAGTCCAAATACAATGAAAGTTATTTTGAATGAAGTATTACCATCAGGAGCGCGTAATAATTATACAAATGAAAATAAAGAACAAGCACCAATGCAAGTGCAAGAAATTTTGAAAATTGAAGGCATTAAAGGTGTATATCATGTAGCCGACTTTTTAGCAGTGGAGCGAAATGCGAAGTATGACTGGAAAGTTTTATTACAACAAGTTCGTGCTGTTTTCGGCGAAGAAGTAGTGGAAGAAAGTGAAGAACAACAACTTGCTCATTTTGGAGAAGTGAAAGTGTTTGTTCAAATGTTCTTTACAATTCCAATGCAAGTAAAGTTAACAGATGGAATGACGGAAGAACGTGTTGGTTTACCAGATCGTTTTAAAGAATCAATTATGAAAGTGCAAATGTCTGCACCAAACGTTGTAAAAGAGCGTAAATGGGTGGAACAAAGTACACGTTACGGTAATTTTGAAGAAATTGGGAAAGAAGTAGTGGAAGAGATTGTTGCTGCTTATTCAGAAGAACGTGTAAATGAAACGGTTAAAGAATTATTAAATCAAGCAGGTGCTGTTGAAGTAACGATTCAAAAGCGTGAGCCATATAAAGTAACAGAAGAGATGATGAAAGATTCTGACTGGAAAAACCGTTTTGCAGCATTAGAACAAATGGATCCTACTGAAGAAGATATTCCAGTGTTGAAGATGGCGTTAGATGATGAAAAAGTTTCAATACGCCGCTTAGCAACAGCGTATTTAGGTATGGTAAAAGGTGATGAAGTATTACCGTTATTATATAAAGCGTTGTTAGATCGCTCTGTAAGTGTTCGCCGTACTGCAGGAGATTGTTTATCAGATGTAGGTGATCCGGCAGCGATGTTCGTTATGATTAAATCTCTGAAAGACCCAAGTAAATTAGTACGCTGGCGTGCAGCGATGTTCTTATTTGAACTTGGAGATGAAAGTGCGATTCCAGCATTAAAAGCAGCGCAAGATGATCCAGAGTTTGAAGTAGCGATGCAAGCACGTCTAGCATTAGAGCGTATTGAAGGCGGAGAAGAAGCAAAAGGTTCTGTATGGAAACAAATGACGGAGTCACGTAAAGGGGAATAATGCATGATTGTTTTCTATGATAGTTGGTGTCCGATGTGTACGGCCGTTGCAGAACGTACGAAAAAATTAGATAAAAAGGGTAAGATGAAATTTGTTTCATTTCGAAATGAAGATGTAGTTGAGAAGTATGAGCTTTCTCAAGAACTACAAAGTAAGATGGAACAAAGACTGTATATTTTAAAAAATAATAAGTGGTATGACGGTATTCAGAGCATAGATGTATTAGCAAAGGCCGTTCCATCTTATTGGTTTGCAGTTCCTTTTATAAAGTTATCTATCGTACTTGGTTTTGGAAGTAAAGTATACGATTATATCGCTAATAATAGAAAACTTGTTCCAGTGGGACATTGCCGCGGTGGGGTTTGTGAAATCCCTACAAAAAAATGAAATCATCGTTATCTTTCTTTTGCACCTATTAATAGAGCGTGATATGATGAATTTGGAATGAAAGTTGAAGGAGAGATTACAAGATGTCAAATGCTTATGAAGAATACATGCGTCAAATGGTAATCCCAATGCGCCAAGAGTTAGTGCGTTCTGGGTTTGAAGAGTTAACTACAGAAGAAGCTGTAACAGAATTTATGGAAAATACATCAGGTACAACTTTAGTAGTTGTAAACTCTGTTTGTGGTTGTGCAGCTGGTTTAGCACGTCCATCAGCAGGTCAAGCGGTTGTTCGTGCTGAAAAACAACCTGATCATCTTGTAACTGTATTCGCAGGTCAAGATAAAGATGCTACTGCAAAAATGCGTGAATACTTCGGAGAAATTCCTCCATCTTCACCATCTATGGCATTATTAAAAGGAAAAGAAGTTGTTCACTTCATTCACCGTCATGAAATTGAAGGTGCAACTATGGACGAAATTATTACGAACTTAGAACAAGCTTTCGAAAAGAATTGCTAAAGAAGGGGGAGAGTAAATCTCCCTCTTTTCTTTATATAGAGGTGAAACAATGATCGTAACAACAGCAGGAAGAACGAATAAAGAAATGACAGATTATGCAAAGCAGGTAGCCGCAGAATTAAATCGTTCATTCGTTAAACGTAATGACATACCAGTACATAAGCTGCATGAGCAGTATGAACAAGATGTGCTTGTCGTAGGGAAGAACCGATTAGCTATTTATCCAAAAGGTACGGAAGAATCGTTTTTCTTTCATCCGAACTCAGCGATGTTTCGTGTGAAAAGGTTAATGCGTGGAGAACACGATCCGTTTGTACAAGCCACGCAATTAGAGAGAGGAATGACAGTGTTAGATTGTACGCTCGGGATGGCATCAGATAGTATTGTAGCTAGTTATGTTGTTGGTGAAAGCGGAAAAGTAACAGGACTTGAAGGCAATGAGTATATGGCTTATATTATGGAAAATGGTTTGAAAACATGGTCTTCATCCGTTTCTGAAATTGATGAAGCAATGCAAAGAATTCAAGTAAAGAAAACGGAGCATTTTTCATTTTTAGCGCAATGTGAAGACAATAGTTACGATGTCGTTTACCTTGATCCGATGTTTGAAGAAACTGTCATAGAATCCGACGGAATTAAAGGATTAAAACACTTCGCTTTGTATCATGATATTACTGACGAAACAATTGCGGAGGCAAAACGAGTGGCGAGAAAACGTGTCGTTTTAAAAGATCATTTTCGTAGTTCTAGATTTGAAAAACACAATTTTTATGTATACAAAAGAAAAAGTGCTAAGTTTCACTTTGGTGTAATTGACCCTTGCTAATTGTTTGAAAAGATGTATAATAAGCAATAATTAATTAAATATACTGTCTGTGATGAAGAGAGTAGTCTTTTTTAGAAGGAAAGCGAGCTAGGGATGGTGTGAGCCTAGTACGGAAGAAAAAGATGAAGCGCACTTCGGAGATGCTTCTTGAACGAATAGTAGAGAAAGCCGAGGCCCCCTGTCCTCGTTATAAACGGGAAAGTGGTTCGTAACGAACAACAAGGGTGGTACCACGGGTTAAAACTCGTCTCTTTTTTAGAGACGAGTTTTTTGTGTTTTAAAAAATAAGGAGGTTGTATCATGGATTATAACATGCAGTTTGTGGAAAGTTTATCTAATATTTTCACGAATGAATTAACGCAAAAACAAATTTTAGATTTAATTGAAACACCGAAACAAGATGAATTTGGAGATGCAGCGTTCCCATGCTTTTCATTAGCGAAGCAATATAAAAAAGCACCAGCTCTTATCGCAAAGGAAGTTGCTGAGAAATTCAATGATCCGTTTTTTACGAAAGTAGAAGCCGTTGGTCCTTATGTAAATGTATTTTTCAATCGTGAAACTGTAAGTGATGCAGTATTAAAAACAGTTTTAGCGGAGAAAGAAGAGTTCGGTCAAAACCACTTTGGCTGTGAAAAAACAGTAGTAATTGATTATTCCTCTCCTAATATCGCGAAACCTTTTTCGATGGGACATTTACGTTCTACAATGATAGGAAATTCGCTGAAACATATCGCTGAAAAATGTGGCTATGAAGTTGTAGGGATTAATTATATAGGAGATTGGGGAACACAGTTTGGAAAGTTAATTACGGCTTATAAAAAATGGGGAAATGAAGCAGTAGTTAAAGAAGATCCAATACGTGAGCTATTTAAGTTATATGTCCAATTCCATGAAGAGGTAAAAGACGACGAAGAACTAGAAGAAGAAGGACGTGCTTGGTTTAAGAAATTAGAAGAAGGTGATGAAGAAGCGGTAGAGCTTTGGAATTGGTTCCGTCATGAGTCCCTTAAAGAATTTTCTCGCATTTATGAACTTCTCGGCGTAGAATTTACTAATTTTCAGGGAGAAGCATTTTATAATAATTTAATGGAAGATTTTATTGGGATTTTAGAAGAACATGAGTTGCTTGAAGAATCAGAAGGTGCATTAGTCGTTAATTTAGAAGAAGAAGGAATGCCGCCTTGTTTAATTAGAAAATCAGATGGTGCGACGATTTATGCAACGCGTGACTTAACGGCAGCTTTATATCGTCAAAACACTTATGGGTTTGATAAAGCGCTATATGTTGTTGGTCCAGAACAAAGCTTACATTTCAATCAATTTTTCACCGTATTAAAAAAACTTGGCTATACTTGGGTTGATGGTATGGAACACGTACCATTTGGCTTCATTTTAAAAGATGGTAAGAAAATGTCGACACGTAAAGGAAGAGTTATTTTACTTGAAGAAGTACTCGAAGAAGCAATCGAACTTGCAAAACAAAATATTGAAGAGAAAAATCCAAACTTAAAACAAAAAGAAGTAGTAGCAAAGCAAGTCGGTGTTGGTGCAGTCATCTTCCACGATTTAAAAAATGAGCGTATGCATAATATCGAATTCTCATTAGAAAATATGCTGAAATTTGAAGGAGAAACAGGACCTTACGTACAGTACACACATGCACGTGCTTGTTCTATTTTAAGAAAAGAAAGTGTAGAATTTGAAACATGTACATTTGCTTTAAAAGACGATCATAGCTGGAGTGTCGTAAAATTACTTAATAAATTCCCTCAAGTAATTGAAGCGGCTTTCAATAAAAATGAGCCATCTATTATTTCGAAATATATATTAGATGTAGCACAATCATTCAATAAATATTACGGTAATGTTCGTATATTAGAAGAGAGCAAAGAAAAAGACAGCAGACTCGCATTGGTTTATGCTGTGACGGTTGTATTAAAAGAAGGATTACGTTTACTTGGGGTGGAGGCACCTGAGGAAATGTAACATAGTAGTAAACTGACAAACTGGGTCTAGTATAAACCTGGTTTGTTTTTTTATTGGATATATATTTTTTTTGCAAAATCAATTAAAATCTTTTTAGAGAGGGTGATTCATATTGATTCGAACTTTTATTTTACAAATTCCTTGTCATAGAAGATTAGATAGGAGTTTTTTTAAACTACAAAAGTACATACCTTTATGTGCGCGTTGTACAGGCATGCTTATTGGTATTTTAATGTTTCCAATTTATTTTTATATGACACCTTCATTTCTTTTAGCAATCATACTATCATTTTTCGCTCAAATTCCGTTACTTATCGATGGGTTCACCCAAAAGTGGAAATGGAGAAGTAGCTCAAATTTGCTAAGAATAACTACTGGTGTATTAAGCGGTAATGGTATGGGATTATTCATTTCCTCTAGTGTTATATGGATATTATCTTAAGATATATAGTAATGGAGGTATTTACATAGATGTTCTGGATTTATTTAATTCTAATTTTTATTTCAGGCGGAAGTGGAATTGGTTTTATGACTCAAGATAAGTATACAGAAGCAATAATAGCTTTTGTTATTTGTATACTATTGTTTGGGCTACTGTATTATTATCTTAAAAGAAACAAAAGAAAGAGAAAAGCAGATTGTGACGATTTAGACTGTACGGATTGTTTTGATTGTGATTGTACTTGTTAAATTTTTCTTCCAAATAAAAAGCTAGTGTATTATTAAAAATACACTAGCTTTTTTGCTTTGAAATTTTAAGAAAAGTGTAGGAATACGGCTATTATATAGAGAACTTTAGTTTTGTATATAAAAGGAGGCGTTAGATGTTGGAAACGTATGATTGGAACAATAAACTAACATATTTAAAAAACACGAGAGATTTATATTACAACGACGATTATGTAAGCTTTTTAGTAAATACAGTTTGGAAGATTACTAAGCCTGTACATATCGTTGATTACGGTTGTGGATATGGTTATTTAGGATTAGTATTAATGCCATTACTCCCAGAAGGTTCAAAGTATACAGGTATTGATAGTGGAGAAACATTATTAGCTGAAGCCAGAGAGTTGTTTCGTTTACTTCCGTATGATTCAGAATTTCTTGAAGGAGATGCTACAGAAATTGAACTGAACGATAAATACGATATAGCAATCTGTCATGCTTTCTTATTACATATGACTACTCCAGAAACAATGCTACAAAAAATGATACATTCAGTTAAAAAGGGTGGAAAAATAATCTGTTTTGAACCACATTGGATTTCTAATATGGCTTCTTATTTACTAGATGGGGAGAAACAATCGGAATTTATTCAGCTAGGTGTTTTGCAGAAATTATTTGAAAGTGATACGCAAAGAAATGGTAAAGATGGCAATATAGGCATGAAAATACCGATATATTTAAGTGAATTAGGTGTGAAAAATATTGAATGTAGAGTAAGCGATAAAGTGAACTTTTTAGATTCAAATATGCATCACAATGATAAAAACGATTTGTATCAATCATTAAAAGAAGAGGGGATTGCAGGTGATCCGGGTGATAAGCAACAATTTGTAGAACGTTTAATAGCCAGAGGATTAACATATGATAATGCGCTAGCTCAATATGAAGCTGAACTACGATTTTTTAAAATATTTCATGTGTATTCTTCTTTTGTATACGCTCCCAATATGAAAATTACATTTGGTGACATAGTTTGTTAAAAGGTATGATGTATAAGGCTTGTCGTTTAATGTCGATAAGTCGATATTCGACATATAATCGCTGATAAATGTTAAGAATCGGTCGATATAATTTGAAAATCGCCGATAAAATGAAAGAATCGCTGATATATTTGAATTATCGCCGATATAATTTTATGTACTAATTTCAGCTTCTACAAGATTAAAACCGCATGTTACGTTATTCCATATAATTAAACAAAATACGGAGAAAAACAATCGTTTTTACTATATTTTGTTATAAATTTGAATAATATTAATTAATACCATCCATTTTAAGAGATTTTAGTTGAATACATACTATATGGTGTGTAAAATCTAAGCAAGTAGCAGTTTAAATATAAATTCGAGGTGAATGCATGCTAGATTTTAAGCAGTTAGAAACTTGTTTAAAAGACAAGAGATTTGTAGATGGATTACAGGAAATAAATAATGAAATTGCATATATAAAAGAAACGAATACTTTATCCTATGTGAAGAATTGGCTTGCCAATATTCCTTCGCATAAGGAGTTCGATATATTAATTCGCCTTACTGATGAAGGGCTTATGCACCAATACAGTTCATTCCTCATTCGTTACGCTTATAAAAAATTCCCAAATATGAGAACGCTCTCTTTATATTGTGATGAGTTAATTGATGAGCGGAAAATTCTTGAAGCGGAGCAGTTGTTAAAATCTTCTTTAGAAGAGTTAAGTAAAGAAGAAATAGATGCAGATTTTTTAGCGAAAACATATTTTACGTTAGTACGATGTCTTTTAGAAATGAAACGAAACGAAGAAGCGTTAATGTATATGCAAAAAGCAGAGGAGTACAGTTCACGCGCAGTGTTTGATAAATGGGGCTACGTTTATATGCATACAGGTGAATGGGAGAAAGCGGAAGAACAATTTATTGCTGGCATGCAGCATGAAGATTGTGAAGAGTTATCTACCTATTTATTATCACAATTGTATGCGAATAAAGGAGAACAAAAACGCGCGATACAGTTAATCGATGATGCGATTGTAAAATTCCCACAAGTACCATATTTTCATTTTGAGAAGATAAAGTATTTATTAGATTTAGAGCAATATGAAGAGATGTTAGCGGTAATAGATAATATAAATACTCAGCTGCCATATCATGCCTATAATACTTACTTTGTACATTTATGTGCAGAAGCGCTGTACAAAATGAATAAATTTGCAGATTTACAAAAACTATTAAAAGAAGAAAAGAGTTTAAAAGAATCTTTATATCATAATTTAGAAAAAAATCCGGATGGAAAAAAGGTGCACTTGCCGATAGTTCCTATTGTACAAAAGGATAATTATTGTGTTCCGACAAGCTTAGAGATGATGTTGCGTATATGGGGAGAGAAACGTACACAAGATGAAATAGCAGAGTTTATTTTTGATATGACAGGTTCGAAGTTTTCAGATACTGTTTCTTATTTAGAAGAATTAGGTTATGAATATCGTTATTTTAAAGGGAATGAAGAGAATTATAAGAGACTGATTGACGAAGGAATTCCTGTTTTATTAAGTATAGATATTGAGCATGCTTCACACGTACAAGTTCTATCTGGATATGATGATACATTGCAAGCTTTCTATGTTCAAGATCCAAACTTTATAGAACCAGTTCTTGTGGAATATAGTAAATTACAAGAAAAATATCGTTATACAGGCTGTTTAGCAATCACGTTTGTTCCGAAAGAAAAGAAGGAGCAACTAGCGTTTCTAAGTGAAGAAGAAGATCGTTATTTTAAATCTATTTTTTCTCTTACGGATCATTTAGATGAACATGACAAAGAGGGAATTAGTAACTTAGTACAATTTTTAAAAGAAACGAGTGATAATCCAAATACGTGGTTATATACGATAAAGCACTTAGATGTTGAAGTAGATAAAGAATTTATTTTATATTGTATCGATAAGTTAATGGAAAAGTTTCCGAACTCGGACTTTGTTAAATTGCATGGTGCACAGTGTTTTATTCGTCTTCAGGAAGTAGAGAAAGCGGAGCAAATGCTGACAAGCGTTGAGAAGAAAAATAATCGTGCTTTATATCATTTAATAAACGGAAGATATGCGTTTGAACAGGAAAGTTATCTAGAAGCGATTTCAAGCTTTCGTTCATCGTTACAATTAGACGCAGATCAGCCTATTGCTTGGAGTTTTCTCGCTTTATCCTATATGTATATTGATCAATCTGAAAAAGCATTGCAATACTCTCAAGTTGCGTTAGAGCGTAGTCCTGAAAGGTTCACTTTAACAAATCACGGTTTAATATTAATAGATTTAGAAAGATATGAAGAAGCATATGAAATCTTTAATGACTTGTTAAAAGAGTATAAATATGAAGCGCATGTATGGTATGAACGAGCGAGATGTGCACATCAACTAGGGAAATTATATTTAGCAATAAAAGGGCTTAAAGTAGCGATTCATTTGGATAGTAATGCACCTTACATTTATACGAAACTTTCGGAAATATACGAATCTGATTTGAAGGATGAGGAAAGTGCGAAAGAAATTTTATTAAACGGTATTGAGAATTGTGATGATAAAGCACCTCTTTACGTAAAATTAGGTGACTATCATTTTCAAAATGATAGCTTGGAAGAAGCAGAAGTATTGTATAAGCGTGCTTTAGAAGAAAATGATGAGGATGTTTATTCTCACTTCGGACTTACACAAGTTTATATGGCAAGAGAACAATATAAGGAAGCAAAAGAATATATTCTTGGTCTTGAGAAGCAAATTGAAAAGAGCCAAGATTTCCTCATGAATGCAGGAATGGTTTTATGGGATGCTGAAATTGAACTTGGTGGAAATGAAGAAGGATTTAAAGTAGCGCTATCTAAGTTAGAAAATGGTATAAAGAAAAGTGATTATAATGTAGCAAGTGCGTTAGATGAATATGTGAATCGAATTAAAGGGACGGAATTTGTACAACGAGGTATAGCATTTTTAAGAACGTTACACAAAGAAAGAAATGAAGTAAGTGAGTACGGTTGTTATGCAGGTATTTTGTATGAATCTATTGGACAGTACGGCCAAGCGATGAAAAGATATAATAAGGCGATAGAACAAATGGAAACGGCATTACCGTATTACCGAATTGGCGAAACACTTATGGCATTAGGGCAATTGACGGAAGCAAAGCAGGCGTATGAAACATGTTTAGAGCTTGATGGGAATTTCGTAGGTGTACATTTACAGCTTGCGGAAATATACGAAAAAGAAGAAAACCGTTCTAAAGAACAAAGTCATATGGTTCAGGCGATGAAAGAAGAGCCGTTGCATATTAATATGGAATATTTGGCACAGCTTTCAGTAGAAATGAACCTTCAGGAAGAATTGCTGATTGAACTAGAACAATTAGCGGACGAAGTACCTGAAATATGGCGTTTAGATGCGATTGCATATGTGTACGGAGCGATGAATGAAACAGATAAAGAACAAGCACAGATTGAATACGCGCTACAATTAGATGGTGAGCATATAGAAGTACTATATCATTATGCAAAAGTATTAGTGAAAAAAAGAAATGTAAAAGCAATTGAAGTTGCAATGAAAGTAATACAAAAAGATTTTGATAATGAACGTATATTTGATGTTTATGTAAAAGCAGTAGAGCAACATAAAAAATTGTCTAACATACGAGATTTTCTTCATACATTAAAGGTGAAAAAAGCAGAAAGAAGTGCAGCATTCATGTATGCTGCAGCTGCGGTTACGGAAATATGGATTGAACGCCAGCTGCATGAACAGCCGAAACGATCTATCATTACGAGAGCTTTTTATCGTATGAAAAATCGTGCGAAAGAAATTTCAATGGTTACTATGATAATTGATTTATATGAAATCTCTTTAAAGTTAAATCCGAAAAATAGTATGGCAGCACAGCGATTTGCGCTATTTTATGAGAATGTAGAGATGAATAAAGAAGCAATAGAGATTCTGCACACGTCACTAGAAAATAAATGGGATTATGACGTAGCGAAGCAACTTGTAAATCTTTTCGTTGAGTGCGAGGAAGAAGATATGTTAAGAGATGCTTTGGAATTAACGAAACAAATGGTTCGAGAACTACCAGATGATTATGATACTCTTCTTCTGCAAGCACAAGTATTCTTTAAAGCAGGGGAAGAAAGAAAAGCAGAAAAGATTATCTTACAATTAACAGAGCAAACACCGTTTGTAAGTAGAGCATTTCTTGCTTTAGGAGAAATATATCAAAGTCAAGAAAGGTTTGAAGAGGCAATTCAAGTATTAGAAAATGCTTCTATACATCATCCAAATGAAACAGTAATTCTTCTTTCTTTAGCGTCTTCATATCATGGTGCCGGCCAAACACTAAAGGCAGAAAAAATAACAAATGAAGTATTAACAATGGATGCAAGTGATTTGTTAGCAAGATATGATCGTGCTTGTTATTTAGCACAGTTAAATAGAAATGAAGAGGCGAAGGAAGAGCTTGAAATTGTCCTTCGTGAGGATGACTCGGGATTCTTTGTTGAACTTATTGAGGATGATGAAAATTTAGCAGCATTGCGAGAATTTGAAAAGTAATTGTATAAGAATAGGGGAAAAAGATAAGGATATATTTTGAATTAGTTGACAATTAGTTGCTAAATGGCATAAAATAACTTTTAACAAAGTATACAAATCTGAAGACGAGAAAGAGTAAAATAGTGAGCTGTTCTCCAGAGAGCCGGTATATTGCTGAAAGCCGGTGTGCAGACGTTATTTGAAAATCATCTCCGAGGAGCTGAGGCTGAAAGTAAGTAAGCCCGGACGGATGTCTACCGTTACAAAGAACACGTATGATAGTACGTTGCTAAGTGCTATTAGTGAAAAAGCTAATAGAATTAGGGTGGTATCGCGGGTAAACCCGTCCCTACTTTATAGGGACGGGTTTTTTGTGTGCTTTAAAATATTCAAAGGAGTGATTGTATATGGAAAAAGTAGATGTAAAAGAATCAGCTGTAGGAAGAGAAATGCGAATTCGCAAACAGTGGAACGAACAAAATATTTTCGAACAATCAATTCAGAATCGAGAAGGCGCACAGTCTTTCGTATTTTATGAAGGACCACCAACGGCGAACGGACTACCGCATGTAGGTCATGCACTTGGACGAACAATTAAAGACTTAGTAGCAAGATATAAAACGATGGCTGGTTATAAAGTGTTAAGAAAAGCGGGATGGGATACACATGGTTTACCTGTAGAATTAGGCGTTGAGAAGCAACTTGGTATTTCTGGTAAACATGAGATCGAAGAATATGGCATTGAACCATTTATTCAAAAGTGTAAAGAGAGTGTTTTCACATATGAGAAGCAGTGGCGTGAATTCACTGAAAGTATTGGTTATTGGGTAGATATGGATGATCCATATGTAACTTTAAAGAATCCATATATCGAAAGTGTATGGCATATTTTGGGGACAATCCATGAAAAAGGATTGTTATATAAAGGACATAGAGTTTCACCATACTGCCCAAGCTGCCAAACCTCATTGAGCTCACATGAGGTTGCACAAGGGTATAAAACAGTAAAAGATTTAAGTGCAACTGTGAAGTTTAAAGTGAAAGATAGTGAAAATGAGTATTTCTTAGGTTGGACCACAACACCTTGGACACTTCCAGCAAACGTTGCGCTTGCTGTCCATCCAAATATGGAATACGTTAAAGCAAAACAAGAAAGTCATGTATACATTGTTGCGAAAGAACGTGTACAAGAAGTATTAAAAGAGAACTATGAAGTATTATCTGTTCATAAAGGCGAAGAATTATTAAACACATCTTATACAGCGCCATTTCCGATGAAAGAAGTTACAAATGGTTACCGCGTTATTGCAGCAGATTTTGTAACGGGAGATAGTGGTACAGGACTTGTTCATATTGCTCCAGCATATGGAGAGGACGATTATAGAGTCGTTCAAAGTGAAGGATTGTCATTCTTGCACGTTGTAGATGAAAAAGGTGAGTATACAGAAGCGGTACCATTTTTGAAAGGGAGATTTGTAAAAGATTGTGACGTGGATATCGTTCGTTATTTAGCGAAGGAAGGTTTACTGTATCATAAAGAAAAATATGAACATAGCTATCCGCATTGCTGGCGTTGTGATTCACCACTACTTTATTATGCAGGAGAAAGTTGGTTAATCCGAACAACTGCAATTAAAGATACATTTTTACAAAATAATGATTCTGTTACTTGGTATCCGGATCATATGAAACATGGACGTTTTGGTAAGTTTTTAGAAAATATGGTGGACTGGAATATTAGCCGAAATAGATATTGGGGAACACCATTAAACGTGTGGGAATGTGAAAGTTGTAATCATCAGTTCGCACCGAAGAGCATTGCCGAATTAAGAAAGCATAGTACGAAAGAAACACCGGAAGATTTGGAATTGCATAAGCCGTATGTAGATGAAGTGCAAGTCTGCTGCGAGAAATGCGGAGGAACAATGAATCGTACACCAGAAGTAATTGATGTTTGGTTTGATAGTGGTTCTATGCCATTTGCACAATATCATTACCCATTTGAAAATAAAGAGTTATTTGAAGAGCAGTTTCCAGCGGATGTTATTGCAGAAGGAATTGATCAAACACGCGGCTGGTTTTATAGTTTATTAGCAGTATCAGCACTATATACAGGAAAAGTACCGTATAAACGAGTGTTATCACTAGGGCATGTTTTAGATGAAGAAGGGCAGAAAATGTCTAAAAGCAAAGGAAATGCACTAGACCCAGTTGATTTAGTAGATAAATTTGGTGCAGATGCGCTAAGATGGGCTTTACTTGTTGATAGTGCCCCGTGGAATGCGAAGCGTTTTTCTGAAAGAACAGTACTGGAAGCGAAATCTAAATTTGTAGATACATTAGTCAATGTGTATAGCTTCTACGTTTTATATGCAAATTTAGATGAGTATAATCCGAAGGAAACGTATGATGTAAAGCTTACAAAATTAGACGAATGGGTATTATCAAGGTTGCATAGTACAACGAAAAAAGTGAGAACTGGACTTGATGATTATCAATTTACGAATGCAGCTCGTGAAATTGCAACACTTGTAGATGAAGTGAGTAACTGGTATGTAAGACGCTCACGTAATCGTTTCTGGGAATCTGGTATGAACGCTGAGAAAGCAGCTGCGTATGAGACACTTCATGAAGTACTTGTAACAATTAGTAAATTAATTGCACCATTTACACCATTTGTCGCGGAAGACATTCATCTGAATTTAGAAGGAAGCAGCGTTCATTTAGCCGATTATCCAGTTGTAAATGAATCACTACTTCAGCCGAAATTAGAAGCGGAAATGGATGCTGTTTTACAAGTTGTTGAACTTGGAAGAAGTAACCGTAATCAGCATTCTTTAAAAGTAAAACAGCCGCTAGCAGAACTTGTATTACTTGAGCATAACGAGAATGATATGGATTGGGAATCTTATCGTGATATCGTTATGGATGAGTTAAATGTAAAAGCGTTCCATGTTGAACTCGATGAAACAAAATACACATCATATCAATTGAAGCTTAATTTTAAAACAGCGGGGCCGAAGTTCGGTAAAAATGTGAATGCAGTGAATGGTTGGCTAAAACAATTATCACAAGAAGAAGTGCAAAACTTTGTATCAACAGGAAGAGCAGTTTACGAAGCAACACCAGGAGAAGAAGTAGTTGTAACTGCTGAAGATGTGTTAGTTGAGAAAGTTGCAAAATCAGGATTCTCTAATACGACTAACGGACAATATACAGTTATGTTAGATACGAATGTAACGGAAGAATTGTTGCAAGAAGGAGTAGCGCGTGAATTCATTCGTGCGGTTCAAGAATATCGTAAACAGTTGAATTTACCAGTTAATTTACGAGTCGATGTTATTCTTGATACAGAAGTAGAGCTACAGCGAACGTTAACGAACCATAAAGATTTATTGGAAGAAAACTTACTCGTTAAACAATTTACATTTGGTCACTTAACGAACGAAGACGATGAACTTTCTTTGGGTGAAACAAAACTTAGAATTAAATTAAGTGCAGCTAATTAAAGAAAAAAGGAAGTTGGAATGATTCCAACTTCCTTTTTGTATGATGGAAATTTATCCGGCTAATTTCCTCATAATCCATTCGATAGGACCTCTAGAAAATTTCTTTCTCCATAACACACTAATTAAAATGCTGAAAATGAAAAATGCAGTAGCAAATAATAAAACGAATAGTAGTGATTGATTTTCCATTCTATTTAATAGAATTAATGTCCCAATACCGATAAATACATGACTGACATAATGAGTTAATGTTAATTGTCCTGTTTGCACAATGGAAGTGACAAACCAATTATTTCTATATTTTTCAGCGATATAGAGGCAAATGATTAATATAGCAATAGAGGATCCTGTAGCAGATAAAATATATAATACATTTGGTAAGATGGGTCCTGTATTAAATAAAAATGTGGCGGTCTCTCTGCCGATGTATGGAATAAAAAAGTGTGTAAGTCCTTTTGATAAAAGTTCTGTCAATATTGTGATTGTAATACCGAGTAAGAGTAATCTTTTTTTTATTTTTTTATTATGAAGATCTAACCTGCCAATTAACATACCGATTAAGAAGAACGAGAACCAAGGGAAAATAGGGTGATAGCCATTAAAGAATAAGTTGCGAAGAAAACCCTTTATTGTCCAGAAGTCTACATAATTTATAAATGGAGTTGGACCTACCCAACCCTCGAAAGTATTGAAAGTAAGCTGAAGAGATTGTGCGAACAATAAAATAATGATAGAAAGAAAAAGTAATAGTTTTTTGCGTACTGTCATGAGTAATGCAGCAACGAAAAGGTAAACACCATAGTAGTGTAATATATCCCCAGTCCACTCCATTACATATAGTAGTAATCCTAAAATAAATAAGAAAAGTGATCGTTTCCATATGGTCTTTCGGCTATTAGAAATTTTTATTTGTTCATTGCTAGCAACGGCTGACCTAGTCATTAAAGTTATACCAATGCCAGCAAGTATAACAAACAAAGCAGAGGCTCTACCTTCAAATAGTGACATGAAGGTTATTAAAAAAGGGGGACCATTTCCTTCTGCACCTGTTATCACCATGAAATTAACAAGTAGCATACCAAACATCGCCCAAGCTCTAGCAAAATCTAAGCCGATAATGCGTTTTTTTGTATTCACTTCAACCCCTTCTTTCAAAAATGTTATTTACAGCTTCAATCCAAATTTGTTTATAATCTATCTTTGCACCAATCATCATAAAATTTCCGATATTATCAAGCACTAATGCTAACATATGAGCTTTTGAAACTAGATTTTTATTTTCAATTAATTGAAGTTCATTTGCTTTTGTAAGGAGTACTTCAAATCCATGTAAGTATTCTGTTTGCACAGTTAGTAATCGATCTTTGTACATCTTGTTTCTTGAAGATAGTAATACATATTCTTGTAACACTCGGTTAAAATAAGGGTCGTTTCGCTGTTCATCAATTATTTTAAGGCCAATTGCAATACATTTTTCAATAAAATTTGATTTTGTAAACTCTTCTGTATGGAAATAAGAAGAGAACTGCATAGCTTTACATAATTCAGTAAAAATACATTCAATTAAAGCATCTTTAGACTTAAAGTAGTAATATATAGATGGTTTTGCGATACCAACCTCCTCACCAATCATCGTATAAGTTGTTTTAACAATACCGTACGTAGCAAAAAGGCGATAACTTGCTTCCATTATTGAAGAGAGTGTTTCTTCACTTTTACTCATATAGATCCTCCTAAAAAAAGGTTATTTAAATCGTATCATTTACAAGTGCTTTTTTCAACCTACCGTTAGGTAAAAAAATAGTCTATTTTTTTAAACAGTAATATGAAAAGCTTTAGGGATAAGGAATGGATTTAGAAATTTCTTTCTAAAGTATTGTGTTCACTTTACACATAAATATTGAGAAAATTTCACTTACCCTAAATGGAAAGGTAATAGAAGTGTTCATAGAGAATTACTCGTAGATTCAATTTTTATCCATCCGTTTTGCGGGGAATGATTGCCTAGTGGTAATGGGATAAGGTTGAGCTACTTTATTAGGGGGAGTGGTTCTATGTTTAATAAAAAAATGGTGGCAATGGCAATGACCGTGCCGTTAGTAATGGGGACGATTTCTACGGTTTCGGCATTGGAAAAACAACAGCAAGTAAAGTTAGAAGCTTATTCGCCACAGAAAAAAGCAACTGAATATTTAAAAGAAAATGCTGCGCAGTATGGATTGAAAACAGATCTTTCAGACTTGCAATATATTTCTACAACAGAAACATCAGTAGCTTCATATGTTAGGTTCCAACAAGTTGTTAATGGTGCACCTGTATTTTCAAAACAAATAACAGTTACGCTTAACGGAGAGGGAAAGGGAGTACTCGCTGTTTCTGATTATCAGCCTGTTACAGGTGTGAAGGAAGTAACGACAAAAATTAGTGAAAAAGATGCAATACAAAAATCAATGGCGTATGTTGGAGAAGCAAGTGAGCAAAATTTATGGGCTCCTACAGATAAAGAGTTCGGATATATTGTTGAAGAAGGAATTGCTCGTCCAGTATATAAAGTTGTAGTCCATTCTAATAATCCATTTGGTGCATGGGAAACATTTATTGATGCAGAAAATGGAAAGTTAATTAAAAAGGTTGATATAAACCGAAAAGCTGAAGGGTCAGGAAAAGTATTTTTACCTAACCCAGTCGTATCTAGCGGTAGTAAAGTAGGCTTAAAAGATAATAACGATGCAGATTCAACAGCTCTAACGAACCAACTGAAAACTGTTACGTTAAAAGGTTTAGATGGAACAGGATTTTTAATTGGAGAATATGTAACGATTTCTTCAAAAGCGAAAACAAAATCTACGAATTTACAATTTAACTATACACGCGCAAATGATAGCTTTGAAGATGTTATGTCGTACTATCATATCGACACATTGCAACGTTACATTCAAAGTCTAGGTTTTAAAAATATTAATAACCGTTCGATAAAAGTGAATGTTAATGGTACAACTGATGATAACTCATTCTATTCTCCATCAACAAAAGCTTTAACTTTCGGTACTGGCGGTGTTGATGATGCAGAAGATGCTGGTATTATCGCACATGAGTATGGGCATTCGATTCAAGATAACCAAGTTCCTGGCTTTGGTAGTTCAGCAGAAGGTGGAGCGATGGGAGAAGGATTTGGCGACTTCTTAGGTGCTACATATGAAGATGCAGTATCGACTACTGGATATGGTAAAGCATGTGTTGGAGAATGGGATGCGACTGCTTATTCTAGTTCAGATCCGACGTGCTTACGCCGATTAGATACGAATAAAGTGTATCCGAAAGATATTACAAATGAGGTACATGATGATGGGGAAATTTGGGCACAAGGCCAATATGAAATGGCACAAGCATTTGGACGTGATGTAGCAACAAAAATCATTTTACAATCACACTGGTCATTAACACCAAACTCTAAATTCAGTGATGGAGCAAAAGCGATTAAGCAAGCGGATGCTCTTTTATATGGCGGACAACATGCTGCTGATATCGATCGCATTTGGGCAGCGAGAGGCATTAGTACGAATTAATATAAAAAGTCGTGGCATTTATAAGCCACGACTTTTTAATTTGCTTACGAACTGGTACTAGTAAATAAAGCTATATCAATGATAGTGTGAATATATCCGTATCCCATTTACTTTTTAGCTTCTTTAAAAACAAAATGCTCTTTAAATTTTCTAGATTCAACTTTTTGACCATTTCGCATCGATCGGAATGGGTGTTCTTGCCATGTAATAATAACATCAACTTCATCTGCTTTTGTAGCAACGGGTAAATTAGCGTGTTCAAATCCAGTTTTTCCACTTGCCAAACGACTTTCCTTTAGGGAAAAGAGTTCATATTTCGTTTTCTTATTTGGTTCGTTGCGGAATACTTCGACGTTTACATTATATACTTCACTATTCCCGACATTCTTTACTGAAAAATGATATGTTTGAAATTCATCTTTTTTAGCTTGAAGCATATTCTTGTTTGTTTTTTTCGGTTTATCAATATTCACTTGCCATTGATCAGAGTTTTGAGAGATTGGTAAAGATTTTGGTGAATAGGCATACGTTTCGTTTACTACAATTAAGCAAAACAAAAGGAAAAAGAAACTAATTGCTTTTTGCATATACACACCTCGCGTTAAAATTTTTATTAATATGCGTAAATGAATTAGTTTTTATGTAAAAATTGGAAAATATTAAAGGTGTAATTTTGGATGTAATACATAAGAATATGTATTACAAAATTAACTTTTCACACTTTAGAAGAAGTTAGGAGTTATAAAACCAGAATGTTTCAAAAAAAGCTTGCGTTTTATAAGGTGAGGAGTTAGAATACTCTGTAAATATAAAAAGTGATGATCAGGAAAAGTACATGGTGCAAAGGTCTACAGAGAGCAGCCAGTTGCTGGGAAGGTTGCGATACCGCATGATGGAAAGACACCTGTGAGTGTTGCTTTGAACGTGATTATTAGTAAAAGCAAACGGTACCTACCGTTATCAGGGCTAAGATGGTCAGTATGACAATTTGGGTGGTACCGCGGAAAAAATCCGTCCCTATTTATAGGGGCGGATTTTTGTATTCTTTGAAAGGGGGTGAGTGACCGTGGATGATGACGATGACAACAATAACGTAAATAAATATAAAATTACTGGAGGGAAAAATAATGGATTCAATAATGAAGCGTTCACTCACAAAAGAATGTACAAAGCAAAGTGGAAAGGTTGTATTACTTCAAGGATGGGTAAAAAAGATTCGACATCTTGGAAATGTTAGTTTTTTATTATTACGGGACAGAACAGGAGTAATTCAATGTGTATTAGAAAATGAATTGGCTGGATATAAAGTTGATGTAGAAAGTGTCGTCCACGTAATTGGTGAAATAGTCGAAACATCGAAAACAGAATTGGGTGTTGAAGTACTTGCTCATGAAGTGAAAGTAATAAACGGTGCAGAGCCACTTCCATTTGAAATAAATAAAAAGAAGTTACAAGTTGGCTTAGATCAACTACTTAATGAGCGAGTAATATCATTAAGGCATGAGCGAACCGCAGCGATTTTTAAAGTGAAATCTACACTCGTTCAAAGCTTTAGTGAATTTCTTATAGAGAACGATTTCACACGAATATTTACGCCGAAAATTGTTTCGCAAGGGGCAGAAGGAGGAGCAAATGTTTTTAAGCTTCCATACTTCCAAAAAGAAGCTTATTTAGCACAATCACCACAGTTCTATAAGCAAATGATGGTGGCAGGTGGGTTAGAACGAGTTTTTGAAATTGCACCTGTATATAGAGCGGAACATCATAATTCTTCCCGTCATTTGAATGAATATATATCGTTAGACGTAGAGCTTGGTTTTATTCATGATTTTTATGAAGTGATGCAACTAGAAACGGATGTTTTACGATATATGTTTCAACAAGTAGCGAAAAAATGTGAAATAGAACTACAACTATTACAAATAGAAGTACCTGTTATTACTGAAATACCTAAAATTACATTGTTAGAAGCACAAGAAATTTTGAAAAGTAAGTATCGTAAAGAATCTCCTGTAGGGGATTTAGATACAGAAGGTGAAAAGTTACTAGGGAAATATGTGAAGGAAATATATAATAGTGAATTTGTTTTTATTACGCATTATCCGAAAAAAGCGAGACCGATGTATACGATGCCGAATAAAGAGAATCCAGCTATTACTGATTCATTCGACTTATTATATAAAGGATTAGAAATAACGTCAGGGGCACAGCGAATTCATAATTATGAAATGTTACTCGCTTCGTTTAAAGAAAAAGGATTACACCCAGATAAATTTCAATCTTATTTAAATACATTTCGATATGGTTGTCCACCACATGGAGGTTTCGGAATTGGGTTAGAAAGGGTTGTATATAAACTTTTAGAATTAACAAATGTACGAGAGGCGAGTGCTTTTCCGAGAGATTGTACTCGTCTCATACCGTAAAAAGAATCTTCGCGATTATCGCGAAGATTCTTTTTTTATAGTTCGTTTGAAAAGGTGAAAATATAGACTCTTTCTTTTTCTAATAAGCTTAGTAAAAGTCAGTTGAAATATGAACCATTTCGACAAAAAAATCAATATACCCTTGACAGTTACAAATATAACAGATATACTTCATATTAATTTCAAAAGAAAATATATTCTAAATATTAAAATGTGTTGAATAGGAGTAGTAAGGTCATGTATTTGTACAGAGAGCTATGGGTTGGTGTGACATAGTCAAATAACATCCTGAACTCGCCTAGGAGCAGTAAGGTGGAACGGAATTACATTCTTAGTAAATCTTAACGGTTAACCTTCGATATTAGGTTTGTAATCAAACGATTACTACTAAGGTGGATTCATAATGGAATCAATAAGGGTGGTACCGCGTTAAGTAAATGGCTTAGCGTCTCTTTATATAGAGATGCTAGGCCATTTTTTTATTATATGGAAGAAGAAATGGAGGGTTTATTTGAATAGGTTTATAAAATTTATTTATTTATATAAAAAGATTTAATTAGGAGGAAAATGAGATGAAACAGACGGAGCAATGGACTTCGAAATTAGGTTTTATAATGGCGGCAGCCGGATCAGCAATTGGACTTGGTGCGATATGGAAGTTCCCTTATATCGCTGGGAAGAGTGGGGGAGGAGCGTTCTTTTTAATATTTATATTATTTACTGTTTTAATTGGACTACCGCTACTTATAGCTGAATTTATGATTGGACGCAGTACGCAGAAACAAGCAGTTGGAGCATTTAAAAGCATCGCACCAAATACGGGATGGCATTGGATTGGACGCCTTGGTGTTGGAACTTGTTTTATACTACTTTCGTTTTATAGTGTTGTAGGTGGATGGGTATTAATTTATTTATTCAGAGGAATAACTGGACAACTGATTACTCCAGGACAAAATTACGGTACATTATTTACTGAAACAATTGGGAATCCTGCTTGGGCTATTATGGGACATTTCGCTTTTATGTTCATTACGATATGGGTTGTATCAAAGGGTGTACAAAACGGAATTGAAAAAGCAAGTAAATATATGTTGCCAGCATTGTTCGTTTTATTTGTCGCTCTTATTATTCGTTCGTTAACACTTGATGATGCAATGAAAGGTGTGAAGTTTTTCTTACAACCAGATTTCTCAAAGATTACTTCGGAAAGTATTTTGTTCGCAATGGGGCAATCATTCTTTGCAATTAGTATCGGGATTTCAATTATGGTTACGTATAGTTCCTATTTAAATAAAAAAGAAAGTTTACCAAAATCAGCAATAACAATTGTTGGATTAAATTTATTTGTTTCATTATTTGCAGGTCTTGCTATTTTTCCAGCCGTATTTTCATTAGGAATGGAGCCAACAGAAGGACCTGGATTACTATTTATCGTATTACCATCTGTATTTAGTCAAATCCCATTCGGTGGATTTTTCTTAACAGTATTTCTTGCACTATTTACATTTGCGACATTAACATCAGCATTTTCTCTACTAGAAACTGTTGTTTCAGCATTAGCAAATGGTGAACAAGAAAAGAGAACGAAATTATCATGGCTGATCGGTTTCGGCATTTTCTTGGTAGGTATACCATCAGCGTTATCATTTGGAGTATGGAGTGATATTACGATTTTCGGAAAGAATATTTTTGATGCAGTAGACTTCTTATCTAGTAATATATTAATGCCACTTGGAGCACTATTTATTAGTATTTTCGTTTCATTCAAAATGGAGAAGAAGGTACTAGAAGCAGAGTTTTTTGTAGGTGGAAATTATGGAAAGAAAGTATTTACTTATTGGGCATTTTTACTTCGATTTGTAGCACCACTTGCAATAATTATAGTCTTCTTAAATGTAATAGGGATTATTTAATATTAAATGTTATAATATTCAGTAAAAAAGGGGTGATGATCATAAAGAAAAATTTGATAGAAGCAGGGAAATATATGAATATTAGAGGGAAAAAGCTATACGTTGAAACACATGGAAATCCTAAAAATAAGCCAGTCTTATACTTGCATGGTGGACCAGGAGAAAGTTGTTATGATTTTTCATTTCATCAATCGGAACGTTTAAAAGATTCTCTATATGTAATTATGATAGATCAAAGAGGTGTTTGTCGCTCAGAAGAAATTACTGAAGACGAAGCTTTTGGATTAAATGATTTGATTGAAGACTGTGAGGAATTAAAAAAAGTATTACAAATTGAGAAGTGGTCTATAATTGGACACTCTTTCGGTGGATATGTAGCATTGCTTTATGCGTCGATATATCCAAGTTCAATAGAGAAAATAATATTTGAAGGACCAACTTTTGATTTTGCATTAACAAGTAGGGCTTTGTTACAAAAGACAGGGCATTTATTAAAAAAGTATGGAAAAGAAGAAGTAGCAGAAGAGTGCTTTGCTTATTCATCTAGCGAGGCTAGTTCAGAAGAGTTGTTAGAAGCTTATATAAGACTAAGCGCTGAATTAGAAGAAAAAAGAATGGAGATTTACAATAATAAGGAAGATAGGACAGATGAGAGTTTATACAGTGATGAAGAGTGGGAAATATTTTCAAATCGCTCCAAAATTCACTTTGATAGATTAAAATTAGAGGGAGCATGTCATACATCATTATTATCAAAAATAAAAGATGTACAAAATCTAATGTTATTAATAGTAGGAAAACATGATGTAGTAACGTGTGAAGAACAAATTAAAACATTTAATAAAGATGCCCGAAACGGCAAGTATATCGTATTTGAAGAGAGCGGTCATTCACCTCATTATGAGGAAGCAGATAGATTTGCAGAAACGGTCATACATTTTTTGAAATGAAGAAAAGGGTGCTTCTATAAATGAGAGGCACCCTTTCTAAATTTCTGGATATGTGATTGTGATGTTAGGCCACTTACTTTGCCAATTCTTTTTTATAACTCTGTTTTTGTACATATGTAATCGTTCTTTCGATTCAAGAAAATGAGCTGTTGGTTTCACTTGTAAGGAAAGGACATCTTCAATACCACATGGTGCTGTTAAGATAACGTTGTTTAGTTCATCAAGTGTAACTCCTAAAGCCGTTGCTGTTTCAGGGAATTTAGAAATAGCATTAACAGAAGAAGAATATGGTGGCATATTATTCACTACATGCATACGAGCTTGATTTTTTACAGACCAAGGGATAGTAGCATCAATATTCATTAATTTCGTTTCTAATGATTGTTCGTATATCTCATCTTGATGTAGACTATCATAATAAATCACATCAACATCAGGCATAGCCGTTTTAGCTTCATAGTCATGTAAAGTATCCCAAATTTTAGAACGAACAAATCCGGCACAAATCCACCAATCAGGTAGCTCTAGTGATTTTGCCATTTGTAATACATTCATCATCCATTCGTCGTTTTCTATTAAGCGAATTATATCTTTCTCTGTTTTGATCTTCATTGATAAATTCACCTTTCTAGTAAATTAATGCATCAGTTCAATAATCCATAAAATCCAGTAAGCACCTGGTACAAATAGCAGTTGTGCTAATAATGTGCCGAGAAGTCTAGAAATCATTAGCCAACCATACATTTTACTCATAGATTCAGCACCGCTTTCTGATTGTAGAGCACGTTCTGTTAAAAGAGCAATGCGTGGATCGAGTAATACAGTTAATAAAATAGTGGCGAAACCATTTACAAGGCCAGAAGCTGTACTTGCATTTGTTGCATAATCTGGATTTAAAAAAGAAGCGTAAAGGGCTGAAAGTACCCCTGCTGTATAAATAGCAGTAGCAAACATGTTAATAAGCATAATACGCTTTGGAATACCACCGATACGCAGTCTATGAATCATTTCTAACTTTGGAAAACGGACATATTTTTTTGTGTACTTTAATTTTTGAATGTTATTCGTTTTCATCATTCGAATGAAAGAACCGTCTGTTTCAAAGTTTTGAATGACATATCCAAATAATTTTGTCAAAGTTGGATAAAGAATGATCGCGATTAATGTACCGATAGAAGCCGATAATAGTACGAGTCGTATAATATGCTCTAAATTAATAGAAGAATCTAGTTTTGCTTCATCGACAATACCACCGATTAAAAAGGCTTGTAGTAAGTTTGATGTTCTTGAAATAAGTAACACCATTCCTACAACAGACAAGGCAACCGCAATCTTCTTTAAACGTACTCCAGCTAATCGAATACTATAAGAGCTTGTTTCAACTGCGTGGATCACAATTGTGAAAGCCATTATAAAAATTAACGTAATTGACATTTGTTTCACCAGTTTCTATTAAAATAATTGTAACTTTTTTACTGTATCATATCTATCTTATTTTGTAACTGAAAGTATGTGACATATGGAAATTGATTTTTCGAAAAAATAGATAATAATAGTATAATAGGGAGAAGTGGAAGAGATGTTAGCACTTATTTATACAGCAAATTAAGTGGAGGAATGAAGCATGTATAAAACATTTCTATTTGATTTAGATGGAACTTTAACGGATCCGAAAGAAGGGATTGTAAACTCGGTTTTATATGCATTAAAAAAAGTAGGAATTGAAGAAGTACATATAAGTGAGTTAGATTCATTTATAGGTCCTCCTATTCAGCAATCATTCATAGAGAGATATAATATGAGTGAAGGAGAGGTTGAACGTGCTGTTTTTTACTTCCGTGAGTATTTAAAGCAGCGTGGATTGTTTGAAAATAATGTATACGAGGGGATTCTGAAGCTCTTGCAACAATTAAAAAGTTCAGGGAATCGCATATTCGTAGCAACTTCAAAGCCCACTGTATTTGCGAAACAAGTTATAGAGCATTTTCGATTAACGAATTATTTCGAAGACATCATTGGAAGTAATTTAGATGGTACGAGAATAAAAAAAGAAGAAATAATTGCTCATATTTTACAAACACATGAAGAACTAAATAAAGAAGAAATGATAATGATTGGTGATAGAAAGCACGATATAATAGGTGCAAATCAGAATGGAATTGCTTCAATTGGTGTTTTATATGGCTATGGCTGTGAAAAAGAACTGACTGAAGTTAGTGCGACCTACATAGTGAAAGATGTTGAAGAACTGTATCATTTTTGTGTAGAGAAAAATTTAATACAGCAGTAAATATAGATTCTAGCAATCCCTTTATAACGTATGACGATGAATTCGTTTCTGTTTAAAGGGATTTTTCATATGTAATCGAATAATTATAATTAGACATTTTTAGCATAAAAATTTGTATGAATAAGAGGAGGGATGTCAGAATTGAAAGGTTAGTAGAAATTTATCAATAAAATTTAGAATATTCTGTTTAATGGAGGGGTAAAATTGGAGTTAGTTATTATATTATTAGCACTAAGTTTACTTATGTTCGTAGCATACAGAGGTTTTTCTGTTATTTTATTCGCGCCGATATTTGCATTATTTGCAGTATTTTTGACAGAACCTAGTTATGTATTACCTTTCTTTTCTAATATCTTTATGGAGAAAATGGTTGGATTTATAAAATTATATTTTCCTGTGTTTTTATTAGGAGCAATATTTGGAAAAGTAGTGGAAATGTCAGGAATTGCAGATTCTATCGCAAAAACAATTATTGAGTTAGTTGGTGAAAAACGTACTATATTAGCGATTGTATTAATGGGGGCTATTTTAACGTATAGTGGTGTTAGTGTGTATGTAGTAGTGTTTGCTGTTTATCCGTTCGCAGCTAAGTTGTTTCGACAAGCTAATATTCCAAAGCGTTTAATCCCTGGAACGATTGTTCTTGGAGCAGTAACGTTTACAATGGATGCGCTACCTGGATCACCACAAATTCAAAATGTAATACCTACAACATTTTTTAAAACGGATATTTATGCTGCACCGATACTTGGGATTGTAGGAGCAATTTTTGTTCTTACATTAGGTTTACTATATTTAGAGAGTAGACGTAAGAAGGCAAAAGCAGCAGGTGAAGGATACTTTGGTTTTAATGATGGAAATACTGAAATGGCAGCATCTGTGCAAGTAGAACAAAAAAATATGCCATTAATTAATAACATTGAAATTACAAGAGCACAACAACTTATTGCATTTATACCACTTATTTTAGTAGGTGTAATGAATAAAGTGTTTACTATTATGATACCGAAGTGGTATCCAAGCGGTTTTGATTTTTCTGCAATTGGTATGAAAGCATTTGGAAAAGTAGAATTAAGTGCAGTAGTAGGAATTTGGTCTGTAGAATTGGCACTTATTATAGGGATCTTAACAACGTTATTATTATATTGGAAGCGAGTAGTAACAGGTTTCCAAGCTGGATTGAATACAAGTATTGGTGGAGCGCTACTTGCAACGATGAATACAGGAGCTGAGTTTGGATTCGGTGGTGTCATTGCAGCACTTCCAGGCTTCGCAATTATGAGAGATGGCATCTCTGCTACTTTCACAAATCCGTTAGTGAATGGTGCAGTAACGACGAATATTTTAGCTGGAATTACAGGCTCGGCATCAGGAGGAATGGGAATAGTATTAAGCGCAATGGGAGATAAATTTATTGCAGCGGCCAATCAATTTGATATTCCATTAGAAGTTATGCACCGTATCGTATCAATGGCATCAGGAGGAATGGATACACTACCACATAACGGGGCTATTATTACTATTCTTACAGTAACGGGATTAACACATAAACAGTCATATAAAGATATATTTGCTATTACTATTTTGAAAACGGTTGCTGTATTTTTAGTTATCGCATTCTATACTTTAACAGGACTCTATTAAAAAATTTGAATCGTAAAGATTCATCAAATCGATAATTTATATTATAAAATATTAATTAGGATAAGAAGGGGTGGGGGACTTGCAAGAGGTTTCTGAGTTTCGTATGCCAAAGTCGGTATTATATGGAAGGAATTCGCTTGAAAAACTGGGAGAACAATCAAAAAAGTTAGGGAAAAGAGCTTTTATAGTTACTGATACAATTATGGAGAAATTAGGATATGTTGAAAAGTGTATGCAACAACTAAATAAGAAAGGTATTATTGTTAGCACATATAATAAAGTGGATGCTGAGCCTACAAATATACACGTATTAGAAGCGTTATCTCTTTGTAAAGAGGAAAAGTGCGATTTTATTATCGGTATTGGTGGTGGAAGTTGTATTGATGCTGCGAAAGCGGTAGCGGTTTTATATACAAATGGTGGAGAAGTTGAGGATTATGTCCAAAAGGATATTGAAATAGAAAACAATCCACTACCACTTATTGCAATTCCAACAACTTCTGGTACTGGTTCGGAAGTTACAAGTGTAGCAGTAATTACGAATAAAAAAACAGATGTAAAAATGATGATGAAGCATCCTAGTTTTATACCGAAAGTAGCAATTATAGATCCAGTTTTGACAAGTTCGTTACCACCACAAATTACGGCAGCAACAGGAATAGATGCGTTATGTCATGCGATTGAAGCTTATATTTCTAAATTTTCACAACCACTTACAGATGTACTTGCTCTTTCAGCTATTGAAAGTATTATGAAATATTTACGTATAGCATATGAAGATGGACATAATATGGAGGCAAGAGAAGCGATGATGATTGCTTCCTTACAAGCTGGAATTGCATTTTCGAATGCATCAGTTACATTAGTTCATGGAATGTCAAGGCCAGTGGGAGCATTATTTCATGTACCGCATGGAATATCAAATGCCATACTATTACCTACAGTGTTAGAGTTTACGAAAACAAGTGCAGTGAAAAGGTTAGCAAAAATTGGACGTAACTTAAATAAGGATTTGTATTCGAATTCTGATGAGGAAGTAGCAGACTACACGATTGGGGAAATAAAAAAGCTTTGCTATGATCTTCGTATTCCAAATTTAAAAGAATACGGTATCGATGAAATTGAATTTGAAAATGCTATCTCTAAAATGGCATCAGATGCAATTGAAAGTGGTAGCCCAGCTAATAACCCACGTGTTCCATCATATGATGAAATCAAAGAGTTGTATCGAGAGTGTTTTAATTATAAGTATAAAGAATTTATAAAAATATCAGATTATTAATTTCAGAATATTCTATAAAAATTTCCTTGGAAATGAAAGTACAATTATTCTATATTATTACGTTAAAACAAGACTTTATATTCCAAACTTAAAGTCTTGTTTTATTGTGTATAATATACATAATAAAACGTTGTTATTAGTTTTATAAAAAAAGTTTAGGTAGGTGTTTATATGAAAACGATAGGTCTTATAGGTGGTATGAGTTGGGAATCAACTTCTGAATATTATCGAATTATTAATGAAGAAATAAAAGAGAGATTAGGAGGGCTACATTCAGCAAAATGTTTGATTAATAGTGTGGATTTTGAAGAGATTGAACGATGTCAGTCTAGCGGAAATTGGGATGGTGCTGGAGAAATTCTAGGGAATGCGGCATATTCATTACAAAAGGGAGGAGCAGACTTTATAATCATTTGTACAAATACAATGCATAAGGTAGTTGGAAAAATAAAGGCCAAAATTGATATTCCAGTCTTACATATTGCTGATGCAACTGCAAAAGAAATTAAAAGAAAAGACATTCAAAAGGTTGGTCTGCTTGGAACTAAATATACAATGGAGCAAGATTTCTATAAGTCACGTATTGAAGAGCATGATATAAAAGTAATAGTACCATCAGAAAAAAATAGAAAAGAAATAAATAAAGTAATATATACAGAATTATGTTTAGGAAAAATAGTATCTCAATCTAGAGAATATTATAAAAGAGTCATCGAAGAGTTAGTGCAAAAAGGAGCACAGGGAATCATATTAGGTTGTACAGAAATAGGGTTATTAATAAAGCAAGAAAACGTATCTGTCCCGATATTTGATACAACTCATATACATGCAATTGAAGCAGTCAAGGTAGCTCTAGATAGAGTATAATTATATTATGTAAACTTTATTCGTATATCTGGAAAACATTCAGAAAATATTTTATAATGTAAGTGGTTACATTTAAGGGGGAATGCGTATGTTTTCAGTTCAACCAATCGCATTTGTACATAATGAAAGAAAGGAAATAAAAGATGATGAGTGGGGAGAAGTAAGATCTCGTATAACTTTAACTGAAATGTATGCAGAAGAGAGTATACAAGGGGTTGAAGATTTTTCTCATATTGAAGTTGTTTTTTATTTTCATAAAGTAACTGACGAGCAAATTCAGTATTTTGCTAGACATCCTAGAAATAATAAGGATTATCCTGAAGTAGGTATTTTTGCACAGCGCGGGAAAAATCGCCCAAATCGCATAGGTGTAACAATTGTAAAGGTGATCAAAAGAGAAGGTAAATCAATTATTGTTGAGGGATTAGATGCTATTGATGGCACTCCTATATTGGATATAAAACCAATAATGAAAGAGTTTATGCCGACAGAAGAAATACACCAGCCTAAATGGGCAACGGATATAATGAGACAGTATTGGAAGGGGAATGGAGTAAAATGAGAATATATGAGGCAACAATTGCAGATTTAGATGGACTAGCATCAGTTTTTAATAACTATCGCATGTTTTATAGGCAAGATTCTGATTTAGAAGGGGCAAAAGTATTTTTACGAAATAGAATTGAGAAAAAAGAGTCTGTTATTTTCGTAGCAGTTGAAGACGGCGAATATATTGGGTTCACGCAACTATATCCATCATTTTCTTCTATTTCAATGAAAGAATTATGGATTTTAAATGATTTATTTGTACAAGCGGCGAAGCGTGGAGCCGGAACAGGTAAAAAATTATTAGAAGCTGCTAAAGAATACGCATTAGAAAATGGAGCAAAAGGTGTAAAGCTGCAAACGGAGATTGATAATTTATCAGCACAACGATTATACGCTGAAAATGGTTATTTGAGAGATAATCGTTATTTCCATTACGAATTAACGTTTTAAAAAATTAAGTTGAAAGAGACATTTTCAAGAAAAAGAATTTCTTTGTAATGAGAAATTCTTTTTTATTTTTGCCTAAATTAAAAAACATGACGAAAATAAAACGATATTTATTTATTGTTAAACAATAAATATTGTGATAAAATTATGTTGCCATTAAATAAGTGAGGTATTGTAAATGAATCTTAAACGAAGTTCAACAACGTTCTTAAAAGTAATTATTTTTCTTGCTGGAATTTCAGTACTTGCTTTATGCATATTTTTAGTGCCGGAAATGGCGAATTTCGCAGCAAATTTGTATCCTAATATTGCTCCGATGAAATATCTTGTTTTCATTGTGATGTATGGAGCAGCTGTGCCTTTTTACGTTGCTCTTTATCAGGCTTTCAATCTTTTACAGTACATTGATGAGAACACAGCGTTCTCGGAATTATCAGTAAAGGCGTTAAAGAATATAAAGCGCTGTGCAATTACAATCAGTGGTTTGTATGTATTAAGTTTGCCACTTTTTCATTTTATAGCGAAAAAAATGGACCCTCCTATTGGGCTAGTGGGACTCATTATCGTTTTTGCTTCGCTCGTTATCGCCGTTTTTGCTGCTATCCTCCAACGACTTCTACAAGAGGCAATTAACATAAAATCAGAAAATGATTTGACGGTCTGAGGTGGCGGATATGACAATCATTATTAATATTGACGTCATGTTAGCAAAACGAAAAATGAGTGTAACGGAGCTTTCGGAGAAGGTTGGAATTACGATGGCGAATCTTTCTATTTTGAAAAATGGGAAAGCAAAAGCGGTTCGTTTTTCAACATTAGAAGCGATATGTAAAGCTTTGGAGTGTCAGCCAGGGGATATTTTGGAGTATAAAAACGATGAGAATACTCAATAAAAGCAGATAACAAATGTAAATAATAGAAGTCAATAAAGAAGGGATAGCCACTAAGCTATTCCTTCTTTACGTTAATTGCTGTTACTAATAAAAAATATAATTTGAATTGCAATGTTTGCGTATCAAAAGGGAACTTGCTACCTTTTGAGGTGATCCGTTTTGTGGAAGACAATTATTTGCCAAAAAGGCTATTTAAACTATGTTTTAAATTATTTCGAGTGAATCAAAAACTTCATTTGTATTATAGTTGATTTAAAACCCAGTTCGTTGCATCTTCAAAGTTATCTGCAATGTAGTTTGGTTCAATATGTGCCCATTTGTCTCGGTACGTATGCAAAGCATCATACCCAGCGCCTGTTCGGACTAGAATCGTAGTCGCATTTACTTTTGCTCCTGCAACAATATCAGTCCAGCGATCACCAACTACAGCACATTGTGTTAAATTAAGTCCATGTTTTTTTGCTGCTTTAAGCAGCATGCCTGTACTTGGTTTACGGCATTCACAACCATCACCGTGTTTATGAGGACATACATAAATATCATCAAAACCGAAGCCTTCTAATTCTTGTACAAAATCGGCTACAGTTGCAATTCCATCTGCGATACCAGGTTGATTTGTGAAAGAGAAAATTTTTATATTTTTAGCTTTTAGTTTTTGCAAGGATGTTTTTGTGAATGGAAATAATGAAAAAGATCCTGGATAATGTATTGTAGTGTCACCACCAATTGTACCGTCACGATCAATGAAAATTGCTTTAATGTTTGTCATAGTTATAGTCCCTTCAATTTATAAGTAGTTTAAAAATGTTTTACAAATCTGTAGCCATTTACTTCATATCCTAATTTTTTGTAAAAAGGATGAGCTTCTACTCTTTTTGTTCCACTAACTAGCCATGTGCCAATGCAATTATGTTTCTTTGCTAATTGCTCGGCATAATCCATCAACACTTGTCCAATGCCTTTCCGTCGTATGTTAGAATCAACGCTAATAATTGAAATCTCTCCATAACGTGTTACATCTTCTAAATTTTCACGTATACGAAATCCAAGTAATCCAAATATAGCTTCTTCTTCCTCGTAAACATATAAAAAATCAAACGGACTCATTTGTACGAATTGTAATCGGTTGTTCATATCTTCATAGGAAATAGAGGAACCTTTTAATTCTTTCGTTAAAGAACAAAGTGCGTCTATATCATCTATCGTTGCTTCACGAATTTGAAAAGACATATTATCCACTCCAATAAAATGTAATCAAACATTTAATATTCTGTTAAAAAATGTTTTTTCCTGCTATGAAAATAAATATTTTATAATGATATATAGATAGTTATATGTTATTCTTTTCCTTGATTGTATTAGAAATGGAAAGAAGGGGAATGCATGTTAAAAGTAAATATCCGCTCAGCTGGATATGAAATAGGCGAAAAAATAATTCATGATATAGCTTTTTCTATCGAAAAAGGTGAACTAGTTGCTCTTATTGGAGCAAATGGTGCTGGGAAGAGTACGACGATTAAAACGATACTCGGATTACTTGTAAATATGGACGGTGAAATATCATTCGGTGAAAAGAAAAATCCGTATGCATACGTACCAGAACATCCAACATACTATGATTACTTGACGCTCTGGGAACATATTGAATTATTAATGGCAGCTCGTGGAAGTGAAATGGGAAGTTGGGAAGAACGAGCGGAACAATTATTACATACTTTTCGAATGAATAAGCATAAACATGAGTATTTATCAAAGTTTTCAAAAGGCATGAAACAAAAATCGATGCTAATATTGGCGTTTTTAACTGAGCCAGATTTTTATATCATTGACGAACCTTTTATCGGTTTAGATCCAGTAGCTACGAAAGAGTTTTTAAATTATTTATATAAAGAAAAAGAGCGCGGGGCAGGAATTTTACTTTGTACGCACGTATTAGATACTGCTGAAAAAATTTGTGAAAGATTTTTACTCATTTCACAAGGTACATTAGTCGCAGATGGACATTTAGAATCTATTCAAATATTAGCGGAAATGCCGGGTAGTTCATTATTAGACTGCTTTGATGTAATTGTAAGGCGTGAACAACATGATTAAACAACAATTTTATAAGAGATTACGCCATGAACTCCAGCGGAAATGGAAGTCTATACGTTCGGTAACAGATTGGACAGTCGCATTATATATTATTATTCCAGCACTTATATTTATGGGAATCTATTATCGATCGCTATGGATAAATGAATTATCAACGGAAGAGACGATTTATTTCGGATTAGGATTACTCGCATTTTATTTAGTAACATATCCAAGAGGAGTTCGTTCATTTTTTGAGCAAGCGGATAGTTTATTTTTAATTTCGTATGCAACACATATGCGAAAATTAGTCCAGTATGGCATGATGTACACATTTGTTCGAATAGCGATAACGAATATAATAGTAGTCGTTATTATGTTACCGGTGTTGATGAAAAGTATCGAAGTAACAGAGATACAAGTCCTATTATTTTGGTTATTCTTTACTATATTTCGATTTATGTTGTCGTTGTTAACGAGATTTGTTCATGTACATGTGGGGAAACGATGGGTTTTATGGATTGTAAAAAATGTAGTATTTTCTATGAGCGTGTCCTTTTTTGGAATTAGTTTATTTTTTATTTATAAAAATCCGTTGTATTCAATTTTATTTATCGGTCTAGTAATTTTCTTAAGTAGTGTATTAGTAAAAGAGAAAATGAATTATAAAAAGTTCTTTTTTAAAGAAATCGAGAAAGAAAAGGAGGAAAGCATGCGCTGGACGAGCGGAATTATGCAAGTTGGTGGTCATGCGGTTAAACCGAGTAGTTCGAATAAAAAACCGTGGATGTTTCCGCGCTCTAAAAGACTTTTAGGGAAAAAAGCTGATTCTCGTATTGTCGAATCTTTTTTGAAAGAATTTTTCCGTACAAGTACTGCACGAATATTTTATATTCAAATTGTATGTATCAGTACTGCAAGTATAATTATGACTCCAAGGTGGATTGCAGCTATTGTTCTCGTATTTGCTGTAGTTGCAATTTCTCGCTATGCACGTGATTATTGGAATGAATTTACGAATAAGATGTTTCTTCGTTTATATTGTGATGAAGGGAAATTACTATTGTTAAGATGGAAGGCAGATCGTTATTTACTACTACCAGCAATACTTTTATATGGAATAGTTATACTTTCACAGTTTTATTTATTGCCAGCTGTGGTAGGCAGCGTTGTTTTTATTTTATTAATTGTATGGATTGTATTTCTACCATTAAAAAAGAGCCATTGACGGCTCTTTTTCTAGTCTGTAACACATTGATAAATAAAATATACTAAAACGAGTATGCTTGCGGCGGAATACATGACATCTAAAGTCATTCAAGTGCCTCCTCAATATCGTGGTATTAATATTGTATGAAATCTTACAATTTCATATTCAAGTGAAAAATATGTGAACGTTAACAAAATTGTAAAGTGCAAAAATTACAATCATTTTGTATAATAGAAGAAACCACCGTTATATAAAAAATAATGAGTGAAAGGGGAGGGAACATAAATGCCAAATTGGTTTAGAAAAACCTTAGTCGCATTAATTACCGTATTTACATTTGGTTTAGTGACGCCTCCTTCCATATTGCTTGATAATGCCAAAGCTGCGGACAAGCCTACGAGCACAGCTGGGCAACAAAGTTTGGAGAGTACGTCCTATACATATGAAGAAACGAATGACAGGTTAACCACCGATACTTTTATTACTTATGCGATGCAAGAAGCAGAGAAGCAGTCGATGCAAAAGTTTGGTACTAAAATTGGTCCAGTAATTGAAGATGAATTTAAAGATGTAATATTACCAAAGATTGAAGAGGCAATTGCTGAGCTTGCTAGTGATGTACCAGAAGATTCACTACAATCATTAGCGATTTCTCAAAAACCAGCTGGTGGGAATAATGAAAAGATTTTTCATGTCTACGATACGAAATCAGGAAATGATTTATTGCGTTTCCATGTAAGAAGAGATCATCCACCGCAAGATGGTTATTATTTTAATTTCCATTATCATCGTTTTGATGATGGATACTCAGGACATCATGAGTTAGGAAATATTTATTGGAATACGAATGTACCGCCGAAATGGCTTTCTTAAAAAGAACAAGAGAAAATCTTGTTCTTTTTTATTTTTATAGAAGGGACAGACAACCATGTTGTTGAATAACATAGGTTTAGAAAAAAGAAGCAAAGGGAGTATGGGAATGCAAAAATATATTGTTTTTGACTTTGATGGCACATTAGTAGATTCACAAAATATATTTGTACCAATTTATAATCAAATTGCTGAAAAGCACGGATATAAAACGGTAAGAGAAGAAGAAATTGAGTATTTACGCAAGTTAACGATGGCGGAGAGATGTAAACAACTCGATGTACCACTGTATAAACTACCGATATTAGCGCTGGAGTTTTATAAATTGTATCAACCTGCTATAAAAGATCTTATTTTGTTCCATGGGATGAAGGAAGTATTAGATGAACTACATAAAAAAGGCTACGGAATTGCAGTCATATCATCGAACTCAGAAGAGCATATTCGGGCGTTTTTACAAAAGAATGATATAGAAAATATACAAGAAGTGTATTGTTCTAAAAATTTGTTCGGTAAAGACAAGATGATAAAAAGATTTTTAAAATCGAAAAAGATAACAGAGAAAGATATGTTATATGTCGGTGATGAACAGCGAGACGTAGCAGCGTGTAAAAAGGCTGGAGTGAACGTAATTTGGGTATCTTGGGGATATGATGTTATTGAAACAGTGAAAAAAGATGCACCAGATTACATGGTTCATAAGCCGATGGAAATTGTGCAAGTAGTACAAGGAGCGTATTCTTAATATGAATACACTGCGAGCAGGCATTCATCATATTGAATTTTGGGTAGCAAATTTAGAGGAGTCCATTTCTTTTTATAATAAGTTGTTTTCTATAATTGGGTGGAGAAAGTTAAATGAAGTAGCATATAGCACAGGAGAAAGTGAAATATACTTTAAAGAAGTAGATGAGGAAATTGTAAGGACGTTAGGGCCTAGACATATTTGTTATCAAGCTATTCATAGAGAAGTAGTTGATGAAGTAGCAGATTTTCTTTCTAGTACGAAAGTGAAGGTAATACGTGGTCCAATTGAAATGAATCATTATTCGGAAGGTTACTATACGATTGATTTTTACGATCCGAATGGATTTATTGTAGAAGTTGCCTATACACCAAATGCAGAAATGTAAGGGGAATAGATATGAAGATAATAATTACAGCACGGCAAAGCAATATACAAATAGTAAAAGATGCAGCGAATATTGAAGAAATTTCTAAAGGTTTTTCGCCTGATAAGAAATATATAATTACGAATGCAAATAATGAAAAATATTTATTTCGGACAGGCGATATAAAAGAGTATGAAAGAAAGAAAATAGAGTTTCAAATTTTAAATGAAATGGTAAAACGTAACGTACAGGCACAAAGGCCAATTGAAATAGGTATATTGGAAGAAGAAGGTGTATGCTATAGTATTTTTTCATATTTAGAAGGGGAAGATGCGAAGAAGCTATTGCCTACATATTCACCAAAAGAACAATATGATATTGGTATAGAGGCAGGAAAAGATTTAGCAAAAATGCATACATTTGAAGCTCCTAAGGATATACTTCCATGGTATGAAAGAGCTATGAAAAAACATAGTAAATATGTAGAGGTATACAAAACATGCGGAATAAAAATAAAAAATGATGATAAAATCATAAAGTTTATAGAAGAAAATGAAATATATTTAAAGAGCCGCCCGAATCGATTTCAACACGATGATTTTCATTTAGAAAATATAATTGTACGGGATGGAAAATATGTAGGTGTTGTTGATTTTAATGGCTATGACTGGGGTGACCCAATTCATGATTTCGTAAAAATTGCACTGTTTGCAAGGGATATTAGTATTCCGTATTCAATCGGACAAATAGAAGGATACTTTAATAGGAAAATACCAGAGGAGTTCTGGAAATTATACACGGTGTATGTTGGCATGACAGTTTTCTCCTCAGTTGTCTGGACATTACGAGCAGCGCCGCATATGTTAGATGATATGTTAGAGCGTCTTACTATAGTTTTAGAGGATCATAATAACTTTGAGTTATCGAAGCCAATTTGGTTTCAACCAGATAAGATTGATATGAAATAGAAAAGGTAGGTGTGATTCGCACCTACCTTTATTTTTTACCATCAAGATACTTATTTAATTTTCTTAAATGTAAGCGGCTGAGTACTTAATGTAGCTGGTACATGTAACTGAAGGGATGGGAATTCACCACTTACATTCATTTCATAAGCGAATAATAAGCTCATTTTCATTTGGAATAAGTCAACTTTTGTGGAGAAGATGTCGTAATGATGATGCTCTAATTGAATATCCATTTCCATAAATTGTACATATAACGAATCATCTCGTTTGTATACTTGTAATGTTCCGTATGCAGGATGTTCAAAAGTACCAGTATAATCCTCTAACTTGTGCGAAGGTGTAGTCCCTTTAATTTGTTCAGGGAGGGATTCAGTTGCTTCTTTCATCATTTCCTTCATTTTTTTAGTATCTTCTACAGCACGTTTATGCCAATCAATGGATTCTAATTCAAGTAGTTCGTCATAAATTTGATTAGCGAGATAAGTAGGAAGTAATGTTCCTCCAGCATTCGTTAAAATGACAAGGCCTATGTTTTCTGTTGGTATGAATGAAACAAGCGCTGAAAATCCATCGATATTACCGCCATGATGAATCACTTTTTTACCACGATAAGCGCTAATAAACCAACCAAGACCGTAACTATTTAATGGAGATTCAGGGAGTGATAAAACCGGTTGGTCTGGAATTGAATTGTGTGGTGTATACATTTGTTGTAATAATTCAGAGGAGATTAATTCATGATCTCCAAATTTTCCTTCATTTAAGTGGAGAAGTACCCAATTTGCCATATCTTCAATTGTGGAATTAATACACCCAGCAGCGCCAACTGTATCGATGTTACGGAATGGAACTGCTTTTATTTCACCGTCATTTTCAATGTAAGGTAAAGCGTAATCATCTGTAGTTTGTGAATCGTTAACAGAGAAGTTTGTATGTCTCATATTTAAAGGTTCTAAAATATGTTCTGTAGTGTATTGCTCCCACGTTTGATTTGTAATGTTTTCAACAATGTAGCTAATTGTTGCATACATTAAGTTGTTATATAGAAATGCAGTCCGGAACGGTGCATCAAGTGGTAAATGTTTTATTTTTTCAACGAGATCTTTTCGAGATAAGGAAGAACTGTACCAAAGAGCCTCATGACGACTCACTCCAGTTCGATGAGAAGCTAAATCCCGTCCTGTAACTTGTGAGCTAGCAAGTAGTTCAGATAAAGTAAAGTTAGGTATATAAGACGGGACAGGAGCATCCCAATTAAACTTTTTTTGCTGTGCTAACAAGCTTAATGAAAGTGTACCAAACGCTTTCGTTGAGGAACCGATTGCGAATCGAGTATTCGGTGTAACAGCCTCTTTTGTTTCTATATTACGATAGCCGAAACCTTCTGAAAGAATAACTTCACCGTCTTTTATAACAGCGACAGCAACACCAGGAACATTTAAATCCTTCATCATTTTTTCAACCGTGGTTTGTAAAGAAGTCATAACAGGTGTTTCAATTTTAGACATATTTCTAACCTCCAAATATAAATTTTGATCTACCGCACTATACTTTCGGTAATAGAAAATGAAAACCTTTTAAAATATGGAAAGTTAATAATTTTGTAAGAATTAGCGCAAGAAATTTTATTAATTAAGATTATTAAATTTACCATTTTTCATGTTATGATAAATTCCATATACGATTGAAAGAAGGTTTTCCTACATATGAAACATGCTGAAAATGAATACTTAAATTTATGCCGCCATGTAATGGAACATGGTACGAAGAAAGAAGATCGTACAGGGACAGGAACGGTATCTGTATTTGGATATCAAATGCGTTTTGATTTGAGCAAAGGATTTCCTTTATTAACGACAAAAAGAGTACCATTTCGCCTTGTAGCAAGTGAACTACTTTGGTTTATGAAAGGTGATACAAATATTCGCTATTTATTGCAGCATAATAATAACATTTGGAATGAATGGGCTTTTAAGAGCTGGGTAGAAAGTGATGAGTATACTGGTCCTGACATGACTGATTTTGGTCTTCGCTCACAACAAGATGAAGAATTTAAAGTACAGTACGACGAGCAAATGGAATTGTTTAAAAAGAACGTTTTAGAAGATGATGAGTTCTCAAATAAATATGGTTATTTAGGAGACGTTTACGGTAAACAGTGGCGTGCTTGGAAAACGACCGCAGGTGAGACACTTGATCAATTAAAAGATGTAATTGAAATGATTAAAAAAACACCAGACTCACGTCGTTTAATCGTTTCTGCTTGGAATCCAGAAGATGTACCAAGTATGGCCTTACCGCCTTGTCATACGCTATTCCAGTTTTATGTAGCAGATGGAAAGCTTTCTTGTCAGTTATATCAAAGAAGTGGTGACATATTCCTTGGAATTCCATTTAACATTGCAAGTTACTCACTACTAACACATTTAATTGCACATGAATGCGGACTTGAAGTGGGAGAATTTGTTCATACAATTGGTGATGCACACATTTATACAAATCATTTTGAACAAGTAGAAAAGCAATTGGCACGTGAACCACGTCCATTCCCGAAACTTACATTAAATCCAGATGTGAAATCTGTTTTCGATTTTGAAATGGAAGATTTAACGATTGAAGGATACGATCCGCATCCAGCAATTAAAGCACCGGTTGCAGTATAATTGTAGAGGAGATGAAAAAATGATTGTTTCATTTATGGTCGCTATGGACGAAAATAGAGTAATTGGTAAAGATAATAATTTACCTTGGCGTTTACCGAGTGAATTACAATACGTGAAGAAAACAACGATGGGTCACCCGCTTATTATGGGAAGAAAGAACTATGAAGCGATTGGTAGACCACTGCCTGGAAGACGTAATATTATTGTAACTCGTAATGAAGGGTATCATGTTGAAGGTTGTGAAGTTGTTCATTCTGTAGAAGAAGTGTTTGAACTATGTAAAAATGAAGAAGAGATTTTTATTTTTGGTGGAGCGCAAATTTACGACCTCTTTTTACCTTATGTAGACAAGTTATATATAACAAAAATCCATCATGCATTTGAAGGAGATACATTCTTCCCAGAAATGGATATGACAAATTGGAAAGAGATTTTTGTAGAAAAAGGTTTAACGGATGAAAAAAACCCGTATACGTATTATTACCATGTATATGAGAAGCAACAATAATAAAAAAGATTGATGTGAGAATTCGCATCAATCTTTTTATTTATATTCACCAATATAAGTTTATAGATGAGATTCGATAGTGCTATAATGATAGGTAGCATGTAAAAATGCTAAAATTTTCAAAAGTACTAATATAGAAAGAGGAGGAGAATCGATTGAGAAAGATATGGGGGATTCTTTTTCTTTGCTTAACATTCATGTTAGTTGGATGTGGTAAAGAAGAAAAACCACAAGAAGCGTTTGATACATATGTAAAAGCGTGGAATAAACAAAAATTTGCAGATATGTATGATCAACTATCAAAAAATGCAAAAAAAGATATTTCAAAGAAAGAGTTTACTGAGAAATATGAAAAAATTTATTCTGGTATCGAAGTGAAAGACTTAAAGGTAGAAGCAGGGGAAGTAAAAGAAGATAAAAAAGATGAAGGCCCTGTTCCTTTTAAAGTAAGCATGGATACAGTTGGTGGTAAAATTACATTTGGTCATGAAGCAAAAATGGTGAAAGAAAAAGATGGAGATAAAGAATCTTGGAAAATAGATTGGACTCCTGATTTTATTTTCCCAGGTATGACGAAAGATAGTAAAGTGCGTATGCAGACAACACAGCCAAAACGTGGTGAAATATACGATCGTAATGGAAAAGGTCTTGCAACGAATGGGAAAGCTTCTGAAATCGGATTGATTCCTGAAAAGTTAGGCGATACTGCTCCGCAAACGAAAGAAACAGTAGCGAAGTTATTAAATATGTCTGTAGAAGAAATTGATCAAAAATTAGCTGCTAAATGGGTAAAACCAGGGTATCTCGTACCAATTGGAATTTTGCCTGAAGGGGCAACACAAAATACGTACATTGATTTACCAGGTGTTTCAACAAAACCTGTAAATGTTCGTACATATCCGTTAGGGGAAGCGGCAGCTCATCTGACTGGTTATATTGGAAAGGTAAATGCTGAAGATTTAAAAACGCTACAAAAGAAAGGCTATCAAGCTGATGACCCAGTTGGTAAAGCTGGTTTAGAGCAAGTATTAGAGGAAAAGTTACGCGGTAAAAAAGGTGGCCGTGTCTTTGTAGAAGATGCGCAAGGAAAAGAAATTAAAAACTTGGCAAAAACAGATGCTGTTGATGGAGAAAATGTAACTTTAACTATTGATAGTGCTGTTCAAGAAAAAACGTATAATGAAATGAAGGGCGAAGCTGGTTCAAGTGCAGCAATTAATCCGAAAAGTGGAGAAACAATTGCACTAGTAAGTAGTCCAGCATATGATCCTAATATAATTGCACGAGGGACATCGAAGGGACAACGCGAAGCTTGGAATAATGATCCGAAAAAACCAATGACAAATCGCTTTACACAATTGTCGGTACCAGGTTCTGTATTTAAACCTATTACAGCTGCAATTGGTCTTGAAACGAAAACGATTGATCCAAAAGAAGAGTTGAAAATTGAAGGATTAAAATGGACAAAAGATTCTTCTTGGGGTAATTACTATGTAACGCGTGTGAAAGATGCAAATCCGATTGATCTTGATAAGGCGATGAAATACTCGGATAATATTTACTTCGCACAAGAAGCTTTGAAAATTGGAAAAGACAAGTTTATGAGTGAAGCAAAAAAATTCGGATTCGATGAGAAACTACCAATTGAATATGGATTCCCTGCTTCTAAAATTGCAAATGACGGCATTAAAAATGATATTCAAATGGCAGATACGGGATATGGACAAGGACAAGTATTAATGACTCCTCTTCATTTAGCTTTAACGTATGCGCCAATTGTAAATGATGGAACGATTCCGTCACCGTATATTATTAAAACAGATAAACAACCAAAAGCTTGGAAAGAAAATGTAATTTCTAAAGGAAATCAGGATATATTAAAAACTGCAATGACGAAAGTAATTAATGATCCAGATGGTACAGGGAAAATTGCTAAAATTGATGGCATGACTCTTGCTGGAAAAACAGGTACAGCGGAATTAAAAGTATCAAAAGAGGCCGAAGGAAAAGAACTAGGTTGGTTCGCTGCATTTGATTTAAATTCCCCAGATATGGTCATTACAATGATGATTGAAGATGTAAAAGGTAGAGGCGGAAGTAATATTCCAGCTGAAAAAGTAAAACATGTATTTCAAAAATAATATGTAATAGTAGGCTATCTCTATAAGTTGTAGAGGTAGCCTTTTTATATGAAAGAGTTCTTAATATCTGTATACTGAATTTTAAGGAAACAAAGTAAATCTAACTTACGAAAAAAAAGTAGCTATTTTTTATTGACATTGATTAAAACTTTTTGTATTATACTTACATAAGGTAAGTTATTAACTTTTAAAAAACAAATCTTGAATTAAAGATAAAGAGAAAAAAGGGAGAGAATACAATGACAAAAGTACTATTTATCACAGCAAATCCAAATTCAGCAGAAGGTTCTTTCGGAATGGCAGTAGGGGAAGCTTTCATCGAAGCTTATAAAAACGAACATCCACAAGACGAAGTTGTAACAATTGATTTATTCAACACTACAGTACCAGCAATTGATGCAGATGTATTTGCTGCTTGGGGTAAATTTGCAGCAGGTGAAGGCTTTGAAGCTTTAACTGAAGTTCAACAACAAAAAGTAGCAGCAATGAACACAAACTTAGAAACATTTATGAATGCAGATCGTTATGTATTCGTAACTCCAATGTGGAACTTTAGCTATCCACCAGTAGTAAAAGCATACTTAGATAACGTAGCAATCGCAGGTAAAACATTCAAATATACTGAAAATGGTCCAGTCGGCTTATTAGAAGGTAAAAAAGCACTTCACATTCAGGCAACAGGTGGCGTATATTCTGAAGGAGCATACGCAGCTGTAGACTTCGGTCGCAATCACTTAAAGACTGTATTAGGATTTGTTGGTGTAAATGATACTGAATATATCGCAGTTGAAGGTATGAATGCAAACCCTGAAAAAGCACAAGAAATTAAAGAAGCAGCAATTGCTAATGCTCGTGAATTAGCAAAACGTTTCTAATATAGAATGCTTAAAAAGTCCGAACACTTGCTGTTTGGACTTTTTTTCTTCTTTTTCCTTCGTTTGTCTAGTATAATGAAGGTCGGAATGATAATAGGTGGGGGTTCTGTATGATTCAAACGTTTTTTAAAATCTTTTATTTAATTTTAATCGTAATTGCGATTACACCGAGAATGTGGCGTCTTAAAAGACAAGTAAATACGATGGCGCCAAAAGAAAAAGATAATGCTGTGTATAAAACGACAAATTGGTTTGGTAAGAAAATGGTACGTGTAGCTGGAGGGGCAGTAGAAGTGAAAGGACTTGAAAATGTTCCGAAAGACAAGCCAGTACTAGTTGTAAGTAATCACCAAAGTAATATGGATATCCCTGTTTTACTAGGTTACTTAAATAAACCAATTGGATTCGTTTCAAAAGCAGAGATTAAAAAGTTCCCAGTTGTACCAACTTGGATGGAACTTATGAATTGTGTATTTATGGATCGTAGCGATCGTCGTCAATCTCTTCAAGCGATTAAAGATGGAATTGAACTATTAAAGAATGGACATTCTATCGTAATTTTCCCTGAAGGAACGAGAAGTAAGGGTGGCGAAGTTGGAGAGTTTAAGGCTGGTAGTTTTCATCTGGCAGTAAAGTCAGGTGTAGCAATTTTACCTGTAACGTTAGATGGTACATATAAGATGTTTGAAGCGAATGGAAATCGTATGAAGCCAGCTCATGCAACAGTAACAATTTCTAAGCCGATTACACCTGAAGATTATGCGAATATGGATATTAAAGAATTAACGAAGCATACACAGGAAGTTATCGCATCACAATTACATAAGTAATAAAAAAGGATTCAGCTTACGATAAGCTGAATCCTTTTTTATTATGCTGTAGGTAAGACATAAAAGAGTACACAGAAGAACATCATCGCACTACCACCTAAAACGAACAGGTGCCATATAGCATGGTTGAAAGGTAGCTTTTCCCAAAGGAAGAATATAGCTCCGACAGAATATAAAATTCCACCTGCTAAAAGTAGTGAAAAACCATGTCCAGTTAGATTTTCATAAAGTGGTTTAATGGCAACGATTATGAGCCAACCCATAATGATGTAACATAAAGTTGAAGCCTTTATAAAGCGACGTACAAAGAAAATTTTGAAGACGATACCTCCGATTGCTAGTGTCCATATTATAGCAAGCAACGTCCATCCTAATGGGCCACGAAGTGTAATAAGTAGAAAAGGAGTATACGTGCCAGCAATCAATAAGTAAATGGCTGAATGATCTAAAATAGTAAATATTTTTTCTACTTTAGGATGATGAATGCTATGTAGCAATGTTGAAAACAAGTACAGTAAGAACATGCTTACACCATAAACAGTAAATGCAACTACAGCTGATGCGGTACCGTGCTTAGAAGCATGAATAATCAATATGATTAAGGCAGGGATGCTTAAAATGGCACCGATACCATGTGTAATTGCATTTGCAATTTCTTCTTTTACAAATTGAGTCATTCGTGTCATTTTTTCAGTCATAATGCAAATCCTTTCTACTATCATAAAATAATATGTCATTTCCCTTACCATATCATACACAAGAGCAATAGAAAATGAAATTTGTATAATTGATTATATTTTTGAATTTTTTTGACAAAAGACAATGGATTTGTTGACGTTTTCAAACTTTTTTGACAAAATAAAATTATGTAATAGTAGGACAAGGAAACTACTAATAAAGGGGATGGGGAAATGTTTTCAAATATTGGCTTTCCAGGGTTAATTTTAATTTTAGTAGCAGTACTCATTTTATTTGGACCTAAAAAATTGCCGGAAATCGGGAAGGCTTTAGGAGAAACGTTAAAAGAGTTTAAAAAATCAACGAAAGAATTGACAGATGACGCATTTCAAGAAAAGGAAAAGAAAGAAAAAATGTAGTGTATTTTCCTTGTAATGGATAAATAAAGTGTGGTGAACGAGATGGAAGATCGGGAAATGAGCGTAGTAGAACATATTGTTGAGCTTCGAAAAAGAGTAATATATACGGTGTTATCCTTTGTACTATTTTTAATTATTGGATTTACTTTTACAAAGGATATTTATTTTTGGCTTGTAAAAGATTTACCAATGAAATTAACTGTTCTCGGTCCAAGTGATGTATTGTGGATTTTTTTCTCGATTGCTACAGTATTTGCTATCGTTTGTACAATTCCTTTTGCTGCTATACAAATTTGGTTATTTGTAAAACCGGGTTTACATCCAAATGAACAAAAGATGACAATAATGTATATACCGGTATTGTCTATATTATTTCTCGCAGGTTTATGTTTTGGATATTTCATTGTAATGCCGTTTCTATTTCACTTTTTAACTACGATAGGTAATGAAATGTTTAATACGATGTTTACGACAGAAAAGTATTTTCATTTTGTACTTAATTTAACAGTTCCATTTGCTGTGATTTTTGAATTGCCAGTCGTTGTAATGTTTTTAACTAGTATTGGAATACTTACGGCGGAATTTTTAATAAAAATAAGAAGGTATGCTTACGTAGCATTAATTATCATTGCATCTTGTATATCACCGCCAGACTTTTTATCTCATAGTTTAGTTGCAGTGCCGCTTATTTTTATTTATGAAGTAAGTATTGCGTTATCAAAGGTTGTTAGTAAGAGGAAAAAGAAAAGAGAAGAAATGCAGTCGAAAAGTGCCTCGTTATAAAGGCACTTTTTTATTTATTTGTTATACTATAGCTATAAACGTATACAATATATAGAAGAAAAAAATTATAGAATCTCCAAAATTTAGACAAACTTTGCGCTTTTATAAGCTTATACTAAATGTATTAAACAATTGATGGATAATGAGATTCCCGTCTCAGAGATATTTAGGACGGGAAGGTGAATTAGGTGGAGATGAATAGAGTATAAATCTTCTAGCCATAAGGACTACAGAAATCATATAAGTCTGATTTTACTCCACTTTAAACAACGTGTTACAGCGCAAAGTAGAGGAAGTTCAAAAATCCAATGAAAAAGAGGATTGATATTGTGATTACGAAAAGTTTTTATTTCACTCATTCAACAGGGGATTGCATTAAAATATTCGAAATCCCTGTCCTACAGGCACAGCATCCATTATCGTTTCTAATTCAGTCTCGTCTTCAATTATTTATTGCAAAAATTCAAAAACAAAAACACCCAAGATTTTCGTATTCTTTCCGTGAATATTTACAAAATTGTTTGAAGTGGAATGATTATTTAAATGTATATAAAACAAATACCCTTGAAAAAAATGCATGATACGAAGTACGGACAGGGTTAGTAAACTCTGTCTTTTTCATTTTAGATATGAAAATATAATTAATTTGATGAAATTTCGTTCCAAATTGTTGAAAGCAATGGGAATACTAGTATAATAACAAGGAGAGCGTATTGGAAAGGGAAGAAGTATAGTATGCAAAAAATTAAAATTGTAACAGATTCAACGGCAGATTTATCACAAGACGTAATCGAAAAGTATGACATTCATGTTTTACCATTATCAATCTCTGTAAATGGACAAACATATTTAGATCGCGTTGATTTACAACCTGACGAATTTATTGAAGAAATGATTAAATCAGAGGAATTACCAAAAACATCACAACCAGCTATGGGTACATTTGTAGAAATGTATGACAAGCTAGGGGAAGATGGAAGCGAAGTCCTTTCTATCCATATGACAAGTGGAATGAGCGGTACTGTAGCAACTGCAAATAGCGCTGCATCAATGACTGATACAAAAGTAACAGTTGTTGATTCTCAATTTATTACACATGCTTTAGCATATCAAGTAATTGAAGCTGCCAAAATGGCAAATGACGGACGCTCACTAGAAGAAATTTTAAAACGTGTAGATGAAGTAAGAAAGAATACTCGTTTATATGTAGTAGTGGATACATTAGAAAACTTAGTGAAGGGTGGACGTATCGGTAAAGGAAAAGCGTTTATCGGTTCGCTACTTAATATAAAGCCGATTGCTAGTCTTGAAGACGGTGTTTATAATCCTGTAACGAAAGTTCGTAGCCAAGGCCAAATTGTAAAAACATTAGCTAAGTTATTTGAGCAAGATACGGCTGGAAAAGTCGTAAAAGCTGTTGCAATTCCGCATGCGAAAGCAATTCCTTTAGCTGAAAGTATGAAAGCGGCGGTTGAAAAAGTGAGTGGATTTGCTCAATCAGAAATTTTCTACACAACGCCTATTATTAGTACTCATACAGGTCCGGGCGCAATCGGATTTATGTATTTAGCAGAGTAATAAAAAAGCTACTTGAAAATATATTTCAAGTAGCTTTTTTATGTAAATAGAAAGTAAGAAATAAGAAGAGCTACACAGGCACTACCGCTAATGATATAGCGAGTCTGTAAATATTCATTCATAGAAAACACCCTTTATCCCGCTATTTGCGGACAGTAAAACTCTCTACCTCAAATTTAGCTGGAGCAAAGAGGTTAGGTAGCGGGCTGCCCGTAAAAGCTTGATTGATGAAGGCAAATAATCAGTGGGGATGAAGAAATCCCACTAATTAAAGTTTCACTATAGGATTTTCTATATTATATGTTGGATATAGAAAATCAGTCATTACGTTACACATGTAAAGTTTCAATTTTTTCGTTTATTTGCTTATCATTTGTTGCGTTACTATAAATAAAAGTTTGACCTAAAAAGAGTACATGCAGTTGTTCCCACGGTAACATGCGCAAATTCCAATTATTTCGAAGTCTAGTTATTGCTTCACGAGGTGTTTCATCGGCGAGTGCAAAAGCTCCGTAATGCATTGGTATAAAATGTGTAGCGTTTAAATCTAAATAAGCTTGCACGGCCTCTTCAGGTGAAACATGAGATACTTTCATAAACCATTCTGGTTCATAAGCGCCAATGGGCATAAGAGCAATATCAATTAAAAAGCGTTCACCAATTTCTTTGAAACCTTGGAAATAGCCACTGTCGCCACAAAAATATATGGTTTCCATAGTCGTTTCATTATCAATAATCCATCCGCCCCAGTGAGACGTATTCATATCAAATAAGAATCTTCTCGTCCAGTGCTGAGCAGGTACGAAGTGAAAAGAAACTTCGTTAATTATCGTACTTTCCCACCATTTATACTCTTCTACATGTTTAAATTTCTTACGAGTAAATAATTTTTTTAATCCAATAGGTACAAGATATAGAACATCATCATTCAACTGACGAAGAGTTGAAAAATCTAAATGATCATAATGACCATGTGAAATAAGGACAATATCAATTTTAGGTAGTGCTTCTATAGAGAGTCCAGGTTCTGTAAGTCTTGGAACTAGCTTTAATTTATTAGCCCATACTGGATCTGTTAATATATTAAGTCCATTCGTTTGGATAAGAAAAGTGGAATGCCCAATCCATGTGATAGTCGTTTTTTCAACATTACTTTGCAAAAATGCACTTTGTTTAACGGGTGATTGTTCTACTAAGAAAGAAAAATCTTTTTTGTTTTGCTTTCGTTCTTTACGCCAGCGTAAAAAAGAGCGAATTGATTTTTTTGTACTAACATTATCCATATTTTCATAGCGCTTTGCCATGAACATCACCTCATTTAAAATCGTTGTATTTGTATTGTACCGAAATGTTGTTAAGGAATACAGTGTAAAACATGGATTAATGTTTAAGGAATTGTTAAAAAATAGGGAGAGGTATTTACAAAAGTAACAATGAAATTAGTTTTATCACTTTTATTTAGAGAAATAATAGTAAAAAAATATATTTTGTCTAGTAATTCGCTTGAAATAAAGAAGTAACATACGTAAATTCGTACGATTTCGTGAACAAATGTAGTAAACAATTTTCTCGTAGTGTTAACTTTTGTTATTATAAACATAACCTATTTAAATTTAGGATAGAGAAAAGAGGTTTATAAATGAAGCGTTATCAAAAAATAATTGGTCTTATGGTTGTATTTTGTCTCTTTGTACTTGCTGGATGTAGTGAATCAGGTTCAAAGCTTCGTAAACCATTAAATTGGGATTTAGAAACCTTCCAATTTACAAATCAAGATGGAAAGAAATTTGGTACAAAAGATTTAAAAGGGAAAGTTTGGGTTGCAGATTTTATGTTCACAAATTGTCAGACAGTTTGTCCACCAATGACTGCAAATATGGCCAAGCTTCAAAAGATGGCAAAAGAAGAGAAATTAGACGTTCAGTTTGTTTCATTTAGTGTAGATCCAGACCTTGATAAGCCAGAAAATCTGAAAGCTTTTATTCAAAAGTTTACAGAGGATACTAGTAACTGGAATTTATTAACGGGGTATTCGTTAGAAGATATTACAAAGTTTTCAAAAGATAATTTCCAATCACTTGTTGATAAGCCGGAGAACGGTCAGGTCATGCATGGGACATCATTTTATTTAATTGATCAAAACGGAAAAGTAATGAAAAAGTATAGTGGCATTAGTAATACGCCATACGAAGACATTATACGTGATATGAAGCGATTAGTGGGTTAAAAATAAGGGTGCATAGCACCCTTATTTTTTTGTATTAGTCTATCGATAAAATGTCATGTTGCTGGGGAAGTTTCGGCGCACGAATTTCTAATACGCCGTTTTGATAAGAAGCTTTTGCCGCTTTTTTATTAATTGAATACGGCAATTTAATCAATCTTGATGCTTCTGAAATGGAACGTTCTCGGCGATAATAGTTATGGGATGTTTGTTCTTCTTCTTCTTCTTCAAGTATCTCTTCTTTTACAGAGACTTTTAAGTATTCACTTTGTATTTCAATTTGGATTTGTTCTTTTTGTATACCTGGTAGTTCAGCTGTAACAACGAGTTCTTCACCAACTTCATATAAATCTACAGGGAATGTTAATAAACGGTTTCCTTTTTGGAAAAAATGATTTAAATCAGCGATTACATTGCGAAGAGGTGTTTGCTCGAAGAAATCATCAATTTGCTTTAAGTAATTACGAACCGGTGGGCGAGAAGAATCTTTTTTTTCTTCACTCATGGTATTCCCTCCTAGAAATCAATTTGCAATATCATATGACAAAAGCGGAGAAAGGTGAGTGCCTAGTTTTCATGTTTTCATAAAAAATTGTTAAAAATGTGAAATGGAGTGATTTTTTTATAGTTTTTGGTCGCCATATTCAGTTGATTATGCTAGTATAAATAGGGTTGATATAGTAGTATAGAGACAGAATGAAAACTGAAAGAGGGTAAGAAGTATGTGTGGTTTTGTAGGATGTTTATGTGAAAACCCTAGAGAGTTTTCAGAAACAGAAAAACATCAATTTGAAAATATGAACACGATGATTTTCCACCGTGGTCCAGATGACGAAGGATATTTTCGTGATGAACATGTACAATTTGGCTTCCGCCGTTTAAGCATCATTGACTTAGAGGCAGGACATCAGCCGCTAACTTATGAAAATGATCGATATGTAATTATTTTTAATGGTGAAATTTACAACTATGTAGAATTACGTGAAATGTTACTTGAAAAAGGTGCAACGTTTGCAACGCAATCTGATACAGAAGTTATCATTGCATTGTATGCACATATGAAAGAAAAATGTGTAGACTACCTTCGTGGTATGTTTGCATTTATGATTTGGGATCGTGAGGAAAAGAAACTTTTCGGTGCACGTGACCACTTCGGTATTAAACCTTTATACATTGCACAACAAGGTGATACTACATTCTTCGCATCTGAGAAGAAAAGTATTATGCATGTGATGGAAGATAAAGGCGTTAATCCAACGTCACTACAACATTACTTTACGTACCAATATGGTCCAGAGCCAGAAACGTTAACAATTGATGTTAATAAAATCGAGCCTGGTCATTATTTCGTAAAAGAAATCGGTAAAGAGATGGAAATCCATCGCTACTGGAAACCTTATTTCAACGCTTCAAGTGCAACGAAAGAGGAGCATATCCAAGCAATTCGTGATGTGTTATATGATTCAGTAAAAGTGCATATGCGTAGTGATGTACCAGTAGGTTCATTCTTATCTGGTGGTATCGATTCATCTATCATCGCTTCTATCGCAAGAGAAATGAATCCAAATCTTTTAACATTCTCTGTTGGTTTTGAGCAACGTGGTTTCAGTGAAGTTGATGTTGCGAAAGAAACTGCTGAGAAATTAGGCGTTAAAAACCATAACGTATTCATTTCAGCGAAAGAATTTATGGATGAGTTCCCAAAAATCATTTGGCATATGGATGATCCTTTAGCTGATCCAGCAGCTGTACCATTGTACTTCGTTGCGAAAGAAGCACGTAAACATGTAACAGTTGTTCTTTCTGGTGAAGGCGCAGACGAGCTATTTGGTGGTTATAACATTTACCGTGAGCCAAACTCACTAAAAATGTTCTCTTACATTCCTAGCCCAGGTAAGAGCGTTCTAAAAGCATTAAGTGGTGCTCTTAAAGAAGGATTTAAAGGTAAGAGCTTCCTAGAGCGTGGATGTACACCAATTGAAGAGCGTTACTATGGAAATGCTAAAATCTTCCGTGAAGAAGAAAAAGCTGAATTAATGAAGTATTACAATGAAAGTGTTAACTATATGGATATCACGAAACCATTGTATAACGAGATTAAAGATTATGATGATGTAAGTAAAATGCAGTACATTGACATGTTCACATGGCTACGCGGTGACATTTTATTAAAAGCTGATAAAATGACAATGGCAAACTCATTAGAACTTCGTGTACCGTTCTTAGATAAAGAAGTATTCGATGTTGCATCTAAAATTCCAACTGAATTTAAGATTGCTAACGGAACTACGAAAGCTATTTTACGTGAAGCAGCACGCGGAATCGTTCCAGATCACGTATTAGATCGTAAAAAACTTGGATTCCCAGTACCAATTCGTCACTGGTTAAAAGACGAAATGCATGATTGGGCTATAAATATTATAAACGAAAGTAAGACAGAGCATTTAATCGACAAACAGTATGTATTAAACTTACTGGAAGCACATTGTGCAGATAAAGGCGATTATAGCCGTAAAATTTGGACTGTACTTGCGTTTATGGTATGGCACCAAATTTATGTTGAGCATAAATACGATACGAATAAGTTCCATGAAGAAACAAAACGTGCGTATAGCTTAGTTTAATTAGAAAAACCTTAAGATCGCATACGGTCTTAAGGTTTTTTTCATAAATAGGAAGTATTATTGATACAATAATAGTAAAAGGATGGACAACATATGATTACGTTTGAGAAAGTTACTGTAGAAAATGAAAGCGTTGTTAAAGAAATGTTTAAATCGCATAGTTTAGGTGAGAAAAAGGTACAGTACTGTGTGAAAGTTGATGATACATATATTGGTGTAATAGATTATAGTGTACAAGAGGAACGGGCTGTTTTATCACAGCTAATTATTCATTTTGATTACCAAGGTTACGGTTATGGTACAAATACGTATTTTACATTTGAAGAAATGATGAAACAAAGAAATGTGAAAGAAATAAAAGTGCTACAAGAGAAATTAACAGAAAAGGCGAAGTCTTTCATAGAGAGTTTTGGTTTTGCTTCAGAAGATGAAGAGTATGTAAAGAAAATATAACGATGATTATTTATGCGATACAATAAATATAAGGCAGGTGGATGTATGACGATGACTTCTGGTCTTGTATTAATTGGAGGGTGCTTTATAGTAGCAGAATTATGTCATATAATCATTCGGAAAAGAATGAGTAAGAAAAAAAAGCCGTATGAATTACAATACATCCCTGTCTTTTTCATTATGTTTTGTATGCTTAGTACATTACAAAATTTAATGAACTTTCCACCACTTGTAAATGTTTTTTTAAAGTTTGGTTTACTTTATAGTGGTGTTGGAATAGCACTTTTATTTATTTTATTTTGCATACGTTATGTTCACTATCAATCGTATATATTTATTTTAAATTGGTTAAAGCAAGATGATAGAAACCGCCTTACATAAGGCGGTTTTTTTATTTGCAATTGTAACAGAACCTGTACATTTCACATAAAATAGGACGAGTAGAAATGCAAACATATTACAAGAAAGGGGCGGGGCAATAAAATGAAACTTGTTATAGACGCAGGGCACGGTGGATATGATTCTGGTGCTGTTGGTAATGGTTTAGTAGAAAAAAACTTAACACTTCAAATTGCTAGACGCGTTCGAGACATTTTAACGGTAAATTACCCAATTACAATTAAAATGACACGTGATAGTGATGTGTTTATTTCTTTATCGGAACGTGCTAATATTGCTAATGCTTTCAGTGCGGATTATTTTATTTCATTTCATATTAATAGCGGCGGGGGTACAGGTTTTGAAAGTTATATTTATAATGCGTTATCCAATAGCAGCACTGCATATGCAAAGCAACAAAAAATGCATACAGCTGTCAATCCTGTATTAACAAAATATGGTCTTCGTGATCGAGGAGCAAAAAAAGAAAATTATGCGGTATTAAGAGAAACCGCAATGGATGCAATTTTAACTGAGACTGCTTTTATTGATACAGCGTTTGATGCAAATTTATTAAAAAATCCACAATTTATTGAAGATCTAAGTCAAGCGTATGCAAATGGAATAGCAGCTATTTTTGGAGTAGCTCCAAATCCACAACCTCCTAACCCACAACCGACACCTCAAACGAAGGGAATCGCTTATATTCTTGGGAAAAATGTAAATTTAAGAAATGGTCCATCAACTTCTTCCTCAGTTATTCGTCAATTAAATTCTCCAGAATCTTACGTTGTATATCAGGAAAGTAACGGATGGCTAGATTTGGGGAATGGACAATGGGTGTATAATGATCCTTCGTACATTAATTTTGTAAAGACAAGCAATAGTGATGGAAGCCCGATTGGGGTTGCATATATACAAGGGATGAATGTAAATTTAAGAAGTGGTCCATCAACTACATCTGCAGTTATCCGCCAATTAAATTCTCCAGAATCTTATTTAGTATATATAAATGAAAATGGTTGGTTAAACCTTGGTGGAAATCAGTGGGTATATAATGACCCAGCGTATATTAAATATACTCAATATTAGGAATTAAAATGATAATGCAATATGGATGCGTATCCTTGTTATGTATAACAAGGATGCGCATTTTAATAACAACATTTATTTTCATACTTATGCACTATATTTTAAAAAGAAACATTAGAAAAGCGGATAGAATCTAAAAAGTATATATTAAAAAAGTTTTCTTATATACATTGACAATGTATGTAAGATACATTAATCTTTAAATGTTAATGATAATCGATTTCATCTAGGGAGGACATATGATACATACTAAAAAACTAATTATGTTCTGCATTATGATACTCATGGTTGTAATTGCAGGATGTAGTAAAGAAGAGAAAAAAGAAAATAATATATCAGCGAAAGCAAAAGATTCATATACGGTAAAGCATGCAATGGGTGAAACGACAGTAAATGGTACACCTAAAAAAGTTGTTGTTTTAACAAATGAAGGCGCAGAGGCTCTCCTAGCTGTGGGCGTAACGCCAGTGGGGACTACGAAACCACGTGCTGGTGATGAATGGTATCCTCATTTAGCGAAAGAGTTAAAAAACACGGAAGTTGTAGGAACTGAACGTGATATTAATTTAGAGGCTGTAATGAAGCTTAAGCCAGATTTAATTATCGGAAATAAAATGCGTCATGAAAAAATATATGATCAGCTAAAAGAAATCGCACCAACTGTTTATGCAGAAACATTACGCGGTGATTGGAAAGAAAACTTTACACTTTATACAAAAGCTGTAAATAAAGAAAAAGAAGGGCAAAAAGCTCTTGATGATTATAAAAAACGCATTGAAGGAATGAAAGAGAAGTTAGGCGATAAATTGAATTCTAAAGTTTCTATTATTCGTTTCGTGCCAGGTGATGTTCGCATTTATCAAAAAAACTCATTCTCGGGCGTTGTTTTAAATGATATTGGATTTAAACGACCACCATTACAAGATAAAGATGATTTTGCGATAAAAGGAATTACAAAAGAGCAGATTCCAAATATGGACGGAGACTACTTATTCTATTTCACGTCTGATAAAGATGCAGATAAGAATAATGAAGGAAATTCGTTAGCGAAGGAATGGACAGAAGATCCACTCTTTAAGCAACTACAGGCTTCTAAAAATAATAAAGTATTCCAAGTAGATGAAGTGATTTGGAATACAGCAGGTGGTATTGTAGCTGCAAATCTTATGTTAGATGATATTGAAAAATATTTTCTGAAGTAAATGAATAGTCGAGTGCATCCCTTTAAATAAGTGATGCACTTTTTTGTTTGTTAAAATACAGAAAATTCCTTCTTTTGAGTGTAGATAAGTTGTACAATTAAAACAATCATGTGATAAAGGAGTGGGGAAGAATGAAAGCTACTCATAAAGATTGGATTTTATTTAACGGAAGAATTGTAAATACGAAGGAAGAACAGCCGATGATTCCATTAGAGGAGAGAGGCTTTCAATTTGGTGATGGTATATACGAGGTATTCAGACTATATGACGGGAAGCCACATTTATTAGATTTACATTTAGAACGATTCTTTAACTCTATGGCAGAAATAAAACTAATTCCACCATTTACGAAGGAAGAATTAGTAGAAGAGTTATATCAAATGATTGAAAAAAATCAGTTTCAAGAAGATGGGAATGTATATTTACAAATATCAAGAGGTACACAACCGCGCAATCATGTATATGAATCAGATTTACAACCGACATATTTTGCAAATCTTGTTTCGTTCCCAAGACCAGTTGCTTCAATGGAGGCAGGGATTAAGGTGACAGTAGAAGAGGACATCAGGTGGAAGTTTTGCCATATAAAATCTTTAAATTTGCTTCCTAATATCATGATCAAAAACAAAATAAATGAACAAGGGTATCAAGAAGCAATATTAGTACGAGATGGTATTGTGACCGAAGGGTGTCATTCCAATTTCTTTATCGTGAAGAATAATAAGTTGATTACACATCCAGCGGATTATTTCATTTTACATGGTATTACACGTCACTACGTAATTACATTAGCGAAAGAGTTACATATCGATGTAGAGGAACGAGAGTTTTCATTACAAGAAGTATATGACGCTGAGGAGTGCTTTTTTACAGCGACGCCACTTGAAATATTCCCAGTCGTTCAAATTGGTGATGAACAGTTCGGGGCTGGTGAAAGAGGACCAATTACGAAAAAACTACAAGCTGCATACGAAGAGAGTATTCGTTTGTTTAAAGTGACAAATTAATCATGAAGAAAAAAGCTGGTATTCTTCCGGCTTTTTTTCATGATATAATTCAAGCATAGGACAAGTTTTGAAAACGCTGTAAAAAGGGGATTTAATATATGAATTATGAAGATTTTAAAGAAGTAATTCACGGAAGACGAAGTGTTAGAAAGTTTACAGATCAAGAAGTATCTACTAATGATATAAAAGAAATAATTGATTGTGCTCGTTACGCACCGAGTGATACGAATTCACAAACGTGGGAATTCTTAGTTATCATGAATCGAGAGAAGATTAAAGAAATTGAACAAATGACATGGGATGCATTACATAAACTTGCGGCAAAAGCAGCAGAAAATGGAGAAGAGAAAGCAGGGAAATTACTTACACGTTCTTTCGGACCATATGCAACAGCTTTCTCGGAGGCACCAGTATTAATCGTATGTTTGGCAACACCATATGAATCAAAGTTCCGTGAAAAGATATTTGATCCAATTGCTTTTGTTCCAGATTCAGTTTGGGAAGAAGAAGGCATTAAGAGTAGCTGTTTAGCGGCACAAAACTTAATGTTAGCTGCACATGCAAAGGGACTTGGTACTTGTCCAATGACAGGGCCAGTATTGCTAGCTCAAGATGAACTGCGCCAATATTTACAAATTGAGCCTGAAAAACAAATAAATATGGTTATTTCACTCGGATTTCCGAAAGATAAACCGAAGAAACTTCCAAGAAAAGAAGTAGATGAGATTACAACGTTTGTTTTTTAATTGCTGTATAGAAAAGACATTGAACTAACAATGTCTTTTTATTTTTGAGGGTATGTAATTCATATGTTGGGCTAAAATGATAGATAAGAGGGAATTACTATTTATTTCATAAAAAAAATTAATGTTCTATTAAGGAAAGTATGATACATTAATCGTGAGCAAGATTCTATTTGTTCATGAAAGTGTTGAAAGTAGTCTCAAAATTTAAAAGTTATTTTTGTATAATAAATTATAATGAAGTTACAGGGGGGATGAATTTTGAAAAAATTCATAATCACTGGATTGTCTGTATTGTTATTAGTTGGTTGCGGTGCTCCACAGGAAAAAGAGGACGCGCAATCAAAACAGGAAGAACAAGTTGTAAACGCAAGTGATGAGAATATGGTTGTATTTCCTGAAGGAGCAATGTCAATTGGAGAAGGGAAAGTAAAAGTTATTACTCCAGATGGTACTTCTGAAAACGGCAATATACCGACTGTATTCATCAAAAAGGATACGTTAATTCAGCAAGTTGAATTAGAACTTTCTAATTTTCAAAGTGATAAAGAAACATTCGTATTTGTAGATCAAATGTATACAGATAAACATCAAGTAACTAGTACAACGCAGACAACAGTGCAGTTAAAAGAAAAAACGCTGGAAACAGGTAGTCATACAATTACTGCAGTTCAGTATGAAAACAATGACCCGAAAGGAAAGGTTATTAGTTTTAATCAAGCAACATTTGAGACAAAACCTGCGTCTTAACAAGAATAAAAAGTACATTACTCAAAAAGTAGTGTGCTTTTTTGTTTGGACTAGAGTGTGCAAGAGTGAATAACTTATTTCATTTTCTAATACGATTAAATAGGAAGTAATCACTTGTTACTACTATGACAGAGAAAGAGGTTGAAGATGTGAATCGGTGTATTCGTATCGTCTTGATTAGTATGATGATGGCAGTATTTTGGTTTACGATACAAGAGATGATTCAAGCTACGCTCAATTATCAAATTCATGACTTATCAATAGGAGCTATTTGTTTTACCATTGTTTATCTATTATATCTCGCACTAACGGGCAGTAAGACCTTACCTTAAAACTCGGTATAGGTGAGGAGATTAGGTGGGAGATCAACTGCCTGTAAATGCACGATTGATGAGGGCTGATAATCATTGGAGATGAACAAACTCTCCAATGATTAAAGTTTCACTTTATGATAAACTCGGATTAAGGTGAGTTTTGCAAGAAAAATGTAGGTATTTCATTTGAAATGTCGAATAGTACATACGATGTCGTAATAACAAATTTTCTATTGTTTACTGTGAAACAGGAGAAGGAGAGATAGTAATGAAACGAGCTCTTATAAATATTGATTATACATATGATTTTGTAGCTGAGAAAGGCGCTTTAACATGCGGGAAACCAGGACAGGAAATTGAGAAGGAAATTGTACATATAACGAAGCAATATATTGAAAATGGAGATTACGTTGTCTTTGCTATTGATAAACATGAAGAAAATGATGTATATCATCCAGAATCAAAGTTATTCCCGTCTCATAATATAGCTGGTACAAGTGGAAGAGATTTGTTTGGTGAATTACAAGATGTGTACGAAACATATAAAAATGCAGAGAATGTATATTACATGGATAAAACACGGTATAGTGCATTTGCTGGAACGGATTTAGAGATGAAGCTAAGAGAAAGAGGAATTGAAGAGGTTCATCTTGTAGGGGTATGTACTGATATTTGTGTTCTTCATACAGCAGTAGATGCGTATAATAAAGGGTTTAAAATTGTTGTTTATGAAAAGGCAGTTGCATCTTTTAATGCGCAAGGACATGAATTTGCACTTGGACATTTTAAGTCATGCTTACATGCAGAAGTGAAGTGAAAAAAGAGGCCTTTAAAAAAGGTCTCTTTTATTTGTCCTTGTTCATTGAAAACAGCTACCGCAACGCCTAATAAATTGAGTGGTCTTGATCCGACAACTTTTCTAAGTTCTTCAATATATCCCATTGTATGTAACCTCCGTAAGAAAAAATAAGAGCAAATAAACTATTCGTTATTATGTAAATATATTCCTCTTTATAAGGGGAGAGAAGACATATAACTTATTTGTGTTATTTGGTAAAATATACATCAAAAAAGGTCAAACAAAACCTTTGACCTTTTTTGACCAAATGTTATAATAAAGGCAGAAAGAGATAATCTTTCATTCATAAATAATAAGGAGGAAAAAATATGCGTAATTTATTTCCAGAGATAACAAAACGTCAAAATGGTATTTTTGATTTTGGGCCTTCTTTATTAGAAGGGATGACAGATGCTTTCTTTAAGCCACTGAACATGGATACTTTTAAAGTAGATGTTCATGAGCAATCTGATAAATATACTGTGAAAGCAGATTTACCAGGTTTTCAAAAAGAAAACATTCAAGTTGATTTTGAACAAGATGTATTAACGATTCAAGCAACTAACCATAATGAAGTAGAAGAAAAAAATGAGAATGGCACATATATTCGTAAAGAACGTTCTATAGGTTCTGTAACTCGACGCTTTAGTTTTAAACAAGTTGAGGAAGAAAATGTTAGAGCAAATTATAAAGATGGCGTACTGACAATAGAATTACCAAAACTGAAAGAAGAAAAAAACAGTAAGACAACAATTAACATCGAATAAAAGAGCTGATGATTTCAGCTCTTTTTTGTACTTAGTTAATAAATTAATTGAAATCGTAATGAGTAGAATAAAGTTGTAATATTAAAAAATCACTATTAGCTCCCTTTAGATTATTAAAAAGGGTATATTTAAAGGGACAGGAAAAAGAACAGCTAGACATACTGTTTAAAGTGAATTAGTAATAGAGTCAAAATACATAGTAAGGGTAGTGGCATTTAAGATTAGGATAATAGATTTTTCTGGAACAAACTTAGGCGATTATGAATTTTTTAATTAGTAAGGAAGTGGTTAAATGAGCTTATTAACGTATACGGAAGAATTTTTTAATTATGTACGAGAGTTTTTACTTTTAAGATTTTTACTATTTGCTTTAGTTTTAATCATTATTTCTTTTGTAATAAACCGTATTATTGATTGGTTTTTTAGGAAATCAAGCTTTTTTGATGAAGAGGTAGAGCAGACAATTCAAAGTGTAATTCGATCTATTTTTAGATATATCATTATCATCAGTCTTATCATATATTTAATTAGCCAATTTGTAGATATAAAAAGTATTATTGCAGGTGCAGGGATAGCTGGAGTTGTCATCGGTTTTGCTGCACAACAGATGCTAAAAGATGTTATATTAGGCTTTGCAAGATTAGCGGACAAAGAGTTTCGGGTTGGTGATTTTGTAACTTTTAACGGAACAAATTCAGGAACTATTGAAGAGATTAGTATTCGTTTTATGCAAATTCGTGAATGGTCAGGAAAACTACTTACCATCCCGCACGGAGAGATTAGAACGATACAAAATTTTAATAAAGGATGGATGCGTGTAATTGAACGCATCACGGTAAGTTATCAGGAAGATCCAACAAGAGTGAAGGAATTGTTAGAAGAAGTATGTGTTATATGCAATGAAAAATTGAATCAAACTCTTTATAGAGTAGAGGATGAGGCTGTTGAACCATTTAAATACGTCGGTGTTACAGACTTAAATCCTAACTTGAAATATGTTGGCTATGAATTTTGTATTACAGGTTTAATAAAGCCAGAAGATTATTTTGAAACTTCTAGACAAGTAAGATTTGAATTAATGTCTATGTTCCATAAAAATCAAGTGCAAATGCCAGCAGCGAATATGGTTGTTACTACTGAAGGTTTACAGCATATCCATGGTGGACAATCTTTATCGGACAACTAAAGTAGAATCGTTTGTTAACAAAAATTCTGCTTCCAACATTGGATAGAATAACAATAATAAAATGATTGATATAAAGAAAGGGCTGAAGGAATTCGGTTCTTTTTTTATTTATAGAATTTAGAAATTTCTTAATGTTATAATTGTAGTTGGTGATGAGAATGAACTTTGAAGAAAAAGAGATGCGTCGTTTAGAAGCATTAAAAGAAATTGCTGAATTATTAAATGAAGCAACAAACTTACAGGATATGTTAGAAAAAGTGTTGCATACATTGTTACAAGTAATGAATTTACAAACAGGGTGGATATTCTTTATTGATGAAAGTGGAAAGCACAGCATGCTTGTAGACGAAAATTTACCAGAGGCTCTTACGTGGCAAAAGAAGAAGCCGATGTGTGAAGGAAACTGTTGGTGTGTAGAACGTTTTGTAAATGGGAGATTGGAAAAAGCGACTAATATTATTGAATGTAAGCGAATAGAAGATGCAATTGAATGTAATTGGGGAGAGACAGAAGATGTTACACATCATGCGACTATTCCGCTTAGGTCTGGATTAGAAAAATTTGGTCTACTAAATGTGGCTGCACCTCATAAAACTTATTTTTCAGAGGAAGAGTTAGCGTTATTAGAATCAATTGCATTTCAAATTGGAACGACAATACAACGTATTCAATTAGTTGAGAAAGAACGTAAATATGTAGTGGTAGCGGAAAGAAATCGACTTGCACGTGATTTACATGATTCAGTAAAACAATTGTTATTTTCTATTATGCTAACAGCGAAAGGTACTCTGAATATGACGCAAGATAGAGAATTGCAAGAGATGTTAAGTTATATTGGAGAATTATCACAAGAAGCATTACAAGAGATGACGCTATTAATTTGGCAATTAAGACCTGAAGGATTAGAGAAAGGATTAGCGGAAGCAATTCAAAATTACGGGAAGTTATTAGGAGTTCAAGTGGAAGTTCGAATTGATGGGATGGTTTCAATTGGGGATGAAATAGAAGAAGTTTTATGGCGTATTAGCCAAGAGGCGCTACATAATTGTAAAAAGCATGCTTCGTGTGAAAAGGTACATGTTCTTTTAAAAATAGAAAATAACCAGTTACATTTTTACATAGAAGATAATGGAATAGGATTTATACAAGAACAAGTAAGGGAATCAGCACTTGGTCTGAAAAGTATGAAGGAACGTATTCAGTTAATGAAGGGATCGTTTCAAATTATAACGGAGCTGAAAAAGGGTACAAAAATAGAAATTCAATTGCCGATTTGAAGGGGAGAATAAGGTTGAAGATTAAACTGCTACTAGTTGAGGATCATCATATCGTTCGAAGAGGACTTGTATTCTTTTTGAAAACGAGAGAAGAATTTGAAATTATTGGGGAAGCGGAAAATGGCGAAGAGGCATTACATTTCGTGCAAAAAGAAAAACCAGATGTCGTGCTAATGGATGTATCGATGCCGAAAATGGATGGAATTGAGGCAACAAAACGTCTAAAGCAATACGATGAGACGATAAAGGTACTTATATTAAGTAGTTTTTCAGAGCAAGATTATGTTATACCAGCACTTGAAGCTGGAGCAGATGGTTATCAATTAAAAGAAGTACAACCTGAGCAACTTGTCGCTTCTATTATTGCAATACATCAAGGAAATGCGAATTTTCACCCGAAAGTAACACCTGCATTAATGGGGCGTTCTGCAGTAAAGAAGGAAGTAGAAAATCCTTTTTCAATGTTAACGAAAAGAGAGCAAGAGGTACTTCGCGAAATTGCGAAAGGAAGAAGCAACAAGGAGATTGCAGCAGAACTTCATATTACAGAACAAACTGTGAAAACACACGTTTCAAACGTTTTAGCTAAATTGGAAGTGGATGATCGTACGCAAGCCGCATTATACGCAGTGAAACATGGAGAGAATTATTCATAAGCATGAATAATTCTGTTATATCGTATGACAGAATACATAGGAGCAATTAAAAATTATAGTAATCCCTAATATAGGTTTTTCTTCTTTCGATAATTAGGTACAATAAAGTGAAACTCTAATCAGTGGAGGACCATCCCCACTGATGATTAGTTTAACTAATCGGTTTTACAGGATAAAGCTACGATGGAAGGGGAGGATATGCTATGCCTGGTACAAGAAGTGGGATTGGAAAGATTCAGGCTTCGTTAAATGGTTTATCACCGAAATTGCGAAGTATTGCCGAACATATTTTGAAACATCCACAAGATGTTGTACATAAATCTATTACAGAATTAGCTGAAGTTACGAATAGTTCCGAAGCTACGATATTCCGCTTATGTAAAAACCTTGGTTTGCAAGGTTTTCAAGATTTAAAGATTACATTAGCTCGTGAAATTGTACATACACCGATGCAAAATATCCATGAAGAGGTATCAGCAGAAGATAGTATGGTAACTGTTGCTAAAAAAGTTTTTCATTCGCATATTACAGGACTGCAAGATACTTTACATTTGCTTAATGAAACGGCACTTGAGCAGGCTGTACGAGCCTTACAAGAAGCAAGTCGAATTGAGTTTTATGGAAATGGTGGCTCTGGTATTATTGCAATGGATGCGTATCATAAGTTTATGAGAACGGGTATTTCTTGTATCGCTCATACTGATTCGCATTTTCAAATTATGGGGGCAGGTTTACTCTCGGAAAATTCAGTTGTTATTGGTATTTCTCATTCTGGTAGCAATAAAGGATTACTTGAAGCGTTAGAAGTAGCGAAAGCAAGAGGAGCCAAAATTATTGCGATTACGAGCTATAAGAAATCAGCATTAAGTCAACTTGCTGATATAACGTTATATACATCAACACGTGAGACTGAATTCCGCACAGAAGCAAGTTCATCACGATTAGCACAGTTAAGCTTATTAGATACTTTGTATGTAGGGTTGTCGTTGCAGCGACAAGAGGAAACTCTAAAAAATTTACAAAGTATACGTGAAACGATTTCGATGAAGCGAATATAAAAAAAGCTCTTCAAATGAAGAGCTTTCAGACTGTAGACAAACTATTTTTGGAGAGTTCAAATGCTAAAAATAGTTTGTCTCTTAATTTATAGATAATTTATCCAATAGCATTTATATGTAGTTCTGTCTATACTACAATTTACTATAAGTGAGGAAGGTGTCTTATGAAAATATCTGTTTATGTTGCAAGTGCATTTAGCAAGGATCATAAAGGCGGAAATAAAGCAGGAGTGGTATTTATTGAGAATACATTGACCACTACTCAAAAAATGGAAGTAGCCAAACAACTGGGCTATGCGGAAACCGCATTTATATCAGAATCTGAAATTGCTGATTATAAATTTGAGTATTTTACACCAAAAGAAGAAGTTGATTTATGTGGTCATGCCACAATTGGCTCTTTCGCGATACTGATGCATTTAAATAAACTTTTCAGGAATCGCTATACGATTGAAACGAACAGCGGTGTTCTTACTATTACTATAAAAGATGACATCATATTCATGGAACAAAATAAACCGATATTCTATGATGTTGTATCTCCAAACGAGTTCATCGACTGTTTTGATAGTAAAGATATAGAAAATAAATACCCAATTCAAATTGTCTCCACGGGCTTAAAAGATATTTTAATTCCTATAAAAAGCGAAACACAATTACATGCACTGCAACCTAATTTTGAAAAAATTAAAGAAATCAGCAAGTATTATAATGTTGTCGGGATGCATCTATATACTTTTAATGACAATCGAATTATATGCAGAAATTTTGCTCCGCTATACGACATTAATGAAGAAGCAGCGACTGGAACTTCGAACGGTGCATTAGCTTGCTATCTTTATGAACAGGACTACTTGAAAAAAGAAGTCTATGTATTTGAACAAGGTTATTCTTTACACTCGCCTTCTGAAATATTAGTTAAATTAGCAACCAATAGCAAAAATAAAATAGAAAAAGTTTATGTTGGTGGCAAAGGATATTACTGTGAAACTAAGTGTTTACATGTAGAAAATATTGAGTGAAGAGCTTTTTTATCGGTGAGAAGTTTGTTAATTTATTTTGTTTTAGAAATATGTGACTTACTTATAGTCAATGATAAACTCTCATTTTTAAAAATTTAAAATAAAGACCGATTTGTGTAATAATTCAAATATTGTTCATAATTTCACAAGTTGTTTATGAAGTGTCATGTTATGATGAAGATGTAATGATGATTGAACACTTAAATTTGGTAGAATAACTAGCCAAAGTAGTGAAGAAAGTAGTTGTGAGATAAACTCATTAAAATGCTAAAACACTAAAGGGGAGATCACATATGAAAGCAGTAGTGGTTAATAAAAACAGCAAAGCAAACATCGAAGTGATTGACAAAGAATTACGTCCGTTACACTCAGGTGAAGCGTTAGTAGATGTAGAGTATTGTGGAGTTTGCCACACTGATTTACACGTTGCGAATCATGATTTTGGTAACACTGATGGCCGTATTCTTGGTCATGAGGGTGTAGGTATTGTTACGAAAATAGCTGATGATGTTACTTCACTAAAGATAGGTGACCGTGTAAGTATTGCATGGATGTTCCAATCTTGTGGACGTTGTGAATATTGCGTAACTGGTAGAGAAACATTTTGCCGTGAAGTTAAAAACGCTGGTTATTCAGTGGATGGTGGTATGGCTGAACAATGTATCGTTACAGCTGATTATGCGGTAAAAGTACCAGAAGGATTAGATCCTGCTCAAGCATCATCAATTACTTGTGCTGGTGTAACTACATATAAAGCTATTAAAGTATCAGATATTAAACCTAGTCAACCTATTGTAATCTATGGCTGCGGTGGATTAGGTAACTTAGCTATCCAATATGCTAAAAATGTATTTGGTGCAAGGGTAATCGCAGTAGATATTAATGACGACAAATTAGCCTTAGCGAAAGAAGTTGGTGCTGATATGACTATCAATCCAATTTCTCAAGGTCCTGCTGATAAAATTGTGCAAGAGGAGTTTGGTGGCGCTTATGCTGCGGTAGTAACAGCAGTCTCTAAAGTAGCCTTTAACTCAGCAGTTGATGCAGTACGTGCTTGCGGTAAAGTAGTTGCAGTAGGGCTACCAGTAGAAACAATGGACTTAAACATCCCACGACTTGTACTGGATGGAATTGAAGTAGTTGGTTCTCTAGTTGGTACTCGTAAAGATTTGGAAGAGGCGTTTATGTTCGGGGCAGAAGGAAAAGTAGTGCCAGTTGTTCAAACTTGTTCTCTAGATAAAGTACAAAATGTATTCGAAGAAATGGAACAAGGTAGAATTCAAGGGCGTATGGTAATTGATTTTAAAAAACATAATTGTGATTGCAAATAATTCACTTTAAATATAAAAAGCATGAGTCTAGCAAAGGACATGTAAAAAAGTTAGACAGTATAAGAAGATGATCCCTGTATTTAATAGGGTTCATCTTCTTTATTTTCTACTAATATCAATGCCAATTAATACTTGATTAATGAGAAATGATTAAAGGTTTACTTTATTTGCAAACGAAAAGGAATCTTTATGTTTAACAATTTTTTTATGATCTGGAACGTTTTGAATTGCTACAATTTGCGAATCTCTTACTTTCAGTGCATCTTGAATCCCGATGGTCATAAGCTTAATAAATAGAATCGTAATAAAGAATGAAGCGAGAGTATAAAAAATAATCCACCATGAAAGATTCATTTCATTACGATTTAATCCAATAAGACCTGCCCAATCATTAGATAGAGAAACAGGTTTGAGCACTCCGTCATAGAGTTCACGCATTTGTATGCCACCAATTACAATGTTAAGCAACGCTAAATGGATAACGAGTATGAGTGTTTGGACGATATGTTCCATAAATAATACAAATAAGCGGTCAAGTAATAAGACTCGTAAGTGTTTTTTCATAATATGAAAACGACTAGCCCCCAGTAATTGTGAACTTAAGATGTAATCTTGTTTCATAAATTCATCAACCTCTGAGGATATGTATAAAGAAAGTGTAGGCAGAGCGACGAAAATAAGTACGAGTACTTGATAAAACGTAAATGAAATATTTGGATCTACCCCATCAGCATTTGATGTGATTATAATATTAACGGGCGTGATGAGTATGAATGCGATAAATAGAGTTGGAATATAATAAAAAACTTCTGAGCATGACTGGAAAAATCTCTTGAGTTTTGGAGCAAATAAACTTAAGAGGATTCCTATACATGTTCCGCATAAAATTCGAAAGAAGCTAATTGCCACGGCTAATAAAATAGTGAATTTTGCTCCTTCTACAATTTGTAAGAAAACAGACTCTCCAAAACGATCAGATCCAAAAGGTGGAATTAACGATGGCGGAAAGGGGGCCTTTCCAAGTAATTCGTTATTTTCATTGTAAAGTAACTGAGGAGGTTTTGGGATGTTATCTTTAAAGAACCAACTATAAATAAAACTAGCTGAAATAAGTATGAATAGATAAGCAAAGCCGATTAAAAAGCGTTTTGATTTCCAAATAGATTTCATAATGATACTCCTTTCAATTGCTTTTTCCATCTATTCATCATGAATGAGACTATTTGGAAAATGGCGTAAAATGGTAAAACAATCATAACAAGTATGATAAATGCAGCTGGAGGTGAAACAAACGCCTTATTAAATAAAAATTGAATAATGCCTTCCATATTAAAAACAAATTCTAAAATGAATAAATTAGAAAGTAAGAAAACAAAAATCGTTTTTAAATGGTGGAAGAAGTGGATAGATATATTTTTGAATAAATGAATGCATAGTATATAACTTGATGAAAGGCCTTTTCCATATGCAACCTCTACGTAATGTTTTCCTTGCTCTTCTTTTATGTATAACACCATCATCCGAAACATTTGTAATGTAGGTAAGACAGCTAATGATAAAATAGGAAGTAAATAAGCTCGATTTTCATTAAAAGAAATAATAGTGACAGGAGATTCCCCAAATTTCTGAAGTACCCATATGAAAAATATTTGCAAACAAATCATCATCATCATATCAGGGACAGCTTCTAATATGAACACAATTCGGTTTATCCATTTTTTTATATAATCTTTTGCTAAAAAATAAAAAAATGCCATGCTAGATGATAAAAAGAGAGCAAGAAAAAAGGCTAAAAATAATATAGTAAATGAATATAGGTAAGGTTCTAAAACAGTTGGAAATAATGGTGTTTTTTTGAAATGGCCAAACTTCGGGTCTGATCCTATAATCACTAATGATTCAGGGGAAAAAACCTGTTTTAACATAGTAACGGTCTGATTAAAAAAATAAATTGGTTGAAAGGTAAATCCTTGTTGAGTGATAAATAAATAAGGTAAATTTAATAATAGTAAGAGTGATAAAAGAATTGATGAAAGCTTAATTGTGAATTGAGATATTTTATTTAACATTAAATCCCTCCGACATCTTTTTACAACATTATACAATAAATTTCATGTTATTGTTTTTATTTTTCTGAAAAATAAAAATACTTTTCGGTTTTATAGTATGCAAGATATATTTACAAGATAAAAAAGTGATAGTAGGGGGCCGCGCTCTATGTTTATCAAGATAAAAGGACTAGTGAACCTAAAACAATAAACAAGAGCAAAATGCACAGAATTCTCATTCTGCGGTTAGTTACTTTTCTTGGCTTGATGGTGATGTTACGTGAATCCTAAAAATGAATATTGCGTTTCAACTCTTTCTTCATGCAAATAAGTAGAACGTATGGAGGAGTATGTATGTATTGTTAATGGGAGGAAAGAGTGTATTGCGTAACGAATATAACGTAAGTTTACCGCATGGAAAAGCTAAATGTAGTATATAAGTGAAATGGAATGAGGGGATTTATTTTTTTGGTATGAAAAAAATTTTCTTTGTATAACTTGATAAATGAAAAAATATTTTATATACTAATTCATGTAAACGGTTTACTAAATCGTATTTTGCTAGAAATGAAGGGAAGATTCGCATGGAAACAAGGGGGAGAGTAATCGGGATTGATATCGGTACCACAAGTACAAAAACGGTTGTGTTCACAGAAAAAGGAAAAGTCATTGCATCACATGCAATCGATTACCCAATTATTCAACCGAATGTAGGATGGGCTGAGCAAGATCCTGATGTAATATGTGCCGCTGTATACAAAAGTGTAAGCGTTGCCATTGAAAAAGGTAATGTATTACCAGAAGATATTTCTTCAATCGGTATTAGTACAGCTATGCACGCATTAATTGCAGTAGATGAAAATGGTGCGCCATTAACGCGTTCTATCATTTGGGCAGATAATCGAAGTACGAAGCAATCAGAAAAATTATTACAACAAATGAATGGGCATGAAATTTATAGACGTACAGGTACACCGATTCATCCGATGTCACCACTTTCTAAATTGTTATGGATGAAAGAAGAGGAACCAGAGTTATATACAAGTGCCTATAAATTCATTTCCATTAAAGAGTATGTGATTTACCAATTATTTTCACGCTACGTAGTTGATTATTCGATTGCTTCTGCTACAGGGTTATTTAATTTAGAAACATTAAACTGGGATGAAGATGTTTTAACTATGTTACATATGTCACCAGAACAATTATCAACCCCAGTACCAACTACATATATTTTATCGGGTATGAAACGAGAAATAGCACAAAAGATGGGTATTCGTGAAGATACTCCAGTTGTTATTGGTGCAAGTGATGGTGTTCTTGCGAATGTAGGCGTTGGGGCAATATCGCCTGGCTCAGCTGCGATTACGATTGGAACGAGTGGTGCAGTTCGAACAATCTCATCAAATATAAATACAGATGAGAAAGGGAGAACGTTTTGTTACGCATTAACAGATGAGCACTGGGTAATCGGTGGTCCAACGAATAACGGCGGAATATTACTGAGATGGTTACGTGATGAATTTGGTAGTCCAGAGCAAGAAGTAGCAAGAAAGCTCGGCATTGATCCTTATGATTTATTAATTAAATATGCAGAAAGCGTACCAGCTGGAGCGGATGGGCTATTGTTCTTACCTTTCTTATCTGGAGAACGCGCACCTTACTGGAATGCAAATGCTCGTGGTACATTCTTTGGAATCAATCTTCAGCATAAGCGAGAACATTTTATACGTGCAGTGATGGAAGGTGTTTGTATGAGTGTATATTCAGTAGCACTCGCAATCAGGGATTGTACAGGGCCACTTACTGAAATACGAGTTTCAGGAGGGTTTGCAAAATCTGCATTTTGGAGACAAATGTTGTCCGATATGATGGGAAAAGAATTGCTTGTACCTGAAAGTCATGAAGCATCTGCGCTTGGGGCAGCGGCAGTTGCTTTGTATGCTGTAGGAAAAATTGATTCTCTTGAAGAGGTAAAGGATTGGATTGATATTGTCCATCATCATGTACCGAATAAAGAAAATACGGCTATATATTTAGAAATGTTTTATATGTATGAACGACTTTACAATCGCTTGAAAGAAGAATTTGATTGTATAGCTGCTTTCCAACGTAAAAAATAGGGGGATTGGGAGAAATGGTAGTTGGGATCGTACTAGCGGCAGTTGTCATACTACTTTTACTTATTACGGTAGTAAAATGGCATCCATTTGTCGCATTAATTTTAACAGCAATTGGTGTAGGATTAGCAATGGGAATGCCTTTAATTGGAACTTCACCAAAAGATCCAGGGATTATTGATTCTATTAAACTAGGGCTTGGTAATACGTTAGGATTTTTAGCAATAGTTTTAGCACTAGGAACGATGCTTGGAAAAATGATGGCCGAATCTGGTGGTGCTGAACGTATCGCTAACACATTAATTAATCGTTTTGGGAAGAAACGAGTTCACTGGGCGATGATGTTCGTTGCATTTTTAGTAGGGATTCCGGTATTTTTCCAAGTTGGATTTGTACTATTAATTCCGTTAGTATTTACAATTGCATTAGAAACAGGGGTATCACTTATTACAATCGGTATCCCGCTAGTAGCAGGACTATCCGTTGTGCACGGACTAGTGCCGCCGCATCCAGCGGCAATGGCGGCAGTTGGTATTTTTAAAGCAGATGTAGGGAAGACAATTTTATATGCATTAATTGTCGGACTTCCAACTGCAATTATTTCAGGTCCACTTTACGGGAAATGGATTGGTGCTCGTATACATAAGGAAGTACCATTAGATATAGCGGAGCAATTTATTGAAAAAGATAATAAAAAAGAGCTTCCAAGCTTTGGGAATACATTGTTTACAATTTTACTTCCAGTATTTCTTATGCTTGGTGCATCAATAGCGGAAGTTGCATTAAATAAAACAAGTCAACTAGCACAAGTATTACACTTTATTGGAGATCCGATTGTCGCTTTATTAATTGCAACCATTTACTCTTTCTTTAGTCTTGGATATGCAAAAGGTTTCTCAAAAGATAAAGTGTTACAATTTACAAATGATTGCCTTGGACCTATTGCAAACATATTGTTAGTGATTGGTGCAGGCGGCGCATTTAATAAAGTACTATTAGATTCTGGAATTGGAACGACAATTGCAGATATGGCGAAAGAATCACATATTTCACCGATATTATTAGGGTGGGGAATTGCGGCACTTATTCGAATTGCAACTGGATCGGCAACTGTTTCTATGATGACAGCAGCTGGTATTGTTGCGCCGATTGCAGCAAGCACACCAGGTGTAAATGTTGAATTATTAGCACTTGCAACAGGCGCAGGTTCATTAATTTTATCACACGTGAATGATTCAGGATTTTGGATGATTAAAGAGTATTTCGGAATGACTGTGAAAGAAACATTATTAACATGGACTGCAATGGAGACTATATTATCTGTAGTAGCACTTGGGCTAATTTCGATATTAAATATATTTGTATAGAATAGGAGATTGATTAATATGAAACTAGGTTTAATTGGATTAGGAAAAATGGGATTCCCATTAGCTGAACACTTATATGAAGACAAGCATGAAGTAGTAGTATACGATGTAAATAAAGAGCTTGTTGAAAAGGCAGGAAAACTAGGAATTACTGCACGTCATACATTAAAAGAAATGATCGCTGAACTAGAAGCTCCTCGTACAATTTGGGTAATGGTGCCTGCAGGAGAAGTTGTAGAGTCAGTACTAAAAGATGTTTATCCGTTATTAGATGAAGGTGATATCGTTATTGAAGGCGGAAATTCATTCTATAAAGATACGTTACGCCGTGCTGAAGAAGCAAAAAGCTTCGGATTACATTATGTAGATATCGGTACATCAGGCGGTGTAGAAGGAGCTAGATACGGTGCTTGCTTAATGGTTGGTGGAGAAAAAGAAATTTACGACCAATTAGAACCTTTATTTAAAGATTTAGCAGTAGAAAATGGCTATTCTTATGCTGGCCGTGTTGGTAGTGGTCATTTCTTAAAAATGGTTCATAACGGTATTGAGTACGGCATGATGCAAGCAATCGCTGAAGGATTTGAAGTACTAGATAAGAGTGACTTTGATTTCAATTATGAAGATGTTGCAAAAGTATGGGCGAACGGATCAGTTATCCGTGGTTGGTTAATGGACTTAACTGAAAAAGCATTTGCAGAAGATCCGAAACTAGATGGCATTAAAGGTGTAATGAACTCTTCAGGAGAAGGAAAATGGACTGTTGAAACTGCACTTGAACTTCAAGCTGCAGCACCAGTAATCGCTATGTCATTATTTATGCGCTATCGTTCTCAGGAAGATGATACATTCCATGGAAAAGTAGTTTCAGCACTACGTAATCAGTTCGGTGGACATGAAGTTGTGAAAAAATAAGGATGTTTTTGAAAAGAAACTTGTGCATAAGCGCAAGTTTCTTTTTTATAGTTTAAGAAACTACTAATTTAAAAATACCAATCAATCATCGTTTTTTTGTCACAAATGACACTAACCTCCTCTTAGACTTTGAAATGTACGGATTCCCGCATTATGTTTTTTGTATTGATTGTATCAAATATAAAGCGCTGCATGAAATATGTCCCAACATAAAAGTAAGAATAAATAAAATGAAGTTTTCATAAATAGTAAAAGGGTGCTTATGTCATCAGTATAGCTAAGAAATGTTGTTACATATGAGAAGAGCGTGTTAATAAAATATGAGGTGGTTAAATGGAAAATGAGCAAGTGAAGTCTGTAAAGGAAGAAAAAAAGTTATGTCTTTGTATGATCGTCAAAAATGAGTCTAGAATTATGGAAAGATGTTTAAATGCAACAAAATCAATTGTAGACTTTGTTTCTATTTGTGATACTGGATCGACGGATAATACGCCTGAAATTATTGAAAATTGGTGTAAGGAAAATGAGATACCTGGGACGGTTCATCATGAGCCGTTTAAAAACTTTGGTTATAACAGAAGCTTAGCTGTTTCGTTAGCGCAAAAAACATACCCAGAAGCAGATTATTTATTAATATTAGATGCAGATATGATTTTAGAGGTTGGTCCGAATTTCGATAAAACGAGCTTAGCGGAAGATCATTATCTTACATTACAATATGATGTTCATATTAAATATTGGCTTACGCGTCTTTTAAAAGCTTCTTTACCATGGAAATCTGTCGGTGTTACTCATGAGTATTGGGATATAGATCGTTCAAAAGTTGGAGCGAATTACAATACGAGGGTAGCTCGGTTAGAGACTCTTGTCGTGAATGATCCCGGAGATGGCGGGAGCAAAGCTGATAAATTTGAAAGAGATGAGAGGTTGTTGTTACAAGGAATAAACGACCCAGAAACAACGCCAGATTTGCATATAAGATATTTATTTTATTTAGCTCAGACTTATTTTCATTTAAGTCAATTTGAGAATTCAATTAAATGGTATAAAAAACGAGTGGAAGCAGGAGGATGGGTTGAAGAGGTATTCTATTCGTTATTGCGAATAGGATTTTGTTATGAGCAGTTAGCAAATCGTTCAGCAAATAAACAAAATGAAGTGACAGATGCTGATGAAAAAGAAACTGTTAAAGGGCAAGAAGAGCAATATTTAGCATTAGCTGTTTTTTATTTTCAAAAAGCTTGGGAATATAGACCAACCCGGGCTGAACCATTATACCAACTTGCAAGGTTGTATCGATTACGATCTCAAAACAATATTGCTTTGATGTACGCTCTGCAAGGGAAGGAAATTCCTTTTCCAAAGGATGATCTTCTATTTGTAGATTATCATGTGTATGATTACTTATTTGACTATGAAATTTCTATTAGTGCTTTCTATATACCTCATAAAAAACATTTAGGGGCGGTATCGCAAAAGTATTTGGAATCGATAAAAGAAAAGATTCCATTTCATATAGCAAATATAGTAGAGAATAATGCGAAATTTTATTAAATACATTTTCGGTTAAAGGAGTAGTGGAGTAATCATGGAATTAATGAGATGGGCGATTGAACTAGGAGAATCGGTGCATGGAAATACGTATGAAGAATTGATGCCACTACTAGACTATTATTATGATCGTGATCATTTAAAAGCGTATTGTATCGCAAATCTTCTTTTAAACATGGATGTATTAGATGAGGACCGGGAAAGAATCGAATTAAGAAGATGTATCGCTGCTTATTATGCTGGATTATATAAAGTAGCAAGAAAACATGCAAATGAGTTGGTACTTAAACATCCAGATGTAGATTTATATAAAAATAATTTAAGATTAATGGAAGTTTATTTGAATAAAGAATATGATTATTGTCTTTTTATATGCCCAAAGACATACGGTAGTTTCATAGATGTTGCGCGAGCTTTAAAGTGGCGGTTGGAGCAGGAGGGTAATACAGTAATTATATCAGAAACAATACTGGAAAATGCAAAGAATACAGTTGTTTTTGGAGCACATACATACGCATATAACCCGAATCTTCTTCCGAAAGATGCAATTATTTATAATTTAGAACAGCTATACGAAGGAAGTCCATATGCGCATCCCCTTTATTTAATATTATTAAAAGATAGAGTGATTTGGGATTATAGTAAACAAAATATAGAATGGCTTCAACATAAAGGGGTAGGAAAAGAAATAAAACATGTAGAAATGAACTATGCTCCAACTTTGGAAATAAAAAAAGATGCGTTTGAAGATGAGATTATTGAAGATATTGATATTCTGTTTATAGGTGCTCTTAATCCGAGGCGACAAGCTATTTTTGATCATCTAAAAGCGATTGCCCCGAATTTAAATATAGTTTTTAAAAATAATGCGTGGGGAATTGTTAGAAATGAATTGATTGCTAGAGCTAAAATTATATTAAATATTCATTTTTACTTATCAGGAATTCTTGAAACACCTCGCGTGTCTTATGCAGTTGCGAATAAGAAATTTATTATTTCCGAAAATAGTAATCCAGAAGATGAGGTAGAGTGGCCAGGAATTGTATTTACTCCGTACGAAAAAATAATTGAAAACGTAATGAAATATATAGAATTACCAGAAGAACGGAAAAGATTAGCGGAAAAAGCATATAATCATTTTGAAGCAAATGAAAGTTTAGGTACATTGAGCATGAGAGATGAATCAAAGTAATTGTACGAAACTCATACGAAAGTATGAGTTCTTTTTTGTTTATCATACTATTTTATGAAACAAGTTAACTCTTTATATTGTGTTTTGTATAGAAATTTCTGATAATATATAAGTAGAACTTGAAAACAAAGGGGAGAAATAATCATGAAACTAGTCGTTATTAACGGTACACCAAGAAAATTTGGTAGAACTCGCGTGGTGGCAAAATATATTGCGGATCAATTTGAAGGGGAATTATATGATTTAGCAATTGAGGAGTTACCTTTATACAATGGAGAAGAGTCGCAACGTGATTTAGAGGCAGTAAAAAAATTAAAAACGTTAGTGAAAGCTGCGGATGGGGTTGTATTATGTACACCAGAATATCATAATGCGATGAGCGGTGCGCTGAAAAACTCTTTAGATTACTTAAGTAGTAGTGAATTTATTCATAAACCAGTTGCATTGTTAGCGGTTGCTGGTGGCGGTAAAGGTGGAATAAATGCATTAAACAGCATGCGAACGGTCGCTAGAGGTGTTTATGCAAATGCAATTCCAAAACAAGTTGTGCTTGATGGATTACATGTGCAAGATGGTGAACTTGGGGAAGATGCAAAACCATTAATTCATGATGTAGTTAAAGAATTGAAAGCATATATGAGCGTATATAAAGAGGTGAAAAAACAACTAGGAGTGGAATGATATGTCCTCACTTTATCATGATTCTCGCTTGTATTACATTCTAGGAGCCAATAGTCTATCTGCTATTGGTTCCGGAATTGTATGGTTCGAATAAACCTTCTTTTTCATTATTAATTACTTTCCACTTTATTTCTTCTAGGTAAGGAACTCTTTTTTAAAAAACGAAAAACACCTCCTGAATTTGCATACTAAGTATGCAAATTCAGGAGGTGTTTTTATCATGTACCACTATTCGGGTTCACTTCAGTGAGAAATGCTCTTTTTTAGTGTAATCGTCATAAAAAAGAACGGTTGTTGATCTATTTTATGTAGTAATATAAAAAACAAAAAGAAAGAGCATCTAGAAACGAGGTTTGGTAAGATGTTTTTTTGACATTAACCAGTAGATACAGGGTGATTAGGATAAAGAACTAAAAAGTGTAATAGTTAATATTCTAAATAGTCAGGTTCAATGTATTTTTCTGTTTCAGGTGAGCTTTTAATTTCTATAGGATATTTCTTAAAAGCTACAACAGTAATTCTATCTCCTTGGACTAAACTTCTGGATTCATTTATAGAAGAGAAGCCTGTTCGCGTTAAGAAATTATATAGAGAAGGTTTTGTCATCCAAAAACTAGTAATGTTATCTAATGATGCCCACTTTGATTGTAAACGTTCTTCTAATGATGAATTGGCAGGATGTTCTGGTATTGTGTGTCCCTTATATTCATAATTTTTATAGAATACTGATATATTAGAGGTGTATGCAATATGGGTATCAATTATTACAAATCTTTTGCATACTTCATACAATTTTTCTAAAAAAGGAAATACGTCTGAACTGTCTAAATGGTATAAAATACCAGAACATAAAACGATATCAAATTGACCATATTTTTCAGCACTTAAATTTCTTACATCATCTTGATAAAAGGTTACATTTGCTAAATTTAATGTATCTTTAGCAAATATAGCTTTTTGTATGTTTGATTCTCTTCCTTCAATTCCTACAACGGTTGCTCCTTGCAAAGCAAATTCAATGGCATAATGACCCTCTAAACAAGCTAAATCTAAAATTCGAAGGTTTTTAAAATCACATTGTGTGATATCTTGAATCATTGTCACAATTTTTTTTAATGGAGGATTGGGTTGTCGAATATCCTTTGTATATAGAGTTTCAGTTAATTTAATATCATATGCAGTCCATTCACCATATTTACGAATAATGCTTTCTTTTTCGAAATCAAAATCTTTCATTATACACTTCGCCACCTTTTACATAATATTAGGGTACTATATACTTTTATACGATCAATGTATGTCTGTATAACTTGTATTTAGACGGAGATAAACTTTTTATTTCGCTCAAGTTACATAATTAATAACGAGAGCAGTTTACTAAAAGCCAATGCCTCTGTATACATAATAGAGGGCACGATGTACGGTGTCGGAGCGGTTGTTGCAGGAATCTGTATTCCACTCATAATGAAATATGTAAAAACAGAAGTTTCAATCGTTATGACGATGTTCATTTATGTAATTTCAATTACCGCAATGATTATTGAACCTTCCGTAATTTTCTTATATGGACTTGCAATTTTTCAAGCAGTTGGAAATGCGGGTACAAGAGTGGCGAGAAATGTATTGATGATGGAGGAAATTCCAAACGAAGTAATGGGACGTGTAGACAGCTTATTTCGCCTAATTGGTACTGGAATACGAATTGTATTATTAATGCTGTTTACAGCGGGTGTATCTAAAGCCGGAGTAATGCTTCCGTTTTACGTATTAAGCTGCATATTGATCTTCTCATTAGGAATCGCTATTTATTATGTACTATCACAACGTAAAGTAGCGGCGAATGTTTCTAATAAATCAATCGTTTAAAAAAACACTTCTGCCGCCCTTTCTTTTTCTGTATAATAAAAAGAAAGGGAGTGCAAACTTATTTATGAACAAATGGATCTTTCTTATCATTTTATTATTACCGCCACTATACATCATTTATATGACGTTTAGAATGAACAAAGTTGCTCGTGAAAAGTTGAGCTATCACTCTCCGTACGTTCTTATACTGGGTGCAAAGTTATTTGGAGATAGACCGTCTTTATCTCTTCAAAATCGTTTGGATGTAGCGTTGGAGTATTTATTTTCCCATCCTGAAGCGAAAGTAATTGTTTCAGGTGGTCAAGGAGAAGATGAAGATATACCGGAAGCTCACAGCATGAGAAACTATTTAATGGTACACGGTATAGATGAGAGTCGTATTTTAATAGAAGATCAATCTACAAATACGTATGAAAACTTAAAGTTTAGTATGAATTTATATAATGTGAAACATGCGGTAGTTGTAAGTAATACGTATCATTTATATCGAACGAAAATAATTGCAAAGCGTTTAGGCATGAAGATGGAGGCACTAGCTGCTGAAACACCAATTCGTTCTAAGAGAAAAATGTATGTTCGCGAATATGCTGCTATTATGAAAACAATATTGTTCGACCGTTAGAGCTCAAATGTGAGCTCTTTTTTAATTTAAAAGCGTATCATTTGAAATGAATGCCATATTCCATCAAAATAAAGGAAACAACAGTAAAGGAGTTGTATTTGTGATTCAATTTAATCATGTGTCAAAATCGTATGAAGATGGCACGAAAGCAGTGGATTCATTGCATTTAGAAATTAAAAAGGGAGAATTTTTTGTTCTCATCGGTCCGAGTGGTTGCGGGAAAACAACGACAATGAAGATGATTAATCGTTTAATCGAAACGACTGAAGGATCGATTTTAATCGATGGAAAAGATATTCAACAATATAATATAAACGAATTACGTTGGGATATAGGATACGTGTTGCAACAGATTGCTTTGTTTCCTCATATGACAATTGCTGAAAATATTGCAGTTGTTCCTGAAATGAGGCAATGGAGCAAAAAAGAAATTAAAGCACGCGTCGATGACTTGTTACATATGGTTGGATTAGATCCGGATATTTATCGAAATCGTATGCCTGATGAATTGTCAGGAGGACAAAAACAACGTGTCGGTGTCGTGCGAGCATTAGCCGCAAACCCGAAAATCGTTCTTATGGATGAACCATTTAGTGCGTTAGATCCATTAAGTAGGGAACAGCTTCAGAAGGATATTGTACAGTTGCAAAAAAAGATTCAAAAAACAATCGTGTTCGTAACACATGATATGCAAGAAGCATTATCACTTGGAGATCGCATTTGTATTATGAAAGAAGGAAAAGTTGTTCAACTAGATACACCAGAAGGAATTATACATAATCCGAAAAATGAATTTGTAGAGGAGTTCATTGGAAATCATGGGCGAACTTGGTATGAGGGGAAAAGTGTAGCAGATGTATTGCCACTTGATCAAAGTGTGCAATTAGAAGGGCAGGCGCTATCATTACATTCTTCCTTACAAGAAGCACTAGTTCGTGTGCGTGATGAAGAGGTCGTTCCAGTTGAAGAAAACGGTCAATATATTGGAGCGTTAACAAGTCGTCATATTGTCAATTACATTGTTGAACAAATAAAGGAAAGAGGCTAAACAGTGACTAATTTTATACAAACGTTCCAAGAACGAAAAATAGAATTACTAACTGCATTAAGTGAGCATTTACAAATATCGCTTATTTCATTATTTTTTGCAGTAATTATAGCAGTGCCACTTGGCATCTTATTAACAAGAAAAGAACGAATGGCTGAATTTATAATAGGAACTTCTGCAGTAATGCAGACAGTGCCATCACTTGCATTGCTTGGACTCTTAATTCCGTTAGTAGGAATCGGAAAACTTCCAGCGATTATCGCATTAGTTGTGTATGCACTATTACCTATTTTACGAAATACATATACAGGAATAAGGGAATTAGATGAATCTCTAATAGAAGCCGCGAAAGCTATGGGGATGAATAGTTGGAGAAGATTGTGGAAGGTAGAACTTCCTCTTGCATTGCCTATTATTATGGCCGGTATTCGTACAGCGATGGTATTAATTGTTGGAACGGCTACATTAGCAGCTCTCATTGGTGCTGGTGGGCTCGGTAAGCTTATATTATTAGGTATAGATCGAAATGATCATGCACTTATCATTTTAGGGGCCGTACCAGCCGCGTTACTCGCTTTATTCTTTGATATAGTACTTCGCATACTTGAACGACCAAAACGCTCTTCTAAGCGTGTTATATTGACGATATGTTTTGTTTGTATAATGATTGCTTCTCCACTTCTTTGGAGTACAGAAAAGAAAGATATTGTTATTGCGGGCAAACTTGGATCAGAACCTGAAATTTTAATTCAAATGTATAAGCAGCTTATTGAACAAGATACAGATTTACACGTACAATTAAAACCAGGTCTTGGGAAAACAGCATTTGTATTTGAAGCGTTGAAATCAGGAGAAGTAGATATATACCCAGAATTTTCAGGAACAGCTTTATCTACTTTCGTGAAAGAAGAACCAAAGAGTACAAATCGTGATGAAGTATATGAGCAGGCTCGCATTGGAATGGAAAAGAAATATAATATGATTATGTTGAAGCCAATGGAGTATAACAATACATATGCACTAGCTATGCCGAAAAAAATAGCAGATCAAAAGAATATAAATACAATTTCTGATTTAGGGAATGTTGCGCAGGAAGCCAAAGTAGGATTTACATTGGAATTTGCTGATCGTGAAGATGGTTATAAAGGAATGCAAAAATTATATAACTATAAGTTCTCGAATGTTAAAACGATGGAGCCGAAGCTGCGTTATAGCGCAATTGAATCTGGAGATGTTAACGTAATTGATGCATATTCAACAGATAGTGAATTGGAGCAATACGGACTGAAAGTGCTAAAAGATGATAAAGGGTTATTCCCACCTTATCAAGGAGCACCATTATTAAGAAAAGAAACGTTACAGAAATATCCTGAACTTGAAAAGGTATTAAATAAATTATCTGGAAAGATTACAGATGAAGAAATGCGAAAAATGAATTATGAAGTTAACGTAAATGGTAAAAGTAGTGAAGAAGTCGCAAAACAATTTTTACAAAAAGAGAAGTTACTTCGTTAAATTTACAAGAAATATACAAATTTATATGTTTGAAATGGCCGTTCATTACAAAATGAGCGGTTTTTTTGTGCATACTTATACATTTTTTCAAAAAAGTATTCCATTTTTGCTCATTTTCTTTTAGAATAAGTAATGTTTTCCTGAAAAAATATAAGAGAAACGTCTATTAGAGAAAAAGGTGACTTTAATAGTTGAACGAACATAACACCTAGAATGACAGATGGGGTGGTACAAATAGAAAAGAAGTTAGGATTTTTTCCATTAATCGCATTAGTAGTTGGAACAATGGTTGGTGGCGGTGTTTTTAGTTTACCGCATGATTTAGCAGTAGGAGCAAACAGTGGTGCAATAATAATTGGCTGGTGTATTACAGCGATGGGAATGATTCCACTTGCGCTCGTATATCAAACGTTAGCAAGACAAAAACCGGAACTTGAAGGTGGAATTTATAGTTATGCACGTGCTGGTTTCGGTGAATATATTGGATTTAATAGTGCTTGGGGATATTGGCTAGCAGGAATCTTAGGTAATGTCGCAACAATTATGTTACTGTTTAGTACATTAGGTTATTTCTTTTCAATTTTCAAAGGAGGAAATAATGTTGCGTCTATCGTTGGGGCATCACTTTTATTATGGACACTTCATTTTTTAATTTTATTTGGAATTCGTGAAGCTTCTATTATGAATGTGATCGCAACAATAGGGAAGTTAGTTCCAATCGTTTTATTTATTGTTGTAATGGTAACAGCCTTTCGCTGGGACACATTTACACATGATTTTTGGGGAGAAGGAACGATCTCACTTTCCGCTATACTTGGTCAAGTGAAAAATACAATGCTTGTAACACTTTGGGTTTTCATTGGAGTTGAAGGAGCAGTTGTATTATCTGGAAGAGCGAAGAATAGTCGAGATGTTGGAAAGGCAACAGTATTGGGACTTATTTTAGTAATGTCCATTTATATTTTAATTTCTGTCCTGTCAATGGGAGCTATGACAAGAGGCGAACTTTCTGTGTTAGAAACCCCTTCAATGGGGCATGTATTAGAGCACGTTGTTGGTCCATGGGGTGCAGTTGCGATTAACATCGGATTAGTTGCTTCACTTGTCGGTACATTAATTGGTTGGTTTTTACTTGTTTCTGAAATTTCTCATGTGGCAGGAAAAGATGGCGTATTTCCGAAAGTCTTTACGAAAACAAATAAAAAGCAAACACCGCACATGGCATTATGGATTTCAAATGGTGTTGCCCAAACTATATTTATCATCGTTTTGTTTTCGGAATCAACATATCAAATTATGTATTTCATTGCCTCAACATCAATTTTATTACCATATTTATTATCAGCGTTATTCCAATTTAAATTAGTCATTACAAACGAGCTAAAAGACGCTAAATTAAAAAACGGAGCGTTAGCTTTAATTGCTTCTATTTACTCTGTATGGCTTCTTTATGCAGCTGGTTTAAAGAATTTACTACTCGTTTCAATTGTGTATGGAATTGGAATTATTGTTTACACATTTGCAAGAAAAGAACAAGGGAACCGTTGCTTTGTAGGTGCAGAGAAGTATGTGATGTGGGCAATTATTGTTGCGGCTATCACATCCATATATATGTTATTAACTGGAAATATAAAAATGTAAAAAGTCCTTTTCATTTAAAGGGCTTTTTTCTTTGTTTAGAGAATATTTACTACATAAGATATTCAGGAGGGATGAGAATGGAAGAAAAAGAACAGTTGTCTAGAATAATTGATTTAGCTAGTGAGTTAAGGAAAGTATTAGTGCAAGAATCTTTTTTTAATCATCATCCTGAACTAAGAGGAGTCATTGAAAATTTAGCAAGTTCTGTTGAAAATTTGGCGGAATTACAAATAAGTAAAGATGAAAACGCTGAAGATCGATTACGTTACGTACTTGCGAAAATGAAAATTGCTCATAATGCAATTTTACAGGAGAAAAAAGCATTTCCTTCTCATTAATATAAGTTTTTATTTTGAACCTGGCGGATAACGTCAGGTTTTTTATTTCTAGTTTTTCGTTTCTTTCATACACTAAGAATAGTATGAAAAAAGAAGGTGACTAAGGTGAAATTACATAAAGCTCTTCAGCCAAGTTTTATAAAACGAATGTACTATATGAGATTTTTAGGGAAATTTACAAAAGCTGAGAAAGAGAAGAGTGGAGAGAATTTCTTTGTACAATGCTTATCGCCAATACCATTCACTTTACAGGAACAATTTACAAATGAACCATATGTATTTGAAGGGTTATGTAGCAATAAAAAGAATGAAAAAATCTTTTCGGAATTAAAGAAGAGGAAATTAGAAAAGCAACTAGTAATGTTTCGTCTTTATTATGAAAGAGGAAATGTATACGTGGAGTTAATATGTACAGAAGAACCGAAAGAAATAGCAAGCAGCTATAAAATGATTCCGGCACCTAAAGTTACAAATAATAAAAAAAGAGAATCTTTAGAACGAAAACTTAGCAACGGTTATTTATCATTTCTTATGCCAAAATTTCCGAAAGACTTTGAGCCTCCCGAATTATTGTGGCACGATGGAAGACTTTACGGAAACATATCCCTAAAGTCATCAATTAGCTCAATCGCCTATTTTGAACAGAAACGTGAGTGTAAATATATAAACTGCAGTGACTGGACGAAGTATGTAGAAATAGCGGTAGAAGATCAATTATATTTTGTAAGTGATTATGTGTATGAGCAATTAAAAAAACGAATGCATGAAGAAGGTAAGCTAGTTGAAGTAGAGGATATAAAAGTACAAAAAGATGAATGGGAATGGGATGAGCGTGAATCGTCTTTTTTACAGTATGTACAAAGTATGGTGCATAATAAAGGGTTATATTTGGATGAAACGGATATTTATAATTTCCATATAAGTGTAAAAACAAATATGTTAACGATTCTTGGTGGTATACCGGGCGTTGGGAAATCACGGTTTGTGCAAACTTATGCAGAAGCATTAGGGTTACAGTATGGGGAAGAGTTGGTTTGGATTCCGATTTCGCCATCGTATCAAGAACCACATGATTTACTTGGTTACCTTCATCCAAATGGTACTTTTATTGAAAGTGAAACGAAGTTAGTTAGGACGTTAATGAAGGCGAAAGAAAATCCAAATCAACTGTATATAATCGTTTTTGATGAAATGAACATGTCTCATATTGAGCATTGGTTTACTCCGTTTCTATCTGTTCTTGAACTTGAAACAAAAAATCGTATTTTAAACTTGTATGAGGGTGTACAGGACATAGAGAATTCAATTCCATCAACAATTGAAATTGGAGAAAATATTATATTTGTAGGTACTGTGAATTTTGATGAAACAACAAAAGAGCTCTCTGATCGATTATTAGATCGAACGAACCTAATAACGTTACAGAAAATTCCGTTTTGTGAGATGGACATGGAACAGGGGAAAGTCGTATTACATCCACCTTTGAAAGTAACAGCGGGAGAATTTCGGATAAATTGGATGAGAAATAAAGCGATGATTGAAGTGTTTTCTGAAGAAGAATTAGAGCTATTAGATAAGTTGCATGTCGTATTGTCATCACATGACGCGTCTAAGGGAATTTCTTTCCGATGTGCAAATGCAATTGCGACTTATTTGCAAAACATACCGTTCCAAAATAATCATACCTATATGATCAGTAGAGAAGAGGGGTTTGATTTACAAATAAAGCAGCGTGTATTGACGAAAATCAGAGGGACCGAAATGATGGTTGGGCCTTTACTTTCTGAAGAAGCAAAAAGGGGGGCGACCTTAGTACCTCTTTTGCAATCTGCACTTGCAAACAGAGTATCTACATTTGAACACTCTTTAGCATATATACGAGAAAAACGTAGAGAACTGGAGCTGTATGGATATGCAAAATGAAGGGCGTTACGAAACAAAAATCGTTGATACGAATGAAACGCTCCCTTTTGTATTAAAGTTAATCATTGGAAATGAGGGGAAAGGAGATTATATTTTATTAAATCGTCTTTGTACATCTACTACAGCATTAGTTCAATGTATTTATAAAGTACAAGAATTAAAACCAATAAGATTGCAGTACAATTATGAAATTCCAATGAATATTACTTTTATATGGAATAAAGTATATGAGGGACAGAAAAATATAAAAGAGGCTCAATATGAAATAAATGAAAAAAAACAAAGAGTATTAATATATGAACATGGGAAAACAGAATTCTTTTATCCATGGCGCTGTGGTTTATACCATTTTGAAGTGCGTATAGAAGATACAACGTATTATGGCGCATTTCAAATCGTACCGAAAAACTTTTTTGATGATCAATTTGAAATGATTCAAGACTATGTGAAGTCAATTTTAAATGAGTTGATTTTGGATAGAGGTTACTATAAAAAGACCTTCTCTGCACTTAGCGATATTGAGGATTCTTCTTATTTAGTGTTACTTAGAAAGTTACCCCAAAAAATGAAAATGATAAAGCAAATCTTTAAGAAAATAGAATCAAGCTCAAAATTTATAAATGAATATAAATGGGAAGGAAAAGAGCGAAGGCCAACAAGAAAAGGAACTATAGTGGCAGAACGAAAACCTTATGCCAAACATTATAATCGTAAGTTTATGGAACAAAAAAATAGTAAGGAAAATGCATTTCTTAAATATAAAGCGATGCAATTTTATCATTATTTAATTGAAGCAAAAAGTTTTTTACGTCAAACAATTGAAATCTTAGAAAGAGAAAAAAAGAAAAAATCAGAAGAGTTTCAAGCCGTAAAAACGATTATACAAACAATTGAGCGTAATGGATCGGTAACTGATAGAGAGAAGCAAAAATATAAAAATATACATTTACTAAAAGAAGCCGATTTACGAAAGAGCTCAATGAAAATACAAGAATATAAAATATTGGCGCATATTGTGCGTGAAAATGTACAATACTTTCAAATGTTAATGCATTCTTCGTTTTGGAGGGAAGTTACTGAAACAAGTAACATGAACTTACATGATTTACCGATACCACATCAACAATTACTACATCATTTAGAAGTACTCCCGCAATATACGGATCAATCTCCATCGTTATTATTTGTTTATAAGCCAACGTTTTTAGTGTATGAATATTACGCTTTTTTTATCGTTATTTCAATTTTAGAGCAAATTGGTTTTGAAGCTAGAAACTCTATCCGTGAACAAATACAAGAACATTTTTATGTAGATGGATTACAAGATGGAACGACAGTAGTTTTAGAACGGGATGATATAAAGGTGCATGTTGCATTTAATGACTTAATTGAAACACATCCTCTTATTGCATTAAGTAAAGGTAGTAATTTTTACAATGGTGAGGATACGAAGAAGCCAGATATTCGCTTAGACTGTTATGTAAAAGAAGATGGGAAATACGTATATAAATCTTCTATTATTATTGAAGTGAAGTATAGTCCAATGTACAATATTTTTCAGCACGTCGGAAATACGAAAGCAACTGAGCAAATGTATAAGTACTGGTCTATAAAGTATGTAGAAGAACAGGATGGAAAGCGAGTCTATTATCGAAGGTCAATTTATGAAGTCATTTGTGTATATCCAGGAAGCCATATGCACAGTAAAAAAATTGAGTCTGGATGCGGTGTTTTCTTGCAGTTATATCCATATAAGACGAAACAAGGGGAAGAGAAATTAGCTGGAAAACATGGGATGGTACAAATTTTTGAAAAATGGTTAAAAAGCATTAAGAAGTAAAAGAAATCCTTTTTCATAAAGGATTTCTTTAGATTAAGAAGAATTATATGCTGTATGGAAAGAAACATAATGTAATTTAGATTTGAAAAGTGCTACAAATGTGTTATTAAAAGGAATGTGAGCGCGGGATAAAAGTCGATTAAATTGGAATCTAATTCATTTTGCAGAATATAATAAGTCATAAATATTTTTAGTTGCATACGAAGATTTGTTCTTATATGATAGATAGTGAAAGCGTTATCAAAAACAGAGCGACGATGGGAAAGGCGGTTAAATATGTTCCAGCGTGTTCAAACAAAGGAAGAACATTTTGGGTTCGAGCAACTATGGGGAGATTTTTGTGAAGAAAGAAACTTAATGTTCGTAGAACGTAATTTAAATCCATCACGATTTTTATTAATAGAAGATGAACATCCTATTGGTACAGTAGAATGTATTAAGTATACGATACCTGAACAATCAAATTCTGAGTTTTTCTATCCGTTTTCTAAAAATGATTTAGTAAAAGATTTGAAGAATGTATATGAAATAGGCAAGTTAAGTATTTCGAAAACGTCTCGTGGGAGAGGACATTTCAAAAGGCTAACAGCTATTTTATTTATACATGCGTTAGAAACAAAAGCTGAATGGTACATTGCAGCAGTAACAAAAAGAATGTATATGTATTTACTTACACTTGGTTTTCCAATTGAGCCAATAGATAATCCATTTCAGTTTCATGATACTTTACAAGGTGTACCAGTAAGAATTCATGCTCGAAAAGGGGTTACGCATTTGTATTCTTTAAAAGAATTTCGTGATGTGATTCAAGGGAATGCTCATGCACAGGCATTAATTGCAGAATACAGTAAAAATATTATGTTAACGAAATAAAGCGAAGTGAATATGTATAATAAAGAGAATAATATTTGTATAGGATATAACTCTTCATTAAAAAAGACCCTTATTATTTTAATAAGGGTCTAAAAATTATAATCCAAATATACTAAAAATCATTTTGCGGCGCTTCGGTTTCTTTTCTCGTTCATATGTTGGTTTTGAATCAGGAGTAATATAAATGGGTTCTTCTTTCGTTAGGGCAGCTTCTAATTTTTGAATTCGCTCTAACATTTCCTCCATTTCACGACGGTGTTGTAAAAGTTGGTACGTGACGACATCATTTGCCTTATCTTGCATTTGTTCTTCCATTCGATCAAGTCTTCTCGTAATAGTGTTTAATTGATCAGCTAATTGCTCAAAATCATTGGGTAATATGTTTTGAACAATTGTATTAACTTGAGTTTTTAATTCCTCAACTTCATTTGAGGAAGCCTTTTGAGTAGATTGAGAATTTTGAGATTGCTCTATTTGAAATCGATGGTGTTCTAACATTTGATCGACATCCTCTTGTGTGAAAATAAAGTGGCCATATTTGTTTTTCTCTATCGTAAGATTTAATTGTTGTGCGATCCGGACAACAGCCTTTGGGCTAACACCTAATTTCTTTGCGATAAATGGTGTTTTATATTCCAAAATAATCCCTCCTATATATATCCTGTTGAATGATTTCGAGCTATGAAGTAAGTTCCCTTCTAGTGCGACAAAAGAAGTGTGGAATCGGCAAAGAAAGTGTTTTTTCACGAAATTGAGTTGAGAAGAATAGTTCGTTTAAATAAAAATGTTTTATCGTAACATTTAGAATAATTTGACGAGTGTAAATGAATTAGATTATCATAATGATAAATATCTTTTTTATGTATGCATATAATATATAAAAAGGTGGTTGCTAATGTAGAATTTTGTTAGAGTATTAGAAGGCTTACTTCACTTGAATAAAATTAAGTAGGAGGTGGCTTCCTTGCTTACAAAGTAAGTAAGGAAAAGTATTTGGACATATATAGTATAAGTATAGTGATTGTTTTAATTGCTTTAACGGCATTTTTCGTTGCAGCAGAATTTGCAATTGTTAAAGTGAGAAGTTCACGAATTGACTATTTAATTGCAGAAGGAAATAATCGTGCAACATCGGTCAAAACAGTCATTACAAACTTAGACGAATATTTATCTGCTTGTCAGCTGGGAATTACTGTTACAGCTTTAGGAATTGGGTGGTTTGGTAAACCTGCGTTAAAGCAAATATTTGATACGCTTTTTGCAAATTGGAATATCTCTACTCAACTAGCAGACATTTTTGCTGTAATTTTAGTGTTTTTGTTAATTACTTTTTTACATGTTGTAATAGGTGAATTGGCCCCAAAAACATTTGCAATTCAAAAATCTGAACAAGTGAGTTTACTTGTTTCTAAGCCGTTAATTTTCTTTTATCGTATTGCATTCCCATTCATTTGGCTATTAAATGGTTCAGCTCGAATCATTACGAAGCTGCTAGGGCTGAAACCGCCGAAGGGACATGATGAGGTTCATTCAGAAGAAGAATTACGGTTGTTAGTTTCAGAAAGTTATAAAAATGGTGAGATTAATCAATCTGAATATAAATATGTGAATAAAATTTTTGAATTTGATGATCGCATTGCAAAAGAAATAATGGTACCTCGAACTGAAATGAATATTATAAGTAAAGAGATGCCTGCTGAAGAAGCTTTGCAAAAAATGTCTCGTGAAAAATATACAAGGTATCCAGTTGTTGATGGCGACAAAGACCACGTAATAGGTTTTGTGAATTTTAAAGATATTTTTACTGAATTTGTACAACATAAAGCTGTTAATAAGAAGACAGTAGAGCAATATATGAGACCAATTATTTTAGTTATCGATTCTATTCCAATTCATGATTTGTTTTTAAAAATGCAAAAAGAAAGAACACATATTGCTATATTGATAGATGAATATGGTGGAACATCTGGACTTGTTACTGTTGAAGATATTCTGGAAGAAATTGTTGGAGATATTCAGGATGAGTTTGATACGGATGAGCAGCCAGAAATTCAAAAGGTTAGTGAAACGAAGACGATACTAGAGGGAAAAGTACTTGTTAGTGAAGTGAATATGTTATTTGGTTTAGGGATTGATGATGATGGTGTTGATACAATCGGTGGTTGGATTTTAACGAAGAATATAGAGATTGCTGAAGAGGATTCCATTGAAATTGAAAATTATAAGTTTTGTGTGAAAGAATTAGATGGACATTATATAAAAAGATTAGAAGTTACAAAGATAGTAGAATCGATTGTTATTTTAGAAGATGAAAAACAAATTTCGTTACAAGAGCAAATTAGCTCGTAAACTCTGCTATATAGCAGAGTTTTTTTGAGCATAATGTTTTTTGAGGGATAGGAGCTATGATACAATGACATAAGTCAAACCTTTCACTAGGTGAAGTATTGTTGTATACATATATTTGGAAGGAGAAGAAGTATGAAAAAGCATTTATATATAAATGGAGATTGGAAATCTGTAAACACGTATAAACCATTATATGCACCATATTCTGAAGAAACATTAGCGGAAATTGCACAAGGCACGGAAGAAGATGTAAAAGAGGCTGTTACCGCTGCAAAAAATGCAATGACAAAAATGAATACATTATCTGCATATGATCGTGCGACTATTTTAGAGAAAGTTGCACAAAAAATGGATGAAAGAAGAGAAGAATTTGCAGAGATTATTGCAAAAGAAGCTGCAAAACCAATACGTGCTGCAAGGGGAGAAGTAGATCGTACTGTTCAAACATACAAATTTGCAGCTGAAGAAGCGAAGCGTATATATGGTGAGACATTGCCATTAGACGCCGCACCTGGTGCAGATGGGCGTATTGCATATACAATCCGAAAGCCGATTGGGGTTATAGGGGCTATTACACCATTTAATTTCCCATTAAATTTAGTAGCGCATAAAGTTGGACCAGCAATCGCTGCCGGAAATACAGTTGTATTAAAGCCAGCTGATCAAACGCCATTATCATCTTATGCATTAGTTGAGTTATTTGAAGAGGCAGGATTGCCAAATGGAGCTTTAAATATCATTTCTGGTCCTGGCTCCACGGTTGGTGAGGCAATCGTCAAAAATGATTACGTTGCTTCTATTACTTTTACCGGAAGTCCAAAAGTTGGAATCGGAATAAAACAAAAGGCTGGGCTAAAACGAGTTACGTTAGAACTAGGCTCAAATGCTGCTGTTATCATTGATGAAGATGTAGAGTTAACAGATGAAATAATTGAACGTGTAAAATGGGGAGCATTTGTTAATAATGGGCAAGTTTGTATTTCAGTACAACGTGTTTTTGTACATGAAACGAAAATGCATGAATTTCTTTCGAAGCTAAAGAAAGCGATGGAATCAGTTGTTGTTGGTGATCCACTGCTTGAGGAAACGGATGTATCAGCTTTAATTTCAAAAAGAGATGTAGAGCGAATTGATATGTGGGTTCAAGAAGCAATTAAGGAAGGAGCAACTGTTTTATGCGGTGGTAAGAAGCGGGATGCAAGAATTTTTGAACCGACTGTATTAACAAATGTTCCAGATCATGTATCTGTGCAGTGCCAAGAAGTATTCGGTCCACTCATGACAGTAAATACATTTAAAGAATTTGATGAAGCGATTGAACAAGTAAATAATTCGCGTTACGGCTTACAGGCAGGTGTATTCACAAATAATTTATTTAAAGCAATGCGTGCAATTGATGAGCTAGAGGTTGGTGGTGTCATGATTAATGATATCCCAACGTTCAGAGTAGATCATATGCCTTATGGTGGTGTGAAAGAAAGTGGTACGGGGCGTGAAGGAATTAAATATGCAATAGAAGAAATGACAGAAATGAAATTAGTATGTATTAAAAAATAAAATAGAAAAACTTAAAACTTGCACTAAAAAACGAGTAGGAAATGTTTACGATTCCATACTCGTTTTTTACGCTGCTAGTAACTATTTAATTAAGTGTAACTTTTACTTCATTTCTTGTTTGAAAATAGTATCTTCTACATAAATTTGTTCTTTATCTATAGCAGTAGCATGAGTTAATACTAAACCGATGGGTGTTTTTGTATCTTTATTTTGAACAATTGTAAAAGGAACATTTTTTTCGTTTGCTAATTTAATGTATTTTGATAAATGTGGGTAAGCAATGCCACCATTTAGGAGGAGTTGTAATGATTGAGAAGGGCGCATGCTACCCGCCACTTCAGAGTATACATTACTTTGCATTACTTGACCGATCGTTAAAGCGATTTCCACACGCTCACGTAATGTAGTTAAATACATATTACGTTCTTCTGGTTTGTTTTGCTTTTGGCCGTAAATGCCTTCTTGGAGATAATCTTCCACATTTTTATTTACCATATTTTTCACACCTTTCATTTTCTATTGTACGCAAGAATTAAAAATGATGCAAAAAAGTCGTTTTGATTACGGAAATAATGAAAATATGTGAAGGAAAAAGGGGATTTGCATACAATTAGTTAAATAAGAAAGAAAAAATAATTTTATCAACAGAAATTAACAAAATGTGACAAAAATCTATTAACGAATCGTATTTTTTGTGTTAATATTCAAAATATAAAGGGTATTCGTCGTATGGAAATGGAGGGAATGGAGGTTTTTCCAATCGATAAGGATATTAAAGAAATATTTTGTTCACACTTGAAAAACAATAGGCACCAATTCGTAGAGAACTGGAAAAACAAAATGATAATTTCCGAAAAAGATCCATTTAAACTAGAAGTAGTTCAAAATGGAGAGGATTTACTAGAGTTAATTATCGAACTTACTATGGAAGATAAAGATATAAATTATCTTCAACCGTTATGTGAGAAAATTGCTATTGAACGTGCTGGAGCAGATGCGAATATTGGAGATTTTGTTTATAACGCAAACGTGGGAAGAAATGAACTTTTCGAAGCGATGTGTGAATTAGATGTTAGTGCTCGTGAATTGAAACCAATTATGGCAAAAATACATACTTGTTTTGACAAATTAATTTATTATACCGTTTTAAAATACTCGGAAATTATATCGAAGAATTTAGAGGAAAAACAGCAATATATTAACGAAACACATAAAGAAAGACTGACGATTTTAGGACAAATGTCAGCTAGTTTTGTACATGAATTTCGTAATCCGCTTACTTCCATTATGGGGTTTGTCAAATTATTAAAGGCAGATCATCCGAGTTTATCGTATTTAGATATTATTTCGCATGAATTAGATCAATTAAATTTTCGTATTTCGCAATTTTTACTCGTATCAAAAAAAGAAATGTGGAATGAATCGGAACGGTTTTGGCTTAATGACTTGTTTCAAGACATTATACAATTTTTATATCCGAGTTTGGTCAATGCGAATGTTTTGATTGAAAAGAATTTACCGTATCCAATTCCGCTTGTTGGTTATCGAAGTGAAGTGAGACAAGTATTTTTAAACATATTAATGAATTCAATTGATGCTCTTGAATCAATGAAAGAAGAACGAAAAATTATCATTGATGTATTTGAAGAAGATCAAGCTATTCGAATTGTGATAAAAAATAATGGACCAATGATTCCAGCTGAAAATGTAGAAACGATTTTTGAACCATTTGTAACTACTAAAAAGTTAGGGACTGGTATTGGATTATTTGTATGTAAACAAATTGTGGAAAAACATAATGGATCCATTATGTGTCGATCAGATAACGATTGGACAGAATTTCAAATTGCATTTCAAAAATAAACAGTCTACACCAAATGAATGGTGTAGACTGTTTTAATTTGTGAGTATAACGGCTTCTAATTTAGGATCTTTAGTTGAATAACCTACTATTGAAATTGTATAAATAACATTTGGTTCAACATTGAATTTCGGTATAGTCAATAAAACGTTTTTATTATCTGCGAGTGAAATTTCAATATCTGCTGTACCAGGGCTAACTTGCAAAAAATCGGTTATTTGTTTAAAGAGTACATTTTCAAATAAATGATCTCCATCTTTTAAATCTACATTTACAACAGGGGTATCTGGAGAGAAATGTGCAAAGCGTATTTTTGCTTGACCAGCTGGTAAATGTGTATTATCAAGTATAGGTTGTAATTGTAGGTGATTATCACTATTTATTGCAGCAAGAGTATAAGTATGATTTCCCATTATTGGTACCAACGCTGAAAAGATTGGAGTTTCATTTCCGACAGGAACAATATCTATACGGTATTTACCTTGCACTAATGATAAATAAGGGCTGAATTGCTTAAATGAAATATTTTTAATAACCTTTTGTCCGTTTACTAAAATGTCAACCGCCGGTATATTTGGATCGGCATGAAAAATTCTTATATGTGATGGTAAAGCAGCTTCTTGTGAGTCTCTTGTTTCATACGTCTGTACAAGTTTTGATAGTGCATCGTAATATTTCATATATAATTCTATATATTTTTTAGGGTTACGAAACTGATAGTAACGTGCGAGCTGTTCGTATTGCGTAACTTCTTGTCCATATTTTTCGATTTCAGATTGAGACATGAACATTCCTCCTTTGTCATCATTAAAACTATATGCGAAGCAAGAAAGCGGTTATGCAAAAAAAATGATTTTATAAAGGGAAAATTAAAAAGTGACAACAAATATGTTTTCATAAAGAGGTGCTGGTGCTTACGAGAATTTCACAGAGTAAAGCAGTACATATGACTGTACGAAAGTAAAATAAATGCCAAATTGAAAGTGCATTTCAATTAACATATTGAATACATGTCCAAAAATCGCTAGAAAACTAGGGATTTTTTTAATTATAGGCAAATACACATACAAAGTGATAATTGTCCTACATAAATTATAAAGGAAAGATACTTTGAATCTGAGGAAAGGAGTGCCACTTCGGGATAGGGATATCCCGATAGTAATTGTGAATGAAGTTATGAAAAGGTTTTGTGTTATAGACTGTAGGATGAATTTGTAAACTTCATTTTTCTATTTATTTTAGCAATTGACAGTATTAACCCATAAGAGAGCGTCATGACGAACTGATTAGTGTGGTTAATCGGTTCTTTTTTTATAGTTTAAAAATGAAAAGTTTACATAATGAATAGGAATCTGAATTGATTAGTAAGGTGGGTGTCGAAATTTGTTTTAAAATATGCAATTTAAAGTAGGATAATAGGAAGGAGTTTAACGGGAGTTCCGTCGAAGTGTACAGAATGTCGGTATTTAAGGACAGCTGGCATTATGCTATAAAAACATTTGGTGATGCAGTCATTTCATATAAAAAGGAGGGTCATTTGGGCGTATAGAAAAGGGTTGGTCTTCGGTTTTTTAGTTCTGAATTTTCTGTTTTATAAAATTTTTTAAGCACTCATTTGTATATTTTATAATAGTTTTTTGATAAATTCACTGCTTTTGCAGAGGATTCTTTTTTATGAAAGAAACGTCAATTTTCTTCATATATATATACAAATTGGAGAAATGGGGGAGCGCTATGCGCGATTACTTAATTAAACCACTTGTTGGTCAGCCGTATCCAATGATTTCACATGGAAAAGGTGTTTATTTGTATGATCAAAATGGCAATAAATATTTTGATGGTTCGTCAGGAGCAATTACGGCAGGTATTGGGCATGGCGTAAAGGAGATTGCAGACGTTATTAAAAAGCAAGCTGAGGAGATTGCTTTCGTTTATAGATCACAGTTTACGAGTGAACCAGCTGAAAAATTAGCGAAGAAGTTAAGTGATTTAAGTGTAGGAGATTTGAACTGGAGTTTTTTTGTAAATAGTGGTACGGAAGCGAATGAAACAGCTATGAAAATTGCAATTCAGCATTTTCAAGAGCGAGGTATTCAAGGGAAACATAAAATTTTATCAAGATGGATGAGTTATCACGGTATTACGATGGGTGCTTTATCAATGTCTGGGCATCCACTACGTAGACAACGTTTCGTATCTATTTTGGAAGATTATCCGACTATACCAGCTCCATATTGTTTCAGATGTCCTGTTCAAAAGGTATATCCAACTTGTCAGCTGGCATGTGCGACTGAACTAGAAAGATCAATTGAAAGAATTGGTGCAGAGCATATTGCTGCTTTTATTGCTGAGCCGATTATCGGAGCAGCTGGAGGCGCGGTTGTTCCGCCGAAAGACTATTATAAAGTCATTAAAGATATTTGTAATCATTACGATATTTTATTTATTGCGGATGAAGTAATGACTGGGCTTGGTCGTACTGGAGCATGGTTTGCGATGGAGCATTGGGGCGTAGAACCGGATATTATGACACTTGGTAAAGGGTTAGGAGCGGGATATACACCGATGGCAGCGACAGTTGTAAGTGATCGTGTTATGGAACCAATATTACGTGGATCACGTTCAGTAATGAGCGGTCATACGTTAAGTGCAAATCCATTGTCTGCAGCAACGGCTTTAGCTGTTATTGAATATATGGAGAAACATAATCTTCCTGAAAAAACAGCAGAAAAGGGAGAGTATTTAATAAAAGGCTTACAGAAAGTTCAGCAACAATCGACAATCATTGCTGATGTGCGCGGAAAAGGGTTGCTAATCGGAGTAGAATTGCAACCGTTTACAAAAGCGTCGGAGCTTATTTCAGTTGCAGCTAAAAACGGCCTGCTTTTATATCAAGCAGTTTCAGGGCAAGCAGGAAAAGAAGATAGTGCGCTGCTTGTAGCACCGCCAATGACAACTACATATTCCGAGTTAGATGAATTACTTTCAATTTTCTCTAAAAGTGTGGAAGAGATGATGCAAAAAGGAGGGCATAGTATCGCATGACAACTATTACAAATACATTCGGTAAATTAAAAGAAATTGAGGAAGTAATTTCTTTGTTCCATGATGATATGACATTAATGTTTGGGGGATTTGGAGGGATTGGATCCCCTCCATCTTTAATACAGGCAATTTTAGAAAAAGGCGTTACAAATTTAAATTTGATTGGAAATGACACTGGATTTCCTGATGTAGGTATCGGTCGTCTTGTTACAAATGAAAGAGTTAAATCACTAATTACTTCTCACATTGGCTCCAATCCAAATGCAGGAAGGCAACTAAACGAGGGAAGATTACAAATTGAGTTTTCTCCGCAGGGAACATTAGCAGAGCGCATTCGCGCTGGTGGCGTTGGTCTTGGTGGTGTTTTAGTTGATGTTGGTGTTGATACGATTGTGGAAGAGGGAAAACGAACAGTTGAAATGAATGGTAAGACCTACTTAGTTGAAACAGCATTAACTGCTGAAGTTTCAATTGTATATGCAAAAAAGGCAGATCCGTTTGGTAACCTTGTATTTGACAAAAGTGCACGAAATATGAATCCTCACGTAGCGATGGCTGGGGATATAACAATTGTAGAAGCGGAAGAAATAGTCCCGCTTGGAAGTTTAGATCCAGAGGAAATTGTCGTTCCAGGTGTTTTCGTAAATTATATTGTACCGTCGGAAGGAGTGAACTGGAAATGGGTATGGGCGTAGAAGTGAGGGATAAGATTGCTAGGCGTGCGGCGAAAGAAATACAAAATGGTATGATTGTAAATTTAGGTATTGGCATACCATCGCTTGTACCAAATCATTTGCCTGACGATATAAATGTTATGTTTCATGCGGAAAATGGAATCGTGGGCATGGGACCAACGCCAAGTAAAGGGAATGAAGACGAAAATTTGTGTAATGCAGCAGGTTTACCAACTTCTCTTATAACAGGAGCGAGTTATTTCGATAGCTGCACAGCGTTTGGGATGATTCGAAAAGGTTTGCTAGACATAACGATCCTTGGTTCATTACAAGTAAGTGAAAATGGCGATTTAGCAAACTGGATTGTACCTGGAAAACGTGTTCCAGGTATTGGTGGAGCAATGGATTTAGCACAAAAAGCGAAGCGGGTCGTTGTTGTGATGAATCATGTTGATAAGTACGGAAATGCAAAAATTGTTTCAGAGTGTACATTGCCATTAACTTCAAAGAAATGTGTAGATTTAATTATTACTGATATGGCAGTCATGGAGGTAACTCCGAGTGGACTTATATTACAAGAATTAATGAGCCCATACACAGTAGAAGATGTAAAACGACATACAGAAGCTGATTTTCAAATTAGTTCTAACTTACTAGTAATTGAATGAAGGGAGATGTAATATATGGAGCAATTAAAAAAGCAAGTTTGTGATTATATTGAGAGCCATGAAGAGGAAAGTGTGAAATTTTTAAAACGATTAATTCAAGAAAAGAGCGTATCTGGTGATGAAAGCGGTGCGCAGGCAATTGTGATTGAAAAATTACGTGAATTAGGTTTAGATCTCGATATATGGGAGCCCTCCTTTTCTAAAATGAAAGATCATCCTTATTTTGTATCACCCCGTACAAGTTTTTCAGATAGCCCAAATATTGTAGCAACTTTAAAAGGAAGTGGCGACGGGAAATCTATGATATTAAATGGGCATATTGATGTAGTTCCAGAAGGGGATGTGAATCAGTGGGAACATCACCCTTATAGCGGTGAGAAAATAGGGAATCGTATATATGGCCGTGGAACGACGGATATGAAGGGCGGAAATGTCGCACTTATGCTTGCGATGGAAGCGATCATTGAATCTAGTATTGAATTAAAAGGAGACATCTATTTTCAAAGTGTAATAGAAGAGGAAAGTGGCGGAGCAGGGACATTAGCAACTATATTACGAGGATATAAAGCAGATGGTGTCATTATTCCAGAGCCTACTAATATGAAGTTTTTCCCGAAACAACAAGGTTCCATGTGGTTTCGTCTACGTGTAAAAGGGAAAGCTGCACACGGTGGAACGCGCTATGAAGGGGTTAGTGCAATTGAAAAAAGCATGTTTGTTATAGAACATGTAAGAAAGCTAGAGGAGAAAAGAAATAGTCGAATTACAGATCCGTTATTTAAAGGAATTCCAATTCCAATTCCAATTAACATTGGCAAAATTGAAGGAGGGAGTTGGCCAAGTTCTGTTCCCGATGAATTAATTTTAGAAGGAAGATGCGGTGTTGCGCCGAATGAGACTATAGAGGCGGCAAAAGAAGAGTTTGAGAATTGGATTGCTGAATTAAATGATGTGGACAATTGGTTTGTTGAAAATCCGGTAGAAGTAGAATGGTTTGGAGCGAGATGGGTTCCTGGTGAATTAGAAGAAAATCATGAACTCATTACAACACTTCATCATAACTTTGTTGAAATCGAAGGGAACGAACCAATTATTGAAGCATCTCCGTGGGGGACTGATGGAGGTTTATTTACACAAATTGCAAACGTACCAATAATAGTATTTGGTCCAGGAGAGACGAAAGTAGCACACTATCCAAACGAATATATAGAAGTTGATAAAATGATAGCTGCCGCAAAAATTATTGCATGTACATTACTAGATTGGTGTGAGGTGAAAAAATGAAATACTATGAATCTTTTAGAGAACAGACGAATTGTTATACAGTAGAAGGCGTTTTAGATTATTTTAATAAACGTATCCGGGTAGATCACTATAAAGGAAATGTTGAAAGTATTATACAGACAATTGACGAACTAGCAGAGAAACATTCTTTCACTAAATGTATTATTAAAGGAAAGGGAGAGCATGTTTCAACATGGCTCTCTTTCGGTTTTTTGTTGGAAGCAACGATACCTCATTATTTTCAAGGACACGATGCATACTTTTTTGTGAAATATAATAATGATGAAAGACGAAATAGTATGCATTGGACTGAGGAAGATACTATATTAAGCGGTGTAAAAGGAAAAGAAATAAAAGAAAAAGTAGTTCCAGAGAAATTTTTGCTGAGAAAAGCGACTGAAGAAGATGCAGAAGAATTAGCAACTGTCTTCGGAAAAGTATTTGAAGTGTATCCGACACCTTTAAATGAAGCGAGTTATGTATTACAGACGATGAAAGAAGACGATACAATTTACTACGTGTATGAATTTGAGGGGAAAATTATTAGTACAGCATCTGCAGAAATGAACATAAAGGAAGGGAATGCAGAATTAACGAATTGTGCTACTTTACCTGAATATCGTAAACATGGATTTATGAAAAGTTTATTAATTAAATTAGAGGAAGAGCTTCGAGAAAGATCTATTTTCTGCTCCTATACAATTGCTCGATCGCTTTCTTTCGGAATGAATGCTGCCTTTCATCAATTAGGCTATACGTATACAGGAAGACTGGCGAATAATTGCTACATTTTCGATAAGTTGGAAGATATGAATATATGGGTGAAAGATCTATCTAGTTATTCGAAAGCAGTAAAACTTCCGTCTCAAAATTTGGCTGTAAAGCAAAACAGTTAGGTGGAGCTGGGTGTTCGAAAAGCTGTACTAATTAGAGTTTCGAGTTATCTAATTAAAATATAAAATTGGTCAAAATTA
>NZ_JBNRIL010000001.1:1382421-1449452 GCF_053557995.1 Bacillus sp. XB1 | reverse complement strand
GCCGAAAATCCGGCATGTAATTGCCGGATTTTCGGCAAGAGGGGGGATGACATTGCTAGCAGTTTCGACACAAGAAGTCATTGAAGCGATTTTAGGCAGTATTGATGAGGCTATACACGCTGTAGATGAAAATGGAATTACAATATTTTATAATTCTGTAGCTGCAAAACACGATGGATCCAAGATTGAAAAAGTGTTAGGGAAACATCTGTTAGAAGCGTTCCCGTCTTTATCAAGGGAAACGAGTACATTGATGAAAGTACTAGATACAAAAAAACCTATCGTACATCAGGTACAACATTATCAAAATTTAAATGGTGAAGATGTTTGTACAGTAAATACGACGTTACCTATTTTTATAGATGGGAATATTGCTGGGGCTGTTGAAATTGCAAAGGATTACTCTACAATTCAAAAACTTACTGACACAATTGTTGACTTACAGTCGAAAATAAAGCGATCATCTAGAAAAAAAGTAATTAAAAAGCACGCTGCATTTGAGACGATAGTGACAAATGATACGCGGTTTAAACAGACGAAAGAGTTAGCACAAAAAGTAGCACCAACAGACGCGAATGTTTTAATATATGGTGAAACAGGAACAGGAAAAGAACTGTTCGTACAAGCAATTCATGAAGCTTCTAAAAGAAAAAACAAGCCATTTATTGCACAAAACTGTGCAGCTTTACCAGAGTCGCTATTAGAAAGTTTATTGTTTGGAACGACAAAAGGAAGCTATACGGGAGCGATTGAAAGAGCTGGGCTATTTGAACTTGTTGATGGTGGTACATTATTTTTAGATGAACTGAATTCAATGCCTCTTGATTTGCAGGCAAAAATGTTACGAGTGTTAGAAGATGGAGTCATTAGAAGAATTGGTGATAATAAGACGAGAAAAGTAGATGTTCGTGTTATTACCGCAATGAACCAGCCTCCAGAAATATGTTTACGAGAGAATAAAATTCGCACTGATTTATATTATCGCTTAAACGTATTTTCATTATATATCCCACCGCTTCGTGAAAGAACTGAGGATGTACTATTATTAGCATCTTATTTTTTGAAAGAATATAATAAAAGTTATAAAAAAGGTGTACTTCAAATTGATGAGGAAGCGAAAGATAGACTGCAAGCTTATCAGTGGCCTGGAAATGTCCGGGAGTTAAAACATACGATTGAACATGCTGTTATTATTGCAGAAGGGAATACATTAACAGCCAATTGTTTACCACGTACATTTCGGAAAGAGAAGTTTTCGAAGAAGAAGGGTATAATGCCACTTAGAGAAGCACTTCATCAAACAGAAAAAGAATTAATAGATCAAGCGTTGATTGAAACGGAAGGGAATATATTACAAGCCGCAAAAATGTTGGGTATCCCTCGTCAAACGCTTCAATATAAACTGAGCAAGTACGACAAAACCGCCGAATAATCGGCGGTTTTTGTGTGTTTGCACGAATAAAAGAGCGTTTACATATATAAAAAGTAATGAATATGATGTTAAGTATTGATTTCATACAACGCTTAAAAATATTTTTTTGCTTATGTAATAGGGTTCTCCGCACATTTACTTATCAACAATGTAAAGTTGGCATAACTATTGCTTATATAAAGGATGAGCGTATAAAAAGGGGGAATAGCAATGTTACATGATGTATACAAACCAAATCGTCACTGGAAGGATATCGAATTATGGAAAGATGTTACTGAAGAGCAATGGAATGATTGGGTTTGGCAATTAACGAATACGATCAAAACGTTAGATGACTTAAGAAAAGTGATTAACTTAACACCTGAAGAAGAAGAGGGCGTTAAAATTTCAACGAAAACGATCCCGTTAAACATTACACCGTACTATGCTTGGCTAATGAATCCTGATGATCCACGCTGTCCGATTCGGATGCAATCAGTACCGATTTCGGAAGAGTTATATAAAACAAAATATGATTTAGAAGACCCACTTCACGAAGACGAAGATTCACCAGTTCCAGGGCTAACACATCGTTATCCGGACCGTGTACTATTCTTAGTAACAAATCAATGTTCTATGTATTGTCGTTACTGTACACGTCGTCGTTTTAGTGGACAAATTGGAATGGGTGTACCGAAGAAACAATTAGATGATGCAATTGCTTATATTCGTGAAACGCCACAAGTACGAGATGTATTAATCTCCGGTGGTGACGGACTTCTAATTAACGATAAAATTTTAGAATATGTATTAAAAAATTTACGAGAGATTCCGCATGTTGAGATTATTCGTATCGGAACGAGAGCACCAGTAGTATTCCCACAACGTATTACAGAAAACTTATGTAACATTATTAAAAAATACCATCCAGTATGGTTAAATACACATTTCAATACATCTATTGAAATTACTGAAGAATCGAAAAAGGCATGTGAAATGTTAGCGAATGCTGGTGTTCCAGTCGGAAACCAAGCAGTAATTTTAGCTGGTATTAACGACAGCGTTCCAATTATGAAAAAACTTATGCATGACTTAGTAAAAATCCGTGTACGTCCATACTACATTTATCAATGTGACTTATCTGAAGGTATCGGTCACTTCCGTGCACCAGTATCTAAAGGTCTTGAAATTATTGAAGGTTTACGTGGACACACATCTGGTTATGCTGTTCCGACATTCGTTGTTGATGCGCCAGGCGGAGGCGGTAAAATTGCACTTCAACCAAACTATTTAATCTCACAAAGTGCAGATAAAGTTGTACTTCGTAACTTTGAAGGTGTTATTACAACGTATCCAGAGCCAGAGAGCTATATTCCAGGAAGAGCGGAAGGATACTTTAAAGAGATTTATCCGAACTACGAAGAAAAACGTTCAGATGTTGGTATCGCAGGTCTTATGAGCGATAAGAAATTTAACCTCGTTCCAGACGACTTACAGCGTATGAACCGTCGTAAAGACTACGAAGATAATGATACGCATGCATCTTTAAAAGATAAACGTGATAAGCGCGATCAATTAAAAGATAAAAAATATCAAGCACAAATGGCTAAGTTAGAAGAAAACGACAAAAAAACTGAGGGTGATGCAGTATGAATTGTATGTGGTGTGACAGTACAGAAGCGAAAGAAAGCTTGAATACTGTATATTGGGAATTACCAGATGGTACGAAAGCCATTGAAATCCAAGAGACACCATGTATTTCTTGTTCCTCGTGCGGGATGGACTATCAATCAGACCATACAGTAAAAGAAATTGAAGATCAATTATTCTTAATTTACACGAAAGATTTACCAAAACAACTAACATATGAAGAATTAATGGGAAGACCGCGTCTATTAAAAAGAAATTATTTCGACTTTTAACCAGCTTTTATGCTGGTTTTTTTCTTTTTTGCCTTGTATAATGTACCCAAGTTAGAAAGGTAGGGAATATTTTTGAAAAAGACATTTTACCATTATATGATGAAGCATCGTGCAGCTTTATTTAGAAATGAAATTTCAGATTTAGCAGAGGCGATGTATGATGATTTAAGTTTTCCGAAGCAATCTGAAGACTATGATGAAATTAGTTCATACTTAGAGTTGAGCGGAATGCTAGAAAGTATGTCTATATTTGATGAAGCCTGGGATTTATACATACAAGATAGATAAAAACTATTTGAAAACATACAGAATACATTACTTTGTTTAAAGTGAAGTATTCTGTATGTTTTTTTATTATGAAATTTGTTGATTTGAAGCTAGTCTAGTTACTAGCTTTTGTTTGAGTGTAATGTAAATTTTATAAGATTATATTTTTTATTGAAAAAATTTATGAATATAAGCTTCTGTGATAAGCGTTTTTATGTAGGTTGCATATACTGATATCAAAATCACGACGTCAAAAAAAGGAGAGATAGAGATGGCAAGAAAAAAACAACCTAAATACAACGTAGGGGACATAGTCGTGATTACGCTATATGGAACCGTTGGGAAAATCACAAATATGAAGGTTTTAGATGGAGTTTATGTATACGAAGTCAATAATCACGATGGATTTTACGTAGAGCAAACATTGCAGCACGTTACAGAGCAAGATATGAAAAAGGGCGATACGGAGTGGATTGAATTAAATTATAATTTCACGTTTGGTGATCTTGTGCAAGTAACTGGATATGATAAAGATGTTTTCCGTATTGTTGGTTTTCGTACAGAAGTATGGAGATATAAGAATGACGCATGGGAAGATACAATTTATGAATTGTCACGGATTACGGATGGTGAATGGTTAGAAGCGGATGAATCAGATTTAACGTTACTCGCCAATGCTCAAACGGCAAATGCAATTTTGAAGAAAATGAAACAAGATAAAGCAGGTATGAATAAATTGGATTTAGGTAAGTTAAAGTCAATTAACAACTCGAAAAAAGTGAGTGTTAAGACGAATCGTCAAGAAATCATTGATGGATTACTTGATATTTATAACGATTATCAATTATTGTTCGATACATTTAAAGATGAAGAATATAAAATTGTAATGGATGTTGTTCATAATTATTTAGTTAAATTGACAGAGAAAAAATAGTTAACTAGAAAGAGAGAATAAATTGAACAACAACATATGCAGTATAAGGTATGCCTACAACTATTAAAAAAATAAAAAGCCACTTTATAAGAGAGTCTGCCCATTGATCTTCATGCATGAACTCTTCTTTTGTTTGTCCTACTTCATATTGATTTTCCATTATTATTTCCCCCTTTGAATAGCTTGTACTACAATCGTATGCATCTCGTCCAAAGCTTATGACCTATAAAAAAATAAAATCTATTTTTCTAATCTCATATACATAATTTTGAGATTTTTTCATAAAACAGAAATAAAGGAGTGATGCTCATGAAGGAAATTGAAGTCGTGATTGATACGGAAGAGATTGCGGAGTTTTTTTATGAGCAACTAATTGAAAGAGGGTACGTCCCAAAACGAGAAGAAATTGAAGATCTCGCAGATATTACATTTGAGTATTTATTAGAGAAATGCATGATTGATGAAGTTTTTGATGAAGAGGATGAATGAAAGTAACGACGGGCATAACTCGTCGTTTTTTACTCTTTACAAACCTGTCACAAATATAGTCAATAATTATTGATATAATGAAAAGGAAATTTTACTCAAGAGGTGAAGGAATGTTCAAAAAAATTATTGATTCTTTATTAGGAAAGAAAAAATATCGTTCGTATTCAAGTAGTGATTATCGTCGTAGAGGGCGCTCGTATTCAAGTAGCGATTATAAACGACGTTCATCTGGTTATGGACATCAACATTATAAAAGAAAACGTAAAAGCCGTAGCTTCTTTTCAAGTAGCTGATGAAATGGCGTCGTGTACTAGCATTATTTGATAGACCACTGCGAAAAAATACAATTGTTGCAGAGCGTTATAAAATTGAATCAGTAATTGGAATGGGCAGTTATGGGGTTACATATGTCGTTAATGATTTACAAATAAATAGATATAAAGTCTTAAAACAATTAAGACAAAGTAAACAAAGATATGAGTCTGGTAGAAAATCATTTGAACAAGAGAAAATGATTTTACAAACATTAAATTATCATGCAATTCCTAGTCTATATGATCATTTCATATGGGAGAAAAAGAGCTTCTTTGTGATGGAGTACATGCCTGGTAAAAATTTTGAAGATTATATTTTCATAGATGGGTATGTATATACAGAACGTGAAGTTTTTGAGATTTTATATGAAATATTAGAAATTGTATCGGTGTTTCATAGTGAAGGCATTATTCACCGAGATTTACGCATTCCAAACATATTAATGAAAGAAAATCAAATTAGTATTATTGATTTTGGATTAGCTAAATGGAAAGGTGAGGATGATGAGCGAGCTACAACTTACGAAGGTGAACAAGCTTTGATGCGAGAAGTTCAATTTCGTAGCGACTTTTATGCGCTCGGTCATTTCTCATTATTTTTATTATATGCAGGATATGAATCTAATGAAAAACAGGAAAAACCATGGTACGAAGAATTAACTTTGGAAAATTATAATCGCGAAATGCTTATGCGAATGTTACAAATAAAAACGCCGTACTATGAGAATGTACAAGATTTAAAACAAGATGTAGCTTCTGCTTTAGAAAGGATGGAGACTCCATGTTTCAAAAGTTTTTAGCAAGCGTTGGTATTGGAAGTGCAAAGGTAGATACTGTTCTTGAAAAAGATGAGTATATTGTTGGGGAAGAAATAGTTGGAAAGGTTCATATAACTGGAGGTTCAGTTAGCCAACAAATTGAAAGCATTTACTTAACATTATCGACGTCGTATGTACGAGAAGTGGATGATAAAAAAGTAACAGCAACATATGATTTAGAGCGAGTACGCTTAACCGAACCTTTTTCTGTAGAACCAAATGAAACAGTTGACATTCCATTTTCTTTTCCAATGCCAATTGAAGCACCACTTACACTTGGTATGAAAACGGTTTGGATTCATACAGGTCTTGATATTAAACGTAGTATAGACCCAAGTGACCGCGACTACGTTCAAGTGTTACCTAATGCATTATTAAGTAGTGTTTTAGATAGTGTAAATGAATTAGGGTTTAAAGCACGTCATATAGAATGTGAAGAATTACCGCATCGATTACGTAAACAAGTTCCATTCGCACAAGAATTTGAGTTTATTCCGGTTTCTGGAGAGTACTACGGCAGATTAGATGAATTAGAATTATTAATTTTGCCACGTGCATACGACCGATTAGAAATAATTATGGAAGTAGATAGAAAATCACGTGGATTAGCTGGTTTATTCGCTGAGGCACTTGATCTTGATGAGAAGGTTATTCGCTTCACTGTAACAAGAGAAGATATCCCTGAGATGAAGCAAAAAATTAATAATTATATTTTTTAATAAACTATGCATAAAAAAGAAATGGAGAGGAAAACTAAAACAACCGCTCCATTTTTTTGCATAGTGAGGTTATGTATGTGAAACGATATCGACATTTATACTTGCTAAGTTTTACGTTACTCATTTGTTTTGTCGTATTATCACTTTCGTATCATACCGCTTGTATTGAGAACTTTGACAATATAGTCGCACATTTTATTCAAAGCTTTCGAAACGATTATTTGACGACCTATTTTACTTGGGTGTCTTTTATCGGTTCCAAAAGAATATATTTTCCATTACTCATTATTCTTGTAATGTATTTTCTCGTTAGAAAAAAGTTGCTTAGTGCGTTACTTCTAACAATTAATTACTACGGATCTCGTTATTTAAACAGTATGCTTAAACTATGGTACGAACGAGCAAGACCTGATGTCACGCAGCTTGTTACTGCAACTGGATATAGTTTTCCGAGCGGTCATACGATGAATGCTACTGCTTTTTTAGGATTTATTGCATACGTCACAATTACTGAAGAGCGTATTTCGTTGCATAAAAAATTGTTAATTATTCTTATAGCAAGCTTTGTTGTATTATCTATTTCAGTTAGCCGAATATATCTTGGCGTGCACTATCCATCTGACATATTAGCAGGATGGGCAGCTGGTGGTAGCTGGCTCGTTTTATGTGTTATATTCCATAAAACGTTCATAAAAAAAGAACCTATGTCATAATAGGTTCTTTTTTCATTGGCTCAACATGAATGTGTGCATGGTAAATTCCAAACTTTTTGCGAAGCATAGCTTCGATGTTGTCGGTAATACAGTGACTTTCTCCAACATCCATGCGAGCATCTACTTCAATTGTAATATCAACGTACGTTTGATTCCCATACATACGTGCTCTAATATCTACAATGTTTTCCACACCGCCAATATGCTCAATAGCATCAGCGTATTCTTCCATTTTATCAGGATCAATTCCATCTGTAAGCATATGAGAAGATTCTACGAAAATCTCCCATGCAGTTTTACAAATAATAAGACCGACAATTAAAGCGGCAATAGGGTCTAAAATAGGCATTTGGAACTGAGAACCGACAATACCTACTACGGTACCAATACTTACGAGTGCATCTGATAAATTATCCTTTGCAGCGGCTTCTAATGATTTACTTTTTGTTCGTGCTGCAATTTTTTTCGTATACAAATACACGCAGTACATAACGACAGCAGAAAATAAAGCAACCCATGCAGCGAGTATATTAGGCGCTGCTTGTTTCGGATTTAAGAAAGATTGAATGGCACTAATAACAACTTCTAATCCGACTGTTGCCATAATGAAGGACGCAACAAGTGATGCGATTTGTTCGGCCCGCGAATGCCCATACGGATGATCTGGGTCACGAGGTTTACGAGATATTTTTAGACCAATTAATATCGCTAAAGAAGCACCGATATCCGTTAAGTTATTTAAACCGTCAGCACGTAATGCGCTAGAGAGGGTAATATAACTGATGATGATTTTCATAGAGGATAAAAATATGTAGGCCATAATGCTGACAATAGCGCCTTTATCAGCTTCTTTATGAGAAAGAGTATCCATTTTAATCACTCACCTTTCTTTAAAGGAATTTCTTTCTATAAATAGAGTATCAAACGAAAGTCGTGTGGGTCTATACAAACATTGTTGACGTTTTATAGCTTTTTAAGAAGGGGATAACAAAGTTTCGTGAAGGAAAAATATGTTGAAAAGTACAAAGTCAGGGTGTAAACCTAATTAGAGTCTATTTACTAAAGAGATAGGAGGGGAGATGGATCAAGAAACGAATACTTTTCTTACTACATATTATTCTTATCATGACAAGGTGTAATTCATTAAACGAGGAAAAACGTCAAAAGATAATTATGAAAACAGATGAAAGCCCTCTGGAAAATATTTTCCAGAGGGCTTTCATCTTAGTATGCTTCTAAAAACTCAGTAACTTGCTCTTCTGTTTTTGCGTTAGCACTATGTAAGTGGCCTAGCTTCTCACCGTTTTGGTATACAAGTAAACTTGGAATACCCATGACTTGATACTCTTCAGCGATACTTGGAAACTCATCTTTATTAATAGAATACCATTCAAATTTATTGAACTCTTCCATTACATCTCCGATAAAGTTGTCCATACGTACGCAATCTGGGCACCATGTAGTAAAGAACTTAACAACTACTGGCTCCTCGCTTGCGATGATGTCTTTGAATTCTTGTTCTGTTTTAATTTCTTTCATAAGTAAAACTCCTTTCAATATCACACGAATTTATATGCAAAATTCGCATTTGCAAACATGTTGCAAACTTATTATTTGTTTTTTAGTTTTGTAGTTCGTTCACACTTATAAAATTGTATGTAACATGGCTACGCTACTAAGTGTGAAAATAACGGAACCTCACTTTTCTTTATAAGCTTTTTCCAGGATTGTGTCAAACTTTTGAATTTTATACAGAAATTAAAGAAGCCGACACTTTGATTAAGTATGGGCAGAGTGACTAAAATTAATCGCTTATTAATTTCGAATAAATATTTAAATCGATAAGCTTTCCAGCTGATTTTTCGCTTTTTCTCAGAGTACCTTCAAAAGTAAAGTTTAATTTTTCTAATACTTTTATGGAATTTACATTTGCTGGTTCAACTTTTACAAAAATTGAATCAGGTTAGAAATTATATGGTTGTAATGGGAATTGAGGGATATGAATAAAAAAATTGTATCCCGCATTAACGGGCAGTAAGACCCCCACTGATTAAAGTTTCACTTTATTAGGGATTTGCCTTAAACATTTATTACAGTCAAGAATATTTATAATAATATGAACTAAAAAAGGTCCAATTTTTGTAATGTTGGAGGGGATTATTGTGGACATAACTCAAAGCGTGGCAAGAATAGTGGTTAATGGGAAAGACCTTTCTTTCACTTCAGTTCAAACCTCTGCATGGAATCATGGACCTGTAAATGATTTAATCATTACGACGAATCAGAGGGTGAATGAGCTTTTTCAATTCATGTGGTCACAAGTACCGGTTACGATGTCGATATATTTTCTTCAAGGGGCGGATTTACTTAGGTTCGTTAGGGTTGCTGGAATCGATGAGCGTGTAACAGGAGAATATGTATATCATTTCATTTGGTAATAAGAAGAATTCAAAGTAGTCTAGCAGCTACTGTTTTATTTTGTCATTTGAATATAAGCGAGCGGACTAGCTTATAGTACCTACTGAAATAAAGAATCATAATATAATTTGTAATAAATTATACGGAAGTGAGTTGAAGATCATGTTTTATTCATATTTTAATTCTGAAGCTGGCATGCGACCAGCGTATGGTACGTCTATAACATATAGTGGAGCACAAAGTACAGTCCAAGCTATTCAACAAGCATTGCAAATGCAACAACAAATGCAAATGCAGCAGCAAGGAGTACAACCATATTACTCATCCGTAGAGTATTTTTACCCAGTACATCATGTTACACCGTACGGAAGTTCTTTTCTTACTATTCCATATGGAACTATATACAACTTATAACTAGTAAGGAATGAAGTGGTGTATATAAATAAGGGTGCAGATTAATAGCGCCCTTATGAATAATAAAAATAGCTAGTCCAAACCGTATAAATCAATCTTACATAATATGTAGTAATAAGTTTGAAAGGGGAATTAGTATGTCTTGTTATTACTACTGTAAGTATTGTCAGGAGTATAAAGATAAGCATCATGATTGTTGTAAGAACACTAGTAAGTGTCATGATAACAAGGACAATCTTGTTAGAGCATCGGCATTTAGAGCTAGAAATACTGTGAATCAAAATGTTCCTGCTAATACTTTTGTGAAAGTGTTATTTCAAAATGAACAATTTGATTTAGCGAATGAGTATAATCCAGCAACATCTATTTTTATGCCGAAGACTAAAGGTGTATATTCTGTTATTGGAACAATTGGTTTCTTTCCAAACGATCCAACTTTAAATTATAGAGCGCGTGTAGAAATTCGTGTGAATGGAAACGCAGCGATAGCTATAGATAATGACTTTTTTGGTCCAATAAGTTTTGGAAATGTCGTAAGTGTTTCGACGATTGTTCAATTGAATGCAGGGGATGAAGTTGAGATTTATGCACAAAGTAGTATAGATGGGGTTTTAAGTCCTTTAGAAGATGGGGCACATTTTGAAGCGGCAAGATTTCCTTCTCCAACTAAATAAAACTGATCATTAAATGTTTTTTAGTAGGTTTAGTTAATCCCCTTACCAAATGGTGGGGGATTATTATTGTTTTTCTAGGATATATATAAGTAAATAGGTAAAGTGTAGTTTAATTTGTAGGGGCTTCAACCTTCTTCAGATAATGAACAAAATAATATGCAAATAAGTAACATGCTTGTGAAAACTCATTGTTAGTAAGTTTACTAGTTTTCTTATTGAACAGAAAGACGGAATACATAAAAGATCGTATCATTACGTTTTTTCTTTACTATATAGAAATTACATATTGAACACAGCTTTGTATAGGTAATGCTAATACACTGAAAAGAATAACATAAAGGCGATTACACTATATAAAAACAAAATCAATCCTAAGATGAGTAGTATCGGATGCAGCTTGAACATATTTGACCTCCTTGAGTATATAAAGAATTTTAATATATTGTTGGTCAATTTAGAAGGGGGACGGTTATATAAAAAAAGAGCATACATAATAAGTACGCTCCAAAGAAAGATAGGTTTTATGAGTGGATAATCTCCATACGATAATATATGTTCTTTTAATAAAAACGTGTAAAAAATCAATGAATTATCAATGGAATATCATAAAATGAGTAATTTTAGTCTAGGAATGCAGTTATTTTCTTTCTCAGTTATTTTAGGTAACAAAGTTGTGAAAATCGTGCATTATGCGGACTAACAACGGGATAACGATCGTACTTCAGTTACATATTTCTTAAAGTCTGGATATTGCGTGATAGTTTGACATTTGGGGGCGCATAGTTGATTAATTATAGACACATTTGTAATTACTTCGTTACAAGGACCGAAAAATGTAACTTTTAGTTTTGAATTTGGTGGGATTTTGAACACGATAGGTTTTTTTTCCATGAAATCAGCTCCTAATATTGAGTATTATAATTTAAAGGATATAGAGTCGTATTAGTATAATATGAAATTTCAGTGGATTTGCTTATAATAAAGAATTTCATAGTAGTAAAAGTGCTTAAAGATGTAAAGGGGAAATTGAGAATATGAAATAAAATGTTTAATTAATATAACTAATGCATTTTTTAGTTTGTTACATATTATGTTAGTAAGAATGGTATAAGGAGGTAGTATAAAATATTGGAAGAAAATGTACAAGCTCAGCTTTCGCCACCGTGGATCACATATTTTAATGAATTAAAAAATTCAACATTTGACTTAATAATATATAGAAAATGAGTAGTGATTTTTATTAACTGAAAGGGAATTGATACTGGAAGTTTTAAGTTAATAATATAAGAGGATTTTTTCTAATATCTATAAAAATGTTCAATACCTAAATTGATAGGATGAGACTACATAACAAATAGTAAGGTATATTTCGAATATGAGAATATTTTTTGTGACATACATGTTAAAGCTAATAGAAATATTTCTGAAAGAGAATATATTTTGAAAAACAGTAAAGATTCTTTTTACTTATATTATAGATAGCTAGTTTTAGAGAGCTGAGGCTTACAATAAAACTAGCTATGAATAGGACATTCAAAAGGAGTTGGAATGTATGGGGTATATTGTAGACATTTCAAAATGGAATGGAACTATCAATTGGGATATTGCAGCATCTCAGCTAGATTTAGTGATTGCTAGAGTTCAAGATGGCTCTAATACGGTGGATTTTATGTATCAAAATTATGTTAGTGAAATGAAAAAGCATAGTATCCCATTCGGTAATTATGCTTTTTGCCGTTTTATATCTATTGCTGATGCAAAGAAAGAGGCACAAGATTTTTGGAATCGTGGTGATCAATCTGCTAAGTTTTGGGTAGCGGACGTAGAAGTTCAAACGATGGTAGATATGCAAGGTGGGACACAGGCATTTATTGATGAATTACGCCGTTTAGGTGCGGGAAAAGTAGGATTATATGTAGGGCATCACACGTATCTATCATTTGGAGCACGTAATATTGAAGTTGATTTCGTATGGATCCCTCGTTATGGAGGGAATAAGCCAGCATATCCATGCGATATGTGGCAATATACGGATTCAGGGAATGTTCCTGGGATTGGGAAATGTGATCTGAATCGATTAGTAGGAAATAAGTCACTTTCTTGGTTTATAAATTCGAACAAAGCAAATCAATCTAACATAGTGTATACACAGCAACCGAATGGCATTGGTATTGCAGTTTCGAAATATCCTGATGGATATGGAATAAATTTATATGAAAACCCCATGAATCCTCAATTTACAGGTACACTCACTCAAAAAATTCCATATTTAATCTTAGCAGGTTATTGGGGAGGCGGTGAGCAAGATATGATTTGTTTAGGGAACGATAAGCAGTGGGTATATTTAAACCATTTTAATGTGAAATGGTTTTATGCAACTTCAAAATATCCTGTCGGTTACGGAGTAAATTATTATGAAGAGCCTGAATGTATGAATTATAAAGGAAACATAGATGGATCGACATCTTTTCGAGTGTGGGGTAGAGTGGGAAATGCGGTAGATATCGGACAGAATAGTTGGATACCTGAAAAACATGTAATTATTAAGCAACTATAGAAGCTATATTTTTTTGAGAATTATATAAAGAGCCTTCTTACTATGCATAGTAAGAAGGCTCTTTATATTTAAAAATGAAAATACATGATACATAGTCAACTCATATGAAATGAATTACATGTAGAAAACACACTGTTTTCACAATGACTGTGTATAGTTAATTTGCATAATGATAAAAGTGAGGTATTTGAATTGAAAAAGAAGAAAATATTTATTGGAACAATTATTTCATGCATGATGCTAGCATTATCTGCATGTGGTTCCTCAGACAACGTAGTAACATCAAAAGTAGGAAATGTTACAGAGAAAGAATTAAGTAAAGAATTACGACAACAATATGGAGAAAGTACTTTATATCAAATGATGTTAAGTAAGGCATTGCTAGATAAATATAAAGTTTCAGATGAGGAAGCAAAAAAGAAAGTAGAAGAAGCAAAAGATAAAATGGGTGAAAACTTTAAATCGACTTTAGAACAACTTGGGTTGAAAAATGAAGATGAATTAAAAGAAAAAATGAAGCCAGAAATTGCATTTGAGAAAGCAATTAAAGCAACAGTTACAGATAAAGATGTGAAAGATAACTATAAACCAGAAATGAAAGTAAGTCACATTTTAGTGAAAGATGAAAAAACGGCTAAAGAAATAAAGGAGAAAGTAAATAATGGTGAAGATTTTGCTGCCTTAGCAAAACAGTATTCAGAAGATACTGGTTCAAAGGAACAGGGCGGGGAAATATCTGGTTTTGCCCCTGGACAAACAGTGAAAGAATTTGAGGAAGCTGCGTATAAATTAGATGCAGGCCAAGTAAGTGAGCCGGTTAAAACAACTTACGGTTACCATATTATTAAAGTGACGGATAAAAAAGAATTGAAGCCATTTGATGAAGTAAAGGATAAAATTCGTAAAGATATAGAACAACAAAGACTACAAGATACGACAGGTAAATGGAAACAACAAGTAGTCAATGATTTATTGAAAGATGCTGATATTAAAGTGAATAATAAAGAATTTAAAGATACATTTAAATTTCTAGAAAAGAAATAATGACTGTAATCATAATTAGAAAAGGGAACTCATATAGAGTTCCCTTTTCTAATTAGTGTGTGAGTTATAAATAGATAGTAAGACAATACAATATTACATTTAAATATTAAGAATTACAATGGAAAATTATGGATTATAATTATTTCAACGAAAGTGGATATTCTACGGTTTTCATTATGCAAGTTTATTACATATATTTACTCTTTAATAATGGATATCGAACATAATTTAAAAAATAATACATATAATGTCTTTGAATAAATATTTAACATGGATAATTAGTAAAAAGCTGAGCATTCGATTGGAAAGGATGTTCTTTTTTATATGAAAATTTTAGGATAAAGAATGAATCGTTTTAAACGCGTCATTTACCACATCAATAAATTAAGGTGGTGGAGAATATATGAAAGTAATCTTTCAAGGAGAGGGCGGCGCGAAAATTTTTGAGTCATATGATGAAAATGTAAGTGATTTATTAGCTATATTAAAAGAAACGAAAGGGATTAAAATCGGGATGGTTGAGTATAAAGTGTTAAAGTACGAACTTAATTATTTTCGTCATCCGAAAAAAGCGGATACAGAGAGAGAGTTACATATAATAGTACAACCTAAGTATATGTAATAAAATATAATAATAAAAATCATTGATTCAGTTTTGTAAAGTTCCATGGAGTATGTAAGAAAAGAGAGTGTTGTAAATGCTCTCTTTTCTTATGCTTTGTGAGTTCGTTCATCATAGTATATGTTTTCAGTTATAGATGGTTAATAAACGATAAAAATTTAAAACTTTTTCGTTTAGGCAGGGATTTTATATTTAAGTAAATAAATATACTATGAAGTATTTTTTATACGAATACTGGAGGAGTATAAAATGAGTTTAGCAAGTTACATAGGCTGTAATGTAGAAATTCCGTTAACGGATCCGGATTCTAATAATCTAATTGTTTTTGGACCGTGTTTTTCAGATGAAAGTATGCTTGAAATTGTACAAGATTATCAATTCCAAACAAATTACACATATGAGGTTTCAACTAGTTGGGGAATTGAACTTGTCGAGTGGCAAAATGTAAAGGAAAAAAAGAAGCGAAAGAAAAACTTTTAACTTTATGGAAGGTTATTTGGAAGATAGAGACTATTTCGAATTATTTAGTTGTTGGGTTGGTGATGAAGATAAGGAACGAGTAGGGGAATTGAACTTAAAAATAAATCATTTTAATATAGATGAATTATGTATTCCAGAAAGAACATTAGTTAGGATAGAAAAATAAGCTTTGAAATATTTTTTAGAAAAAGGCGATTTCACTTTGGGTGAAGTCGCCTTTTAGTTGTTATATGCATGTTATATAAGAAATGAGAAGTTTATTTGATAAAGGAAAAAAGTATGGAGATAAATAAAATTATGTTTTTTGTTAAGAAATAATAAGTATGGCTCTTCTCAAAAGAACGTAAGTTCGTGTATAATAGGAACGAATGTTCTTTTAAGAAGTAACCTAATTATAGTTTAGAAGTAAATCCGAGTTTAGTGAGTATTAAAAATAACTAAGGGATAGTATGGCTAAATAAATGTATAAATGATCAAGGAGATAAAAAATGAACGATGTAAAGATACAAAAAGAAGAAAGAGAGTGGGTTCCGTTTACAGTAATGTCCGAACAACTTTTAAATATGAGAAAGATTATTGGAGAGAAATTAAAAGTACAAAAACCGCTTTTAACAAATGAAGCAAAAGAGAGAATTTCTGATAAATTATTAACGTCATTATTGTCTGAGAAAGAAATATTGGTAACATATTTTGAAGATGGTTACATACTAACAAGCTACATGACTGTTGTACATATCAATCCGGTAAAACAAATTGTAATTTGTACAGACGCCTTTTATAAAACTTACGTATTTAACGCTATGGATATTATTGAAATAACGTAAAAGAAGCTGAATATTAAATGGCAGCTTCTTTTATTTCTGATTTATGAGACAAATAATACATGAAAAAGCAGCTAGCTTCGTGCTAGCTGCTGAGCCCCAGGGAAAGGGAGAAAAAGATAGGGTACTCCAAAATCAACAAGAGCTGTCAAACAGCCTGATTATAGTATAGACAAATTAAAATTTTCTATACAGAAAGTTGAACATAAGATTAGGCTGTACCCACTTGGTTTTGATCTGCAAGGTCAGAATCAAATGTATTGGTCGCGCTAACACCGCTAAAAGTATTAACAACAAAACCAACGTTTGATGCGCCGGAACCATTATAAGCTTTCGTATTTTCTTTCGGAGATACGTTGTAGAAATCACCTAAGTTAAATGATCCATTGCTATTTTGTACAACTAAATTTCCTACAACTGATGGCATAATTTTCACCTGCTTTATAATAAGTTGTTAACATTACTATATGGAGTTATAGTCCAGATGGTTCATACAATAAAAATTGTGGAATAGTAAAACGTTTGGAGCGTGGATTTCAATAAAAGTGTGTTAAAATTAATATAATAAAGTTGAGTAATTTTTTAAAAAAATTTGTATAATTGATATATATGAAAATAAAGGAGGCAAAATGTAATGAAAGATATTATGAAAAAAGTTGATTTAACAGATGCCAAATCAAGTAATCTTGTTGCATTAATTTATAGTAATGAAGTTATATTAGTTGAAGACGCATTTTGTCCAAATGAAATAAAATTAAAGTTTAATGAAATTGCAATTTTATCTGCAATTAAAACAGCTCATATTGCGAAAGTGTCTATTAGGAAAGAACTTGAAGCGCTTTTTCATGACACGGGTGTTATATTAGTGAAACAAAATGTTGATTATGGTAGTAGCCAATCTATTACCATGCATTTTGAGCAATTTAAAAAATTGCAAGATGAGATTGAACATTTAAATAAAAGTATGTAATAAAGCAGCTAAATAAAGGTTCTATCATAAAGGTGGAATGTGTTGTGTTGAAAAAGTGGTTTAAAAATTATTTGGGTGAATCGCATTGTAAACATAAATATATTTTTATTAAGATGCAGGATAATGAGGATTTTAAAAAAGGTATATTAGGTGTAGTTTATATTTACCAGTGTGAGAAATGTGGAAAAGAGAAGTTGAAATGTAAAAACAATAATGAAATAAACAATGAATTTTTAGATATATAGCAAAAAGTAACCATGATGGTTACTTTTTTTGCTTATGTATGCAATATCAAAACCATTACTAAAGTATGAGTTGAGTTGATACTATAGTAAATCGCTGAATAAAAATGAAGAGAGTAAGATATAGGGAAGGAGGATGAGAGAAATGAAGCGAAAAGAAATTAGTAAATCTGTAATTATTACAGGCGTGACACAAGGGTTAGGACGTGCGATGGTTGATCGATTTCATGAATTAGGGTGGAACATATATGGTTGTGGACGTTCAAAAAATAAAATTGAAGAACTAAAAAAACAGTACAGTAAAATACATGATTTCCAAGTAATTGATGTTTCAGATTCTCAGCAAGTTAACGATTGGGCAAATTATATACTTAATAGACATATGGCTCCCGATCTGATAATAAATAATGCATCGATTGTAAATCAAAATGCACAACTTTGGAAAATTACGGCTCAAGAATTCGAAAATGTAATGAATGTAAACGTGAATGGTGTAGTAAATGTAATAAGAGCGTTTGTTCCCGCAATGGTAGCTAGGAAAGAAGGAATTATCATTAATATGAGTTCTAGTTGGGGGAGAGAAGGTGAAGCTGAGCTTGCGCCATATTGTGCCTCGAAATTTGCAATTGAAGGTATCACTAAATCTATGGCCCTGGAATTACCCCATGGCATGGCTGTAGTTGCTTTAGATCCTGGAGGGAGTATTAGTACTCCAATGCTGAAGTCATGTGCGCCACAATATATATATGAATCGCCTACACCTGAAACTTGGTCACATAAAGCGATTGAATATATATTGAATATAACAATAGATAAAAATGGAGATTCATTGACATGCCCAGCATGCGTATAAAAAACACATTATATCATTCACAAAATTACATCTGAAAAATAAAATAAAAGATTAAGGGTGAGATTTGTTTGTTTTGAAAGCTTTAGAAAATATTTGAATAGGTGATAAAAATGAATCCAAGCAGTTTAAAAGTGACAGGGGCATGGTTTCAAGTAGGGGGGAATCTTACAGCTGCTATTGGAACGACAAGAGGATTTATTGGAGAAGAGAAAGTTGAATCGGAACTTGTTATTGTAGGAAGCTCATTACAAGCCCTCGGGTATATATTACAAATCATTGCGAGCAATTATGATGATGGGGAAGAAAAAAGAGAGAATCAAAGTAAATTACTTGATCAAATAGGAATTGAGTTATTAGCATTAGGAAATATATCAAATGTAATAGGAATATATTTTAATATAAATGAACAATTGAAAGAAAATGATTATCTTATCATTACAGGGAACAGTTTACAATCGATTGGTGCTTTTTTAGGAGTAGAAGCAGCTTTGGTGGATATAAATGTATTACAGAAAATTATTATACTGGGTAACTCCATGCAAAGTTTAGGAGCTGGATTACAAGCGTATCAAGGTGTTTTAAATGTATTGAAAGATGAGAAAGAAAATAAAGATAGTATTTTTGATAAGAAGGATGAGAGAATCATTGCACTCATTGGTATTTGGATACAAGCGATAGGAACGTTAATTTCCGCAATTGGAATAACTGCAATAGAGGAAGAAAATAGGCTAGAAAACAATGAAAAGTCTGAAATACTTATATAAATAGAAGGAGATACATTGATTTTAGAGGCAGGTTAAGATTAAAATGGTAGTAGGTTTTTTTGCGTATATTTTGAAAAGTGATATATAAAATACAAAATAAGGAGTTTTCAAGGGATGATGTATTTATTAGCAATTTTTCTTCCACCTGTTGCTGTATTATTTTGTGGAAAACCAATTCAGGCAATCATAAATTTCATATTAACATTAATATTTTGGGTTCCAGGAGTTATACACGCAATTCTTGTAGTGCATGATAAAAAAGCTGATCAGCGTTTGAAAAAACAAATTCAAGCATATGATGAAATTAATAAGAGAAATCGAAGATAATTCATCTGCCAAATGTTTTTAAAAGAAAGGAGGATTAACCTCCTTTCTTTTTTTAGTGGGTGTTAAGTTTAAATTTTTGTGTGGCGGAAAGAATTTTTAATGTAAGTATTATGATAATAACTTTTAGATTGTGCATGTAATAGGCCGGTATAAATGCTTTCTGGTACATTAAAGAAATCATACATACCATGCTTTAATTGGATTCGCAAAATCATAGAAAAAGGATTATAACCAACAGCAACTATATTTTTTGAGGTAACCGGAGATAGCTTCATTATTATGCAACTCCTTATTTTTCATTTTTAATAATTCTTTGTAGGTAACGGTATTGTGGTGTTGAAATCTTTATAATTAAAGAGGTATTATACCTATATTCAATATATTTAATATTGGTTATACGTAATTATAAGTAAGTTCACACGAAGTTCATATCGATATGCTATTTTTATTTCACCTTTGATTTATTAATAAGAAAATATTGACCATTTGAAAAAAAGGTATATTATTTATACGAGGTAATAAAAATTCACTTCTTTCATTATTATGCTAAAAGGGGCAGCATTATTAGAAAATTAGAAGTGAAAATAGTATGTATAAGAGCCATTCTAAAATTTGTAATCTGTGAATTAGGAAAATATTGAATGCTCCAGGTCAGTACACTTTCTTGCCTAAACGTATTTACGAAAGTGACCTCAATATTTTTAATTAAATCAACGGGAGAATTGAAAGGCAGGAGAAAGTAACATGTCAGAAAATTATCGTTCTCGCGAGGAGCGACGACAAGTTAAAAAGAAAAAACAGCCAGCTTCTAAAACACAAAAACCAAAAGGTAAAACATCATTTTTCCGCAAGTTTTTAATTACTTGTTTATTACTTGGTATTGTAGGTTTAGTGGCGGGGGTTGCTACCTTTTTCGTAATGATTAAGGACGCACCAAAACTGGAAAAAGCAAAACTTGTTAATCCGTTATCCTCAAAAATTTATGATAAAAACGGGGATTTGGTATATGAATATGGAAAAGAAAAAAGGACGAATGTTACGTATGATCAAATACCTAAATTAGTAGAAAATGCATTTTTAGCGACAGAAGATTCACGTTTTTATGAGCATAGCGGAGTAGACTTTAAAGGTACTGCCCGTGCTGTTTTAGTGAGTCTTAAAGGAGATTATGGCTCTCAAGGTGGAAGTACGATAACGCAGCAAGTTATTAAAAACTACTTCTTATCTATGGATAAAACACCAAAGCGTAAGGCGCAAGAAATATATTTAGCTTATAAGCTAGAACAACAGTATTCAAAACATGAAATATTAGAGATGTACTTAAATAAAATTAACTTAGGTAATCGTTCATATGGTATCGCAACAGCAGCACAAAACTACTATGGTAAAGAATTGAAGGACTTAACATTACCAGAAGTTGCGATGCTTGCAGGTTTACCGAAAGCACCGAATAACTATGATCCAACGAAAAAAGAAAATGTTCAAAAAGCAACAGAAAGAAGAAATGTTGTTCTAAACTTAATGAATCGACATGGATATATAACAAAACAGGAAATGGAAGAAGCAATAAAAGTTGACGTAGAAAAGGGACTCAAGCCTGCAGCTCAACTACAAACAATGCCATACCCTGCATTTATGGATGCAGTTGTGAAAGAAGTAGAAAAAGAATTGCCAGATGCTAATATTGGTTCTGACGGTTTAGAAATTTATACAACGTTAGATCCGAAAGCACAGAAACTTGCTGATAATATTTTAAATAATAATATCATTGATTATCCAAACGATAAATTCCAAGGTGCATTCACATTTATGGATACGAAAACAGGAGAAGTTCGTGCTATAGGTAGTGGCCGTGGAGAAAATAAAGCTGTATTTAAAGGGCATAATATGGCAATTGAATTAGATCGTGCAGCTGGTTCAACGATGAAGCCAATTTTCGACTATGCTCCTGCAATTGAATATTTAAAATGGGCTACGTATCATCAAATCGATGACTCTCCATTTAAGTATTCAACGGGTCAAGAAGTTCGAAATGCAGATAGAAGTCATATGGGTCCAATTACGATGCGTGAAGCATTAAAAATGTCGCGTAATATTCCTGCAATTAAAACTGCAAAAGAAGTAGGGATTAGTAAATCAAAAGAATTCTCTGAGAAACTAGGTATTACATTTAATACAGCACCGACGGAATCGACAGCGATTGGTACAAATGAAGTATCGCCAACTGAAATAGCGGGTGCTTATGCGGCATTTGGCAATGAAGGTAAATATACGAAACCGCATTTTGTTAAGAAAGTCGTTTATCCAGACGGTAAGTCACAAAGTTTTGGACAAAAACCAAAACAAGTTATGACAGATTCTACCGCATACATGATTACTGATATGCTTCGTTCTGTAGTTACATCGGGTACTGGTACATCGGCAAATGTAGGCTCTTTAGATGTAGCTGGTAAAACGGGTACGACAAACTATTCATCAAAGCAATTAGCTCAATATAAAATTCCAGAAAGTGCAACTCGTGATAGTTGGTTTGCTGGATATACACCGCAATATACGATGGCAGTATGGACTGGGTATATGAAAGATGGTAAAGACGAGTATATTAGTAGTAAAAATACGAAAATTGCACAGTTGATCTTTAAAGAAATGATGAGCGAAATGGCTACAGATAAATCACGCTTTAAAATGCCAAGTAGTGTTATTCAAGAAGGTAGTGAGCTACGTATAAAAGGTGAAAAACGTGATTCATCGCCAAATACTAGCGTACCGGATACAACGGAGCAACCAAAACAAGATCAACAGCAAAAAACTGAAGAAGAGAAAAAGCAAGAAGAATTAAAGAAACAAGAAGAACTGAAAAAACAAGAAGAACAAAAGAAACAAGAGGAACTTAAGAAGCAAGAAGAACAAAAGAAACTAGAAGAGCAAAAGAAACAAGAAGAAGAAAAGAAACAAAATGAACAAAATAACGGAAATGGTCAAGGAACGACACCTCCAGCAAATAACGGAGGAGGCCAAGGAACGACACCTCCAGCGAATAACGGAGGAGGCCAAGGAACGACACCTCCAGCGAATAACGGAGGAGGCCAAGGAACGACACCTCCAGCAAATAACGGAGGAGGTCAAGGAACGACACCTCCAGCGAATAATAATGGAGGTCAAGGAACTCCAACCCCACCTGCAACAGTACAACCAAATAATGGTGGAAATGCAGGAGAGGTTCCTGCCAATAATGGACAATAAGAAAAATTTATAAAAAATATTAAAAAGCACTTAAGATTTGTGAAAATTACAATCTTAAGTGCTTTTTACATTTTGCTACAGAAAATGTAATGTTAAGGGCTAGATAGAAGAAAAAGAGTGAATTAACGTAAAGAGAGAAAAGTCTACTTGCAAATGATGGTATGTGTTGGTTATCCCGCAAAGGGACTAACTATGATGAATCATATAAAGTATTAAATAAGTAAAAATTATATTCAAATCTTTAATAAATGTCTTTCTTTAACGGTTACTTTAGTTTGGAAAACAATTAAAAAGTTGAATTTCTTATTTAAGGAATTCGACTTTGTTATGTTGAAACTGGATTAAAGGTTCGCCTTATTAAAATGTAGGGGTAATACAGTGATAGCTATTAAATGTTAAACGTACCATGAAAATTTTGGAAAAAAATTGAAGGGAAATGATAAAAGACTTGAGTCGGAGGTAGTGGAGGATAACTATGGCTATGAATGGGAGTACTACTGGGGTGTGTACCATGATGCCAAAATGATGGGGTAACTTGACCGGGAATTTGATATTGCTGCCAAGTTGCGGGAAGTTCAATTCCTACATCGGAGCTAGCTGTATGAACTGCAGGAACATGTATCCCAGGAGTCGAAGGAACTACGGCAGTTACTCTTAATAATACCCACATGAAATATTCACTCCTAAGTTGAGTTAATAAATTAGTATATTCTTTTCACACGTATAAAGGTACATATATAGGACTTTCGTTTAAAACATGCGTACAAAGTCTTAAGACTAATGTAAGCTGATGGTGGACTATTTAATATGAAAAGATACGTCTATTTGCGGAGGGAAAAGAGATAAAAAAAATATACAATGAGGGTGTTAATCGTAATATTTTACGAGTGTATGGAGGTATTTTTATGGAACGATTATGGACGAAATCATTTATTCAAATGACTTTCGCAATGTTATTTTTATTTACAGGATTTTATTTACTTGTTCCAACGCTCCCGCTCTTTATTAAAGAGATAGGTGGCAATGAATCGCAAGTTGGACTTATGATGGGGATGTTTACAATAGCTGCTGTTGTAATACGACCGATTATTGGAGGAATGTTAGATCAATATGGTAGAAGATCCTTTATTATTTTCGGACTCATCTTTTTTGGCTTAACGATGTACTCCTATAATATAGCATCGACTATTGTCCTTTTAGCTGTTTTACGTGTTATTCACGGAGTAACATGGGCTGTTTCTACAACAGCTGTTGGAACAGCAATAACGGATATTATTCCAGATTCACGCCGCGGTGAAGGTATGGGGTGGTATGGGATGGCGATGACAATTGCAATGGCGATTGGACCTATGATTGGATTATGGGTTGTGCAAAATTATTCATTTGATGGTCTATTTTTATTAGCGACGTTGTTATCTTTTATGGCAGTTGTATTATCATTAATAACGAAGATCCCATTTACGCCACAAAAAGAAAAAGGGAAAATTCAGCTATTTGAGAAATCCGTATTAACAATCACGATTGTAGTATTCTTTTTATCGTTTGCATATGGAGGAATAACAACCTTTTTACCGTTATTTGCATCATCAATTCATGTAAACCCGGGAACTTTCTTTCTTGTATATGCAATTGCATTAACAATTGTAAGACCAATTTCAGGGAAACTATTAGATAAGTATGGAGAAGTATTCATCATACTTCCAGCATTATGTATTACTATTTTAGCTATAGTTGTTTTAACTATCTCAAATGGTTTGATAGGTGTAATTATCGCAGCAACATTATACGGTATTGGATTTGGTTCAGCGCAGCCAGCTTTGCAAGCGGCAATGCTTACAATTGTCGATCCGAGTAAAAGAGGAGTTGCAAATGCTTCATTTTTTACAGCGTTTGATTTAGGAATCGGGTTAGGTGCTATTTTACTTGGAGTTGTTTCACAAATGTTTGGTTATCGTATTTTATTTTCAGGGAGTGCAATTTCAGCATTGATAGCCTTAATTATTTTCGTCTTCTTTGTAAAACAACGATTAGGAAAAAAAGAGTTTGCGTAAACTGGAGGAATAAAGATGAGAATTTCAATTGATCGTAAAGCTCTGCAATGGTTCCAGGAAGAATTACGTATAAAGCACGGTGAATCTGTACGTTTTACTGTAAGGTACGGAGGGGATAGTTCAATTCAGCCCGGATATTCTTTAGGGGTTGTTGCTGAGAAACCCGATGGCGAAATAGTGTCAGTTGAGAAGGAAGGTATTATATTTTTTGTAGATTCTGATGATCTTTGGTATTTTCAAAACTATGATTTATTTGTAAGTTATCATGAGGAAATGGAAGAAATTCAATTTAATTATGTAAAATAATAACTTTATTAAAAATGAATAAGTTTTATATAAAAATTATATTTAAGAGATAGTGAAATAAATATCATATAGTAACGAGCTGTATTTATGTACAGCTCGTTTTTTCTATTTCTCAAATAAAATTAGAATAATTGTATATTTGGCGGTGTTATATGAAAAATCTTTATATTTTGTTTTTGAAAATACGCAAAGAAGTCTATCCTTTCTTTATAAAATATAAGAATTATTTTCAAAAAATTGTATTGTTACAGTAAGAAAAGTGTAGGAAACTTATCATTATAAAATAAATTGAAATCTTCTAAAAACTCTGATACATTGAAATAGAAATGTAGTTTCACAATATTGTAAAGGCTTACAGTTATGTGCACGAAGATCTATTAGGATTGGAGGAAATAATGATGAAAGCTGAAGAAAAATTTTCCCCGGGATTAGATGGTATAGTGGCAGCGGAGACGAAAATCTCGTTTCTTGACACAGTAAAAGGTGAAATTGTAATTCAAGGGTATGACTTAATCGAACTCTCAAAAACAAAAGAGTATTTAGACATTGTGCACCTTTTATTGGAGGAACATCTACCGAATGAAGATGAAAAAGCAACACTTGAAAAGAAATTAAAAGAAGAATATGCAGTACCAGAAGGTGTATTCAACGTACTAAAGGCATTGCCTAAAGAGACGCATCCCATGGATGGATTACGTACAGGTGTGTCAGCGTTAGCTGGTTACGATAATGATATCGAAAACCGCTCGTTAGAAGTGAATAAAAGCCGAGGGTACAAGCTGTTAAGTAAAGTGCCAAACATTGTAGCAAATAGCTATCATATTTTAAATAATGAGGAGCCAATTGAACCTCTTAAAGAATTATCTTATAGTGCGAATTTCTTCTATATGTTAACTGGTAAAAAACCAACTGAACTTGAGGAAAAGATCTTTGATCGTTCCCTTGTTTTATATAGTGAGCATGAAATGCCAAACTCTACATTTACAGCTCGCGTTATTGCATCAACACAATCAGATTTATACGGTGCTCTAACAGGTGCAGTTGCATCTTTAAAAGGAAGTTTACATGGCGGTGCAAATGAAGCGGTTATGTACATGCTTTTAGAAGCTGGTAATGTTGAGAAATTTGAAGAGTTATTACAGAAGAAACTATATAACAAAGAAAAAATTATGGGCTTTGGACACCGTGTTTATATGAAGAAGATGGATCCAAGAGCACTTATGATGAAGGAAGCTTTAAAACAGTTATGTGATGTAAAAGGTGATTATACACTATATGAAATGTGTGAAGCTGGAGAAAAGATTATGGAAAAAGAAAAAGGAATTTATCCAAATCTTGATTATTATGCAGCTCCAGTATATTGGATGCTAGGTATTCCAATTCAACTTTACACACCAATCTTCTTTAGCTCTAGAACAGTGGGGTTATGTGCGCACGTTATTGAGCAACATGCAAATAATCGTTTGTTCCGTCCTCGTGTAAATTATATTGGCGAGCGACATGTACTTAGTAAATAAGAACAACTGGGGAGTTGTTAGCGCCGCCCGCCAGATGGGTGTTTGACCGACACCCATCATTAATAATAACGAATTTTCGACAGAAAGGGAAGAATAGCATGATTAAAACAAATGAAATTAAGCAAAAAGATGCATTATTAGAAGAGATTACCGATTATGTATTAAATAAAGAGGTTACTAGTGCAGAAGCATTCAGTACAGCTCGTTACGTATTACTTGATACACTTGGATGTGGAATTTTAGCACTGCAATATCCAGAATGTACGAAATTACTAGGACCAGTTGTGCCAGGAACAATCGTGCCAAATGGTACACGTGTACCAGGTACGTCTTATGTACTAGATCCAGTAAAAGGTGCATTTAATATCGGATGTATGATCCGTTGGTTAGACTATAACGATACTTGGCTTGCAGCAGAGTGGGGACATCCATCTGATAACCTAGGCGGAATTTTAGCAGTTGCAGATTATATTAGCCGTGTTCGTATTTCAGAAGGAAAAGAAGCTTTAAAAGTACGTGAAGTATTAGAAATGATGATTAAAGCACATGAAATTCAAGGCGTGCTTGCTTTAGAAAACAGCTTAAACAGAGTTGGTCTTGACCATGTATTATATGTAAAAGTAGCAACAACTGCAGTAGTTGCGAAAATGCTTGGCGGAACACGTGAAGAAATCTTTAATGCATTATCACATGCGTGGATTGATAATTCTAGTCTTCGTACATATCGTCATGCTCCAAATACGGGCTCACGTAAATCATGGGCTGCAGGTGACGCAACGAGCCGCGGTGTTCATCTTGCAATGACTGCTCTAAAAGGTGAAATGGGTTATCCAACAGCATTATCTGCGCCAGGATGGGGATTCCAAGATGTATTATTCAATAAACAAGAATTAAAATTAGCAAGACCACTAGAGTCATATGTAATGGAAAATGTATTATTTAAAGTGTCATATCCAGCAGAATTCCATGCACAAACGGCTGCAGAATGTGCAGTGAAGTTGCATCCGGAAATTAAAGAGAGATTAGATGGAATTGACCGTATTACAATTACAACTCATGAATCAGCAATTCGTATTATTGATAAAGAAGGTCCATTAAATAACCCAGCTGATCGTGATCATTGTTTACAATACATTACGGCAATTGGTTTATTAAAAGGAGATATCGTTGCAGACGATTATGAAGATGCAGTAGCAAACGATCCACGTGTAGATGAATTACGTAATAAGATGGTTGTTGTTGAAAACAAACAGTACAGTTTAGATTACCTTGATCCGAACAAGCGCTCAATCGCCAACGCTGTTCAAGTTCACTTTAAAGATGGCACAGTAACAGAAAATGTGGAATGTGAATATCCACTTGGTCACCGCTTCCGTAGAGACGAAGCAATTCCAAAAGTTGTTCAAAAATTCACTGCAAATATGGCAGGTCATTATTCTAGTAAGCAACAAGAACAAATTCATGAAGTTTGTTTAAATGAAGAAAAACTAGAAAATATGAATGTAAACGAATTTGTAGATCTATTCTTAATTTAATAATAGGGGGAATTTAGAATGGCTTGGGTTGTGAAAAAGCAGTCAACACAAGAGGAGCTTGCGAATCGATTCCGAGCTTTAGTAGAAGCAAATGAAATTTTGCAAATTCCAGGTGCTCATGATGCAATGGCAGCTCTTGTTGCAAAAAATACAGGTTTTTCAGCTCTTTATTTATCAGGAGCTGCTTATACTGCAAGTAAAGGCTTACCAGATTTAGGTATCGTGACGTCTACTGAAGTGGCTGAGAGAGCAAGAGATTTAGTAAGAGCTACAGACTTACCTGTTCTTGTTGACATTGATACAGGATTTGGTGGTGTACTAAATGTGGCGAGAACAGCTGTAGAAATGGTGGAAGCGAAAGTAGCAGCTGTCCAAATTGAAGATCAGCAATTACCAAAAAAATGTGGACATTTAAATGGTAAGAAACTTGTTACTACAGAAGAATTGGTTCAAAAAATTAAAGCGATTAAAGAAGTTGCACCGAGCTTATACATTGTAGCACGTACTGATGCTCGCGGCGTTGAAGGATTAGATGAAGCAATTGAAAGAGCAAATGCATATGTAAAAGCAGGTGCAGACGCAATTTTCCCCGAAGCGCTTCAATCAGAGGAAGAATTCCGTCTATTTAATAGTAAGGTAAATGCACCTTTGCTTGCGAATATGACTGAATTCGGAAAAACTCCATATTATAGTGCAGAGGAATTTGCGAATATGGGCTTCCAAATGGTTATTTATCCTGTAACTTCACTTCGCGTTGCAGCGAAAGCATATGAAAATGTGTTTGCTTTAATTAAAGAAACAGGTTCTCAAAAAGATGCACTTTCTAATATGCAAACGAGAAGTGAATTATACGAAACAATTTCATATCATGACTTTGAAGAGTTAGATACTGGTATTGCAAAAACAGTATTATCAGAAGATCAATAGATAAAGCAGCGAAGGCGATGAAAATACATCTTTGGCAAAATAAAATGCTTGATGTGAAAAATCATCGCCTTCTATTTTCAAAAAAGATATTCCACTCATCGTAGACGAGCATAAGCAAAAAGCTATGAAAGCCGAATGATAGGGGGATACATATGGAGAAAACGAAGTTACCATGGGATGAATTTTTTTCACTTAATAAAGATATAAATCATACTTACTTTACACCAGAAGATTTTTCAGGTGATGAAGATTTAATCGCAAAAACGACAGAACAATTCGTTAAACAAGAAATTGTTCCACAAATGGAGAATATTGAACAACATAACTATAAAGTTTCTCGTCAATTATTTGAGAAAGCTGGGGAACTTGGATTATTAGGCATTGAGGTACCAGAAGATTATGGCGGGTTCGAGTTAGGAAAGGCTGTCTCAGGTCTTGTAGCAGAGAAAATGGGTTACGCTGGTGCGTTTAGCGTTTCTTTTAATATACACGCTGGTGTAGGTACATTGCCGTACATATATTATGGAACGAAAGAGCAAAAAGAAAAATATTTACCGAAAATCGCATCGGGAGAATGGATTGGGGCTTATGCTTTAACTGAGCCAAATGCTGGTTCGGATGCATTAAGTGCAAAAACAAGCGCCATATTGAATGAAGAGGGAACAGCTTGGAAGTTAAATGGTGAGAAGCAATGGATTACAAATGCTCATATGGCAGATGTATACGTTGTTTTTGCGAAGACAAATAAAGGAATGACAGCGTTTATTGTCGAAAGAACATGTGAAGGTGTATCTATTGGATTAGAAGAAAAGAAAATGGGGATTAAAGGTTCTTCAACAGCGACTCTTATTTTAGAAGATGTTGTCATCCCTGCTGAAAATGTTTTAGGGGAAGTTGGGAAAGGGCATCACGTAGCCCTTAATATTCTTAACTTTGCTAGACTTAAACTTGCTTTTGGGAATATTGGAACAGCAAAACAAGCAATTGGTTTGTCGGTTCAATATGGAAAAGAGCGAAAACAGTTCCAAACGGAATTAGTAGACTTTACGATGATTCAAGAGAAAATTGCAAATATGATTATTGCTACATATGGAGTCGAAAGTGCAGCTTATCGTACAGCAGGTGTAATCGATGAAGCAATTCATGAGAGCGATGAAGATCTTATGAAGAAAATGTCTCAATTTGCAATTGAATGTGCACTGAATAAAGTAAATGCTTCTGAAACACTTGCTTATATCGTAGATGAAGCTGTACAAATTCATGGTGGTTACGGTTATATGCAAGAGTATGAGGTAGAACGATTATATCGTGATGCAAGAATTAGTCGTATTTTTGAAGGAACGAACGAAATTAATAGATTAACAGTTGCTAAAATGTTAATGAAACAAATCGAACAATTAGAAGATACTGAAGTAGAAAGTAATGTAGCAAATGTAGAAAGAAACCATCGTTACATTTTATTAGCGAAAAAATTGTTGAAACAATCTTTGAAAACGCTCTCTAAAACTCCAGGTCTAAAAATTGACCAAGAACAAGAATATTCACGTGTAATATCAAATATGTTGACGGACGTGTACATCATGGAATCAGCGTTTTTACGTACGAGAAAAGCGGTACGTAAAAATGGAGAGGAAAAAGAACGTACGAAGCAACTCATAACGGATGTTATTTGTGAAGAAGGATACCGTAAAGTAGAAGAAGCGGCGATTTCTGTACTTTCAGCAGCTGTCACAAAAGAACAAGATAGAAATGTGATTTTAGCTGAAATCCGTCAATTATTAGTGCCTTTATACACGAACGTATTTACGAAGAAGAGAGAAATTGCGAAAGCTATTATAAATCGCGGGAAATATATTGTGTAAATAGGAGGAAAGCGATATGAAAAAGATTGGTTTTATCGGTTTAGGTAACATGGGTCTTCCAATGTCAAAAAATCTAGTTAAATCAGGTTACACAGTATATGGCGTGGACTTAAATAAAGAGGCGGAAGCGTCCTTTGAAAAAGAAGGCGGAATTATCGGTCTATCAATCTCAAAACTAGCAGAAACATGTGATGTAGTTTTTACAAGTTTACCTTCACCTCGCGCTGTTGAAGCGGTATATTTTGGAGCAGAAGGATTATTTGAAAATGGTCACTCGAATGTAGTTTTCATTGATACAAGTACGGTATCGCCGCAGTTAAACAAACAATTAGAGGAAGCTGCAAAGGAAAAGAAAGTAGACTTTTTAGCAGCACCTGTGAGCGGTGGTGTAATCGGAGCCGAAAACCGAACATTAACGTTTATGGTTGGTGGATCAAAAGAGGTATATGAGAAAACGGAATCTATCATGGGCGTACTAGGCGCGAACATTTTCCACGTTAGTGAGCAGATTGATAGTGGTACAACTGTTAAGTTAATTAATAACTTATTAATTGGTTTTTATACAGCTGGTGTGAGTGAAGCTTTAACATTAGCGAAAAAGAACAATATGGATTTAGATAAAATGTTTGATATTTTAAATGTAAGTTACGGTCAAAGTAGAATTTATGAACGTAATTATAAAAGTTTTATAGCACCTGAAAACTACGAGCCAGGATTTACTGTGAACTTATTGAAGAAAGATTTAGGATTTGCAGTTGACTTAGCTAAGGAAAGCGAACTCCATTTACCGGTAAGCGAAATGTTACTAAACGTATATGACGAAGCGAGTCAAGCTGGATATGGTGAAAACGATATGGCTGCTTTATATAAGAAAGTTAGCGAGCAATTAATTTCTAATCAAAAATAAATTATACAAAGGAGAGAATACAATGATTACAACTGAAATTAAACGAGTAAAAAATCACATTAACGGTGAGTGGGTTGAATCGACAGGTACGGAAGTAGAAGCAGTTCCAAATCCAGCGACTGGAAAAATTATCGCTTACGTTCCACTATCTCCAAAAGAAGATGTTGAAAAAGCTGTTGAAGCGGCAAAAGCAGCATTCGAAACATGGTCTAAAGTACCAGTTCCAAATCGTTCAAGAAATTTATATAAATATTTACAGCTATTACAAGAAAATAAAGATGAGCTTGCAAAAATCATTACGCTAGAAAATGGTAAGACGCTAACGGATGCAACAGGTGAAGTACAGCGTGGTATTGAAGCGGTAGAACTTGCAACATCTACGCCAAATTTAATGATGGGTCAAGCACTTCCGAATATCGCTAGCGGAATTGATGGATCGATTTGGCGCTACCCAATCGGAGTTGTTGCTGGTATTACGCCATTTAACTTCCCGATGATGATTCCGTTATGGATGTTCCCACTTGCAATTGCTTGCGGTAATACATTCGTATTAAAAACATCTGAAAGAACGCCACTTTTAGCGGAGCGACTTGTAGAATTATTCTATGAAGCAGGTTTCCCAAAAGGCGTATTAAATTTAGTACAAGGCGGAAAAGATGTTGTAAATAGCATTTTAGAAAATAAAGATATTCAGGCTGTTTCGTTCGTTGGCTCTGAGCCGGTAGCTCGTTACGTATATGAAACAGGTACGAAACACGGAAAACGTGTACAAGCGTTAGCAGGTGCGAAAAACCATGCGATTGTAATGCCAGATTGCAATCTTGAGAAAACAGTACAAGGTGTAATTGGATCTGCATTTGCAAGTAGTGGAGAGCGCTGCATGGCATGCTCAGTAGTAGCAGTAGTGGATGAAATTGCTGATGAATTCATTGATGTATTAGTAGCAGAAACGAAAAAATTAAAAGTAGGCGATGGCTTTAACGAAGAGAACTATGTTGGACCATTAATCCGTGAATCTCATAAAGAGCGCGTTTTAGGCTACATTAATAGCGGTGTAGCAGATGGGGCAACTTTATTAGTAGATGGCCGTAAAATTAATGAAGAAGTTGGAGAAGGTTACTTTGTAGGTGCGACAATCTTTGATGGCGTGAATCAAGAAATGAAAATTTGGCAAGATGAGATTTTTGCTCCAGTATTAAGCATTGTACGAGTTAAAGATTTAGAAGAAGGTATTAAACTAACAAATCAATCTAAATTTGCAAATGGTGCAGTTATTTATACGTCAAACGGTAAACATGCACAAACGTTCCGTGATAATATCGATGCTGGTATGATCGGTGTAAACGTAAATGTTCCAGCACCAATGGCATTCTTCGCATTTGCAGGAAATAAAGCGTCATTCTTTGGTGATTTAGGTACAAATGGTACAGATGGCGTTCAATTCTATACACGTAAAAAAGTTGTAACTGAGCGCTGGTTTTAATATAAAATAAACAGCCAAATTAGTTATTAAATGAAAACCACCACTATTAATAGTGGTGGTTTTCATCTTGTTAATTACTTTTTTCAAAAGCAAGTTTAATACCAAAACCAATTAAGACGACTCCCGTTAACCCTTGAATATAACGCTGCGTCTTCGGTTTTTTCATAAAAGCACTAATTTTATCAATTAAAAATATATAAAAAGCGAACCAAATGGCTGTTAAAACGAGGTAAGTAAGGCCCATTACGAGTAGTTGGATAAACGTATTATGATTTGGATTTAAAAATTGCGGTAAAAACGTTAAAAAGAATACTGCAACTTTAGGGTTTAATAAATTCGTAAGAAACCCTTGTCGAAAGCAAGAGGTGTGTTCATCTTCATTATTTAAAGATATATCGTTCGTATCAATGCCTTCTTTATTTCTTACTGCTAAAAGGGCTTTAATACCAATATAAATTAAATATAGAGCCCCAACGTACTTGAAAATAGAAAATAAAAGAGCTGACTTTACAATAAGTGCAGAAAGACCAATTACAGCAGCTAAAGTATGAATTAATAGTGCAATACATGTACCAAACACTGTTTTCACTCCACCGACTTTACCAGCAACCAATGTATTTTTCGTAGCCATTGCTGTATCTGGACCAGGTAAAATGATAAGGCAAATAGACATAATGATGAAAAGAAGATAATTTTCTATCATAGCCGCCCCTCCTTTTTATTTTTAGAATATTTGATTAAAATCAGTGTAGCACAAAAATGGATTTAATAAAATTAAATTTTGTTAAAAATAATTAAATAAAAAAGGCTATATAGTAGCTGTAATTACACTACTATATAGCTTCGATTTTATACCGCTATTTGCGGGTAGTAAGATTTTCACCGCACAAGATTTAGCTGAAGCAAAGAAGTTAGGTAGGGGATGAACGAAACACCCCCTCATGACAATTTCATTTTATGCATTAAGTAAGTTAAAGAAACGATTCACATCTTCTTCTGAAACGTCACTTAACTGTTTATATTTATAATTCGGATTTTGATCTTTATCAACGACAACGGAGCGTACTCCTTCGAAGAAATCTTCATGTCTCATGAAATTTTTAGCAAGTATAAGGTCCGTAGCGAAACATTCTTCAACGGATTTATCTTTTCCATCAATAAACTGTTTTAATGTTACTTTTAGTGAAATAGGGGATTTTGATAACAGTGTTTCTTTCGTTTTTAGAGCAAAGGAACTTTCATCTTTCTCCAATGAATGGATGATTTCTTCAATTGTATCGAAAGCAAAATGTGAATTGATTACTTCTAATGAAGGAGCGAGCTCGCTTTCTAAGTTTGGAGCAGTTGCAAATGTACGAATAACTTCTTTTAAATTAGTATGTACATCATCTTCTTTATGCCAATTTACACTTTCAAGTTCAGTAAGAAACTTTGGTAATGAATCAGATGTCATAAAGTAATCAGCAGCATTAATAAATAATACGTCAGAAGCTTTTAAAATAGATGCTGTTAAAGCAACGAATCGTCCTGTATATCCAGGCGTTTTATTTAAGAAATATGCAGCTCCGACGTCTGGGAAGAAGCCGATATTCATCTCTGGCATTGCCCATTTCGTACGCTCAGTTACAATGCGATACTTCGCACCATTTGTAAGACCGACACCACCGCCCATTACAATTCCATCTAAACAAGCAATAATCGGTTTTGTATATTGATAAATATATGTATCAATTTCATACTCTTCTTCAAAAAAACGTTCTGCATGTTGCAATGCCACTTCATTGGAACGTGCTTCATAAAGAGTTTTAATGTCGCCGCCTGCACAAAAACCTTTTGTGCCAGCTCCTTTTAACACGATAAGTGCAATACGCTCATTGTGTTCCCACTCTTTAAGTTTTTGTCCGATAGGCTGTAACATGTCATAAGATAAAGAATTAAGTGCTTTTGGACGGTTTAAAGTAATTGTCGCAACGCCGTTTTCACTAACAGAAAATAAAACTTGTTCAGTCATAATGCATCCTCCCTTACATATCTTCTTATTCTTAATTCTTGATATGTACTGAAATGTCCTTTATAAATTTTGTCAAAAGTTGACGGTAAATATTAATTTGGTCACTGCATATTTTGACGAGTTATCTTTGCAGGATTTCAGAGACTGAGGGGGAATATTACAACATTACTGTAAGTGTAATTATTTGAAGTTATAATGATAAAAGCGCTATTATATAGGTGTGAAATGTTCATTATCAATTCTAAAAGTGTGTTTGAAGAAAAAATAAATCGTACAATTGTAATAAAAAATTTTACACTGAATTAGAAATAGAGAAAGGAGAAATCGGAATGCCAGGACCTTTACTATTGTCGGTTATTATTTTGTCTTTTTTAATGATAGGAATAACGCAGTATTTTCATCATACAGATACGACAGAAGAAGTGAAGGATAAAGTACGTCTCGTATTTCCGATTTTTATAATATCTATTTCATTCTGTATTTTATTAAATAAAGATGGCTACATTGTCGCAGTGTTCTCATTTTTCGTCGCAATCGTCTTAATTACCGTTTTATATTATGTAATGAAAGACTTTATACAAAAATAAAGATGTCATAATAGGCATTTTTATTTTGGGGAAAATATAAAATTTCACATACCGTATTTTATATAAAATACATGAAGTATATAACAATAGAAAAGTGTGTACTTTGCTGTGTATGTACTTGTCAATCTTGCATAGCCACTATACTATTAAAATGTAGAGATTATAAAAAGGGGTTGTATCTATCATGAAATTTGAGATGCACACAAAAATTATTTCAAATGAAAAAGAAGTAAGATTACATATTGAAGAAAATATATTTCAATTAATATTGGATGGCTATCACTTATTTACAGTTCAAGAAATATTGCCTTTATATAAATCAAATGAAGAAAGAATTGGAAGTGCAACGATATTGAAGCTAGAGTGGGAGAACGGAAAAACTACAATAAACTATCAACTCGTTTCACTAAAATCAGTAAATTAAAAGGAGTAGAAAAATATGAAGTTATTTCATACAGCGGATTGGCATTTAGGTAAGCTTGTTCATGGCGTGTATATGACTGAAGACCAAAAGATTGTATTAGATCAGTTTGTACAGGCTGTTGAAGAAGAAAAACCAGATGCTGTAATTATTGCAGGGGATTTATATGACCGAGCAATTCCACCTACAGAAGCAGTAGACTTATTAAATGATGTGCTGCAAAAAATAGTTATTGATTTGCAAACACCAGTTATTGCGGTAGCTGGTAATCATGATAGTCCGGATCGTATCCATTTTGGAAGTAGTTTAATGAAAAAACAAGGATTACATATTGCAGGTCAATTTCAATTCCCGTATGAACCTGTTGTACTAAATGATGAATATGGAGAGGTTCACTTCCATCTAATACCGTATGCAGACCCAAGCATAGTGAGGCACGTGTTGAAAAATGAAGACGTACGTTCTCATGATGATGCGATGCGCATTTTTATGAATGAGCTCTCTGAAACGATGGATAAAGAAGCTAGACATGTATTTGTTGGACATGCATTTGTAACTTCTTCAGGAGAAGCGGAGGAGAATACAAGTGATGCAGAACGACCACTTTCAATTGGTGGTGCTGAATATGTAAATAGTCATTATTTTGATAAGTTTCATTACACAGCGCTTGGACATTTACATCAAGCGCATTTCGTACGTAATGAGACGATTCGATATTCAGGTTCACCACTTGCCTATTCAATTTCTGAAGAGAAACATAAAAAAGGTTATTACATTGTAGAACTGAATGAAACTGGTGAAGTAGCAATTGAAAAAAGATTACTTTCACCACGTCGTAAAATGCGAACAGTAGAAGCGAAAATAGATGAATTATTACAGCACCCAGTAAGTGAAGATTACGTATTTGTAAAATTATTAGACGAAAACCCTGTCTTACAGCCGATGGAGAAAATACGATCTGTATATCCAAATGCAATGCACGTTGAAAGAGCGATGCAAAGACGAGAACTCACAGATACAAATGAAGTAACTGTTTCAAGACATAAAACGGATGATTTATCTCTTTTAAAGGCTTTCTATAAAGAAATGAAAGGGTTAGATTTATCAGAAGAGAAAGAACGCCTATTTATAGATGTATTACAAACAGTGCAAGAACGGGAAGGTGAACGAGGATGAGACCGATTCAGCTTATTATGACAGCATTCGGACCATATAAACAGAAAGAAATAATCGATTTTGAAGATCTTGGAGAACATCGTATTTTCGCTATTTCTGGGAATACAGGAGCTGGAAAAACAACGATTTTTGATGCGATTTGTTATGTGTTATATGGTGAGGCTAGTGGAGAAGAACGTAGTGATACGAGCATGCTTCGAAGTCAATTTGCTGATGATAATGTTTATACAAGTGTTGAATTAACCTTTCAGTTAAAAGGGAAACGCTATGAAATAAAACGACAACTTGGACATAAAAAACAAGGGAATAAGACCATTACAGGACATGCAGTAGAATTATATGAAGTTATTGATGGAGAAAACGTTCCAGCCGTCGATCGTTTTCATGTAACAGACGTAAACAAAAAAGTGGAAGATTTAATTGGGTTAAGTAAACATCAATTTAGCCAAATTGTTATGTTACCCCAAGGGGAATTCCGAAAACTATTAACATCTGAGACGGAAAACAAAGAAGAGATTTTACGTCGTATTTTTAAAACGGATCGTTATAAATTAATGCGTGAGTTACTTGATCAAAAGAGAAAACAATGGAAAGACGTCTTGCAAGAAAAACAAAAAGAGAGAGAGCTCTATTTCCGTAATGTTTTTAAATTACCAATCCGTGATGGAGCATTATTAGAGACATTAGTGGCACAAGAACATGTAAATACGCATCAAGTAGTAGTAGCGTTAGAACAAGAAACAACCGTGTATAAGGCAGAGGTTGAGCAATTACAAGTAGAACAAGATGTTCAAACGAAGCAATTAAAGGATGCAGAAACACGTTTTCATGCAGCAAAATCTGTAAATGAGAAATTTATAGATTTACAACAAAAGAATGAGAAATATAACAATTTACAAGAGAACCGTGCAGCAATTGAAAGGAAAGAAAAATCCTTTAAACGTGCGGAACAAGCAAAGCGCTTATTACCATTTGAACAATGGTATGAAGAAGCGATGGAAAATGAGCAGAAAGCTGAAAGTTTGTTAAAACAGATAATCGTCAAACAAGAACAGATAATGAACAGCTTTGAACTTGCTAAGGAGAAGTATGAAGTAGTAAAGAATAAAGAAGCTGAAAGAGAAGATGCTAAAAAGCTTGTTCAAAGATTAGAAGAGTTACAAGCGATCATTGAATCATTAGCTGAGAGAAAGCTGAATTTACAAAATGCCGAAATTCAAATAGGGAAATTAAAAGAAAGTATGCAAAAGTTAGATCAACAACTAGAAGAGCATACAAACCAAAAACAGAGAATGTCTGATGAATTGCAGCAATTAGAACAAGCACTTGAGCAATATGTAGCTAAAGTGGAAGAACTAACGAATATGCGAGAAGATGCAAAAGTTTTAAAACAAGCATATGATGTTTGGCAAGAAAAACAAAAATTCGAGCAAGAAAAAGAAGCGACAACTAATAAAATGCAAGTGGCAGTTCGTGCATATGAAAACATGGAGCGCCGCTGGTTAAGTGAACAAGCTGGTATATTAGCTCTTCATTTACATGACGGTGAATCTTGTCCGGTATGTGGTAGTACGAATCATCCGCAAAAAGCTACAGAGCAAAGTAATGTGATCGATGAAAGAGAGTTAAACGATTTAAGAGATAAGAAGAACATTGCTGAAAAATTACATGTGCAAGTAGAGGAGAAATGGAATTTCTATCGACTACAATATGAACAAGTGATAGAAGAAGTTGTGAAGCGCGGCTACAATTCGGAAAAATTAGCTGAAACATATAGTGCACTTGTTCAAAAAGGAAAACAATTAGCTGCAGACGTGAATACGTTAAAAGCAAGTGAAGAAACACGTAAGCAGATTACTGCGAACATGAAAAGCGTAGAAGAAAAAATAGAAGAACTTCAGAAACAAAAACGAGAATTGGAAACAATGCAGCACCGTACAGAAATGGAGTGTATGCAACTTCGTACGTCATATGAACATGATAAACGAAATATTCCAGAAAACTTACAAACAGTACAAGCTTGGAAAGCACAGTTTGACCAAGCTATGCAGGAACTTAGGTTAATGGAGGACGAATGGAAGAAAGTGCAGGAAGCGTATCAGCATTGGCAAAATGAAAATATACGTATTCAAGCAGAACAAAAAGGTGCTTCTAATCAATTTGAAAGTGCAAAATTAAAGAAAGAAGAGACTTTCGCACGCTTTATGAAAGAGCTAGAACAAAGCGGGTTTACAGATGAATTCACGTATAAAAAAGCCAAATTAAGCGATCCCGAGATGGAGATGTTACAAAAAGAAATTCAAGGTTATTATTCATCGCTTGAAGTGCTTGCAAAACAAATTGAAGAGTTAAACTCAGAATTAAAAGATAAAGAGTATATGGATATTACATCTTTAGGTGAACACATAAAAGAACTAGAAATTAATCTCGATATCATTAAAGAAAAACGTCAACGTGCGCAAAATGCGGTAACATATATTTCTGATTTACATGAAAACATTAGACGTATTGACGAACAAATTCACGAGGAAGAAAAAGCCTTCCAAGAACTTGTTGATTTATATGAAGTAATGAAAGGTGATAACGAAAGTCGTATATCATTTGAACGTTACATCTTAATTGAGTATTTAGAACAAATTGTTCAAATCGCAAACGAACGACTACGTAAATTATCAAATGGACAATTTTATTTAAAACGAAGTGAGCGAGTTGAAAAAAGAAACCGTCAAAGTGGATTAGGTTTAGATGTGTACGATGCATACACTGGCCAAACACGCGATGTAAAAACACTATCCGGTGGAGAGAAATTTAACGCATCACTTTGCCTAGCGCTAGGAATGGCAGATGTCATTCAAGCATATGAAGGCGGTATTTCCATCGAAACGATGTTCATCGATGAAGGGTTCGGTTCATTAGATGAAGAATCGTTAACGAAAGCGGTAGATGCCTTAATTGACTTACAAAAATCAGGCCGATTTATCGGTGTCATCTCACACGTTCAAGAGCTGAAAAACGCAATGCCAGCTGTATTAGAAGTAACGAAGCAGAAGGATGGGTGTAGTCAGACTAGGTTTGTGGTGAAGTAAGCTTAGAAAATGGAGTAGGGAATCTACCGATACTTTTAGTGTCATATGTATGAATAATAAAACGTCGTCTCTTCATATTGGAGGCGACGTTTTATTTTATAAAATATCTATGAATTATCTGTAGAAGGCGGCGTATTCTCCAAACGATTATAAGTTTTAAAGGCTGAAATTGCTGAGATAACTCCGCCTACTAAAAATAAAGCGGATCCTCCAACTAAGATGATACGACTGACATATGTTTCCCGTGCTTCTTCGACTTCTTCTTGTAACGCTGTAGGCATATGAATCCCCCCTTTATAAAAGTTGTTTTATAAATAGTATATACAAACGCCTAAAATGTGTTAAAATAACTGATGATTTTATGCAGTGGGTAATTAGATGAGTAGGATGCGAGTGGCTAAGTAAATCTTCATCATAAATTTATGTGAACTTCACATAGAGCACATATTAACATTGTATTATGTATATGTACCAAATAAATAAATAAAGTGAATGTAAGTTCTGTTTTCAAAAATTTAAAATCCTTTTATTTCTATATAAAAGTTTTAATCAAGGGTTTTAAAAAATTTGGAAATAGATCTTATGAATATGGAATTCATATAAAAGGGGAATGTCTTATGACAACATATACGAGTGAAATGAGAAAAACTTTAGTTTCAGAAGAAGATGTAGATATTTTAAAAATTATGGCGCATCCAATCCGACTGCAAATTGTAAATGAATTAAGTACGAGAAAAACTTGTAATGTAACACAATTAACAGAGTTACTGAATATTCCGCAATCTACTGTTTCACAACATTTATCAAAAATGAAGGGTAAAGTGTTACGAGCAGAGAGAAGAGGTTTAGAAATTTATTATCATATTAACAATTTAAAAGCGAGTAAGATTGTTAATGTTTTAGGGTATATAAACTAGTGAAATATTTTTATATAAAATAGCCCCTGCTGTTGAGCAGGGGCTATTTTGTGTTGTTTTATGTATTTGTATTTAAAACTTTATAGTTTTTATGATTTACAATTGTTCGATCAAATTCAAAAGTACCACCGCTTACATTTGTAATTTCAACTAAGACCGATTCAGTATAAAGTTTTAATACAGATCCTGTAATCTTTAAATTATTTCGTTGAAAAAGTATAGTATCCCCTACGTTTGCTTTCATAGTACCTCCTCATTAAAGACAGAAATATTTTTTTATTATATATATTAAACCACGGATAGATATATTAGTGAATATTTAGTTTTATTTATTGGAAAAAAATTTGTGATTTTATAAAAAATAAGGTGGATTGAAGTATAAAAAATTTTTCTATTGTATTTAATCAGTAGTTTTTTGTATTTCATCCTTCGTTTTTTGTAACTGATTCTACGTTTTTGACGCTCTGTCTTGTAAGTGCTTACATAAACAAAAACATCTTATACAATGAAGGTGTTAAATCAAAAGAGGTGACCAAAATGAACATAAAAAAAGTAAATTTAGCGAATAGCATTGAAATAGAAAGAGGAGGCGGAAAGGTATGAAAAAATCAACTGTTAATCCATGGCTTGTTGTCCTTGGCACAGTTATAGTACAAATGGGGCTTGGGACGATATATACATGGAGTTTATTCAATCAGCCTTTAGTTAGTAAATATGGTTGGAGTCTTAACGCTGTTGCGATAACTTTCTCAATTACTAGTCTTTCTTTAGCATTTTCAACTTTATTTGCGAGTAAATTGCAAGAAAAATGGGGACTTCGTAAACTTATTATGATAGCTGGATTAGCATTAGGACTAGGATTAATATTTAGTTCACAAGCATCCTCACTAATATTACTTTATGTACTAGCGGGAGTTGTTGTAGGTTATGCAGATGGTACAGCATATATCACTTCACTATCAAATTTAATAAAGTGGTTTCCAGAGCGTAAAGGTTTAATTGCTGGTATTTCTGTCTCTGCATATGGTTCAGGTAGCTTAATCTTTAAATACGTTAACGCACAGTTGATTGAATCAGTTGGTGTATCCCAAGCATTTATATACTGGGGTTTAATTGTTACAGCTATGATTGTAATTGGTGCTTGTTTAATCCATCAAGCTGCAGATCAAGGAGCAGTTCATGAAACAAAAACTGAGGAATACACAACGAAAGAAATGTTAGGCACAAAACAAGTATACTTATTATTTATCATGTTATTTACATCATGTATGAGTGGCTTATACTTAATTGGTATGGTAAAAGACATTGGTGTTCAACTTGTAGGACTTAGCGCAGCAACAGCAGCTAATGCGGTGGCTATGGTTGCAATCTTCAATACATTAGGTCGTATCATTTTAGGACCGTTATCGGATAAAATTGGGCGTTTAAAAATCGTTACTGGTACTTTTGTTGTTATGGCGAGTTCAGTCTTAGTTCTAAGTTTTGTAGATTTAAATTATGGTATTTACTTCGTATGTGTAGCAAGTGTAGCGTTTTGCTTTGGTGGAAATATCACTATTTTCCCAGCTATTGTTGGTGATTTCTTCGGTATGAAAAACCATAGTAAGAACTACGGAATTGTGTATCAAGGATTTGGATTTGGGGCGCTTGCAGGTTCCTTTATCGGTGCACTTCTAGGTGGATTCAAACCAACGTTCATGGTAATAGGTGTATTATGTGTCGTGTCATTCATTATCGCAATTTTAATTCAAGCACCTAAGCAGAAAAAAGAAAAAGAAGAAGAGTATCGCAGCGTAGCATAAGTATATAAATCTTCTATAACAATATGATTACGAAAAAGCATCCTATTCTATTAATTAGGATGCTTTTTTTATGAGTTATTTTAACAAGGTTAAATTACTTTTATGATTTTCATAGATGTAAAAGTGAGTGAAATGCCTATTTGGATTATATTGAAATACAATAAATTGATACATCGTATTCGAAATATATATTAAATCTTAAATGACAAAAAAGACATTCATTAGTATTTGTAAGATATATTTTCAGAAAAATATTGAGAAAATATATACTTGAGTTTTTCATAAAGCATTGTAAATGAACGTATCTCTAGTTTAGTTTCTTCAATTTTAAAAAGAGGACTTTGAATTTTATTTATAATATAAGTACTTTTAATGCGTTTACATATGATTTTATTAAGAAGCATTAAAATGGTTTATCTGAAAAATAAAAAAAGATTGACAAGTTTATTGAGAAACATTATCATTTCGGTGTAAGATGTTAAATGAAAAACATTATCAATAAAATGGATTTTAAAGTAATGCGCACTTGACCAATTAGTTTAGTAAGTGTATTATTTTTTACAACACAACTGATAATGAAAATCAATATCATTGGTGTTACTTAATGAAATTAATGTTTATGTGAAAGGATAGAGAAAATGAACTTAGGGGAATTTGATGGGAAAACAGTTTTAGTAACAGGTGCAGCACAAGGCATAGGCAGTGTCGTTGCCAAAATGTTTTTAGAAAGAGGAGCCACAGTTATTGCGGTTGATCAAAATGAAGAGGGGTTAAATGTACTCTTAAATCAAAATGAATTAAACAATACACGTATGAAAACGTTTCGTTTAGATGTGAGTGATAGCGCCGCTGTTGAAGACATGGTAAATCATATTGCAAATGAAATAGCGCCAATAGATATTTTAATAAATGTTGCAGGGGTTTTACGTATGGGACCAATTCATTCGTTAAGTGATGAAGATTGGAATAAAACATTCTCTGTAAATACGACAGGGGTTTTCAATATGTCCCGAGCGGTAAGTAAAAATATGATGTTAAGAAAATCGGGGGCAATTGTTACAGTCGGTTCAAATGCGGCAAATACGCCAAGAATGGAGATGGCTGCGTATGCTGCGTCAAAGGCCGCAACGACGATGTTTATGAAATGTTTAGGACTAGAGCTTGCGGCATACAATATACGCTGCAACTTAGTTTCTCCAGGTTCTACTGAAACTGAGATGCAAAGATTACTATGGGCTGATGAGAATGGAGCTAAAAATATAATTGCTGGTTCTCAAAATACATATAGACTCGGAATTCCATTACAAAAAATTGCACAACCTTCAGAAGTTGCTGAAGCAGTGTTATTTTTAGCCTCAGATAGAGCAAGTCATATTACAATGCACAATTTATGTGTTGATGGCGGTGCTACGTTAGGAGTTTAATAAAAATTCAGGAGGTTATTATATTATGAATGAACATATAGCTGTAAAGGAATTGTCAGAAAAACTTTTAGAAGATTATAAGACTGAATCTTCATTCTTTTTCGCTTCACCAACTCGAACGATATTAGCAGAAGGAGAGTTTACTACAGTAAAGCATCGTGAAATTGAAAGTTTCCCAGAGCTTGTGCAAGCGACATTAAGTAATGCGAAACAAGCTGGAAATCCAAATCCTATCGTTGTGGGTGCTTTGCCATTTGATCGTAGAAAAGAAGTCCAACTCATCGTACCAGAATATAGCAGAATTTCTGAGCGTTTACAATTGGATACAACAAATCAGCTTGAAACAAATGAGAATGTAACATTTGAAATGACACCAGTGCCAGACCCTGAAGTTTATATGAATGGTGTGAAGCAAGGAATTGAAAAAATACAGGACGGTGATTTAAAGAAAATCGTTCTATCCAGATCGTTAGATGTTAAATCTTCCGAAAAGATTGATAAGCAAAAACTTCTGCGAGAATTAGCAGAGCATAATAAGCATGGTTATACATTTGCTGTAAATTTACCGAAAGATGAAAAAGAGAACAGTAAGACGCTAATTGGAGCAAGCCCTGAATTACTTGTTTCACGTAATGGTATGCAAGTTATTTCTAACCCGTTAGCTGGTTCAAGGCCACGTAGTGAGGACCCAGTAGAAGATAAAAGAAGAGCAGAGGAATTACTTTCTTCGCCAAAAGATTTACATGAACATGCGGTAGTAGTTGAAGCGGTTGCCGCTGCACTTCGTCCGTATTGTCATACATTACATGTTCCAGAAAAGCCATCAGTTATTCATAGTGAAGCGATGTGGCATTTGTCTACAGAAGTGAAAGGTGAACTTAAGGATCCAAATACTTCTTCTTTACAATTAGCAATTGCCCTTCATCCTACGCCAGCAGTTTGCGGAACTCCGATGGAAAAAGCAAGAGAAGCTATACAGCATATTGAGCCATTTGACCGCGAGTTCTTTACAGGAATGCTAGGATGGAGCGATTTAAATGGAGATGGAGAATGGATTGTTACAATTCGTTGTGCTGAAGTACAAGAAAATACACTTCGTTTATATGCAGGAGCTGGAGTTGTTGCTGAGTCAAAACCAGAAGATGAGTTAGCAGAAACATCAGCTAAGTTCCAAACAATGCTAAAAGCTTTAGGGTTAAGAGATAGTTCACTTAATGAAAAATAGGGGGAAGAAAGAATGCTAGTAGGTTATACAGAATGGCCAAAAGAATTTGCCGATCGTTACCGAGAAGCAGGATGTTGGCTTGGTGAAACATTTGGAGGAGTGTTAAGAGAGCGGGCTGAGAAATATGGAGATCGAATCGCGGTTGTAAGTGGTAAGAAGCATATAACATATAGTGAACTTAATAAAAAGGTAGATCGTTTAGCAGCAGGTTTACTGAATTTAGGAATAAAGAAAGAGGACAGAGTTGTAATCCAGTTACCTAACATTATCGAGTTTTTCGAAATATGTTTTGCACTATTTCGAATTGGAGCGCTTCCTGTCTTTGCACTACCTTCACATCGAAGCAGTGAAATTAGTTATTTTTGTGAGTTTGGCGAGGCGAGCGCTTACGTTATTTCAGATAAGGCTCTCGGTTTTGATTATCGAAAACTAGCAAGAGAAGTGAAAGAGAAAGTGCCAACTTTACAACATGTAATTGTAGTGGGAGAAGAAGAAGAGTTTGTGAACATAAATGATCTGTATATGGATCCCGTCTCATTACCAGAAGTTCAGCCAAGTGATGTTGCATTTCTCCAATTATCAGGAGGCACAACAGGTCTTTCTAAATTAATTCCTAGAACACATGATGACTATATTTATAGTTTACGTGTTAGCGCTGAAATTTGTAATTTGAATGCAGAAAGCGTCTATATGGCAGTTCTTCCAGTAGCACACAATTACCCAATGAGTTCTCCAGGGACATTTGGAACTTTCTATGCGGGTGGAAAAGTGGTATTGGCAACTGGTGGTAGTCCAGATGAGGCCTTTGCTCTTATCGAAAAAGAAAAAGTTACAATTACAGCGCTTGTTCCGCCATTAGCAATGATTTGGCTTGATGCTGCATCTTCTCGTAATGCCGATTTATCAAGCCTAGAGGTTATGCAAGTAGGTGGTGCTAAGTTTAGCGCTGAGGTTGCAAAACGTATACGTCCTACATTTGGATGTACGTTACAGCAAGTATTCGGTATGGCGGAAGGATTAGTGAACTATACAAGATTAGACGATCCGGAAGAAATTATTATTCATACACAAGGTAGACCGATGTCTGCACTCGATGAAGTACGAGTTGTTGATGAAAATGACAACGATGTACAACCGGGCGAAGTAGGTAGTTTATTAACACGAGGTCCATATACAATTCGTGGTTACTATAAAGCCGAAGAGCATAATGCACGATCATTTACAAAGGATGGCTTTTATCGCACAGGTGATCTTGTAAAAGTAAATGAACAAGGATACATCATTGTAGAAGGAAGAGATAAAGATCAAATTAACCGCGGTGGTGAGAAAGTTGCTGCGGAAGAAGTTGAAAATCATCTATTAGCACACGATGCGATCCATGACGTAGCAATCGTATCTATGCCTGACGATTATTTAGGTGAACGCACCTGTGCTTTTGTTATAGCTCGCGGACAAGTTCCGGCAGTAAGTGAATTAAAAATGTTTTTAAGAGAACGTGGTATAGCGGCTTATAAAATTCCAGATCGAATTGAATTTATTGAATCATTCCCGCAAACAGGAGTCGGAAAAGTCAGCAAAAAAGAACTACGTAAAGTCATTGCTGAAAAACTTATTACAGTAAAACAATAATAAAAACCGGAAGGAAGTGATTAGATGGCTATCCCATCTATTTCAGTATATAAAATGCCAATTGAATCAGAACTACCAAAAAATAAAGTGAATTGGACACCAGATCCGAAACGTGCAGTACTTTTAATTCATGACATGCAAGAATATTTTCTTGATGTATATAGCGATAAAGAATCACCAAAAGTAGAACTTATTTCAAATATTAAAATGATAAGAGAAAAATGTAAACAACTTGGTATACCAGTTGTTTATACAGCGCAACCTGGTGGACAAACGTTAGAACAAAGAGGTTTATTACAAGACTTTTGGGGTGACGGTATTCCTGCTGGACCAGATAAAAAGAAAATTGTTGATGAACTTACTCCTGATGAGGATGATATATTCCTCACAAAATGGAGATATAGTGCATTTAAAAAGACAAATCTATTAGAAATTTTAAATGAACAAGGAAAAGATCAACTCATTATTTGCGGTATTTATGCGCATATTGGCTGTCTTTTAACAGCTTGTGAAGCATTTATGGATGGTATAGAGCCGTTCTTTGTAGCAGATGCAGTTGCTGATTTTTCACTAGAGCATCATAAACAAGCATTGGAGTATGCATCTAATAGATGTGCAGTAACGACATCAACAAACCTACTGTTAAACGATTTACAAAGTGTAAAAGATGATGAGAGTGAAGGAATCACTATACAGGAAGTGCATGAACTAGTTGCACAACTACTTCGTGAGCCAGTAGAGAGTATTGATATTGATGAGGACTTATTAAATAGAGGGCTTGATTCGGTCAGAATTATGAGTTTAGTAGAGAAGTGGCGTCGTGAAGGGAAAGAAATCACTTTTGCACATTTAGCAGAACGTCCAACTGTTGCAGGTTGGTACAGTTTACTATCTTCACAAACAGCACAGGTGCTGTAACAAATAGACTACATAATAAAGGGGTAGTAAAGAATGCCTAACAGTCAAAAGATTCGTCATTCGTTATCATCTGCGCAGTCTGGTATGTGGTTTGCGCAACAATTAGATCCGCTTAATCCGATATATAATACTGGGGAATATGTAGAAATAAACGGGAATATTCATCAAGACATTTTTGAATTAGCTGTACGTAAAGTTGTAATGGAAGCAGAAGCACTTCACGTTCGCTTCGAAGAGGATGAAATTGGCCCATGGCAAGTTATTGAAGAATCACAGTTTCATATGCATTTTATTGACGTTCGGAAAGAAGAAAACCCTGAAGAAGCTGCTAAAGTATGGATGAAAAATGATTTATCTATGCCAGTCGATTTGAAAAAAGATACTTTATTTACTGAAGCACTTATTCAAGTTGAAAATAATCGTTTCTTTTGGTATCAGCGCATCCATCACATTGTGATGGATGGCTATGGATTTTCACTTCTTAGCCAAAAAGTAGCGAATGAGTATACATCACTTATAGAAGAAATAAACAAGAATGAAAAACCATTTGGTTCTCTTGCAAAAGTCGTGCAAGAAGATATTGAGTATCGTGAGTCTAAACAATTTCAGGAAGATCGTATTTTTTGGTTAGAAAAGTATGCAGATGAACCAGAAGTTGTAAGTTTGGCAGAACGAGCACCGAGAACATCAAATGGATTTTCACGAGAAACAGCTTATTTATCTAGTTCTAGCACGAAAACTTTACTAGAAGATATCAATATTTCGTTAACAAGTTGGCCGGAATTCATTGTCGCTATAACAAGTATTTATATGCATAAATTAACAGGTGAAAATGATATTGTTTTAGGTTTACCGATGATGGGACGTCTAGGTTCGGTATCTATTCATACACCAAGTATGGTAATGAATTTAGTGCCACTTCGTATTACAGTAACTCCAAATATAACTCTTGCGGAATTATTGCAACAAGTTTCTAAAGAAATCCGAGATGTACGTCGCCATTATAAATACCGTCATGAGGAATTAAGAAGAGACTTAAAGTTACTAGGTGAAAATCAAAGGTTGTTTGGACCGTTAGTGAATGTTATGCCTTTTGATTACGGGCTAAATTTTGCTGGAAATCGTGGTATTACGCATAATTTATCAGCAGGACCTGTCGATGATTTATCAATAAATGTATATAAACGTTTTGATCAAAATGAGCTAATGATTCATTTTGATGCAAATCCTGAAGTATATAATGGCGAGGAGCTAGCATTGCATAAAGAAAGATTTATGAATCTATTTGAATTAGTAGTAAATAATTATGAGAAAAACGAGTCGATTGGAAAAATAAACATTACTCTGCCTGAAGAAAATCATAAAGTTTTATTGGAATGGAATGAAACGAAGGAAGACGATGAGTTAATCAGTCTGCCTATATCATTTGAAAAACAAGTGCAAAAAAATCCCAATAAACTAGCCATTACTTGTGACGGTGTAAACCTTACGTATAAAGAGCTAAATGAACGAGCGAATGAACTAGCACATTATTTAGTAGAAGAAGGAATACGACCAAACCAGTTTGTAGCTTTAGTATTCCCTAGATCAATAGAAATGGTAGTTAGTATGCTAGCAGTCTTAAAGGCTGGTGCAGCGTATTTACCAATAGATCCAGAATACCCAGCAGAAAGAATTAATTATATAGTAAATGATGCAAAACCAGTTTGTATCATAACACATTCATCTGTTTCATCTAAGTTAGTTATAGAAAATGATATGAAAAAAATTGTATTAGATGAAGAAGAAACGAAACTAGCGTTACATACATATTCTCGTATGAATATAGCATGTAAGAATGATGTATCACTTTTAAACCCAGCCTATACAATATATACTTCAGGCTCAACAGGAAACCCAAAAGGTGTAATTGTTCCTATGAGAGGTTTAAGTAACTTTTTAATGGCTATGCAACAAAAGTTTTCATTAAATGAAAATGATCATTTATTAGCAGTTACAACGTTTGCGTTTGATATTTCTGCTCTAGAAATTTATTTACCTCTTATTAGTGGTGCAAGTTTAACAATTGCGCAAAAAGAAGACATACAAGAGCCATCAGCATTAACGACACTTTTACAAGAAGAAAGAGTGACAATTATGCAGGCTACACCGACGCTTTGGCAGGCGTTAGTAACTGATTATCCAGAGAAGCTACAAGGGCTAAATATACTTGTTGGTGGTGAAGCTCTTCCAGAGCATTTAGCAAATAAATTAAAAGAATTAGGTTGCTCAATAACTAATTTATATGGACCAACTGAAACGACGATTTGGTCTACTTTCATGAACATTGATGAAGGTGAAAAGGGTATACCTCCTATTGGAAAGCCAATTTGCAATACAGAAGTGTATGTATTGGATGCAGGGTTACAACCAGTTCCACCTGGAGTTATTGGGGAATTATATATTGCGGGGGAGGGACTTGCAAGCGGATATTTAGGAAAACCGGAGTTAACAGCTGAACGGTTTATTGCAAATCCTTATGGAGAATCAGGGAAGCGCATGTACCGTACAGGAGATCTCGTGAAATGGCGTAGTGATGGTGCGTTAGAGTACATTAGTCGCGCAGATCATCAAATTAAAATTCGTGGATTCCGAATTGAATTAGCTGAAATTGAAACGGTATTACAACGACATGAAAATATTCAACAAGCGATAGTAATGGTACGAGAAGATCGTCCAAATGATAAACGCATCATTGCGTATATCGTTGCAGAAGAAAAGGAACCGATTAATCTTTCAGAAATTCGTTCTTATGTTTCAGAAAGTTTAGCGAATTATATGATACCATCGGCATTTGTTGTGCTAGAAGAACTACCATTAACGCCAAATGGTAAGGTTGACAGAAAGAAATTACCTGCTCCTGATTTTAATGGAATGCACAATGAGAGAGTTGCTAGAAATCCGAAAGAAGAAATATTATGTGATTTATTTGCAGAAGTACTTGGTGTTTCTCGAATTAGCATTGATGATAATTTCTTTGAAATGGGTGGACATTCACTTCTTGCATCTCGTTTAATGGCAAGAATTCGTGAAACGTTAAGTGTGGAATTAGGAATTGGGAAACTATTTGAATCACCAACTGTTGCCGAACTGGCGAAACAATTAAACCATGCAAAAAGCGCAAGACCAGCTATTCAGAAAGCAAGTAGGCCAAATGAAGTTCCACTTTCATTTGCACAGCGCAGGTTATGGTTCTTAAATTGTTTAGAAGGTCCAAGTCCTACTTATAATATTCCGCTAGTCATTCGTATGAATGGAATATTGAATCGGGAAGCATTACAAGGTGCTTTTTATGATGTAGTTGAGAAACATGAAACACTTAGAACAATTTTCCCTAACGTATTAGGTAGTTCCTATCAGAAAATTTTAGATATGGAAAACTTAAATCTAGAAATGGTTATAACTAATACATGTAAAGATGAATTAGAAAGTGTACTTTCAGAGGCGGTAAGATATAGCTTTAACCTCGATTTTGAGTCGGCAGTTCGTTTGCAACTTTTTACAGTGAGTGAAAACGAACATGTATTATTAATTCTATTACATCATATTGTAGGTGATGGCTGGTCATTACAGCCGTTAACGAGAGATTTTACAGCGGCGTATAAAGCGCGATGTCAAGGTGACAGAGTTCAGCTGGAGTCACTTCCAGTTCAATACGCAGATTATGCACTTTGGCAACAGCAATTGCTAGGTGATGAAACGACACCAGAGAGTCTTATTTCAACACAATTAGATTTTTGGAAAGAAGAACTTAAAGGTTTACCAGACCAAATGGAGTTACCTACAGATTTCCAGCGTCCAATTGAGACGAGTTACCGCGGGGAAACAATTCATTTTCATATAGATGAAGGTATGCATAGTAGGTTAGTAGAGCTTGCACGTAAAAATGGAGTTAGTTTGTTTATGGTATTGCAAGCAGGGCTTAGTGCACTATTTACAAGATTAGGTGCAGGCACTGATATACCAATTGGAAGTCCGATTGCTGGAAGAAATGATGATGTACTTTCAGATATTGTTGGTTTATTTGTAAATACATTAGTGTTACGTACAAATACGTCAGGAGATCCAAGTTTTAAAGAATTATTAAATAGAGTGAAGCAGGTAAATCTTGCAGCTTATGAAAATCAAGATGTTCCATTTGAAAGGCTTGTTGAAGTGTTAAATCCAGTACGTACTCGAAACAGCCACCCGTTGTTTCAAGTTATGTTAGCTTTTCAAAATACACCAGAAGCAACGTTTCATGTACCAGGTTTAGAAGCGAGCCTTGAAATTCAAAGCGTCGGTTCTGCAAAATTTGATTTAACATTTGAAATTAGTGAGAGTAACGGGGTTGATGGTACTCCGAACGGTTTACATGGATTACTAGAGTTTAGTACCGATTTATATAAACGTGAAACGGTTCAAAAACTAATAGAACGATTCATTTTGTTATTAGATGATGCAGTTACAAATCCGGATCAATCAATTGGCAGATTAGAAATATTAACTGTAGCAGAGAAAAATACAGTGTTAGAAAAGTGGAATGGTGGTTTTCAAATTGCACCAGAAATGACATTGCCACAATTATTTGAAAAGCAGGCTCATATAAATCCAAATTCTATTGCTGTTGTCTTTGAAGATAAGAAATTAACTTATGAAGAGTTAAATAGAAAAGCAAATAAAATAGCTCGATTCCTAATAGCAAAAGGGATTGGTCCTGATCAACTCGTTGCTTTAGCGATGCCAAGATCATTAAACATGGTTGTAAGCTTATTAGCTGTTCTTAAAGCTGGTGCTGGATACCTTCCGTTAGATCCAGATTACCCAGCAGACCGTATTTCATTTATGCTACACGATGCGAAACCATCATGTGTTTTAATGAATTCAGAAGTGGAAATTGAATGTAATGAGGCACTAAAAGTTTTAATTGATAATGTAAAAGTAATAGCAGAAGTTGAGAAATATAGTGAAGACAATATTGATGAAGTGGAACGAATTAAGCCATTATCTCCATCACATATTGCTTACGTTATTTATACGTCAGGGTCAACGGGTAGACCGAAAGGCGTTATGATACCTCATCAAAATGTAGTAAGACTTTTAGGAGCAACTGATCATTGGTTCCAGTTTGACGGAAACGATGTTTGGACGATGTTCCATTCATACGCTTTTGATTTCTCTGTTTGGGAAATTTGGGGACCTTTATTATACGGAGGGCGTTTAGTTGTAGTGCCACATACTGTAAGTCGCTCACCGAAAGAATTTTTACAGCTTCTTGTTAAAGAAAAGGTTACGGTTTTAAATCAAACTCCATCAGCGTTCTATCAATTGATGCAAGCAGATCGTGAAAATGAAGAGATTGGCCAAAAATTATCTTTACGATATGTTGTTTTTGGAGGAGAAGCACTTGAGCTAAGTCGCTTAGAAGATTGGTATAGTCGACATCCTCATAACGCACCAAAGCTTATTAATATGTACGGTATTACGGAGACGACAGTACATGTTAGTTATATTGAATTAGATGAAACTATAGTCTCTTTACGAGCAAATAGTTTAATTGGGTGCAGTATACCTGACCTTAAAGTGTATGTGTTAGACAACTATTTACAACCAGTGCCACCTGGAGTAGTTGGAGAAATGTATGTTGCAGGTGCAGGGCTTGCGCGTGGATATTTAGGAAGAGCAGGATTAACGGCTGAACGCTTTATCGCAGATCCATTTGGAAAGCCAGGTACAAGAATGTATCGTACAGGAGACTTAGCTCGCTGGCGTAAAGATGGGACGCTAGATTATATAGGACGTGCAGATCATCAAATAAAAATTCGTGGGTTCCGAATTGAATTAGGAGAAATAGAAGCAGTCATAATGAAGCACCCTAAAGTTGAGCAAGTAGCCGTTATTGTACGGGAAGATCAACCAGGGGATAAACGGTTAGTTTCTTATATCGTTGCATCAAATAATGAAGCGATTGATACGAATGAAATGCGTCAGTTTGCTAGTGGTAGTTTACCAGATTATATGGTTCCATACGCTTTTGTAGTAGTAAATGAGTTACCTTTAACTCCAAACGGTAAATTAGATAGAAAGGCATTGCCAGCTCCAGAATTTATCGCATCATCTTCTAGTCGTGGTCCAAGAACACCGCAAGAAGAAATGTTATGTGACTTGTTTACAGAAGTGCTAAGTGTACCTCAAATTGGAATTGATGACGGATTCTTTGATCTTGGTGGCCATTCACTCCTTGCAGTGCAGCTTATGAGCCGCATGAAAGAGGCGCTTGGAGTGGAACTAAACATTGGCACTTTATTTGCAGCACCGACTGTTGCAGGGTTAGCTGAAAGACTTGAGATGGGGAATGGTCAAAGTGCACTTGATGTGTTGCTTCCATTACGAGCAAGCGGGGATCAATTACCACTATTTTGTGTACATCCAGCAGGTGGATTAAGTTGGTGCTATGCAGGACTTATGAAATCTTTAGGAAAAGATTATCCAATCTATGGTGTACAAGCACGTGGTATTGCTAAAAATGAAGAACTTCCAAAAAGTTTAGAGGAGATGGCGGCGGATTACTTGAAACATGTTCGTGAAGTACAGCCTTATGGACCATATCGTTTATTAGGTTGGTCGCTTGGAGGAAATGTTGTGCATGCAATGGCAGCGCAATTACAAAATGAAGGGGAAGAAGTAGAATTACTCGTTATGCTTGATTCTTATCCTGGACACTTCTTACCGAATACGGAAGCGCCTACTGAAGAGGAAGCGTTAATCGCATTACTTGCTTTAGGCGGATATGACCCAGATAACATGGATGGTAAACCACTTACAATGGAAAGTGCAGTTGAAATCCTTCGTAAAGATGGAAGTGCATTAGCAAGTCTTGAAGAAGAGACTATATTGAACTTGAAAGAAACATATGTAAATTCAGTAGGGTTGTTAGGGAAATATGTACCGAAAGTTTATAACGGAGATATCTTATTCTTTAGATCTACTGTTATACCAGACTGGTTTGATCCTATTTCTCCAAATACGTGGCTAAATTATTTAGATGGGCAAATTGTGCAGCACGATATTGATTGTAGACATAAAGATCTATGTCAGCCAGGTCCACTTACGGAAATTGGACAAGTATTAGCGAAATATTTGCAGAATAAGAAAGGGGTAAGTAGAGTATGACGAATCCATTTGACAATGATAATTACACATATAAAGTATTAATAAATGAGGAGGGCCAGTATTCTCTCTGGCCTGCTTTTCTCGATGTACCTATTGGCTGGAATGTCGTATATGAAGAAGCTAGTAGGCAGAGCTGCTTAGAATATGTTGAATATAACTGGAAAGATTTGAATCCACAAGGTAATCAAGTTCGCGAAAAAACATTAGTAGGAAAACGATAATGGAAGAAAAACTAAATCCAAAAGTAGTTGTAAGTATCGTTTATATAACTGCGATGTTTATGGCTGCGATGGACGCAACGATTGTAAATGTAGCACTGCAAACGATAAGTAGAGAACTACAAGTACCTCCATCTGCAATGGGGACGGTGAATGTTGGATATTTAGTTAGTTTAGCTGTTTTCCTCCCGATTTCTGGTTGGTTAGGAGATCGTTTTGGTACGAAAAGAGTATTTTTAATTGCTCTTTTCGTATTTACAATTGCATCTGCTTTATGCGGAATGGCTAACGATATTACTTCATTGAATATTTTCCGTATTATTCAAGGTGCTGGCGGAGGGCTTTTAACACCGGTCGGAATGGCGATGTTATTTCGAACATTTTCACCAGAGGAAAGACCGAAGATTTCCCGGTTCATTATACTTCCAATTGCTGTAGCACCAGCAATTGGTCCTATCATCGGTGGTTTCTTTGTAGATCAAATGTCTTGGCGTTGGGCATTTTATATTAATCTACCGTTTGGAATCGTTGCATTGCTATTTGGACTTCTATTTTTAGCAGAACATGTTGAAAAATCAGCTGGTCGCTTTGATTCGCTCGGCTTTATTTTATCAGCACCAGGATTTGCGATGCTCATATATGCACTCAGCCAGGGACCATCAAAAGGGTGGATTTCTCCAGAAATTATGAGTACTGGGATAGCTGGGGTTGTATTCATTACATTGTTTATAATTGTAGAACTGAAAGTAAAGCAACCGATGTTAGATTTACGCTTATTAAAAGAACCAGTCTTTAGAAAGATGAGCATTATATCATTATTTTCATCAGCTGGTTTATTAGGAATGTTATTTGTTTTTCCTCTTATGTATCAAAATGTGATAGGAGTTTCTGCACTGGAATCAGGACTTACGACATTTCCAGAGGCGATTGGATTAATGATTTCTTCACAAATTGTACCATGGTCATATAAGAAATTAGGAGCTCGAAAGGTAATTTCTATTGGATTAATATGTACGGCGGTTATATTTGTTTTATTGAGTTTTGTAAATCACGATACGAATCCGTGGCAAATCCGGGCATTATTGTTTGGTATCGGTATTTTCTTAGGTCAATCTGTCGGTGCGGTTCAATTTTCTGCCTTTAACAATATCACGCCGCCTTCTATGGGGAGAGCGACTACTATATTCAATGTGCAAAATCGACTAGGTTCAGCAATAGGAGTAGCGGTTTTAGCTAGTATACTAGCTGGTTTTGGAGGTAATAACGTTCAATCCGATTTTTTACCATATCAAGCAGCATTAATTGGGTCAGCAATATTTTTGCTCATAGCACTACTATTTTCTTTACGTATTTCCGATAAAGAGGTAATGTCAAAGAAGAAAGAAAAAACATTATCTGTATCAGAAAAAGAGAAAGTACTTGTCAATGAATAACAATATACGTATGCTTTTTTATGAAAATTGATATTCGTTGAATAAAGGAGAGTTTACATGATAGAAAGTAAAGTTGTAGATTCTATTCCAACTTTGAATGAGAATGATTGTCAAATATGGTGGGCAAGAATTTCGGATTTACAATCATGGCATTACAATTTACTAAATGATATAGAGCGAGAGAAAGCAAATTCGTATCATCATTCGGCAGATCGAGCTCGTTTTATAATAGGTTGCGTAATAAGTAGATTAGTTCTCGGCAAGATACTTTCTATGTCACCAGTCCAAGTACCAATTGATCGAATGTGCTCAGTATGTAAATTGCAGCATGGAAGACCACAATTACCAGAAGGTATGCCGCAATTATCCGTTTCGCATTCAGGTGAGTGGGTTGTCGTTGCATTTACAAAATCTGCACCTGTTGGCATAGATGTAGAACAAATGAATCCAAGTATAGATGTTATGAAAATGGCAGAAGGTGTATTAACAGACATTGAAATAGCGCAAGTTATGAAACTGCCAAATGAACAGAAAATAGAAGGTTTTTTAACATATTGGACTCGAAAAGAAGCGGTGCTGAAAGCGACAGGTGAAGGACTAATGATTCCACCAGTACATATTACAGTATCAGCTCCAAATGATCCTCCAAACTTGTTGGTTTTTAAGGATAGACAAGAGTTAGCAAGTAATACAATGATGGAAGATGTAAGGCCTAGTTTAGATTATAGGGCTTCTGTTGCAATATTCAGTAAGGAAGTGACTGAAATTACGCAATTAGACGCGGCAGCACTTTTAAATCTTAAATAAAAAAATTACAGAAGAGGTGTTCCTCATGTTAGTAGCGGAAAATAGAAAGAATGAATTCACTTATAATGTACAAGCAATTAAAAATATTTTATTTTCTGGAGATACATCATCCATTCATGCTTTAGAAAAGCTTTTAAATGATACAGTTCAGTTTGATGTTCTTGAACAAGAGGCACTTGGTAGACAGTACATTCCGAAAGAAGCAAAGAATTTCTTTGATAAAGATGGAACATTTCTTTACCGTGTATCTAATGTTAGTTATAAAGGAAAGGTGTTATCTGAAAATCTAATTTTTGCAGACACTTCGTTTTTACCGGACGCAATAAAGAGTGAATTAGAGAGTGGAAATATTCCTGTTGAAAAGCTTATAGAAAAGATGGAAGTAAGAAGAAACGTATTATATGAAGGATATCAGCCATCTGGAAATATTATTGAATTGTTTGATGGATGTTCTGTTACAGCGAATGTGTATCCAACTAGAAAGTATCAAATTGTAAGTAACTGCAAATGTGTATTTTATATTTGTGAAGTGTATCATGCAGAGAATATAAAGCAATTGCTTAAATAAAAACAAGAAACCAGCCTATAAAATGGCTGGTTTCTTGTTTTTATTTAACAGCTTCTTTTAATTCTTTACCTGCTTTAAATGCAGGAACTTTACCAGCGGCGATTTGAATTTCTTCGCCAGTTTGCGGATTACGTCCTGTACGAGCAGATCTTTCGCGTACTTCAAAAGTTCCAAACCCGATTAGTTGAACTTTATCTCCAGATTGTAATGCATTAGCAATTGTGTCAAATACGGATTGTACAGCTGCAGAAGCGTCCTTTTGAGAAATATCAGCTGATTGAGCTACGTTTTTAATTAATTCTGTTTTGTTCATGTTTTCACCTCATAAAAAAATTTTTGGAATGAATGTTTTAGTATAATAGATAGTAAAGATAAAGCTATCACTATGATTAGAAAGAATACTATATAATTATGTTAATTTCGTTGCAAGAGACTGAATCCCTTCTATTATTTAGGGATTAATTAAGAATCGATGCATATAAAAAGCTTTAATATGAGGATGAGGGGGAGTATACGAATGATTTTTCGTGAAAAAAATGAGAAGGAAAGTATTTTAATTCGTCAACATGATCATGGTTTTTTAGCTGGAGAGATTGCAAAGCATATAAAAGAAGACTTTTTTGAAGATAAAACATATTTAAAAGAAACAGTTGATGCAATATATGAGCATGACAGAGGATGGATAGAGCTTGATAAAGTACCAATTTTGAATGATGCTAAAAATATTCCATATACATTTATGGATTGTCCAAGCCCATTACGTTTTGTTTTTTATACGATTGGATTGAATGAAATTGAAAATTCTAATCCATACGGGGCATTGCTTTGTAGTAAACATTTTTTATCATTTCCACTAAACGAGGAAGATGAAGAGATGATGTCATTTTATAAACATGAATTAGAACGACAAAAAAGAATTTTGAAAACGTTAACAAAGGAACAGTTTGCGATGTTCGATAAGCATTATAGATTATTAAAGTTTTGTGATGAACTTTCTTTATACGTATGTATGAATAAGCCTGGTGTCAAAAAGAAAGATGAAATTGATTTATTTAAAGATGGTTTTGAAGGAACAGAAATGTTTAATAGTAAAGAGGAGAAACTTATTCAAGCTGAATGGGTGGACGAGGAAACAATTCGGATTACACCATTTCCATTTCAAACGGAATTTTATACGTATGTAAAATATAAAACGATAAATAAGCATGAAATGAAAGAAAAAGGGATTGCAAAGGCTGATAGAGAATCAGAAATGAAGAAACAAGCCATTCGTTTCATATAATAAGGAGGTAATATAAATTGAAAGATTATATATTAAAACAGTGTGATTACCATGCTTGGGCTAATACTAGATTATTCAATCGATTAAAAGAGTTACCAAACTATGAGAAAATTTTTAATGAGCAGATACAGAGTGTATTCCCATCCATTAAGGATACTTTTGTGCATATTTATATTACAGATCAAGTGTGGTTACATATATTGCATGGTAAAAGTATGAATGAAGCAATACAAGACCGAGAAGATTTACGAAAACAAATTGAAACTAAATCGTTACATGAATTAGAAAAAATGTTTGAAAACATGGCAAATCAATATAAAGAGTTTTTAATTACAATACAAGATGTGAATGCTGTATTTGTTATTGAGAATCCATACGTAGGGAAATTAGAAACTTCGATTTTAGAATTAGTGCAACATGTTGTAAATCATGGTACATATCATAGAGGAAATATAACAGCGATGATCCGTCAACTTGGTCATTCATCGACAATGATGGATTTTGTACTGTATTTACATATGGTTAAAAAGCAGAGAGAGTAATATAGTTTGTAAGAAGGAGAGGCTTTAATTATAGAAGTCTCTCCTTCTATTTTATTCTGCATTCATGGTAGATCGACTGATTAAAGTTTTCTTAAGAAGCTTTATTTTCTTGTAATTGCTTAGCGTATTGTACAGCCTTATATGCATTGACTCTACCGTTTTTCCAGTACGTACCTGTACCACTAATTTTATCAGTAGTAGACTCAATAATTTGGCGGATTTGTGTATTGCTATATCCTTGATTTGCTAAAAGAGCTGCGACTCCTGCAACATGAGGTGTTGCCATAGATGTACCACTTAATGATTGATACGTGCTTCCTTTATATGTTGAATATATATTTGAACCTGGTGCTGCAACATCTACCCAGCTACCATAAGTAGAGAATGAAGATTTTCTATCTGATTGATCTGTAGAAGCAACTGCAATTACTTCGCTGTAATAAGCAGGGTAATTAGCTTTTGTATTTCCAGCATTTCCAGCAGCTGCAACTATAACAGAGCCTTTATTCCATGCATATTGAACGGCTTGTTGTAATGCAGTACCACCATTTGGAGCTCCTAAACTTAAACTAATTACTTTTGCACCCGAATCAGCAGCTTCTCGAATACCTTGCGCTACAGCATCAAGAGTACCACTTCCTTGATTATCTAATACGCGGACAGCATAAATTGAAGTCTGTGGGGCAACACCAGCAATTCCGACGCTGTTATTCGTAAGTGCTCCAGTAATTCCAGCGCAATGTGTACCATGACCATTACCATCATCAGATGTATTGTCGTTATCAACATAATCATGCCCGTAAATTACTTTCGAAGCCAGATCAGGGTGTGAGCCTTGAACTCCTGTATCAATAATAGCTACTTTTACACCAGGATCACTTCGTTGGCTATCCCAAGCTTGTGGAGCTTGAATCTTTTGTAACCCGTATTGATTATTAAAATATGGGTCGTTTGGAGTCCAAAAGGCGTGAACGTAATAATTCGGTTCTGCATATTCCACATCTGGATTATTTTTATAGCTCTTTATTTTTTCTTTTACAGTACCTTTTGAAAATTGTACGACTTCAAAACCTAACTTATCATCTTTAGATAAGACATTAGCTCCGACAGATTTATGAAAAGATTGCACATTACTTAAAGATGCATTTTGTTTGAACTTAACGATTAATTGGTTAGGAACGTAATCAGTAGATGATGTTTCAGCGCTTGAAGTATTCGTGTTAAAGAAGAAACCACCAATAATAAATGACAAAACAGATAGGAAAACGATGATTTTGTTTTTCAAAAGATTTTTCCTCCCTTTTCTTGGATGAGTTTTTCAGTGACACTTTAATGTCACATTCCTTTTCAACTATATAGTTAGACCATACGATTTATGACATTTATGTGAAAAACTTTTGGAGGAATAAAAAGGAGTAAATATTGATATAAATATATTTTTAATAATAGTAATTAAGTAAAAGAGGGGATGAAAAAAGGAACGCTCATCATGTATGAGTCATTCCTTTTTCATAGATTAACTTGCCTGGTTTTTATTATTTTCTTTCAATTTCTCTGCTTGTAAAAAGCGATTCGTTTCAGCAACAACAATACTACTTAATCCAATTAGACCAATCAAGTTTGGAATTGCCATAAGTCCATTTGCAATATCAGCAAATGTCCATACGATTCCTAGCTTTAAATTAGCACCAATTGCAATCATAACAATAAAGATTGCTTTATAATATTTAACTGCACTTTCTCCGAATAAATAAGCTACACATTTTTCCCCATAATACGACCAGCCTAAAATAGTAGAGTAGGCAAATAAAATAATTGCGATACCGAGAATCATACTACCAGCAGTACCAAATACAGATTGGAATGCAAGTGTTGTAGCTTCAACGCCAGTTTTACCAGATCTCCAAGCACCTGTAGTAATTAATACTAGTCCTGTAATTGTACATACAATAAACGTATCTAGAAAAGTACCAGTCATTGAAACTAAAGCTTGCTTTGCAGGCGAATCAGTTTTTGCCGCCGCCGCGGCAATAGGGGCACTCCCTAAACCAGCTTCGTTCGCAAATACACCACGCGCCATTCCGATTTGAATAGCTGATGCAACTGTTGCCCCAATAAAACCACCAGCAGCTGCTGTACCATTAAATGCACCAGAAAAAATAAGTGAAAAAGCTTCTGGAATTTGTTCGTAGTGATAGAAAATAATTATAAGACCAGCAATTATATAAAAGAAAGCTTTAATAGGAACGACATATCCCGTCACTTTCCCAATTTTTTTTACACCGCCTAAAATAACAATTGCGATTAAAAATGACATTACTATACCAGTTAAAGCAGGAGGGAAAGAGAAATTAATTCGCATTGCCTCTGCAACTGAGTTAGATTGCACCATATTACCAATACCGAAAGAAGCAGTTGTGCCGAATATAGCGAATAATACTGCCAGCCATTTCTTACCTAAACCATGCTCTAAATAATACATTGGTCCACCTGAATATTCACCATTTTCATTACTAACACGGTATTTCACTGCAAGTATTGCCTCGGCATACTTTGTTGCCATACCGAATAAAGCGGTAATCCACATCCAAAATATTGCACCAGGACCACCAATTGTAACAGCTGTTGCAACACCGGCTATATTTCCCATACCAATCGTTGCGGCCATAGCTGTCATAAGTGCTTGGAAGTGACTAATATCTCCAGAAGAAGAGGTATCTTCTGATTTTTTAAATGCTAGTTTGTGAGCGTATAATAGTTTACTAAACTGTAAACCTTTTAAACGCACTGTGAGAATGATACCTGTTCCAACGAGTAGCAACAAAGTTGGTAATCCCCACACGTATTGATTCAGTTGTTCTAATACTTTACTTACTGTCTCCATCTTTATTCTCCTTTTTTAGAAAAAATAAAAACCACTTCAAGTAAATGAAATGGTCTCTGGAGAAACAAGGGATAGAAAAATAAACCGATACAATCGGCTTTTTCTTTCGCTTGTCTCTGTCCTTTTACCTGAGAGATTATCCGCTGTAGTAGCGGATTTGCTCCTTCGGTGCTCGTTTTCCTCCGCGCTCTATGAAAGCGAGAGGGAGTCTCTCCAGAGATTCGTCCCCATGCAGTTCTACTTGTAACCAAGACCTGAGAGTTTCAAAGCTGGTATAACAACTTTTTGCCCCGTCGGTAGATCAATAGACCTTCTCCTGAATGGTTCATCCGAATTATAAAATTTATAAACACATTGATTGTAAATCAATAAAAACATTATAGACATACAAATTGTGAATTGCAATCATTTTTTATTTTAAAATAGTAAATAGTTTTATTTTTTTGTAAGTCCTAATTTATCTTCAACTTCATTTAAAGTAGATAAAGCGATGACAATATGTTGATCCGCAAGTCCTAAAGCTTGTTTTGTTTTTTCAATAGTTTCATCGGTTGGAGTAGAGTTATTTGCTCCGTCTATAATTAAATTTGCTGCATTTTTCATGAAATTTGATGCGGATTTAAACTGAGTTGTGAACTGAAGTAGTTGTTTTTGTATATCTATATCTGTTATGTTTTCTTCAATTTTAAGCGTGTCTATTTCGTTCATAATTGTTTCGTACTGCTTGGAAACAGCACTCATTGTAACTAATAGTTTATTTCGATCTACTGAATCTCCATTCGTGTTAATCTCTTCCCAGGCAGGTAACCAATCTTTTTCGATGATGTCATTATAATGAGTAGTCAATTCATTAATTTTAGGTTGTAATTTAGTTTTGAAAGTTTTTGTCTCCGCTGTTTCTACAGTTGCTTTTTCGTGGTTATTTTTAACATTAGTAACATAGAAAATCGTACCGAAAATGATGAAAATAGAAATAACAACTGTCCATTTAGTAAAAAGTAATTTCCGCAATATGTAACGCCTCCAAAATTTAAAAACTTATAATTATAATATATAACAATAATGTTGTTTAAAGTAGAGAAAATAGGTTAGAAATAATTTTAATTATTTCTTTTTTATACATAAATAATTAAAGTTAGTAAAATGATGAAAGTTGTATGCGAGAAAAGAGGGTTTTTAGTGAAAATGAATAGAATAAAAAAAGATGTAATTCATTAAGAGTTACATCTTTTTTATTCTGAATCATTTGAAATTAAATTCGATAGATGTTTTGATAGATGTAGTGATAAATATGATTAGTTCTATATGTCTATAAAGAGTATTAGGGTGATTATAAAAATATTATGTGAACTAATTATTGTGAGAAGAAGATAAATTATATGCTAAAGGGGGAATTAAAAATGCTACTAAAAACAATCTACTGTAAGGTGGAAGAAGAGAAAAAGGAATTGTTTTCAAATGCGCAAGGAAAATGGCGTGATATACGGCACCTAGATGGTTTTCATGGACAATTTGGTGGATGGTATGAAGATGAGGCATGTGTATTTACTTTATGGGAAGATAGAAGTACATATCAATCATTTATGAATGGTGCTCACGATACAATTTATTTAAATAGTAATCAAGAGGATACGTTTCTTTCATGTGAAATTGAATTATTTCAAACGTTGTATGATATAACTGATACGCATTTGAAAGACGTTGTTACAGAAGGATCATTCGTAAGAGTTGCTATATGTGATGTAAAGATGGAAAAGGAAAATCATTTTTTACAGAAGCAAGAAACAATTTGGAATAAAGGAATGGAAAAAGCAAAAGGAATGTTAGGTGGAGTAGTTGGGAAGTCTTTAAAAAATAAAAATCGTTACATAGTGTTAACGTATTGGAAAGATGAAAAGACGCACCAACATTATGTGGAAGAGATTTTCACAGGTTTATATAAATTAGCTAATATTCATGAAGAGATAGAAGAGATAAAAGGAAAACAAGCTGTATGTAAGGAAGAATGGCTTGTATATTAAACGCTGAAAAAGTGCATAAATGAATGTATAATAAAGAGATTTTCTTATAAACAAGTAATTAATAGAAGACGTTATACACCCTTTCATGTTAATATATTTAAGTTATAATAGGAGGCTTACCCTTTTGTATTGTACGGTAGAAGCAGTGTGAGCTTGAAATTTTTTTTAGAAAAGGATGTGCCTAATTTGCGTATCAATAAATTTATTAGTGAAGCTGGAAAAGCGTCTCGACGTGGAGCGGATAAACTAATTAATGAGAGAAGAGTAATTATTAACGGTAAGGTTGCAAAAATTGGTGACCAAGTGAACCCAGGTGATGATGTACGAGTAAATGGAGAGCAGCTTCGAATTGCTCGAGATCACGTATATATCGCTTTAAATAAACCAGTAGGTATTACATGTACGAGTGAAAAATCAGTAAAAGGTAATATTATTGATTTAGTGAATCATCCTTTACGAATTAGCCACATTGGACGTCTTGATAAAGACTCTGACGGTTTAATTTTGTTAACGAATGATGGCGATATTGTTAATGAGATTTTACGTGCTGAAAACAAACATGAGAAAGAATATATCGTTTCAGTAGATAAGCCAATTACACCTGATTTCTTAGAGAAAATGGCAGCGGGTGTTAAAATTTTAGGAACAAAAACGCTTCCTTGTGAGATTACACAGTTATCAAAATATGAGTTCCAAATTATTTTAACACAAGGGCTAAATCGCCAAATTCGCCGTATGTGTGAAGCTTTAGGTTATCAAGTATACACGTTAAAACGTACGAGAATTATGAATATTGAATTGAATAATTTACCAGTTGGGCAGTGGAGAGATTTAACGAAGAAGGAGAAAAGACGTCTATTTGCAGACTTAAATTACGAACCACAAGATTGGTAAAATTGTGAAGTGAAACCAAAAAAAATTGGTTTCACTTTTTTAAATTAAATAAATAATTTTTTTAAACACTTGCAAAAATAAAATGAATAAGATATATTAAATAACAATAAATGGATGTTTTACAAAAAGCAAAGAAAAGGACACGAGTTATTTTACCCGGTTATACAGAGAAGGAAGGAAAGCTGAGAACTTCCTAACGCAGAAAAATAACTTACCACCTTAGAGCTGCACTAGGGAAATGAAGTATCTAGTGCCGTGTATGCGACGTTATCGCAAAAGAAGCCATTATGTTTTTTGTGATGGGAATCTGGGTGGAACCACGGATATAAGCATATTCGTCCCTATATTTAGGGATGAATATGCTTTTTTGCATTCAATTTCATAATAAGCG